>NZ_JOCX01000012.1 GCF_000717915.1 Streptomyces sp. NRRL S-244
GCCCCCGCCCCCGGATTCCGTCAGCCGATCCCGGCCCCCTCGGCCCACTGCCGCGCCAGCGACTCGTCCCCGGTCACCCCCGGTCCCATCAGCGGAAGCCGGTTCCACAGCGCCGCGTACAGCCACGACGCCGTCCCGGTCACCTCGCAGTCCGCCGGGTCGCCCGTATCGCCCGAGACCGTACGGGGCGGCTCCGGCGACAGGTGTACGGTCCACACCGCGCCCGTGTCGGCGGCGCGGATCCGCATCATCCGCGGCTCCTGCGTCCGCATCCGGCTGCGCGGCCGCGCGTGGAAGCCGGTCAGCAGCTCGTCCACCCCGTCCTCGGCGAACTCGGGTGCCACCGGCGCGTAGGCCACGCCGAGCGCCGCCTCCGCGTCCATCCGGTGCACGGCCGTCTCGTGCGCCTGCCGGCGCGCCCAGAAGGCCAGCGGCGACGGCGCGGCCGTCGGAAGGAAGGTCCAGCACTGCACGTCGGCCGGCGCCTCGGTCAGCGTCCGCACCAGGGCCTCGTGCCCCTCCCGGTACCAGGCCAGCAACTCGGCGCCGACCAGCTCCGGGGCGTCCGGGAACGGGCCCGGCTCCACGACCGCGTCCCTGACGTACCCGGCGGCCCACCGGTGCACCGCGCCCGTGTGCCGCACCAGATCGGCGACCCGCCACCCGGGACAGGTGGGCACGGGGGCCTCCGTACCCGCCCGCTCGGCCGTCTCGGCGAGCAACTCGCCTTCCTGCGCAAGCGTCTCCACATACTCCGAGATCTTCATGCGGGCAGTGTCGCACCGGCCGCTGACAATGCCGGTGAGAATGGAGCCATGGACGGGGAACTCTTCCCGCGCGAGCGGACCGAGATCGCCCCCGGCGCCGTGCACGTGCCCGACTGGCTCGGGCCGGGGCGCCAGCGGGAGCTGCTCGCCGCCTGCCGCGCCTGGGCGCGCCCGCCCGCCGGCCTGCGCACCGTACGGACACCCGGCGGCGGGACGATGACCGCCCGCCAGGTGTGCCTCGGGCTGCACTGGTATCCGTACGGGTACGCCCGCACCGCCGTGGACGGCGACGGGGCCCCGGTCAAGCCGATGCCCGGCTGGCTCGCGGAGCTGGGGCGGGAGGCGGTGGCGGCGGCATACGGGAACGACGATGCGGCCGCGGCCGCGCCCGGGACCGGGGCGGCGACTGCGGATCCGTACGCGTACGACATCGCGCTGATCAACTTCTACGACGGCGACTCCCGCATGGGCATGCACCGGGACGCCGAGGAGAAGTCGGGGGCTCCGGTGGTCTCCCTCAGCCTCGGCGATACGTGCGTCTTCCGCTTCGGCAACACCGACTCGCGCGGCCGCCCGTACCAGGACGTCCGGTTGCGCAGCGGCGATCTGTTCGTCTTCGGCGGCCCGGCCCGGCTGGCCTATCACGGGGTGCCGAAGGTCCTGCCCGGCACCGCCCCGCCCGGGCTCGGGCTGACCGGGCGGCTGAACATCACCCTGCGGGTCGGCGGCCTCGGGGCGGTCCCCGGCTGATCGGCGGCGCCGCGCACACCGCCGATCATGCGAGGATCGCTCTCATGAACGGCAACGGGGCCCCGCCGCGGGTGGGGGATGTGACCGCGGTGTCCGCGCTGTCCGCGGCGTCTTCCGCGTCGGCGGCCGAATCCGCGTCTTCGAGTGCGTCTTCGGCGAGGACCAAGCTGGAGCGGGGCCGCGGCGCCCTCGGCCCGGCGCTGGAGCTCGTCCACACGGGCCGGGCCCCGACCCGCGCCGTCCTGACCGCCGAGCTCGGTGTCACCCGCGCCACGGCCGGGGCGGTCGCAGCCGAGCTCGAGGCGCTCGGCCTGATCCGCGTCGACTCCCGCCCGGGCGGCGCGGGAGGCACCCAGGGCCGCCCCTCGCACCGGCTCTCCATCGACGAGAACGGCCCCGTGGCGCTGGCCGCGCAGGTGCACTCCGACGGGTTCCGGGCCGCGCTGGTCGGCCTCGGCGGCCGGATCGTGGCCACCGCCCCCGGCAAGGTCACCGTCTCCGCGGATCCGGCCCAGGTGCTCGGCGAGGTCGTCGAGGCGGGCGCGGCGCTGCTCGCCGAGACCGGCCGCCGCTGCATCGGCGCGGGGCTCGCGGTGCCGTCGGCGGTCGCGGAGCCGGAGGGTACGGCGCTGAACCCGCTGCACCTGGCCTGGCCGGCCGGGGCTCCCGTACGGGCCATCTTCACGGAGTGCGTGAAGGCGGCCGGGATCGACGGCCCGGCCCTGACCGGGAACGACGTCAACCTGGCCGCGCTCGCCGAGCACCGGCACGGCGCGGGCCGCAGCGCCCAGCACCTGCTGTGCGTGGCCACCGGCCACCGCGGGGTGGGCGGCGCGCTCGTACTGGACGGCCGTCTGCACAGCGGGAGTTCGGGGCTGGCCCTGGAGGTCGGCCACCTCACGGTGAACCCGGAGGGCCGGCCCTGTCACTGCGGCGGCCGCGGCTGCCTGGACGTGGAGGCCGATCCGCTGGCCTTCCTGACCGCGGCGGGCCGCACACCGGGCCCGGAGGTGTCGCTGCTCCAGCAGGCCCGCGACCTGTTGCGCGAGGAGTACGCGGAGCCGGCGGTACGGGCGGCCGCCGAGGAGCTCATCGACCGGCTGGGCCTGGGCCTCGCGGGGCTGGTCAACATCCTGAACCCGGACCGGATCATCCTGGGCGGGCTGCACCGGGAGCTCCTGAACGCGGACCCGGAGCGGCTTCGCGCGGTGGTCGCGGACCGCAGCCTGTGGGGCCGCAGCGGGGGAGTCCCGATCCTGCCCTGCACCCTGGACCACAACAGCCTGGTGGGCGCCGCCGAGCTGGCCTGGCAGCCGGTCCTGGACGACCCGCTGGGCACGCTGGGGGCGGCGGCTTAGGCCGTTCCGGCCCCTCCCGGCCGTGCTCGGCGTCGGGTGAGGGCTCGGCGCCGGGTGGGGGCTCGGCGTCGGGTGAGGGCTCGGGCCCCGGCTCGGTGCCGTCCCGGCCGCAGCCCGCCGGCGCCCTGGCGGCGCCGGTGCCGCCAGGGCTGCCGGGCGTGGTGCGCGGGGTGCGGCGGCGGAACTCCTACCCGGGCCTGGCGCCGACCGAGGCCGCCACCGGCACGGCTGCCGGGAGGGCGCTCGGGTCCACCGCGACCACCACCGCCGGCGCGGGCTCCCGTACGGGCTTGGAACCGGTGCCGACCGGGGCGGCGCGGAGCGAGAACCACACCACCTTCCCGGGGCCGTCGGCCTGGTTCCGCGCCCCCCAGGCCTCGCTGACCGCCGCGACCAGCGCGAGCCCGCGCCCGCAGGTCTCCAGCGCGTCCGCGGCCGCCTCCCGCAGGACGGGAAGCCGCGGATCGCTGTCGTACACCGAGACCGTGAGCCGCCCCAGCCGCAGCTCGATCTCGACGGTGCACGTCTTGTCCGGCTGCGCGTGGCGGTGGACGTTGCTGAGCAGCTCCGTCACGCCGAGCGCAGCCCGGTCTATGAGCGGATCGAGCTGCCAGTGGCGCAATTGCGCTGAAACGATCCTTCGGATCTGTCCGATCCGGGACGGCAAGGCCTGCAGTTCGACGACGCAGTGCCTGCGTGAATGACTGATCACGGCTGCGACTCCCCGACATGAGTGTTACGGGTGCTGCACCCTCAGTAATGCTCCACCAGAGTCACCCACGGTGCCCGTGTATGCAACCGAACGCGATCGAAAGCGATCCGCATAGATACTCAAAGTGACTGTTTGTGCAGGTGGGGGAGGTACATTGCGAAAGCAGGGGGCGAAAAAACGCACGAAGGAGCAAGGCGCATGAGCACCACCCGTACCTCCGGTACGACGGCTACGACAATCGACGTCGACCGAAGCGACGCGGACTACCGCGCCTGGCTGAAGGAGGCCGTCCGCAAGGTCCAGGCCGACGCCAACCGCTCCGCCGACACCCACCTGCTGCGCTTCCCGCTCCCCGAGGAATGGGGCATCGACCTCTACCTCAAGGACGAGTCCACGCACCCGACCGGCTCCCTCAAGCACCGTCTCGCGCGCTCGCTGTTCCTCTACGCGCTGTGCAACGGCTGGATCCGCCCCGGACGCCCGGTCATCGAGGCCTCGTCCGGCTCGACCGCCGTCTCCGAGGCGTACTTCGCGAAGCTGATCGGCGTTCCGTTCATCGCCGTCATGCCGCGTACGACCAGCCCGGAGAAGTGCCGGCTCATCGAATTCCACGGCGGCGAATGCCACTTCGTGGACGACTCGATGAAGATGTACGAGGAGTCCGCGGAGCTCGCCGCCCGCACGGGCGGGCACTACATGGACCAGTTCACGTACGCCGAGCGGGCGACCGACTGGCGCGGCAACAACAACATCGCGGAATCGATGTACCAGCAGCTGCGGTTGGAGCGTTACCCCGAGCCGGCGTGGATCGTGGCCACGGCGGGTACGGGCGGTACGTCCGCGACCATCGCCCGCTACGTGCACTACATGCAGCACGACACCCGGGTGTGCGTCCCGGACCCGGAGAACTCCTGCTTCTTCGACGGCTGGACCAACAACGACCCGCACGCGAGCAGCGATTGCGGATCGCGCATCGAGGGCATCGGGCGGCCGCGGATGGAGCCGAGCTTCGTGCCCGGAGCCATCGACCGCATGATGAAGGTCCCCGACGCGGCGAGCGTCGCCGCCTGCCGCGCCCTCGAACAGGCCATCGGCCGCAAGGCGGGCGGCTCGACGGGGACGGGTGTGTGGAGCGCGCTGAAGATCATCTCGGAGATGGTCGCCGAGGGCCGCAAGGGCAGCGTGGTCACCCTGCTGTGCGACCCGGGCGACCGCTACCTGGACAAGTACTACTCGGACGAGTGGCTGGCCACCCAGGGCCTGGACATCGCCCCGTACACGCAGACCCTCGAAACCCTGCTGGCGACCGGCGTCTGGCGCGAGCCGGCGGCTTGACCGGACGGGCGCCGCCCACGACGGGCCCCGTCACTGACCGGCGGCCGGGCGGCGGGACGTCAGGCGGGCGTCCAGTGCCCGGACCGCCGACCGGAACGACCGCCCCAGGAGCGGACGGGCCGCGATGAGGGCGAGCCGGAGCGGTGCCGGGCCGTCCACCGCGAAGGTCCAGCGGACGAGGGTGCCGGAGCAGGGGTCGGCGGGGGCGAGCCGCCACTCCTCCAACAGGGCGCGGATCCCGGGGGCGTTGGTCTCGTCGACCCGGTACGCGTAGCGCCGCTCCGGGTCCGCCGCCATGATCGTCTCCTCGAAGCGGGTCCCGCCGACCAGCCGGACCTCCCGGCCCGCGCCGCCGTGCGTCGGCCGGGCCAGGGTCACCGCCCGGAACCACCGCGGCCACCCCTCGACGTCCTCGGCCAGGGCTCGGTACACGGCCTCGGGCCCCGCCGTCGTCCGCGCGGTGAAGTGCAGGCGGGTCGGGGCGTCCTCGATGAAGTCCAGCCCCACCGGGCGGAGTCGGCGAGCCATGGCGGTCCCTCCTGGGGGTGCGCAGCGGAACGTGCGTCCGCGTACCTTAACTGTCGGATCGTCAGATGTCCGCCGCCGAGCAGCCGCCGGGCCGCCGCCGGGCCGCCACCAAGCGCCGCCGAGCAGCCGCCGGGCCGCCGCCGGGCCGCCACCAAGCGCCGCCGAGCAGCCGCCGGGCCGCCACCAGGCGCCGCCGGGCCGCCGCCACGCAGGCCCGCCCACGAGGTTCCCGAGCCCCGAAGGTCACCCGGACACCCCCTAGGCAGGCGCTTCGGGGCGCGGGATGCTGGGGTGCGCTGATCCCGCCCCGCGAGCGGAGGCCGACGTGCCGGACAACCCCCAGCCCCCGCAGCCCCTGCATCCCCTGGCCCTCGAACTCCTCACACCCCCGCGCCCCCTGGCCCTCGAACTCCGCGTGCACGGAGTCCACGGCGCACCCCCCGACGAGCTGCTGGGTGATCCGCGCACCGTCCGGATCACCGGGGACTCCACCGCCGCCGTGTTCCGGCGCGCCGCGGACGCCGACGCCGAGGCCCACCCCGAGTGGTACGCCGGCCGCCCCGTGGTCGAGGCCTACTGCTGGTCCCGGCTCACCTCCGGCAACGGCTCCCGCGCCCTGTGGCTGCTGCTCCTGCCCTTCATGGTGGTCAACCTCGCGCACTGGGCCCGGCCGGCCGCGCCCGCCACCGGTCCGGCGCCGTGCGCGACGCGCACGTACGGGGTCCTCGTACGCGTCCTCGCGCTCAGCCTCACCCTGCTGCTGATCGCGGCCGCCTGCGAGGTCGCGCTCGACCTCCTGGCCTGGCAGTGCGCGGGGTCCGGCGCCTGCACCGGCTCCCGGTCCTGGCTCGGGTTCCTGGAGCCGGGCGGCTGGTGGGGCCAGCCGGGGCGGCGGCTCGCGCTCGGCGCGCTGGTCCCGGCCGCGCTGACGGGGCTGCTGTGGTACCTGTCGAACCGTACGTGGAGCGCGTACGAGTCCCAGCCCCCGCCGGCGGACACCGCCGTCCCCGCCGCCGTCCCGGACGGTACGCCCGCGCTCGGCCGGCCCGGATTCTGGTACGGGCGGCGCATCGTGGCCCGGCTGCGCGCCGCGCACACCGCCGCCGGGCTGCTGATCGTCGCGGCCGCCGTCGCCGCGCCCACCGCCCGCTACGACCGCCGCGCCGACGGCGGCCCCGTACTCGAAGCACTCGGCTGGGCGGTGGAGGCGGCGCTCGCCGCCGGGGCCGTCGCCGTCGCCTGGGTCGTCTGCCGGCGCGGCCGCACCGAGGACCGCGCCGACCACCGCCTCGACCGGGCCGCCATCACCCTGCTGCCCGGCTCCGCCCTCGCGCTGCTCGCCGCCGTACTGCTCTACGCCGGCTGGTCACGCCCCGGGTGGACCTCCACCGGGCGGCTCCCCGGCGATTTCGCCTTCGGCGTGCTCATGCTCGGCCAGGGGTGCTGCGTGCTGCTGCTCGCCGCCGTCGCCGTCCGCCTGTACCGGCTCGCCCCCGACCCGGCGACCGCCCTGTACGGGCTCGGCGGGCCCGCCATCGCCATGCTCGGCTGCGCCCTCGGCGGGGTGATGTCCGGCGGGGTCGCCCAGCGGGTCGCCGACTGGCTGGACGGCGGGGCCTCCCCCTCGTCGGCCGGGGCACCGCTGCCCGCGCCGCCCGTGCTGCTGTCCTGGCAGGCGGCCGTACTGCCTCCGCTGCTCCTCGTACTGGCGCTGCTCGCCGCCTGGTTCGCCGTACGCGGGGTCCTCGCGCGGCGCCGGCTCGCCGCCGGGGTGGCCGCCGAGTACCCCGGGGAGCCGCCCGACGAGAACCGCAGCCGCCGGATCGCCGGTGTCCGGGCCGCCGCCGCGCTCACCGACTCCGCGCCCTGGTTCGTGGCCGCCGTCTCCGGGATCACCCTGCTGCTCGGCGCGGGCGCCCTCGCCGGGGCCTGGCTCAGCGGGGAGGTGCCGGGTGAGGCGGTCCGCGGCGCCCACCCGCTGCTGGAGACCGCCGCCCGCGCGGCGCAGGACGCCGGGTCCTGGCTGATAGGCCTCGGCATCGCCGCGTTCGTCGCCTGGGGCCGCCGCGCCTACCGGGACCCCGCCGCCCGCCGCACCATAGGCGTGCTGTGGGACGTCGGCACCTTCTGGCCGCGCGCCGCCCATCCGTTCGCGCCGCCCTGCTACGCCGAGCGGGCCGTCCCCGACCTGACCTGGCGGATGACCGGCTGGACCGGCCGCACCGGCGGCCGCCTGGTCATCTCCGGCCACTCGCAGGGCAGCGTCCTCGCGGCCGCCGCCGTCTGGCAGCTACCGCCGCAGGTCCGCCGCCGGGTCGCCCTGCTCACGTACGGCTCCCCGCTCCGGCGGCTCTACGGGCGCTGGTTCCCGGCGTACTTCGGCCCGGGCCCGCTCGCCGCGCTGCACGCCGACATCGACTGCTGGCGCAACCTCTGGCGCGCCACGGACCCCATCGGCGGCCCGGTCCTCCCACCGGCCGACGCCACCCTGCCGGGCCCGGCCGCCTCGACCGCCGCCCCCGCCGATACCGTCGACCGGGGGCCGCTGGCCGATCCGCTCGCCTACGGGCGCAGCGCCCGCTACCCGCTGCCCGCGCCGATCCTCGGCCACTTCGACTACCAGGCCGACCCGGCCTTCGCCACCGAGCGCGATGCCCTCCTGGCGCGGCTGGCCGGACCGGCCCGCCGTGCCCGGTCCCGGCCGATCGGGCACGGCCACACGCCGGCCCCACATTCCGCAGCGGCCGTACCGGCCCCGCCCGTCACACCGGCTCCGGCCACCCCGGCCGTACCCGGCCCCAGGGTCAGCAAGGCGTCGGCAGCGCAGGAAGGTTCGGAAGCGCCGGAAGCGCCGGGAGATCCTCCGGGAACAGGAGGGTGAGTTCGTCCGTGCCCGGGTCCGGGAGCTGCGCCACCCGGCCCGCGTGGCGCTCGACCATCGACTCGAAGGTCTGCCGCGCCGTACGGCCGTTGCCGAACGCCGGCCCCTTCGGCAGCTCCGTGAAGTACGTCAGCAGCGCCTTCGCGGTGCCCTCCCCGAGCCGGTACTCGTGCTCCTCCGCCTGCTGCTCCACGATCCGCAGCAGTTCCTCCGGGCCGTAGTCCCCGAACGTGATGGTCCGCGAGAACCGCGAGGCCACACCCGGATTGACGGTCAGGAACCGGTCCATCTCCGCCGTGTACCCGGCGACGATCACCACGACCGCGTCCCGGTGGTCCTCCATCAGCTTCACCAGCGTGTCGATCGCCTCGCGCCCGAAGTCCCGCCCGGAGTCCTCCGGGGATAGCGCGTACGCCTCGTCGATGAACAGCACCCCGCCGCGCGCCCGGTCGAACGCCTCCTGGGTGCGGATCGCGGTGGAACCGATGTGCTCGCCGACCAGGTCCACCCGGGAGACCTCGACCAGGTGGCCGCGCTCCAGGACCCCGAGGGAGGCCAGGATCTCCCCGTAGAGCCGGGCCACCGTCGTCTTGCCCGTGCCGGGGTTGCCGGTGAACACCAGATGGCGGCGCACCGAGGCGGCCTTGAGGCCCGCCTGCTGCCGCCGCCGGCCCACCTCGATCATGTCGGTGAGCGCCCGCACCTCGCGCTTGACGCTGTCCAGTCCCACCAGTGCGTCGAGCTGCCCCAGCACCTCGCCGGAGCCGCGCGCCGCCCCCGGCGACTCCCGGTCCGCCTCCTTGACGCCCCGCGGGGCCGGCACCCGCGCCGCCTCCACCACCGGGCCCCGGACCGCGCCGACCGTACGGATCCCCGCGCGCTCACCGGCCGGAGCCCCGGCTCCTGCCCCTGCCGACTGGGCGGCGAGCCGTGACCCGGACTCGTCGCTGGTGCAGTCCTCGGCGACCGGGCCGTCCTCCGCGAACTCGTAGCCCCCGCGCGCGCAGCGCTCGGTGTGGCAGCGGGTCAGCGTGGTGCGGCAGCCGTCGATGACGTGGAAGCCGAAGCCGGAACTGCCCGTCACCCGGCAGGACTGGAAGCTCCCGCGGCCGCCCGCCGACACGTAGAACCCCGCCTCGGTGGGGGAACTGACCGTGCACCGCTCCAGCGCGGGATCCGCCCCCTTGGTGACGATCACCCCCGTCTGGACGGCGTCGATCGTGCAGTTGGCGAGGGTGCCGCCGCTGCCGTGGTCGCGGAACCAGGCCCCGGTCGCCGCCTCCCGGATCCGGCAGTCGTCGACCTGCGCGGTGGCCCCGTCGCTCACCGAGACGGCCGTGTTGCGCACCTGGGAGAGATCGCTGTCGACCACGTCGGCGCGCGAGCCCCGGTCCAGGACGAACACCGCGTCCGGTACGTCGTGCACCCGGCAGGAGCTCAGCGAGGCGGTGGCCCCGTCACTGATCCACACCGCCGGATAGTCGCCCGTACTGTCGTGGATCTCGCAGGACTCGGCATCCACCCGGGTACCCGGATCCCACACCGACAGGCCGTTGCGGCCGAACCTGCGGACGGTGGTGCGGCTGAGCGTGAGCACGGAACGGGAACGCAGGTCCACCGCGTTCTCCGGGATGTCGTGGATGTCGCAGCCGGCGAGCGTGAGCACCGCGTCCGTGTCGAGGGTGACCCCGTCCGTCGACGTGCGGTGCACCGAGCAGTCGGTGAGGCGGGCCGCCGCACGCGCGGCGATCTGCACACCCGTGCCCTTGATCTCGTACACCTCGCAGCCCAGCGCCTCCAGGCCCGAACCCTCGCCGGTGACCGCGATGCCCGCACCCGAGGCGTGGTGGATCCGGCAGCGCTCCAGCCGCGGCCGCCCGCCGCCGCGGACGCAGACCCCGGTCTGCCCGGCGGCCACCACCTCGCACTCCTCGAACACCCCGCCGCCGCCGTCCAGTACGGCGATCCCGACGCCCGCCGGGTTCTCCACCGTGCACCGCCGCACCAGGGGCCGGGCCCCGCCGCGCACCTCGATCCCCGCCGCGGACCGGGTGCTCACCCGCAGGTCGGTGAGCTCGGGCGAGCCCTCCTCGACCAGCAGCGCGGGCGCCGCCCGGTCCTGGCCCTCCAGGTGCAGGTCCTGGACCACGGCCGAGGCGCGCACCGTCAGCGCGACCCCGTCGAGCGGGGCGATCCGCACCGACCCCACCGAGCCCTCCGGCCCGCGCAGGGTCACGGCATGGTCGAGCACCAGGTTCTCCCGGTAGGTGCCGGGGGCGATGGACAGCACGTCCCCGTCGCCCGCGACGGCGAGCGCGGCGGCCAGCGTCGGATACTCACCGGAGCGGCGCCGCCACCGCGAAGACCCGCCGTGCGTCACCTGGACCGTGCCCTGTGCCATGGTGCTGTCGTGCCCCCGCCCTCGTGCTCGTGCCATCGAAGCGACTGAAACCACCGCCGCCGCCCGCCGCCTTGGCGGCGACCGGACCTGGCCGCTCCACCGTAGCGCGCGCGGAGCCGGTGAGATGCCAGGTCAGCTGCCCGCGCCCGCCCGGCCCCAGTCCGGTCCCGCCGCCGCCCAGGCGCGGTCCAGCCGTATGTACCGACGATGCATGAGCCTTCGTACGACGAGCCGGCGGACCGTCTCCACCAGCGCGGCCGCGCCGAGAGCGGCGGCCAGGCCCACCACCGCCGCGTGGACGCTCGCCGAGGACGTGTCGAGGGGGCGCCCCACGAGCCGGCCCTGCGTATCGGTCCATATCCGGAACCGGTCGCCCGCCCGCGGCGGCTCCTCCGCCGCCGGTACCGTGCCCTGGTGGCTGCTGCCGTCGGGCGCCGTCCAGGACGCCACGATCTGCGTGCGCTGCGGGGTCTGCCGCTGCGCCGACGGATCGGCCTCCGTCCCCGCGGGCGGCTCCGCGGCGGGCCGGACCACCACCGCCGGAACGAGGTACCGCTCCTGCCGCTGTTCGCGCGCGGCCCGCTGGAGCGTGCCGTCCACCTCCAGGCCCGCGACCGTGCCGACGGCCGGAGCCACGAGCAGGACGCAGACCAGCGCGGCGAACGCCACCCATGCCTCGAAGAGATCGGTCGGCCGGCGCAGTGGATTGCGCCGCCAACGCCACACACCCGTTACTGTCCACACGGTCCGGCTCCCCCAACTTGTGCCAGTCTCCGTCTGCCTGCGGTCCAAGCCTCCCGCACCCCCGGGCAACGCGCATTCCGGGACGCGCGGCAGCCGTGTCACCCGATCCGGTGCATGAAGTTGCTTCCGCACCTTCCTGTCACAGCCGTCGAATGCACCAACGGCCCGCTCACGGTGCTTGGTTCCATCGTTCCCCCACAGCCCCTCGAAGGTGTCATTCCGAGGGGTCCCCCCAGCCCCGCTCACTCCAGGACGCGGACCTCGTCGCCCACCCGCACCGTCCCCGTCCGCACCGGCACCAGCTGCCGCCCGAAGGCCAGCGACTTGCCGATCCGCCGGTGCCGGGCCAGGGTCTTGAGGGGCTCCTTGCCCCGCTCCGCCGTCGCCTGGTCGGTGGTCGTGACGATGCACCGCCCGCACTCCCGCGCCCCGCGGAAGACGGCGTCACCGATCGCGATGCGCCGCCAGCCGTCCTCCGCCCACGCCTCGGCGCCGGCGACCACCACATTGGGGCGGAACCGGTTCATCGGCAGCGGACCCTCCTCGGGATGGTCCCCCTGCGCGATCAGCGAGTTGAGCGCGTCCAGCGACGCGAGGGTCGTGAGCAGCACCGGATAGCCGTCGGCGAGGCTCACCGTCTCGCCCGGCAGCGCGTACTGCGGGTCGACGGGCCGCCGTACGGCAGGGTCGTCCATGTGCACGAGCCGCGCCGGCACCCCCAGGTAGGCGCTGAACCAGTCGGCCGCGGCGCTCGCCGCGACCACGGTCTCGATCTTCTTGCCGAACAGGGTGACGGGCTCCAGCGGACCCGGCTCCGGCACCTCCACGGTCAGCCCGGCCATGCCCGGCGCCGACAGGGCGACCGCGCCGCCCCCCAGCGGACGCGCCGCGGCCAACGCCAGCCGGGGCTGCTGGCGTTGGGTGATGACCGTGCCCTCGGTGTCGACCAATGCCCACCGCCGGTCCCCGGACAGGCCCCAGGGCTCCACGGCCATCTCGTCGGGAGCTGTCCCCGCTACCGACTTGACGGGATGGATGTGGAGCGCCTGGACGTACAAGTTCGACATGGGAGCATCCTGCCAGGAGCCCCCGCGCCCGCCCTAGTGAGCGTCCCCGGATCTGTCAGTACCGGATCGGTCAGTAGCCGCGCCCCTGGTACGGGCGGCCGTACGGGTCCTCGTACGAGGCGGCCGGAACCGGAGCCGGAACCTGCATCGGGCGCGGTGCGGCCGGACGCATCGCCTCGTACCCGGTGCCCATGGCCACCGGCCGGGGCTGCTGCGGCTGGGCCTGCTGCATGTAGCCCGCGCGGGCCACGGCCTGCTGCGGGATGTACGGAGCGGGCGCCTGCTGCAGGGGCATCGGTGCGGGAGCCGCCTGCTGCTGGTACGGGTACCCGTACGCCGGGGCTTGCTGCTGCTGCGGCATGGCCGGGGGCAGTGCGGCCGGCAGGGCGGGCAGCGACGAGGCGAGGGCCGGGAGGTACCCGCCGCTCGAATAGCCGGAGCCGGAGCCGGGGGAGTCGTACATGGCCGGAACGCGGATCGGGGCGATCTGCGGGGTGCCGCGTTCGGCGACGAGGGAGTCGTAGATGGGGGTGTCCGGGAAGGAGGGCGCGGAGTAGTAACCGCCGCCATAAGTGGAGCGGGGGGAGGTCATGGGACCTAAGTTAAGCCCACGACTTCACCGGGTCCATAGCGAGGTGTGACGAACGCCGCGCTGACCTGCATATTCGCAGGTCAGAGCCACACCCTTCACTTCCCGTTCACGTGCACGTTTTCGCCACTTCCGCCCCGGGTTGCTCCTACTCGTACTCACCGGTTGGCTGTTGCACCGACTTGCCGCTGACGCAGCGTCACAATGATGTGACCTGGGATGACATCGGCAACGGGCGCGGCCGGGGGGTGGTTTTTCGTTTCAGGCGTCACGCGGGCGGGCATAGGTTCGGCCCTTCCACGCCGCGCCGCGACCCCGGTAGTGCTGAACGGCGGAGTCGACGGTCATCAGGAGGTACAGGAGGGCCGTGAGCGGAAGGAGTGGCGCGAGTGCTGCGGGCTGCCGGTAATAGCGCAGCATGGGCAGATAGGTGCCCGCCATCAGCAGCCAGGCGAGCCCGCCCGCCCACGCGGTGGCGGCGTGCCCGCTCGCCGCCCCCGCGAGGAGGGCCACCGGGGGGACGAGGTAGACGAGCACGAGCCCGGCCACCGTCCCGGCCAGCAGCAGCGGCTGGTGGCGCAGTTGCGCGTACGCGCTGCGCGAGACCATCCGCCACAGGTCCCCGAGCGCGGGGTACGGGCGCACGCTGTCCACCCGCTCCGCGAGCCCCAGCCAGATCCGCCCGCCCGAGCGCCGGACGGCGCGGGCGAGGGAGACGTCGTCGATGACGGCGTGCCGGATCGAGTCGGGCACGCCGGCCCGTACGGCGGCCTCGGTGCGCAGCAGCACGCAGCCGCCGGCCGCGGCGGCGGTCCGGCC
The DNA here is from genome assembly GCF_000717915.1 of Streptomyces sp. NRRL S-244. Lineage (GTDB taxonomy): Bacteria > Actinomycetota > Actinomycetes > Streptomycetales > Streptomycetaceae > Streptomyces. The sequence goes on from NZ_JOCX01000012.1 coordinate 13,952, forward strand.
GGTCGGGCGGTTGATCCGGCGGAAGGGGTAGAGCTGCGCGAAGAAGTACACGAAGGCCGGTACGACGAGCCGCTCCCAGACGCTGACGGCACGCAGACGGGCCATCTGCGAGACGAGGTCGAGCTCGGCGCTGGTCGCGGCCGCGACCAGCTCGCGGAGGCTGTCGGGCTCGTGCGCGATGTCGGCGTCGGTGAGGAGGAGGTACTCGGGCTCGGTGGCGTGGGCGGTCCGGGCGAGCGCGATGCCGTGGCGCAGCGCCCACAGCTTCCCGGTCCAGCCGGGTTCCGGCTCGCCGGGGGACGTGAGGGTGAGGGGCAGTCCGGGGTGCTCCCGGGCCAGCCGCAGGGCGAGGTCGCCCGTGCCGTCGGTACTGCCGTCGTCGACCAGGATGACCTCGGCTTCGCCGGGATAGTCCTGGGCGATGAGCGAGGGCAGGCTGCACGGCAGCACCTCGGCCTCGTCCCGGGCCGGGACCACGATGGCGACGGACGGCCACCGGTCGGGGGCGCTGCGCGGCGGTAGCCGCACGTCGGTCCGCCAGAACATGCCCTGGGCGAAGGTGAGCCAGATCCAGATGGCGAGGGAGGCGCAGGCGGCGCAGAGAAGGCCCATGCGGGCAGTGTGCCGAAGACGGAGTGGGGTGTCGTGGATTTGGCCGCTGCCGTGCGGGGCGGTGAGGCGGCCGTGGGCGGGTGAGGGGTGGGCGCCGGGCGGCTGCCGGGCGGGCGCGGGGCGGCGCGCGGGATCCGTCGGGACGGGGTTGGCGGGCCCCGGGGGGTGGGCTTCCATTAAGGTGACCAGGTGAAGATCGCCCTCATGGACTCCGGAATCGGCCTCCTCGCGGCGGCCGCCGCGATGCGGCGGCTGCGGCCCGACGTCGATCTGGTCCTCTCCTCCGACCCCGTCGGCATGCCCTGGGGGCCTCGTACGCCCGCCGATCTGACCGGGCGGGCCCTCGGCGTGGCCCGGGCCGCCGCCGGGCACCGGCCGGACGCCCTGATCGTGGCCTGCAACACCGCCACCGTGCACGCCCTGCCCGCCCTCCGGGCCGAGCTCGAGCCCGGGATCCCGGTGATCGGGACCGTGCCGGCGATCAAGCCCGCCGCCTCCCCGGGCGGGCGCATGGCCATCTGGGCCACCCCCGCCACCACCGGCAGCCCCTACCAGCGCGGGCTGATCCGTGACTTCGCCACCGGGGCCCGGGTCACCGAGGTGCCCTGCCCGGGACTCGCCGACGCCGTCGAGGCGGGGGACGACACCGCCATCGCGGCGACCGTTGCCGCGGCCGCCGCGCTGACCCCGGCCGACGTCACCGACGTCGTCCTCGGCTGCACGCACTACGAGCTCGTCGAGGCGTCCGTACGGGCCGCCCTGGCCGAGCGGACCGGCGGCGCCGAGCTCCGCTTCCACGGCTCCGCCGAGGCCGTCGCCGTACAGGCGCTGCGCCGTCTCGGCGCCCTCCCCGAACCGGGCCTGCCCCGTACCGGAACCCTGACCGTCCTGCTCAGCGGGGAGGAGGGCGCGCTCCCCGCCGCCGCGCTCGGGTACGCCGAGGGGCGGCTGCTCGCGGGAGAGGGCGCGGCCGTCGGGCGCTGACCCCGAGCACCGGCCCCGGGCGCTACGTCCGGTCCGCCAGCGACCGGGCGAGCGCGCGCAGCCCGTCCGCATCCAGCACCCGGTCCCCGAACCCGGGCAGCGGTACGTGCAGCGGAGCCGTCCACTCCGGCGGGATCGCCGCCTGGCCGTAGCGGGCCCCGGCCAGGGTGCCGGTGACCGCCGCGACGGTGTCGGTGTCCCCGCCCAGGTCCACGGCGGCCCGTACGGCCCCGGCGAACCCGGTGGTCGTCCGCAGCGCCCACACCGCGGAGCCCAGGCAGGGCCACACCGCCCCGTTGAACTCGGTGGCCAGCCCCGGATGCCAGTCGGGGCCGAGGACGACCCCGTAACGGCCGCGGTGGTCCGGGTGCACCGCGCCGAGCACCTCGGGGAGCGCGGCCAGCGGATCGCCCCCGTCGAGCATCACCCGTACGAGCTCGTGCAGTACGGCCGTACCTTCCCAGGCCGCCCGGTCGCCGTGCGTCAGGGCCGCGATCCGCCGGGCGGCGTCCATCGTCCCCTCCCGCCCGGCGGCGGCGAAGTACACGGCCGAGGTGGAGGCCCGCATCAGGGAACCGTTGCCCGCCGCCCGCGCGTTGATCTGGAAGTGCAGTGCGGCGGCCAGATCCCAGGCCTCGCCGCTCGTCAGCACGTCCTCCGTCTGGAGGCCGATGTCCTTGGGCTCGGCGGCCGCCCAGCGCTGGAACCGCCCGAAGACGTCGGGGAGTTCGAGGCCGTCGTGCTCCAGGAGGGATTCGCCGACCAGGACCGCCATCTGCGTGTCGTCGGTCGCCTCGCCCGGATCCCAGCCGCCGCCCCCGCGCATCTCCTGGCCGCGCGCGGTCAGTTCCCCGGCGGGCCCGAACTCGTAGGGCGCGCCGAGGGCGTCGCCGACGGCCGAGCCCAGAACGGCGCCCACGGCGCGGTCGAGCCGACTGATCACAATTCCTCCTCGGGCGGTGCGGGGCATACGCAGGCCAGTACACCGCGTGCGCAAGCACCACCCCGCCCCCGGGGTGGTCGTGAGCGGTCACCCGGGCCACCGAAGTACCTCAGGTTTACTTGAGGTCCTGGTCGGGCAGGCGCGGCTGCGACGGCGCTCCGCCGCGTGCGACGCGTCCGTGCCGAGTGGGCCAGAGGCGGTGCCGCACATGCGGAACGTGAGTACGCTGCTACACATGACGGTTCACCCCCCGGGTCCGCTGTGGACGGGACGGGCCTCCAACCGGGTGCAATGGCTGCTCGCCGCGGCCGGCGCGGCCTGCCTCGCGCTCGGCGTCGGGCTCGCCGTCGACTCGAACTGGACCTCCGGCATCGTCCCGCTGCTGATGTCCGTGATCGGCTGCCTCGCCGTCGGACTGCTGATCCTCTACGGCACGCTCGCCTTCGTGTACGTCGCCGTCACCGTCGACGCCGAGGCCATGGAGGTCCGCTGCGGCCACATCGGGCTGCCGCGCCGCAAGATCCGGCTCGCGGAGGTGGCCTCCGCCGAGTTCGTCCCCCGGATCACCCCCCAGCAGTGGGGTGGCTGGGGCTACCGCTGGCGGCCCGAAAGGGGAACCGCCGTGATCGTCCGGCGCGGCGAGGGAGTGGAGCTGCGGCTCGGCGACGGCAAGGTGTTCACCGTCACCGTCGACGACGCCGAGAACGCGGTCCGGGTCATCCGCACCCACCTGCGCGCACTTGCCCGCTGAGGATTCTCCCGCTGCCCGCGGGCGGGCACGTACACTCCGGCAGATGAGCAGCAGTGTCACCGCAGAGCCCGGACCCGGTGTCGACGGAGAAGCGGAACCCGCAACCCTGGCCGCGACCTCCCGGCGGTGGGCGGCCGCCTGGCCGGTGCGCGCCGCCCTCGCCGCCGCATCCGGCGTGCTGCTCTACCTGAGCTTCCCGCCCCGTCCGCTGTGGTGGCTGGCCCCCTTCGCCCTCGCCCTGCTCGGCGCCTGCCTCCGCGGCCGCCGGGCCCGCGCCGGCTTCGGCCTCGGCTTCCTGCACGGCCTGGGCTTCCTGCTGCCGCTGCTCATCTGGACCAGCGAGGGCGTCGGCCCGGTCCCCTGGCTGGCCCTCGCCACCGTCGAAGCCCTCCTGATCGGCCTCACCGGCCTCGGGATCGCCCTCGTCAGCCGGCTCCCCGCCTGGCCCCTGTGGGGCGCGGCCGTATGGACCGCCGGCGAGGCATTGCGCGCCCGGGCCCCCTTCGGCGGCTTCCCCTGGGGCAAGCTCGCCTTCGGCCAGGCCGACGGCGTCTTCCTCCCGCTCGCCGCCCTCGGCGGCACCCCGCTGCTCTCCTTCGCCGTGGCCCTGTGCGGATTCGGGCTCTACGAGGTGCTGCGCGTCGCCACCGACACCCGGCGGGCCACCGCCGCGCTGCTCGCCGCGACCGCCGTGGCCGCCCCGCTCGCCGGGGCCCTGGCCGCCCGGCCGCTGGTCTCGGACGCCGCCGAGGAGGGCACCGCGGTGGCCGCCGTCGTCCAGGGCAACGTCCCGCGCGCCGGGTTCGACTTCAACGCCCAGCGCCGCGCGGTCCTCGACAACCACGCCAACCGCACCCTCCAGCTCGCCGCGGACGTCAAGGCCGGCCGCGTCCCGAAGCCCGACTTCGTGGTCTGGCCGGAGAACTCCTCCGACATCGACCCGTACACCCAGCCCGACGCGTACGAGGTCATCGACAACGCGGTCAAGGCCATCGGTGTCCCGGTCGCGATCGGCTCCGTACTGGCCCCGGAGACCGGGCCGCTGCGCAACACGATGATCTTGTGGGACCCGGTCAAGGGGCCCGTCGACACGTACGACAAGCGCAAGATCCAGCCCTTCGGAGAGCGCATCCCGATGCGGTCCTTCGTCCGGCTCTTCAGCTCGGACGTGGACCGGGTGCAGCGCGACTTCGGCCCCGGCAAGGAGCCGGGCGTCTTCGCCATGGAGGGCAGCGCGGTCGGCATGGTCACCTGCTTCGAGGCCGCCTTCGACGACGCCGTGCGCTCCACGGTCCAAGGCGGCGCGCAGGTGATCGCCGTACCGAGCAACAACGCCACGTTCGGCCGCTCGCAGATGACCTACCAGCAGCTCGCGATGGACCGGGTGCGGGCGGTCGAACACAGCCGGACCGTGCTCGTGCCCGTCACCAGCGGTGTCAGCGCGGTGATCCGCCCCGACGGGGAGATCGTCCGGCAGACGAAGATGTTCACCGCCGACGCGCTCGTCTCCGAGATCCCGCTGCGCTCCACGCAGACCCCGGCCACCCGCTTCGGCCCGCTGCCGGAGTACGTCCTGCTCCTGGTCGCCGCGGGCGGCCTCGGCTGGACCTTCGCCCGCCGGGTCCGGTCCCGCCGGACGGCCGCCTGAGGCGGACCCGGCGGACCGCCTCGCCCCGGCGGTGCGCGCGGCCTCGTAGGGTCGGAGGATGACCACACCTGAGTTCATCCGCCAGATCCGCGCCTCCGCCGGGAACCAGCTGCTCCTGCTGCCCGGGGTCACCGCCATCGTCTTCGACGACGAGGGGCGGGTGCTGCTCGGCCGGCGCTCCGACACCGGCTGCTGGTCCGTGGTCGGCGGGATCGCGGAGCCGGGGGAGCAGCCCGCGCAGACGGCGGTGCGCGAGGTGTATGAGGAGACGGCGGTGCATTGCGTCCCGGAGCGGGTGGTGCTGGTCCAGATGCTCGAACCGATCACGTACCCGAACGGCGACGTCTGCCAGTTCCAGGACATCACCTTCCGCTGCCGCGCCACCGGCGGCGAGGCCCGCGTCAACGACAGCGAGTCGCTGGAGGTGGCCTGGTTCGAGGTGGACGCCCTGCCCCCGCTGGAACCCTTCGCGGTGGACCGCATCCACCGCGCCCAACGCGAGGACCCGACCTGGTTCGCGCCCGTCACCGGGCTCCAGGCGGAGCAGCGCCGAGCGCCCGGAGGCGGTGCGGAGGGTCAGCCGGCGGAGACGGCCGCCTCGCGGTAGAGCTCCAGGGCCTGGTCGTCCATGACCGCGCTGTACGAGACCTCCGGGACCGCGCCGCCGCCCTCGTAGCCCCCGAGGACGCCGGCCAGGGCGCCGTCCGCCAGCCAGGGGCTGCCGCTCGTGCCGCCGCTGAGGTCCGGGCAGTCGATCCGGCGCTGGGTCTCGGAGAACAGGCTCGTGGTGTTCGCGCAGCGCAGTGGGGCCTCGTCGTCGCTGGGGTAGCCGAGGATCGTCACCGTCACGTCGTCCGGCTGCTCGGTGGCCACCGGGAAGCCGCCCACCGCGTCCTCGATGCGCGCCGTGCCGCCGTCCGCCGGGGCGACCGTCGCGAAGGCGACGTCCTGGTCCGGGTCCTTCCCCTCTGTCCAGGCCGGGGCGACGGACACGCCCGTCAGCTTCCACACCCCGTACGGGGCCTTGCCGTCCCGGTAGCCCGGCGCGAACACGGTGGTGTCCGGGTTGTCCAGGCAGTGCGCGGCCGTGGCGATCACATCGCGGTCGTCGCTGTGCACCACGGCCGCGGTGCAGAAGTGCCCGCCGTCGAGGGAGCCCGCGAACAGGGCGCCGACCCGGTTCGCCGCCGGGTCGGACCCGGCCTCGGCGGTGACCCCCAGCGGCGGCACGGCCGCCGCATCGGGCAGGTCCACGCTCAGCAGCGCGGCCATCGCGGCCAGCGCCAGCAGGATCCGGGACGCCCGCCGGGCGCGGGGGCCGTGGGCCGGTCGGGGAAGCATGCGCGGGATCATGCCCCGAGCCTCCCCTCTGAAGCTATGCCCGGAGCCCGGTATTCCATATGAATGTCCTGTGAATCGGCGCTCCCCGCTCGTGCCGTGGTTCCGGGCTCCGCAGGCGGCCGTGCGCCGCGCGGGCGAGACTGGCAGAGGCGGCAAGGGGGTCCAGGAGGTGTCCCGCCATGACCGCACAGCACCGCACGCCCGTGGTGTTCATCCACGGACTCTGGCTGCATTCCACGAGCTGGGAGGGGTGGGCCGACGCGTTCCGCGAAGCCGGGTACGAGCCCGTCCTGCCGGAGTGGCCCGGGGTCCCCGACACCGTCGCCGAGGCCCGCCGCCGGCCCGACGACCAGGCCGGGGTCGGACTCGTCGAGATCTCCGACGCACACGCCAGGGTCATCCGCGCCCTGCCCGCCCGGCCCGTCCTCGTGGGCCACTCGGTCGGCGGGTTCATCGCCCAGCACCTGCTCGGCCAGGGCCTCGCCGAGGCCGCCGTCGCCATCTGCCCCGGACAGATCAAGGGCGTCAAGGCCATCGCCCCGGCCCAGGCCAAGTCGACGTTCGCCGTCCTGCACAACCCGGGCAACACCCGCCGGTCCGTCTCGCTCAACCGCGAGCAGTTCCGCTACGGCTTCGCCAACGCCGTCTCCGAGGAGGAGTCCGAGGAGCTGTACGACGAGTGGACCATCCCGAGCACCGCCCGGCCCCTCTTCCAGCTCGCCCTCGGCAATTTCACCCCGCACTCCCCGGCCGAGGTCGACACCGGCAACGAGACCCGCGGCCCGCTGCTCCTGCTGTCCGGCAGGCTCGACCACACCGTCCCGGACCTGCTGACCCGCTCGACCTACAAGCAGTACCGCCACTCGCACGCGACCACCGAGTACCAGTGCTTCGAGGACCGCGGCCACTCCCTGACCGTCGACCACGGCTGGCCGGACCTGGCCCGCGCCTCGCTGTCCTGGCTGGACTCCCACACCGAGGCGGCCCACCCCCGGGCCGCGTGAGAACGCCGTAGGGGCGTCCGCCGGACCCCCTTACCGGCGCTCGTACACCGTCACCCGGCGGCCCCGGACCTGGCGGTCCTCCACCACCGTGAACCGCTCCTTCAGCACCGCGGCCTTCGCCGCGTCCCGGGCGGCCCCCGAAGGCTTCGCCACCTTCGCCGCGTCCGTCACCAGCAGCACCCGCGACCGCCCGAGCAGCGCCTCCCGGATCCGGGCCGGATCCGCCTCCTCGCCCTTGAGGGTGGCCGAGGCCACCGGACTCCGCTCCAGGGCCACGTCCGCCAGCCCCGCGAACGCCCCCGGCGAGACCAGTGCCGTGTCCCGCCGGGCAGCCGGTACGAACAGCACCGCGTCCCCGGGCCGCCCCAGGCGGGCCACCTCCCCGGCCACCGCCAGTACGTCGTCGACCCGGCTGGCCGGAGCCCGCTTGCCCAGCTCCACCGGCAGCAGCGCCAGCACCGCGACCCCGACCGTGCCCGGCACGAGCAGGCCCGCCGCCCTCGGGAACCGGGGCCGGGCCGCCCGTACGGCCGCGCCCAGCCCCGCCCCGATCAGCAGGGCCAGACCCACCATGCTGAACAGCACGTACCGGTCCAGGAACAGCGGCTGGACCAGCGAGATCCCGATCAGGCCCAGCTGCGGCACCGCCAGCAGCGGCAGCCCCACCGCGGCCGCCGACAGCCGGCCCGCGCGCGGCCGGTCCAGCCAGGCCCCGAGACCGCCGACGGCCAGCAGGATCGCCGGGCCGATCATCATGTGCCAGGTCAGCGGCGGAATCCAGGACACCTGGTCGGACTGGCTCCGGCTGAACAGCACCAGCGGCAGCGCCCCCGCGACCGCGCAGGCCCCGTACGCCGCCCAGCGCAGCCACACACCGCGCCCGGCCCGCACCCACCACAGCGTCGCCGCGTGCGCGGGCAGGACCAGCAGCGACAGCCAGTTCAGCAGCGCGCACACCAGCACCGTGACCGCGTACGCCGTCCACCGCGGCCAGGCCCGCCGCCCCGGCCCGGGCGCCGCGGACAGCAGCGACACCAGCAGCAGCGTGGAGAGCCCGGCGCCGGCCGCGACCAGCGCGTACGGCCGGCCCTCCTGGAGGTAGAACTGCACGGCCGGCAGCAGTCCGAGCGCCAGCCCGCCGCCCAGCCCCGCCCAGAACCCGGCCAGCCGCCGCCCGATCACCGCGACGCAGGCCGCGGCGGCCGCCACCGCCAGGACGGACGGCAGCCGCAGCGTGGTCGTACCGGCCCCGAACAGCTCGAAGAGCCCGTGCATCAGCAGGTAGTACAGCCCGTGCACGGCGTCGACGTTGCCGAGCATGTCCACGATCTCGCCCGCCGACCGCCCGGCCACCTGCCAGGTCGCCGCCTCGTCCCGCCACACGCTGGCCTGCCGCGAGAGCCCCCACAGGCCGAGGGAGACGGTCCACAGGAAGGGGAGCAGCCAGACGAGGGGCCCGCGTCGGGCCGCGGGTATGTGGCAAAGCATGAAGGTGCCGGGATCCTCGGTCTGGCGTTCGGGTGGAAGACACCAGTCTATGGACGCGGCGGAGGACTTCCGGACCGGCTGTTGTGCACCGCGGAGCGTGATCGCCGGGCCCGCCCGCCCCTAGCCTCGCCGCAGGAGCACGAACGAGGGGCGGTACCCGGTGAACTGGCTCATCCACGACTACCGCGAGAGCGATCTCGCCGCTGTCGTCCACCTGATCGACACCACGGCCGAACTCGGCCAGGAATCCGTCTTCTCGCTCGCCGAGTGCATCAGCGCCCTCACCGACCGGCAGCCCTGCGTGGTCGCCGTCCACCAGGGCGTCCCGATCGGCGCGGCCCTCGCCTGCGTCACCGGCGAGCGGGCCTGGGTCATGCGGATCGCGATCGCCGCCGGCTGGCGCGGCCGCGGCCTGGCCAGCGCCCTCCTCGTGGAGCTGGAGCGGCGGCTGATCGCCGCCCGCGTCGGGCGGATCGCGTACGTCCTGCCCGAGGAGGACCTGCTGGGCGAAGGCCTGCTCAACGCGGGGTACACGCGCCAGCCCGCCGTCGCCTACTTCGAGAAGACCGAGCCGCTGCACGGACCGGCGGCCGGCCTCCTCGACGACCTCGGCGGCCGCTTCCTGCCCAACGACCTGTGGGCCAAGGTCGCCGGAATGGAGCACGAGAAGGACCTCATAGAGCGGCGCGTCGTGCTCCCGCTCGCCGAGCCCGAACGGGCCGCCGCGCACGGGGTGCGGCCGCCGCGCGCCATCACCCTCTTCGGCCCGCCCGGCACCGGCAAGACCACCTTCGCCCGGGCCATCGCCTCCCGGCTCGGCTGGCCCTTCGTGGAACTCCTGCCCTCCCGCCTCGCCGACGAGGGCAACCTGGCCGCCGCGCTGCGCGACGCGTTCGCCCGGATCGCCGAGCTGGAGCGGGTCCTCGTCTTCATCGACGAGGTCGAGGAGATCGCACCCGTACGCACCGAGCCCGCGCAGCCCGGCGGGATCCACGGGGTCACCAACGAGCTGCTCAAACTGATCCCCGGATTCCGGGAGGGCGACGAGCGGCTGCTGGTGTGCGCCACCAACTCCATCCGCTCCCTGGACCCGGCGTTCCTGCGGCCCGGGCGCTTCGACTACCTGATCCCGATCGGCACCCCGGACGCCGGGGCGCGCGCCGCGATCTGGTCCCGCTACACGGCGGGCCGCACCGACGTGGACGTGACGGCGCTGGTGGCGGCGAGCGAGCTGTTCACCCCGGCCGACATCGAGCACGCGGCGCGGATCGCGGCGCAGGTGTCCTTCGAGCGGGATCTGGAGGCGGTGGGCGCGCGCGGAGCGGCGGCGGCCCAGCTCGGCGCCTCCACGCAGGACTACCTGGCGGCGGTCGCGCAGTGCCGGCCGACGGTGACCCCGGCGATGACGGGGGAGTTCCAGGCGGACATCACAGCCCACGCCAGGTTCTGAAACTCCGCAACGGAACAAGCGGGTACGGACACGGCCGGCCTAGCCCGCGCAGCGGTACGTGAACTGCGTCGCCGCGGTGCGCTGCCCGGGCGAGACCAGCTGGAGCCTCGCCTCGGCCCCGTACGTTCCACGGCCCTGGAAGGTCCACAGCAGGTGCAGCCGAGCCTCCTTCCGCCCGCTCGGCACCCGCTCGGTGAGCTGCTCCGACTGCGTGCCGTCGGAGCGGATCCAGCGGTACGTGAGGGTCCCCGGCCGCCCGTTGGTCCGTACGACGGCCACCACATCGGCGGTCGAGTCGCAGCCGGGACCCCGCGGGTCGGCGGTGGCGACGGTCACGTCCCGTACCTCGAGGGCGGGTCCGTACCGCTGCCAGGCCAGGTACGCGAGGACCGCGAGCAGGATCACGGCGGCCAGGGTGTACCGGCGCCACTCCCCGCGCCGGCGGCGGGGCGGTGCCGGTTCCGCGACCACGGGGAACGGGGCCGGCATGGCGGCCGTCACCCCGGGCCCGAACCGCAGGACCGAGCCCTCGACCCGGTCGGGCACGGCCTCCTGCGGCGGCAGCTGCGGCTGGGGCCGGGTCTGCTGCGGCCCGCTGAACCAGTGGCTGCCGAGGACGGTGGCGCTGTAGTCGTCGCTGTCGCTGTCGCTCATGAGATCGTGCACCGCCTGATGAAGACCTGGTCGGTCGAGGAACCGTTGCCGGCGGCGGGCTTGGTGGTGGCGCGCACGCCCCAGTAGCAGCCCGCGCCGGAGAAGGTGTGGGTCTTGACGAGCGGCGCGGCGGCGCCCGGCTGGTACGTGAGGGTGTCCGCGGCGCCGTCCGGCGTCCCCAGCCGTCCCTCCACGTCACCCGTGAACCATTCGAGCACCACCGTCACCGGGGCGGTGCCCTTCGCCTCGACGGTCACCGTCGCCTGGCCGATGGAGTTCCCCGTCTGGCGGACGGTGACGGACACCGCTCCGACGACCACCGTCGGCTTCGGCGAAGGCGGCGGGGTGGTGGTGGGCGGCTTGGTCGTCGGCGCCGTGACCGTGGGCGTCACGACCGGCGAGTAGCTCGGGCTCGCCGAGGTCGAAGGCGACGCGGACGCGGACGGAGAGAGGGAGGGGGACGGGGAAGCGGACGGGGAGGGGCTCGCCGACGTGCTCGGGCCCGGCGCCGGCGACGGGCCGGTGGCGCCCGGGCTCGCGCTCGACGTCGCGAACGCGTTCAGCGCGGCGGCCCCGCCGGCCTCCCCGCCGGCCGCGCTGTAGGTGAGCGCCGTCAGGACCCCCAGGACCAGCGCCGCGCCGCCCGCGATCAGCCCGGGCCGGCCCGGGGACCAGCGCGAGGGCGCGGCGATCGTGGTCGTCGCCACCGCCGTGGTCCCGGCGGCCGGGGCGCCCGCGGAGGGGAACAGCAGGGGCAGCAGTGCGGCCAGCGCCGCCAGCTTGCGCTGCCCGCGCTCCTCCCAGTCGGCCCCGTACGCGGCGAGCGCCACGCCCTCCAGCTCCGCCACGAACTCCTCGGCGTTCTCCGGCCGCTCCTCCGGAGCCTTGGCCAGACCCCGCCGGATCAGTGGGCGGACCGGCTCCGGGGCCTCGGTCTCCGGGACGGGCGCCTCGATGTGCTGGACCGCGAGCTCCGCGAAGTTCTGCCCGGCGAACGGCTTGCGGCCGGTCAGGCACTCGAAGAAGGTCGCCGTCGCCGCGTACACGTCCGCCGCGGGCGAGGCCGGGCGGCCCTGCCACTGCTCGGGGGCCATGTACGCCGGGGTGCCGGCCACCCCGGGCGTCGTACCGCGGCGCGCCGCGATCCCGAAGTCCACCAGCTTCGAGGAGCCGTCGGCGGAGACCAGCACGTTCTCGGGCTTGTAGTCGCGGTGGACCACGCCCGCCCGGTGCGCCGCGGCCAGGCCCAGCAGCGAGCCCTTCAGCACCACCAGCGCGGCCTCGGGATCGGCCTGCCCGGCCTGCTTCAGCAGGGCGCGCAGGGAGATCCCGTCGACCAGCTCCATCACGATGGCGGCGCCGGCGGGCGCCTCCACGTACTCGTACAACCGGACCACGTACGGGGTGTCCAAGCCGCCGAGGAGGCGGGCCTCGGCCCGGAACTCCCCGACGAACGCCGGGTCCTCGCGCAGCCGGTCGCTGAGGTACTTCACCGCGACCGGCGTGCCCGTCGCCTCGTGGACGGCGAGGACCACGCGGCCGCTGCCGCCCGAGCCGAGCTCCCGGACCTGCGCATAGCCGGGCACCGTCCACGCGTTCTTCATCGTCATGCCCCCGTCCCCGTCCCCGTGTCCCCGTGCGGGGCTTCACCGGGCCCCGGCCACCGGGCCCGCTCGCGGCGAGCGGGCACACCCAGGGACACGGTTTCCGCCACGGCCGGTTCCCAACCGCGCGGAGCATCTCACACGGTGGCCGGGGTGGTTTTACGGGGGCCTTACACGGGTCGTCCGGGGGTCACGCCGCGGCCCGCGCCGCGCCGATCATGGTGTGCAGCCGGTCGGCCGCCGCCCTCCCGAAGGCCGGGTCGTTGATGTGGGTGTCGTAGTCGTAGAGCCGGGCGGAACTGCCCCGCAGCCCCTCGCGCAGCGCCGAGAACAGGGCCCGGTCGGCGTCCGGGTCGTGGTAGGTGCCGCCCGGTGCGCCGAGCGTGGACAGTCCGCGGAGCGGGACGCACACGGCCGTGGGACCGGTCGCGGCGCGGAGTTTGGCGGCGACCCGGCGGCCGAGCTCCGCGCACTCGGCGGGGGTCGTACGGACCACGGTGATGGACGGGTTGTGTACGTGGACCCGGCGGTAGCGGGCCCGTTCGGGCAGGGTCTCCAGCGGGCCGAACTTCACCATGTCCAGCGCCCCCAGGCTCACCACCTGCGGAATCCCGGCCCGCCCGGCGGCGCTGAGCCGGTCGGGTCCGGCGGTGAGGATGCCGCCGCACAGGTCGTCGGCGAGCTCGCTGAGCGTGAGGTCGAGGACGCCCGCGAAGATGCCCTGGCCGGCCAGGGTCTCCAGGGTGCGGCCGCCCGTGCCGCTGACGTGGAAGACGAGTACCTCGTAGCCGAGTTCGGTCAGTCTCTCGCGGGCGGCGTCCACACCGGCCGTGGTGACACCCGCCATGCTCGCGGCGATCAGCGGGCGGGAGCCGGAGCCCAGCCGGGCCGGGCGGCGCAGCTCCATGGAGGCCCGTTCGAAGCCCTTGGCCATCCCCGCGGCCGCCTCGACCGCGTTCGCCATGACCGGCGCGGAGATGCTGTTGATCCCCGCGATGTCCACCACGCTGTACATCATCGTGATGTCCGAGGATCCGACGTACGGGGCCACGTCCCCGGACGCCATGGACGAGACCATCAGCTTCGGCACGCCGAGCGGCAGCGCGCGCATGGCCCGGGTGGCGATGGAGGTGCCGCCGCTGCCGCCTATGGCGAGCACCGCGTGCAGCCGGCCCTCGGCGTGCAGGCGTAACAGCGTCGCCTCGGCACCCTCGGCCATCGCCGTCACGGCCGCGCCCCGGTCGGCGGCCGCGCGCAGTTCCGACAGTTCCGTTCCCGCTGCCCGGGCCACCGCCTCGCGCGGTATGTCCGCGGGCACCCGGGGATCGCCCATGATTCCTGTGTCGACCATGATCACTTCGACGCCGGTGCGCAGCAGCCTCTCGCGCAGCCAGCCGTACTCGACACCCTTGGTGTCCAGGGTTCCCACCAGCACGACGTTCGTCATATGTGCAATGTCCACGCAGGTGGGGTTTGTTGGCAAGTCAAGGTCGGGTCAACCTCGCGGCAGCCCCAACAGCCTCTCCAGGAAAGGAATTTGAGAGGGGATCAGCTTGGTTTCGGCCACCGGGGGAGTGAACCAGGCCACCCGGTCCAGTTCGGGGAACTCCTGCGTCCGGCCCGAGTGCGGAGGCCACTCCATCGTGAAGGTCCCGGGCACCATCAGCGCCGGATCAAGGTCCGCCCGTACCGCCCAGATCGTCACCAGCTTGCCGCCGGGGATCCGCAGCTCGCCCAGCGGGAGGTACGGCCCCTCGGGCGGCGGCAGGCCGATCTCCTCGGTGAACTCCCGGCGGGCCGCGTCGATCGGGGCCTCGTCCTCCTCGTACTCGCCCTTGGGGATGGCCCAGGAACCGTCGTCCTTGTGCTCCCAGAACGGGCCGCCCATGTGGCCGAGGAGCACCTCGATGCCCTCGCCCGGGGAGCCGGCGGGCCCGGCGGCCGGGCGGAAGAGGAGCAGTCCGGCGCTGCGCTTCTGTGTCATGCGTCCATGTATGCCCCGCGCACGGGCACCTCAGTGGTCGTGCGGGCCCTGCCGGTGCACCGGGCCGTGCGCGTCGGCGCAGTGCGGGTCGGCCGCGTCCTGGCCCGGGCGCCCGACCGTGAGCAGGGCCTCCTGGGCGTGGTCCACCTGGAGGGTGGTGTGCGTGATCCCGTACTCCTTCTCCAGCAGCCGCTCCAGGTCGCGCCGTACGGCATGGCAGTCGCCGGCCGGCTCGACCAGGACGTGCGCGGACAGCGCCGCCTGCCCGGAGGTGATGGTCCAGATGTGCAGGTCGTGCACCTCGGTGACCGGCGGGTGCCCGACGAGCCGGTCGCCGACCGCGTCCGGGTCCATGTGGGCCGGGGCGGCCTCCAGGAAGATCCGGCCGGATTCGCGGACCAGTCCGTAGCCCGCCCGGACCATCAGCACCACGACCACCAGCGTGGCGATCGCGTCGGCCTGGACGAATCCGGTGGTGAGCACGATCAGACCGGCGACGGCGGTGCCGATGAAGGCGAACAGGTCGTTCAGGATGTGCTGGTAGGCGCCCTCGACGGCGAGCGAGGAGCGGTTCGCCTTGGAGATGCACCACGCGGCGGCCACGTTCACGACGATGCCCGCGAGCGCCGTCACGAGGACCAGCCCGCCCGCCACGGGCGGCGGGTCGAGCAGCCGCCGGACCGCCTCGTACGCCAGCCAGAGCGCGAGCAGGAGCAGGGTGAGCCCGTTGGCCTGGGCGGAGAGTATCTCCGCGCGCTTGAGGCCGTACGTGAACCCGCCGCGCGCCGGGCGGGCCGCGAGCCGCATCGCGATCAGCGCGAGGACGATCGAGACGGCGTCGGTGAGCATGTGGGCGGCGTCGGAGATCAGGGCCAGCGACTGGGCCACGATGCCGATGACGACCTCGATCGCCATGAACGCGCCGATGAGGCCGAGCGCGATGGCCAGCCAGCGGCGGTCGGCGTCGGCGGCGACGCCGTGGCTGTGCCCGCCGTGCCCGCCGTGATCGTGGCCGGCGGCGTGATCGTGGCCGTGGTCGTGCGGCGCATTGCCGTCGTGCGCGTGGTCGTGCCCACTCATGGCGTCCCCCGTGTGTTCGGTTCCGACGCGTGAAGTGAAGCGCACCGTGACGCAATGGGCAAAGGCTGCAACGGGGACCGTTGTCATTACCCTTAAGAGGCCGCTGACCTGCGGTGATGCAGATCCCTGCCGAGCCGGGCCGATCGTGGGAAAATCTCCACATGGCCCAGCGCCCCGGTGTGCCGACCGCGCCCGAGCTCGTCCTGGAAACCGACGCCGGCACCACCGCGATGGTCCCGGGTCGGACGTACCACGTCGGCCGCGACCCCCTCTGCGAGATCTGCCTCGACGACGCCCGCGTCTCCTGGCACCACGCGATCCTGCGCCCCGACGGCGACCACTGGACCGTGGAGGACGAGGACAGCACCAACGGCACCTGGGCCGACGGCCGCCGCATCCACGCGTGGAACGTCGGCGTCGGCAGCGAGCTGCGCTTCGGCAGCGCCGCCGACGGCCCGCGCGCCCTGCTGCTCGGCCCGGCCCCGGCCGCCCCGGCCGCCCCGGTCCGCCGGCCCGCCGGCGACCGCCCGTCCTCGGTGTCCCGCCCGTCCCTCACCGGCACCTTCCGCCGGCCCACCACCGTGCGCCCGCTGCCCGCCCGCACCGCCGTGCGCATCGGCCGCGCCCCCGCCAACGACCTCGTCATCGACGACCTCGTCGTCTCCCGCCGCCACGCAGAACTGCGCGCCCTCGCCGACGGCACGTACGAGATCGCCGACCTCGGCAGCCACAACGGCACCTTCCTCAACGGCACCCGCACCGACCGCGCCCCCGTCACCGAGGGCGACATCATCGGCATCGGCCACACCGTCCTGTGCCTCGTCGGCAACCAGCTCCAGGAGTACGTCGACACCGGCGAGGTCTCCCTCGACGTCCAGGACCTGGCCGTCACCGTGGACCACGGCCGCAAGACGCTCCTCGACCACGTCTCCTTCCCTGTCGGGACCAAATGCCTGCTCGCCGTCATCGGCCCCAGCGGAGCCGGCAAGTCCACCCTGCTCGGCGCCCTCACCGGACTGCGCCCCGCCGACCACGGCACCGTCCTCTACGACGGCCGCGACCTCTACCGCGACTACGCCGAACTGCGCAGCCGCATCGGCCTCGTCCCCCAGGACGACATCCTGCACGCCCAGCTCACCGTCCGCCGCGCCCTCACGTACGCCGCAGAACTGCGCTTCCCGCAGGACACCGCCCCGGCCGAACGCCAGGCCCGCGTCGACGAGGTGATCGGCGAACTCGGCCTCGAACAGCGCGCCGGCCAGCCCATCCACAGCCTCTCCGGCGGCCAGCGCAAACGGGTGTCCGTCGCCCTCGAACTGCTGACCAAGCCCTCCCTGCTCTTCCTGGACGAACCCACCTCCGGGCTCGACCCCGGCATGGACCGCTCCGTCATGCACATGCTGCGCAGCCTCGCCGACGACGGCCGCACCGTCATCGTCGTCACCCACAGCGTGCTCAGCCTCGACGTCTGCGACCGGCTGCTGGTCCTCGCGCCGGGCGGGCGCATCGCGTACTTCGGGCCGCCCGACGAGACCCTCGGCTTCTTCGGCTTCACCCAGTGGCCCGAGGCCTTCGAAGCCTTCGAGAACGACCGGGACCGGGACTGGGCGGGGGAGTACCGCAGCTCCCCGCAGCACCGCACGTACGTACGCAACGCCGCGCGGCAGCCCCGGCTGGAAGAGGACCGGTCCGGGACGGCCGCCTTCGCCGCCCCGCCGCCCAAGGCCCAGAGCTGGGGCTCCCAGCTCTCCACCCTGATGCGCCGCTACGCCGCCGCGTTGAGCGCGGACCGCACCTTCCTCGCCATCATGATCGCGCTGCCGTTCGTCATGGGCGCCATGGCCCGGGCCCTCGCCGGCAGCACCCTCACCCCGCAGACCGCGATCAACGCCCTGCTCATCCTGTGCGTGGGCGGCGTGCTGACCGGCGCCGCCAACGCCGTGCGCGAGCTGGTCAAGGAACGCGTCATCTACCAGCGGGAACGGGCCGTCGGCCTGTCCAGATCCGCCTACCTGATGTCCAAGGTGCTGGTGCTCGGCGCCATCACCGTCGCTCAGGCCGTCGTGCTCACCCTGGTCGGCCTGTACGGAGTCGACACCAACGCCCCCGGTGGCCAAGGGGTCTTCATGCCGCCCCTCCTCGAAATCACCCTCGCCGTCGCCCTGCTGTCCTTCACCGCGATGATGCTCGGCCTGCTGGTCTCCGCCCTGGTCCGCAAGGAGGAGGTCACCATGCCGCTGCTGGTCCTCCTGGCCATCGTCCAGGTGGTCTTCTGCGGGGCCCTGCTCCAGCTCGACGGCGTACCGGTGATCGGACAGCTGGCCTGGCTGGTGCCGTCCCGGTGGGCGCTCGGCGCCATGGCCGGCACCATCGACCTCGGCGCGATCGTGCCCGGAAAGCTCACCGACGACCCGCTCTTCGCGCACAGCGCGGGCGTGTGGCTGCTCGATGTCGGGATGCTCGTCGTCCTGTCCGTCCTGTTCGGGGTGCTGGTCCTGCGGCTGCTGCGCCGCCACGAGCCCGCGATCATGCGGAAGTAGCCGCCGATGACCAGTACGACCGGTCCCGCCGCATTCCACCCCACCCACGTGGTCCCCCGGGAGGGGCTGCCGGCCTGGGAGGGGCCCGACCTCTCCCGGCCGACCGCGGCCCTGGACCCCTTCCTGCCCGTACAGCTGCTGTCCCGGCGCGGGGAGTGGGGGGAGATCCTGTGCGCCAACGGCTGGTCCGCCTGGGTGGACGGCCGGCTCCTGGTCTCCGTACCCGAGCCGCCGCCGACGACCGGCGGCCGGCCCCCGGCGCGCGCCGAGGACCCGGACCCGCTCACGCTGCTCGCGCACGGGGCCGAGGCCCTGGAGCGCTACCGGCGGGCCGCCGCGGACCTCGCCTCGGGGCGCACGGACACCGAGGCCTTCCGGCGGGCGACCCGGGGGCTGCGGGCCGGCATCGTGGTCGAAGGGGAGTCCGTCTGGCTGTACGAGGAGGCCACCGGGCGCTGGATGTACGGGGACGGCACCGGCCTCGTGACGTACGCGGTCGGCGAGGGTCCCGGGGGCCGCCCGGCCGAGCCGGGGCCGGCCGAGGCGTCGGAGCCGTCGGATGCGCCGGAGTCGCCCGAGGCGCCGGAGTCCTCGGTCGGACACGAGCCCACGCGGATCGTGACTCCGCCCGGGAGCGGAGGGCCGTGATGGCCGCCGAGTCCCTGGGCGGACGCCCTTCCGACCTGCGCGGCAAGCAGATCGCCGGGTACCTGGTGGAGAGCGAGATCGGCCGCGGCGGCATGGCGGTCGTCTACCTCGCCCGGGACCTGCGACTGGACCGGCCGGTCGCCCTGAAGCTGCTGGCCCCCGAACTCGCCCGCAACGACGTCTTCCGGCAGCGCTTCGCCCACGAGTCGAAGGTCGCCGCGGCGATCGACCACCCGCACATCGTGCCGGTCTTCGATGCGGGCGAGACCGAAGGGCTGCTGTACATCGCGATGCGGTACGTCCCCGGACAGGACCTGCGCGCCCTGCTGGACCGCACCGGGCCGCTGCCGGTGGAGACCGCGGCCCGGATCGCGGGCCAGGTGGCCTCGGCGCTGGACGCGGCGCACGCCCACGACCTGGTGCACCGGGACGTGAAACCGGGGAACATCCTGGTCGCGGAGGGGACGGACAGCGAGCACCCCGAGCACGTGTACCTGACCGACTTCGGGCTGACGAAGAAGTCGCTGTCGCTGACCGGGTTCACGAGCGTCGGGCAGTTCGTCGGCACCCTGGACTACGTGGCGCCCGAACAGATCTCCGGCAAGCCGGTCGACGCCCGCTGCGACGTCTACAGCCTGGGCTGCGTCGTCTTCGAGACGCTGACCGGGAGCCCGCCGTTCCGGCGGGACGACGACATGGCGCTGCTGTGGGCCCACCAGTTCGATCCGCCGCCCGCGGTGAGCTCACGGCGGCCCGGCCTGCCCGCGGCGGTGGACGAGGTGCTGGCGAAGGCCCTGGCCAAATCCCCGGACGACCGGTGGAGCAGCTGCCTGGAGTTCACGGGGGCGCTGCGCCGGGCAGGCGCCCAAGCGGCCCCGCCGCCCGGCGCCCCACCCCCGCCACCGCGCTGGGCGCTGCCGGTCTTCCGAGGCAGAGGAACCGGCTGAAGTCCGGTCGTCCGGTCACTTTCCCGTGGCCGCGGGCGGCTTCTCGACGAGACCGCGGCGGTGGACCGGGCGGGCCAGCAGCGCGCCCAGGAAGCCCGCGAGCGCACCCCACACCAGGGCGAGGCCCACGTTGCGCCACAGCACCGGGCGCAGCTCGACGGTGCCGCCGAGCCCGCCGACGTCCCCGATGCCCAGCAACGACAGCCCGAACCGGGCCTGGACACCGGCCAGCAGGCACACCATCAAGGTGGCGAGGGCGAGGGCCACGCCCAGGTGGAGCGCGTGCTGCCAGGCGCGGACGCCGGCCGGGGAGCGTACGGCGGCCAGGAAGCCCGTGCCGAGCAGCAGTACGGCGGCGACGGCCACCAGCCACCAGGCGCGCGAGTCCCGCTGCGCGAGCGAGGCCACGTCGACCCGGGACAGGTCGGGCCGGCGCAGCACCTCGTCCAGGAGCTGCGGCATCGGCAGCCCGAACGGGCCCTCGACCTTGCCCTCCCAGGCTCCGCCGAACCCCAGGGTGAGCCCGAACCAGGCGAGGTTCGGCAGGCCGAGCAGGATGACGGCGAAGGTCCGGTCCGCGTGCCCCTGCGTGGCGGCCACCACCAGGCCGACGCCGATGCCGAGGACCACGTACGCGAGGAGCAGCGCCACGGTGGCGAACGCGGCGGGGCGTACCGCCGTGTGGAAGCGGACGAGCCGGGCCGGGAGCGGCGCGCGGCGCGAGACCAGCAGGGCGATCAGCAACAGGCCCAGGATCCACAGCAGTCCGCAGCCGAGGGTCGCGGGCAGGGCCGCCCGGAAGCCGACCGTAGGGGAGGCGTCGAGGAGTTCGCCGAGGTCGGCCACCGGGGAGTCGCCGGTGGCGATCCCGAAGGTGTGGCGGGCGAGGAGCGCGGCGCCGGTGAGGGCGAGCAGCCAGAGCACGACCAGCGGGCCGGCCCGGGCCAGGAGCTCCCCCGGCCGGGCCACCGCCCGGTTGTGCAGGGGGCGCAGGAAGAGGGAGCCGGCGGTGAGGGCCCCGGCGAGGCTCACCGAGAGCGGGAGTACGGACAGGCTCGCGTCGGCCTGGGCCAGGAAGCCGGCCCCGCCCGTCACCTCGACCGATCCGCCGGCCGCCATCACGACGACCGCCGCGACCACCCGGGGGAACGCGCCGCCCGGCAGACCGGTCGCTCCGGCGCAGGCCAGACCGGCCGCGGCGACGACGGCCATCACCACGAAGCCCGCCACGACGGCGACGAGGGCGTCCCGCCATGCCCGCGCCGCGACCCCGGATGCCGAGCGCGGCGGCGGCGGACCCGGTGACGACGGACTGCTCACGCTCACGCTGCAACCGTAGGCACGCTCGGCTTGCGGCCACCACCGGGACGACGCACACAATGGTCCGCAGGGACCGGAACTCCGCCGCAACTCCGCCGCCTGGGAAGAAGAGCCCGTGACCACGCAACCTTCCGGCCCCGGCCAGGAGCCGCAGCGGCCCACGCAGTCCTCGCGGCCGCCGGGCCCGCGCCCCACCGGTCCGCCGTCCGGCCCCCTGTCGGGCGGGCGGCAGGGCCCGCCACCCGGGGGTACGCCGCCGGCTCCGCCACCTGGGGGTACGCCGCCCGGGCCACCCGCCAAGGGGCCCTGGTGGCGGTCCGGACCCCGGCTGGCCACCGCACTCGTCGCGGTGGCCGCCGCCGTGGTCCTGGCCGTCGTGCTGACCCGGCCCGGCGGCTCCCCTGCCGCCCGCGGCGAGGTGTTCCTCCAGCCCGCCTCCGCCACCGGCCCCGCCCCCTTCACCGAGTCCACCGCCGTGCAGGAGGCCGTACCGCCGCCGCAGAGCCCGGCGCCGTCGGCGCAGAGCGCCACGCCCGGCACCGGCACCACCCCCACGCGCAGCATCAGCGGTTCCGCGCCGGGCCTGTACGGCGGCACCCAGTCCGTGGCGAGCTGTGACGTCGAGAAGCAGATCCGGCTGCTGTCCGCCCAGCCCGCCAAGAACGGGGCCTTCGCCTCGGCGCTCGGCATCCGGCCCGAGTCCGTGCCCGGATACCTGCGCGCGCTCACCCCGGTGCAGCTGCGCACGGACACCCGGGTCACCAACCACGGCTACCACGACGGGAAGGCCACCGGCTTCCAGGCGGTGCTCCAGGCGGGGACGGCGGTGCTGATCGACGACCGGGGGGTGCCGCGGGTGCGGTGCGCGTGCGGCAACCCGCTCGGGCCCCCGGTCGCGCTGAACGCCGACCCGAAGCGGCACGGGGAGCCGTGGAGCTCGTACCAACCGTCGAAGACGGTGGTCATCGCGCCGTCGGTGACGGTCGTCCACAAGTTCGTGATCTACGACCACCACGACCGGCGCTGGTTCGCGCGGGACCGGGGCGACCACCAGGGCAAGCACGACAAGCCCGTGCCGCCGCCGGTGCTCCCGCCCGCGCCGGTCACACCGTCGCACCCCGCTCCCGCGACCTCCGCGCAGGGCCCGACCCCGCCCACCCCCTCGCACTCCCCGTCCGAGTCGGCGTCCGTGTCCCCGCCCCCGCCGCAGTCCCCGCCCGTCTCCCCGCCCCCGTCCGAGCCCGCGTCGAAGCCCGCGTCCGCGCCCGCGTCGAAACCCGAGTCGAAGCCGGCGTCCGCGCCCCCGCCAGGGAACCCGTCCGTCTCCGGCACACCGTCCGCCCACGGCGCCGGATGACGACGGCCGGGCTGTGCGGGCACGCGTCCGGGAACGGTGAGACCCTGGCTGCATGGCCGAAAGGGGAGCGAGCCCCGAGGTCGACTGGCCCGCGCAGCCGGACATGAGCCTCGCGCTCAACCGCATGGGCACCTTCGACTGGGACCTCGACAGTGGACAGATGCATCTGGATCCCACCGCCCTCGAGGTCCTCGACCTGCGCCCGGAGGAGTTCACCGGCACCCCCGAGGGGCTGCGGGTACGCGTGCCGCCCGGCGAGGAGGTCCGGCTCGACGCCCGGGTCGCGCAGGCGCTCAAGGACGGCCGCAGCCACTACGGGGCGTACGTACGCACCCGCCTGCGCGACGGAACCCCGGTCTGGACCCACATCCAGGGCCACATCCTGCGCGAGGCCAACGGCCGCCCGTACCGGATCATCGGGATCCTGCGCGACGCCGCCCACGACCCCGGCGAGCCCGGCGCCGGCGGGGAGCAGGCCGAGGGACGGCGCCGGATGACCGGCGTCGTCGAGCGGACCAGCGCGATCCTGGCCCACGCCCGGACCGTCAACGACGTGACCGACGTCCTCAAGGACCCCGAGGCCCTCGGCCACCTCGGTGCGGTCAGCGTGATGCTCGGCATCGTCGACGGCGGCCGGATCCACCTCGTCGCGGAGGGGCAGCTCGGTTCGTACGTCCCGGAGATCGAGTACACCCGGATCGACGCGCGGCTCCCGATGAGCGAGGCCGTACGGAACCTCCAGCCGGTGTTCATCGCCTCGCGCGAGGAGTTCCAGGGGCACTACCCGGAGCTCTGGCCGTACATCGAGCCGCTGTCCGTGCGCAGCGGCGTCTACCTGCCGCTGATCGCCCAGGGCCGGGCCGTCGGCGCGCTCGGGCTGCTGTACACGAGGGACGGGGACTTCACCGCCGAGGAGCGGAACCTGCTCGTCGCGCTGGGCAGCGGCATCGCGCAGAGCCTCCAGCGGGCCATCCTCTTCGAGCAGGAGCACGATCTGGCGGAGGGCCTCCAGCGGGCGATGCTGCCGCGCCGGATCCCGGAGGTGCCGGGGGCGCGGATCGCCGTCCGGTACCGGGCCGCCCGGATGGGGCGGGACATCGGCGGGGACTGGTACGACGTGGTCCCGCTCGGCGAGGGCCGCGTCGGGGTGATGATCGGCGATGTGGAGGGGCACGACACCGACGCGGCGGCGGTCATGGGCCAGCTGCGGATCGTCCTGCGCGCGTACGTCTCCGAGGGACACACCCCCGGCACGGCCATGGCGCGGGCCTCGACCTTCCTGCGGGAGCTGGAGACGGAGCGGTACGCCACCTGCACGTACGCCGAGGTGGACCTGAACACGGGCATGCTCCAGCTGGTCCGCGCCGGCCACCTCGAACCGGTGGTGCGGCGCGGCGACGGCAGCTGCCACCGCATCGCGGTGGCCGGCGGACTCCCGCTCGGGCTGCCGCCGCGCGACAAGCCGGGAACCGGCTCCGGCTACCCCGTCACCAGCCTCGAACTGCACCCCGGGGACACCCTGGTGCTGTGCACGGACGGTTTGCTCGAACGGCCGGACGGCGCCCCCGAGGCCGGGATGCAGGAGCTCATGGAGGCGGTCCGCGCCGGCCCCGTGGACGTCGAGGAGCTCGCCGACGTCCTGTGCGACCTGGTCGGGGACGCGGGCGTCGGCGACGACATGGCCCTGCTCCTGCTGCGCCGCCGCGGCACCCCCGCCCCGCGCGGTGGCGGTCCGCTGAGCCTGCCGCTCGCCCCGGGCGACCCCGACGGCCCGGCGATGGCGCGCCATCTGATCCGCGCGGCGGTGGCCGCGTGGGGCGCCGCGGACCGGGCCGACGAGATCGAACTGGCGGCGGACGAGCTGATGACCAACGCCCTCGTGCACACCGACGGCGGCGGCCACGTCAACGTACGGCTGACCGCGGAGGGCCGGATCCGGATCGAGGTCGAGGACTCCAGCAGCGCCCTGCCGCGCCGGCGCGAGGCGGGCGACTGGGCGGTGTCGGGGCGCGGCCTGCTGCTGGTGGACCGGCTGGCCGAGGAATGGGGAGTGGAGCCCCGGGGCGGCGGGAAGAGCGTGTGGTGCGAGTTCGCCGTACCGGGGCCCGCGGCGGCGCCGTGACGTGCGCGGGCGCCGCCGGGCGGCGGGTCAGACCGCCGCGTACGGGCCCTGCTCCGCCTTGGCGGTCTGCATGGCCGTCAGCTTGCGGACGAAGACGATGGCGAGGACCGCGGCGGCGACCGTCACCAGGTCGGTGACCATCCCCACGGCGGACGCGTCGCGCAGGGCCTCGGGAGTGTCGGCCCGCTTGTACATCAAGCTGAACACCCGGTCGAGCACCAGCGAGGAGGCCCACAGGGCCCACCAGGCGTTGAGGGGCGCGGCCGAGACCGCGCGGAAGGAGCCGTCGGGCCCGAACTGGGTGCTGGCGGTCCAGGTCTGCTTGGCGATCTGGAACGGCAGGAAGAGGTTGCCGATCGGGATGAACCAACCGCCGATGGCCCAGCCGCGCTTCTGGACGAAGGCGTCGGGGCGCATGATCTCGCCGTTCACGCGCACGCGGTGGAACCAGATGATGAAGACGACCGCCGTGGCCAGCAGGATCAGTGACTGGAGGGAGCCGGCGACCGCGGTGAGGACGTCCGACCGGTCGAGCGTGCCCTGGCCGACGTCCGCCGGGTCTGCGCTCACGCGCTTCATGAGCGAGAAGACGTACCCGCTGATGGCCGCCGAGAACAGGTTGACCGCGGCCGCGACCCCCAGCAGTACGGTGACCGCGACCGCCAGGCCGCGCGGGGAGCGCAGTACGTCGGTGGGAGCGGCGTACGGCATGCCGGGGTACGGGCCGCCGGGGTACCCGGGCTGGGGCGGGCCGGGGTACGGCTGAGCAGGGTAGGGCTGAGCGGGGTACGGCGGGCCGGGATACGGCTGTCCGGGGTGGGGCTGAGCCGGGGAGGCCTGCGCCGGGTACGGCTGCGGCGCTGCCGACTGCGCGGCGGCGGGCGGCTGCTGGGGCGACGGGGCTGCGGCTGGGGCCTCGGCCGGGGGCTGCGAAGCGGCCGGGGCTTCGGCCGGTGCCGGTGCCGGTGCCGGTGCTGAGGCTGCGGTCTCGGCCGGCGGCTGAGCCGGAGGTGGAGTCGGCGGGCCCTGCGGCTCGTTCAAGGACATGCGGTGCGTACCCCCCACGGGAACATGCGACAGAGATGCGGGTGCCCGCTGACCTGCGGCGGGCACGTCCGAACCTTGCCAGCCCGGCATCCGGCCGCCAAATCCTTTCTGCGGGCCGAATGACGGGTGAATGGCTGAAATCGCGGGGCACGGGCGCTCGTGCCCGCCCGGGGAGGGCCGAGTGGCCGATCCTGCCTGGGTGCTGAGCCTGCGTCCGCTGCTGCCCGTCCTGCTCGCCGTCGTCCTCGTCGCCCCCGCCCCCGCCTCCGCGCTCGCCGCCGGTGCGGGGTCCGACGGGATCGAGACCGCCCGTACCGGCCGGCAGATCGCCCCCGGGGTCCGGCTGGAGTCGTACGACCGGCTGGAGGCCGACCGCTGGCTGCGGATCGACGAGCTCCTCGTCGACCTCGGCGGGAGCGGCGGGGTGCGCGCCGAGTACCTGGGCGGCCGCGGCCCGGCCACCGTCGCCGAGTCCGCCGCCCGTCACCCCGCGGGGCCCGGGCGGCGCGTGGTCGCCGCCGTGAACGGCGACTTCTTCGACATCCGGGGTACGGGCGCACCGCTCGGCCCCGGCCTCGGCGGCGGCCGGCTGCTGCACTCCGCGGGCCCGGGGCCCGGCGCGGCCCCCGCCGTCGGGTTCGGCGCCGACGGCAGGGGCCGGGTCCTGGGTCTCGGCCTCGACGGGAGCGTCACCCTGCCCGGTGGTGCGGTGCGTCCGCTGACCGGCTACAACGCGGCCCGGCCGGCCGCCGAGGGCCTGTCCGCCTACACCGCCGACTGGCCGGGGAAGGAGCTGCCCGCGCTGGGCACCGCCGTTGCGGTCCGGGACGGCCGGGTCACGGCCGCGGCCCCGCCCGTACGAGCCCCGGCCCGCCGGGAGCGTCCGGAACCCGGCACCACGCTGCTCGCGGCGGCCGTCAACGGGTCGGCCGCCTCCGAACTCGCCGCCCTGCGGCCCGGGGACGCCGTGGCGGTCGCCGCCCGGGCCGTCCCGGGAGCCGGACCGATCCCGGTGGCGGCCGTCGGCGGGCGCGAGGCCCTCGTCGTGGCCGGTGTCCCGCAGAACCACGACGGCGAACCGAACAACACCGCCGCCCCGCGCACGGCCGTCGGGTTCTCGCGCGACGGGCGGCGGCTGCGGATCCTCACCGTGGACGGCCGCCAGCGCGACAGCGGCGGCCTCACCCTGACCGCGCTGGGCGGGCTGATGCACCGGCTCGGTTCGTACGAGGCCCTGAACCTCGACGGCGGCGGCTCCTCGACCCTGCTCGCCGGGCTGAGCGGGGCGACGGCCCTGGCCTTGGAGAACTCACCGTCGGACGGGCCGCAGCGGCCCGTGCCGAACGGGCTCGTCCTCACGGCTCCGGCGGGCTCCGGCCGGACCGCCGGGTACCGGATCGAGCCCGTCGGCGGCGCCACCGAGGACTTCACCCGGGTCTTCCCCGGGCTCACCCGGACCCTCTCGGCCACCGGTTACGACGCGCTGCTGGGTCCGGCCCCGGGCGCGCCGGTGTGGTACGCCGAAGGGGCCGGCAGGGTCGATTCCGCCGGGGTGTTCCACGCCGTGCGCCCC
This sequence comes from Streptomyces sp. NRRL S-244, assembly GCF_000717915.1. GTDB lineage: Bacteria > Actinomycetota > Actinomycetes > Streptomycetales > Streptomycetaceae > Streptomyces. Next base: position 41,049 of record NZ_JOCX01000012.1, read on the forward strand.
GGCCGTGCGACGGCGCACGCCCGGCGCACGACGGCGTACGGTGCGCTGCCGCTTGAGGTGCTCGGCCCGCTGATCCGGATCCGGCCCACGCAGGCCCGGATCGGGCTCGCGGAACAGGGGGAGAAGGCCGGATTCCGGCTGACCGGGTACGACGCGCAGGGGGCGGCCGCCGTCGTGGAACCCCGGGACGTGGCCCTGGAGTTCGACCGGTCCCGGTGGAGCGTCGCCGATGACGGCCGAGGCGGCTTCACCGTCACGGCCCTCGTGCCCCAGGCCACGGGCCGACTGCGCGCCACGGTCCGGACGATCGGCGGCTCGCCGGGCGCGGCGGGCGCGGCCGTCGAAATCCCGCTCGGCGTCGGGCTGGTGACCCTGCCGCTCGCCGATCTGGCCGACGCCGGGGAGTGGACCGGACCGGGCGCCTCCGTGGCCGAGGGGCATCCGGGCGCGGGGCTGGCCCTGGATCTGCCCCGGGCCGGGGCGCAGGGGAGCGCCGCCCCGCCGCGGCCCGTGCCCGTGCCGGAGCTCGCCCGTTCGCTCACGCTCTGGGTCGGCGGCGACGGCTCCGGGGCCCGGCCCGCCGTGGAACTGGCCGACGCGGCCGGGGCCCCCGTCACGGTGCGCGGGCCCGCCGCGGACTGGACCGGCTGGCGGGAGGTCACCCTTCCGCTCCCGGCCGCCGCGCAGCCTCCGCTCACCGTGACCCGGTTCTCGGCGGTCGGGGGGACCGGCCCCGGACGGCTCGCGCTCGACACGCTCGGCGCCCGGACCCCGCCGACGGGACCCGCCGCCGTGCCCGGGGTCCGGGATCCGATCGTGGCCGGCGAGGCCGGGGTCCGGGCGCGGCCCTGGCGGTTCGCCGTCGGGGGCGCCGTCGGGGGCGGGGACGCCGGTGCCGACTTCGTGCTGACCGGCGCCGACCGGCCGGAGTTCGTGCACCGCGGCGTGCGGTTCCTGTCGCTCGACAGCGCGAAGCCCACTTTGGGCGGAGGAGGCCTGGACCGGATGCGGGCCCTGCGCGAGGCCCTGGCGGACGCCGCCCGGGAGCCGGCCACGGGCGCGCTGGCCGTCGTACGGGCGTACGCGCCCGGCCGTGTGGACCTCAAGGAAACGGCCCTGACGGGGCGTCTGCTCGCCGAGTTCCGGCGCACCACCGGCAAACGGGCCGCCGTACTCACCGTCGGCGCCCCGGAGTTCGCCGCCGACCGCTCCGAGGGCGTCCTGTCGGTGGCCGCCCCGCGCACCGGCCGGACCCTGGTCGGCGTCGACGCCTTCGCCCCGGGGGACTGGCTCGCGGTCCACTACGCGCCCTGAGACCGTACGGGTCAGAGCTCCACGAGCGTGACCTCGGTCGCCTTCACGCTGGTCCATACCGGGGAGCCGTCGACCAGGCCCAGTTCGGCCGCCGCCTCCGGGGTGATCTCCGCGACCAGGTCCGGGGCCTCGGCCGAGCCGACCAGCACGCGCAGCCGGCTGCCGACCGCGGTGATCTCCCGTACGGAGCCCTGCCAGACGTTGCGCGGGCTGCCGGCCGGGCGGTCGCGGTGCACTGACACCGCCTCCGGGCCGATGATCGCCAGCGCCCGGGACCCCTCGGGCAGCGCCTCCGCCACCACCAGCCGGCCTCCGGCGGCGAGTACGAGGCCGTCGGCCGACGCGGTGCCGGGCCAGGCGTTGCGGCCGAGCATGCGGGCGACCCAGGGGGAGCGGGGGTGGCGGGTGACCTCGGCGGGCGGGGCGTCCTGGAGGGTGCGCCCGTCGGCGAGGACGAGGACCCGGTCGGCGAGGGATACCGCCTCGACGGGGTCGTGCGTGACGATGAGGCAGACGCCGCCGAAGCCGGCCAGGTGGGTGCGCAGGGTGTGCCGGACCCGGGCCCGCGTGGTCTGGTCGAGGGCGGCGAGCGGTTCGTCGAGGAGCAGCAGGCGGGGCCGGGCGGCCAGCGCGCGGGCCAGGGCGACGCGCTGGGCCTGGCCGCCGGACAGCTGTGCGGGCTTGCGGGCGGCGAGGTGGCCGACGCCGAGCCGGTCCAGCCACAGCTGCGCCTCGCGGCGGGCCTCGGCGCGCGGCACCCGGCGGGCGCGCAGCCCGTACGCGGTGTTGGCCAGCGCGCTCAGGTGCGGGAACAGTGCGCCGTCCTGCGGGACCCAGGCCACCTGGCGCTTGTGCGGGGGCAGCGCGGTGACGTCGGTGTCGCCGAGCCGGAGTTCGGCGTGGGCGCGGGGGGTCAGGCCGAGGAGGGCGCGCAGCAGGGTGGTCTTGCCGGCGCCGTTCTCGCCGACGACGGCGATGGTGGTGCCGGGATCGGCGTCCAGGGTGAGCTCGTTGAAGCCGGTGACGGTGGCGTGCAGCGGCCAGTGACCGCCGTCGTCGGGGGCGGCGGGCAGGCCGGCGGGCAGGTCCGCCGGCACCGGCTCCGCGGCCGGCGTCCGCCCGCTCCCGGGGGCCGCGGCCGCCGCCTCTTCCGGCATCCCCGGGGCCGGGGCGGGCCTGGCGGCGGCAGGGGTGCCGGTCCAGCGGCCGCGCAGGGCGATCAGTACGGCCATGGCGATGACGAGCAGCAGCAGCGAGACGGAGGTGGCGGCCTCGGGCTCGTCCTGGAGCAGCAGGTACACCTGGAGCGGCAGGGTCTGGGTGGTGCCGGGCAGGTTGCCCGCGAAGGTGATGGTCGCGCCGAACTCGCCGAGCGCGCGGGCCCAGGTGAGGGCGGCGCCCGCGATCAGGCCGGGCGCCACCATCGGCAGGGTCACGGTGAAGAACACCCGGACCGGCGAGGCGCCGAGGGAGGCGGCGGTCTCCTCGTAGCTCTGCTTGAGGCCGCCGAGCGCACCCTCCAGGCTGATGACGAGGAAGGGCATGGCGACGAAGGTGGCCGCCACGACGGCCCCCGACGTGTGGAACGGCAGTGTGATCCCGAACGTGCCCTCCAGCCAGGGCCCGAGCAGTCCGCGCCGGCCGAAGCCCAGCAGCAGCGCCACGCCGCCGACGGTCGGCGGCAGCACCATCGGGAGCAGCACCAGTGAGCGGACGAACGCCTTCCCCTTGAACGGGACACGGGCCAGCAGCCAGGCCAGCGGCACACCGAGGAGCAGTGAGAGGCCCAGCGCCCACAGGGAGACGAAGAGCGAGAGGCGCAGCGCCTGGACCACACCCGGGCTGGTGAGGTGGGTGCCGAGCTCGCTCCACTGGGTGCGGGTGAGGATGCCGATGAGGGGCAGCAGCAGGAACGCGACGGCGAGCAGCGCGGGGAGCGCCAGGGTCAAGGGGGGCCGGGTGCGGGTGCGGTGTCTGCTCATGTGGATTCCTGGCTGAAGCGTACGGGCGGACGGGAAGCACGGGGAGTACGCGGGCGCGAGGAGTACGGCGGGTCGGCGGGGACACGCCGAAAGGGACCGCCTGTCCCCCCCGGACCAGGCGGTCCCTCTCGATCCTTGCGGCTACGGCGCCGGCCAAGGAGCCGGTTACGCCTTCTGGAAGCCCGCGTCCTGGAGGATCTTCTGCGCCTCGGGGGTGCTCAGCCAGGCCACGAACGCGGCGGCGGCCTCGGCGTTCTTGGACGCCTTGAGGGTGGCGGCCGGGTAGGAGGCCACGGCGTTCTCGGCGTCCGGGATGTCCACGACGGAGACCTTGTCACCGGACTTGAGGGTGTCGGTCTTGTAGACGAGGCCGGCGTCGGCCTCGCCGAGCTCGACCTTGCTCAGCACGGCGCGCACGTTGGGCTCCTGGGAGACCGGCTTCACCTCGATCTTCTGGGCGTCGAGGATCTGCTTGCTGTAGCGGCCGACCGGGACCTCGGGCGCGGCGAGCACGACCTTGATCTTGGTGTCGGCCAGGTCCTTGAGCTCGTCGACCTTGAACGGGTTGCCCTTGCCGGCCGCGATGACCAGGCGGTTCTTGGCGATGACCGTCGGGTCGTTGGTCTCGGCCTTCAGCCCGTCCATCGTCTTGGTGTCGGCGGTGACCAGTGCGTCGGCCGGGGCGCCCTGCTTCACCTGGGCGGCGAGCTCCTGGGAGCCGGCGAAGGAGAAGGTGACCTTCGTGCCGGGGTGCGCCTTCTCGTACGCGGCACCCGCGGTCTTGAAGACGTCGGTGAGGGAGGACGCGGCGAGGACGGTGAGGTTCGCGGCCTTGGGCTCGGCGGAGGCGGAGGCGTTGGCCGAGGGGGAGGCCGCGGCGCCGGAGTCCTTCTTGTCGCTGCTGCCGCAGGCGGCCAGCGCGGGGACGAGGAGGGCGGCGGTCAGCGCGGCGGTGAAGGCGCTGCGGCGGTTCAGGATCGGGGACATGAGCTGGTGCTCCTCGGTCGGGTCGGCGGCCGGCCTGGTGCCGGTTCCGCGTGGTGGTGACCCGCGCCGGTGATGGGCGGAGCGGGTGGGAACGTGCGCTGGTGCTGGAGGGTCAGGTGCGGTCGATGTGCACGCTGGTGGACTTCACGCGGGCGGTGGCCTGCATGCCGACCTCCAGGCCGAGCTCCTCGACGGCCTCACGGGTGAGCAGGGAGACCAGGCGGTGGGGACCTGCCTGGATCTCGACCTGGGCGGCCACGTCTCCGAGCTTGACGGCGGTGACGATGCCGGGGAACGCGTTGCGGGCCGAGGTGTACGGCTCCTCGTCCTCGGTGTGGGCGCCCTGGCCCACTGCCACGGAGAAGGCGGCCAGGTCGCGGCCGTCGATCAGTCGCCGGCCGGCGTCGTCGCGGTGGGTCGCGACACGGCCGGCGTCGGCCCAGCGGCGGGCGGTGTCCGGGCTGACGCCCAGCAGGCGCGCCGCCTGTCCGATGGTGTAGGACTGCATGAGCGACAAGGTAGGGGCACGTGTCCCGCATTTGCAATTCTCTTGGGCTGATACACATGGCAGATGCCATGCCTCTTGGCAATTCCGCCAATATGCATTCCGCTTGGGGCGGGCCGGCTGGCTAAAGTTCCGGCATGGCTGATGAAGCAACGGGAACGGGCGCGGGAACGGGAACCACGGGAACCACGGGATCCGCCCGGGTGGACGCCTGGATCTGGTCGGTCCGCCTGACGAAGACCCGCTCGGTCGCGGCGACCGCCTGCCGGGCGGGCCATGTGAAAGTCAACGGGGAGCGCGCGAAGCCGGCGCAGGCGGTGCGCGCGGGGGACGAGGTACGGCTGTTCCACGCGGGGCGCGAGCGCATCGTCGTGGTGAAGCGGCCGGTGACGAAGCGGGTGGGTGCTCCGGTGGCCGCGGAATGCTTCGTCGACAACAGCCCGCCGGCGCCGACGCGCATCGAGGCCGAGGTGGTCGGCGTCCGCGACCGCGGCACCGGCCGCCCCACAAAGCGGGACCGCCGGGAAATCGAATCCCTCCGCGGCCGCGCCCACTGACGGGATTTTGACGACAGGACCTCGATCCCGGACCGGGCCGGCGCGATCCGAAGGGGACGCCCCGGCCCGGCCCCGTCAGACCTTGCGGTACGTGTAGGCCTCCTCGGCCGCCGCCGCCACCGCGTCCAAGGGGGCGCCCGCCGAGGCTGCCACCACCGCGGCCACCGCTCCCTCCAGGAACGGGGCGTCCAGCAGCCGGGACCGCGGCGGGAGCTCGTCCTCCGCCAGCAGCGCCTTCACCGTCAGCACCGAGCTGCCCAGGTCCGCCAGCAGCGCGACCCCCGCGCCCCGGTCCACCTCGTGCGCGGCCGCGGCGATGCGGTCCGCGTCCGTACCCAGGCCGCCGTCCGCGGTGCCGCCCGCCGCGGCCACCGGGACGACGGGGCCGCCCGCCGCCAGGCCCCGCGCCAGATCCGCCACGGACTGCGCGACCACCGCGCTGTGCGACACCAGGACGATGCCGACCGACGGCCCGCTCATACGGCGTCCGCCGCATCCGCGAGAGCCCCCAGCAGCAGGGCCGACGAGGTCGCCCCGGGGTCCTGGTGGCCGATGCTCCGCTCACCGAGGTAGCTCGCCCGCCCCTTGCGGGCCAGCATCGGCACCGTCGCCCGCGCCCCGTTCTCCGCCGCGACCGCGGCCGCCCGGTACGAGGTGCTGAGCTCCGCCACCCCCGGCACCAGCGCGTCCAGCATCGTCTTGTCGCCCGGCGCCGCCCCGCCGAGCTGCGCCACCGCGCCCACCCCCGCGTACAGAGCCTTGCGCAGTGCCTCGTCGGAGACCTCGGCGGCCTCCCCGAGCTCCTTGCCCGTCCGCCGCAGCAGCGTCCCGTACAGCGGGCCCGACGCCCCGCCGACCGTCGAGATCAGCGTCCGCCCCGCCAGCACCAGCACCGCCCCCGGACTCGCGGCGGGATCCGCCGCCAGGGCCGCCCGTACCGCCGTGAAGCCGCGCAGCAGATTGCTCCCGTGGTCGGCGTCCCCGATGGGGGAGTCGAGCTCGGTCAGCCGGTCCGCCTCGCGCTCCACCGCGGCCCCGGCGGCCGTCATCCAGCGCCGGAAGAATTCCGCGTCACGCAATTCCGTCTCCTCACCGTGTCCGCATTCCTGTCCACGCCGTGTCTGCCCAGCTTCTCAGCAGCCCCACCGCAGGGCCGGGGTCCGCACGGGCGCGTCCCACAACCGCAGCAGTTCCTCGTCCGCGCGGCACAGCGTCACCGAACACCCCGCCATGTCGAGGGACGTGACGTAGTTTCCGACCAGCGTCCGCGCCACCGGCACTGCGCGCTCCGCGAGCACCCGCGCCATCTCCGCGTGGAACCCGTACAGCTCCAGCAGCGGCGTCGCCCCCATGCCGTTGACCAGCGCCAGTACCGGCCCGTCCGCCGGAGCCACCTCCCCGAGCTCCTCCAGTACGGCCCCCACCGCGACCTCCGCGATCTCCCGGGCCGGCATCATGGCCCGCCGCTCGCGGCCCGGCTCGCCGTGGATGCCGATCCCCAACTCCAGCTCCCCGTCGGGCAGGTCGAACGTCGGACTGCCCTTCGCCGGTGTCGTGCACGCGCTGAGCGCCACCCCGAAGCTCCGCGAGGACGCGTTGACCCGCCGGGCGAGCTCCGCGACCCGCTCCAGCGGGGCGCCCTCCTCGGCGGCCGCGCCGGCGATCTTCTCGACGAACAGCGTGGCCCCGGTGCCGCGCCGCCCCGCCGTGTACAGGCTGTCGGTGACGGCCACGTCGTCATTGACCAGCACGCGCTCCACCCGCAGGCCGTCCTCCTCGGCGAGTTCGGCGGCCATCTCGAAGTTCAGCACGTCCCCGGTGTAGTTCTTGACGACGAACAGCACCCCCTGCCCGGAGTCCACGGCAGCCGCCGCCCGCAGCACCTGGTCGGGCACCGGGGAGGTGAACACCTCTCCGGGGCACGCGGCCGACAGCATCCCGTATCCCACGAACCCGGCGTGCAGCGGCTCGTGCCCCGACCCGCCCCCGGACACCAGCCCGACCCGCCCCCCGGCCCGCGCGTCCCGCCGTACGACGACCCGCCGCTCCACGTCGACCTCCAGATCGGGATGCGCGGCCGCCATCCCCCGCAGCGCATCGGCGACGACGGTTTCGGGACTGTTGATCAGCATCCTCATGAGCATCTCCCGGTGACGTTGAAAGGTGACTCTCCGAGCAGTGTTCTTGCAGGACCCACTGCCGGCTTCGGTGACGCCCGGTCAGGCAGCACGCCGACTGCGCGCCACTCACTTCGACGGTAGGGGAGCCCACCCCGCAGCGACGGGCAGACGGGGTCTCGGGCGTGGCGCAGGGCGCGGACCGCCCGGTCGGCGACGGGCTGGGCAGGTCGGGTATCGCCGGCCGCGGTGGAGGCCTCCGCCCAGCCGGTCAGCGCTGTCGCGATCTCGACCGGGACGCTCACAGGGCGACCCCGTCCCCCTCCCTGGCCGGCTCCGGGACCGTCGGGAGGTCCTGCCCGGCGCGGAGCGGGCCCGTCAGGAGGAGCAGCGCGCACAGTGCGTTGCCGCCGTAGAGGAGCCACAGGGCGTCGCGTTCGCCGAGGAGGGTGCCGAGGGCGCCGCCGAGGAGGCTGCCGACGGGGATCGTCCCGTACATCACGAAGCGGATGGTGGAGCCGACCCGGCCCAGCATGTCCGGCGGGCAGTACGCCTGCCGGAAGCTCACGATGATGACGTTCCCGGCGACCACCCCGGTCATCAGGCAGAACTCCCCGACCAGGAAGGCCAGCAGCCCCACCCCGTCCGTGGTGAGCGGGATCAGCAGCCCGAACGGGCCCCCGCAGAAGGCGCACAGCAGGACCGCCCGGGCCGTCCCGAACCGGCGGGCCAGGCGCGGCGAGACCACCGCGCCCAGGACCCCGCCCAGCCCGGCCAGCGCGATCAGGACACCGATCAGCGCGCCCGGCGCGCCCACCGTCCGGCTCAGGAAGAGGATCGACAGGGACTGCGCCCCGCCCAGGAACAGGTTCATCGCAGCGTCGCACAGCAGGATCGTCCGCAGGAACGGGTCCCGCGCGAGGAAGGCCACGCCCGCGCGGATCTCCCCGGCCAACGACCGCTCCGCGGCGGCCCGTTCCTCACCGCCCGGCGGGCCCTCCGGGGTCCGGATCCGCAGCAGCAGCGCCGCCGAGACCAGGAAGCTCAGCCCGTCGGCGAGGAAACCGGCCGCCGCGCTCCCGGCCTGGGCCAGCGCCCCGCCCGCCGCCGGTGCGACGACCTCCGCGACCGATTCGCTGGTCTGGAGCCGGGCGTTGCCGTCGGCGAGCTCCTCGAGCGGCAGCACGGTCGGCAGGTACGCGCTGTAGGCGGCCCGGAAGAACACGTCGGCGGTACCCGCCAGGACGGCCACCAGCAGCAGTTGAGCGGTCGTCAGGAGATCCAGCCAGACCGTCGCGGTCAGCGACAGCATCAGCACTGCCGACACCGCGTTGCACACGATCATCACCGGCCGGCGGCGCATCCGGTCGGTCCACGCCCCCACGGGCAGCCCGAACAGGAGCCACGGCACCCAGGCCGCGGCGCCCAGCACCCCCATGGTGAAGGGCCCCGCGTCCAGCGTGTCCACCGCGATCAGCGGCAGCAGCACCCGGGTGGCCGAGCTCCCGAACTGGCTCACGGACTCCCCCGCCCACAGCAGCCGGAAGTCCCGGCGGCGCAGCGCGCCCCGACCGGCGCTCACCGGCCCACCGTGCCCTCGCCCAGCAGCGCGGCGATCTCGGCGGCGGGCTTGGGCGCCATCATCTCGCCGTGCGCGCAGGGCACTTCGTGGTGGGTGACCGGGCCGGTCACGTACGGCTCCCACACCCGCGGCCCGGGCGCGTCCGGCTCGTGGGCGGCGACGGCCAGCGTCACCCCGCCCCGGAACACCCCGGGACGGTGGGCGGCGGCCAGCCGGTCGTGGTGGACGTAGGCCTCGCCCAGGGCGGCGACGGTCTCCCCGTCGAAGACCGACAGCGGGCCCTCCTCGGCGGCCGCCGCCACCAGCTCGGCGAGGGTCAGCGGACCCCCTGCGGCCGCGGCGCACTCCTCCCGCGGCGGATAGCCGAGCGATTCCAGCAGGTCCCGCAGCGGGTCCGCGGCCGGGGCCGCCGTCTCGCCGGGGGCCGCCGGATACCCGTCCAGCAGGGTGAGCCCGGCCACCTCCTCGCCGTCCTGCTGGAGCGTCACGGCCACCTCGTGCGCGACCACCGCCCCGAAGGACCAGCCCAGCAGGTGGTACGGGCCGTGCGGCTGCACCGCGCGGATCCGCGCCGCGTACTCCGCGGCCATCTCCGCGACGCTCCCGGGCCGTGCCCCCGGCTCGCTCAGCGCCCGCGACTGCAGGGCGTGCACGGACCGCTGCGGGTCCAGGTGCTCCAGCAGCCCCCGGTACACCCAGCCGGTACCCGCGCCCGGGTGGACGCAGAACAGGGCGGGCGCGCCGGGCGCCCCCGTGCGCAGCGTGACCAGCGGTGCCAGCGGGTCCGCGTCCCCGCGGGGGACGGCGCCGCCGGAGCGGGCGGCGAGCCCGGCGACCGTGGGCGCGGCGAACAGGTCCTGGACCCCGAGCTCCTCGCCCAGCGCCTCGCGCACCCGGGCCATCAGCCGGGCCGCCAGCAGGGAGTGGCCGCCCAGGTCGAAGAAGCCGTCGTCGGCGCCGACGGCGTCCGCGGGCAGCCCCAGCACCTCGGCGAACAGGCCCGCCAGGACCTCCTCCCGCCGGTTGCGCGGCGCCCGGCGCCCACGGCCGTCCCCGGCCGCGCCGGGCTCCGGCGCGGGCAGCGCGGCCCGGTCGAGCTTGTCGTTCGGGGTCCGAGGGAAGGCGTCGAGCACGACGAACGCCGACGGAACCATGTGCGCCGGGAGCGTCCCCGCCAGATGGGCGCGCAGGTCCGCCGCGTCCACCGCGGAGCCCGTACCGCCTGCGCCGCCGGGGGCCGGGACCACGTACCCGACCAGCCGCTTCGCACCGCCGGGGCCGTCCTCCCGTACGGTCACCGCGGCCCGGTCCACCCCGGGCGCCGCCGCGAGCGCGGCCTCGATCTCGCCGGGTTCGACGCGGAAGCCGCGGATCTTGACCTGGTCGTCGGCGCGGCCGAGGTAGTCGATGCGGCCCTCGCGGTCCCGGCGGACGAGGTCGCCCGTGCGGTACATGCGGGCGCCGTCCTCGAACGGGCAGGCCACGAACCGCTCCGCCGTCGTCCCCGGGCGCCGCAGGTAGCCCCGCGCCAGCCCGGCACCCGCCAGGTACAGCTCGCCGGGCACCCCCGGCGCCACCGTGTTCAGAGCCGCGTCGAGCACGTAGGCGCGGGTGTTGGCGACGGGAGCGCCGATGAGCGGGCGCTCGCTGCGCGCGGTGTCCCACCACAGGGCGTCGACCGTGCACTCGGTGGGTCCGTACAGGTTGTAGGCGAGCATCCCCTCCGTGGCGCGCAGCCGGCTCCACAGCCCCTCGCCCGCGGCCTCGCCGCCGATCAGCAGCAGCCGCGGCGGGGCGTTGAGCAGGCCCTCCTCGATCAGGTGCTCGGCGTGCGTCGGGGTGGTGTCGACGACGTCGAGGGCGGCGTCGGCGACGTGCCGGGCGAAGGCGGCGGAGTCGCGGCGCATGGCGTCGCCGATCAGGTGGAGTTCGTGCCCGGCCACCATCCACATCAGGGCGTCCCAGGAGGCGTCGAAGGACAGCGAGGCCACCAGCGCCACCCGCAACTGCCGTCCGGCAGCGGTCCGTTCCGCCTCGGCCATGGTGTGGGCGCGGTGGAAGGCGTACAGGTTGCGCAGCGCCGCGTGGTCGACGACGACGCCCTTGGGCCAGCCCGTGGACCCCGAGGTGTACACGACGTACGCGGCGTCGCCCGGCCGGGGCAGCCGCAGCGGCCCGGCACCGGGCGCGGAGGCGGCGTCGGTGTCCGCCTCGTCCGCCTCCTCAGTGAGGACGAGCGGGACCTGTGCCGGCCCCGCGAGCGGCAGCAGCGGGGCGGTCGCGGAGTCCGTGACCAGCAGCGCCGGGGCGGAGTCGGCCAGCATGTGCGCGATCCGCTCGGCCGGGTATCCGGTGTCCACCAGGACGAACGCCGCACCGGCCTTGAGGACGGCCAGGATCGCGGCCACCGCCGCCGGGGAGCGCGGCAACGCGATGGCCACCACCCGCTCCGGACCCGCCCCGTCCCGGACGAGACGCCGGGCGAGCCGGTCGGACCAGGCGTCGAGGGCGGCGAAGCCGATCCGCTCGGCGCCGTGTACCAGCGCGGTCGCGTCCGGGGTGCGGGCGGCACGCGCCGCGAACAGCTCGGGCACGGTGGCGTCCGGCACCGGCAGCGCGGTGTCGTTCCACTCCGTCAGCATCCGCCGGCGGGCCTCGGGGGTCAGCGGGTCGGCGGCCCCGACCGGCAGTTCCGGCGCCGCCGCGAGCAGCCGGACCATCCGTACCAGGGCCGCGGCGAGGTCCTCGGCGGTGGCGTGGTCGAACAGCTCGGCCGCGTACTCCAGGAAGCCCGAGATCCCGGCGGGGCGGCCCTCGGCGTCCCGGCGCTCCTGGACGTCCAGCGTCAGGTCGAACTGGGCGACGTCGAAGCGGAACGGTTCGGGGCGGACGTCGAGGCCGGGCAGCGCGAGCGTCCCGTCCTCGCCGTCCTGCACTTGGAGCAGCACCTGGAAGAGGGGGTGGCGGGCGAGGGACCGCTCGGGGTTGACCGCCTCCACGACCCGCTCGAAGGGCACGTCCTGGTGTTCGTACGCCGCGAGGTCGGTCTCCCGGACCCGGCCCAGGAGTTCGGCGAAGGTCGGATCGCCCGAGACGTCGGTGCGCAGGACGAGGGTGTTGACGAAGAAGCCGACGAGGTCGTCCAGGGCCTCGTCCGTACGGCCCGCGACGGGCGTCCCGATCGGTACGTCGGTCCCCGCGCCGAGCCGGGACAGGGTCACGGCCAGCGCCGCCTGCACCACCATGAAGAGGGTGCAGCCGTGCTCGCGGGCCAGTTCCAGCAGCCGGCCGTGCAGCTCGGCGTCCAGGCCGACGGGGACGGAGCCGCCCGCGAAGTCCGCCACCGCCGGGCGCGGCCGGTCGTAGGGCAGGGCCAGCTCGGCGGGCGCACCGGCCAGTGCGCCGGTCCAGAATGCGAGTTGGCGGGAGATCGGGCTCGCGGGGTCGTCCTCCGCGCCGAGCAGCTCCCGCTGCCACAGCGTGTAGTCGGCGTACTGTACCGGCAGCGGTTCGAAACCGGGCGCGGCGCCCGCGCACCGGGCGGCGTACGCCTCGGACAGGTCCTGGAACAGCGGCCCCCAGGACCACCCGTCGAGCGCGATGTGGTGCACCACCAGGGCCAGCACCCACTCCTGCGGCCCGGTAGCGAGCAGCGCCGCCCGTACGGGGGGCCGCGCGGCCAGGTCGAACGGGCGGGCCAGCAGCGCGTCGAGGGCCCCGGCGGTTCCCTCCGGACCGCACTCCACCAGGTCCAGGGGCACGCCGCCCCCGGCGGGCAGCACCCGCTGGTACGGCTCGCCCGCCGCCTCCGGGAACACCGTGCGCAGGGCCTCGTGCCGGTCGGTGACGTCCCGCAGGGCCGCGGCCAGCGCCGACGTGTCGAGCGGGCCGCGCAGCCGCAGCGCGAACGGGCAGTGGTAGCCCGTGGACTGGCCCGCCCGGCTCAGGAACCACAGCCGGCGCTGGGCGGCCGACAGCGGCGGGGCCTCGGGCCGCTCCGCCGCCGCGGCCAGGGCCGGACGGGGGGCCGCCCCGGCTGTGGAGCCCTGCGCCAGGCAGGCGGCCAGCCCGGCCACCGTCGGGTGCTGGAACAGCTGGCGGATGCCCAGGTCGCCGCCCAGGACGGCCCGGATCCGCGAGAGCAGCCGGGTCGCGAGCAGCGAATGGCCGCCCAGCTCGAAGAAGCCGTCCTCGGCGCCCACCGAAGGCAGCCCCAGCACCTGCGCGAACAGCTCCGCCAGGAGCTCCTCGCGGGGCCCGCGCGGGGCGCGGGAGGAGAGCAGCGCGCCGAAGTCCGGCGCGGGCAGCGCCGCCCGGTCCAGCTTGCCGTTCCGGTTCATCGGGAAGGCCTCCAGGACCACGAAGGCCGAGGGCACCATGTGGTCCGGCAGCTGCGCGGCGAGCCGCCCGCGCAGCGCGCCCGGCTCGGCGCTGCGGCCCGCGGCCGCCACCACGTACGCCACGAGGCGCTTCCCGGCGGGCCCGCCGTCCCGGGCGAGCACCGCGGCCTGCGCCACCTCCGGGCAGGCCCGCAGGCAGGCCTCGATCTCGCCGGGTTCGATGCGGAAGCCGCGGATCTTGACCTGGTCGTCGGCGCGGCCGAGGTACTCGATGCGGCCCTCGCGGTCCCAGCGGACGAGGTCGCCCGTGCGGTACATGCGGGCCCCGTCCTCGAACGGGCAGGCCACGAAGCGGCCCGCGGTGAGCGAGGGCCGGTTCAGGTAGCCGCGGGCCAGGCTCGGTCCGGCCAGGTACAGCTCGCCCGGGACGCCCGGGGCGACGGGCCGCAGCCCGGCGTCCAGGACGTACGCCCGGGTGTTGGCGAGCGGGCGGCCCACGAGCGGCTCCTCGCTGAGGGCGGCGTCCCACCACAGCGTGTCGACGCTGCACTCGGTGGGCCCGTACAGGTTGTGGCAGAGCATCCCGTCGGCGGCCCGGACCCGCGTCCACAGGGCCGCGCCCGCCGCCTCGCCGCCGAGCAGCAGCACCTTGGGCCGGTGCGCGGGATCGTCCAGCAGGCCCTCCTCGACGAGCTGTTCGGCGTAGGTCGGGGTGACGTCGAGGGCGTCGATGCCGGCGCGGGCGATGTGCCGGACCAGCGCGGCCGCGTCGCGGCGGGTGTCGTCGTCGACGAGGTGGAGCTCGTGGCCGGCCACCATCCACAGCAGCCCCTCCCACGAGGTGTCGAAGGACAGCGCGGCCGTCAGCGCCATGCGCATCCGGCGCCCGCCGTGCAGCTCCTCGGCGCGGGCGATGACCCCGGCCCGGTGGAAGGCGTAGAGGTTGCGCAGCCCCGCGTGGTCGATGACGACGCCCTTGGGCTCGCCGGTCGACCCCGAGGTGTGGATCACGTACGCGGCGCTGCCGGGCAGGATCCGGCGGCCCGGGACGGGACCGGCGCCGCCCGCCGGGACCGGGCCCGGCGCGTCGACGAGCACGCGGACGGCGCCGGTGTCCGGGAGCCCCGGGGCGGTCGCGGCGTCGGTGACGACGGTGGTCGTGGTGCCCAGCAGCCGGGCGATCCGCTCGGCCGGGTAGTCCGTGTCGACGGGGACGAAGGCGGCGCCCGCCTTGAGCACCGCGAGCAGCGCCACGACGGAGTCGGCGGACCGGGGCAGGGCCAGGGCCACCAGGTGCTCCGGTCCGACCCCCTGCCCGGCGAGCCGGTGCGCCAGCGCGTCGGCGCGGGCGTCGAGTTCGGCGAAGGTCAGCGCGGTGTCCCGGAAGACCAGGGCGGTCGCGCCGGGGGTGCGGGCGGCCCGCTCCTCGAACAGCTCGGGCAGGGTCCCCGCGGGCACCGGCGCGGCCGTGTCGTTCCAGCCGGACAGGACCAGCGCGCGCTGCTCGGCGGAGAGCGGGTCGGCCTGCCCGACCGGGGCCGCGGGGTCGGCGGCGAGGCGCTCCAGCACCCGGGCGAGGGCGGCCGCGAGGTCCTCGGCGGTGGCCCGGTCGAACAGGTCCGTCGCGTACTCCAGGGCCCCGCCGATCCCGGCCGGGGCGCCGCCGGAGTCCCACCGCTCCTGGAAGTCGACGGTGAGGTCGAACTTGGCGACGTCCCAGGCGGCGGACTGCTCCGCGCACTCCAGGCCGGGCAGGGCGAAGGCGGGGCCCTCGCCGCTGTCCAGGGTCATCATCACCTGGAAGAGGGGGTGGCGGGCGAGGGACCGCTCGGGGTTGACCGCCTCGACGACCTGCTCGAAGGGCACGTCCTGGTGCTCGAAGGCGGCGAGGTCGCTCTCGCGGACCCGCTCCAGGAGCTCGGTGAAGGCCGGGTCTCCGGAGAGGTCGGTGCGCAGGACGAGCGTGTTGACGAAGAAGCCGACGAGGTCGTCGAGCGCCTCGTCCGTGCGTCCCGCGACGGCCTGGAGGACCATGAAGAGGGTGCAGCCGTGCTGCCGGGCCAGTTCCAGCAGCCGTCCGTGCAGCTCCTCGTCCAGCTCTCCCGTGTCCAGAAGGCCAGTTGCTCGGCGAGCAGGCTCTCCGGGTCGTCCTCCGCGCCCAGCAGCTCGCGCTGCCACAGCGTGTAGTCCCGGTACTGCACCGGCAGCGGCTCGAAGGCGGGCGCCCCGCCCGCGCACCGGGCGGCGTACGCGGCGGCCAGGTCGGTCAGGAGCGGCCCCCAGGACCAGCCGTCGGTGGCGATGTGGTGGATCACCAGCGCCAGCACCCACTCCTCGTCTCCCAGGGCGAAGAGGCGGGCCCGCAGCGGGAGTTCGGCGGTGAGGTCGAAGACGTGCCCGGCCTCGGCGGCCAGCGCCTCGGCGAGCTCCGCCTCGCCGAGGCGGACGACGGGCAGCTCCGGCGCCCGGTCGGTGATCTGCTGCACGGGCTCGCCGTCCACCTCGGGGAAGACCGTCCGCAGCACCTCGTGCCGCCCGGTCAGATCACCGAGGGCCGCGGCCAGCGCCTGCGGGTCCAGCGGACCGCGCAGCCGGGTGGTGAGCGGGCAGTTGTACGCGGCGCCGGTCTCGCCGAGCTGGCTGAGGAACCACAGCCGCCGCTGGGCGAACGAAACGGGAAACACAGGACCTCCAGGGGCGTGCGCGGTGGTGCGGGGGTGGGGGGACGGCTCAGGCATCGGCGGCGCGGCGGAGCGTGGGACGGGCCTTCGGCGCGTCGGTGAGCAGGGCGGCGGTGCGGGCCGGGGTCGGGTGCTGGAAGAGCTGGCGGATCTTCAGCTCCCGGCCGAGTTCGGCCCGGATCCGGCTGATCAGCCGGGTGACGAGCAGGGAGTGGCCGCCCAGGGCGAAGAAGTTGTCGTCCGGGCCGACCTCGTCCCGGTCGAGGACCTCGGCATACAGGGCGCGGACGCGGTCCTCGGTGCTGCCGCCCGGGTCCGCGGCCGGCTCCGGCGCGGCGGGGGCGGCCGCGGCCGTGCGCGGGGCCGGGCCGTCGACCGAGCCGACGGCCCGCTCCGGGGCGGCCGCGAGACCGCGCAGCACCAGGGCCAGGTCCGCCGCCAGCCGCTCGGCGCTCGCGTGGTCGAACAGCTCGGTGGCGTAGGTGAGTTCCCCGGTGAGGCCCAGCGGGGTGCCGTCGGCGGCGCGCTGCTCCCCGAGGTCCACGCCGAGGTCGAACTTGGACACCGCCCACTCGACGGGGTGCGGCTGGGCCGTGAGGCCCGTCAGGCGGGGCAGGGCGGGCGGCTCGTTCTGGACCTGGAGCAGCACCTGGAAGAGGGGGTGCCGGGCGAGGGACCGCTCCGGGTTCACCCCCAGCACGACCCGCTCGAAGGGCACGTCCTGGTGGGCGTACGCGGCGAGGTCGCTCTCCCGGACCCGGGCGAGGAGGTCCGTGAAGGCCGGGTCTCCGGAGAGGTCGGTGCGCAGGACGAGCGTGTTGACGAAGAAGCCGACGAGGTCGTCGAGCGCCTCGTCCGTGCGTCCCGCGACGCTCCTTGGCCCAGAAGTCGAGCTGACGGGTGATCAGCGCGTCCGGGTCGCCCTCCGCGCCGAGCACGGACCGCTGCCAGACGGTGTGGTCCCGGTACTGCACGGGCAGCGGCTCGAAGGCGGGCTCCCCGCCCGCCAGGCGGGCGGCGTAGGCGGTGGCCAGGTCGGCCAGGAGCGGCCCCCACGACCAGCCGTCGGTGGCGATGTGGTGCACCACCAGCACGAGCACCCACTCTTCCCGCCCCAGCTCCAGCAGCCGGGCCCGCAGCGGCAGTTCGGCCGAGATGTCGAAGCAGTGGCCCGTCACCTCCCGTACCGCGTCCGCGACGGCACCGGCCTCCGCGACGGCGAGGACCTCCAGCGGCACGTCGGCCGCCGCACCCTCCAGCAGCCGGATCACCGGCTCGCCCCCGCACTCGTCGAAGACGGTCCGCAGCACCTCGTGCCGGGCCACCACGTCGCCGAGCGCCGCACGCAGCGCCGGCGCGTCCAGCGGACCCGTCAGCCGGTAGGCGAAGGGCACGTTGTGGTGGCCGGACGGGCCCTCCGCCTGGTGCGCGAACCACAGCCGGTGCTGCGCCGAGGACAGCGGCGCGCCCTGCCCGGGCTCCGCACGGCGCAGCGGCGGCCGCGCCCGGTCGGCGCTCCCGGCCAGCTCCGCGAGGGCGGCCACGGTCTGCGCGCGGAAGACGTCGCGCAGCGGCAGCTCGACCCCGAGGGCCGTACGGATCCGGCTGACCAGCCGGGTCGCCAGCAGTGAGTGGCCGCCCAGGTCGAAGAAGCCCGCGTCGGCGGCGACCGCGTCGAGGCCGAGCACCTCGGCGAAGAGCCCCGCCAGGATCTCCTCCCGGGGGGTACGGGGGGCACGTCCGCCGGAAGCGGGCAGCGCGGGCTCGGGCAGGGCCCGGTAGTCCACCTTGCCGTTGGGGGTCAGCGGCAGCGCGTCCAGGACCAGGACGTACGAGGGCAGCATGTAATCCGGCAGCAGCCGCTCCAGACGGCGCCGTACCGAGGGCCCGGAGACCTCCCCGACCACGTACCCGGCCAGCCGCTTCTCGCCGTCCGCGGCGGCCCGTACGGCGACCACGGCCTGGCGGACGCCCGGGCAGGCGGCCAGCGCGGCCTCGACCTCGCCGGGCTCCACGCGGAAGCCGCGGACCTTCACCTGCTCGTCGGCCCGGCCGAGGAACTCCAGCAGTCCGTCGGCCCGCCACCGGGCGAGGTCGCCGGTGCGGTACATGCGCGTCCCGGGCGCGTCGCCGAACGGGTCGGCGACGAACCGCTCCGCGGTGGCCGCGGGCCGTCGGTGGTAGCCGCGCGCCACTCCGGCACCGGCCAGGTACAGCTCGCCCGGGGTGCCCGGCGGCACCAGCCGCATCCGCCCGTCCAGCACGTACGCACGGGTGCCGTCCAGGGGGCGGCCGATCGGCACCGGGCCGTCGGCGTCCGCGGCGCCGGTGATCAGGTGGCTGGTCGCGCACAGGGTCGCCTCGGTGGGCCCGTACAGGTGGCGGACCACGGTGTCCGGGCAGGCGGCCAGCACGGCGCGGACCGCGGCGGGGCTGACGACGTCGCCGCCGGTCAGCACCTCGCGGACGCCGGCCAGCAGGCCGGGGTCCTCCTCGGCGACCACGCGGAACAGACCGGCCGTCAGGTGCACGGCGGTGATGCCCGCCCCGCGGATCAGGGCGCCCAGCCCGGCGACCGTCGGCTCGCCCTCGGGGGCGACGACGACCTGCCAGCCCGACAGCAGCGCCACCCACAGCTCGTAGTCGGCGATGTCGAAGGCGTGCGGCGCGTGGAACAGGACGCGCTCGGCGCCCCGGGTGTGCCAGCCCCGGTCGGCCACGAGGTCCAGGACGTCCCGGTGGGTGACGGCGACGCCCTTGGGCTCGCCGGTCGAGCCCGAGGTGTGCATCAGGTAGGCGAGCTGCCCGGGCGGGCACGGCGCGGGGGTGAACCCCCCGCCGTCCGCGAGAGCGCCGGGCGCCTCCGCCGCGCCGGCCGGGACCGTCCGCACGCCCTCCGGGGCGAGCCCGGCGTGGGTCTCGTCGACCAGCAGCACGGAGCAGCCCGCGGCGTCCAGGATCCGCCGGGTGCGTGCGGCGGGCTGGCCGGTGTGCAGCGGCAGGTACGCGCCGCCCGCCTTGAGGACGGCCAGCATCGCCACGACCACCTCGGGGGAGCGCCCCATCAGCACCCCCACCGGGGTCTCGGCGGTGACACCGAGGCCGGCCAGCCGCCGCGCCAGCCGGTCGGCGCGCCGGTCCAGCTCCCCGTAGGTGATGGCGTCGGGGCCGGACACCAGGGCCACGGTGGCCGGGTGCAGCGCTGCCCTCCGGGCGAATTCCAGGTGCACCGCCGTACCCGCTCGAGGCGGGGCCGGCGGCTGCCAGTCGGCCAGCAGCTGCTGCCGCTCCCGCGCCAGCAGCACCTCCAGGGCCGAGACCCGGCCGCGCGGCGCCCGTACCGCCGCCGCCAGGACCCCGCGCAGCCGCTCCACGAGGGCGCGCACGGTGGCCTCGTCGAAGAGCTCGGTACGGTACTTGGCCACCGCGCTCAGCCCCTCGCCCGCCCCGGCCGCCTCCGTGAACTGCAGCGCCAGCTCGAACTCGGCCCGCGCTACGTCGACCTCCTCGGCCACCGCCGTCAGCCCGGGCAGCTGCAGGCCGGCGGCGGCCGCCCGGCGCATCGTCAGCGCCACCTGGAACAGCGGGTGGTGGGAGAGCGAGCGCCGCGGGTTGACCGCCTCGACGACCTGCTCGAAGGGCACGTCCTGATGGGCGAAGGCCGCCAGATCGCTCTCCCGCACCCGCTCCAGCAGTTCCGCGAACGTCGGGTCCCCGGACAGGTCGGTGCGCAGGACCAGGGTGTTGACGAAGAAGCCCACCAGATCGTCCAGGGCTGCGTCGGTACGGCCCGCGACGACTGTCCCGATCGGCACGTCGGCCCCCGCGCCGAGCCGGGACAGCACCACCGCCAGCGCGGCCTGGAGCACCATGAAGACGGTGCAGCCGTGCGCCCGGGCCAGCGCCTCCACCTGCGCGGTCAGAGCCGCGTCCAGGCCGAAGGCAACGGCCGCGCCGGCCGGATCGGCCACCTCCGGCCGGGGCCGGTCGGTGGGCAGCACCGGCTCCTCCGGCAGCCCGGCCAGCGCGGTGCGCCAGTACGACAGCTGCTCCTCGGCCGCGCCGTCCAGCAGGGCGCGCTGCCAGAGCGTGTAGTCGGCGTACTGCACCGCCAGCGGCGGGCGCGGCTCAGCGCCGCCGCCCGTGCGGGCCGCGTAGGCGTACGAGAGGTCGCCCAGCAGCGGCCCCCAGGACTCGCCGTCGGTGGCGATGTGGTGCAGGGCCAGCACCAGCGTGTGCCTCTCGGGCCCGGCCGTCAGCAGCGCGGCCCGCAGGGGCGCGTCGGTTGCCAGGTCGAAGGGGCGTGCGGCGATCTCGTCGATGTCCGCGCCGGCCGCGTCGAGGAGCTCCAGGGCCGGCGGGGCCGGGGGCAGGACGACCTGACGGGGCTCGCCGTCGGCCTCCGGGTGGACGGTGCGCAGGATCTCGTGCCGCTCGGCCAGGTCGGCCAGCGCCCCGCGCAGCGCCTCCACGTCCAGCGGACCGCCGAGCCGGAGCGCGACCGCGCTGTGGTAGGCCGGGTTCGGCCCGTCGAGCCGGTCCAGGAACCACAGCCGGCGCTGCGCCGGGGAGAGCGGCAGCTGCGCCGGGCGCGCCTGCGGCCGCAGCGCGGGACGGGCCCGGTCCGCGCCGTCGATCAGCGCGGCGAGCGCGGCCGGAGTGCGGGCGGTGAACACCTCACGGATGCCCAGCTCCGCGCCGAACGCCCCGCGCACCTGCGCCACCAGCCGCATCGCCAGCAGGGAATGGCCGCCCAGCTCGAAGAAGTCGTCGTCGGCGCCCACCTCGGGCAGGCCCAGCACCGACGCGAACAGGCCCGTCAGGATCCGCTCCCGCTCGGTGCGGCCGCCGCGGCCGCCGGTGCGCAGGGCGGGGGCGGGCAGGGCCCGCCGGTCGAGCTTGCCGTTCGGCGTCACCGGCAGTCCGTCCAGCACGACCACGGCCGGGACCATGTGCTCGGGCAGCGCGGCGGCCAGCTCGCCGCGCACGGCGGCGGGGGTCGGCGCGGCGCCCGGGCGGGGCACCACGTACGCCACGAGCCGGGGATCGCCCGGCCGGTCCTCGCGGACGACGACCGCCGCGTGGGAGACGCCCGCGCAGCCCGCGGCGGCGCTTTGGACCTCGCCCGGCTCGATGCGGAAGCCGCGGATCTTGACCTGGTCGTCGGTGCGGCCCAGGTACTCCAGGACGCCGTCGGCCCGCCAGCGCACCAGGTCGCCCGTGCGGTACATGCGGGCCCCCGGCTCGAAGGGGCAGGCCACGAACCGGTCGGCGGTCAGAGCGGGCCGGCCGAGATAGCCGCGAGCCAGCTGCACGCCGGCCAGGTACAGCTCGCCCGCGGTGCCGGGCGCCACCGGGGCGAGCCGGCCGTCCAGGACGTACGTACGGGTGTTGGCGGCGGGCCGGCCGATCGGGACGGTGGCGTCCCCGGCCCGGCAGGGCCAGAGCGTGACGTCGACCGCGGCCTCGGTCGGGCCGTACAGGTTGTGCAGCTCCGCGCCGGGCAGGACCCGGAAGAAGGCGTCCTGGGTGTGCGGGGGCAGCGCTTCGCCACTGGCGATCACCCGGCGCAGCGAGCGGGCGCCCGCCGCGGCGGGCTCGCGCAGGAACACGTCGAGCATGGACGGCACGAAGTGCGCGGTGGTGACGGACTCCCGCGCGATCAGGTCGGCCAGGTAGGCGGGGTCCTGGTGGCCGCCGGGCTTCGCGACGACGAGGGTCGCCCCGGTCAGCAGCGGCCAGAAGAACTCCCACACCGAGACGTCGAAACCGCTCGGCGTCTTCTGCAGCACCCGGTCCCCGGCCCCCAGGCCGTACTCCCGCTGCATCCACTCCAGCCGGTTGACGATGGCCCGGTGCGGGACCAGCGCGCCCTTGGGGCGCCCGGTGGAGCCGGAGGTGAAGATCGCGTACGCCGGGTGGTCGGGAAGGACCACCGGCCGCGATGCGGGATCCGCCGCGGGGAGCGGGGCGTCCAGCCGCAGCGTCGGCGTCCCCTGCGCCTCCCAGCCGGTGCTCAGCACCAGCGCCGGGGCGGCGTCGGCCATGATCCCGAGGTTGCGCTCCTCGGGCTGGCCGGGGTCGACGGGCAGGTAGGCGGCCCCCGCCTTCAGCACCCCGCACAGGGCGACCATCAGGTCGAGGGAGCGCGGTACGGCGACCGCGACCAGGCTCTCCGGTCCGATGCCGCGGGCCGCGAGCACGTCCGCGAGGCGGCCCGCCCGCTCGTCCAGTGCCCGGTAGGTCAGGGTTTCCCCCTCGAAGACGACGGCGGTGGCGTCCGGGGTCCGGGCCGCCTGCTCCGCGAGCAGCGCGGTCAGCGTCGACGCCGGGAGGGCGGCGGCGGTGTCGTTCCACTCGGCCAGGACCCGGTGGCGCTCGGCCGCGGTCAGCGCGTCCAGGACTTCCACCGGCGCGTCCGGGTCGGCCGTCCATCGCTCCAGCAGCCGCACCAGCCGCTCGCCCAGCTCCCGCACCCGCTCGGTGCCGATGAGCCCGGGGTGGTGGCTCAGCCGCAGGCCGAGCGCCGCGCCCGGCTCGACCACCAGGGTCAGCGGGAAGTGCGTGGTGTCCCGGAACCGGATCCGCGCCTCGAGGCCGAAGCCGGGCAGGTCGAGCGCGTAGTCGCTCATCGGGAAGTTCTCGAAGACCAGGTTCGTGTCGAAGAGCGCGGACGGGGAACCGGCCAGCTTCTGGATCTCCGTCAGCCCCAGGTGATCGTGGTCCACCAGCTCTGCCCGCTCGCGCTGGAGCTCCGCGCAGACCCGGCGCAGCGGGGCGGCCGCGTCGACCCGGGCCCGGACGGGCACGGTGTTGATCAGCATGCCGATCATCCGCTCCGAACCCGGCAGTTCGGCGGGGCGGCCGCTGACCGTGAGACCGAAGACCACGTCGTCCTGCCCGGTGGCGCGGGCCATGAGCACCGCCCAGGCGCCCTGGACCACGCTGGTCAGCAGCAGCCCGCACTCCCGGGCCCGCGCGGTCAGCGCCGCCGTCCGCTCCTCGTCCAGCCGCACCACCACGTCCTCGGGGGTGGCACCGGGGGAGACCCGGCCGGCGCCGTCCGCGATCCGGCCGGGCGCACCGAGACCGGCCAGGGCGGTGCGCCAGGCCTCCTCGGCGGCGGGCCGGTCGCAGCGCGCGAGGTGCGCCAGGTACTCCCGGTAGGGCCGTACCGGCTCCGGCTCGCCACCCGCGTACAGGGTGAACAGCTCGCGGAAGAGCAGCCCGAACGACCAGCCGTCCAGCAGGATGTGATGGGCCGATACCAGGAGTCGGTGCCGGTCGTCCGCCAGCCGCAGCAGCGTGAACCGCAGCAGCGGCGGGCGGCGGCTGTCGACGCCCTGTGCCCAGTCCTCCTCCGTCAGCTCCACGGCCCGCTCCTCGGCCGCCCCGGCGGGCAGAGCGCCGAGGTCGTGCTCCCGCCAGGCCGGCTCCATGTCCCGGCGGACCACCTGGACGGGATCGCCGTTCTTGCGGTGGGTGAGGACCACCCGCAGGTTGGCGTGACGGCGCAGCAGCTCCCAGGCGGCCCGGCGCAGCCGTCCCGCGTCGAGCGTCCCGTCCAGGTCGACGGTGAACTGGGCGATGTAGAGGTGCTTGGAGTCCTCGTCGTACCCGGAGTGGAAGAGCATGCCCTCCTGCAGCGGGGAGAGGGGCAGGACGTCCTCGATGGCCGGCCGGCTGGTGTTCATGGCTGATGTCGCTTTCTGGGAGTCCGTCGGAGAGCGACGGCGGGGCGGGGGTGCGGTCCGGTCGGGGACAGCGGTCCGGTCGAGGTCAGAGGAGGCCGAGCTCAGAGGAGGCCGAGGGAGGCCGCGAGGTCGTCCAGTTCGTCCTGGCCGATCGCGTCGAGCGTCAGGCCGGAGGCGGGCGGGACGGTGGACGGGACCGCGGGGCCGGTGCGGTCGGCCAGGACGACGAGGGCGCCGAGCATCCGGAACCAGCCCTCGGCCAGCGCCCGGACCTCCGCCTCGTCGTGGACGCCGTCGGCCCAGGCCCAGTCGGCGTGCAGGACGGGTCCGTCCGCCGACTCCAGGACGAAGGCGTTCACCTCGACGGCGTGCGCCATCGGCATGCCCGGGCCGGGGGCGTCGAGCCGGGCCCCGTGGGCGGGCAGCAGCTGCCAGTCGCCGCCGCCCGGACCGCCCAGCCGGCCCAGGTAGTTGAAACCGAGGCCCGCGGGCTCCGCCGCGGCGAGCTCCTTGCCGACGACCGGGTCGAGGTGGCGCAGCAGGCCGTACCCGATGCCCTTGCGCGGGATCTCCCGCAGCTGCTCCCGGACCCGCCGCAGTGCCTCACCGGCGGTGGGGCCGCCGTCCTCGGCGTCCGCCGCGCCCAGGCCTTCCAGGGCGAAGCGGGTGGGGAAGAGGGTGGTGAACCAGCCGACGGTACGGGAGAGGTCGGCCTCGGCGCCGATGTCCTCCCGGCCGTGGCCCTCCAGCTCCACCAGGACCTCCGGGCCACAGGGCCGCCACCGGGCCAGGGCCAGGGAGAGCCCGGCCAGCAGCACCTCGTTGGCGTCGGCGCCCAGCCGGTCGGCCACCGACGTCAGCAGCGGCCCGGCCGTCGCCGCGGGCAGGCTCAGGGCGAGGTGCCCGGCGCGGTCCTCGTGGTCGCGGGCCGGATCCAGCGGGCGGCGGCCCGCGATGCCCGCACCCGGCCGCACCACACCGCTCCAGTACGGGGCTTCGGCCGCGGTCCGCTCCCCGGCCGCCTCCGCGGTGAGCAGCTCGGACCAGCTGCGGAACGAGGTGGCCACCGGGTCGAGGGCCCCGGCGGGGGCCCGTCCGGCGGCGACCGCCTCCCAGGCCCGGGTGAGGTCCCCGGTCAGCACCCGCCAGGAGATCCCGTCCACGACCACGTGGTTGACGACCAGGGCCAGCGCCCCGGGCAGCCCGGCCCCGGCGTCGAACCAGACGGCCTGCACGATCACCCCGCCGCCCACCGAGAGCCGGTCGCGGGCCGCGTGCACCTCCCGCCCGACCTCCTCGGCGGTGGCCTCGCGGCCCTCCGTCGCCACCCGGCGCAGGCACTCCGCGGCGCGCACCGACCCCGCCGGGCGGGTCCGCCAGCCGGAGCCGTCCCGGACCACGCGCAGCATGTCGTGCCGGTCCAGGACCGCCTGGAGCACCTCGGCCGCGCTCTGCCCGGTCAGTCCGGCCGGGGTCCGCACCACCAGGTACTGGTGGTAGCGGTCGGCGGGCCCGCCGCGCTCGTCGAGCCAGTGCATCACCGGCGTCGGCCGGACCGGCCCGACCCCGTCGTCGGCACCGGACCGGGCGGACCGGGCCAGCGGCCGCGCGGCGGCGGCCAGGGCCGCCACGTCCGGCAGGGTCAGCACGTCCCGGACGGTGATGCGCAGCCCGGCCCGGCGGGCCGCGCCGACCACCTGCACGGCGATGATGCTGTCACCGCCGAGCCGGACGAAGCCGTCCTGCGGGCCGACCTCCTGGATTCCGAACAGGTCCGCCAGGACACCGCACAGGATCCGCTCCGCCTCGGTCACGTCGATTCCCCTCATAGTCTTCCTCGTTCTCGTTCTCGTTCGCCGCGGGCCTCCGCGGGCCTCCGCGTGCTCGTCAGACGGCGGTGCGGGCCGGGGCGAACAGCGTCCGCAGGGCGGCCCGGTCGACCTTTCCGTTGGCGGTCACCGGCAGGTCCTCCACGGGCCGGAAGTGCCGGGGCACCATGTACGCGGGCAGGTGCGCGGCGCACGCCGCGGCCAGCTCCTCGGGCCCGGGGCCGTCCGCCCCCGTCCGGGTCCACACGGCCGCCAGCCGGCGCGAGCCCGCGACCTCCACCGCCACCACCACGGCCCGGCGGACCCCCGGGACCGCGCCCAGGACCGCCTCGACCTCGCCGGGCTCGACCCGGTACCCGCTCACCTTGAGCTGGTCGTCGGCCCGGGCCACGAAGTGGAAGTCCGCCCCGTCGAACCGGACGACGTCCCCCGTGGCGTACGTACGGCGCGGGGTCCCGTCGCGGTGGGGCAGGGTCCGGAAGCGGGCCGCGGTCAGCTCCGGGTCGCCCAGATAGCCGAGGCCGACACTGCCCCCGCCGACGACCAGCTCCGCCTCCTCGCCCGCCGCGAACGGCCGCAGCACGCCGTCCGCCTCGCGCAGCAGCTCCGCCCCGGCGACTGCACCGCCGATCGGCGGGTGCTCGGGCCAGGAAGCGGCCTCCCGCGGGTCCAGCCGGTACTGCGTGACCACGTGGGTCTCGCTGGGCCCGTACTCGTTGACCAGGGCGACCCCGGCGGCCGCGCAGAACTCCCGCACCTCGGAGTTGACGACGAGGCGCTCGCCCGCGACCGCGATCTCCCGCAGGTCGGGCATCGCGTCCGGTTCGAACACGGCGGCCGTGGCCAGCGCGTGCAGCCCCACCACCGGCAGGAACAGCCGGGCGACGCGCTGTTCGCGGATCAGGTCCATCAGCGCGAAGGGGTCCTGGCGTTCCCCGTCGGAGACGACGACCAGCGCGGCCCCGGCCAGCCAGGTGGTGACGATCTCCTCGTAGCCCACGTCGAAGCCGATCGAGGCCGCCTGGAGGGTGTGCGGCGGGCGGTCGTGGGCCCAGTGCCGCACGTGCCAGTCGCCGAGCGCGGCCAGCACCGACGGGGGAACGGCCACCGACTTGGGCTCACCGGTCGATCCGGAAGTGGGGATGACGTACCCGACGGTCCCCTCGCGCAGCTCCTCCAGCGGGGCGCCGCGCAGCTCGCCGAAGGCGACCTCGGCGGGGCCGAGCCCGGTCGGCGCGGTGTGGTCGGGACGGACCAGCAGGGCGCAGAGCCGGGCGATCCGCGCGGCCCGCGGCGCGGGCATGCCCGGGTCGACGCAGACCACGCCCAGGCCGGCCCGCCAGGCGCCGAGCACCGCGGCGCAGCGCTCCCAGGACCGTTCGCCGTGGACGGCGACCACGTCGTCCGGTCCCAGGCCGCGGGCGGCGAGCCCGCCCGCGATCTCGGCGGACAGCCGGTCGAGTTCGCCGTAGGTGCGGGCGACGCCGCCGTCGACGACGGCCACCGCCGCGGGGTCGCGGCGGACGGCACGGATCAGGGGCCGGACGAGTGAATGCCGCGGTCCGCGCGCGTCGTCGGTGTGCATGGACGTCCCTTCTGGGGGTGGTGCGAGGAGAGCGGGGAGGGGAGCGGGGAGGGGCGCGGGCGGGGCGAGGGGCTCAGTCATGCGGTGCCGCGCCGTGCTCGTCGATCAGCGCCGCCAGCCGGTCGAGCCCGTCCTCGATCCGGTCGGGGTCCAAGGAGCTGCACGACAGCCGCAGTTGGCGCCCGGCCCGCTCCTGGTCGCTGAAGTGGCGCATCGGCGTGAAGAGCACCCCGTGCCGGACGGCGGCCTCCTCGACCAGGGCGTCGGTCACCGGGAACGGCACGTCGAGCACGACGAAGAAGCCGCCCGCGGGGGCGATCCACCGGACCCCGGGCATCCGGGCGAACCGCCGGTCCAGCCCCTGGAGCAGACAGCGCAGGTTGCGCCGGTAGACGTCGATCTGGCGGCGGTTGGCCTCCAGCAGGCTGCCGCCGTGCTCCAGCAGCATGCCGCCGACCAGCGCCTGAGCCACCGGCGGGGTGTTGACGGTCAGCATGCTCTTGGCCCGGGCCAGCTCGTCGGCCAGCAGCGCCGGGCCGCCCGCCCCCGTGACCCGCTGGTCCGCGACGGCGAAGCCCACCCGGGCGCCGGGGAAGCAGGTCTTGGCCAGCGAGCCCAGGTAGACGACCCGCTGCCCGGTGTCGAGGGCCTTCAGCGTCGGTGGCCGGGAGTCGTCCGCCATCCGGAAGTACCCGTACGGGTTGTCCTCCAGCAGCAGCACGTCCTCCTGCTCCGCGACCTCCAGCAGCTCCCGGCGCGTCGCCGTCCCCAGGGAGTGGCCGCTCGGGTTGGAGAAGTCCGGCACCAGGTACAGCGCCCGGGGCCGTTCCCCGGCCGCGCGGACCTCGCGGATCCGCTCGCGGACCTGCTCCGGACACACCCCGCGGGGGCCCTCGGGCACCGACCGCACCGGGAGGTCCAGCAGCCGGGCCGCGCCCGTCAGCCCGACGTACGTCGGGTCCAGGGCCAGCACCACGTCCCGCGGGCCGGCCTTCAGGGCGCGCAGCACGAGCCACAGCGCCTCCTGCGCGCCCACCGTGACCAGGACGGCCTCCGGGTCGCAGACGATGCCCTCGTCCCGTTCGAGGTGACGGGCGATCAGCTCGTGCACGACGCCCTTGGTGCGGCCGTACTGGAACAGCTCCCGCCGCACCCCGGCCTCGTCGTAGCCCTTGTCCGCGGTGAGGTGGTGGATGTACGTGTCGAGGTAGCGGTGCAGGTCGGACGGGTCGAAGAAGTCCTCCGTCGGCCGCCCGGGGGCGAAGGAGACCGCCTCGGGGAACCGTCCCGCGATCTCGTTGAGGAAGGTCATGGACAGCAGCGCGGGGTCCGCGAGGGACGCGTGCAGATCGGCCCGGTCCAGGGCCACGGCCGTGGGGGTCACCGGCCCGCCCCCAGCGTCGTCAGCCAGGGTGCGTCGGCGGGGGTGCCGCAGCCCGACAGCTCCAGGGCGGAGCGCAGTTCGGCCGCCAGCAGCCCCAGCACCCGGGACACGCCCTCCGCGCCGTCCGCGGCCAGGCCCCAGAGGACGGGGCGGCCCAGCAGCACCCCGTCCGCGCCGAGCGCCAGGGCCTTCAGGACGTCGGTCCCGCCGCGGATCCCGCTGTCCAGCAGCAGTCGGCAGGACGGCGGGACCGCCTCCCGGACCGCGGGCAGCATGTCCGCGCTGGCGACCGCGCCGTCGAGCTGGCGGCCGCCGTGGTTGGAGACGACGATGGCGTCCGCGCCGGCCGCGGCCGCGGTCGCGGCGTCACCCGGATCGAGGATCCCCTTGACGATCAGGGGCAGTTCCGTCTGCTCCCGCAGCCGGGCCAGGTCGTCCCAGCCCAGGGCGCGGGCGAAGGACTCGGCGGTGTGCTCCGCCACCGCGCACGTCCCGGCCCGGCGCTCGGCGGCCCGGCGGGTCGTGGCCGGGTCGAGGTGTGCGGCCGCCACGCCCGCCGGCAGGGCGAAGCCGTTGCGCAGGTCGCGCAGGCGCCGGCCCATCGAGGGGACGTCGACCGTGACCATCACCGCGGCGCAGCCCGCGTCCTCGGCGCGCCGCACCAGCTCGGCGGTGAGCCCCGGGTCCCGCTGGCAGTACAGCTGGAACCAGGTGACCCCGCCCAGCGCCGTGACCTCCTCCACCGGCACGCTGCTCAGCGTGCTCAGGGTGAACGGCACTCCGGCGGCCGCCGCCGCGCGGGCCGTGGCCAGCTCGCCCTCGGGGTGGAGCAGCCGCTGGTAGGCCATGGGCGCGACCGCCACGGGCAGGGCCGCCCGGCCGCCCGGGAGTTCGGCCGAGGTGTCAAGCGCCCCGGGACCCGACAGGACGCGGGGGACGAGGCGGATCCGGTCCAGGGCGGCCCGGTTGGCGGCCAGGGTCAGCTCCTCGCCGCTGCCGCCCGCGATGAAGTCCCAGACCTCCGGGGGCAGGGCCCGGCGGGCGGGTCCGGCGAAGTCCTCCAGCCGGACCGGGACCGGCGCGGTGTCGTGACCGGCGCTCACCGCAGGACCTCTCCGGCGCCCAGCCGCTCGGCCTCGACGGCCTCGTACAGGGCCTTGATGTTGCCGTTGCCGAAGGTGCGGGCGCCGAACCGCTCGATCACCTCGTGGAAGAGGGTGCGGCGCGGGTGGGTGGAGCGGGTGAAGATCTGGAAGAGCTGCCCGTCGTGGTCCTCGTCGACCAGGACGCTGATGCGCCGGAGCTCCTGCGTGGAGTGCCGGGCCAGGTCGAGCCGGTCCGCGAGCATCGTGTAGTAGGTGTCGGGGACGCTCAGGAACTCCACGCCGCGCTCGCGCAGCGCCCCGACCGCCCGGACGACGTCCCGGGAGGCGAAGGCGATGTGCTGGACGCCCGCGCCGCCGTGCTCGGCGAGGAACCGGTCGATCTGCCCCGGCTCGCGGGAGGTGTCGGGCTCGATCAGGGTCAGGGTGACCTCGCCGGAGGCGCTCTGCACCACCTTGGAGTCCATGGCCTGCGCGCCGACCCGGATGAGCTCCTGGAAGATCATGCGGAAGCCGAGGACGCGGGTGTAGAACTCCACGGTCCGGGCGAGTTGTCCGGCGGCCACGCAGACCGCGAAGTGGTCCAGCTCCTCCAGGAGTTCGCCGTCCGCGTCCGGTGCGGCGGCGTCCGGCAGCGGGGTGAAGCCCGGGGGCAGCCCGGCCGGGTCCGGCTCGACGAGGGTGTGCACGACGTCGCCGAACCCGGCGACCACGGCCCGGGTGCGGCCGTCGGGGTCCCGGCGCGGCACGGCCAGGGGGACCGCGCCGCGGGAGACCGCCTCATCGAAGACGGCGGCCACGTCGGGCACGCTCAGCGCGATGTCGGCGACGCCGTCGCCGTGGGCCAGGACGTAGGCGGCGCCCGGGTGGTGCGGCGAGCGGGCCTGGGTGAGGACGAGGGAGATCCGGCCCTGGCGCAGGAGCAGGGACTCCGCGTCGGCGGACGCGGCGCGGGCGACCGCACGGAAACCGAAGCGGCCGGTCATCTCGGCCGCCGCCGACGCGAGGTCGGCGACGTAGGACTCGACGTGGCTGATGCCGAAGGCGGGGGAGAAGGTCATGGAGCTGCCGTTCGTCATGGGGTCGCCGTCCCTCGCGGGGCGGCGGACACGGAGAGGACGGGGGCGGGGGCCGCGGCGGCCCCGGTGGTCAGGGAGGTGATCCGGGCGGGCAGGCCCCGCCACACCTCCGGGGTGTAGAAGTGGCCGCCGGGCAGGACGTCGTGGCGGAACGGGCCGTCGGTCAGTGCCGCCCAGCGCGGACCCACGTCCTCGCCGATGACCGGGTCCGCGTCCCCGGAGAACACCTGGAGCGGGACGCCGGTCCGGGCACCGGGGGTGTGGGTGAAGGTGTCCCGGGCGGCCAGGTCGGCCCGCATCAGCTCCACGGCCATCTCGGTCAGCTCGGGCTCTTCGAGGACGTGCTCGGGCAGCAGGCCGTGGGTGCTCATCCAGCCGAGCAGCTCGTCGTCGCGCTGCCCCTGGGCCAGGAACCGGTCCCGGTCGGTGACCCCGCGGTCCGGGGCGTTGCAGGCGGAGACGACCAGGGCGCGCGGCGGGGGCGCGCCCGCCGCGGCGAGCCGTACGGTGACGTCGAAGGCCATCCAGCCGCCCATGCTGTGTCCGAACAGGACGTACGGGCCCTGTCCGGCCACCGCCGCGACCCCGGCGGCGGCGTCGGTCGCGAGCTCGTCCCAGGTCCGGGCGAACTCCTCGGCGAACCGCCCCTCGCGCCCCGGATAGCAGACGGCCACCAGGCCGGCGCCGTCCGGCAGGGCCGGGATCCAGTCGTGGAAGGTGGCGGTGCCCCCGCCGCAGAAGGCGAGGCAGACCAGGGTGGGAGCGCCCGCCCCGGTCTCCTTCAGGCGCACCGCGGTGGTGTCGAGGACGCTCACGAGGCCTCCCCGGCGGCCAGGGCGTGCACCGACTGCGCGTGCCGGGCCAGGTCCGCGAGGACGGGGAAGCGGTAGACGTCCTTGGTCCGCAGCGCGATCCCGGCGTTCTTCTTCAGCCGGGACACCACGCGCAGCGCCAGCAGCGAATGGCCGCCGAGCGCGAAGAAGTTCGCCTCCGCGTCGACGCCGTCCCGGCCGAGGACCTCGGCCCACACGGTCGCGATCAGCTCCTCCAGCGGGCCCTCGGGGGCGCGCCCGGAGGACTCCGGCCCGGCTGCGGGGGCCGTCGGCAGCGGCGGCAGCGCCTCGGTGTCCACCTTGCCGTTCGGCGTCAGCGGGAGCGCGTCGACCGTGACGAAGACGGACGGGACGAAGTGCGCGGGCAGCACGGCCCCGCAGTGCCGGCTCAGCTCCGCGTCGGTCACCCGGGCCCCGGGAGCCAGGACGCAGTACGCCGCGAGGAGGGTGTCGCCGTCCGGCCCGGTCCGGGCCACGGCGACGGCCGCCTCCACCGCCGCGTGGCCGCGCAGCCGGTCCTCCAGCTCGCCCGGCTCCACCCGGAAGCCGCGGACCTTGAGCTGCCGGTCGGTGCGGCGCAGGAACTCCAGACCGGAGCCGGCCCGCCAGCGCACCAGGTCGCCCGTGCGGTACATCCGGCCGCCGTCGGTGGAGAAGGGGTCCGCGACGAACCGCGAGGCGGTCAGCCCGGGCCGACCGACGTAGCCGACGGCCACGCCCGGACCGGCCAGGTACAGCTCGCCCGTGGCGGCCGGCCGCAGCCCCTCGTCGAGGACCTGGGCGCGGACCCCGGCCAGCGGCTCGCCCAGGCGTGGGGCGGCCCCGGTGATCCGGGTCGCGGTGGCGTCGACGGTGCACTCGGTCGGGCCGTACAGGTTCCAGGCCTCCACGGCCGGGTCCTCGGCCAGCGCCCGCCACATCGGTACCGGCACCGGCTCGCCGCCCAGCAGCAGCCGCAGCGGACGCCCGGGCCGCAGCCGCGGACCGGTCAGCCGCCAGTGCGAGGGGGTGCAGTCGAGGTCGGTCACGCCGTACGCGTCGAGCAGCGCGTCCAGCCGGGCCGGGTCCGTGCGGTCCTCGTCGTCCAGGACGACCAGGGTGTCGCCGCGGCACACGCGGACCCACTGCTGCACGGACGCGTCGAAGGACAGGCTGGCGTTCCAGGCGACCACGCGGTGGCCGGACGGGTAGACGCCCCGCTCTTCCAGGCCCGCGACGAGGGCGGCGACGCCGGCGTGAGTGACCTCCACCCCCTTGGGGGGTCCGCTGGAGCCCGAGGTGTGGATGACGTAGGCCGCGGTGGCCGGGTGCCCGGCACGGCCGGACGGCTCCGCGTCGGCCTGCGCGGCAGGCGCCGCCGTGGCCAGGTGTGCCGTGTCCGGGTCCAGGACCGGCAGGCCCTCGGCCCACTCGGCCTCGGCCCCCGCCCGCGCGACCACCGCACGCAGCCCGGCGTCGGCCGCGATGTGCGCGAGCCGCTCCCCGGGGTACGCCGGGTCCAGAGGGACGTAGGCCGCACCGGCCCGCCACACCGCCAGCGGGGCCACGGCCCAGCCCGTGCCGCGGGGCAGGCTCACGCCGACCCGGTCGCCCGGGCGGACGCCGAGCGCGCGCAGCGCCGCCGCCAGCCGGGCCGTGCGCCCGGCCAGCTCCTCGAAGGTCAGGGCACCGTCCGCGGCGTGCACCGCGGCCCGGCCGGGGAAGGTCCGGGCGGTCTCCAGGAACCGCTCCACCAGGTTCGCCGGCTCAGCCACGGGACACCGCCGCCACGGTTCCGGCGCGCGGGGCGACGGTCGGGGCGCAGTCCGCCACCGCGACCGGGTCGCCCATGGCGACGACGATCCGCCGGTCGCCGCGGAAGGGGTCGCGGCCGTGCGCGGTCAGGACGTTGTCGACGATCAGCAGGTCCCCCGGCTGCCAGGCGCGGCGCACGGTGGCCCGCTCGTAGGCGGCGTTGACGTCCTCCAGGTCCGCCTCCGTCAGCGGGACGCCGTCACCGAGACCCGTGTCGAAGGGCAGCCCCCCGGGGCCGAGTTCGTCCAGCAGGACCTCGCGCAGCTCCTCGTCCAGCGAGAAGCGGTTCCAGAACGCCATGTGGTTGAACCAGACTTCCTCGCCGGTCTGCGGGTGGCGGACGATGCCCGGCCGCACCTGGCTGGTGCGCAGCGTGCCCTCTTCGTCCCAGGCGCAGGCGATGGCGTTCTCGGCGCAGTACGCCTCGACCTCCTCGCGGGTGGTGGCCCCGAAGGCGGACTGCCAGGCGACCGAGAGGGTCTGCGAGTAGGTGCGGGTCAGGACCCAGCCGGAGGCGCGCATCCGCTCGACCAGCGCGGCGGGGAGCGAGCGCAGCACCTCGCGGCAGTCGGTGACGGGGGTCGCGCCGCCCTCCTCGGGGGCGGTCAGGCAGCCGAAGAGCAGCAGGCCGGGGAAGGTCAGCGTGTAGCTGTTCTCGTTGTGCGGGCGGATCGCCTGCGCGGCGGGCAGGTCGGTGGAGGAGAAGACGCCGGAGCCGAAGTCGCTGCGGGGGGTGGCCTTCTCGCGG
The DNA here is from genome assembly GCF_000717915.1 of Streptomyces sp. NRRL S-244. Lineage (GTDB taxonomy): Bacteria > Actinomycetota > Actinomycetes > Streptomycetales > Streptomycetaceae > Streptomyces. The sequence goes on from NZ_JOCX01000012.1 coordinate 75,163, forward strand.
TACGGGGTGGCCCGGCGGACCAGCTCGTCGCGGACGACGGCGAAGTCGTCGACGCTGCGGACCGGCAGCCCGCTCACGTACACGGCGCCGAACCGGTCGAGTCCGGCGCGCAGTTCGGCGCGGTGCCCGGCGAGCCAGTCCCGCGCGGCGGCCGCGTCGGCCAGCTCGGGGGCGCGGACGGTGGCCGGGGCGCCGGGCTCGGTGAGCCAGTCGAGGACGCCCGCGAAGGGGACGGCCTCGGCGGCGGTGGCCTCGGCAGCGCCGCCCTCCTCGGGGGTGGTCGGGTGCGCGCTCATGCGGCACCACCCGCGGTCGGGGTCTGCGCGGCGTGACGGAGCTCCAGGGTGCAGCACTTGACGCTGCCGCCGCCCTTGAACAGTTCGGACAGGTCGACGCCGATCGGCGTGAAACCGCGCTCGGCCAGCCGGTCCGCGAGCCCGCGGGCGGCCTCGGCGAGCAGGACGTTCCGCCCGTCGGAGAGCGCGTTCAGCCCGAAGACCTCGGCGTCCTCCTCCGTGGCCAGCAGGGCGTCCGGGTACAGCTCGCGCAGCACCGCCTGCGACTCGGCCGAGAAGGCACCGGGGAAGTACATGATCTCGTCGTCGTCGAGCACGGCGAGGGCGGTGTCCAGGTGGTAGAAGCGCGGGTCGACCAGGGTCAGGCCCACCACCGGGGCGCCGAGCACCCGTTCGGCCTCGGCGTGCGAGGCCGGGTCGGTGCGGAAGCCGGTGCCCGCCAGGATCCGGGACCCGGCGACCAGGAGGTCGCCCTCGCCCTCGTTGACGTGCTCCGGGGCGACCACCTCGGCGTAGCCGTTGGCCTCGAACCAGGCCTGGTAGGCGGGGGCTTCGGCGGCGCGCTCGGGGTGGCGGAAACGGGCCATCAGGACGCGGTCGCCGAGCACGGTGGCACCGTTGGCCGAGTAGACCATGTCGGGCAGCCCCGGAACCGGGTCGATCAGGTCGACCGTGTGCCCGAGCTCCTGGTAGAGGGCGTACAGCCGCTCCCACTGCAGGACGGCCAGGTCGGTGTCGGTCGGCTTGGCCGGGTCCATCCAGGGGTTGATGCGGTAGTCGACGGTGAAGTGGGACGGGCGGCACATCAGGTAGTGCCGGGGACGGGCGGTGCGCTGGACGGTCATCGGCTCAGACCTCCCCGAGGGCGGCGACCAGACCGGCCGGACGCAGATCGGTCCAGGTCTTCTCGATGTGGTCCAGGCAGTCCTGGCGACCGGCCGGGCCGTGGGTGGCCGTCCAGCCGGCGGGCACCTCGATCGAGGCGGGCCACAGGGAGTGCTGGTTCTCCTGGTTGACGAGGACGAAGTAGGTGGCTTCGTCGTCCTCGAAGGGGTTGGTCACGGGTGCTCCTGTCACGTCGTGGTGGGGATCGCGCCGGGTCGCGCGAGGCTGGTGGATTCGGTGGCGAGGTGCCATCCGTGGAAGGGGGAGGGAGGCGCGAGCACGCGGCGGCAGATGGCCAGGGCGGCCTCCGCGGCGGTCGTCCCGGGCGTGGCCACGGTGAAGAGTCCGAGGTCCACGCCGTGCGGACCGCTCCGCACGCTGATGTGCTCCAGGCGCTCCTCCGGGCGGGCCGCGCCCCAGAGCAGGCGGAGCAGGCGGCCGTCGTCCGCGGGACCGGGGCCGGGCCCGGGCGGGATGAGAGAGACGAGGGTCAGCTCCACGCGCCCGAGTCAGTCCCAGATGAGGCCGTACGTGACCGCACCCGGGGCGGCCGGGAGGGGCGCCGAGGCCGCCCGGACGGTGGCGGCCCCGGCCGTGTCCGCACCGGACGGCCCGCCGGCGGTGAGCGCGAGGGCGGCGCAGGCGACGGCCGCGGCGACGGCCACGGCAGCGGTGCGGACCGGACGGACGGCGGTGTGGACGCGAGAAGTCATGGAGGTGCCCTCATCGGGAGTGGGGAAGGGGTGCCGAGCGGCACACCTCCATCCTGGCCAAGGTGTTGACCTGGGGGAACGGGTTCAGGGGTGGCGGAAGCGGCCAGGACGCTTTGGGACAGCCGCCCCTGGCCGGGCCCCCGCCCACGGCCGGCCGGAGCCACGGTGACGCGCGTAGAGGGCGCGTTTATGTCACGTAGATCTCCGGCAGGCAGGCTGCTCGCAGATCGACGGGGGCGACCGCATGCGAAGAGGTGAACCGATGTCCGTGACGCTGGACCTGGAGGAGCTCGACCAGACGGTGTACGAGGAGGTGCTGGCCCGGCCCGAACTGGGCCTGGTCGAACTTGCCGCCCGGCTCGGGGTGGAGCCCGACCGGGTCCGCGACTGCCTCGACCGGCTTTTCGCGCTGCGCCTGGTCCAGGCGTCCTTCGAGACGCCCGGCCGCTTCACCGTCGTCGACCCGGTCCTCGGGATGCAGCGGCTCTTGGACCAGCAGCACGAGGAACTGGTGCGCCGGCACCGCCAGGCCGCGGGCCACCAGCAGGCCCTGGTCCGGATCCTCGCGGGCGCCGGCTCCGGCGGCCGCCCGGCGGAGGGCGTCGAGCGGCTGGCCGGACTCGACGCCGTGCAGCGGCGGTTGGAGCGCCTGGCGCTGGAGGCCAGGACCGAGGTGCTGACCTTCATGCCGGGCGGTCCCCAGTCCGCGGCCGCGCTGGAGGCCGCCGAACGCAACGACGCCCTCGTGCTCGGCCGCGGCGTCGCCATCCGCACCATCGGGCTGGACCTCGTACGGGAGGATCCGGGCACCCTGCGTTACAGCCGGGCGCTGCTCGCGGGCGGCGGGGCCTTCCGTACGGTCGCCGCGCTGCCGACCCGGATGGTGCTGGTCGACCGGACCCACGCCCTCGTTCCCATCGACCCGGCCAACAGCCGCCAGGGCGCGCTGTTCCTCTCCGCGCCCGGCATGATCGCCCCGCTGGTCGCGCTCTTCGAGCGGGAGTGGGGCGCGGCCGTACCGCTGGGCGCGGATCAGTCGCAGGCCGTGTACGTACCCACTGAGCAGGAACGCTCCCTGCTGGGCCTGCTGGCCGAGGGCCACACCGACGAATCCGCCGCCGGACAGCTGCACATCTCGGCCCGCACCGCCCGGCGGATCATGGCCTCGCTGATCGAACGGCTGGGCGCCCGCAGCCGGTTCGAGGCAGGGCTGCGCGCGGCCCGCCTCGGATGGGTGTGACCCGGACGCGGTCCCTCCCTCCGCCGTGCGAGCCCGGCCGCGCCGCCGCGGCCCATTCCGATGGCATGGTCATATGAACCGCTTAGGATGACGCTCCGTACAACGGCGGGCCAGGACAACTGGGGACCAACCGCCGTGTGGAGCTGTGCGCGTGCACAGGGGGAACTCGTGAAATTCTTCGTGCTCGGATCCGTGGGCGTGTCCCACGGGGGACCCGTGCTGACCGGGGGACCGCCGCAGCAGCAGGCCACCCTCGCCGTCCTGGTGCTCCGCGCGGGCCATGTCGTGCCGCTGCACGAACTGACCGCCGCGGTCTGGGGGGAGTCCGCCCCGGGCTCCGCGGTGATGATCCTGCGGACCTACGTCTGGCGGCTGCGGAAGCTGCTGGAGGAGGGCGGGGAGCCCGGGAAAGCCGGGGCCCAGATCCTGGAGTCCGCGAACGACGGCTACCGGCTCGCGGTGCCGCCGGGCTCGGTCGACGCCGTACGGGCCGAGGAGCTGGCCGCGAAGGCCGCGCGCGCCCACGCGGCCGGGGAGCTGGAGGTCTGCGCCGAAGCCCTGGCCGAGGCCGGGTCCCTGTGGCGGGGCGAGCCACTGGCCGGGGTGCCGGGGCCGTTCGCCGAGAGCCAGCGCTCGCGCCTGGCGGAGCTGCGGCTGCACCTGCTGGAGGAGCGGCTCGGGGTGGACCTGCTGCTCGGGCGGCACGAGCGGGCCGTCCCCGAGCTCACCGCCCTCATCCGCGAGGAGCCGCTGCGGGAGCGCCCGTACGGGCTCCTGATGCGCGCGCTGTACGCCGCGGGGCGGCAGGGCGACGCCCTCGCCGTCTTCGGCCGGGCCCGCGAGGTGCTGGCCGACGAACTCGGCCTGGACCCGGGCCCGGACCTCCGCTCCCTGCACGCCCGCATCCTCTCGGGCGACCCGGCCCTCCTCCCCGCCCCCGCGTCCCCGGCCCCCGGCCGCGAGGGCCAGCCGCCCGCACGCCTCCCGGCCGCGCCCTCCGGCACCGCGCCGACGGCACCCGCGGGAGCGCACGGTGTCGCCCCGGGCGGCGCACCGGCTTCCGGCGGCGCGCCCGCGGGACCCGAGGGGTTCCCGGCGGCGCCCGCCGGGACTGCCGGGGCACCGGCCGGGCTCGCGGCGGCGCCCGCCGCCGGGCCGGCGGGGGCGTACGGCACCGGTCCGGCCGGGGTGCCGGGGACCACGGTGGCGGGGGCGCACGGGCCCGGGGCCGCGGCAGCCACCGGAGTCCCCAGGGTTCCCGAGGACTTCGGGGCTCCGCGGGCCGGGGACCCGGGAGCCGGCCATGCCGGGATGCAGGACGGGGCCCGGGCCGCGGTGTCCGGGGCTGCCGTGGCGCCTGACCTCGCGCAGGGGCAGGGCGCGGCCGGGTACGTCCGGCCCGCCCAGCTCCCGGCCGACATCGCCGACTTCAGCGGCCGCGCCGCCGAACTCGCCGCCCTCACCGGCGTCCTGAGCGACCCGGCCCGCACCGCCCTGGCCGTCGCCGCCGTGAGCGGGATGGGCGGCATCGGCAAGAGCGCCCTGGCCCTGCGGGTCGCGCACCACGTCAAGGACGCCCACCCCGACGGCCAGCTCTACGCCGACCTCCGCGGCACCGGCAGCGACCCCGCCGACCCCGGCACCGTCCTGGCCAGCCTGCTCGGCGCCCTCGGTGTGCCCCGCCGTGAGGTGCCGCCCTCGACGGAGGACCGCGCCCGGCTCTTCCGTACCGTCCTGGACGGCCGCCGGCTGCTCCTGCTGCTCGACGACGCCCGGGACATCGCCCAGGTCAAACCGCTGCTCCCGGGCGCCGCGGGCTGCGCCGTGGTCGTCACCAGCCGGGCCCGCCTGGGCGGGCTGCTGTCGGGACGCCACGTCCAGCTCGCGGAGTTCACGCCGGCGGAGGCGCTCGGGCTGCTGCGCCAGATCGTCGGCGCCGACCGGGTGGACCGGGAGGAGGAGGCCGCGGCCGCGCTGGTCGAGGCCTGCGCCCGGCTGCCGCTGGCGGTCCGCATCGTCGCGGCCCGCCTCGCCGCCCGGCCCGGATGGACCGTCGCGCACCTGGTGGCCCGCCTCGCCGACGAGCGGCGCCGGCTGACCGAACTGCGGGCCGACGACCTGGCCGTCGCCGCCGTCTTCGAGCTGGGCCACCGCCAGCTGACCGGGCCCCAGGCGAGCGTGTTCCGCCGGCTCGCCCCCGTCTCCCGGCCCGGCATCGGGCTCGCCGCGGCGGCCGCCGCCCTGGACCTGGCCGAGCCGGCGGCCGAGGAGCTGCTCGAAGCCCTGGTGGACGCCGCCCTGCTCGAATCACCGGAGCCGGGCCGCTACCGCCACCACGAGCTGGGCCGGGACTTCGCTCTCAACCTGCCCGCCCCGGCCGGTGAATCCGGCCCGCCGGTGCAGCACAGACTCCTGCACCACCTGCTGGGCATGGCGGCCGAGGCCTTCCAGTGGATGATCCCCGGAGACCCGGTGCACCGCTCGATCGTCGCGGCGGCCGCCGAACCGGGGGAGGGACGGCTCGCGGACCTGACCGAGGCCCGCGACTGGGTCGTCGCGGAGTTCGACTGCGCGCTGCACGCCGTTCAGATCGTGGTGCGGCGGCCGGACGCCGCGGACACGGAGCAGCTGACGATGGCCGCCGACCTGCTGGTCGCGCTCAGCTCGTTCGGGCAGGACATCCCGTACGCGCGGATCACCGCGACCGCCGCCGAACTGGCGCGGGCCGCGACGCTGCGCGGCAACGACCGCGCGGCCGGGCGCGCCCACTTCCTCACCGGGAACGCGGCGCTCCAGGCCACCGATCTGGGCCGGGCCCGCGCCGCCTCCGAGCTGGCCGTGATGGCCTGCCGCCGGGCGGGCGACCGGGCGATCCTGCAGCAGGCGTACAACGACCTCGGGGTGATCGCCCAGTTCGAGCACCGCTTCGACGAGGCGGCCGAGTGCTTCGACGAGGCGCTCGTCCTGGCGCGGGAGCAGGGCCACCGCTCGGGCGCCCTGACGATCACCCTCAACGCCGCCCTGGCCCGCGTCCGCGGCGGCCGGGCGGCCGAGGCGCTTCCCGCGTGCGAGGAGGCCCTGGAGGCGCTGCGGGAGATGGCCGACCACCACGGGGTCGCCCACGCGCTGTGCGTGCGCGGGCAGGCCCTGCACGAGCTCGGCCGGCTGGAGGAGGCGCTGGCCGCGTACGAGGAGTGCCTCGACCTGTGCGACGCGTTCCGGATCCCGGGCCAGCGCGCGCAGGCCGACTACCGCCGCGCCCGGACGCTGAGCGACCTCCGCCGGACCCGGGAGGCGCTGGAGGCCTCCGCCCGGGCCGTGGCGCATCTGCGCACGGTGCCGGGCCGGGGCCGGGACCGTGGCTACGCCCTGCTGATCCACGCCGGGGTCTGCCTGGCGGCGGGCCGGCGCGAGGAGGGGCTGAGGCACGCGGGCGAGGCGCTGGAGGTGTTCGAGCGGGCGGGCCTCCCGGAGGCCGTGGAGGCCCGCGCCCTGCTGGAGACGGGCGTGGCGGTCAGGCCCGGGTGTTGAACTCGTTGTGGTCGTGGCGCGGGCCGGGCCCGGTGACGTCGTCGGCCGAGACGCTCGTGCCGCGGTCCGCGGTGAGGACGGGGGCGGCGGCGGTGGCACCGACGGCGAGCAGCGCGAGGAGCGCGGCGGGGGCGAGGAGGGCCAGACGGCGCGTGACGGACGTGCGGATGTGCGGCACGGTGGATCCTGTCTGTCGGTCCAGGTGCCGTGTGCGGCTCCTGGCTGGCTTGCGGGCTGTTCTGCCGAGGAGACTCGCAGCCGTCCATCTACGTTTCATATACGCCGGCGGCCGCCTCCTGTAGCGGCGGCGGAACGCGGGGTCATGCCGAGCGGCGGTCCAGTTCCTCGTCGAGCGCCAACGCGGCGTCGATGAGCGCCAGGTGGGTGAACGCCTGCGGGAAGTTGCCGAGCTGCTCGCCGGAGGCTCCGATCTCCTCGGCGAACAGGCCGACGTGGTTCGCGTAGGTGAGCATCTTGTCGAACGCGTACCGTGCCTGGACGATCCGGCCGGCCCGGGCCAGCGCCTCGACGTACAGGAAGCTGCACAGGTTGAACGTGCCCTCCGAGCCGCGCAGCCCGTCGGGCGAGGCCGCCGGGTCGTAGCGGTAGACCAGGCTGTCACTGACGAGTTCCCGGTCCATCGCGTCGAGCGTGGACAGCCAGGACGGGTCGGTGGGCGAGATGAAACCCACCTTGGGCATGAGCAGCAGCGACGCGTCGAGGACGTCCGACGCGTAGTTCTGTACGAAGGCCTGCCGCTCCGTGCTCCAGCCGCGCTCCCCGATCTGCAGGAAGATCGCGTCGCGGGCCGCCGTCCAGCGCGCGATGTCAGCGGGCCGCGAGTGCGCCTGGGCGAGTCGGATCGCCCGGTCGAACGCGACCCACGACATCAGGCGGCTGTAGGTGAAGTCCTGGCGGCCGCCGCGGGTCTCCCAGATCCCCTCGTCCGGCACGTCCCAGCGGTCGCAGAACCAGTCCATGAGCGTCGTGAACGCCATCCAACCGCGCAGCGCACCCACGTCGTGGCCCTCGCCGAACGCGTAGGCGGCCTCCCCGTAGATGTCGAGCTGCATCTGGTCGGCGGCGGCGTTGCCGGCCCGTACGGGCGCCGATCCCCGGTACCCCTCCAGGTGGCCGAGGACCTCCTCGGGCAGCCGGGGGTCTCCGTCGATGCGGTACATGATCTGGAGGGGGTGACCGGAGGCGGAGCCCCCGGCTTCGAAGCGGTCGCGGATCCAGTGGCGGAAGGCGATGGCCTCCTCGGTGAAGCCGAGTTTGGTGAGCGCGCGCACCGACAGGGAGGCGTCGCGGATCCAGGTGTAGCGGTAGTCCCAGTTGCGCTCCCCGCCGATCTGCTCGGGCAGTCCCATGGTCGCGGCGGCGATCGGCGCGCCGGTGGGGGCGTAGATGAGCAGCTTCAGGGTGATGGCGGACCGGTTCACCATCTGCTGCCAGCGGCCCCGGTAGGTGGAGGTGAGCAGCCAGTCGTGCCAGAAGGCCCGGCACCGGTCGAAGTCCGCGAGGGCGCGCTCGCGGGTCAGGGGATCGGGGCGCGGGCCGCCGGTGGCGTCGGCGGTCAGGACGACGGCGGCCGTCTCGCCCGCCGCGAGGGTGAAGCGCGCGACGGCGTCCTGCCCGTCCGGGGCGAGGGTGATCGGGGGGCTCGCCTGGACGTACAGGTCGGTTCCCGGACCCTGCATCAGGGCCGTTTCTCCGTCCAGGAGCTTCAGGGCGTGCGGGGCCCGGCCGTAGTCGAACCGGGGCCGGACCTCCAGGGTGAAGGGCAGGCTGCCCCGCACCACGCGTACGGTCCGGTGCAGTCGATGCCGGTCCGTGGCCTCGGGGGACGGGTCGGGGACCATGTAGTCCCCCACCTCCCCGACGCCGTCCGGGGTCATGAAGCGGGTCACCAGCGTGGCCGTGTCGGCCAGGTACAGCTGTCTGACCGTCACGTCGGGGACCTGGTCGAGATCGACCGCGAGGTGGCAGTGGCCGCCCTTGGCCCGGTCCAGCAGGGATCCGAAGATGCTCGGCGAGTCGAACCGCGGCGTGCACCACCAGTCGACGGTCCCGGCGCTGGAGACCAGCGCGACCGTCTGGAGATCGCCGATCAGACCGTGGTCCGCGATCGGGGGATAGGCGCTCATGGCGACTCCGGGGGTGAGTGGCTGCCCTCCCACGGTACGTACGGCGCCCGGATCGCGCCCGGTCGGACGGTCGTGGACGGTGAGCGCGCGCAGCCTCTTCCTCGGCCGGGTCGGCGCTCCGCGCGTCACTCCGCGCGTCACTCCGCCAGTTCGCGCGTGTCCAGCGGGAGCCGCCAGACGTTCCGCCGGTGGACGGCGTCGAGTTCGGCCTGGAGCGGGGACGGCGGCACGGTCAGTACGGGGCAGGGCGCGTGCGCCAGGCAGTGGCGGGCCACCGAGGGCCGCAGCAGGCGGCGTACGGGCCCCCGCGCGCCCGTCCCCACCACCAGCAGGTCCTCGGGGCCGCCCACCGCGTCGACGAGTGCCGCGCCGGCCGTGGCCCGTACGGCGTGGCCCGCGAGGGTCACGCCCGGTCCGGCCGGGCCGAACGCGGTGTCGAGGGCGAGCCGCAGCCGCTCCACGGCCGCAGCCTTGGCGGCGGCCAGCACCGGGACCCCGCCCGGGCCGCGGCTGCCGATGTCCCCGCCCGGCGCCTGCCAGGCCAGGACCACCCACAGCTCCGCGCCGCGCACCCGGGCCTCGGCGGCGGCCCGGTGCAGGGCCGTCAGGCTGCCCGGGCTCCCGCTCACACCGACCACGACTCTGTGCCGCACCGCGTCCACCGTCCACCCCTCATCCGGTCTGCTGCCGGCTCCCATGCAAGCGCCGGGCGGGCGGATCCGGGCGGTCCGCTGACGGCTTCCTGACGGGGAGGCCGCGAACCATGACGGGTTGCTGATACCGCTCGCCGTCAGCCGGCGTGGATGTGGGGGCGGCGGTTGCGGTCCGGTTCGGCCTCGCGGATGACCTCGCGGGTGACGGGGGCGACCTCGCCCTGCCCGAAGAGGAAGAACCGGAAGAAGTTGGCCATCGGGTTGCCCTCGGTCCACTCGAAGTAGATGTGCGGCCGCTGGCCGGTCTCGTCGCGTACGTGGAGGAGGAGGGCGGCGAGCGCGTTGGGGATGCTGGAGCTCTCCAGGGTCAGGACGCGGTAGCGGCCGTGCAGGACTTCACCGCGCACCCGCATGCCGGATTCGAACTCCGACGCGTCCAGGACGGTGACCTCGACGAACATCACGTCGTCCTCGGCGGGGATGTCGTTGTCCGCGCGGATCTGCGCCTTCTTCAGCCGGTACTCGTCGAGGTCCCGGTTGTCGGGCTCGTTGGCGATGAACCGGATCGTGCGGTTGGCGGTGTCGCGGATGAACCGCTGTGCCATGTCGTCGAACTCCACGTGCGTGACGCGCAGCTCGAAGACCCGGGCGAGGCGGGAGAGCAGGGAGAGGGCCATGATGCCGGCGATGAAGCAGGCACCGATCTTCACGCCGTCGGGGCGCTCGGCCACGTTGACTGCGGTGGTGTAGACGAAGACGGCGGAGATCACGCCGAAGCCGATCGCCCAGCCGCGCTCCCCGGCCCGGCGGGCGGCGATGGTCACGGCGACGGCCGCCGAGGTGATCAGGACGAGGACACCGGTGGCGTACGCGCCGCCCTGGGCGTCGACGTCGGCGTCGAAGATCCACGTCACCAGGAAGGCGATCAGGGTGAACACGATGACCATCGGGCGCAGGGCGCGGGCCCAGTGCGGGGCCATGCCGTAGCGGGGCAGGTAGCGCGGCATCAGGTTGAGCAGGCCCGCCATGGCCGAGGAGCCCGCGAACCACAGGATGAGGATGGTCGAGATGTCGTAGACCGTGCCGAAGGCGGAGCCCAGGTACTCGTGGGCCAGATAGGCCAGGGCGCGGCCGTTGGCCTCGCCGCCGGGCTGGAACGCGGCGGGCGGGATCAGCAGGGTGGTGACGAAGCTGCTGGTGATGAGGAAGATGCTCATGATCACGGCGGCGGTGGTGAGCAGCTTCTTCGTGCCGCGGATCCGGCCCGCGGGCTTCTCCTCCGTGTCCTGCGGGGAGCCCTGGACGTGCGGCATGACCGCGACGCCGGTCTCGAACCCGGACAGGCCCAGCGCCAGCTTCGGGAAGACCACGAGCGCGATGGCGATCATCATGAACACGTTGCCGTGCTCGGCGGTGAGGGCTTCCTTCCAGTCGGTGATGACGTGCGGCTCGCTGGCGACCTGCCACAGGCCGACCGTGATGACGACGACGTTCAGTGCGAGGTAGGAGAAGACCAGGACCACGGCCACCCCGATGGCCTCGCTGAACCCCTTGAGGAACACCGCGCCCAGCAGGGCGATCATGATCAGGGTGATCAGGACCTGATGGCCGTTGAGCGTGCTCGTCAGATGCGGGTTCTCCACCAGGTGCGCGGTCGCGTCGGCCGCCGACAGGGTGATCGTGATCAGGAAGTCGGTGGCCGCGAAGCCCAGCAGGGTCAGGACGAACAGCTTGCCCTTCCAGAACGACAGCAGCCGTTCCAGCATGGCGATGGACCCCTCGCCGTGCGGGCTCTCCTCCGCGACGCGGCGGTAGACCGGCAGCGCCCCCAGCAGGGTCAGCACCACCAGCACGATCGTCGCCAGCGGCGACAGCAGGCCGGCCGCGAGCGCCGCGATGCCCGGCTGGTAGCCGAGGGTGGAGAAGTAGTCGAGGCCGGTCAGGCACATCACGCGCCACCACGGCCGCCCGTGGTCGGCGGCCGCGGCCGCTCCGCTCCCGCCCGGCTCCTCCTCCGGCCCATGGCCCGACCGGTGTTTCGTCTGGTCGGTCAGGCCTTCCAGGAGCCATGCCCTCAGGCGGCTCGGCTGGGTGGGGGTGGCCATCGCGGGTGCTCCTTCGTACGGCTTGGATCCGGCCATCGGTGCGACGGCTGGGCAAGCGTACGGAACTCGATCATTCGTGCACGCGCGCGTTCTCATGCTGACGGGCCCTTGACGGTGCCGCTCGGGGGATTGCTCCGGTTGGCCGGAGACGCGTACTCCACCCCCGAACCCGCCTGTCACCTGCACAGACGTGCCGTACCGCCACCTTGCGCCGACGGCCGTCCGGGCCTGCGGCCCCCGCCGGTCTTGACGGCTCCTTAACGCCTCTCTAGCGATACCTTGACGGCCCGTTTCCTGGGGTGCGGGCACCCAGGGGCCGTGAATCGATCGAATGTTCGAGTGGCGCGATATGATGGACCGGTGCGCACGATCCCCGGCCTCCAGGGCTCCCTCTTCGACCAGGGCGACGAGATCCGCCTCGGCCCGCTCTCCGGGCTGTCCCGGACCCGGCTCGGCGCCGGGGCCTGGGTCGACCACCTGCCCGGCTGGCTCTCGGGCGCCGACACGCTGTTCGAGCGGCTGGCCGAGGACGTGCCGTGGCGCGCCGAGCGCCGCCAGATGTACGAGCGCGAGGTCGACGTGCCCCGCCTGCTCGCCTTCTACGACGAGGGCGAACCGCTGCCGCACCCGGTGCTCACCGAGGCCGGCTCCACGCTGACCCGGCACTACGCCGCCGAGCTGGGGGAGCCCTTCGCCACCGCCGGGCTCTGCCTCTACCGCGACGGGCGCGACAGCGTCGCCTGGCACGGGGACCGCATCGGGCGGTCCGCCACCGAGGACACGATGGTCGCGATCCTCTCGGTCGGCGACCCCCGCGATCTCGTCCTGCGCCCCCGCGACGGCGGGCCCACCCTGCTGCGCCTGCCCCTGGGGCATGGCGACCTCGTCGTGATGGGCGGCTCCTGCCAGCGCACGATGGAGCACGCCATCCCCAAGTCCACCCGCGCCGTCGGCCCGCGGATCAGCATCCAGTACCGCCCCCGCGGCGTCCGCTGAACCGGGGCCGGGGCCGGGGCCGGGAACGGGCGCTGGGGCCGGGCCGGGCCCCGGCCGGCGCCCGCGCCCCGGTCGGTAGCCGTGGACGCTCAGTATCCGTAGACGCTCAGCTCCGTGATGGACGCGAAGATGTGCTCCCAGACCGCGGCGCCGGGCTCTTCGGGGTCATCGGACTCCAGGACCCCCGGCTCCAGGTTCCCCACCTCGCAGAGGAAGGAGCCGTGGCCGTTCTCCTCGGGATACGGGTCCCAGCACGCCCCCATGAACCGCCGCACGGCCTCCAGGAGGCGTACGAACGTCTCCGTGTCCCGGGCGAAGGGGAACGGCCCCTCGCCCTCGCGGAGCAGGGACACCGCGCCCGTCTCCGGGTGGAGGAGCACATGGCCCTCGTCGGCGTAGCCCAGCTCGAACGTCCCCAGGTACAGGAGGCCTCCGAAGCCGGTCCCGGACTCCGGTTCCCCGGGCCCGTCCTCGGACCAGGCGAGCTGGAACGAGGCCACGCCCGCCGCCCAGAGGCGCGGCAGGCCCACCGTGCTGATCAGCTCCCGGGTCGGGAGGTGGGTCAGTTCCGCGGGCAGCCGCGCATCCGGTACCCGGACCGTGCGGTCGGCGCCGAACACCGCCTCCACGCGGGCCGCGTCCAGCGGGGTCTCGCCCGGCTGCGGGCCCGCGAACCACGGATCGCCCGCGCCCTCGTCCCACGAGGAGGGGTCGGCGCCGCCGGCGGGCCAACCGGTCGCGGCCACCGCCCCGTTGCGCTCCACCACCGCGATCCCGCGGGCCTCGGCAAGCAGGAAGCGGCCCCCGCCGAGGGGTACGGGGTCCTCCCAGGTGCCGGGGCAGTGCAGGGCCCAGGCCTTCTCGTCGGGGTCGAAGAGGAACGGCTCCGCCTCCTCGGGCTCCGCCGTGCGCCGGGTGAACTCCCCGGCGGCGGGGGCCGGGCACGGCGCGCCGGTGGCCAGGTCGAACCAGCGCTCCTCGGTCCACAGCGACCAGACCTTGAGCAGGCTCCGGCCGTCAGGCCCGTCGAAGACCACCGCCGAGGCGTCCCCGCTCAGGTTCGGCTCGGCCCGGAAGGCCCCGACCGGCCGCCACCAGGCCCATACGGTCCGCCACGGCATGCCGGGCTCGGCCTCGGCCGTCCGCTCCGCGTACGCGTCGTGCCCCAGCACCTTCGCGGCGAAGTGGAGCCACGAGCCGAACTCCGCCCGCGACACCTCCGCACACCCGAACACGGCCTCGGCCTGGCTGAAGACCTCACGGCCGACCCCGCCCCCGGCCTCGGGGCCGGGCCACTCCCGTATCCGGGCGGCTCCGGCCTCCAGCAGGGCGGCAGGGGAGGAGAACAGGGCGTCAAGATCTTCGAAAGGCATGCCGACCATGGTGCCGCAGGTCACTGACACTCCCCGGTCCAGGGGATGTTGGTCCCGTGACGGCCCATGGCGGCCTGCGGCGGCCCGCCGCTACGCGGGGTCCGGCTCCTTCGCCGCGGCGGGCTTCGAGGCCGCCGCCGCGCCCGGCCGCACCGCCGCGGCCGCCGCGTGCAGGGAGCGCAGCGCCAGCAGCAGTACGCCGATGTCGTCGAGGTACACCGGGTCCGGGATGAGGTCCACCGGAGAGACGGTGTAGATCACCGCGACCCAGAACAGCGCCTTGTCGCGCAGCGGGATCCCCGCGTCGAGCAGGAGCCGCCGGGCCGCGAAGACCCGTACGAGGAGCACGCCGGCCGCGATCGCCAGCCCGAGGGCGACGACCGCGACGATCGTCAGCCAGACCGTTGCGTCCATGTCACCCCTATACCCTGTCCGGCCGCGCCATCCGCGATCCGCCGTCCACTATCCCCTGCCCGTCATCTGCTCTCCGTCAACCGCCGTGCTCGCGCAGCCGGCGGCTGACCTCGCCCAGCCCGTCCGCCAGCGCTTCGAGCTGCGCGGGCGTGAGCACGTCGATCAGCGCCTCCCGGACCGCGGCCACATGCCCCGGCGCGGCCTCCTCCAGCCGGGCCCGGCCGGCGTCCGTGAGGACGGCGAAGACCCCCCGCACATCGGAGGGGCAGCTGCGGCGGCGGACCAGACCCGCCTTCTCCAGCTGGGTCACCTGGTAGGTCAGCCCGCTTTTCGAATTGATCAGGCCATTGGCCAGTTCCGTCATCCGCAGCTCGCCGTCCGGAGCGGCGGAAAGTCGTACGAGTACCTCGTACTGCGGGTGCGAGAGGCGGGAGTCGTCCTTGAGCTGCTGGTCGAGGCGGCGGTTCACCAGGGCGGACGCGGCCAGGAAGCCGCTCCAGGCGCGCATCTCGCGCTCGTCCAGCCATCTCGTTTCAGCCATGCACCCAGCCTACACGGGTTGTTCCAATTTGAATCACTCGCTAGGGTCGGGGGCTGGCGGTTCGAATTTGAACAATCTTGCCCCACCGCAACTCCGTCCCCGCCCGGACCGCCCGACCGGAAGGATCCCCCCCCATGACCAGCCCCTCCGTCACCGCGACGAAGCCGCAGGCCGCAGCCGTACCGGCCGTCCCGCTCGCCCTCTCCACCCCCGCCCACGACGCCGGCCTGCTCCTGCTGCGCGTCGTCCTCGGACTCACCATGGCCGGCCACGGCGTCCAGAAGCTCTTCGGCTGGTTCGGCGGCGGCGGCATCAGCGGCACCGGCCAGTTCTTCACCGCCAGCGGCTACCCCGCGGGCGACGCCATGGCCGTCGTCGCCGGCCTGACCGAGACCCTCGGCGGCCTCGGCCTCGCCCTCGGACTGCTTACCCCGCTCGCCGGAGCCGCCGTCGTCGGCACCATGATCAACGCGATCGCCGTCCACGGCGCCGGCGCGTTCTTCGCCCCCAAGGGCATCGAATACGAGCTGCTGCTGACCGTCGCCGCGGCCGCCGTGGCCCTCACCGGCCCCGGCAAGTACGCCGCCGACCGCTTCCTGCCCGTACTGCGCGGCCACCGCCTGGCCCACGGCCTCCTCGCCGTCGCCCTCGCCGTGGTCGTCGCGGGCGCGCTGCTCCTCGTACGCAACTGACCGTCGCGCTCCAGAAGGTGCCCGGGTCCCGGATTGATTGGGCCCGGGCATTCGGGGGAACAGCGCACAAATGACACAACCCATCGAAGACTACGCACTCATCGGCGACCTCATGACCAGCGGGCTCGTCGGCCGCGACGGGTCCATCGACTGGCTGTGCCTGCCGCGCTTCGACTCGCCCGCCTGCTTCGCGGCGCTCCTCGGGGACAAGGAGAACGGCCACTGGCGCATCTCGCCCGCCGGGTCCGCCGACGACGAGCGGTGCACCCGCCGCGCCTACGTCGACGGCTCGCTGGTCCTGGAGTCGTACTGGGACACCCCGGACGGCGGCTCGTTCAAGGTCACCGACTTCATGCCGCAGCGCGACAACGCCCCCGACGTGATGCGCATCGTCGAAGGCCTGACCGGCGAGGTCACCGTACGCAGCGTGCTGCGCCTGCGGTTCGACTACGGGCACGTCGTCCCCTGGGTCCGCCGCGCCGACGGCGACCGGGTCGCCGTCGCCGGGCCCGACTCCGCGTGGTTCCGCAGCGAACCGGCCGTACCCACCTGGGGCGAGGCCAACAGCACCTGCTCCGAGTTCACCCTCGCCCCGGGCGAACAGGTCGCCTTCGTCCTCACCTGGCACGCCTCGCACGAACCGCGCCCCGCGACCGTCGACCCGTACGACACGCTGCGGCAGAACCTCGCCGCCTGGCGGGACTGGTCCGCCCAGTGCACCTACGAGGGCCCCTACCGGGAGGCGGTGACCCGCTCCCTGATCACCCTCAAGGCCCTCACGTACGCCCCGACCGGCGGTATCGCGGCCGCCGCCACGACCTCCCTGCCCGAGGAGCTCGGCGGCGTCCGCAACTGGGACTACCGCTACTGCTGGCTGCGCGACTCCACCCTCACCCTCGGCTCCCTCCTGGAGACCGGCTTCCTGGACGAGGCCCGCGCCTGGCGCGCCTGGCTGCTGCGCGCGATCGCCGGAGACCCCGCCGACCTCCAGATCATGTACGGGATCGGCGGCGAGCGCCGGATCCCCGAATCCGACCTGCCGTGGCTGCGCGGCTACGCCTCCTCCGCCCCGGTCCGGGTCGGCAACGCGGCCGTGGACCAGCTCCAGCTCGACGTGTACGGGGAGGTCCTCGACTCCCTCTACCTGGCCAGGGAGAACGGGCTGCCCGCGGAGCGGCACGCGTGGCGGATCCAGCTCGCGCTCCTCGACTTCCTGGAGCGCAACTGGCGGCGGCCGGACGAGGGCCTGTGGGAGGTGCGCGGGCCGCGCCGGCACTTCGTGCACTCCAAGGTGATGGCCTGGGTCGCAGCCGACCGGGCCGTACGCACCATGGAGAGCGACCCCTCGCTCCTCGGCGACGTGCAGCGGTGGCGGACCATGCGCGACGAGGTCCACCAGGACGTGCTCGAGAACGGCTTCGACCCGGTGCGGGGCACCTTCACCCAGTACTACGGTTCCCGCGAACTGGACGCGGCCACCTTGCTCATCCCGCGGGTCGGGTTCCTGCCGCCCGACGACCCGCGCGTGATCGGCACGGTCGACGCGGTGCGGGTGGAGCTCGGCAGCAGCGGCCTGGTCCGCCGCTACAGCACCGAGGGCCCGTCGGTGGACGGGCTGCCCGGCGACGAAGGGGCCTTCCTGGCCTGCTCGTTCTGGCTGGCCGACGCGCTGCACATGACCGGGCGGGAGAAGGAGGCCCGGGAGCTGTTCGAGCGGCTGCTGGCCGTGCGCAACGACGTGGGGCTCCTCGCGGAGGAGTACGACCCGGTGAGCGGCCGCCAACTCGGCAACTTCCCCCAGGCGTTCAGCCACGTCGGCCTGGTGAACACGGCCATCACCCTGGGCCGCACCCAAGCCCCGCCCAGGGCCTGACCGCCCCGCGGCCGGGCCGGGCGGTTCCTGCGGGTCAGGCGCCGACCTCGTCGTGGAGACGGGCGGCCCCGAGACGATCGAGCAGTCGGTGCGGGCGAGCGCCCTGTACGGGCAGATCGCCCTGCTGATCACCGCGAGCGCCGCCAGGTCCGGGATCGAGATCTCGCACGCGGCGTACGAGACGAGCCTTGCCGCGATCCGCCGGGTCTTCGTCGGCAGCCGCACGCAGTTCGAGGACATGAAGGGGGCGGTGGCCGCCCACGGGCTGCGCCCGGTCGTCGACCGCGTGCACCCCTTCGAGGAGGCGCGCACGGCCTACCGCGAGGACGCGGCGGACGCGCCGTTCGGCAAGGTCGTCATCACGATGGACGGGGCCGACGGGAACCGAACCCGTGCGGCCCCGTCCGTCGGGGAGTGCGGATCAGACGGCGGCCGGCTCGTCGTCCTCGGGGACGCTGACCAGCCAGCGGGTGTCCTGCCGCGGCCGCAGGTACAGCGCCCAGTACAGCGTGGCCACGGCGACGATCCCGCCGGTCCACAGCAGGTACTGGGTCTCCTGCTGCATCAGGATGTACGCGAGTACGGCGATCAGCACGATCGGCACGGCCGGCCACAGCGGCATCCGCCAGGCGGCCACCTCGCGGTGCGCCCCTCGCCGGGCGAACAGCGCGGCCACCGCGACCAGCAGGTACATGCCGGTCACCGAGACGCCGGTGACCCCGTACAGGGTGTCGAGGTTGACGAAGCACAGCGCCGCACCCGGGACGCCGACGAGGAGCGTGGCCACCCACGGGGAGCCGAAGCGGCCCAGCTTGGACAGCGCGTGGTTGACCGGCGCCGGCCAGGCCTTGTCGCGGGCGGAGGCGAACAGCACGCGGGAGTTCTGGATCACCATGACGATGCCGGCGTTGATGATGGCGAGGGCGACGCAGAGGCTGACGAAGGTGCCGACGGCCGAGTTGGACCAGGCGGTGACCATCCCGCCGAGGTCGCCCTCGGTCAGCGCGGCGAGGTCGGGGGCGCCGACGGTGATGGCGATGACCGGAACCAGGATGACGGCGGTGGAGATGGCGAGGGTGGCCAGCACCGTACGGGCGACGTTGCGCCGCGGGTTCTCCAGCTCCTCCGACAGGTAGACGGCGGTGGAGAAGCCCTGGGTGATGAACAGGGCGATGGCGAGCCCGGAGACCACCATCATCGCGGTCACCGTGGACGTACCGCCGCCCTCGGCCGCGACCGTGCCGTGCACCAGCGCGTCGGCGCCGCGCTCGCTGTGCGCGAAGCCCAGTACGGCGACCAGTGCGGCGGCGACCACCTCCAGCACCAGGAAGATGCCGGTGATCCAGGCGTTGGCCCGCAGGTCGAGGAGGCCGGCGAGGGTGGCGAGCAGCATCACGCCGCCGCCCGCGACCGGGGCCGGTATGTGCACGATCGGCGCGAGGTAGTCGGCCGTGCCCATGGCGATCACGGGCGGCACGATCATCACGACCAGCAGGGAGAGGACGAACACCAGCCAGCCGGCCAGCCTGCCCGCCATGGTCGACACCATCGCGTACTCGCCGCCGGCGCTGGGGATCAGGGTGCCGAGCTCCGAGTAGCAGAACGCGACGCCGATGCAGAGCAGCGAACCGATGGCGATCGTGAGGGCGGTCCACGAGCCGAGGCTGGCGAACAGGTCGGGCACGACGACGAACAAGGTCGAAGCGGGCGTCACGCACGAGAGCGTCAGCAGTGTGCCGCCGACGACGCCGATGGAACGCTTGAGCTTCTGGGGGACGGGCCCGGTGGCGGGGGCGAGGGCCTGAGGGGCGCTGATCGTTTCAGACATCGGTGCGGGGTTCCGATCGGCTGGTGCGGTGAACTGAGGTGCGGGAGCGGTATCGCCTCCGAGGCGGTGGTGAGCAGAGTGGTTCAGTGGCTCCCGGGCCGACATCGAATCCCTGCGGGATTCGCAGGTCAAGAGCAGTTCTCCTGCGGATTCCATCGTCGCGTCCCGCGAAGATGGCCCTACGGCAGCGTTAAGACCGCGTAAACGCTGCACGGAGTGCGGGTGCGGGAACCGCAGCGGAGGGCGGGCAAATTTTCTTCCGCTTTGCCGACATGTGCCCGGGGCGACACCACCTGCCCACGGAGTGGGCACCCGGGCGAGGGTCCGGGGTCGCTCCGGCGTCGCTCGGGGGCCGCTCCGGCGTCGCGTCGGGGTCGGGTCGGGGTCGGGTCGGCGTCGCGTCGGTTCAGCTGCTCGCGGAGGCCCGGCCGTCCCCCGTACGACAGGCCAGCAGCAGGGCGATGTCGTCCGGCCGGTCCGCGGAGCCCCCCGCACCGCCGATCAGCCGGTCGGCCATCTCGGTCAGCGGCGACGGCCGGGCCGCGGCCAGCGCCGCCCGCAGCCGCTCCACGCCGACGTCGATGTCCGTCCCCGCCTCCTCCACCAGCCCGTCCGTGTACAGGGCGAGCACCGAGCCCGGCGCCAGCCGCAGGTCCGTCACCGGGTACGTGGCGCCGGCGTCGATGCCGAGGACCACCCCGCCCGGCAGCTCCATCACCTCGGCCCGCCCGTCCGCGTGCCGCAGCAGCGGCTGCGGGTGCCCGGCCCGGGCGGCCCGCGCCCGGCCCGACACCGGGTCGAGCAGCACGTAGCAGCAGCTCGCGAACTGGCCCGGGTCGAGATCGATCAGCAGCCGGTTGGTGCCCGCCACCACCTGGTCCGGCGCACTGCCGGCCAGGGTGAACGCCCGTACGGCGCTGCGCAGTTGTCCCATCGTGGCGGCGGCCGCCACCCCGTGGCCCTGCACGTCCCCGATGACCAGCGCCAGCAGGCCGTCGATCGTCTCGACCACGTCGTACCAGTCGCCGCCCACGTCCATGCCCTGGGTGCCGGGCAGGTACCGGGCGACGGTCTCCACGTTCTCGTGCACCGGCAGCCGGTGCGGCAGCAGCGCCGCCTGGAGTCCGCGGGCCAGCGCCGCCTCGGAGTCGTAGCGCTGCGCCCGCTCCAGGGCCTGCGCGATCAGCCCGGCCAGCGCGGTCAGCACCGTACGCTCCTCCGGGCTGAACCCGCGCGGCGCGTCGAAGCCGAGGATGCAGGAGCCCACCGGGCGGCCCGAGGCGATCAGCGGCAGGAACGCGCGGGCCCCGACGTGGGCGTCCAGCGGGATCCCCGGATAGGCCGCGGCCAGGTGCTCCATCGACTCGAAGAACATCGGCCGGCCCGTGGTCAGCGTCTCCACGCCCGGCAGCCGCACGTCCAGCGCCACCCCGTCGAACCGGTCCAGGAAGCCCTGCGGGAAGCCCGTCTCCCAGGCCAGGTGCAGATGCCGCTCGCTGAGCAGGTAGATCGCCAGCTGGCGGCCGCCGAAGGCGGGCAGCAGCTCCTGCGTGACCACCGCCGACACCTGGCGGGCCGTCACCGCCTCCGTCAGCGCGATGGCGAGGGCCACCGGCCGGTACAGCGCCGAGGCCCGGTCGGCCGGCGAACCCAGCCCCAGCCCCGCGCCCGGGCGGACCACCGATCCGGGCGCGTAGGCGGGCGGCTCGGCCGCGTCGATCGTCACGGTCACCCCGTCCACACTCGGGTACAGGTCCACCTCCACCCAGCCCGCGTCCGGCTGCCGGCCCAGCCGGGCCGGGAAGCGCACCGGCTCCCCGGACATGAACACCCCGCGGAAGTGGTCCTCGTACGCCGGCTGCCCGAGCCACGGCACCGCCTGCCACAGCACCCGCCCGCGCAGCTCCGGCGCGCCCACCCCCAGCAGGTCGGCGGCGGCACGGTTGACGTAGCGGACCCTGCCCTCCCGGTCCATGGAGAGCACGGCGAGGGTCAGCCGCTCCACGGCCTCGCGGGCGCCCTGCGCGGTGTCCGGCGGCGGCACGCCGACCGGATCGTCCGTCCAGAGCACCGGTTCGCCGGCCGCGCTGAGCGCGGCGAGCCCCTCGGCCAGCCCGTTCGCGGCGGCACGCAGCCGCTCCCGGTCGGCGGCGTCGACCGATGCCCCCGGGGTGGCGGGGCGCAGGACGAACAGCACCCCGAACCGCTGCGCCCCGGCCATGACGGGCTCGTACAGCGAGCCGAAGGGGAACGGCAGCCCGGCCATCAGCTGCGGGAAGCGCCGCATGGCCGCCTCCGCGTCGGGCAGGTGCACCGACTGTCCGGAGCGGTAGGCCTCGGCGACCGGGTACGGGCGGTTCATGTGCATGCGCCACCACGGACGGAACAGCTGCCTGGGCAGCCCCGTGACCACGGCCAGCAGCAGCGGGCCCTCGGCTTCGGAGCGCAGGTAGATCCCGCCCGCAAACCCGCCGACGGCATGCACCGCATCGACGCAGGCCCGCGCGAGCACCCGGACCGTGGCGTCGGTGGCGGGGCCGCTGTCCGGTCTCGCCGTCACACAGTCAGCATGCCCCTCCGACGCCGGACGCTGCATCCCGGCGCCGGTGGGCGGGGGCCGGGCGTCAGCGCCCGGTCTGCCGGCTTCGGTCCTCCGCCCCCTCCCGGCTTCCGCGCCCCGCACCGGCGCCGTTGCGGTAGCCGGCCACCACCGCGAGCGCCGCGAGCAGCAGCACCGAGGCGACCGTGCGCAGCGCGGCCCCCATCGCGTCCGTGAAGGCGCCGATCTGCGCCGGATCCTGCGGATCGCCGTGGAACCGGGAGGCCAGCACCGTGCCGACCACCGCCACCCCCAGCGCGGCGCCGATCTCCCGGGCCGCGGTGTTCAGCCCGGAGCCCAGCCCGGCCTGGTGCGCCGGCAGCTCGGCGACCACGGTCAGGGTCAGCGAGGGCGCGCACAGGCCGGTCCCGACCGACAGCACCAGCAGGTGGCAGGCGTACAGGGCGTACGGGGTGTCCGCGTCGGCGGTGGAGACCAGCAGCAGCCCGGCCCCGATCAGGCCCAGCCCGGCGCCGACCGGAAGCCGCGGCCCCGTCCGCTCCGCCAGCCGGGCCCCCAGCTTCGGCACGACCGCCATGCCGATGGTCAGCGGGACGATCGCCAGACCGGTGAGAGCCGGCGAGAAGCCCTTCGCGTACTGGAGGTACTGGGCGTTGACGAAGAAGAGGGAGAAGAGCCCGAAGAACGCGGCGCCGATCCCGAGCGACCCGGCGCGCAGCTTGCGCGAGGCGAAGATCCGCGGGTCCAGCAACGGGTGCGCGGCGCGCAGCGCGTGGCCGGTGAAGGCCGCGAGCAGCCCGGCGCCGGCCCCGAAGGCGATCAGCACCGCCGCCGAGGTCCAGCCGTACGAGGGCCCCTCGATGATCCCGTAGACGACCGCGAGGAGCGCCCCGGCCAGCAGGAGCGCGCCCAGCGGGTCGACGGAGGCGTCGGACCGGGCCGGCGTGCGGGGGACCGTACGGGCGACGGCGAACGCGAGCAGCGCGCCGAGCGGGACGACCGCCCAGAACAGGGCCCGCCAGGTCAGGAACTCCCCGGCCAGGCCGCCCCCGACGTTGCCCGCCAGGCCCCCGAGGCCGGCGGCCAGCGTCCAGGTCGCCAGCGCCTGGCCGCGGCGCTCCGGCGGGCTCAGGTGGATCAGTACGGACATGGTGGCGGGCATGATCAGGGCCGCACCGGCCCCGCACAGGCCGCGACCGGCGATGAGCACCGCCGGGGCCGCGGCGAGCGCGCTGACCGCCCCGCCCGCGGCGAACAGCCCTAGCCCGGCCAGCAGGGCGCCCTTGCGGCCGTACCGGTCGCCGAGGGCGCCGGCCGGGATGAGCAGCGCGGCGAACACGATGACGTAGGCGTCGACCGCCCACACCAGCTGGCCGGGGGCGGGGTGCAGGGAGGACGCGGCGAGCTGCGGTATCAGCAGGTTGACGGCCGCGACCATGGCCTGCGCGACGAGCACGCAGGCGCACAGGACGAGCAGGACGGGCCGGGTGAGGGCGGCGGGCGCCGGGGCGGACGGGGCTGCGTCGGGATCTGCGGGATCCCGCTTGAGGGCATGGCGGAGCACGGCTCCTCCTCGGAGTCGGTGACGGTGAAGTGGTGTGGGAGAGGGGAAGGGAGCGCGGTCAGGAAGCGCGGTCGGCGCCATCCCCCGTGCCTCACCGTAGAGTTGGCGGCACCTGCTTTCCAGTGCAAGTTCTGCAAGGGATGAATGCGTGTGACGCAATCCGGCCTGGACCTCAATCTCCTCGTCGCTCTGGACGTCCTCCTGGAGGAGTCGAGCGTGTCCCGCGCGGCCGCCCGCCTGCACCTCTCCGAGCCCGCCATGAGCCGCACCCTCGGCCGGATCCGCAAGGCCCTCGGCGACCCCGTGCTCGTGCGCGCCGGGCGGACCATGGTCCCGACCCCGCACGCCCTCGCCGTGCACGGCGAGGTCCGGGCCGTCGTGGAACGGGCCCGGGCCCTGTTCCTGAGCGGCGGACAGGTCGACCTGCCCACCCTCACCCGTACTTTCACGGTGCTGTCCCACGACGCCTTCGCCGCCACCTTCGGGGCCACGCTCTTCTCCCGGGTGGCCCGGGAGGCGCCCGGTGTACGGCTGCGCTTCCTGTCGGAGAGCCACGTGGACACCCCGGCGCTGCGCGAGGGCATCGCCGACCTCGAACTCGGCGTCGTGGACAGCGGATCCCCCGAGGTGCGCGTCGAGCACCTCTTCGACGAGCACATGGTGGGCGTCGCCCGGGCCGGGCACCCGCTGCTGAAGGGCCGGATGACCGCCCGCCGCTTCGCGGCCGCCGAGCACCTCATCGTCTCCCGGCGCGGCCGGCTGGAGGGCCCCGTGGACGCGGCCCTCGCCCGGCAGGGCCTGTCCCGGCGGGTGGTGGGCAGCGTCGGCTCCTACCCCGCGTCCCTGTTCCTGCTGCGCGAGAGCGACCTCGTCGGCCTGATCGCCGCTCAGGCCGTGCCGCTCGCCACCGAGCTGGGGCTGGAGGCCTTCGAGGTGCCGCTCGACCTGCCGACGCTGCCCTTCGGCATCGCCTGGCACCCGCGCCACGACGCCGACCCGGCGCACGCCTGGCTGCGGGGCTGCGCCCGCGAACTGCTCCCGGCGGTGGCCGGGCACCCCGTACGCCGTACGCACTGACCCGAACGCCTCCCCCGTCCGGGGGACGGGCCGCCGCACCCGACCTGACCGGCCGCGCTCCGGGGCACCATACGCACGCGTCCCACCCCGCCACGGAAGGCAGAGCATGCGGTTCCAGTACGACACCATCGGCGAGCGTTTCGTGGAGTCGAAGACCACGGCGGCCTTCGCGGCGGCCGACACCCACACCCTGCTCGGGGCGCTCGACGCGCTCGGCGGGGTGCGCGGGCTCGACACCCTCGACCTGGCCTGCGGATACGGCTACAACACGCGGCTGCTGGCCCGCGGCGGGGCCCGGCGGGCCGTCGGCGTGGACATCTCCGAGGAGATGATCCGGCTGGCCCGTGCGCACGGGGTGATCGGCGGGAACGGCGTGGGCGCGCTGGAGCGCGCGGTGGGTGCGGTACGCCCGGTGGGCGCGGCGGCTTCGGGAGCGCACGAGGACACGGGGGCGGCCCGCGGCGCGGCGTCCCGCGGTGAGGCCGCGTCCATGGAAGCCGCATCCGCTGAGGCAGCGTCCATCTCAGCCGCGTCCATTGAGACTGCGTCCATTGAGGCTGCGTCCATTGAATACGTGGTCGCCGACGCCGCCAAGCTGCCGCAGATGGGCCCCTTCGACCTGGCCACCGCCGTGTACCTGTTCAACTACGCCGCCGACCGGTCCGCCCTGCACGCCATGTTCCGGTCCATCCGCGCCAACCTGCGCGACGGCGGCCGGCTGCTGGCCATCGTGCCGAACGCCGGCGCGTACCCGAACGTCGACTGGTCGCCGTACGGGGTCCGGATCGTCGACCGCGTCCAGGAAGGCGACGCGCCGCTGCTGAAGGCGCAGTTCCTGACCCAGCCCCCGGCCGACTTCGAGTTCCGCGAATGGGCGCACGCCGACTTCGCCGAGGCCGCCGTCGAGGCGGGCTTCTCCACGGTCGGCTGGCAGCCGAACCGGACCCCGCCCGCCGACGGCGCGCGCGACGAGGCGTACTGGACCGCCTACCGGGCCTGGCCGATCAGCTCGCTGATGACCTGCACCGCATGACGGCCCCCACCCCGGCCCGCGCCCCGGCCCGCCCGGCGGCCCGCACCCCGGCCCGCCCGCCCGGCCTCAGTCGTCGGCGGCGGACCTGATCAGCTCCACGATCCGGTCCCGGGCCGCCCGCCCCTCCGGCACCGGCAGCAGCGGGTACCCGTGCGGCAGCCCCGGCTCCTCGTGGAACTCCACCTCGACCCCGTCCGCACGGGCGCGGCTGAGCAGCTCCCGGCTGTCGGTGGTCAGCACGTCCCGGGTTCCGGTGAACACCGTCAGCGGCGCCAGCCCCGCGAACGCCCCGTGCAGGGGGCTCACCCGCGGGTCGTCGGTGGCCAGCGTGCCCGCGTACAGCCGGCCCGCCTCCAGCAGCCCCGGCCGGGCCTGGAGCGGGTCGGCCGCCTCGATGGCCGCCTGGTCGGGGTGGCTCATGGTCAGGTCGAGCCAGGGCGAGATCAGTACGATCCGCGAGGGCTGGGCCCCCGTACGGTCGCGCAGGCGCTGGGCGGCGGCCAGCGCCAGCCCCGCTCCCGCGGCGTCCCCGACGAGCACCGTGCCGCCCGCTCCGCCGCTCGCGATCAGCCCGCTGAGCAGGTCCGCGGCCACCGGCACCGTCCGGTCGGCGGTTCCGCGCGGGGCAAGTATGTACGCCGGTACGACGACGCGGGCCCGCGCCTCCGTGACCAGGGTCCGGATCATCGACCAGTGCGGCCGGACCAGCTCGTTGATGTACCCGCCGCCGTGCACGTACAGCACCTGGGCCGCGGGCTCGATCCCGCGCGGCGAGGCGTCGTACACCGGCCAGGCACCGACGAAGGTGCGGGAGACGTCTGCGACCCGGCCCAGCGAGCGCGGCGGCAAGTGCGACGCCGGCCGGCGGGCCGTCTCCGCCACGCGTGCGCGTACCGCCTCGGCACTCGCGAACCGTCTTCGCCGCCCCGCCGCGATCAGCGCGACCGACAGCGCCCTGCTGCGCAGACTCGGCACGCCCCTCACCTCCCCATTCCCTGCCCCGGCCGCGGGCCCCTGCCCAGGCCACAGCCCTTCACGTGAGGAGCATAGGCGTGAAGCTGGGCTGTCGACCCGCTTAAGAAATCCTCGATGGACTGATCACCTCCGCGCTCGGCAGATTGGTGCCTGTCGATACGTCGCACCCGCACCAGTGGTTGCAACGCCCCCTCCGCATGCCTGGAGCCACCCCCATGAAGGCACTCGTCAAGCACAAGGCCGAGCCCGGGCTGTGGCTCATGGACGTCCCGGAGCCCGAGTACGGCGCCGGCGACGTGCTGATCAAGGTGCTGCGCACCGGCATCTGCGGCACGGACCTGCACATCCGCTCCTGGGACGGCTGGGCGCAGGGCGCGGTCAAGACCCCGCTGGTGCTCGGCCACGAGTTCGTGGGCGAAGTCGCCGCGCTCGGCGCTGACGTCCGGGACATCGAGATCGGCGCGCTGGTCAGCGGCGAGGGCCACCTGGTGTGCGGCAAGTGCCGCAACTGCCTGGCCGGGCGCCGCCACCTGTGCCGCAGCACGGTCGGCCTCGGCGTCGGGCGCGACGGCGCGTTCGCCGAGTACGTCGTCCTGCCCGCGCAGAACGTGTGGGTGCACCGGACCGCCGTGGACCTGGACGTGGCGGCGATCTTCGACCCGTTCGGCAACGCCGTGCACACGGCGCTGTCGTTCCCGCTGGTCGGCGAGGACGTACTGATCACGGGCGCGGGCCCGATCGGCATCATGGCGGCGGCCGTGGCCAAGCACGCCGGTGCGCGCAACGTCGTCATCACCGACGTCAGCCCCGAGCGCCTGGAGATCGCCCGCAAGGCCGGCGCCACGCTCGCGCTCGACGTCTCGAAGGCGACGATCGCCGACGCGCAGGCGCAGCTGGGCCTGCGCGAGGGCTTCGACATCGGCCTGGAGATGTCCGGCCGCGGCGAGGCCATGCGCGACATGATCGACAACATGACGCACGGCGGCCGGATCGCCATGCTGGGCCTCCCGGCGCAGGAGTTCCCGGTGGACTGGGCGAAGGTCGTCACCTCGATGATCACGATCAAGGGCATCTACGGCCGCGAGATGTTCGAGACCTGGTACGCGATGACGGTGCTGCTGGAGGGCGGGCTCGACCTCAGCCCGGTCATCACCGGCCGCTACTCGCACCGCGACTTCGAGGCCGCGTTCGACGAGGCGGCCACCGCCCGCAGCGGCAAGATCATCCTGGACTGGACGGCGTAACGGCCCTTCCGGCCTCCGGACGGGAACCGGAACCGGAGGGCGCACCGGCCCACCGTTCCTCCCGTTCCTCCCCGCCTCCGTCCCACCGAACCATCTCCCTCCGGCCGGGCCCCGCCCACCCTCCCCCCTCCGCGGGGCCCGGCCCCCTTCGTCCGCCGCACAAGGAGAAGCCGAAGCCCATGTTCGAGTCCGTACGCGAAGACCTCCGCACCACCCTCGACGAGATCCGCGCCGCGGGCCTGCACAAGCCCGAGCGCGTCATCGGCACCCCGCAGAACGCGGCCGTGGCGGTCACCGCGGGCGGCGCCCCCGGTGAGGTCCTCAACTTCTGCGCCAACAACTACCTGGGCCTGGCCGACCACCCCGAGGTGGTCGCCGCGGCGAAGGACGCGCTGGACCGCTGGGGCTACGGCATGGCCTCCGTCCGCTTCATCTGCGGTACGCAGGAGGTGCACAAGGAACTGGAGGCGCGCCTGTCCTCGTTCCTCGGCCAGGAGGACACGATCCTCTACTCCTCCTGCTTCGATGCCAACGGCGGCGTCTTCGAGACCCTGCTCGGCGCCGAGGACGCGGTGATCTCCGACGCCCTCAACCACGCCTCGATCATCGACGGCATCCGCCTGTCCAAGGCCCGCCGCTTCCGGTACGCCAACCGCGACATGGCCGAGCTCGAAGCCCGCCTGAAGGAAGCCACCGAGGGCGGCGCGCGCCGCAAGCTGATCGTCACCGACGGCGTCTTCTCCATGGACGGCTACGTCGCCCCGCTCGCCGAGATCTGCGACCTGGCCGAGCGCTACGACGCCATGGTCATGGTCGACGACTCGCACGCCGTCGGCTTCGTCGGCCCCGGCGGCCGCGGTACGCCGGAGCTGCACGGGGTCATGGACCGCGTCGACATCATCACCGGCACCCTCGGCAAGGCCCTCGGCGGCGCCTCCGGCGGCTACGTCGCGGCCCGCGCCGAGATCGTCGAGCTGCTGCGCCAGCGCTCGCGCCCGTACCTCTTCTCGAACTCCCTCGCCCCGGTCATCGCCGCCGCGTCCCTGAAGGTCCTGGACCTGCTGGAGTCGGCGGGCGACCTGCGCGAGCGGCTCGCCGCCAACACCGCGCTCTTCCGCACGAAGATGACCGAGGCCGGCTTCGAGATCCTCCCCGGCGACCACGCGATCGCCCCGGTGATGATCGGCGACGCGGCGGAGGCGGCCAAGATGGCGGAGCTGCTGCTGGAGCGCGGCGTGTACGTGATCGGCTTCTCCTACCCGGTGGTCCCGATGGGCGCGGCCCGCATCCGGGTCCAGCTCTCGGCGGCCCACTCGACGGCGGACGTGGAACGCGCCGTGGCCGCCTTCGTGGACGCCCGCGCCGCCCTGGCGGCCACGGAGGCCTGAGGGCGGGTCGGGAGGCGCGCTCCACCTGCGAGAATGGTGGGGTGATCGACCCCCGCCGGCTGCGCATCCTGCGGGCCGTGGCGGACCACCGTACGGTGACCGCCGCGGCCGCAGCCCTGTACCTCACCCCCTCCGCCGTCTCCCAGCAGCTCGCGGCGCTGGAACAGGAGACCGGACACGCGCTGCTGACCCGCAGCGGTCGCGGCGTACGGCTGACGGCGGCCGGCGAGATCCTGCTCGGGCACGCCCACGAGGTCCTCGCCCAGCTGGAGCGCGCCGAAGCCGAGCTCGCGGCCTACGCGGGAGGCACGGCGGGCGAGGTGACGGTGGCCGCCTTCGCGACCGGCATCGCCGAGGTCCTCGCCCCGGCGATCGCCCGCCTGGCCCGCGAGCACCCGGGCATCCGGCTGCGCGTACGGGACGCGGAAGGCGATCAGAGCCTGCCCCTGCTCCTCGACGGCGAGGCCGACCTCGCGCTGGCCGTCGAATACCGCGGCGCCCCGGGCGCCGACGACGGCCGCCTGTCGGTCCTGCCGCTGTACGCGGAACCCTTCGACGCGGTGCTCCCCTCGGGGCACGCCCTGGCCGACCTCCCCGAGGTCCCGCTGGCGGACCTCTCCGGCGCGGACTGGGTGGGTCAGTACCCCGGGAACCCGTGCCACGACGTGACGCTGCTCGCCTGCGAACTGGCCGGCTTCCAGCCCCGGTTCGTGCACTCCTCGGACGATTTCCGCGCCGTGACCGCCCTGGTGGGCGCCGGGGCGGGGGTGGCTCTGGTCCCGCGCTCGGCGCTGCGCGGCATGGACCTCAAGGAGGTCCAGGTCCGCCCGGTGTCGGGTGCGCCGCCCACCCGGAGGGTCTTCGCCGCGACCCGCCGGGGAGCGGAGTCCCACCCCCTGATCGCCCCGATCCTGGCAGCCCTGTCGGAGGAGGCGGGACGCCTGCCGACGCACTGAGGGCGGCGCGGTGCGGGGCGGCGCGGTGCGGCGCATTGCGGCGCGTGATGTGGGCCGGTCGGCTCGGCGTCGAAGCGCCTACACCCTCCGCGCCTACACCCTCCGCACCTCCACCCCCGCCGCCTCGAACTCTGCCGCGACCCGGTCCGGGAGGGCCGTGTCCGTCACCAGGACGTCCACCGACCGCGTCGGGCAGATGCGGGCGAAGGCGCGGACCCCGAGTTTGCTGGAGTCCGCCGCGATCACCACCCGGCGGGCCCGCTCGCACAGGAGACGGTTCATCGCCGCCTCGTCCTCGTGGCGGGTCGCCGCGCCGTCCGCCGGGTCGAACGCGTCCACGCCGACCACCGCCGTGTCCATCGTCAGCTGGCCCAGGACCTGCTGGGCGAGCGGGCCCGTCAGCTCGTACGACTGGGGGCGGGCCACCCCGCCCGTCAGGACGATCTTGAACTGCGGTCTGATGACGAGCTCGCCCGCGATGTTGAGCGCGTTGGTCACCACCGTCAGCGCCGGCGTGCCCGCCGCCAGGTCCGGGCGGCCGGCCAGGGCGCGGGCCACCTCCGTGGTCGTGGTGCCGCCCGTCAGGCCGACCACCTCGCCCGGGGTGATCAGCTCCGCCACCGCCTCGCTGATCCGGTGCTTCTCCGCCGCGCGGCGCGAGGTGCGGTAGCGCAGCGGGAGTTCGTACGAGACGCCGTGCACCACCGCCCCGCCGCGCGTGCGGATCAGCAGCTGCTGCTCGGCCAGCCGGTCGAGGTCGCGGCGGACGGTCGCGGCGGACACGCCGAGGGCCTCCGCCGTCGGCTCGACCTCCAGCTCGCCCCGCTCGACCAGCAGATCCAGCAGCGTCTGCCAGCGCTCCTTGCGGGTCATGGTCCCCACGGCGATCGACCCCCTCGGGTGTGCTCCATCGGCCTACGCGTCGACATTAACCCAGGAGATCAACCCCCTCGGGTGCTTGAAGTTGCGTGAAAAGGGCCGCTACCTTGCAGGAAACTGCACCCACCACGCCAGGGAGCCGCCATGAGCCACGTCGCGTACGAGTTGGGCACGCAGCCCGAGTGCTGGGAGCGGGCCGCCGAACTGGCCCCGGCCCACGGGGCATTGCTGCCGCAGCCGGGGGAGCGTACCGCGATCGTCGGGTGCGGGACCTCGTACTACATGGCCCAGGCGGCCGCCGCCCTGCGCGAGGAGGTGGGGCAGGGGGAGACCGACGCCTTCCCCGCCTCGGAGTTCCCCCTGCACCGCCGCTACGACCGGGTCGTCGCGCTCACCCGGTCCGGCACCACCACCGAGGTGCTCGACCTGCTGGCCGGGCTGCGGGACACCGGGGTGCGTACGACCGCCGTCATCGGGGACCCGGCGACCCCGGTGATGACCCTCGCCGACGAGCTCGTCGTCCTCGACTTCGCCGACGAGCAGTCCGTCGTGCAGACCCGCTTCGCGACCACCGCCCTGACCCTGCTGCGCGCCCACTTCGGCCGGCACACCCCCGCCGTCGTCGCCGACGCCCGGACCGCGCTCGCCGAACCGCTGCCCGAACAGGCGGCCAACCGAGGGCAGTTCACCTTCCTCGGCCGCGGCTGGAGCGTGGGCCTCGCGCACGAGGCCGCGCTGAAGATGCGCGAGGCCTCCCTCTCCTGGTCCGAGTCGTATCCGGCGATGGAGTACCGGCACGGCCCGATCAGCGTCACCGGGCCCGGCACCCTCACCTGGTCGCTCGACGAGGCCCCCGAGGGGCTCGCCGATCAGGTGCGGGCCACCGGCGGCCAGTGGGTGCCCGGCCGGCTCGACCCGCTCGCCGAGCTGGTACGGATCCACCGGCTGGCGCTCGCCGTGGCGGCCCACCAGGACCTCGATCCGGACCGGCCGCGGAACCTGACCCGCTCGGTGATCCTCACCGCCGGTGAGGAGGCGGTCCGATGAGCCTCGTCTCCGCCGGGACGCTCGTCCTCGACGCGGCCGCGGCGGGCCGCGCCGTCGCCGCGTTCAACATCATCACGCTGGAGCACGCCGAGGCCGTCGTCGCCGGGGCGGAACGGGCGGGCCTGCCCGTCATCCTCCAACTCAGCGAGAACGCCGTGAAGTTCCGCGGCGGAGCGCTGCTGCCGATCTCACGCGCCGCCGCCGCGTGCGCGGAGGCCGCCGGGATCCCGGTCGGCCTGCACCTGGACCACGTCAAGAGCCCCGACCTGCTCCGGCGGGCCGCGGACGCCGGGTTCAGCTCGGTGATGTACGACGCCGCGCAGCTGCCGTACGCGGAGAACCTGGAGGCCACCCGCTCCGCGGCCGACTGGGCGCACGCCAACGGTCTGTGGGTCGAGGCCGAGCTGGGCGAGGTGGGCGGGAAGAACGGCGCCGCGCCGCTGGACCCGCACGCGCCGGGTGCCCGTACGGATCCGGACGAGGCCCGGCGGTTCGTGGCCGACTCGGGCGTCGACGCGCTGGCCGTGGCGATCGGCAGCAGCCACGCGATGACCCGCCGTACCGCCGAGCTGGACCACGCGCTGCTGGCGCGCCTGGCCAAGACCGTGGACGTGCCGCTGGTGCTCCACGGCTCCTCGGGGCTGCCGGACGCGGAACTCGCGGCGGCGGTGGCGGGCGGCATCCGCAAGGTCAACATCGGCACCGCGCTGAACCTGGCCATGACGGAGGCGATCCGCACCCACCTGACCCCGGCGGACCCCCGGCCGTACCTGACGGCGGCCCGTACCGCGATGGCGGCGACGGCCGAGGCGATGATCACGGCGCTGAACTGACGGCGGGGCGGGGCCCGTCAGCGGGGGCCGGCCGGCGGTGGGACGAGCCGGGCCTGGTGGCACGTGAGGGCGTGCCAGCGGGCCCGGTCCGGTGTGGCGCCCGGCTCCAGCGTGCGGCGGGCCTCGATCGCGGTGACGTGGCGGTCGGTGGACAGGCACAGGAGGACGAACAGGGCGGTGTGCGTGGGCTCGACGGTCTCGTCGTAGTACCACTCGGCCGAGACGGTCCGCCGGTCGGCCAGGAAGGGCCGCTGGAGGAAGTCCTGCACGTCGAGGGGGAAGTGCCCGAGCACCCCCTGCGCCTCCGGCGGGTCCAGCACCAGCCGTTCCACCGGTGCGCCGGGACGGCCGGGCGCCGCGGCCGGGCCGCCGCCCGCCTGCGGCGGACGCGCGTCGAAGGAACGGGTCCGCAGTGAGCCGGGCTCCACCCGGACCCGCTCGCCCCGGTGCTCCTGCGCCCTGCCGCCCCGGTACACCGGCTGGACCCGGCACAGGCCCCGGTCTCCCAGCACCAGCGCGAACGGGGCGCCGTCGGCGTAGACCCGGGCCCACCACACCAGGGACCGGCCGGCCTTCTCCAGCGTCCTGGTCCGTACGTCGTCCGGCAGCAGCTCCCAGGAGCGCAGGCGGTCGGGGGTCTCGGGGTCGGTGGGCAGCGCACCCGGCTCGTGGATCTGGGTCACGCCCGAGGAGTCCTCGGCCCGGCCGCCGGGCAGCCGGTCCTGACGCCCCGGCAGCTGGTCCTGACGCCCCGGCATCCGGTCCCGGTGCTCCGGCAGCCGGTCCCGCCCGGCGAATTCCCGCTCCCAGGCCTGCTCGTCCACGTGTCCCCCCGGATCCTCGAACTCCCGTGTCCTGCAAGCCCATTGTCGGTCACGGGCCATCGCTCCGCGGCCGGTCGGCGGAATCGGCGACCCACGAGTCCTTCCCCCTTCTTGGAACACGTTCTACTCTGTGCGCCGCCACCACAGCGACCGGCTGGACCGCGAGACACCCGGAGGGGCCGTGCACCTCGAATACACGCCTGAGCAGCAGCAGTTGCGCACCGAGCTGCGCGCCTACTTCGCCGAGCTGGTGCCGGAGGACGTCTACGCCCGCTACGAGGACCCCGCCGCCCAGAAGCGCTTCTACCGGGAGACCATCCGCAAGCTCGGCGCCGACGGCTGGCTCGGGGTCGGCTGGCCCAAGGAGTACGGCGGCCGCGGGATGTCGCCCATGGACCAGTTCATCTTCTTCGACGAGGCCGCGCAGGCCGTCGTACCGCTGCCGCTGATGGCGCTCAACACCGTCGGCCCCACGATCATGCAGTTCGGCACCGACGAGCAGAAGTCGTACTTCCTCCCGCGCATCCTCTCCGGCGAGATCGACTTCGCCATCGGCTACAGCGAGCCGGACGCCGGTACGGACCTCGCCGCCCTCAAGTGCAAGGCGGTCCGCGAGGGCGACGAGGAGACCGGCACGTACGTGGTCAACGGGCAGAAGATCTGGACCACGAACGGGGACACCGCCGACTGGGTCTGGCTCGCGGTCCGCACCGACCCGGACGCCCCGGCGCACAAGGGCATCACCATGCTCCTCGTACCGACCGCCGACCCCGGCTACTCCTGCACCCTGATCAACACCCTCGCCTCGCACGACACCACGGCCAGCTACTACGAGGACATCCGGGTCCCCGCGAGCCGCCGCGTCGGCCAGGAGAACAAGGGCTGGCGCCTGATCACCAACCAGCTCAACCACGAACGCGTCACCCTCGCCGCCCACGGCACCATGGCCATCCGGGCCCTGCACGACGTCCAGCGCTGGGCCGCGGAGACCAAGCTCGCCGACGGCCGCCGCGTCATCGACCTCTCCTGGGTCCGCGGCCGCCTCGCCCGCACCCACGTCCGCCTCGACGCGATGAAGCTGCTCAACTGGCAGATGGTCAACGCCGTCCAGGACGGCACCCTGACCCCGCAGGACGCCTCCGCCGTCAAGGTGTACGGCTCCGAGGCCCGCAGGGACGCGTACGCCTGGCTGATGGAGGTCGTCGGCGCGGCCGGCTCCCTCAAGGACGGCTCCGCGGGCGCGGTCCTGCACGGCGAACTCGAACGCGGCTACCGCAGCGCGGTCATCTTCACCTTCGGCGGTGGCAACAACGAGATCCAGCGCGAGATCATCTCCTGGATCGGCCTGGGCATGCCCCGAGTCCGCCGCTGAACGTCGCGACGGGGAACCGTGGCCGGTGCGGGGGAAGGACAGTCGGCGTCAAGGTCGGGGATCGATCCCGCTCCGGTCGGTCGCCGGCGCGGCCGGGGGCAGCGGTTCGCGGGCTGCGTGCCAGGCGGCCGGAAGGGCGGCGACGCCCGTGCGGGCGGCGATGACCCCGCCCGCGATGGCGCACGTGGTGTCGATGTCGCCGCGCCCGGCGACGGTGGACCACAGGCCCTCGTGCAGGTCGTCGAGGTGTCCCGCCGCGCACCAGAGCGCGTAGGGGACGGTGTCGGGTCCGGACATCCGGTAGCCGGAGCCCAGTACCTCCGCGGCGTGCCGGACCGAGGTGTGCTCCGGCATCCGGGCCGCGATCCGCACCCCGGACCGGACGTCGCCGACGGGGAGCCGTTCGGCGACGGCCCGGAGGAAGTCCGGCCGCGCCGGGGCGGCGCCGCCCCGGCTGCGGGTGGCCAGCGCCGCGGCCACGGCGACCGCCACCGCCGCGGTGACGGCCTCCGGGTGGTGGTGTGAGACCGCGCCCTGCCTGGCGGCCTGCTCGGCGACGGTGTCGAGGTCTGCGGCGTGCCAGGCGCCGAGCGGGGCGACGCGCATGGCCGCGCCGTTGCCCCAGGAGCCCTGGCCGCCGAACTGACCGGTGACCACCTCCGGCCAGGGCTCGCCCGCGCCGATCCGGCGGAGCACGTCGTGCATCGAGGCCCCGTAGCCGCGGTGCGTGTCCTCGGCGTAGGCCTCGGCGAGGCGAAGGGCGAGGCGGTCCTGGTCGACGGTGCCGCCGCCCTCGGCGAGTTCCCGGACGAGAACGAGGGCTTGGGCGGTGTCGTCGCTCCACCGCCACAGCGGCTCGGGGGGCAGGATCCGCGCTTCCAAGGCCGCTGGGCCCTCGCGGCGCAGGATGCCGAACCAGCGGTCACCGAAGGCGTCACCGAAGGCGAGGCCGGACAGCGAGTCCAGGGCAGCGGTAGGCAGGTTGATCATCGGAGCAGTATCACAAGGCGGGGGCGCCCCGGCGAAGGAAGTTTTCACCGGGGCGCCCCCGCGTTCCGTGCGGTGGGTGTGGTTACGGGGCGGGCTGCTGCTGGGTGACGCAGTGGATGCCGCCGCCGCCCGCGCCGAGGCTGTCGATGTTGAGCTGCTCGACCGTGCGGCCCGGGAAGAGGCGCTGGAGGGTGGACTTGGCCCCGGCGTCGGCGCGCGAGTCGCCGAACTGCGGGGCTATGACCGCCCCGTTGCACACGTAGTAGTTGGCGTACGCGCCCACGAAGTTCGGGTCGGTGGACCGGATCAGGTTGTAGTCGGGGCCCTGGAGCTTGGTGACCGAGATGGGGTTGCCCTGGGCGCCGGTGGAGGTGGAGAGGATCTGGTACTGCTGGCGCGCGTCGTTCGACCAGGGGTCGGTGTCGCCCGCCAGCGGCATCTGGACCAGCCCCTGGCCGGGGGCCAGGAAGCGGGAGGTCGCGTCGACGTGGTCGTCGGTGATGTCCCGGCCGAGGACGCCCTTGAACCAGATCACCTTGGAGGCGCCGAAGGCGGCGCACATCGCCGCCTCGATCTGTGACTGCGTCAGGCTGGGGTTGCGGTCCGGGTTGATGATGCTGCTGCGGGTGGCCATGAGGGTGCCGGCGCCGTCCGTCTCCACCGCGCCGCCCTCGCCCACGAAGGCGGCGGTGGTGAACGGGACCCCGACGTAGGCCGCGATCCGCCCGGCGACCAGGGAGTCCTTGGCGTGGGTCTGCTGGTTGCCCCAGCCGTTGAAGTTCAGGCCGACCGTGTCGAGTCCGCCCGCGCCGTTCGTACGGAACACCGGTCCGCTGTCGCGCATCCAGCAGTCGTCGACGGGGATCGAGCCGATCACCGTGACGGCCGGTCCGCAGGCGCTCTTCGCCTTCGAGACGCTCGCCGGGTTGGCGCACATGACGACCGGCTCGTACGTGGCGATGGTCTTGGCGATGAGAGCGATGTTGGCCTGGACGCCCGCCAGCTTCCGCCCCCAGATGGCCGAGCTGTCCGGCCATGCCATCCAGGTACGGGTGTGCCGGACGGTGTCGAGCGGGACCGTGAACCCGCCGGCGGCCGCCGTCCTCCCCGAGGGGCGGGCGGCTGCGAAGGCCTCGCCGCCCGCGGCCGTCAGTGCGGCGCCGGCGGCCGCGAGACCTGCCGCCGTCAGGAAGCCTCGCCTGTCCAGGGTCCGTCGCGGCGTTCTGCCGGCCGGGTCCTGGGGTGCAGCGTGATCGTTCATCACTGTTCTCCGATCAGCCAGGGGTGGATCGCTCCACCGATTGGCCCGGAACGTATTACTGACCGAGCGCTCGGTCAATAATTCATGCAGCCTCAACGAGCTTGTTCTGAAGGGGAGTTCGGGGTGCTTGATCGTTCTCCCGGTGTGGTGGACGCGGGGTCGTTAGAGTGACGCCGTGGCAGCAGAACTGGCAGCACAAGCCGAGGACGGGCGGCGGCCGTCCCCTCCGTCCCGCACCGCCCGTACCACCCGCACCTCCCGTACCTCCGCCAAGGGCGAGCAGACGCGCGCGCGGCTGATCGCCGCCGCCCGTACCCTGCTGGCCGGCGAGGGATTCGCCCGGTTCAGCACCCGCAACGTCGCCGCGCTCTGCGGGATCTCGCACGGGATGTGCCACTACCACTTCCAGGACCGCACCGACCTGATCGTGGCCGTGGTGGCGGACATCGGGCCCGAGTGGATCGGCCCGATGGAGCTCGCGGTCGACCGCCCCGGCTCCTTCGCCGAGCGCGCCGAGCGCGTGATCGGACTGCTCACGCAGCCCGAGGGCCCGGACCTCTCACGCCTGCACTCCGCCCTCCACTGGTTCGCGCTGAACGACGACCGGGTCCGGGCCGCGGTGGACGCGGAGTACCGGCGCTGGCGCGAGTGCTTCGTCCGGCTGTTCCAGGTGCTGGCGGACGAGCACGCCGGCGCCTTCGACCCCGTTCCGCCGGGAACGGCGCTGGCCGCCGCCGCCGACGGGCTCGCCGCCCTCCAGTCCCTGGACCCCGGCGTCGACCCCGAGGCGACCGTACGCGTCCTCGTCGAGGGCCTCACCGCGGCAGCCGTACGCCGCCGCCCCTGAGCCGCGCCGCCCGCCCCTAGAGGGCGCGCCGCGCCGCCGCGATGCCCTGCGGATCCCAGCCCGGCCGGGGGACGGACTCCAACAGCAGCCGGGTGTACGGATGCTCCGGCGCGGCGAGGACCTGGGCGGTCGGGCCCGCCTCGACGATCCGGCCGTGCCGCATGACGACGACGTCGTCGGTGACACAGCGCACGACGCCGAGGTCGTGGGTGATGAACAGGTAGCCGATTCCCGTCTGTTCACGGATGTCGGCGAGCAGGTTCAGGATCTGCGCCTGTACGGACACGTCCAGCGCGGCCACCGCCTCGTCGAGCACCAGGACGGCGGGCTCCACCGCCAGCGCCCGGGCGATCGCGACGCGCTGGCGCTGCCCGCCCGACAGCTGCCGCGGCAGGGCGTCCGCCTCCCGGGCCCCCAGACCCACCTGGTCGAGCAACTCGGCGATGCGCCGGCCGTGGTCGGCGTCGGGGAAGTGCAGCCGCAGGGTTTCGCGGAGCGCCCCGCCCACGGACGTGCGCGGGTCCAGGGAGAGGAACGGGTCCTGGAAGACCATCTGCACCTCCCGGGCCCGCGCGAGGCGTTGCGCCTTGCCGCGCACGCGATCGCCCCGATCCCGATCCCGATCCCGGCCGTGGACGCGGACCTGACCGGAGTCCGCCCGCTCCAGCCCCACGACGATCCGGGCGGTGGTCGTCTTCCCCGAGCCCGATTCGCCGACGATGCCGAGCGAGCCGCCCTCGGCCAGCCGGAACGAGACGTCGTCCACCGCCTGGACGGGCCCGTACGCCCGGTGCAGGCCGACGGCCTCCAGCACGGTCTTCCTCATCGGTGGCTCTCCTTCCGGGCGGGGGACCGGTCCTGCTCGGCCGGCGAAAGAACGCCGCGGACCCGGTCACTGTGGTGGCACGAGGCAAGATGACCAGCCGCACCCGCTCCACCCGCCCCGCCCTCCGCGAGCGGCAGCAGGGCCGGCGCCTCGCGCCCGCACAGGTCGGTCGCGTACGTGCAGCGCGCCGCGAACGGGCACCCCACCACCTCCTCGCGCAGGCTCGGCGGCCGGCCCTCGATCGCGGCGAGCCGGCCCCGCGGCGCGTCCAGCCGCGGTGTCGAATCGAGGAGCGCGGCCGTGTACGGGTGGCGCGGCCGCGCGAACAGCTCCTCGGCGGGGCCCGTTTCCACGATCCGGCCCGCGTACATCACGTACACGCGGTCGCTGATGGCCGCGGCGAGCCCGAGGTCGTGGGTGACGAACAGCAGCCCGGTGCCGAAGCTCTCGCGCAGCTCGCCGAGGAGCGCCACCACCTCCGCCTGCGTCGTGACGTCCAGGGCGGTGGTGGGTTCGTCGGCGAGGATCAGCGCCGGGTCGCCCATCAACGCGGCCGCGATCATGACCCGTTGCAGCATGCCGCCGGAGAGCTGTCCCGGGTACTTCCGCAGCGCGGCCGCCGAGAGGCCGACGGCCTCCAGTATCTGCACCGCCCGCGCCTGCGCCGCCTCCTTCTTCATCCGGGCGTTCAGGCGCAGGCTCTCGGTGAGGAAGTCACCGACGCGGCGCATGGGGTTGATGGCGGCCCGGGGGTCCTGGAAGATCATGGCCGCCGTGCTCGTCCGCAGGAGCCGCAGCTGCCCGGCGGTCATCGTCAGGACGTCGTCGCCGACGACCCGCACCGCCCCCTGCGCCTCCGCGCCCGCCGGCAGCAGGCCGAGCACGCTGCGGGAGGTGAGGGTCTTGCCGGAGCCGGATTCGCCGACCAGGGCCACGGTCTCCCGGGCGGCGACGGTGAGGTCGACGCCGTCGAGGACGGGCCGGGCACTGTCCGGCAGCCGCAGCCGCAGCGACCGGATCTCGAGGGTGTTCATCGGTCCCTCCTGGCGACCTTGTCGGCCTGGCGCTCGCCGACGACGTTGAAGGCGACCACGGTCAGGACGATGGCCGCGCACGGCACGATCGCCGAGAGCGGGTAGCCGGACTGGATGGCGGTCTTGCCGTCGAAGACCATCCGGCCCCAGTCGGGCGTCAGGGCGGGTACGCCCAGGCCGAGGAAGGAGAGGCCGGCCAGGTCGATCAGGGCGTAGCCGAAGTTGACCGTGGACTGGGCGAGGACGACCGGGGCGACCCCGGGTACGACGTGCCGCAGGCAGATCTGCAGCCCGGAGTGGCCCTGCACCCGGTAGGCCTCCACGTACGGCCGCATCCGTTCGGCGAGGACGAGGGAGCGGGTGAGCCGGCTGACGTACGGGAGGTACGCGATCGCCAGCGCGATGACCGGCGCCAGCAGCCCCTCCCCGTAGACCGACACGATCAGGATGGCCAGCAGCATGCCGGGGAAGGCGAAGACGAGCTCGGTGCTGCGGGACAAGGCGGAGTCCAGCCAGCCGCCCCGCCAGGCCGCGGCCGTCCCGATGGCGACCCCGGCCAGGGTGGAGAAGGTCACCACCCCGAGCGGGCCGAGCAGGGAGGTACGGGCGCCCAGGACCAGCCGGGACAGCGTGTCGCGGCCGGAGGCGTCGACCCCCAGGAGGTGCTCGGCGGACGGCCCGGCCAGGGCGTTGCCCAGGTCGACGGCGTTCGGATCGTACGGGGCGATCCAGGGGGCGAGCAGGGCGGTGAGCACGACCAGGGCGACGAAGCCCAGGCAGAGCGCGGACAGGGGCGCGCGGGAGCTCCGGAGCCGGGCGAGGCCGGGCCGGCGCAGCAGGGCGGTGGCGCTCATGCGGCCTGCTTCCGGGGGCCGAGGGCGACCCGGGGGTCGACCAGCGGATGGAGCAGGTCGACGAAGAGGTTCACGGTCATGAACAGGGCGACCATGATGAGGGAGATGGCCTGCACCGTGGGGAAGTCCTTGGTGGTGGTGGACAGTTCGAGGAGCTGGCCGATGCCGCCCACGCTGAACGCGGACTCGACCAGGACGGTGGTGACCAGCAGGGTGGATACGATCAGCCCGCCGGTGGTGAGCACGGTGCCCAGGGCGTTGCGGAACACGTGCCGCCGGACCACGAGGTGTTCGGCGACCCCGCGGCTGCGGGCGACGGTGACGTGCTCCTGGCCGAGGACTTCGAGCATCGCGGCCCGGGTGACGCGGGCGAGCATCCCGATCAGGTAGAGGGCCAGTGCGACGGCGGGCAGCGTCAGGTGCCACAGCATCTGGCCGATGCCCTCGCCCGTGCCCCCGGTGGGGAACCAGTGCAGTTTCACCGCGAACAGGCCCTGGAGCAGCACCGCGGCCACGAACGACGGGGTGCCGATCGCGAAGGTGGTGGTGACGAGGATGGTCGAATCGGCGGCGCCGCCGCGGACCGCGCCGATCCAGCCCAGCAGCAGGCCGGCGGCGAGGACCAGTACGAGGGCCATGGCGATCAGCACCAGGGTGCTGGGCAGCCGGTCCGCCAGCAGCCGGGACACGTCGGTGCGGTACGTGATCGAGCGCCCGAAGTCGCCCTGCACCACCTGGCCGAGCCAGCGCACGTACTGCACCGCGAACGGATCGTCCAGGTGGTACTGCGCGTTGATCGCCCGCAGCGCCTCCGGGGAGGCCGACCGCCCGGCGAGCAGGAAGCTCGCCGGATTGCCGGGCGCCAGGTACATCGCGCCGAAGATGACGAAGGAGGCGCCGAACAGGGTGGCCGCCATCTCGGCCAGCCGGCGTACGGCGAATCTCAGGAAACTCATCGCGCGGCCGCCCCGACATCGGCGGCCCACGGGTGGTACAGGTACGAGATGGTGGTGGGCGCGCCGGTGATCCGCTTGCCGAGGAAGACGGCCGTCGGCCACTCGGCCACGGGGATCCACAGGACCTCGTCGGCGGCCTTCTTCTGGAGCCGGGCGGCCGTCGCCATCCGGCGGGCCGGGTCGTAGTCGGCCCGGGCCTTGGCGACGAGGTCGTCGTAGGCCGGATCGCTGTAGCCGGCGTAGTTCTGGAACGCCCCGGTCTGGAAGTTGCTCAGCAGGTCCATCGGGTCGGTGATGGAGTCGTAGTACGTCTCGGGGAACATGTCCAGGCCCTCGCGGGCCTGGGGGTCGGTGAACAGGGCGGTGAAGGCGTTCGGGGCGATCGTCTTCAGCCGGACGTCGAGACCGATCCTGCTCCCGGCGGCCTGGACCGCGGTGGCCAGCAGCGACACGTCCTGGCCGATCGCGCTCGTGGCGATGGTCACCGTCTTGCCGGTGGCGCCCGCCTCCTTGATCAGCGCCTTGGCCTGCTCGATGTTCTGCTCGGGCGACGGCAGCCCGTCGAAGGCGGCCTTGCGGACGTCTTCGGGGGCCGCGGCCCAGACGGCCTTGGTGGTGAGGGAGTTGGTGGCGGTGCCCGCGCCACCCAGGCCCGCCTTGACGAATCCGCGGCGGTCCAGCGCCATGGACAGGGCCCGGCGCACCCGTACGTCGCCGAGCGCCCCCTTCATGCTGGTGACGTTGACGTTGACGGTGCTGAGTCCCTCGCCGAAGTAGAGGGTGCCCACGCCGCTCTTGCTCAGCCGGTCGTAGCTCTCCGTGGGGATCAGGTACCCGCCGTCGGCCTCGCCGTTGAGCATCGCGTTGGTACGGGCGGACGGGTCGGTGAGGAAGGTGAAGACCGCCTTCGCCGATTTCGCCTTGGCGCCCCAGTAGCCGTCGAAGCGCTGGAGCTCGATCGACTGGCCCTTGTTCCAGGTGCCCAGTTTGAAGGGGCCGGTGCAGTCCAGGCTGCCGGAGGTTCCGTAGTCCTTGCCCGCCTTCTCGACACCGGCCTTCGAGGCCACGACACCGGCGGCGGTCGCCATGTACTGGGGGAACTGCGAGTCCGGCTGCTTCAGCTTGACCGTGACCTGGAGCGGACCCGTCTTGGTGACCGACTCGACGTTGGCGAAGTTGCTGTTCCAGGCCGATCCGCCCTCCGGGTCGGCCTGCCGGCCGAGGCTGTAGACCACGTCGTCGGCGGTCATCACACCGCCGTCGTGGAAGTTCACGCCCGCGCGCAGGTCGTAGACCCAGGTGTTCGGATCGGGGTTGGTGGCCTTCTCGGCCAGGCCCGGAGCCACGGTGAGCTGCGGGGTCCACCGCATCAGGCTCTCGCAGACGTTGGAGACGATGGTGTTCTGCGGGTAGTCGAAGGCGGCGATGTAGTCGAGCGTGGGCGGTTCGGCGTACAGGGCCCAGGTGAAGGAGTCCAGCTCGCCGGCGGCGGCCGGGGTACCCGCGGAGAGCTTGAACGCGGCGCTCCCGGGGGCCGGTCCGTCCTTGGGCGGGCCGGAGCAGGCGGCGGCCAGGGAGACGGCGGCGAGGGCGGCGGCCGTGCGGGTGGCGGCGGTGCGGGTGGCGGCGGTGCGGGCCCCGGACCGGGGAAGGGATCTCGGCATGGGTGCTCTCTCTTCCTTGCTCGGCGCTCAGCGGGAGGTGGCGACGGGCACCGGGGACGGCACCTGCTGGGTGATGCAGTGGACGCCGCCGCCCCCGTACGCGATCACGCGGGAGCGGACGCCGACGACCTTGCGGCCGGGCAGCGCGGCCGCGATGACGGCGAGCGCCCCCTCGTCCTCGGGGACGCCCGCGACCGGGACGACGACCCCGCCGTTGGCGATGTAGAAGTTCAGGTAGCCGACCTCGGTCTCCCGGCCGGCCACCTCGACGAAGGCGCTCTGCGGCAGGTCGAGGATCTCCAGCCGGCGCCCCGCGGCGTCGGTGGCCTCCTCCAGGACGGCGCGGTTGACGCGCATCCGCTCGTGGTCGGGGTGCTCCGGGTCGCTCGGCAGCTGCACGACCACCTTGCCGGGGGCGACGAACGCGCAGACCCCGTCCACGTGCCCGTCCGTCTCGGTGTCCAGCAGACCGCCGTACGGCAGCCAGATCACCTTGGTGACGCCGAGGCGGGCGATCAGCTCGGCCTCGATCTCCTCCTTGCTCATCCCCGGGTTGCGGTTGGGGTGCAGCAGGCACTGCTCGGTGGTGATCAGCGTGCCCTCGCCGTCGACGGTGATCGCGC
This sequence comes from Streptomyces sp. NRRL S-244, assembly GCF_000717915.1. Taxonomy (GTDB): domain Bacteria; phylum Actinomycetota; class Actinomycetes; order Streptomycetales; family Streptomycetaceae; genus Streptomyces. Next base: position 119,257 of record NZ_JOCX01000012.1, read on the forward strand.
CGCCTTCGAGGATCATCGGGGAGGTGATGCGCTCCACGCCGAGGTGCTCCAGCAGGGCGGCCGCTATCTTGTCGTCGGTGTCGTACGGGTGGTGCTTCCCGCCCCAGGCGTTGAAGCGGAAGTCCACCCCCGCACGCCGTCCGTCGGGCCCGAGCACGAAGATCGGCCCGGAGTCCCGGAACCAGGAGTCGTCCAGCGGGAGTTCCACGACGGTGACGCCCTCACCGCACCGCTCACGGGCCTCGGCGCCGGAGCCGGGCAGCGCCACCATGGTCACCGGCTCGAACTGCGCTATGGCGGCGGCGACCTGCGCGTACTCCGTCTTCACCTCGTCGAAGACCTCACCCCACAGCTCCTGACGCGTGGGCCAGGCCATCAGGCAGCCCTCGTGCTCGGTCCACTCGGCCGGCATCCGGAAATCCGTCATGATCACTCCTGTGTGAATATTCAGTCAGTGTGGGAGGGGACTGCGTATGCGGTAGGGAGAAGGCGAGGGGAGGGACGGCGGACGGTGGCCCGCCGGTGCCCCGCATCCTCCTCCGTACTGAAAATTCAGTCAATGGTTCTGGCCAGGCAGTTGCCGAATCGGCCAGAGGTGCGCCCTGCACGGGGGAGCGGCAGGCTCGCGTCGATCGGCTTCGCCCGGGCGACCAGCCCCTGATCAGGGGTGATCGAGGCAGCGTGGCGTCAGAAGGGCCCCTGATACTCTGGTCAGGAAATAGCCCCAGGTGACGAACTCGGCGGGTAGAGTGACACCTCGTGTCAGACCGTCGAACGGAAATACTCAGGGCCGCCACGCGAGTGATCGCGCGCCGCGGCGTGCGCGGACTGCGCGTGGGAGAGCTCGCCGCCGAAGCGGGGGTGTCCACCTCGCTGATCTACTACCACTTCACCGATCGCGCCGGGATCCTCCGCCGGACCCTGGAGTTCATCAGCGACCGCGCCGACCGGTACACGGCGGAGCGCGATCCCGCACTGGACTCCGTGGACCCGCGGACCGAGCTGACGCAGGTACTGCTCCTCGAACTCCAGGACACCCCGGAAGTACGGGAGAACAGCACCGCGTGGGGAGAGCTCAGGGCCAGCGCCGTCTTCGACGCCGACCTGCGCGAGGACGTGGCCAAGGCCACGCACACCTGGGTGCACGAGATCGCCGACCTCCTCGCGCATGCCCGGCCCATGGGCACGGCTCCGGCGCACGCGGCCGCGGCCGAACGCCTGACGGCCCTCCTCGAAGGCCTCAGCGTCCGTTGGCTCAGCGGCTCGCTGCCGCTGGAGCACGCACGCCGGCTCCTCATGGACGCCATCGAGGTGGAGCTGAACACCACCGTCGGGTCCGAGGTGTTCGGAGCCGGCTACAGGAAGTAGAGGCGGCCGAGCGAGACCGAATCGGCGGGTGCCGACACGAGGGGCTCGCCGTCGAGCGAGACCAGGCCCGTGCCGGGGTGTACGTCGACCGTGCCGGTACGGGCGTTGCGGAGCATGTTCCCCGGCCCGATGCCCCGCGTCCCGCGGACCGCCACGCGGCGCCGGCGCGTCGGCATCTGATCGCCGTTGCGGACGGCGGCTTCCGCGACGAACGCGACGGAGATGTCGGCGGCGGTGGCGCCGTGCGCCCCGAACTGCGGTCCGAGGACGAGCGGTTCGCACCGGTCGGTGGAGGCGTTCGGATCGCCGGTCACCCCGTACGCGGGGAAACCGGCCTTGAGGACCAGCTGTGGTTTGGCGCCGAAGTACTGCGGCCACCACAACACGATGTCCGCGAGCTTTCCGACCTCGATCGAGCCGACCTCGTGCGCGAACCCGTGGGCGATGGCGGGGTTGATCGTCAGCTTGGCCATGTAGCGCAGAACGCGCTCGTTGTCGTCCCCGCTCGCCTCCGTGCCGTACGAGCCCTCGCCGTCCAGGGGGCCGAGCTCGGCCTTCATCTTCCCGGCCATGGCGAACGTACGGCGTACCGTCTCGCCGGCGCGGCCCATGCCTTGGGCGTCGGAGGAGGTGATGCCGATGACCCCGAGGTCGTGCAGGACGTCCTCGGCGCCCATCGTCCCGGCCCGGATGCGGTCGCGGGCCATCGCGGCGTCGCCGGGCAGGTCGACCTTGAGGTCGTGCGCCGAGACGATCATGCCGAAGTGCTCGGCCAGCGCGTCCCGGCCGAAGGGCAGGGTGGGGTTGGTGGAGGAGCCGATGACGTTCGGCACGCCCGCCATCTTCAGTACGTTGGGGACGTGTCCGCCGCCGCAGCCCTCGATGTGGAAGGCGTGGATGGTGCGCCCGTCCAGCACGCGCAGGGTGTCCTCGACGGACAGGCACTCGTTCAACCCGTCCGTGTGCAGGGCGACTTGGACGTCGTGTTCCTCGGCGACCCGAAGTGCGGTGTCCAGGGCGCGGGTGTGCGCGCCCATGTCCTCGTGGACCTTGAAGCCGGAGGCGCCGCCCTCGGCCAGGGCCTCGACGAGCGGGGCCGGGTCGGAGGACGAACCACGGGCCAGAAAGCCGATGTTGACGGGCCAGGCGTCGAACGCGTTGAACGCGTGGCGCAGCGCCCAGGGCGAGTTGACTCCCACCGCCCAGACCGGGCCGAACTCCTGGCCGATGATCGTGGTGACGCCGGAGGCCAGCGAGGCCTCCATGATCCGGGGCGACAGCAGGTGGACGTGCGTGTCGACGGCGCCGGCGGTGGCGATCATGCCTTCGCCGGAGACGATGGTCGTCCCGGTGCCGACCACGACCTCGACCCCGTCCAGCGTGTCGGGGTTCCCCGCCCGCCCGATGGAGGCGATACGGCCCTCGCGGATGCCGATGCTGGTCTTGCGTATGCCGAGGACGGCGTCGATCACGAGGACGTTGCTGATGACCAGGTCGCAGGTCTCGCGGACGGCGGCGGCCTTCAGGTGCAGTCCGTCGCGGGCGGTCTTGCCGAACCCGGCCAGGAACTCGTCGCCGGGCCGCTGCGAGTCGGACTCGACGCGCACGATCAGGCCCGAGTCGCCCAGCCGCACCCGGTCCCCGGCCCGCGGCCCGTGGACGGCGACGTAGTCGTACGGGTCCGTGCCGCCGGCCGGGACCGCGCCGGGCCGGCCGTGACAGCCGGCGGCGTCGAAGATGCTGCCACTCATGCCTGCTCCTGGTATGCGGTGAGGTAGCCCGTGGCCCGGGCCTTGGCCAGCGCCGCCTCGCGGGCGCCCGGCGCGTCCAGCGGTCCGTCGACGAGCCCGGCGAAACCGATGGCGACGCGCGCCCCGCCGATCGGCAGGAGCTCCACGAAGACGGTGGATCCGGAATCGAAGCGGACCGTGGAGCCGGCCGGGACGGCGAGCCTCGTGCCGTACGCCGCCGCGCGGTCGAAGGCGAGGCGGGGGTTCGCCTCGAAGAAGTGGAAGTGCGAGGAGACGCTGATCGGCACGGTCGCGGTGTTGCGCACCGGCAGTCGCAGCGTCGGCTCGGCGGGCCGGTAGCCCTCGCCGTCCCCGGGCAGGGTCGCGCCGGGGGCGGCGAGGCCGAGTGAACCCCGCTGCCTGAACGGGTCGTCGATGACGCAGAGCCGGGTCCCGTCGTCGAACACCGCCTCGACCTGGAGGCCGGTGACCACGTCGGGTACGCCGGGCAGTACGTCGTCGGCGTCGAGAACGCGGCGCCCGGCCTCGATGGCCTCGGCCAGGCGGCGGCCGTCCCGGGCCGCCTCGCACACGGTGTCCGTGATCAGCGCGGTCGCTTCGGGGACGTTGAGCTTCACACCCCGGCGGCGCCGGGCGCGGGCCAGTTCCGCTGCCGTGAAGATCAGCAGCCGGTCCCGCTCGGTGGGTGTCAGTCGCATACTGCCTCGATTCGGTGCTCGGAGGTCTTACGGGAGCGGCTCGTGCATCGTGGAGCAGTGGATGCCGCCGCCGCCCGCCATCAGCCGGTCGACGTCGATCTGGACGACCGCCCGCCCCGGGAAGGCCTCCGCCAGGGCGCGCAGGGCGGCGGCGTCCTTCGCCGCGTCCCCGAACTGGGCGGTGACGACGGCTCCGTTGACCACGTGGAAGTTGAGGTAGGAGTCGACGAACTGGGAGTCCTTCGACCGGACGGTGTCGGGGCCCTCCACGCGGATCACCTTCAGCCGCCGCCCCCGGGCGTCCGTGGCGCGGGAGAGGATCGAGAACTGCTCGCGGGCGTCGCGGGCCCAGACGTCGTCGCGGTCCGCGGGCGGGACCTGCACCATCACCACTCCCGGGCGTATGAAGCGGGAGGTCACGTCGATGTGGTCGTCCGTGATGTCCTTGCCCTTGATGCCGGGGACCCAGATCATCTTGTCCGCGCCGTACGCGTGCAGGACGGCGTCCTCGATCTCGGCCCTGCTCATGCCCGGGTTGCGGTTCTTGTTGACCAGGCTGCTCTCCGTGGCCATGACGGTGCCGTCGCCGTCCGTCTCGATCGCCCCGCCCTCGCCGACGAAGTCCGTCCTGATGAAGGGCAGGTGGCCGTCGTCCGCGACGAGCCGTGCGACATCGGCGTCGTAGGAGTGCGTCTGCTTGTCGCCCCACCCGTTGAAGTTGAGGCCGAGGGCGTCGAGGCCGCCGCGGCCGTCACGGCGGAAGACCGGTGCGATGTCCCGCATCCAGAGGTCGTCCGTGGGGATCGAGTCGAGCACGGTGACCCCCGCTCCGCACAGGGACCGGGCCTTGGCGGCCGTATGGGAGTCCGGGGCGCACAGGACCACCGGCTCGAAGCGCGCGACGGTCCGGGCGATCAGGGCGATGTCCTCCTGTACCCCGGCGAGGCGCCGGCCGCCCCAGATGGAGGACCGCGAGGGCCAGGACATCCACGTACGCGCATGCGGTACGTCGTCCCGGTCCACCCACCGGCCCGGTATCGCGGCGCCGGCCCGCTGCGGGGCCGCGGCCATGGAGCCCAGCGCCACCCCCGCGGCTCCGAGCCCCGCTGCGCCGAGGACGCGCCTGCGGGAGGGCCGGCCGGAGCCGAACAGGCGGCTGAGGAGGGAGCGGCTGTTGTCGTGGGAGGTGCTCATGTCCCGACTCTGTCATTGACTGAAAATTCAGTCAAGACGCGAGATGAACAGAAGCCCCTGCCCGGAGGCAGGGGCTGGGGAGGTTCGGGAGGGGGCTCGCCGCGGCGGCTACCCGCCCGGCTGTCCCAGGTGCCGGAGCTCGGCGGCGATGGCCGTGGTCACCAGTTCGCGCGCGTGCGCCAGTGGCAGGCTGCCGCTCAGCCAGCGCGAGCTCAGGCCCTCCACCAGGGCGGTCAGCCGCTCGGCGGCGCCGGCGAGCGCCGCGGCTCCCGCCATGGGCCGGACCCGGCCCAGCAGTTCGCCCACTTCCTGCACCCACACGAGCGTGGCGCGGGCCAGGTCCTCGCGCAGGTCGGGATCGAAGACGGCCGTCGCGCGCAGCTCTCCCCAGGCCGTGCTGTTCTCCCGTACCTCGGGACTGTCCTGGAATTCGAGGAGGAGGGTCTCCTCCAGCTCGCCCCGGGCGTCCAGCGGGGGAGCGTCGGGCTCCCGCTCCGTGGTGTACCGTCCGGCGCGGTCGTTGATGAACTCCAGCGTCGCGCGCAGGATCCCGGCGCGGTCCTTGAAGTGGTAGTAGATCAACGCCGTGGACACGCCCGCCTCGGCGGCGAGCTCCTCCACGCGCAGGCCGCGCACGCCGCGTCGGGCGATGACCCGCGCGGCCCCTTCCATGATTGCTGTTCGACGGTCCGCCACGCCGACACCCTACCTGGGCGCACATGACGCCTACGACCCCATTCCTGACTGAAATTCCAGTCGGATAGGATCCGAGGCCGTTCGGGCGACCGCACAGCCGCCGATCCGCCCTCGTCGCCGGGAGAGCCATGACGACACGACACCCGGGTACCGCCCCGCACCACCTCCAGGGGCCCGCCGCCGACGATCCGCGCGAGGTGGGCGGCTACCGCGTGGTCGCGCGGCTCGGCGCGGGCGGGATGGGCCGGGTCTACCTCGCCTACACCCCCGGCGGCCGCCCTGTGGCGCTGAAGGTGGTCCGGCCCGAGCTCGCGGGCGACCCCGAGTTCCGCCGCAGGTTCGCGCAGGAGGTGGCCAGCGCGCAGCGCATCCACGGCCTGTACACCGCCCAGGTCGTCGACTCGGGGGCCGACGACCCCACGCCGTGGCTGGCCACCGCGTACGTGCCCGGCCCCTCGCTCCAGCAGGCGGTGCACAGCTGCGGTCCGCTGCCCGTGCGCACCGTGCTCCTGCTCGTCGCCGGCATCGCCGAGGCGCTCCAGGAGATCCACCGGGCGGGTGTGGTCCACCGCGACCTGAAGCCCGCCAACGTCCTGATCGCCGCCGACGGGCCGCGCGTCATCGACTTCGGCATCGCGCGGGCCGCCGACGCCGGCGCGCTGACCGGCACCGGGCTGCGGGTGGGCACGCCCGCGTTCATGGCCCCCGAACAGGCGCTGGGCCGCCCGGCGGGCCCGGCCACCGACGTCTTCGCCCTAGGCGCGCTCGCCGCCTATGTGGCCGGGGGCGTGCCGCCCTTCGGCACGGGCCCCGACTCCGCCGCCCTGTACCGGGTGGTGCACGAGGAGGCGGACCTGGGCGGGGTCCCGGACGGGCTGCAGCCGCTGCTGTGGCACTGCCTGGCCAAGGATCCGGCGCACCGGCCGACCACCGCCCAGGTGATCGAGGCCGTACGCAGCCACCCCGCGGTCGGCGGGGAGCTGCGCTTCACCGACGACTGGCTGCCGCACCAGGTCACCACCGAGCTCCGCCGCCACGCGGAGCTGCCCGTACCGCAGGGCGGCGCACCGGCCCCGGTGTCGGCCACGGCGCCCGCCACCGCCACCGCGCCCGCCACCGCCACGGCGCCCGCCACCGCCTTCGACGCGGCGCACACCATCGCAGCCCCGCGGACTCCCGGGCAGGCCCCGGCCGGGGCCCCGCACCCCCCGGCGCGGGACCCGAAGCCGCGCGGCCGCAGACGGGCGCCGGTGTCCGGGCGCGGGCGGGGCCGTACGGTCGCGGTCGCGGGCGCCGCCCTGCTGCTGGGCGCCGCCGGGGCCTTCGCGCTGCTCGACCCGTACTTCGACGGCGGTGAGGACGAGGACGCCGCCGCTCCGGCCGAGGCCGTCGCCGGGGCGCCCGCCTCCACGCCTGCCGCCACCCCCACCCCGCCCCCGTCCGCCGCGGCCGCCGGGTACACCGCCGTCCACACCGGCACCGAACTCACCTCCCCGGACCAGAGCTACGAGTTCGACGTCAAAGCGGGCCGGGTCGTACCGCAGGAGACCGCCTCCTGGTACGTCGGCCGGACCGCCACCGAGTTCTACGTGCCCGAGAGCAGCGACGCGTACGTCATGCAGGCCGGCAGGCAGGGGCTCGCCGACTGCATCAAGGGCATCGACAGCCAACCCGTCACGGCGCTGCCCTTCACCACGCTGCGCGCGGGCCGGGCCTTCTGCGTACGGGCCCAGGACAGCCGGGACGTCGGGGTCCTGACCGTACTCACGGCGAGCCCCGGCGACGGCCCGGTGAAGGTCTCCGTGGACTACTACCGCCACACCGGATGACCCGCCCGGCCGATTGACTGAATATTCAGTCAGTGTCACAGTGGAACCATGACCTCCCCTTCCCCCATGTCCCGTCGTACCGCTCTGCGCGCCTTCGCCGGTATCGGCGGTGCGCTCGCCCTCGGAGCCGGAGCCGGTGCCTGCGCTCCGGCCGGTTCCGGCGATGCCGGGACCGATGCCTCGCCGACCCCCGGCAAGAGCACGATCACGGCCGCCGGGCGCAGGTTCCCCGCCGAGTGGGAGAGCCACGCGCGGACGTTCATGTCCTGGCCCGCGCTGGACCGGGTCTGGTATGAGCAGCTGCCGGCGGTACGGGAGGACATCGCGCGGGTGGCCCGCGCGGTCGCCGCGTACGAGCCCGTCGTGATGCTCGCCCGGCCCGAGCAGCAGGCGGCGGCGCAGAAGGCCTGCGGCTCGGAGGTCGAGGTGATCGCGGTTCCGGTGGACGACCTCTGGGCGCGGGACACCGTGCCGGTGTTCGTCGAGGAGCCCGGCAAACTGCTCGGCATCGACTTCAACTTCAGCGGGTGGGGCAACAAGCAGGAGCACCGCAACGACGCCCAGGTCGGCCGGGTCCTGCTCGCCAAGTACGGGATCGAGCGCGTGCAGGCCCCGCTCGTCGCCGAGGGCGGCTCCTTCGAGACCGACGGCCAGGGCACGCTGCTGGTCACCGAGAGCTCGGTGGTCAACAAGAACCGCAACCCCGGCAAGGGCCGCGACCGGATCGAGGCCGAGCTGAAGAGCACCCTCGGCATCAAGAAGGTGATCTGGCTCGCCGGAGTGCGCGGCCAGGACATCACGGACGCGCACGTGGACAGCCTCGTCCGGTTCACCGCCCCGGGCGTCGTCCTCCTGGACCAGGCGTTCCCCGGCACCCCGCCCGACGTGTGGTCGCGCGCGGCCGATCAGGCGAGGACGGTGTTCAAGGACGCGACCGACGCGCGCGGCAAGCGGCTGGAGGTCGTCGACCTGCCCCAGCCCGACCTCGACAGGATCACCGGCCGCGGCGACGCGTTCGTGTCCACGTACGCGAACTTCTACGTGGCCAACGGGGCCGTCTTCATGCCCAGGTTCGGGGACGCCAAGGCCGACGACCGGGCCAAGGGCATCCTCCAGGAGCACTTCCCCCAGCGGGAGATCGTGCCCGTGAAGATCGACACCATCGCCTCCGGCGGTGGCGGCATCCACTGCTCGACGCACGACCAGCCGGGCAAACCCGCGGCCGAGTAGACGGTGGGACGGGACTTCGACGGCACGACCCAGGGGCGCGCGGGGTGGTGCGCTGCGGGGTGTGCGCGCTTCCGCGCGCCGGGGTCCAGCCCCCTGACACGCCGGTCGGCGGCGGACAGAATCGGTCGCCCGCAGGCAGTTTTCGGCCTGTGCCGCACCATCCCTGAGGGGGGAATCACGCACGTGAAGTCCATCCACACACGCCGGCTCCGGCGCTGGGGCCGAGTGGCGACCGTCGGCGCGGCCGGCGCCGTACTGGCCCTGACGGCCGCCACCCCGGCCGGGGCCGCCGCCTCTCCCAAGACCAACAGCCTGACACCCGCCTACAACAGCCCCTTCGCTCCGCAGGCCCTCGTCGGCGGCATCTTCGGCGGCTGGCCGGTGACCATGCGCTGCTGGCGCGACGGGGTGTGGGCCAACGGCACCAACCGCTGGTTCTTCGTCGAAGGGGGCGGATACAACCCGTTCACGGGCCGCCCGGCCTACGTCCGCGGCTTCGTGTCGGCCAACAAGATCACCAACCAGATCCGGGTCGACCGCTGCGCCTGACCCGGCACGCACCCCTGCTCCGGCCCGCCGCGCCTCGGTAGGCTGGAGCAGAGGGGCGATCCGGGAGCCGTAGCGGAGTTAAGAGAGTTTCGGGAGTTAAAGGAGTTACGGGAGGTACGGGAATGGCCGCGACCCGAGACAGCGCATCCGCACCGTCCCCGCCCCCGCCCCGCCCCGACCCCGGGCTCTACGGGCCCGCGTCCGTCACCTGGCAGTGCCACGGCGACCCGATCATGTGGATCGCCGGAGTGCGCGCGCTCTGCCTCCAGGCCCTGCACCCCCGCGCGGTCCGCGGAGTCGTCGAGAACAGCGACTTCCGCTCCGACGCCTGGGGCCGCCTCATCCGTACCGCCGACTTCGTCGGCACCGTCACCTACGGCACCACCGAGGCCGCCGAGCGCGCCGGCGCCCGCGTCCGCCGGATCCACCGGGCGCTGACCGCGACCGACCCCGCCACCGGCGAGCGGTTCCCCGTCGACGACCCCGAGCTGCTGCTCTGGGTGCACTGCGCGCAGATCGACAGCTTCCTGCACGTCCTGCGCCGCTCCGGGGTCCCCCTCACCGACGCCCAGGCCGACCGCTACGTCGACGAGAACCGGGTGGGCGCCCGCCTGGTCGGCCTCGACCCGGCGCACGTCCCGGCCGACACGGCGGCCCTCGCCGCGTACTTCGAGAAGGTCCGCCCCGAGCTCGCCGCCGGACCCGACGCCCGCGCCGTGATCGCCTTCCTGCGGAGCCCGCCCACTCCCGCCCTCCTGATCCCTGGCCGAAACCTGCTGTGGCGCCCGATCGCGGAACTGGCCTACGGTTCCCTCCCCGGCTACGCGCACCGGCTGTACGGGCGCGCGGCGCCACCGGCGCCCGTCATCACCCGTCGCCTGCGCCTCACCGGTACCCTGCTGCGCAGCATTCCCGCAGGTCTGCGGTGGCAGCTGCCTCCAGGTCACATCTTGAAAGCGATGCGCCGCATGGGCCCCGGGAGCCGCCCCTCGGCGTACACACTGCGTACACCAGCGGCCATACTGGACCGGCCGGGGAGGGCATAGGACGGAGCACGACAACGGGGGCGGCTTTAAGACATGGCGGAGTCCAGACTGATCCAGGGCCGATACCGGTCACTCGATCTGATCGGGCGCGGCGGCATGGGCGAGGTGTGGCGCGCCCGGGACGAGTCGCTGGGCCGGCAGGTCGCCGTGAAATGCCTCAAGCCGCTCGGGCCCGAGCAGGACAAGCACTTCACCCAGGTCCTGCGCGAGCGCTTCCGCCGCGAGGCGCGCGTCGCCGCCTCCCTCCAGCACCGCGGGGTCACCGTCGTCCACGACTTCGGCGACGACAGCGCCGCGGGCGGCCCCCTCTACCTCGTCATGGAACTCCTCGACGGCCGCAACCTCAGCCAGCTCCTGGACGACAACGAGACGCGCCCGCTCCCCGTGGACGTGGTCGTCGACACCGCCGAACAGCTCGCCTCCGCCCTCGGCTACACGCACGACCAGGGCGTCGTCCACCGCGACCTGAAACCGGCCAACATCATGCGGCTCACCGACGGCACGGTGAAGATCTGCGACTTCGGCATCGCCCGCCTCGCCCACGACATCGGCTTCACCGCCAAACTCACCGGCGGCGCCATGGCCATGGGGACCCCGCACTACATGTCGCCCGAGCAGATCGCGGGCGGCGAGGTCGACCACCGCAGCGACCTCTACTCCCTCGGCTGCGTCCTGTACGAGATCGCCACCGGCGCCCCGCCCTTCGACCTCGGCGACTCCTGGTCGGTGCTGGTCGGCCACCGCGACAACGCGCCCGTACCGCTGCGCCGGCACCGCCCCGAGCTGCCCGAGTACTTCGAGCAGGTGGTCCTGGACCTGCTCGCCAAGCGCCCCGAGGACCGCCCCGGCGACGCCCGCGACCTCCACCGGCGGCTCGTCGAGGGCCGGCTCGGCCCCGGCGGCCTGCCCGGCGCCGGGGCGCCCCTGCCCGCCTGGGCCGACGGGATGACCGCCGGCCGCAAGGCGGGCCCGGCCGCCCGCCCCGCGAGCGGCGCCTGGGCCGTGCTCACCGGCTCCTGGACCGCCGGCCGCCCCGGCGGCGAGCACCGGATCCTGCGCCCCGCGGCCGCCGAGGACCCGCGGCTCACCGTGCCGTACGGGGTCCCGTACGTGCGCCCGGCCGCGTCCGGCTCCGACGGGACCGGCCTCGACGGGGCCGGTCCCGTCGCGCTCGCCGCCGGCCACACCCGGGCGTTCGCCCTCAGCCGCGCGGGCCGCCCCGAAGAGGCCCTGGCCGTGTACGAAGCCGTCGTCGAGGGGCGCACCCGGGTGCTCGGAGCCGACCACCCCGACACCCTCGCGGCGCGCCAGGAGGCGGCGTACGAACTGGGCCGGCTCGGACGCCACCGCGAGGCCCACGACGTCTACCGCGCGGTGCTCGTCGCCCGGGAGCGCGGCATGGGCCCGCTCCATCCCGACACGCTGCGCTGCCGCCACAACCTCGCCTGCGAACTCGGGGCGCTGGGCCGGTACGCCGACGCCCACCGCACGGCCGCCGAGGTCGCCGCCGACCGTGCGGCGGTGCTGGGCGCCGAGCACGCGGACACGCTGCTGACCCGGTACGAGGTCGCGTACGCGCTGGGCCGCCAGGGCCGCTGGCAGGAGGCCCTGGACGGCTTCCGCCAGGTCGCCGCCGTACGGGAACGGGTGCTCGGCCGGGACCATCCGGACACCCTCGCCGCCCGCTACGAGGTCGGCATCGCGCTCGGTCGCACCGGGCACGCCGCCCAGGCCCTGGACCTGTTCCGGGGCCTGGTCCGCGACCGCACCCGCGCGTACGGGGCCGCGGACCCCGAGACGCTCCGCGCCCGGCACGTCCTCGGCGTCAACCTGGGCCGGCTGGAGCGCTGGGAGGAGGCGGTGGCCGAAGCCCGGCAGGTGGCCGCCGCCCGGGCCGACGCGCTCGGCGCCGAACACCCCGACACCCTCGTCAGCCGGCGCGAACTCGCCGTCGGGCTGGGCCGGCTGGGCCGCTGGGACGAGGCCCTGCCCGTCTACCGGGAGCTCTCCGGCATCCGCGAGCGCTCCCTCGGCGACGACCACCCGGACACGGTGGCGGCCCACGCCGACGAGGCGCACTGTCTGGAGCGGCTCGGCCAGGTGTGTTACCAAGAGCCATGACGAGCTTCGGGCACGATGTATACGACGACGTGATCGTGGGCGGCGGGCACAACGGACTGGTGGCCGCCGCGTACCTGGCCCGGGCGGGCCGTTCGGTGCTGGTCCTGGAGCGGCTCGGGAACACCGGCGGCGCCGCGATCTCCACCCGCCCCTTCGTCGGGGTCGACGCCCGGCTCTCGCGCTACTCCTACCTCGTCTCCCTGCTCCCGGCGAAGATCGTGCGCGATCTGGGGCTGAACTTCGCCGTGCGCAAGCGCACGGTGTCCTCGTACACGCCCGTCGAGCGCGACGGACGGGTCGGCGGGCTCCTCGTCGGCGGCGGAGAGTCCCGCACCCGGGAGTCGTTCGCGCGGCTGACCGGCTCGGAGCGGGAGTACGAGAGCTGGCGCGCCTTCTACGGGCGGACCGGGCGGCTCGCGGAGAAGGTGTTCCCGACGCTGACCGAGCCGCTGCCCACGCGGGCGGAGCTGCGGGCCCGGATCGACGACGAGGCGGCCTGGCGGATGCTGTTCGAGGAGCCCCTCGGGCGGGCCGTCGAGGAGCACTTCGCCGACGACCTGGTGCGGGGCGTGGTGCTCACCGACGCCCTGATCGGTACGTTCGCGGACGCGCACGACACCTCGCTCGTACAGAACCGCTGCTTCCTGTACCACGTCATCGGCGGCGGCACGGGGGACTGGGACGTTCCGGTCGGCGGGATGGGCGCGCTCACCGATGCGCTGGCGGCGGCGGCCCGGGCGGCCGGGGCCGAGATCGCGACCGGGCACGAGGTGCTCCGGATCGAGACGGACGGGCGGGCTCCGGCCGAGGTGACGTTCCGTACGGCGACGGGGGAGGGCCGGGTCGTCGCACGCACGGTGCTGGTCAACGCCTCGCCGCGGACTCTGGGCGAGCTGCTGGGCGAGGCGGAGCCGGCGCCCCCGGTGGAGGGCGCGCAGCTCAAGGTCAACATGCTGCTGCGGCGGCTGCCGCGGCTGCGGGACACCTCGGTGGACCCGCGCGAGGCCTTCGGCGGCACGTTCCACATCGCCGAGGGGTACGCGGAGCTGGCGCGGGCCTACGCCGAGGCGGCCACCGGGGAACTGCCGTCCGTACCGCCCTCGGAGATCTACTGCCATTCGCTGACCGACCCCTCGATCCTCGGACCGGAGCTCGTGGAGCAGGGGTACCAGACGCTGACCCTGTTCGGCCTGCACACCCCGGCCCGGCTGTTCGAGAAGGACAACCAGGGCGCGCGCGAGGTGCTGCTGACCGGCACGCTCGCGCAACTGGACGCGCACCTGGCCGAGCCGATCACCGACTGCCTGGCCTTCGACGCGGACGGCAGGCCGTGCATCGAGGCGAAGACCCCGCTGGACCTGGAGCGCGAACTGCGGCTGCCCGGCGGGCACATCTTCCACCGGGACCTGTCGTGGCCCCACGCGCAGGACCAGGGCGCGGCGGGCCGCTGGGGCGTGGGGACCCCGTACGCCAACGTCCTGCTGTGCGGCGCGGGCGCCGTGCGCGGAGGAGGCGTCAGCGGGGTCCCCGGCCACAATGCGGCGATGGCCGTCCTGGGGCACTGACCGCCGTTACGCGGCGTCCCCGAGGGGCTCGATGACGACGATCGGGATCTCGCGGTCGGTCTTGCCCTGGTACTCGTCGTACGCGGGCCAGTGCTTGACCATCACGGGCCAGTACGCGGCGCGCTCCTCGGGGGTCGCCGTGTGGGCCGTGCCCTGGAGGACCTTCGGGCCGACCTGGATGCGGACCTCGGGGTGGGCCGTCAGGTTCTTGTACCAGAGCGGGTGTTCGGGGTCGCCGCCCTTGGAGGCGACGATGAGGTAGCGGCCGTCGGCCTCGCCGTAGATGAGCGGGGTGCGCACGGCGTTGCCGGAGACCCGGCCCACGGTGGTGAGGAGCAGGGTCTGGGTGCCGTTCCAGTCGTGGCCCTCGGCCCCGTTGGACGCGACGTACTGCTTGACGTGGTCGAGCTGCCAGGTGCCCGGCTTGGGGTCCTTGGGGTGGTCCCAGTCGATGTCGGTGGTCGCCATGTGCCTGTACCTGCCTTCGCTGTTGAGCTGCCTGAGGGGGGTTGAACAGTCAACGAACTCAACGAGTGCCAACAGCGTCGGGCACGGTTTTATGCCTCAGCCAGGTCGGCGGCACAGGGCGGTTTAGGATCGGGCCATGATCGCCGAACTTCAGTGTGTGGTACTGGACTGTCCCGATCCGCTGCGGCTTGCCGAGTTCTACCGGGAGGTGCTGGGCGGGGCCGTCAACCGGCCGGATCCGCGCTGGACGCTCGACGAGCACTGGGCGACGCTGCACACCCCCTCGGGCCAGGTGCTCGCCTTCCAGCGGGTGGCGGACCACCGGCCGCCGCGCTGGCCGGACCCCACCCACCCCCAGCAGTTCCACCTGGACTTCGCGGTCCCGGACCTGGACCGGGCGCAGGAGCAGGTGCTGGCCTGCGGCGCGAAGCTGCTGGACGCCCGCACCGGCGCCGTGCCCGACGACTGGCGCGTCTACGCGGACCCGGCGGGCCACCCGTTCTGCCTGGTCCGCGAGGGCTGACGCGGCAGCGGTGGCCGTACGCCCGCTGCGTCAGTCCGTCGAGCGGGTCCAGCCGTCGGCCCGGATGCGGGACGCGTCGGCCGGGCGGTCTTCGGCGAAGAGGAGCCGGGCCGGTTCCGCCACCCGTACGACGTCCACGTACACCCCGCGGCCGACGTAGCGGCCGGTCGCGGTGTGCCGGAAGCGCAGGTGGACCGGGCGGCCGGCCCAGGCGGTGAGGGGGGCCTCCAGGCGGTGCCAGATGCGGCCGGACCAGCCGCCGGCGCTGCCCCGCGGCCACTGCTCGGGAGCGCCGCCCGTCGACCGCAGCGTGCTGAACGGCAGCGGCTCCCAGGTCTCCCCGTCGGCCGAGGCCTCCAGGTGGAAGGCGCCCTCGCCGGGCACGGTGTCCCACCACACGGCGCAGCGCAGCCGTGCCGCGGCCGTGGCCGGGGTCAGCGGCGGCAGGGCGAGGGTGCCGGAGCCTCCCGTCTCCATGCCGGAGTACCAGGCCGGGCCGCCGTGCTTCGTACGGACCGGGACGGCGCGGGCGAAGCGGTTGCCGACCGCGACGCGCGGTGCGCTGCCGGCCCGCCAGGTGCGGACGGGGTGGACGGAGTTGCCGAGCAGGATGAGGAAGGAGTCGGTGGAGGGGTCCAACACCAGGGAGGTGCCGGTGAAGCCGGTGTGGCCGGCGGAGTGCGGGGTGGCCATGGCGCCCATGTACCAGTGCTGGTAGAGCTCGAAGCCCAGGCCGTGGTCGTCGCCGGGGAAGGCGGTGTTGAAGTCGGTGAAGAGCAGTTCGACGGAGGCGGGGCGCAGGATGCGCTTGCCCGCGTAGACGCCGCCGTCGAGGAGGGTGCGGGCGAGGACGGCCAGGTCCCAGGCGGTGCCGAAGACGCCGGCGTGGCCGGCGACGCCGCCGAGGGCGTACGCGTTCTCGTCGTGGACCTCGCCCCAGACCAGTCCGCGGTCCAGGCCGGACCAGGGGGGTCGCTGTACTTCGGTGGCGGCGATGACGCGGCGCCAGGAGAGCGGTGGGTTGTAACGAGTGCGGTGCATCCCGAGTGGAGCGGTGATCTCGTCGTGGAGCAGGAGATCCAAAGGGTGACCGGTGATCCGTTCCAGGAGCAGCTGTAGCGTGATCAGGTTGAGGTCCGAGTACCGGTACACCGTCCCGGGCGTGTCCTGCGGGCGCACGCCGCACAGCATCCTCAACTGCCCCGCGCGGGTCGGCTGCTGGTAGAAGGGGGCCCACGAGCGCAGCCCCGAGGTGTGCGTGAGCAACTGGCGTACCGTGATCAGCTCTTTGCCGCCGCCGGTGAACTCCGGCAGGTACCGGTCCACCGGAGCCTCCAGCTCCAACCGCCCGCGCTCCATCTGCTGCACGGCCAGGAGCGAGGTGAACAGCTTGGTCAGCGACGCCAGGTCGAAGACGGTGTCCTCGGCCATCGGGATGCGCTGCGCCGCCGGGAACTCCCGGACCCGGTCGGTACGGCCGTCGTAGTCCGCGTACCGCACGGCCTCGCCCATCGCGCGGTGCAGGGCGATCGTGCGGCCCCGGCCGGCGAGCACCACGGCCCCGGCGTAGTACGGGTGCTCGGGTGAGGGGCCGAGGAACCGCCGGGCCTCGTCGGCCGCCGCCTCCAGGTGCCTCTCGACCAGTCCCGCCTGCCGTGCGGACCCGTACCGCAGGCGCAGCCCCTGCAAGGCCCGCCGCTCGGCCGGATTGCCCGCGGCCCCCGCGGCCCCGGGCAGCGCGGCGTGCAGGAGCAGCACCCCGCCCAGCGCCAGCAGCCGGCCCCCGAGCCGCCGCCGGCTCAGCACCGCCCCGGCAGGGTTTCTGCGGAGTGCTTCCCCGTCCCCCGTGTGCTCCTCCACCACCGGCCTCCTGTTCGCCGAACCGCCCTCCCGAAGTATCTGCCCGCAGGCGCGGCGGGCTCCGCACCGACCGGCCCGTAAAGAATCTGACGATGCATCAGAAAACCTCTTCCCTCGACCGCCGGGCTGCGGCATGCTGCCGCCCATGGAGACGGAGCTGAGCAAGAAACTGGGAGTCGAGCACGCCATCTTCGGCTTCACGCCCTTTCCGGCGGTCGCCGCGGCCATCACCCGCGCCGGCGGCTTCGGCGTCCTCGGCGCCGTCCGCTACACCGCCCCCGACGACCTCAAACGCGACCTCGACTGGATGCAGGAGCACACCGACGGCAAGCCGTACGGCCTCGACGTCGTCATGCCGGCCAGGAAGGCCGTCGACGGCATCAGCGAAGCCGACATCGAGGCGATGATCCCGGCCGCCCACCGCGCCTTCGTCCGCGACACCCTCGCCAAGCACCACGTGCCCGAACTCGCCGAGGGCGAGGCCTCCGGCTGGCGGATCACCGGCTGGATGGAACAGGTCGCCCGGGGCCAGCTCGACGTCGCCTTCGACTACCCCATCAAACTCCTGGCGAACGCGCTGGGTTCCCCGCCCGCCGACGTCATCGCGCGCGCCCACGACCACGGGGTCCTCGTCGCCGCCCTCGCCGGCAGCGCCAAGCACGCCCGCCGCCACGCCGAAGCCGGCATCGACATCGTCGTGGCCCAGGGCTACGAGGCCGGCGGCCACACCGGCGACATCGCCACGATGGTCCTGGTCCCCGAGATCGCCGAGGCCGTCGCCCCGCTCCCCGTCCTCGCCGCAGGCGGCATCGGCAGCGGCGAGCAGATCGCCGCGGGGCTGGCCCTCGGCGCCCAGGGCGCCTGGCTCGGCTCCCTCTGGCTCACCACCACCGAGGCCGACCTGCACTCCCGCGCCCTCACCGAGAAGCTGCTGGCCGCCGGCTCCGGCGACACCGTCCGCTCCCGGGCCCTCACCGGCAAGCCCGCCCGCCAGCTCCGTACCGAATGGACCGACGCCTGGGACGACCCGGCCGGCCCCGGCGCGCTCCCGATGCCGCTCCAGGGCCTGCTCGTCGCCGAGGGCGTCTCCCGCATCCAGAAGTACGAGGTCCGGCCGCTCCTCGGCACCCCCGTCGGCCAGATCGTCGGCCGGATGAACTCCGAACGCAGCGTGCAGGCCGTCTTCGACGACCTCACCAGCGGTTTCGAGCGCGCCATCGACCGCATCAACCGCATCGCCGGCCGGGCCTGAGAGGTGTGACCAGCATGAGTGAGCAGCTCCCCAACGGATTCTGGGCCCAGGCGGCCGCCGACCCCGAGCGCACCGTACTGATCACCCCCGAGGGCGAGGAGTGGAGCGCCGGCCGGCTGCACGCCGACGTCAACCGCCTCGTCCACGGACTGCGCGCCGCCGGGATGGAGGAGGGCGACGTCTTCGCCGTCGTCCTGCCCAACGGCGTCGAGTTCCTCACCGCCTACCTCGCCGCCTCCCAGGCCGGCTTCTACCTGGTCCCGGTCAACCACCACCTCGTCGGCCCCGAGATCGCCTGGATCGTCTCCGACTCCGGCGCCAAGGTCCTCATCGCCCACGAGCGCTTCGCCGAGGCCGCCACCGCCGCGGCCGACGAGGCGGGCCTCCCCGCGAGCCACCGCTACGCCGTCGGAGCGGTCGCGGGCTTCCACCCGTACGACCGGCTCCTCGACGGTCGGCCCGCGACGCCGCCCGAGGGGCGCACCCTCGGCTGGGTCATGAACTACACCTCCGGCACCACCGGCCGCCCGCGCGGCATCCGCCGCCCGCTGCCCGGCAAGCTCCCGGAGGAGACGTACCTCGGAGGCTTCCTCGCCATCTTCGGCATCCGGCCGTCCGACGGCAACGTGCACCTGGTCTGCTCGCCCCTCTACCACACCGCCGTCCTCCAATTCGCGGGCGCCGCCCTGCACATCGGGCACCCGCTGGTGCTGATGGACCGCTGGACCCCGCAGGAGATGCTGCGGCTCATCGACGACCACGCCTGCACGCACACCCACATGGTCCCGACCCAGTTCCACCGGCTCCTCGCGCTCCCGCAGGAGACGAAGGACGCGTACGACGTCTCCTCGATGCGGCACGCGATCCACGGGGCCGCGCCCTGCCCCGACCACGTCAAACGGGCGATGATCGACTGGTGGGGCACCTGCGTGGAGGAGTACTACGCGGCCAGCGAGGGCGGCGGCGCGTTCGCCACCGCCGAGGACTGGCTGAAGAAGCCGGGAACGGTCGGCAAGGCCTGGCCGATCAGCGAGCTCGCCGTCTTCGACGACGACGGCAACCGGCTGCCGCCCGGTGAACTCGGCACCGTCTACCTGAAGATGAACACCGGCGGCTTCAGCTACCACAAGGACGAGGGCAAGACGAAGAAGAACCGCATCGGCGACTTCTTCACGGTGGGCGACCTCGGGCTGATCGACGAGGACGGGTACCTCTTCCTGCGCGACCGCAAGATCGACATGATCATCTCGGGCGGGGTGAACATCTACCCGGCGGAGATCGAGTCGGCCCTGCTCACCCACCCGGCGGTCGCGGACGCCGCCGCCTTCGGGATCCCGCACGCCGACTGGGGCGAAGAGGTCAAGGCGGTCGTCGAACCGGCCGAGGGCTTCGTCGCCGGGGACGCCCTCGCCGCGGAGATCCTGCACCACTGCGAGCGGCGGCTCGCCGGCTTCAAACGGCCGAAGTCGGTCGACTTCATCGAGGCGATGCCCCGCGACCCGAACGGCAAGCTGTACAAGCGGCGGCTGCGCGATCCGTACTGGGAGGGACGCGAGCGCGCGATGTGAGCGCCCGGAGCCCCGAGCCCTGAGCTCCGGGCTCCGGGCCGCCACGCCCGACATTTCGTGAGAAGTACCACGTCAGAGGCCCGGACGTGTCCCTTGCGCCGCACTCGGGGGACACTTCTGGCAAGTTGGCTGATATGAGTACGGCATCCCGCAGATTCCCCCTGACCGACTGGACCGTCGTGGTCCCCGTGGTGGCGCTCCTCGCGCTCGTCTTCAGCTGGGGACGCGATCTGCCCGGATTCGCCGTGGCCCTGGTCGCCCTCTGCCTCGGGGGTGCGGTGCTGGCGGCCGTGCACCACGCCGAGGTCGTCGCACACCGGGTGGGCGAGCCGTTCGGCTCGCTCGTCCTGGCGGTCGCCGTCACCGTCATCGAAGTGGCCCTCATCGTCACCCTGATGGCCGATGGCGGAGACAAGACCGCCTCCCTCGCCCGGGACACCGTCTTCGCCGCCGTCATGATCACCTGCAACGGAATCGTCGGCCTGTCCCTGCTCGTCGGCGCCCTGCGCAACCGGGTCGCCGTCTTCAACGCCGAGGGCTCGGGGGCGGCCCTGGCCACCGTGGCGACCCTGGCCGTCCTCAGCCTGGTCCTGCCGACGTTCACCACCAGCAAGCCGGGGCCGGAGTTCTCCACCGCCCAGCTTGCCTTCGCCGCCGTCGCCTCGCTCGCCCTGTACGGGCTGTTCATCGCCGTCCAGACGGTCCGCCACCGGGACTACTTCCTGCCGGTGGCCACCGGGGCCGGTACGCAGAAGACGGCAGGGGCCTCCGACGGCGGTGAGGCGGCCGGGGACGGCGACGGGGAGCACGCCGCGCCGCCCACCTCCCGCGCCGCCCTGGTCAGCCTCGGCCTGCTGCTGGTCGCGCTCGTCGCCGTGGTCGGCGACGCCAAGGCCGTCTCGCCCACCATCGAGGCGGGAGTCGCCAAGGCGGGCCTGCCCAACGCCGTCGTCGGTGTGATCATCGCCCTGCTCGTACTGGCCCCCGAGACCCTCGCCGCCGTCCGCGCCGCCCGCCGCGACCGCGTCCAGACCAGCCTCAACCTGGCCTACGGCTCCGCCATCGCGAGCATCGGACTGACCATCCCCGCCATCGCCCTCGCCACCATCTGGCTGTCCGGCCCGCTGCTGCTGGGCCTCGGGCCGATCCACATGGTGCTGCTCGCCCTGACGGTCGTGGTCAGCGCCCTCACCATCGCGCCCGGCCGGGCCACGCTGCTCCAGGGCGGCGTGCACCTCGTGGTGCTGGCCGCGTACCTGTTCCTCGCCGTCAGCCCCTGAGCCCCCCGGCGGGACCGGAACGATCCGGTCCCGCCGGCCACGGTGCGGTGCGCGTCAGCGGCGTTCGCGCGGCCAGACCACCTTCAGCTGAGGCGAGGTGAGGATGTCCCGCTCGCAGAACCGCGAGGTCACCCACCGCTCCTGGGAGAACAGCCGGGTCTGGTCGGCGTAGTACGGCGAGCCCGGGTTCGACGACTGACCGTACGTCAGCAGCGTGCGCGCCACCGGGCACCGGCCGCCGTCCCAGCCGACCGCCTGGATGTGGCTGGAGCCGTGCACGACCTCCGGGTAGCCGCCGGCCGCCGCGTTCCACGGCGCCTCGATCTTGTTCCACACGCCCAGCGCCTCGGTGCCGCCCGGCACCGGCAGCTTCTGCCCGCCGCGCACCACGAACTGGTGCTCGCCCAGCGGAGCGTCCAGCGCGATGCCGGCCGCCCCCAGCTCCGCGACCGCGTCCGCGAGCGCCCGTCCGATCCCGGGCGCCGCCTGGTTGAGCGTACGGGGCGTGCGTACGGGGTCGGCCGCCGAGAACGGCACCAGCCACAGGTCCTTGGCCGGCGTGCTCGCGGTCAGCTTGCGCCAGAACCGGTCGAAGAGCAGCGCGCCGCGGCTTGCGGTGTCGGCCCGGTGGTCCCAGCCCGCTAGCACCGCACAGGCCGCCGAGACGTCCACCGGCCGGCCGTCGCTCGCGGTGGCCGCGCCGCCGGGCAGGGCGGCGCAGGCCTTCGCCGCGTCGGCCGCGGCCAGGTCACCGGCCGGCACCCGGTTCGCGAACTGCTGCTTCTGCAGGTCCGCCACGGTCAGCCCGCCCTTGGCGGCCATCGCGGAGACGTCCTCCACCGCGCCCCGGGTCCGCAGCGAACGCGGGGTGCCGAAGCTGCCCCAGATCCGCTCGTAGCCGGTCACCGGCGTCTCGGCATTGGCCAGCCAGGCGCTGTCGTTGGAGTTCTCGGCGTACGGGGCGTCGCGCAGCGTCGGCGCCTTCCCCGGGCCGAACACCCCCGGCTGCACCGCGTCCGGGTCCGAGCCGAGCGCGCAGTCGCCGCGCGCACCGTCGAGGACCGCGAGCCCGGACGCCGGGTACGTGGCCCGGCCGAGCGGGGTGGAGCAGCGGGCCGCGAGCTCGTCGGTGATCCGGGGGAGTATCTGGGACTGGGTGAACAGCGTGCCGCCGGCCGAGTCCGCGGCGATCGTGTTGACCCAGGGCAGGCCCTGCGTGCGCCGGAGCGCGTCCTGGATCCCGGCGACGGAGCGGGCCTTGCCGACGGCGAGGGCGGTGTCGGAACCGCGCAGGTTCGCCGCGTTCGGGTCGTTCAGCGCGTACGCCGTGCCGGCCGTCCAGGGCAGCGGCAGGCCCGGGCCGAGGCCGCCGACCACGGGCCCGTAGCGGGTCCACCACTGGGTGCGGCTGACCGGGGCGCCGCCCGCCACCCGGACGGTCACCTGGCGCTGCGTCATCTTCTCCGGCTTGCCGTCGACCAGGTAGGCGGTCGGGTCGGCCGGGTCCAGGGTGAGCTGGTGCAGGTTGACGGGGGTGCCGGTGGCCACGGTGTGGCTCCAGGCCACCTTCTCGTTGAAGCCGATGTTGATCACGGGAGTGCCCAGCAGGGAGCCGCCGGAGACGTTCAGCTCGCCGGGTATGGTCTGCTGCGACTGCCAGAACCGGCGGCCGCCCTGCCAGGGGTAGTGCGGGTTCCCGAGCAGCAGGCCGCCGCCGTTCGCGGTGGTGGAGCCGCTGAAGGCCACCGCGTTGGAGCCCATGTCGTAGCGGCCGGTGTCGAAGAAGGCCCGGGCGGCCTCGGCGGCGGCCGCCGGGTCGGCGGGGTCGGCGGCCGGGCCGGCCGTGAGGGAGGCCGCCTTGGCGGGCGGCTGCGCCGCGGCGATGTCGTCGACGGCGCGCCCCTGGCCGCCGATCACCGAGACGGCGAAGGCGCGGGCGGCCACGTCGAGGGCGGTCACCGGGCGCACCCAGGCGGCGCCCTTGCAGGCCGGGTCGGTGATCTTGTTCTGGGCCAGCCAGGCGTTGTACCCGGCGGCCCAGCCGCGCATCAGCTCCTTGAGGTCCCGGGTGGGACCGGCCGGGGCGGGCGTGGCCAGGAGCTTCTCGACGGTCCCGGACTCCCGGACCCCCTTGAAGTACAGGTCGCTCGTGAGGTTCTTGCTCGCGGAGGACAGCGAGCCGTCGGTCGCCGCGTCGGCGCCGAACCAGCGTGAGCGCTCGCCGGCCACGGTCACGAACCCGTCGGCGAGCACACAGGCCTGGTCGGCGGCCTGGGCCCAGCCGGTGCCGAAGCCGAGGTGCGCGTAGTCCTGGGCCAGGATGTGCGGGATGCCGTTCTCGGTGTACCGGATGACGGCCGACAGGCCGCCGCCGGAGGGCGCGCGGTCGGCGCCGGCCGCCCCGGCGGCCCGGGCCGGGGCCTGCGGGGCCGCCGCGGTGGCGGCGAGCAGGGCGGCGCCGATGAGCGCGGCGCGCCGGAGCAGCGGGCGGGTGCGACCGTATCCGTCAAGTAAGCGCAACGTGCCTCCCAAGTAGCCTGCGGATGGGCGGGGTTGCCCGCGGTACAGGCGGTGCTTGTGTGCCCCCACACTCATGCAGGCGACCTGATGATCTGTCAACGTCCCGTTTGGTGTCCCGGTCGTCCGGGTCATTGACCTCGGGTGGGCGCGCAGACGAGGATCACGCCATGACGGCAGCGCGGGCGGTGCGGCAGAACACGGTCGACGGGCTGGTGCGCGACAGCGCGCTGCGGGTCCCCGACCGGCAGGCCCTGCGCTACCGCGAACGGACGTGGACGTACGCGGAGCTCGACGCCGCCGTCTCCACCGGCGCCGCCGTCCTGCGGGAGCGGTACGGGCTGGCCGACGGGGACCGGGTCGCGACGTTCGCCCACAACTCCGACGCCTACCTGCTCGCCTTCCTCGCCTGCGCCCGCGCCGGGCTCACGCACGTCCCGGTCAACCAGAACCTCACCGGCGAGGACCTCGCGCACATCCTCGACGACTGTACGAGCGCGCTGGTCCTCGCCGATCCGGACCTGGCCGGGCGGATCCCCGAGGGCCACGCCGTACGGCCGCTGCGCGACGCGCCCGGCTCGTTCCTGGAGGACCTCGCCGATCCGCTGCCGTTCGTACCGGACCGCGATCCGTACGCGGTGGTGCAGCTGCTCTACACCTCGGGGACCACCGCGCTGCCCAAGGGCGCGATGATGACGCACAAGGCGCTGGTCCACGAGTACGAGAGCGCGATCGAGGCGCTGGACCTGGCCGCGGCGGACCTCCCGGTGCACTCGCTGCCGCTCTACCACTCGGCGCAGATGCACGTCTTCCTGCTGCCCTACCTGGCGGTGGGCGCGCGGAACACGATCCTGGACGCGCCGGTCGCCGAGGAGGTCTTCGCCCTGGTGGAGGCGGGGCGGGCGGACAGCCTGTTCGCGCCGCCCACGGTGTGGATCGGGCTGGCGGGCCACCCGGACTTCGGGAGCCGCGAGCTGGGCGCGCTGCGCAAGGCGTACTACGGGGCCTCGATCATGCCGGTCCCCGTGCTGGAGCGGCTGCGGGCTCGGCTGCCCGGGCTCGGCTTCTACAACTGCTTCGGGCAGAGCGAGATCGGCCCGCTGGCCACCGTCCTGGGACCGGACGAGCACGAGGGGCGGATGGATTCCTGCGGGCGGCCGGTCCGCCACGTCGAGGCGAAGGTCGTCGACGAGGACGGGGCGGACGTGCCGGACGGCACGGCGGGTGAGGTGGTGTACCGCTCGCCCCAGCTCTGCCTGGGGTACTGGAACGACCCGGAGGCGACGAAGAAGGCGTTCCGGGACGGCTGGTTCCGCTCCGGGGACCTCGCGGTACGGGACGCCGAGGGGTACTTCACGGTCGTCGACCGGGTGAAGGACGTCATCAACTCGGGCGGTGTGCTGGTGGCCTCGCGGCAGGTCGAGGACGCGCTCTACACCCACCCGGGGGTCGCCGAGGCGGCGGTGGTGGGCCTGCCCGACGAGCGGTGGATCGAGGCGGTCACGGCGGTGGTCGTGCCGCGCGGGGAGGTGACGGAGGCGGAGCTGCTGGCGTACGCGCGGGAGAGGCTGGCCCACTTCAAGGCCCCGAAGCGGGTGCTGTTCGTGGACGCCCTCCCGCGCAACGCGAGCGGCAAGATCCTCAAGCGCGAACTCCGCGACCGCTTCGGGCAGGAGGACCGGCAGGACCGGCAGGGCCGGTAGGCCCGGCCGGCCAGGGGGTCACTGGGGGGTCACTCCTCCAGCACGCCGGTGTCCCGGAGACGGCGGAGGGTGAGGTGCTCGTGGACCAGACGCCCGACCAGGGCGCCGCCGTAGACCACGAAACCGACGCCGACCAGCCAGGACTGGACGACCAGCAGCGTGCCGAAGGGGCCGTACGTGACGGCGTTGGAGGCGATCAGCGGGGAGAACACCAGCTGGGAGAAGACCCGCAGGCCGAGCAGGCCCAGGCTGGTCGCCACGGCCCCCGGCAGCAGGGCCCGCCAGCGGACCCGGCCGCCGAGCAGCAGCCGCTGGGAGCCCCAGAAGAAGAGGATGGTGCCGAGCAGGTCGCCGGTGGTGCCGAGGATCGTGCCGACGGCGTCGTTCGACGGTGCGGGGATCCCGACGAGCAGCCCGAGGTAGCAGACCAGCAGGGCCAGCCAGACGACGTGCCGCCACATGGTGTGCCAGCGGGCGGTGGGCAGGTCCCAGACCTTCTCGTACCCGGTCTGCACGGCCGAGCCGAAGGTCAGGCCGAAGACGGCGAGGGCCGCGAGACCGAACGCGGTGGTCCGCTCCAGTGCCAGGTCCGCGGCGGCGAAGAGCATCTCGACCCGGGCCCGCGAGGACTCGGTGACCCCGAGGGCCTGGCCGAGCCAGCGGCCGAAGCCGGAGCCGCTGCCGGGGGCGGCGGCCGCGACGACCACCAGCAGCGGCACCAGGGTCAGGAAGCCGAGGGCGGCGAAGCCCATGGCCCGGTGCATGAGCTCCATCTCCCGCCCCCGGCTCCACGCCAGCCCGGCCGGAGAGGCCTGGAGCCGGTCGTGGAGCTGGCGGAGGATCGAGGTCACGCCTCATGGACTACCCGGACGGACCCGCCCGCTCTCGGAGGCTCCCCGGAAGTGGGCCCGAAGGGGTGGTTCCGGGACCCGGCCGAGGTCGCGCCGGATCCCGCCCCTCCCTCTCCCTCCCCCTTTTCCCCCCTCGCACTCCCCGGCCGGCTACCGCGGCTCGCGGAGGTCCATCAGGCGCTTGATCTTGCCCACGGAGCGTTCCAGGGTCTCCGGGTCGACCACCTCGACGGCCACCGAGACCCCGATGCCGTCCTTGACCGCGCGGACCACGGCGGCGGCCGCGGACTGCCGCTGAGCGGAATCCGCCTCCCGGCGCGCCTCCACCCGTACGGTCAGGGCGTCCATCCGGCCTTCCCGGGTCAGCCGCAGCTGGAAATGCGGGGCCAGACCGGGAGTACGGAGCAGGATCTCCTCGATCTGCGTCGGGTAGAGGTTGACCCCGCGCAGGATGATCATGTCGTCGCTGCGGCCGGTCACCTTCTCCATCCGCCGGAAGGCCGGCCGGGCCGTACCGGGCAGCAGCCGGGTCAGGTCCCGGGTCCGGTAGCGGATGATCGGCATGGCCTCCTTGGTGAGCGAGGTGAACACCAGCTCCCCGGACGCGCCCTCCGGCAGCACCTCGCCGGTGAACGGGTCCACGACCTCCGGATAGAAGTGGTCCTCCCAGATGTGCAGGCCGTCCTTGGTCTCGACGCACTCCTGCGCCACGCCCGGGCCCATCACCTCGGACAGGCCGTAGATGTCCACCGCGTCGATGTCGAGCCGCTGCTCGATCTCGCGGCGCATCTCCTCGGTCCACGGCTCCGCGCCGAATATCCCCGTACGGAGCGAGGTGCTGCGCGGGTCGATGCCCTGGCGCTCCATCTCGTCCAGCAGTGTGAGCATGTACGAGGGCGTCACCATGATGACCTCCGGCCGGAAGTCCTGGATCAGCCGGACCTGCCGGTCGGTCATCCCGCCGGACGCGGGGACGACCGTACAGCCGAGCCGCTCCGCGCCGTAGTGCGCGCCGAGGCCGCCGGTGAACAGGCCGTACCCGTACGCGATGTGCACCAGCTGGCCCGGTCTGCCGCCCGCCGCCCGGATGGACCGGGCCACCACGTCCGCCCAGGTGGAGAGGTCCTTGTCGGTGTACCCGACGACGGTGGGGCGGCCCGTGGTGCCGCTGGAGGCGTGGATGCGGCGCACCTCGGCGCGCGGCACGGCGAACATGCCGAAGGGGTACTGGTCGCGCAGGTCGGCCTTGGTGGTGAAGGGGAAGAGGGCGAGATCGGAGAGGGAACGGCAGTCGTCGGGGTGCACACCGGCCTTGTCGAAGGCCTGCCGGTAGTGCGGCACCCGCTCGTAGGCATGGTTCAAGGTGGCGCGCAGCCGCTGCAGCTGGAGGGCGGCCAGCTCGTCGCCGCTGAGCCGCTCGCCGTCGTCGTGGACATCCGCATGCGCCGTCATGCCGTCACCTCATCTTGAACCGTGAACCCGGAGCTTCGATTCGAGTCAACCGACCGATCATTCGGTAGATTGCCCCAGCCCGGCGGCTAAATCAATGACTCGAACGAGTGATCGCATGATGGGATGGGCCCATGTCGATCTTCACCACCTACGACGGAACCGAACTCGCCTACCACGTCCGGGGCGAGGGCGAGCCGCTCGTCTGCCTCCCCGGCGGCGCCATGCGGGCCTCCTCCTACATGGGCGACCTCGGCGGGCTGGCCGCCGGACGCCGGCTGGTCCTCCTGGACCTGCGGGGTACGGGCGGCTCGGCGGTCCCGGCCGACGAGTCCACGTACCGGGTCGACCACCAGGTCGCCGACGTCGAGGCACTCCGGATCCACCTCGGCCTGGAGCGCATGGACGTACTGGCCCACTCGGCCGGCGGCAACCTCGCCCAGCTCTACGCGGCCGCGCACCCCGACCGGCTGCGCCGCCTGGCCCTGATCACCCCGACCTGCTGGGCCGTGGGCCTCGACTCGACCCCGGAGCAGCGCCTGGAGGTGGTCCGCAAGCGGGCGGGCGGCGAGCCGTACGACTCGGCCATCGCCGCGTACGAGCAGCTCCTGGGGGTCCTGGCGGCCGGCGGCGCCCCCGCCCCGGCGGACTGGCGCCGGGTGATGCCCCTCGCGTACGGGCGCTGGGACGAGGAGGCGCGGGCCCACGTCGAGGCGAGCGACCGCGAGAAGAACGCGGTGGCGGCCGCCGCCTACGCGGGCCCCGGCGCCTTCGACCCGCCCGCCACCCGGGCCGCCCTGCGGCGCGTGGCGGGCGAGGTGCTCGTGCTGGCCGGGGAACTGGACAACAACCCGACGGCCGCCCTCGCCGCCGAGCTCGCGGGGCTCTTCCCGCAGGGCGTTGCCGACGTCCAGCCGGGCGGCGCGCACTTCCCGTGGCTGGACGACCCGAAGTGGTTCGCGGCCCGCGTGGAGGGCTTCCTGGCCACCGGGGCCTGAGCGGCGGGAGCGCGCCCGGCCCACCGCGAACCCGCGGGCCGGCGCGCGCCCGCCTGCCGCAACCCCGCGGGCCGGCGCGCCCGGCCCGCCGCAGACCCGCCGGTCAGCGCGCCGCGTCCGCCTCCATCGCCACCGACTTCGCCCAGCGGTAGTCCGCCTTGCCGCTCGGCGAGCGCTGGATGGCCGGTGTCACGACCAGCTGGCGCGGGATCTTGTACCCCGCCAGCCTGGTCCGGCAGTGCCGCTGTATCTCGTCCAGGCTCGGCTCGGGCGCGCCCGTCCGCAGCTGCACCACCGCCGCCACGTGGCTGCCCCACTTCGCGTCCGGCACCCCGGCGACCAGGGCGTCGTACACGTCCGGATGGGACTTCAGCGCCTGCTCGACCTCCTCCGGATAGACCTTCTCGCCGCCCGTGTTGATGCACTGCGAGCCGCGCCCGAGGACCGTGACGATTCCCTCCTCGTCCACCGTCGCCATGTCCCCGAGCAGCACCCATCGCTCGGAGCCCTTCTGGAAGAAGGTCTCGGCGGTCTTCGCCGCGTCGTTGTAGTAGCCGAGCGGGACGTGACCGCGCTGCGCGAGCCGCCCCGGTACGCCCACCGGCACCGGCTCGTGCGTCACCGGGTCCACCACCTGCGTACGGTCGTTGACCACGAGCCGGAAGCCCTTCTCGGGGCCGGAGTCGTCGGCCGCCCTGCCGTTCGACCCGGACTCCGAGGACCCGAAGTTGTTCAGCAGCATCACGTTCGGCACCAGCCGCTGGAACTCGGCCCGCACCGTCTCCGACATGATCGCCCCGGACGAGGAGACGCTGAACAGCGAGGACAGGTCGGTCCCCTCGAGCGGGCCCTTCAGGGCGTCGATGAGCGGCCGGAGCATCGCGTCGCCCACCAGCGAGACGCTCGACACCTTCTCCTTCTCGATCGTGCGGAGCACCTCCTCCGGCGCGTACTTGCGGTGGATGACCACCCGCTGCCCGTAGTTGAAGGCGATGAACGAGGTCAGCGTCGAGGTGCCGTGCATCAGCGGGGGAGCCGGGAAGAAGGTGAGGCCGGCGCCCTTCGACGCGACCCGCTCGGCGAGCTCCTCGGGCCGCTTCACCGGCTCGCCCGAGGGTTCGCCGCCGAAGAGCCCCGCGAAGAACAGGTCTTCCGCACGCCACATGACGCCCTTGGGCATGCCGGTGGTGCCGCCCGTGTAGATGATGAACAGGTCGTCGGGGGAGCGGGGCGCGAAACCGCGTGCGGGTGAGCCGGACGCCTCCGCGTCCGCGTACGCGACCGGCGCGATCGAGGGCTCCGGGGCGCCCTCGGGGGCGGCCCCGACGCGGATCAGGTGGCGCAGCTTCGCCGTCTGCGGGAGGGCGGCGGCCACGCGCCCGGTGAACTCGCCCTCGAAGACGAGCGCGGCGAGGTCGGCGTCGTTGTAGAGGTAGACCAGCTCCTCCTCCACGTACCGGTAGTTGACGTTCACCGGTACGAGGCGGGCCTTGAGGCAGGCCAGGACGGTCTGGAGGTACTCGATGCCGTTGTAGAGGTGCAGTCCCAGGTGCTCGCCGGCCGTCAAGCCGCTGTCCAGCAGGTGGTGCGCGATGCGGTTCGCCGCGGTGTCCAGCTCCGCGTACGTGAGGCGGCGCTCGGCGCCGGTGCCGGGGTGGTCCACGTACACGAGGGCCTCGCGGTCCGGAACCACGTCGACGACCGACTCGAACAGGTCGGCAAGGTTGTACTCCACCGTTCCTCCTCACCCCCGGGGTTTTTCCCGTTGCCGGGCCGTGGCTGTGCGGCCCGCGGCGGTCATTAGAGCGCCGCTCGGCCCAAGTGGGAAGGGCGCGGCCAAGAAAACTGACTGTGTGTCAGAAAACTATTGAACTGCACCCGGCCCTCCTGCAACCTGTTCTAGGTCTTGAGACGGGAGGACGGCAATGGGTGGGACGGAACACCTGACCGTGGAGCGCCACGGCGCCACGCTGGTGCTCACCATGAACCGGCCGGAGGCGAAGAACGCGCTTTCGCTGCCGCTGCTGGTGGGGCTGTACGACGGCTGGCTGGAGGCGGACGCCGACGACACGATCCGCTCGGTGGTCCTGACGGGCGCGGGCGGGGACTTCTGCGCCGGGATGGACCTCAAGGCGCTGGCCGGGAAGGGGATGGCGGGCGACCAGTACCGGGACCGCCTCAAGGCCGACCCCGACCTGCACTGGAAGGCGATGCTCCGCCACCACCGGCCGCGCAAACCCGTGATCGCGGCGGTGGAGGGGTACTGCGTGGCCGGCGGGACCGAGATCCTGCAGGGCACGGACATCCGGGTCGCGGGCGCGGGCGCCACCTTCGGACTCTTCGAGGTCAAGCGGGGCCTGTTCCCGATCGGCGGTTCGACCGTACGGCTGCCCCGGCAGATCCCGAGGACGCACGCCCTGGAAATGCTGCTGACCGGCCGGCCGTACTCGGCGGAGGAAGCGGCGCGGATCGGGCTGGTCGGGCAGGTCGTCCCCGAGGGGACCGCCCTGGCCAAGGCCCTGGAGATCGCCGAGCAGATCAACGCGTGCGGGCCGCTGGCCGTCGAGGCCGTCAAGGCCTCGGTCTACGAGACCGCCGAGCTGACGGAGACGGAGGGCCTGGCCTCGGAACTGCTGCGGGGCTGGCCGGTCTTCGACACCGCGGACGCCAAGGAGGGGGCGCGGGCCTTCGCCGAGAAGCGGCCCGCCGTGTACCGGCGGGAGTAGCCGCCGGCCGTCCGGAAGTGGCCCCGTGCGTGATCCCCCCAGCCGTTCGGAACTTCAGAACATCGGAGAGACAGCCATGACACCCGCCGCGTCCCCGCCAGAGGTGCTGCGCGCGCCCCTCGTCGTCGAGTTCCCCTTCACCCGCTCCCTCGGGCCCGTCCAGAGCGCCTTCCTCACCGGGCTGCGCGAGCGCGTCGTCCTCGGCGTCACGACCGCCGACGGCAAGGTGATGGTCCCGCCCGTCGAGTACGACCCCGTCACCGCGGAGGAGATCCGCGAGCTCGTCGAGGTCGGCGCCACCGGGACCGTCACCACCTGGGCGTGGAACGGCTCCCCGCGCCCGAACCAGCCCCTCGCCGCCCCCTTCGCCTGGGTCCTGGTCCGCCTCGACGGCGCCGACACCGCGATCCTGCACGCCCTCGACGCCCCCGGCCCCGAGGCCGTCCGCACCGGCATGCGGGTACGGATCCGCTGGGCGGACGAGCGCACCGGGGCCATCACCGACATCGCCTGCTTCGAACCCCACGACCACCCGGAAGCCCCGGAAGCCGCGCAAGCGACCCCGCACGACGGGCAGTTCGCCGACGCCGTCACCGGCATCGTCGCCGCCGCCCGCCTCGACTACACGTACAGCCCCGGCCGCGCCCAGACCGCGTACATCAACGCCCTCGCCGAGCGGCGGACCGTCGGCGAGCGCTGCCCCTCCTGCCACAAGGTGTACGTGCCGCCGCGCGGCGCCTGCCCCACCTGCGGCGTGGCCACCACCGACCAGGTCGAGGTCGGCCCGGCCGGCACGGTCACCACGTACTGCATCGTCAACATCAAGGCCAAGAACCTGGACATCGAGGTCCCGTACGTCTACGCCCACATCGCCCTCGACGGCGCCGACCTCGCCCTGCACGGCCGGATCGGCGGCATCCCGTACGACCAGGTCCGCATGGGCCTGCGCGTCGAACCCGTGTGGACCGAGGGCGGCCGCCACCCCGACCACTACCGCCCCACCGGCGAGCCGGACGCCGACTACGACGCGTACAAGGAGCTCATCTGATGCCCACGACGAGCAGGTACGCGCGGGACGTGGCCGTCGTGGCCTTCGCGCAGAGCGACCACCTGCGCCGCAGCGACGAACTCAGCGAAGTCGAGATGGTCATGCCGGTCCTGCACCAGGTGCTCGCCCAGACCGGTCTGAAGGCCGGCGAGATCGGCTTCACCTGCTCCGGATCCAGCGACTACCTCGCGGGCCGGGCCTTCTCCTTCACCATGACCCTCGACGGGGTCGGCGCCTGGCCGCCGATCTCCGAGTCGCACGTCGAGATGGACGGCGCCTGGGCCCTGTACGAGGCCTGGGTCAAGATCCAGACCGGCGAGGCCGACACCGCTCTGGTGTACTCGTACGGGAAGTCCTCCCCGGGATCCGTACGCGACGTCCTGACCCGGCAGCTCGACCCGTACTACCTCGCTCCGCTCTGGCCCGACTCGGTGGCCCTGGCAGCCCTCCAGGCCCAGGCGCTGATCGACGCGGGCGAGACCGACGAGGGCGCCCTCGCGGCCATCGGCGCCCGCAGCCGGACCGCCGCCGGGGCCAACCCGCACGCCCAGCTGAGCGGTGGCGCCGTCCCGCAGGGCGACTACCAGGTCCGGCTGCTGCGTACGGGGGACTGCCCGCCCATCGGCGACGGCGCGGCGGCCGTCGTCCTCGCCGCGGGCGACACCGCGCGGCGGCTGTGCGCGCGCCCCGCCTGGATCACCGGCATCGACCACCGCATCGAGGCGCACGGCCTGGGCCTGCGCGACCTCACCGACTCCCCGTCCACCCGGATCGCCGCCGAGCACGCGGGCGTGTTCGACGCCCCGGTGGACACCGCCGAACTGCACGCGCCGTTCTCCTCCCAGGAGGTCGTGCTCCGCAAGGCACTGGGACTCGGCGGGGACGACGTCGTCGTCAACCCCTCCGGCGGGGCGCTCGCCGCGAACCCGGTCATGGCCGCCGGCCTCATCCGGATCGGCGAGGCGGCCGCCCGGATCCACCGCGGCGAGTCCGACCGGGCCGTCGCGCACGCCACCTCCGGCCCCTGCCTCCAGCAGAACCTGGTCGCCGTCCTGGAAGGGGAACCCGCATGACGCGTACGGGAAAGGAGCCGGTCGCCGTCGTCGGCATCGGCCAGACCAAGCACGTCGCCGCCCGCCACGACGTCTCCATCGCGGGGCTCGTGCGCGAGGCCGCGGTGCGCGCCCTCGCCGACGCCGAGCTGACCTGGGCGGACATCGACGCGGTCGTCATCGGCAAGGCCCCCGACTTCTTCGAGGGCGTGATGATGCCGGAGCTGTACCTGGCGGACGCCCTCGGGGCGGTCGGCAAGCCCATGCTCCGCGTCCACACGGCCGGTTCGGTCGGCGGCTCCACCGCCCTCGTCGCCTCCAACCTCGTCGCCGCCAGGGTCCACCGCACCGTCCTGACCCTGGCGTTCGAGAAGCAGTCCGAGTCCAATGCCATGTGGGGCCTGTCGCTGCCCGTTCCCTTCCAGCAGCCGCTGCTGGCGGGGGCGGGCGGGTTCTTCGCCCCGCACGTGCGCGCGTACATGCGGCGCACGGGCGCGCCCGACGCGGTCGGCTCGCTCGTCGCGTACAAGGACCGCCGCAACGCGCTGAAGAACCCGTACGCGCACCTGCACGAGCACGACATCACCCTGGAGAAGGTCCAGGCCTCGCCGATGCTCTGGGACCCGATCCGGTACTCCGAGACCTGCCCCTCCTCCGACGGGGCCTGCGCGATGGTCCTCACCGACCGTGCGGGCGCGGCCCGTTCGCCGCGGCCGCCGGCCTGGGTGCACGGCGGGGCGATGCGCAGTGAGCCGACGCTCTTCGCGGGCAAGGACTTCGTTTCGCCGCAGGCGGGCAAGGACTGCGCGGCCGACGTCTACCGGCAGGCCGGGATCACCGATCCGCGGCGGGAGATCGACGCGGTGGAGATGTACGTGCCGTTCTCCTGGTACGAGCCGATGTGGCTGGAGAACCTCGGCTTCGCGGAGGAGGGGGAGGGCTGGAAGCTCACCGAGGCCGGGGTCACCGAACTCGACGGCGACCTCCCGGTGAACCCCTCGGGCGGGGTGCTGTCCACCAACCCGATCGGCGCCTCCGGCATGATCCGCTTCGCGGAGGCGGCGCTCCAGGTCCGCGGCCGGGCCGGCGAACACCAGGTCCCGGACGCCCGCCGGGCCATGGGCCACGCCTACGGCGGCGGCGCGCAGTTCTTCGCGATGTGGCTGGTGGGAGCCGAACCGCCCGCCTCCTGAACGGACTCGGGCCGCGGGGCGGGCGCGCGGTGTGGTGCCGGACCGGCCACGGGTGACGCACCGTGGCCTGTGCGGCACCCGCTGCGATGGTTACTCTGGCCCCCGGACGACGTACCGGGAGTACCGGGAGGAGCACGCACGTGGCCGAGAGCATGACTTCACAGCCCCTGGCAGCCGGCTGGGACAAGCCGGACCTCGATCTCAGCGGGGCGGACTGGCAGTCGACCAGCCGGGGAGCGGGCGACGTCCAGATCGCCTTCGTCGAAGGGTTCATCGCGATGCGCAACAGCGAGCGCCCCGAGAGCCCCTCGCTGATCTTCGCGCCCGACGAGTGGCGCAAGTTCGTACTGGGCGCGAGGGGTGGCGAGTTCGACCTGACGTAGCCGGCGCGCGGAGTCCCCGGATCTACGGGAGCGGGGGCCGGGAGTCCTGCTGAGGCGTCGGCGGTGGCGGCGGTGGCGGTGGCGGTGGCGGCGGGAGCCGCTCCACCACCACCCGCGGCCACGCCGCCGCCAGCACCAGCAGCCACACCAGCTGTACGGCCGCGGCCTCCCGGGCCACCGCCCCCGCCACCAGTACGGCGGCCAGCGAAGGCCCCACCAGCAGCAGCACCTCCCGCGTCGCGCGGCCCGAGGCGGCCGCCGCCACCCCCGCGATGGCCAGGTACACCGCGGTGCTCCCGCACAACAGCCAGCGCACCGACCCGGGAACCGGGTGGTCCGTGTACTCCACCGCGTTGCCGAGCGCCGCCGCCAGCGCAGCCACCGAGCCCGCGACGAAGCAGTGCAGCGGCAGGACCAGCCGTACCGGAAGGACGTCCCACGCCAGCAGCGGCACCCCGTCCGCCCCGTGCCGCAGCGACAGCGACCACAGCAGGAGCAGCAGCAGGAACGCGCCGATGCCGACCCCGTACAGCGCCGCGTCCCACTCCACCTGCGAGGCGGCGGCCACCACCTGGGCCACCGCCTCGCCCAGCACGATCAGCAGGAACAGGCCCAGCCGCTCCCCGAGGTGCGGCGCGTCCATCAGCGCCGCCACCGGCCTGGGCGCGGCCCGCCTCCGGCGCGCCGCCCCGTGCGCGTACTGCGCGTTCACCCGGACGGCCAGGCTCGCGCCGGACACGGAGAACATGACCGCCAGATCGATGGCCAGCCCCAGCGCCCACAGCGCGTACCGGGCCGTCCCGTCGAACCACATCGACACGATCCACGGCGTCAGCCCCAGTCCCAGCTGCGTGATCGGCAGGTCCGGCACGTACTCGCCGCGCCGCTCCCACGCCTTGCCCGCCAGTGATCGCACCAGGATGTAGGCCAGCGCGAACGCCCCGGCCCGGTCCTCCCGTACGCCGTGCACCGAGGCCGCCATCACCGCCATGCCGAACATCCCCGCCAGCACCGTCCACGTGCGCGCCTGCTCCCCGCTGACGTTCCCGTACACCGTGAACAGCATCCAGCCCGTCCAGAAGGCCAGGAACATCACCACGTACAGCGCCACGTCGTCCCAGCCGGGGCTGCCGTACAGCAGGTGCGCCAGCTGGGCGACGCCCGCCACCGCCGTCAGATCGAAGAACAGCTCCAGCCAGGAGGCGTGCCGTTCGCCCTCCGCGGGCGCCGACGCTGCCGGCGCGGAATCGGTCATACCGGGATGATAGGTAGGGTGGCGGCATGAGCGGCGAGAGCGACCTGAGGAAACTGCTGAGCGGCATGCGCCCCGAGCTGCACGAGGGGCGGTACGTCTTCTGCACGGTCCCCGGAGCCACGGCGCCCCCGGCCGGGACCACCCCCGTCGCCACCGTCCTGGAGGCCGAGGGGCTCACCCTCGTCCTGCGCCAGGAGGAAGCCGACGCCGCCGGCCTCGCCTACGACTACACCGCAGGGTGGATCACCCTGCGCATCCACTCCGCCCTCGACGCCGTCGGCCTCACCGGAGCCTTCGCCGCCGAGCTCGCCGCGCACGGACTCAGCTGCAACGTCATCGCCGGGTACCACCACGACCACCTCTTCGTGCCCGCCGAGCGGGCGGCCGAAGCCGTGGCCGTACTGGAAGAACTGGCAAACCGTTCGATGTAATTGAGACACCGGTAAACGGCCCGGACCCCCGATCCCGAAGATTCCGATCTTTCTCGGCCGAACGCCTACCCGCGTGCGTGCGCGGGCGTACGCTGATGCCCCGAACCGGCCTGGGGGGTACCAGCCATGACGGAACGCCCGACCCGCAGACGGCGCAAAATGTTCGAACGCGAGGCCGAACTCACCACCGTGGACGAGGCCCTGGAGCAGCTCGGCGGCTCCGGCACCGGCGGCGCAACCGGCTCCGGCTCCGGGACCGGCGCGGGCGGCACGCTCCTCGCCTTCTCCGGCCCCGCCGGCCTCGGCAAGACCACCCTCCTCGCCGAAGTGCGCCGCCGCGCCCTCGCCCGCAACTGCACCCTGCTGGCCGCCCGCGGCGGCGAACAGGAGCAGAGCCAGCCCTTCCACGTCGCCCGCCAGCTCATCCAGCCCCACCTCGCCGGCCGCTCCGAGGACGAACTGCGCGCCGCCCTCGGCAGCTGGTACTCCATCGTCGGACCCGCGCTCGGCCTGTGCGCCCCCGAACAGGGCGCCCCGCCCGACCCCCAGGGCCTGCGCGACGGCCTCGACTGGGTCCTCACCCACCTCACCGTGCAGCGCGCCCCCGTCGCCCTCGTCCTCGACGACGCCCACTGGGCCGACCCCGAATCCCTCTCCTGGCTCGCCGCCTTCGCCCCGCGCGCCGAACACCTCCCGCTGCTCCTCGTCGTCGCGTACCGACCCGAGGAACTCCCGGCCCACGCCGAGGCCTTCCGTACGCTGCCCGGCCGCGCCGGACACCGCCCGCTGGCCCTCGCACCGCTCACCGAGGCCGCCGTCTCCACCCTGGTCCGCGAGGCCGTCGGCGACCACGCCGACGACGCCTTCTGCCGGGAGGCATGGGCCGTCACCACCGGCAACCCGTTCGAGGCCGTCGAGCTCACCGCCAAGGTCCGCGACAAGGGTCTCGACCCCACCTCGGCCAGCGCCCCGCTGCTGCGCGACCTCGCCGCCGCCCAGCGCGGCAGCGGCCTCGTCGCCCGCTTCGAGCGGCTCGGCCCGTCCACCGTCCGCTTCGGCTGGGCCTGCGCCGTCCTCGGCACCGCCATCCCGCAGGAGCTCGCCGCCCGGGTCGCCGGACTCGGCTCCGAAGAGGCCGCCGACGCCACCGCGCGGCTGCGCGAGGCCCGCATCCTGTCCGGACCCGGCGAAGAGCCCGACGCCGGGCTGGAGTTCGTCCACCCGCTCATCGCCACCGCCCTCTACCGGGCGATCCCCGACGCCCTGCGCGTCGCCCTCCACGGACAGGCCGCCGTGGCCGTCGTCGACGCCGGACTCGGGTCCTCCGCCGCCGCCCGCCACCTGCTGGAGACCCACCCCGAGAACGACCCCTGGGTGGTACGGACCCTGCGCGAGGCCGCCGCCGAGAACCTGCGGGCCGGCGCCCCCGAGGCCGCCCGCCGCCAGCTCGCGCGCGCCCTGCGCGAACCCCCGGACTTCGGGGAGCGCGCCGCCGTGCTGTACGAGCTCGGCTGCGCCTCCCTCCTCACCGAACCGGCCAACACCGTCAACCACCTGCGGGCCGCGCTCGCCGAACCCTTCGACGACCCGGCCCTGCGCCAGGGCATCGTCATCCGGCTCGCCCAGGTCCTCGCCCACAGCGACCGCCTCGCCGACGCCTCCGACTCGCTCGCGCGGGAGATCCCGTACACCCGGGACGTCCGGGCCCGGCTGCGCCTGCAGTCCGAGCAGTTCATGTGGGACGCCTTCGACGCCGTCGAGCCCGACTCCCCGGCGCGCTCGCGCCGGCTGGCCCGGCTCGCGGACCGGCTGACCGGCCGCGACCTCACCGAGCGGTACGTCATCGGGCTGCGCGCCTGGGACGCCTGCCTGCGCGGCGAGCCGGTGGACGTGGTCCTGCACCACGCGGTACGCGCGCTCGGCACGGAGTTCAGCTGGGCGTACGAGGACCGGGGCTTCGAAGTGCCGGTGCTCGCCGCCATGGTCCACATGTACGCGGACCGGCCCGGCCGGGCGGAGGAGCTGTTCGAGGCGGGCACCGCCGAGTTCGAGCGGCAGGGCTGGCGCGGGGCCCACCTCTCGTTCGCGTACAGCCTGCGCGCGTACATCCGCTACCGGCGCGGGCGGCTCACGCAGGCCGAGGAACTGGCCCGGGCCGGGCTGCGGCTCGCCGAGCGGGTCGGGCGCGGCACGCCCGTGCACTGGTACGCCATCGCGATCCTCGCCACGACCCTGCTCGCGCGGGGACGGGTGGACGAGGCGTGGGAGCTGGCGCGGGACCACGGCTTCGGGGAGTCCTTCCCGGCGGCGGTCGTCTTCCCGGACGCGCAGACCGTGTACGCCGAACTGCTGCTGGCCCGCGGCCAGACGAAGGCGGCGGCGGCCGAACTGGAGGCCGTGGACCGCAGGCTGAGCCCGCGCGGGATCCGGAACCCGTCCTGGTGCCCGTGGCAGCTGCACCTGGCCCGGGCGGTGGCGGCGGAGGACCCCGACCGGGCGAGGGCCCTGGCGGCCGACGCGATACGGCGGGCCCGCGCCTTCGGCGCCCCGTCGGGGGTGGGGCAGGCGCTGCGGGTGGCGGCGGAGGTGGCGGCTCCGGAGGAGCGGGAGGGGCTGCTGCGCGAGGCAGTGGAGCTGCTGTCCGCCTCGCCGGCGGGGTACGAGCTGGCCTGCGCGCTGGCCGCGCTGGGCAGGGAGCTCGGGGACGCGGAGCTGCTGGCCCGGGCGGTGGCGACGGCGCGGGAGTGCGGGGCGGACGGGCTGGTGGCGAGCCTGGGCGGCGCCGCGGGGGACGGGGTGTGGTCGGACGGGCTGACGGAGGAGGAGCTCCGGCTGGCGGAGCTGGCCGTACGCGACGCCCCGGCGGCCCGGGGCCGGGACCTGTCCCCGGTGTACCGAAAGCTGGGCACGGACCGGAACGGACTGGCCGACGCGCTGACGGCGATCGCCCGCAGCTCAAGCTGATACGGACGGTGCCGGCCGGGGCAGGGTGAGGCCATGGACCACATCCAGCGCCTCGCCCACTTCCGCAACGAGACGGCGGCCTTCGAGAAGGCCATCGCGCGCGCGATCGCCGACGCCGGCGGCGGACCGGTCCCGCTCGTGCCGTCCTGCCCCGGCTGGTCGGCCTCCGACCTCCTCGGCCACCTGGGCGCGGTGCACCGCTTCGTCGGCCGCATCCTGCGCGACCGCCTGTCCGAGGCGCCGGACCACACTGACCTCACGATCTTCGGGATCCCGCAGGACCCGGCGGTCCGGGCTGCCTGGCCGAAGCCCGGGACGGAGCCGAACCGGGGGCCGGTGCCGGACGCGCTCACGGAATGGTTCGCGCAGGGTGCACGGCAGCTGGAAGACCAGTTCCGGGAGCTGGGGCCCGACGTACCGGTGTGGACGTGGTCGCCGGATGCCGCGGAGCACACGAGCGGCTTCTGGCTGCGCATGCAGACCATCGAGCTGGCGGTGCACCGGTGGGACGCGCAATCCGCGACCGGGACGCCGGGGCCGGTCGACGCGGAGATCGCGGCGGACGCGGTCCCGCAGACCTTCGAGGCGATGGCCCCGTTCCGGCGGGCCGTGGCCGGGGCCCCGGCCGGCGCGGGGGAGCGGTACCGCTTCCGGCGCACGGACGGCCCCGGGGTCTGGACGGTCACGTTCTCCGGGGAGCAGGTCACCGTGGAGCACGGGGCCACCGACCCGGTGGACGTCGAAGCCGCGGGCACGGCGTCGGACCTGATGCTGTTCCTCTGGCGGCGGATCCCGGCCACCGCTCTGGCGGTCAGCGGGGCCGCGGACCTGCTGCCGCACTACTTCACCCTGGTCCCGCCGGTCTAGGCCGTTTCTTTCGGATCATGCCGGGCCCGTCTTCCGGATCCGGGAGCGGCTCCGTGCGGCGGCGGCCCGACCCGCGCCCCGAGGAACAGGGGCCCGGGGCCGGAAAGGGGGGAGGGCACGTACCATGGCGGCATGTCCTTCCTCCGCCGCAACCGCGCCGCCACTCCCGCCGGCCCGGACTTCGACGTCCTGGCCATGGACCCGGGGGACTGGCCGGGCAATCTCGGGGCCGGGCTGCTGCCCGCGCCCGACGGCAGCTGCCAGGGCGTCTTTCTCCGCTACGACCTGTTCGGCGGACGCGGCCCCGCAATGATCATCGGAAACCTCCCCGAGGGCTCCCCCGCCCGGGAGCTCTCCGACGGCCAGGTCCCCTTCGAGGTGGCCCAGCTCCTCGACGCCCTCGAGAACGACGAGGACGTCGAGGTCACCGGCATCGAGGACTGCCCCGTCATGCAGGGCGACAACCTCCTCATCGTCCGGAAGGTCAAGCTCTCCGAGGGCCGGATCAGCTGCGTGCAGTTCGACCGCAGCGACAACGTGCTGGTCACCATCGCCAGCTGGGACCGGCCCATCACCGACGACCTGTACGCCCTGCTCAAGCCGCTCCCCGCCGAGCTCTTCCAGCAGGGCTAGGCACCCGCCACTACGCGTCCGCGATGTCGTTCGCCGCCACGTAGCCGAACGTCATCGCGGGGCCGATCGTCGATCCAGCCCCCGCGTAGCTGTGGCCCATCACCGCCGCGCTCGCGTTGCCCGCCGCCCACAGGCCCCGGATCACCGAGCCGTCCGGGCGCAGCGCGCGGGCCCGCGCGTCCGTGACGATGCCGCCCTTCGTGCCCAGGTCACCCGGCACGATCTTGAACGCGTAGAACGGCGGCGCCCAGATCGGGGCCAGGCACGAGTTCGGCTGGACCCCGGGGTCCGTGTAGTAGTGGTCGTACGCCGTGTCCCCCCGGTGGAAATCGGGGTCGGTTCCGTTCCACGCCTGGGCATTGAACCGGTTCAGCGTCGCCCGCAGCGCCCCCGCCGGGACCCCGATCTGGCCCGCCAGCGCGTCCCAGGTCCACGCCTTCTTCGCCGCGCCCGCCTCGTACCACGCGTCC
Source organism: Streptomyces sp. NRRL S-244 (assembly GCF_000717915.1). Taxonomy (GTDB): domain Bacteria; phylum Actinomycetota; class Actinomycetes; order Streptomycetales; family Streptomycetaceae; genus Streptomyces. The sequence goes on from NZ_JOCX01000012.1 coordinate 160,795, forward strand.
GGGAAGACGATCGTCGGCAGGATGTCCTTGAACAGGTACTTGTTGCGGTAGTTCTGGTCCACGATCAGCCAGGCCGGGATGTGCGAGCCCGTCGCCCCCCGGTCCTTCTCGTACATCACGTGCACCACATCGCTGTACGGGGCCGCCTCGTTGACGAACCGCGCACCCGCCCGGTTCACGATCAGCCCGCCGGGAAGCGTGCGCTCCGCCAGGCAGAAGTACGGCTCCCCGGGCAGCGGGATCGACGGTCCCCACCAGGCGTCCTCCATCAGCGCCAGCGCCGCCCCGGCCCGCTGCCCCGCCCGGATCCCGTCGCCCGTGTTCTCCTTGGCGCCGACCGACCACTGGGTGCCGATGGGCTGCTGCTGGTACTGCGCCCGCATCTCCGCGTTGTGCTCGAAGCCGCCCGAGCCGACGATCACGCCCTTGCGGGCCCGTACGACACCCCGTACGCCCTCCTTGTCCACCACGACACCGGTGACGGCGCCCCCCTCCTGCACCAGGTCCACCAGCGGGCTGTTCAACCACACCGGTACCCCCGCCTGCATCAGCCCGGCCCGCAGCCCGGCCGCCAGCGCCTGGCCCATCGTCAGCGGCATCTGCCCGCACAGCGCGGCCTTGGCGCCGCGCGCCAGGCACTCCGTGGACACCGCGAGGCCCCTGGCGTTCACGGCCGCCAGGTTGAGCCACTTGTAGTCCTGGCTGAAGACCACCATCCCGGCCGGCACCGGCATGTACGCCGGGTTCAGCCGGGCCAGTTCGGCGCCCAGGAGATGGCCGTCGATCTGGTCGGGCTCGATGGACCGGCCGTTCGGCAGCCCGCCCGGCAGGTTCGGGTAGTAGTCGCTGTACCCGTCCATGTACCGGAAGCGCAGCGGGCTGTTGGCCATCACGAAGTCCAGCATCCGGGGGCCGTTGGCGAGGAAGGCCGCCTGCCGCTCCGCCGACGAGCCGTCGCCGACGACCGCCGCCAGGTACGCCGCCGCCTTCTGCGGGGTGTCCGGCACGCCCGCCGCCAGGATCACCGAGTTGTTCGGCAGCCAGATCCCGGCCCCGGAGCGCGCCGCCGAACCGCCGAACGTCGGCGCCTTCTCCACCACCAGCACGCTCAGGCCCCGCTTGGCGGCGGTGAGCGCGGCGGTCATCCCGGAGGCCCCGGACCCGATCACGACCACGTCGTACTCGCCGAGCGGAACCCCCGTACCGGCCCCGGCGGCCCCGTCGGCGGCCCGCGCGGCGGCCGACGGCAGCGCGGCTGCGGCGAGCACCCCCGCCCCGGCCCCGGCGAGGACCGTACGGCGGGAAGGAGGGGTGGGACATGCGGACTCGGCGCTATCGGACATGGGCGGGCTCCAGCGGAGTGGGAGGGCGGGGTCGGTCGGCGGCTCCAGCATTTCTGATGCTGAGTCAGAAAAGGTGTTCGGGGGATCATGTGATGTCAAGGCATGCGCAAGGGTGGCGAGACGGCCGCGAACGCACGAAATCCCGTGGTACGCACACCGGGTGCGTACGGCACGGGATTTTCGTACGGGGTCGGGCCGCCGGGGTCAGCGGGTTCCGACCGCCGCGCGGACTGCCCTGCGGGCCATGCCGCAGTCGTCGTGCAGACGGCGCAGCAGCAGCCGCTGCTCCTCGCCGGAGGACAGGGAGCCCGCCGGAAGCGGGTGGTTCGGGGCGGTCGCCAGCATGGAGCGCTGGACCGCCGTCTCACACATCCGGATCTCCCGTGTCAGCACCAGCATCAGGTTGACCAGGAACGCGTCCCGCGAGGCCGGACCGGCCGACTGGGCGAGCCGGCTGATCTGGCTGCGGGCGGCCGGGGCGTCGCCCAGCACCGTCCACAGCGTGGCCAGGTCGTAGCCGGGCAGGTACCAGCCCGCGTGCTCCCAGTCGAGCAGCACCGGACCCGCCGGGGACAGCAGCAGGTTCGACAGGAGCGCGTCACCGTGGTTGAACTGCCGCTGGACGCCCGCCAGTTTCAGCCCGCACAGCAGCTTCTGGAGATCACCCAGATCCCGGTCGGTGAGCAGTCCCAGCTCGTGGTAACGCGCCACGCGCTGCCCGTAGTTCAGCGGGTCCCCGAAGAGATCGGTCGGCGGACGCCACTGGTTCACCCGGCACACCGCGCCCAGCGCGGCCCGTACGTCGGCCCGCGGCGGGGCTTCCACGGGGTGCCTCTGCAAAGCCGCGACCCGGCCCGCCATCCGTTCGACCACCAGCGTGCAGTTCTCGGGGTCCGCGGCGATGAGCCGCGGCACCCGGACCGGCGGGCGGTGCCGGACGAACGCCCGGTACGACGCTATTTCGTGCCGGTACCGCTCGCGCCATTCCGGCGAGTGGTCCAGTAAAACCTTGGCGACCGCGGTCATCCGGCCCGTCGTCCCGACCAGGAGGACCGACCGGCCGCTGCGCCGCAGCACCTGGACCGGCGCGAACTCCGGACAGATCCGCTGCACCGAGGCCAGCGCGGTGCGCAGCTGCGCGCCCTGCGGCCCCGAGAGGTCGATTCTTCCGCTGAGCGGCTGCGATCCGGCCCCCGGCATCCGCCGCGCCCGTACGGCGCCCTGCGCCGGTGCCGGCTGGCGGCCGGGGTCGAGGTAGGGGCCGCCGCCCGCCTGGAGCGTGCGGTGCGGCCGGACCGGGGCGGACACGGAGGACGTTGCTGCGTACATGGCGTTACGGATCCCTTCGTGCGCCGACGAGTTGCGTACGCCACCCCGCCGGTCCCGTACTTCACCCTGGGGAGTTCCGCCCGGAGACCGGGTCGGGGAGGCGCATTCCTACCTGACACCCGCCCGTGGGTGGCGGACAAGAAGCGTGCCCTGGCGAAGGCTGGCGAATATGCACGGGGCCTCTGACTGCGGGCTAATGTCAAATCAGCCGAGAACCTGGGGGCTTGACGTGAGCAAAGGACCAAACACCCGCCTGAACGACTTGTTCGGCCTGGCCGGCTGGTCGAAGGGTGAGCTGGCGAGGATGGTCAACCGGCAGGCGGCGGCCATGGGCCACCACCAGCTGGCCACCGACACCTCGCGGGTACGGCGCTGGATCGACATGGGGGAGACCCCGCGCGAACCGGTGCCGACTGTACTGGCAGCCCTGTTCACCGAGCGGCTCGGTCGTGTCGTGACCATCGAGGACCTCGGGTTCGTACGGCAGCGGCGCACCACCAAACGGCAGCCGGACGGGGCGAAGGAGAACCCCGACGGAATGCCCTGGGCGCCCGAACGCACAGCCGCGGTCCTCACCGAATTCACGGGAATGGACCTCATGCTCAACCGTCGCGGTCTGATGGGCGCGGGTGTCGCGCTCACCGCCGGCTCCGCCCTCACCCATGCCATGAACGACTGGCTCCACACCGATCCCGCCCCCGCCAAGGCCCCGCAGAACTTCGGCGACTCCTACCAGGCCGACCCGATCGGCTACGACCGCTACGAGGCCGCCCCCATCGGCTCCCAGGAGATCGATGCGCTGGAGCGCTCCGTGGAGGTGTTCCGCGCCTGGGACGCCTCGCGCGGAGGCGGACTGCAGCGCAAGGCCGTGGTCGGCCAGCTCAACGAGGTCGGCGGCATGCTCGCGTACCACCACCCCGACCACCTCCAGCGGCGGCTGTGGGGGGTGGCGGCCAACCTGGCGGTGCTGGCGGGCTGGATGTCCCACGACGTGGGTCTCGAACCCACCGCGCAGAAGTACTTCATCATCGCCGCGCACGCGGCCCGCGAGGGCGGGGACCGGCCGCGGGCCGGCGAGGCGCTGTCCCGGGCCGCCCGCCAGATGGTCCACCTGGGCAAGCCCCACGAGGCCCTGGACCTGATGAAGCTGGCCCAGTCCGGCTCCGGCGAGCAGACCCTGCCCCGTACCCGCGCCATGCTGCACACCATCGAGGCCTGGGCGCAGGCGGCGATGGGCAAGGGCCAGGCCATGCGCCGCACCCTCGGCGAGGCCGAGGACCTGTTCGTCTCGGACAAGGGCGACGTCCCCCCGCCGTGCTGGATGCAGAACTTCGACGAGGCGGACCTGCACGGCATGCAGGCCCTGGCCTTCCGCACCCTCGCCGATCACGACCCCTCGGCCGCACCGATCGCCCAGCGGCACGCCCGGGAGGCGCTGCGGCTGCGGTCCGGCGGCCACCAGCGCTCGCAGATCTTCGACTACATCTCCATGGCGTCGGCCTGCTTCATCGCCGACGACCCGGAGCAGGCCGACCGCTACGCCCGGCTCGCGCTGGTCTCGATGAACGAGACCTCCTCGCACCGGACGTGGGACCGGCTGCGCGAGATGTACCGGCTGACCGGGCAGTACGCCGGGTACGCACGGATCGAGGACCTGCGCGCGGAGATCAAACTGGCCCTGCCGAACAGCCCGTCGCAGCGCACCGTCTAGCCCCCCGTGACACCCGGCCCCGTGCCACCGGGCCCCATGACACCAGGCCCCGTGACACCCGTGCCCATGACACCTGTACGCACGACACCTGTACGGAGACGAGAACGGCCGCGCCTCGCGGCGCGGCCCTGAAGCGGTACCCGTCGGCCCGTCGAGGGGCGGTCAGCCCCCGACCCTGGCCACCAGGACGCAGGCATCGTCCTCGCGTTCACCCACACCGAACTCCTCGACCACCAACCGCACACAGTCCTGCGCCGACCGCGCGCCCGCGAACCGCGGCGCGAGGGCCAGCAGCCGCTCGGTGCCGTCCGCCCGGCTGAACTCGATGCTGCACGGCGTCAGTGCGTCCGTGTGCAGGACGAGCACGTCGCCCGGTTCCAGCCGTTCCTCGGCCTGCCCGTACGCCGCCCCGGAGGTCGCGCCCAGCAGTACGCCCTCCGGCGGCTGCAGGGCGCGGCCCGAGCCGCCGCGGAACAGCAGGGGGGCCGGGTGGCCGGCCTGTGCCCAGGACAGCACACGGCGGGCGGGATCGTAGCGGCAGCACACCGCCGAGCCGAGCGCCGGCTGGACGGAGGCCTCCAGGAGCTGGTTGAGCCAGCCCATCAGCGGGCCTGGCTCGATCCCGGCCATCGCCATGCCGCGCAGGGCGCCGAGCATCATCGCCATCCCGGAGGTGGCCGTCACCCCGTGCCCGGTCAGGTCGCCCACGGTCAGCAGCGAGCGGCCGTCGGGCAGTTCGAGCGCGTCGTACCAGTCCCCGCCGATCAGCGCGCTCGTCGCGGCGGGCAGGTAGTGCGCGGCGACGTCGAGCGTGCCGGTGGTGTGGTGCGGGAACCGCAGGGAGCCGTGCCACGGGGGGAGCACGGCTTCCTGCAGCTCGACCGCCAGCCGGTGCTCGGTCTGCGCGATCTCCCGCCGGCGCTGCAGCGAGTCACGGGACTCGCGTACGGCGCGCTGGCTTCGGCGCAGCTCACTCACGTCCCGGAGCACGGCCCACATGGAGGCCGTGCAGCCGTCGGAGTCGAGCACCGGCTCGCCTCGCATGTGCAGCGTCCGGACGCGGCCGTCGGCCCGGACGATGCGGAACTCGCCGTCGATCGGCTTCCCGTCGACCAGACAGGCCGTCACCATCGAGGTGAGCAGCGGCTGGTCATCGGAGAAGAGGGTGGAGCCGAGTTCGTCGAGGGGGAGCGGGCCCGCCTCGGGCGAGCGGCCGAAGATCTGGAACAGCTCCTCGGACCAGTTGACTTCGTCGGTGAGCAGGTTCCACTCGGCGCTGCCGACGCGGGTCTGCTGCGCCTCCGGCCCGGCCGCGTCGCTCTCCGGCGTGCCCTCGGCGAGCCCCTCGAGTTCGGGGGCGGTCGGCAGGCCCTCCTTGAGCTGGCCCAAGTGCTCGCCCAGGTCGTCGAGTTGGTGGACGGCCAGATCGCACAGCGCGCGCTGCCAGCGGCCCTGCGCGTCGTCGTCGTCGACGACGGTGTCGCGGCGCACCGCGTCCACCTCGCCGCGGAGCCGCCGGGTCTGCGAGATCAGTGCGTCCACCGACCCTGGCTCGGGCGGCTGCGCGGGACGGTCCGCGAAGAGGTGGGACGGCATGAGAACTCCGATACAGGCGGCGCGGTACGGCCATGTCTGAAGGAAGGACCGGTAACGACTGTTGCACAGGCCGCGACGGCCCGTAAGACGTTTGGCAACATCCGTCTCGGCCTTGCTTCAGGCATATGCCAAGGGCCTCCCGGCCCCCCCTTCGCGCGTACGAACGTTTCCGGTCAGCCCTTCCGGGGCCTGCCCGCGGTCTCCGGCGTCACACGCTGATCGGCACCGGGTGGATCTCGCTGGCCGGGTGCCCGGTGCGCTCGTGGATCCGCATCACCGCGTCGGCCGAGGGCGCCTCGGACAGGCAGTAGACCGTGCCGGAAGCGGGGTCGGCCCAGGCGCGCTCGAAGTGCACCTTCTCCTCGTGCTCGATCGCCAGGTCCGCCTTGTGGGCGGCCATCAGCTCGGCTGCCGTAATGCCCTTCATGCCGTGGTGGACATCCATGTACATGGTCACCGCCGCACACCTCCTCACGTGATTTCGGCGCGTACGGCCGTCTCTCCTCCCATCGTCCTCCTACGGCCGGAAAGCGGCCCTCCGGAGGGCGCGGATCGATCGTACGGGCGAGGCGTACGACACTTCCGGGCGGCGCAATCCGTACGCGAGCCGGATCAACGACCCCGCGGGGGTACCCCCGAACGAAGGACCCCGTCCGGGCGCGGGCTGGACGGCACTCGCTTCCCAGATCATCCCGTGATCGCTACGCTACGTGCCGGTAACGAGCCGGTGGAGGTCCGCGGACGCGGATCCGCGCAGGGTGGGGACGCAGAACATGACCGGGCAGAGCCGCCGCTCCTTCCTCACGTACCTCGTCGCGGCGCCGACGCTCGCCCTCGTCACCCGGGCCGGGGCCGACGCCCTCGCCCCGCAGTCCGCCCACGCCGTGGTCCCGAGCCTGCCCGCCCCCGCGGATCTGGTGGACCTCGGAGACCTGTTCATCCTGGCCGGCGCGCCCACCTCGGCCCTGCTGGCGCTCTCCGTGGAGGCGGACGGGAGCATCCGCTTCCGGCTGCCCCGCGAGGAGGTGGGCCAGGGCCTCACCACCGCCGTCGCCATGCTCGTCGCGGAGGAGCTCGACGCGCCGCTGGCCGCCGTCCGCGTGGAACTGGACGACGCGCGGCCCGAGCTGCTGTTCAACCAGCTCACCGGGAGTTCCAACTCCATCCGCTCCCTCTACGGGCCGGTCCGGCAGACCGCCGCCACCGCCCGGGCCCGCCTCGTCGCCGCGGCCGCCCGCCGCTGGAACCTCGCCGCCTCCTCGCTGACCACCGCGAACGGCGTCGTACGGGCGCCCGACGGCCGCACCGCCGCGTACGGCGGCCTCGCCGCGGCCGCCGCCGACCCCGCCCTGGTCGTCCTCGGCGCCGGCCCCAAGAAGGCGGCGGAGCACTCCCTCGTCGGCCGGCCCACCGGCCGGATCGACGCCCGCGCCATGGTGACCGGCGCCCAGCAGTACACCCTCGACCTCGACGTGCCCGGCGCCAAGCCCTGCGTGGTGCGCCGCCCGCCCAGCCTCGGCGGCAGCGTCAAGGGCGTCGCCAACCTCGCCGCCGTCCGGGCCATGCCCGGCGTCCTGCACGTGGTCACCATCCCGACCGGGGTCGCCGTCGTCGCCGAGACCTTCGGCCAGGCCCTCGATGCCAAGGCCGCCCTCCAGGTCACCTGGGGCCCCGGCCCCGCCGACCAGCTCTCCGACGCGCAGATCCGCGCCAAGCTGCGTGCCGCCACCCCGCCGCTGCTGGTGCCGCCGCTGCTCACCCCGTACGTGGACGCCGAGTTCGACTTCGCCTTCGTCAGCCACGCGCCCATGGAGACCAACTCCGCCGTCGCCGACGTACGGGAGGACCGCGCCGAGATCTGGTCCGGGCTCAAGTCCCCCATCGTGGCCCGCGAGACCATCGCCGCCGATCTCGGCCTGCCGCTCGACAAGGTCGCCGTGCACGTGGTCCAGGCCGGCGGCTCCTTCGGGCGGCGGCTCTTCTTCGACGCCGCGCTGGAGGCCGCCCGGGTGTCGAAGGCCTGCCGCCGTCCCGTCCGGCTGATGTGGACCCGCGTCGACGACACCCGGCACGGCCGGATGCGCCCCGCCACCCACCACAAGATCCGCGCCACCCATCTGCTGGGCGAGGTGCTCTCGTTCGAGCACCGGGTGGCCGCCGCCGAGACCGACTTCCGGCACGGGCTCGGCGAGATCATCACCGCCACCGCCGCCAGCCTGCCGCTCGGCATCGGCAACGCCACCCTCGCGCAGACCCTGTTCCACACCACGATCAAATCCCCCTACCACTTCGGGCTCACCACCCACGGGCTCAGCGAGGTGCCCACCGGCATCCCGACCGGCTCCTGGCGCTCGGTGTACTCGGCCAACACCCGGGGCGCCGAGGAGATCGTGGTCGACGAACTCGCCGCGCGGACCGGCAAGGACCCGTACCGGTTCCGGCGCACCTTCCTGAAGACCGACGCCCAGCGCGCCGTGCTCGACAAGGCGGCCACGGAGGGGGAGTGGGGACGGCCGATGCCGGCCGGCTGCGCCCAGGGCATCGCCTTCCACGAGGAGTACAAGTCCCGTACGGCCTGCCTGGTCGAGATCGACGCCCGGGACCCCGAGCACGTCCGCGTCACCAAGGCCGTCATCGCGGTGGACGTGGGCCTGCCCGTCAACCCGCGCGGACTGGAGGCCCAGATGATCGGGGGCCTCACCGACGCGATCTCCACCACCCTGAAGGCCGGGCTGCACCTGGACAAGGGGCTCCCGCTGGAGGGCAGTTACAGCCAGTTCCACTGGGCGCGGCAGCGCGACACCCCGAAGGACGTACGGGTCTTCGTGCTGCCGGCCACCGGGGAGGAGCCGGGCGGCGCGGGCGAGCTCGGCGTCCCGGCGGCGGTCGGCGCGATCGCCAACGCCTGGGCCAGGGCCACCGGTGCCAAGCCGCGCAGCTTCCCCCTCGACTTCGACGTCGACTTCACCCCCTACCCCCGCTAGCCGGTAGCCCGGTTCAGGAGAGTCCGCCGTGCCCTCGCACACCTTCACCGTCAACGGGCAGAGCGTCACCGTGGACGCGCCCGACGATCTGCCCCTGCTGTGGGTGCTCCGCGACATGCTGGGCGTGCGCGGCCCCAAGTACGGCTGCGGCGTGGACGTCTGCAAGGCCTGCACCAGCCATCTCGACGGGGCGGACGTCCGCCCGTGCGTGGTGCCCGTCTCCGCGTGCGCCGGCAAGACGGTGACCACCATCGAGGGGCTGGCGGACGGGGACGTCCTGCACCCCGTGCAGGAGGCCTGGCTCGAACAGGACGTCGCCCAGTGCGGTTTCTGCCAGCCCGGCCAGATCATGGCCGCGGTCGCGCTGCTGAAGCGCACCGGCACGCCCACCGACGAGGACATCGACGCGATCGCGAACATCTGCCGCTGCGGCACCTACTTCCGTATCCGGGAGGCCATCCGCAGCGCGGCCGCCCGGATGTGAGCCGCCCGGCTGCGAACCGTTCGGCTGCGAGCCGTCCGGCCGTGAGCGAGAGGGGCCCCGGCGACTCCCCCGTCGATGCCGGGGCCCGACCGCTCGGGGTCAAACCTAGGCGGCCGGTCGCCGGTTGGCAGGGTCCGCCCTGCACAGTGACGGCGCGGGACGGGTATCACCGAGCACAGTGATACTCCGGGTGGTCGACCGTACGGCGCGACCCGGACCGAAGGGAGCCTCTCATTTCGCACCCGCCCATCCCGCATACGCCCGCGGCGCCGCCTCCGCCCACGCCCCCGCCCGCGGACCGCTCCCGCAGCCGGTCCGAGGACATCCTCAAGGTGCACCGGCTCGCCCACTCCGGCGGCTCGGCCGCCCTGTTGGAGTGGCTCGCCGCCCGGCTGGACGGCTGGACCGGTGTGGTGGACGCCGACGCGGCCGCAGGTCCCGAGCTCGCCGTCCGCGGGGCCGAGGAGCTGCGCGCCCGGGGCGTGCGTTCGGCCGTCCTGCACGGCGAGCGCTCGGCCGCGCTGCTGTTCGCGCTGGACGGGGGCCGCGCGCTGGCCGCCGTACTCGACCTGCCGCACCACCCGGAAGCACCCGCCCTGCTCGCGGACTCCGCCGCCGCGCTGGCCCTCGTCCTGCGCGCCGAGGAGGCCGAGCGGCGCGAGGAGCGGGCCGAGCTCGCCGAATCGCGTGCCCGCGAGGCCGTCCTGCACCTGCTGATGAACGGCCGGCTCTCCACCGCCCACCAGATCGCCGAGGCGCTCACGCCGTCGCTGCCGGATCCGCTGCGGATGTACGTCGTGGAATGCCGGGCCGGGCAGCGGGGCGAGGTGGCCCGGCTCTGCGAGGAACTGACGGGCGGCCGGGCCTGGATCGTGCGCTGCCCGGTGTACGTGCGCCACCTCATCGCCTTGGTCCCGGCCGGTCTCGCGGCGGTCTCGGCCGAGCACGATCCGCTGTCCGAGGCGCTGGCGGGGGTGGCCCGCGACCGCGCGGTCGGGGTCAGCGGGCAGCTGCTGCTGCGCGAGGCCCCGGCCGCGTACACCCAGGCCTTCCACGCCCTGGCCGTGGCCCGCGGCCGCGCCGGGCGGCACGCCCGCTTCGGCCCCGGGCCCGAGCTGGAGCTGGCCGCCCACGCGGCCGGGACCGGCTGGGCCGAGGCGCTGCTCGCGCCCCTGCACACGTACGAACCCCGGCGTCCCCAGGACCCCGGCCCGCAGGAGCTGCGGGCCACGGCCCACGCGTGGCTGAACTTCGGCCCGCACGCGACGCGGCTGCTGAAGATCCACCGCAACACCCTGGCCACCCGGCTGCGCCTGATCGAGTCGGTGCTCGGCCGGGACCTCGCGCGGCTGCCCGAGCAGGCGGAGCTCTCGTTCGCGCTACGGCTGACCCCGGGCGGGCCGGGCACCTCCGCGGGGGTCCCGGCGGGCGCTTCCCCGGGGGCGCCGGCCGGCGCTGCGGCCGATCTGGACGGCGTACTGCGCCACCCCGACCTGGCGGCCTGGGCCCGCGCGCATCTGGCGCCGCTGACCGGGCGCGAGGCCCCGCCCGGCGCCCGCGCGACCGTACGGGCCTGGCTGCGGCACGACGCGCACCTGGTCCCGGCCGCGGCCGCGCTCGGCATCTCGGTGCCCGGCACGCGCAAGCGGCTGACCCGGATCGAGGCCCTGCTGGAGCGCTCGCTGCTCCAGTCGCCCAGCGCCCGCCACGACCTGTGGCTGGCCCACCGGGCCGAGGAACTGGCCGGGCCCGCCGGGTCCGCGGCATGACACAGTCCCGATGAGGGACAAACCGGATGAAACATGCACGATCATGCCGGGATGAGGCGTATCAATCTGAAGCGCGTGCTGGTGGGTGAACCGCTCGACACCGCACGGTTGGGCGAGACGCTCCTGCCCAAACGGCTCGCGCTGCCGATCTTCTGCAGCGACCCGCTCTCCTCCGTGGCCTACGCCACCGAGGAGATCCTGCTGATCCTCGCCCTCGGCGGCGTGGCGCTGCTCCACCTCGCCTGGTACGCGGCCGCCGCCATCGTCTTCCTGATGATCGTGGTCGTCGCCTCCTACCGGCAGACCTGCTACGCCTATCCCGGCGGCGGCGGTGCCTACGTCGTCAGCTCCGAGAACCTCGGCCAGACCGCCGCCCTGACGGCCGCCAGCGCGCTGCTCGTCGACTACGTCATGACCGTCGCCGTCTCCGTGGTCTCCGGCGTGGACGCCATCACCTCCGCGATCCCCTCGCTCAGCGACCACGAAGTCGCCCTGTCGGTGGGGTTCGTGGTGCTGCTGATGCTGATGAACCTGCGCGGCGTACGGGAGTCGGGACGCATCTTCGCCGTTCCGACCTACGGCTTCGTCCTCGTCATCTACGTCATGTTCGCCGTGGCGGCCGTCCGTATCGCGACCGGCGCCACCATCCGCGCCGAGTCCGCCGACCTCCCGATCACCGCGGAGGCCACGTTCACCGGCCTGGGCCTGGTGCTCCTCGCGATGCGGGCCTTCGCCTCGGGCTGTACGGCGCTGACCGGCGTCGAGGCGATCAGCAACGGCGTGCCCGCCTTCCGCAAGCCCAAGAGCCGCAATGCCGCCAACACCCTGGCCGTGATGGGCGTCCTGTCCGTGACCATGTTCCTCGGCATCACCACCCTCGCCATGGTCTACGAGGTGCACGTCGCCGCCGACCCGACGGAACTGGGCCTGCCGGCCGGCACGCCCATGTCCACCGCGCTCGCCCAGATCGGCCGTGCCACCTTCGGGAGCTGGCACTTCCTCTTCTACCTGCTCCAGGCCGTCACCGCGGGCGTGCTGATCCTCGCCGCGAACACCGCCTTCAACGGCTTCCCGATGCTCGCCTCGATCCTGGCCAAGGACCGGTACGCGCCGCGCCAGCTCTTCAACCGCGGCGACCGGCTCGTCTACTCCAACGGCATCGTGCTGCTCGCGCTCACCGCCATCGCCCTCATCATCGCCTTCGACGCCCAGCTGACCCGGCTCATCCAGCTCTACATCATCGGCGTCTTCGTCTCCTTCACCCTCTCCCAGACGGGCATGGTCCGGCACTGGCGCCGCGAGCTCGCCTCCCCGGCCACGCCCGAGGCGGAGCGGATCCACATCCACCGGAGGCTGGCGATCAACGCGGTCGGCGCCACCCTGACCGCCGTGGTCCTGATCATCGTCCTGACCACCAAGTTCACGCACGGCGCCTGGCTGGTCGTCATCGCGATGCCGCTGCTCTTCTTCGGCATGAAGGCGGTCCGCCGGCACTACGACCGGGTCTCGGCCCAGGTAGCCGTCGCCTCCGGGGTCAGACCGCGCAAGCCCTCCCGCCACCATGTGGTGGTGCTCGTGTCCAACGTGCACGCCCCGACGCTGAAGGCACTCGGCTACGCACAGGCGCTGCGGCCCGACACCCTGACCGCCGTCACCGTCGCCGCCGACGAGGAGGACGCGCGGCGGCTGCGCGAGGCCTGGGCGGAGCACGACCCGGGCGTACCGCTGAAGATCCTGCACTCCCCGTACCGCGAGGTCATCGGGCCGGTCCTCGCGTACGTGCAGGAACTGGCCGCGGCCGAGGGGACGGACATCCTGTCCGTGGTGATCCCCGAGTACGTGGTGGGGCACTGGTGGGAACAGCCCCTGCACAACCAGAACGCGTTCCGGCTGAAGGCGAGGCTGCTGTTCACCCCCGGGGTCGCGGTGATCGACGTACCGTACCTGCTGGAGTCGGCCCGGCCGGCGGAGCCGGCGAGGCCGAGGAGGTAGCGGGGGCGTTCGCGCGCTGGAGCACCGCCGCATGGGCGAGTGCCAGCTCCACCACGTGCGCGGGGTCGGAGAGCGTGCGGCCGGTCAGCTGCTCCAGGCGGCGCAGCCGGTTCGAGACGGTGTTGCGGTGGCAGTACAGCCGCTGTGCGGCGTACGTCGTCGAGCCCTGGCAGGTCAGCCAGGTGCCCAGCGTGCCCAGCAGCACCCGGCGGTCCTCCGCGGGCAGCGCCAGCACCGGGCCGAGCACCACCTGTCGCAGCCGGCCCGCGAGTTCGGCCTGGGAGGCGACCAGCGCGGTCGGCAGCCGCTCGTCCAGCAGGGCGGTGCACGGACCGCCGGACGCGGGGGCGGTGCGCAGCGCGAGCGTGGCCAGCCGGTGCGCCCGGGCCAGGTCCCCGGGGCTCCCCACGACCGGGCTGACCCCGGCGCGGGCTCCGAGCGGGCCGAGCAGCTCCCGTACGGACTCCAGGGGATGGTGGCCCAGTTCCACCAGGCCGGCCTCCCCGTCGGCGCGGATCCGCCACAGCACGCGCAGGCCGTCCGGGGCGGGCGGGCCGTCGGAACCACCCGCAGTTCCTCGGGCGCCCGGCGCGCCCGGCGCGTCCGGGGCGAGTACGACGACCGCGAAGCGGCCGCGTTCGGGGAGGCCGAGCCGGTCCGCCGCCTCCGTGGCCGCGGGGCCGTCCGGCGGGCCCGCGCCGTCGAACAGCGCGTCGAGCAGGGCCGCCCGGCGCTCCCGGTCGCGGTCGCGGCGCGCGGTCTCCGTGCCGCGGTACGCGTCGGCCACCGCGTCCGTCAGCTGGTCCAGTACGTCCCACAGCACGGCCGCGGCCGGCAGCAGCCGGGGCAGCGCCGCCGGGTCGTGCGCGGCCACCGCCTCGTTGAGGGTCTGCCACACCATGCGGCCGCCGCGCCGGTAGGTGCGCAGCAGCGACGCGAGCGGCAGACCCTGTTCGGCCAGGAGCGTGCCGGTGGCGCGGGCGCCGGCGAGCTCCACGGGCAGCCCGCGGATGCCGCGGTCCAGGCCCTCGACGGACTGCCGGAGGCCGAGGCGGATCCGCTCGCGCAGCCCGGCCCGGCCGAGCAGGGCGGCGTACGCGGGATCCTCGGCCAGCGTCCGGTCGGCTAGCCGGTCCGCCGTCAGGGCGATCCGGCGGGACAGGTCCTCGCGTATCTCCTCGATGATCCGCTCCATGACGGGCAGGGTGACACGGGGGAGGGGGCGGTGGGGAGGGCCGGGACCGGACCGCGTCCGCCGGCGTGTCCGAATCGCCGCACGGGAGGACCGCGGCCGGGGCGTGGTGATCTTATGTCCGGATGTGCGCGAGTCAGCTGGGATTGCGGGCCGGGAGCGACTTTCATGGGGGTGCCAGGACTCGTACCGGAGCAGGGGGAGTATTCATGGTCACCGACGGCGGTCAGAAGGACAGCGAGAGCGCACCCACCCTGATCGGTTCCGTGCAGCGGGCGCTGCGCCTTCTGGAGGCGATGTACGCCGAGGGCGAGGTGACGGCGAAACGGCTCGCGCGGCTCACCGGGATTCCGCTGCCCACCGTTTACCACCTGCTGCGCACCCTCAGCCACGAGGGATACGTCGAGCGCGAGGGCGGCGCCTTCCGGCTCGCGGAGCATCTTCCGCTTGCTTCGTGAGCCGTCGGCCGAGCCCCCCGGTGACACGCGCACTCCCTGTGCGCCCTGTGCGCCCCGTGCGCCCTCTTGCGTGACCGACGGCCGTGATCAACATTCGCGATCAGAAGTCGACGGGTTCCGGCCATGCAGCCACGTGGTTCTGTGCATGTTCCCGCGGAAAATGCCAGAAGCCCCTTCCGTGCGGTGGAACGTGAGTAAGTTCCCTCCTGTCGCGCCGTAGACCGTGCACTTCGCACGTCTGGCCGGGAGGGGAGCCCGCGTGCCCGGGATCGACGAATGCCTGCTCGAAGCCATGGCCCTGCCTGGTGCGCGGGGGGCCGCGCTGGTCGACTGGAGCAGCGGACTGGCCCTCGGCACCGCCGGGGATTCGCCGGTCGGCGACCACGAGACCACCGCCGCCGAGACCGCCGAGCTGGCCCGGGCGGCCGCCGAGTACGAGTCCTTCGCCCAGCCGGCGCTCGATTCCGCACCCGGACCGGACCTGGGCCAAACGGGCCTGGGCCTGCCCGTGGAGGACCTGATCGTCACCACCCGCACCGGCTACCACGTCCTCCGCTTCGTCGAGACCAGCTTCGACAGCAGCGTCTTCCTCCACCTGTGGCTGGACCGCACCGACGGCAACCTCGCCCTCGCCCGCCACAGACTCCGCATCCTCGCCGAGGGGCTGGTCCTCAGATGACCGCCGCCCAGGTGGGCGGCCTCGCCGCCGTCGCCGTCTCGCCCCTCCTGACCCGCCTCGCCGCGGAGCGCGCCACAGGCGCCCTGCTCCGCGACCGCGGCACCCTCTTCCTGGAGGACGGCCGCATCGTGCACGCCGAGAGCCCGGCCACCCCCGGCCTCGACGTCCTCCTCACCACCGGCGGCGGCCTCGCCCCCGAGCGCTGGCGCGAGGCCGTGGACCGGGCCGGCGCCCGCCGCCAGGTCGCCCGCTTCCTCGTGGAGAGCGGCGGCCTCGCGGGCGGCGAACTGGAGATCTGCCACCTGGCCGCCATATTCGACGCCGCCTTCTTCGCCCTCTCCCCGGGCACCGGCCCCTCCCGCTTCCGCCGCGGGGCCACCCACTGGATCGGCTCCGTCCGCTCGGTCCCGGCCGCGGCCGTCGAACGGGAGACCCGGCGCCGGCGCGAGCTGCTCGACGCCGTGTGGCCGTACCCCCTGCTGGACACCTCCCCCGTGGTGCCCCGGGCCGCCGCCCCCGGCCAGACCGTCACCGCCCGCCAGCGGATCCTGCTCGCCAGGGCGGACGGCGCACGGACCCCGGCGGACCTCGCGTGGGTGCTGGGCCGCCCGGCCTTCCACACGCTGCTCGACGTACGGCGCCTCGCGGCGGCCGGGCTCGTCGAGACCCCGCACACGCCGGTCCTGGCACCGGTCGAAACACCCCTGCCCGACTGGTTAACCCAGACCCAATCCCCGGACGTGGCGCTGCTCCGCCGGTTACGCGACGCACTGGAGGCAAGCCTGTGAGGCTCCCGCTGCGACCGGCCCTGCGCTTGGAGCGCGCCGACCGCTCCGAGCGGAGGCAGCCCGAAAGGAGAGAGGCCGACATGAGCACGGCGATGGTGCCCCCCGAGGCCGAAGCCGACATACTCGCCGAGCTCCGCAGGCTGCGCGCCCGGGTCCCCCAGCTCACCGGCGCCCTCGCCGGCAGCGCCGACGGCCTGGTCCTCGCGCAGGACAGCGCCGCCACCGAGGTGGAGTCCGTCGCGGCACTGACCGCCGCCGCCCTCGGCGTGGCCCAGCGGCTCAGCGACACCACCGGCCAGGGCGGATTCCGCGAACTCCTCATACGCGGCGAACACGGATACGTGGCCACCTACGCGGCCGGGGACGCCGCCGTCCTCACCCTGATCGCGGAGCCCCGCGTCAACGTGGGCCGGCTCCACCTGGAGGCCCGCCGCTCCAGCCTCCGCATCGCCGAGCTCATCGACCACGTCCTCGGGCGCCGCGGCCCCGAGGGCCCTCAGGTCCCGCAGGTACCGCAGGTCCGGCAGGTTCCGCCGGTCCCTCAGGTTCCGCCGGTCCATATTCGTACGGACCAGGCGTAGTCGGTGCAGACCGGGCGTGAATCGTGCAAACGCCAGAAGACCACTTGAAATCCGTAACAAACCCAGAGAAAGAATGAGGAGCCACTCATGGCCAACGTGGAAACCGCACTCAAGGAAACCCTCGCCACCATCGACGGCGCGATCGGCGCGGCCCTGGTCGACTACGGCAGCGGCATGGCCCTCGGCACCATCGGCGGCGGCAAGGACCTCGACCTCACGGTGGCCGCGGCCGGCAACACCGACGTGGTCCGCGCCAAGGTCCGCACCATGGAGATGCTCGGCCTCAAGGACGAGATCGAGGACATCCTGATCACCCTCGGCACCCAGTACCACCTCATCCGGCTGATGAAGAGCCGCGACTCCAAGGGGTTCTTCCTCTACCTCGCGCTCGACCGCGGCCGGGCCAACCTCGCGATGGCCCGGCACCAGCTCACGAAGATCGAAGCAGAGCTCGAAGTCTGAGCAGACGTTCGGTCGGACTCCGACGCCGAGGTGGCGGGCGGCTGAATTCTTTGCCGTCCGCCCCGGGGGGCATGGGGCGTATGTCCAGGATGGGGGGACTTTATCATCCTGTTACCGAGTAGGATGCTCTCATCACCTGATCATCGAAATAGCTTGAAACGCTGGAGAACCCGCCACCCATGCCCCCGCGCCTGAGCATCGTCGTCCCCGTCTACAACGTCGAGCTCTATCTCGACGAGTGCCTGGAGTCCATTGCCGCCCAGACGTTCGCCGACTTCGAGTGCATCCTCGTCGACGACGGGTCCACCGACACCAGTGCCGTCATCGCCAAGGCCTTCGCGGCGCGGGACAAGCGGTTCCGGGTCGTCATGCAGGAGAACGCCGGACTCGGCGCCGCCCGCAACGTGGGCGCCCGCCACGCCGCCAAGGACAGCGAGTACCTGGCTTTCGTCGACAGTGACGACACGATGCCGGACTACGCGTACGAGCGCCTGATCGCCGCCCTCGACGAGACCGGTTCGGACTTCGCCGGCGGCAACGTGAAGCGCTTCCGCTCCGTCGGCATGCAGCAGTCCTGGGGCCACCGGGCCGCCTTCGCCAAGACGCAGCTCAAGACCCACATCTCCAAGTTCCCGGCGCTGGTCACCGACCGCACCGCGTGGAACAAGGTCTACCGGCGCAGCTTCTGGGACGAGCACGGCTTCCAGTACCCCGAGGGCATCCTCTACGAGGACGCCCCCGTCAGCATCCCCGCGCACTACTTCGCGTCCAGCGTCGACATCATCAGCGACTGCGTCTACCACTGGCGCGTGCGCGAGACCGGCGAGCGCTCCATCACCCAGCGCTCCACCGACCCGGTCTCCCTGATCGACCGCGTCACCTCCGTCCGCCTGGTCCGCGAGTCGCTCAAGGCCAAGGAGGGCGCCAAGTACGCCCGCTACCTGCGCGACTACGACTACAACGTGCTGAGCGAGGAACTCCCGCTCATCTACAAGTACGTCGGTGAGGGCGGAGCCGACTTCCGCGCCGCCTTCGTCAAGGAGGTCGGCGGCCTCGTCCGCGAGATCGGCACCGGCCCCTGGTCCGACCTGACCGTCGCCGACCGCCTCAAGGCGTACCTGGCCCGCGAAGGCCGCGTCGAGGACTTCATCGCCCTCACGAAGCACCAGAGCGACTACTCGTACAGCGTCCCCGTCAAGGGGCTGGCCCGCCCGCAGGCCGACTACCCGTTCCTGCACGGCCGTCCGCCGGTCCCCGCCAAGATCCTCACCCTCGGCCCGCGCGAGCGCCGCGTCGTCAGCCGCCTGGAGCAGGCCGTCTGGAGCGACGGCAAGCTGCTCCTGCGCGGCTACGCACTCCCCGGCCACCTCGGCGCGGAGAGCCGCCTCGGCTCGCGCAAGATGCTCGTCTTCCGCGAGGGGGGCAAGCGCCGCCGTACCGTCGTCAGCGCTCGTACGGTCGCCTCCCCGATGGCCACCGTCAACGCCGCGCACCTCGCGCTGCGGCACGCCGACTGGGCCGGCTTCACCGCCGTCGTCGACCCCACCGCCTTCCAGTCGGGCGGCAAGTGGAGCGACGGCATATGGACCACTTCCGTCGCCGTCACCGGCGCCGGCGGCCTGCACCGCGCCCGCCTCAAGGGCGGTGAGTCCGACTCCGGCCAGAACCCGCCCGCCCACTGGGTGACCCCGGACGTCCGCATCGTCCCGAACGCCACCGGCGCCCTCACCATCCAGGTCGAGACCGTCCGGGCCCGCGCCCTCGACGTCCGCCGGGCCGGCGAGGACGCCGTCGAGGTGGTCGGCGAGCTCGCCGCCGAGATCGGCGCCGGCGCCACCCTGCGCGCCGAGCACGTCTCCACCGCCGCCGTCCTCACCTTCCCGATCGAGACCGCCGCCGCGAGCGGCTCCGGCGGCGCCGGCCGGATCCCGTTCACCGTCCGCGTACCGCTGACCGAGCTGGCCGCCGTACCGGACGCGGATGTCGAGCCCGGCGAGTGGGCCCCCGAGCCGTGGAGCCTGACGGTGATCGGCGCCGACGGCTCCGAGCACCGCCTCGCGCACGACGAGCGCGGCGGATTCGCCGGCCTGGTCGTGCCGCTGACCGGTGGGGACACCGGCCGCGCCCTCTTCGCCAAGCGCGGCAACACCGGACACCTGACCCTCTCCGTGCAGCCCTCGCCGCCGCTCGTCGACTCGGTCACCGGCCAGGACGGCACCCTCACGGTCAAGGGCCGGTTCGTCGCGCCCGCCGACGAGCCGTACGAGCTGGTCCTGCACGACGCGCACGGCACCGAGTTCAGCTATCCCGTCACCCGGGACGGCGACCGCTTCGAAGCCGTCTTCGAGCCCGTCCTCCCCGAGGCCTACGCCGGCCGCACCACGCTGCCGAAGGGCCGCTGGTGGCCCACCCTGCGCCCGGTCGCCCAGGCCGGCACCACCGCGGGCCTGCTCGGTGTCGACCGCGGCGCCCCGGTGCAGCTCGCGCCCACCGCCCTGCACGCCGGACCGCACGCGATCACCGTCGAGGGCCGCCGGATGCGGGTCGAGGCCCGCTTCTACGACCGCATGGTGCTCGTCGCCGACCCGCTGCTCAGCCCGCACGACCGCACCCGGTACGCCCAGCGCGTCACCCGCTACGAGACCTACCCGGCGCAGCGCGCCCTGCCGGTCAAGGACATCGTCGTCTACGACACCCACCAGGGGAACGGAGCGGGCGACTCGCCCCGCGCCATCCACGAGGAGCTGCTGCGCCGCGGCGAGAAGCTGGACCACGTCTGGCTCGTCCGCGACGGCCGCGCCGAGGTCCCCCCGACCGCCCGCGCCGTGCAGTACGACAGCACCGAGGCCTGGGAGGTCCTGGCCCGGGCCCGGTACTACGTCGTGAACGACAGCGTGCCGCAGCGCTTCCAGCGCCGCGCCGGCCAGATCGTCGTCCAGACCTGGCACGGGACGCCGATCAAGGAGATCGGCCACGACTTCATCCACGACTACTACACGAGCCCCGAGATCCTGGAGGCGCTGGAGCACGACAGCGCCCAGTGGTCGCTGCTCGCCTCCCCGAGCTCGTACGCGACGCCGCTGCTCAAGCGCGCCCTCGGCTACCAGGGCGAGGTCATCGAGTCCGGCAGCCCGCGCACGGACGCGCTCGTCAAGCCCGACGCGCAGCGGATCGCCGAGGTCCGCCGCCGGCTCGGCCTGCCCGAGGGCAAGAAGGTCGTCCTCTACATGCCGACCTGGCGCGAGAACCGCGAGGGCTGGTCGGGCGGTTACAAGCTCGACCTCCAGATCGACCTGGACGCGGCGCGGCGCGAGCTCGGCGAGGACCACGTCCTGCTGGTCCGCGGCCACCACCACGTGACCGAGCAGGTACGGGACAACGTGCGCGACGGGTTCGTCGTCGACGTGTCCCGCTGGCCCGACGCGACCGACCTGCTGCTCGTCGCCGACGTCCTGATCTCGGACTACTCCTCGGCGCTGTTCGACTTCGCGCTCACCGACCGGCCGATCCTGCTCTTCACGTACGACCTGGAGCACTACCGGACCACGCTGCGCGGCTTCAACTTCGACCTGGAGGCGAAGGCCCCCGGCCCGCTGCTGGCGGACTCGGCGAGCCTGATCGAGGCCGTACGGGGCGCGGACGCGGTCGGGGCGGAGTTCAAGGAGGCGCGGGCCGCGTTCCGCGCCGAGTTCTGCGACCTGGACGACGGCGGCGCCGCCGAGCGCGTCGTCGACCGGATGCTCTCCATGGCGGCCAAGCCGGCGGTGTAAGCCGTCGGAGTGCATTCAGGAAGCGTTGCCGACCGGCCCCGGGCCCACCGATGAATTTCGGGCCCGGGGCCGGTCTGTATAGGAACGAGACGGTGCCCCACCGCACGGACTCGACCACGCACCCGCCTGGAGGCAGTCATGAGCAGCAGCAACGGATTCACCACGTGTCTGTGGTTCGACGGCGACGCCGCGGACGCCGCCGACTACTACGTGTCCGTCTTCAAGGACGGGAAGATCGGGCGGACCGGCTACTACAACGAGGCGGGACCGGGCAAGGCCGGTGACGTGATGGTCGTCGAGTTCGAGATCAACGGCCAGAAGTTCATCGGCCTCAACGGCGGCCCGCAGTTCCCGTTCACCGAGGCGATCTCGTTCCAGATCCACTGCGCCGAGGAGTCGGAGTCGGACTACTACTACGACGAGCTGACGAAGGACGGCGGCCAGGAATCCGCCTGCGGCTGGGTCAAGGACAAGTTCGGGGTGTCCTGGCAGGTCATCCCGCCCGGCGCCATCGACCTCCTCAACGACGCGGACCCGGGCCGGTCCGCCCGCGCCACCGCGGCCATGATGAAGATGAAGAAGCTGGACGTGGCGGAGATGCGCAGGGCGGCCGACGCCGACTAGGCCTCGTCGCCGCCCGCGGTGATGCGGGCCAGCAGAGCCGGGAGGGCGGTCCCGATCGGCTCGCGGACCACCTCGTCGGCGAGGGAGTCGTACGGGGTCTCCTCGGCGTTCACGATGATCAGGCGGGCCCCCGCCTCGGCGGCCATCCCGGCCAGCGAGGCGGCGGGCTGTACCTGGAGCGTCGTACCGACGGCGATGAACACGTGACAGCCCACGGCCACGGCCACGGCCTGCGCCAGCACCTGGGGGTCGAGCCGCTCGCCGAACATCACGGTCGCCGACTTGAGGATCCCGCCGCAGACCTGACAGGCGGGATCCGGCTCCCCGGCGGCGACCCGAGCCAGCGCCTCGTCCATCCCCGACCGGGCGTGGCAGGCCGTGCAGACCACCGACCGGGCGGTCCCGTGCAGCTCGAACACCTTGCGCGGCGGCATCCCGGCGAGCTGGTGCAGTCCGTCCACGTTCTGCGTGATCACCCGTACCGGGGTGCCCGTGCGCTCCAGCTCGGCAACGGCCAGATGCGCGGCATTCGGCTGCGCCCCCAGGGCCCCGACCTCGGCGCGCATCAGCCAGGAGCGGCGCCGGATCTCCGGATCCGCCATGTAATACGAGTACGTCACCAGCTTCTCGGCCTCGGGGTCCCGGCGCCACAAACCCTGCGGCCCCCGGTAGTCCGGGATCCCGGAGTCGGTGGACATCCCGGCCCCACTGAACACTGCGACGAGCGGCTTCCCCATGTCCCCGACGCTACGTACGGTCGGTCCGGACCCGCGACCGTATTGAAGGGCGGCGGGTCCGAGAGGGGTGTTCCTGCGGTGAATCCCGCCCCCCACAGGAGTGAGATCCGCGGCCCACCCCTGCCCGTGAAGACGCGCGGTGGTTACACATGCCGCATGAAGAACACCCCGTACAGCCTCGGTGCCCTGCTGCTGACCCTGCTCGCGCTGTCGGCCCCGACCCCCGCCATCGCCGCCGCCGACCCCGCCGACCCCGCCCCGGTCGGCGCCCGCCACCGGCACACCGGCTCCGAGATCAGTGCCTTCCTCACCTCCTTCTACGGCCACCACGGCCCCTCGGCGCGAGACCGTGACCAGCGGGTCTCGCAGCAGCTCAAGGAGAAGCAGGCGCACGCCCCGAGCTCGGACGTGCTGCTCTGCGCCCAGAAGGAGCCCTCGAACGAGCCCTGGGAGATCGCGGTCGGCCCGGTCACCGTCGCCCAGTCGGCCGGGGTCGGCTGGGCCACCGTCACCACCCACTGGGGGGCCGGCCAGCCGGACACCTTCACCGCGTACGTGCGCCTCGACTCCCGGCCGATCAAGCTCGACGACGTGATCTGCGCCGGCTGACCGCCCGTACGCCGTCTGGTACAACACCGGACATGACAGGATTCGAGATCGGCGGCGCGAGCGCCGCCGACATGGAACTGATCCGCCGCTGGGCCGACGAGGAGGGGTGGAACCCGGGCGACTCCGACCGCTTCGCGTTCGCGGTCGCCGATCCGGCCGGCTTCCTCGTCGGCCGGATCGGCGGAGAGCCGGTGGCCTGCATCTCGGCCGTGCGGTACGGGTCCGCCTTCGGGTTCATCGGCTTCTACATCGCCCGCCCCGCCTTCCGCGGACGGGGCTACGGGATGCGGCTGTGGCAGGCCGGGATGGAGCGGCTCGACGGGCGGCTCGTCGGCCTGGACGGGGTGGTCGACCAGCAGGACAACTACCGCAAGTCCGGGTTCCGTCCGGCCTGGAACAACGTCCGCCACGAGGGCGTCCCGCAGCCGAACGGCTCGCGTGGCGGCGCCGCCGGGTCCGAGGTGGTCGACGCCGCGTCGCTGCCCTTCGGGCTGCTCGCCGCCTACGACCGCCGGTTCTTCCCCGCGTCGCGCGACGCGTTCCTGTCCGCCTGGACCGGGCTGCCGGGCCGTACCGCCCTCGCCGCCGTCCGCGACGGCCGGATCGAGGGCCTCGGGGTGATCCGCCCGTGCAGCGGGGCCTCCCGGATCGGCCCGCTGTACGCCTCCACCCCGGCCGTCGCGGCCGCGCTCTTGCACCGGCTCGCGGAGCACACCCCCGACGGGGTGGTCGCCGTGGACGTGCCCGACGCCAATCCGGCGGCCACCGCCCTGCTGGCCGGCCTGGGGCTGGCCCCCTCGTTCGAGGCCGCCCGGATGTACACCGGGCCGGCCCCGGAGGTGGAACTGGCCGGGCTGTACGGGGTGACGAGCCTCGAACTGGGCTGACGGACGCGGGGTTGCCGGTCGCTGGTTGCCGGGCGGCGGTCGCACGACGCCGCCCGGCCGGTCGCGTCGTGGCGGGTCAGAAGCCGAAGAGCGCGCCGCTGGTGTGCCGCAGACCGCACGGGTTGCCGAAGGTGTACGAGTAGCTCAGCCGGCGGCCCTGCCACACCCCGTCCGCGGTCACCGTCATCGGGTTCCACTCCCGGGTACAGTCGACGCCCGGGCCGGGCGCGGCGACCGCATCCAACTGGTGTGAATTCGCCCGCAGTTCGGCGCACGCGGCGGCCGGTGACGGGTGCGTCCCGCCCGGGGTCGGCGCGCAGACGAGCGTCACGGCGCGCATCACCGTGCCGTACGTGGTGTCCTCCCCGGCCGTGATGCTCAGGACGAGGGCGGAGGGCGCGTACAGGCTCTCCGCACCGGACGGTGCGGCGTCGGCAGCTCCGGGCCAGGCCAGGGCCGTGAGAGCGGTGAGCGCCATGGCGGCGGAACCGAGGCCGAGACCCTTTGCGATGGACCGCATTTCGAACTCCCTTGAGTGGTTGCTTCGGATAGCGGACAGGAGTCTTGCCGACACGGACCGTGAACGCCCGTTCGCACCCCCATTTTTCGTCACCGATCGTAAGTGAATGTATGCAGACCGCAGCGGTGCGAGGCGTGCTGACCTGTGGGGGAGCGGACCGCCGAAACGGCCGAACACACGCGCTGAAACATTCCCGGGGGCGGTTCCGGGCCGGTCCCGGGCCGGTCCCAGGGTGGTTCCGGTTCCGCCCCGGGGTGCCTGCCGGGTCTCCGTCCGGGGCCGCTGGCGGCGGGCTAGCGGGCCGTCGCGATGCGGGGGGCGTAGAGGTCGATCAGCCGGGTCCGGGTCTGCTGGAGCCGCAGCGCGAGCACGCGCCCGACCCAGTGCCCGATGGCGGAGCCGAAGGCGGGATCGGCGTCCATCAGCATGCGTACGGAGGTCGCGTCGAACTCGTACGAGCGCACCGGGGTCATCGCCTCGGCGCTCAGCTGCCACGTGTACGGCGGGAAGAGCCAGGACCAGCCGACGAGTTCCCCGGGGCCGAGGTTCTCGACGGGGGCGGGCCGGCGGGTGGGCAGCGGGATCTGGAGCGTCACCGTGCCGGATCGCACGATCCAGAAGGACTCGGCGCGCGAGCCCTCCTCGAAGATCCTCGCGCCCTCGGGGAAATTGACCTCGCGGGCCTGGGACATCAGCCGCCCACGGTATTCGGCGGAGAGGACGGCGGCGATTCGGATGGGGGAAGGTGTGCTCACGACGGCCTCCGATCAGGGCCCCCCGTTACCCCCAGTGTGACCGACACCCGGACGAATCCGGGCGCGGCGCATCACCCGGTTGTTCGAGTACCCCGCGGGCGGCCCCGCACACGCGTTCCGCGGCCCCGGCGGCCGACTCCCCGAAGTCGGCCGGTGGCGCCCTGCGAGGGGTCATTCCTCGGCGTTGGCCTCCAGGCAGGCCAGCTCCATCGCGTCGAGGACCGCCTCGTGGCTGCGACGGCTCAGCTCGGCGACGTTCTCGATCTGCGCCGTGGCCCAGGCCGCCAGGGTCATCACCAGGACGCGCAGCCCGTCGGTGCCGTGCTCGGCCAGGATCGCGTCGGCGACGATCATCGCGTCCTCGGGCACCTGCTCCGGCGGCTCCAGCCCGGCGAGCCCGCGCAGCATCGTCAGGGTGCGGCGGGAGATCTCCGGCGTCATCCTCGCCAGCCGCATGTCCTCTTCTTCGTCCATCCGCCCCACCCTCCCGTACGGTCCCGTCCCCCCAGGGCACGGTAGGCGCTGACGGCCCCGCGCGGGGCCGTTTCGCCAGGGTGGCCACACCTGGGGAACCGGCCCGGGCGCCGGCCCGGCCGGGAGCCGGGCCCGAGCCGACCGGTGCGGGCGGTGGTGGGAAAGTCGGTGCCCGCGTGGGTTCCATGGTCGGCGACCGGCCGGTAACTTGGCCGCGGCATCCGTCCGTTGCCCGATCCGCCAGGAGCGACATGAAGAGCCTCATCCGTGCGCTGTGCGGCGCCCTCCTGCTGCTGGCGGGGGTCCTGCCGGCGGTGGCCGGACCGACGCCCGCCGAGGCCGCGCCGGCCGCGCCCGCGTCCCCGGCCGAGGCCTGGACCCCGCCGCTGTCCACCCGCGGCCGCTACATCGTCGACGCGCAGGGCAACCGCTTCCGGCTCCGCTCCGGCAACTGGGACGGCGCCCAGGGCTCCTGGAACGGCAGCGGCGACCGCAACGACCCCGCCACCCATCACGCCGGCCAGAACTCCAATGGCATCCCGATCGGCCTGGACCGGGTGGCGCTGCCCACCCTGCTGGCCGACTTCCGGGCCCTCGGCCTCAACAGCATCCGCCTGCCCTTCTCCAACGAGATGCTCCGCACCACCGCCCCCGTCCCGGACGCGGCCGTCGCCGCCAACCCCGCGCTGCGCGGCCGCACCCCGCTCCAGGTCTACGACGCCGTCGTCGCCGCGCTCACCGACGCAGGCTTCGCCGTCATCCTCAACAACCACACCGTCACCACCCGTTGGTGCTGCGGACTCGACGGCAACGAGCGCTGGAACAGCGGCCGGACCACCGCCCAGTGGGCCGACGACTGGGTCTTCCTGGCCCGCCGCTACCGCGACAACCCGCGCGTGGTCGGCGCCGACCTGTACAACGAGGTCCGCCGCGACACCCTCGACGACCCCAACTGGGGTCTCGGCGACGGCCACGACTGGCAGGCCGCCGCCCAGGAGGCGGGCGACCGGATCCTCGCCGAGGCCAACCCGAACCTGCTCATCGTGGTCGAGGGCATCAACTGGACCGGCATCCCGCTGGACGGCCTCCCGCACGGCCGCCCCACCCTGACCCCCGTACGCACCCTGTCCCACACCCTCGTCGTCTCCAACAAGCTCGTGTACTCGGCCCACTTCTACGGGTACACCGGCCCCCACCACAGCGGCGCGACCGGCCTCGGTGAGACCCACGACCCCCGCTACCAAGACATGAGCCGGGCCCAGCTCGAACAGACCCTCTACGACCAGGCCTTCTACGTCTCCGCCGAAACCGGCACCCACTTCACCGCACCCGTCTGGGTCAGCGAGTTCGGCATCGGCGCCGACGAGACGGGCGCGCTCCCGCGCGCCTGGTTCCAGAACCTGACCGGCCATCTGAACGCCGTCGACGCCGACTTCGCGTACTGGCCGCTCGTCGGCTGGAGCACCACGGCCCAGGGCGCCCCGGGCGGCGACTCCTGGGCGATGCTCCGCTACGACGCCGCCGGCCGCAGGTCCGGCGTGCTCGACGCGGCCGACTGGCGCACGCAGCCGTGGACGGCCCTCGCCGGCACCCCCGGGCGCTCCGGCCGGATCCCCGCCACCCCCGCCTGGTACCAGCTGACCACCGACCACCGCGACCACAACGCCTCGCTGCTCACGCGGGCCACCGGCGACTGGGACGGCGGGGCCCGCAAGGCGGTCTGCCCCGACGGCTCCCGGCTGGCCGGACTCGGGCACACGGGCGGCCGAGGCCTGTGCGGCACCTCCGACCTGCGGGCCGCCACGGGCGGGCACACCGTGGTCCGCGACGAGGCGTACGTCCCGCAGGGCGGCGACTGGGCCACCGGCTATACGAAGTTCCAGTGCCCGGCGGGCCAGTTCCTGATCGGGTACAGCCTGCGCGGTGAGCGGGTCTCGGCGGCCCTGTGCGCGCCGAGCCGGACCACCCTTCCGGCGGGCGGCCGCACGCTCTGGTTCGACCGCGGCGACAATCGCCCGCCCGGCACCGCCGGCGGCGAGTTCGCGTACGGCGACTACAAGGGCCAGTGCCTGCCCTCCGAGTACGCGGCGGGCATCGCCTTCACCACCCGTGCCGCCTCCCGCCCGGGCCCGGCAGCCCTCTTGTGCCGCCCCTTGCCGCCCGCCTGACCCGTCCGCCGACGAGGCCGGCGGCGTCAGCGACCGCCGTCGGCGCCGGGAGCGGCACCGGCACCGGCCAGCAGGTCCGGGAGGTCGCGCATGTCGGTGAAGAGGACGGTGCCCGGGCCGGCGAGGTGGGCGGCCGGGGTCAGGCCGCCCGCGTAGCCGAAGGAGCGCATGCCCGCCGCGCGGGCCGCCTCGACGCCCGGGCGGCTGTCCTCGACCACGGCGCAGGCCGACGGGGCGACGCCCATGCGCCGGGCGGCGTACAGGAAGAGGTCCGGGGCGGGCTTGCCGCGGGCGACCTCGGTGGCGCTGTGGATGCGGCCCGCGAACCGCTCGTACAGTCCGGTGCGGCCGAGGGTGTGCCGCATCTTCTCGTGGGTTCCGCTGGAGGCGACGCAGGCCGGCAGGGTGATCGCGTCGAGCGCCTCGGGCAGGCCGTCGACCGGGGTGAGCCCGGCGTCCACCGCCTCCGCGTGCATCCGTGCGAAGCGCTCCTCCCACTCCCGGGCCGCCTCCGCGCCGAGCCGGCCGGCGACCGTCTCCCGGTTCGAGGCGCTGGACCGGCCGATGAACAGGCGGATCGCCTCCTCCTCGGTGAGCGGCCAGCCGAGCTCCGCGCCCAGGGCGACGTTCACCCGGGCCGCGATCCGCTCGGTGTCGACGAGTACCCCGTCACAGTCGAATATGACGAGTCCGATCGGTTCAGTGGAAGTGATCATGGCGGGAAGGATATGCGGCCGCCGACTCCGCCGATTTGGCATCCGATGCGTCAAGTGGGGTGAACGGCTCCGCAAAGGGGCTTAGGGTGCGCCCGTACGCACGGTCGCGAACGGCTGTACGCCTGTTTTCGGCCATCACCGCACAGTGACACCGAACTGGGGGGTTCATGCGTAGATCCAGAGGGCTCGCGGCCGCTCTCGCCCTGTCCCTGGCCGGGACCGGCGCGGGCATAGGCCTCGGCCTCGTCCCGCAGGCGGCGGCCGTCACCCCGCCCGTGGCCTTCACCGCCGACGCACTGTCCACCTGGCAGCCCAACGGCGTCGTCTGGGCCCTCGCCGAGGCGGGCGGCACGGTGTTCGTCGGCGGCACCTTCTCCGCCGTGCGTCCTCCCGACGGCGACGGCTCCGGCGCCGCCGAGCAGCCCGCGGTGAACTTCGCCGCACTCGACGCCGCGACCGGCGCCCCGACCTCCTGCCACCTCTCGTTCACGGTCGGCGGCGGCACCGCCACCGTCCGCGCGCTCACCCTCTCCCCGGACAAGCAGACCCTGTACGCGGGCGGCTACTTCGGCGCCGTCAACGGCACCCCGGTCTCCAGCCTCGCCGCCATCGACGTGGCGACCTGCACCGTCAAGACCTCCTTCCGCCCGGCCTTCGCGGCCACCGTGCGCGCCCTGGCCGTCACCGACGACACCGTCTACGCGGGCGGCGACTTCCTCACCGTCGCCGGCCAGCCGCGCGAGCGCTTCGCCGCCGTCGACGCGGCCGACGGCGCGCTACGGCCCTTCCGGGCCGACGCCGACGAGCCCGGCCGCGCCGTCGAGGTCACCCCCGACGGCGGCAACGTCGTCCTCGGCGGCGACTTCTTCACCGTCAACGGCACGAACACGCACGCGCTGGCCGTCGTCGACTCCACCAGCGGCGCGCTCACCAAGAGCTACCCCGGCTTCATCGAGACCAACTCCGTCGTCAAGGACATCGCGACCGACGCGACCGGGTTCTACACCGGCCACGAAGGCACCGGCGGCGGCGTCTTCGACGGCCGGATCGCGCTCAACCTGAGTGACTTCAACCAGCGCTGGCGCGACACCTGCCTGGGCGCCACGCAGGCCGTGCTCCCGTACCAGAACGTGCTGTACAGCGCCTCGCACGCGCACGACTGCTCCAGCGTGGGCGAGTACCCCGACGGGCAGCGCCACCACCTGCTCGCGCAGCCGACGACCAGCGTCGGCAAGCTGGGCTGGGCCCCCGACACCAACGACGGCATCGGCGAGGGCATCGGCCCGCGCGTGATGGCGGTCGGCTCCAAGGGCGGCGTCCGGTACCTGTGGGTCGGTGGCGAGTTCACCACCGTCAACGGCTCCGCGCAGCAGAGCCTGACCCGCTTCGCGTCCACCGGCGACGCGGGCGCGCCCACCGTGCCCGTCGCGACCGCGGCGAGCTTCAAACCCGGCGAGGTGCAGGTGCGCTGGCGCACCAGCCTCGACCTGGACGACAGCGCGCTGACGTACCGGATCTACCGGAACGGCGCGGGCACGCCCATCGCCACGGTCACGGCCGACTCGCTCTTCTTCAAGCGCCCGCAGGCCTCCTGGACCGACACGACCGTCGCCGCGGGCCAGTCGTACACGTACCGGGTGACGGCCACCGACGCGGCCGGCAACACCAGCGCCCTGTCGGCGACCGCGAGCGTGACCGTGCCGACCTCGGTCGACGCGTACCCCAACCAGGTGCGCGCGGACGGCGCCCAGCTGTTCTGGCGCTACGACGACGCCTCCCTGCCGAACGCCGCCGACTCCTCCGGAAGCGGCAACCAGAACGGCGTGCACCTGAACGCCCCCGCCCTGCGCCAGACGCCCGGCGCGGTCTCGGGCGCGAGCACGGCGATCGGCTTCAACGGCATGGACAACCGGGTCTACGGAGACCTGCGCCAGAGCATCGGCGGCAGCTACACCATCGAGACCTGGTTCAAGACGAACACCACCCGGGGCGGCAAGCTCTTCGGCTTCGGCAACAACCAGGTGCGCGGCAGCAGTCAGTACGACAAGCACGTCTACATGACCAATGACGGGCGTCTCGTCTACGGCGTGTACACCGGAGCCACCCGCACCATCACCACCGGCGCCGCCTACAACGACAACCAGTGGCACCACGTCGTCGCCACCCAGGGGCCGGGCGGCATGGTCCTCTACGTGGACGGCGCGCAGAAGGGCACCCTGGCCGTCACCACGCACGAGAACTACGCCGGCTACTGGCACGCCGGCGGCGACAGCCTCGGCGGCTGGCCGGACCGCCCGACCAGCGAGTTCTGGGCCGGCCAACTCGACGAGACGGCCGTCTACCCGAGCGTCCTGAGCGCGGCCCAGGTGCAGAACCACCACGCCCTGGCCACCGCCCCGGCCGACTCGGTCGTCCAGGTGCAGGCCGCCGAGGACACGTACGCCAACGCGGGCGCACCGGACGGCAATTACGGGAGCTCGTCCTCGCTCGCCGTACGGGGCACCTCGCTGTACACGAGCTACCTGCGCTTCAACCTGCCCACCGCGCCCGCGGGCACCGTGCTGAAGTCGGCCTCCCTGAGCGTGAAGACCAGCACGATGAGCGGGGCCGGTACGGCGGACACGGTCTCGGTGGTCCCGGTCACCGGTCCGTGGACGGAGGCGGGCACCACCTACAACAACCGGCCCGCCACGGGTACTCCGGCCCTCGGCAGCTTCGCCGGAGTCCCGGACGGTTCGGCGGTGCACACCACCGGGCTGAGCACGGCCGCCCTCGCGGGCGCACTCGGTACGGGCTACGGCCTGGCGCTGACCAGCCCGGGTACGGACGCGCTGTGGCTGTGGTCCTCCGAGGCGACGGCGAACGAGGGCACGCCGCAACTGACGCTGACCTTCGGCGCGCCGTAGCGGTAGCCGCGGCCGTGGCCGTAGCCGCGGTTGACGGGACGCAAGGGGACGGGGGCGCGGGCCGATGCGGTCCGCGCCCCCTGAGGCCGGCTACGCCGTGGTGTAGGTGAACTCGTACGCGACGGACGTGTCGCCGTGGCGGTAGGTGAACGCCCCCGAGCCCGAGAGCCCGGCCAGCTCGCCCGACCCGGAACCGGGGACCACCTCGAACGTGCAGCTGGTGCCGGCGGCGTCGAAGGTGCCGCGCTCCTCCAGGACGAACGCCCCCTTCCGGCCGTCGACGGCGCCCGACAGCAGCTCGAGGCCGGTGTAGAAGCCCGTGCCCTCCCCGGTGTAGGTGATCGTGTAGCCGACACTGGTCGCCCCGGCCTCGATGCCGCCCGTGAAGGCGTTGACGACCGTCGAGCGGGCCAGGCGCGGGGTGGAGTCGGCCGAACCGATCGGCTGCTCCTCCCAGTCGGCGAACGTGAAACGGCCGGTGGTGGTGGTGCGGGCGGACATGGAGGACCTCCTGGTTGACGGCCGGGCGGGCTCGGTCCCCCCGACACGAGAACAGCTTGTCCGGGATACCTGACACCTTCTGTCAGGTATCCCGGATCCCGGCCACAATGGCCCCATGCGCGCCGACCGGCTCCTCTCCCTGCTCCTCCTGCTGCAGAACCGCGGCCGGATGACCGCACCCGAACTGGCCGCCGAGCTGGAGGTGTCGGTCCGTACCGTCTACCGGGACATCGAGGCCCTCGGCGCCTCCGGCGTCCCCGTCCACGCCGACCGCGGACCGGCCGGCGGCTACCGGCTGATGGACGGCTACCGCACCCGGCTCACCGGCCTCACCGGCGCCCAGGCCGGCTCCCTCTTCCTGGCGGGTGCGCCCGGGCCCGCGCAGGATCTGGGCCTCGGCGCCGATCTGGCCGCCGCCCAGCTCAAGCTCCAGGCGGCGCTGCCCGCCGCCCTCGCCGAACGGGCCCGCCAGCTCCAGGACCGCTTCCACCTGGACGCCCCGGCCTGGTTCCGCGACGCCGACCCCGTACCGCACCTCGCGCGGATCGCCCAGGCTGTCTGGGACCAGCGCGTACTGCTCACCCACTACCGCCGCTGGAGCGGCCAGGAACGGGCCGGGCGCCCGCTGCACCCCCTCGGCCTCGTCCTCAAGGGCGGCATCTGGTACCTGGTGGCGCGGGCCGCCGACGAGCGCGTACGCAGCTACCGGGTCTCGCGGTTCCTCGCCGTGGACACCTCCGGGGAGGGCTTCGAGCGTCCGGCCGGCTTCGAACTCGCCGCGTACTGGGCGGAGTCCGCACGCCGGATGGAGGCGGCGACCCGGCAGGGCACCGCCCGGCTGCTGCTGTCCCCGCGCGGGAGCAGGCTGCTCCCGATGCAGTTCGGCGCCGCCGGCGTACGGGCGCTGGACGGCGCCGCCCCGGCCGAACCCGGGGACCCGGAGGGCTGGATCCGCGTCGACCTGGAGGTCGACTCCGAGGCCGTCGCGGTCGGAGACCTGCTCCGCCTCGGCACCGAAGCCGAGGTCCTCGCCCCACCCGAACTCCGCCGCGCCCTCGCGGACACCGTCGCCGCCCTGGCCGAGCGCTACGCCTGAACGCGCCGGTGCCCACCGGGCCGCCGGACGCCGGTGACGGGCGGGGCCGGCGGGCGGTGTTCCCAGCGGATCTCGCCGTCCTCGCGGTGCGGGGTCGGGGCGAAGCCGCAGGCCGCGGCGACCGCCGCCGAGGCGTGGTGGTCCGGGTGGACGTGCGCGACCAGCAGCCCGATGGGGAGTGACGCCAGCCATGCCGTGACCGTCCGGGCCGCCTCGGTGGCGAAGCCCCGGCCCTGCCAGCGCGTTCCGATCACCCAGGCCAGCTCGGCCGTGTCCCGGTCGGGCGTGACGGTGGCCTGTACGGTCCCCACCAGCGGCCCGTCCCCGCGCAGCCTCAGCACCCAGTTGCACCACACGACCGCGGGGTCCGCGGACCCGGCCGCCAGCCGGGCGTAGCGCTCGCGCAGCGCGCCGGCCGGGAGCGGGGCGCCGCCGATGAACTCGTGCAGTACGGGATCGCCCAGGACGAGGGCCATCTCCGCGGCGTGCTCGACGCCCAGGGGGAGGAGCTCCAGGCGGCCGCTGCCGGGCCCGACGAGCGCGGGGGCGACCGGGGCGACCCGGACGCGCTGTCCGCTGTGGATCAGCGGGACCATCGAGTCGCCGGCCGGCCGGAACTCCACGGTCTCGCCCCGGCCGATGCGGTCCGCCGCTGCGTCGAGCATGCCCATCGGGCGAGTGTGCCCGGTGCGGCGGGATTCCGGGAACCGCATTTCCGCGGATGCGGGCCGGGCCGGTTTGCGCCGGGCCGTCAGCGCGGCGGTTCCACCTCCAGGAAGCGGCGTCGGCGCGGCCCCCGGTAGAGCAGACAGCCCCAGCCCAGGGGTTCCAGCGCGGCCGCGCAGGCCGTCAGCCGCTCCTGCTCCGCCTCTGCCGCGCCGCCGCCGGGCGGGCCGAGCCAGGTCACCTCCACGGCCGCGCCCCCGGACGGGCCGGGCGCCACCCGGTACCCCGTCCGCGTACGACGGCCCTCCGCGTCCACCGCCGACGGCGCGAGGCCCGCGGCCTCCAGTACGAGGGCCACCGCGCGCGGCATCTGCCGCAGCTCCCACGGGGCGGGAACCGCCGTCCCCGCCCGCCCGTTCACCAGGCGGCGGATCTGCAGCAGGCCCTCGTACGCCGTCCGGACCTCGGCCGCCCGCGCCGCCGTGGCGGACCGCTCCGGTCCGTCGCCGGTCGCCGGCTCGAAGGAAGCCGTCACCACCCACCACCTCCCTCGGTACGGTCTGAGTACCTCACACCCAACGACCTGAGTATCCGCCCCGATTCCCCGCGACCCCGCCGCTGATCGAATACGGGCATGACCTTCGAAGACGCCGCCGCCGGCCGCCCGCGCCGCATGCAGCACGTGACCTCCGCCGGCTCCGCCCTGGCCGTGGCCCTGGTCCCGCTCGTGGTCGGCGTCCTGGTGGCCAAGGGCATCGCGGCAGACCCGCACACCCCGGTCAACGCCCTCATCACCGGCGGCGGCCAGCGGGCGGGCCTGCCCCGAGCCGAGTGGCGCCGCCGCGGCCACGCCACGATGCGCCGCCTGCGCACGGCCCGACAGCGCACGGCCCGACAGCGCACGGCCCGCCCCTGCCGCCGCCCCGCCGTCGTCCAACGGGGTGCGGACCGGCCCGACAGCTCCTACCCGACGGGCGCGAGCGGCTCCTGGAGTTCCGTGACCCACTGGGTCCGGTCCTCCGGGCAGGCGAGGGTCAGCTCGCGCGCGTAGCCCGCCGAGCGGTGCCCGTTCGCGTCGATCCAGCGCGCGAGCGCCTGGGCGGTGGGCAGGACGGCGTCCATCGAACCCCGGTGCACCACGGTCGCGGCCCGCTCGACCCCGGGCAGCTCGACCACGCGTACCGCGCCCCCGAGTGCCTCGGCGCGCACCGAGGCCCCCACCGGCAGCCCGGCATGGACGAGGACGGCGCCGGGCTCCGCGCCCGGGGCGTCCTCGTAGTAGGCGATCCCCGGGCCGGTCGGGACCACCCCGGCGGCCTCGATCCGGCGGCAGAGCTCGTCGTAGAGCGGGCCGATGACCGGCCCGATGTCCTGCGGTTCGTAGCTCCCCGCGACCCCGGTCAGCTCGACGAGCCGGACGGGCGGGAGGCTTTTGACGACGATGTCGACGGTGGACATGGATCCCTCGCTCTCGATGGTCCGGAGCCTCGTCTCGACCTGGGTCAGCCGGGCCGCCGCGGCGGCCGCGGCCGACTCCAGTTCCGCCCGGCGCAGGCGGAGCATGCCGCGCAACTCCTCCGCGCCCAGCCGCTCGTCGAGGATCGACCCCACCTGGTCCAGGCTGAAGCCGAGCTCCTTGAGCGCGATGACGCGGTTGAGGCGGGCGAGCTGCCCGGCCTCGTAGTAGCGGTAGCCGCTGGCGGGGTCGACACGCGCCGGGCGCAGCAGTCCGATGGCGTCGTAGTGGCGCAGCATGCGGACCGATACCCGGCCGTGCTTGGCGAAGTCTCCGATGGTGAACATGACGTCCTCCAGTGCAGGCCCTGACACGGGGGGAGGGTCAAGTCCTGAGCGATGTCTGCTGGTCAGCGGCCATACTGCCGGATGCAGAGATCCACGATGGAGGGCGGTACGGCGCCCTCGGCGGCCGCGCACAGCTCGTCCGGGCGGGGCAGCCGCGGCGGGGCCGGCTGCCGCGGGGTGCGCGGCGGCGCGGGCTTGGGCGGGTGCGCCCGGCGGGGCGCCGCGGGCGGTTTCGCACCGCGTACGGCGGGCGGCCGCTCCGGGGCGGCCCGGCCCGGGGGATCGGCCGGTGGCCCGGGGAGCCGCCCCAGCGGCAGGGGCAGGGACTCCGGGGGACCCGGCGGCAGGTCGGGGGCGGGCGGCGCCTCGGGCGTGTCCTGCGCGTCTGCGGGCGCCGAGGTACCGCGCGCCGGAGCCGGGGCCACGTCCGGGCCGACGGAGACGCAGCCGGTGCTCGCGAGCAGTGCGACGAGGGACAGGGGCAGGGCCCGGCGTAACTGCATCCGACCACCATGCCGTACCGCGGCCCGCCCGTCGGCCCGCACTCACGCGTCCGGGTGAAGCGGCAGCGGAGTCGGCTGCGGAGCCCGCAGCAGAGCCCCCCTGCGGAGCCCGCAGCGGAGTCGGCCCGGGCGCCCTGATCGTCACGGTCCGGATGCCGAGGGCTACCGGGGCCGACAAGCGGAACGGACGGATGGGGCAATGTGGACACCCGGCTTGACCCGGGCCGTCCAGGGAGGAAAGAGTGCGCCGATCAAGCACTCAAGAACCACCGCATGACCTGCACTTCGGAGATATCTCATATGTTCGCACCGGTCCGCGATTCGCTTGACCCCATGACAGCGGGAGGCGCCCTTCAGCCGGGCACCCCCACGGGCATGGTCCTGGTCGCGCGGCGGCGCAGGGCCTGACCGGCAGGGTGGGGGCCGACACCGCACCGCCGCGCCGGTCCCCACCCCCGCCGGGAGACAACCGTGTCCCACCACTCCGACGAGAGCGCAGGCGCGCCCGACGACCGCCTGTTCGTGCGCCCGTACGTCGCCCCCTCCGGGCGGCCGTCCCGGGCGACGACCCCCGCCTGGCCGCACACCGGGCCCGTCCCCGTGTCGTTCCGCGCGCCCGAACCCCGGCGTGACGACGATCCCGAGCCGGCCGGTTCCGGGCGGGAGCGCGGCAGCCGGGTTCCGCTGGTGGCCTCGGCCCTGTTCGCGCTCGCCCTCGCCGCGGCCGGCGGGACGGTGTTCCTGCTGAGCGGACCCGACCCGGAGCCCCGGCGGGCGGTGAAAGCGCCGGAGTTGTCCGTTCCGGTGCTCCCGGCGCGCAGCCCCGGAGCCGGGGCCGACGCCGGTCCCTCGCCCGAGGGCTCCGTACGGGCCTCCGCGCCCTCGGCGGCCGCATCGGCATCCGCACCGGGACCGGGACCCGGAGCGGCGGGGCCTTCCGCGGGGCAGACCTCCAAGCCGGCGCCGCCGGGCGTCCCGTCCGGGCCGCCGTCCTCGGGGGCTTCCGGGACGCTGCGGATGGGCGACCGCGGGCCCGAGGTGCGCGCCCTCCAGGAGCGGCTCTACGAGCAGGGGTTCACGTACGTCTCGGTCACCGGCGAGTACGACAGCCAGACCAAGCGCGGGGTCGCCCAGCTCCAGCGCGACCGGGACATCAAGGGCGACCAGCCCGGGGTCTACGGCCCGGCCACGCGGGCGGCCTTCGG
Organism: Streptomyces sp. NRRL S-244; assembly: GCF_000717915.1. Lineage (GTDB taxonomy): Bacteria > Actinomycetota > Actinomycetes > Streptomycetales > Streptomycetaceae > Streptomyces. The sequence goes on from NZ_JOCX01000012.1 coordinate 198,103, forward strand.
AGGCTGACGGCGGCGTCAGCGGCCGCCCGAGATCCGCAGGACGGCGCCCGTCGTGTACGAGGCGTCCGGGGACAGCAGCCAGGCCACGGCCCCCGCGACCTCCTCCGGCCGCCCGGCCCGCCCGAGGGGGATCCCGCCGGCCGCCCGTGCCGGTCGTCCGGGGTCTCCCATCGCGGCGTGCATGCCGGTCTCGATGATGCCGGGCGCCACCGCGTTGACCCGGATCCCGTCCGGGCCGAGCTCCTTCGACAGCCCCACCGTCAGGGCGTCGGTGGCGGCCTTGGTCGCCGCGTAGTGGACGTAGTCGCCGGGGCTGCCGAGCGTGGCGGCCGCCGAGGACACGTTCACGATGGCCCCGCCGCCCGCTTCCGCCATGTCCCGGGCGGCGCGGCGGCAGCACAGCAGGTAGCCGAGCAGGTTCACCTCGACCACGCGCCGCAGATCCTCGGTCGCGGTGTCGGCGAGCCGGCCGAGCGGGCCGGTCACCCCCGCGTTGTTCACCAGCCCGGTCACCGCGCCGAACTCCGCCCCGGCGATGTCGAAGAGCCGCTCCACCCCGCACTCGTCGGAGGTGTCGCCGCGTACGGTCAGGCAGCGTGCGCCGGCCGCCCGTACGCGCTGCGCGACGGCATCGGCGGCCGCGTCGTCGCGGAGATAGCCGAGCACCACGTCATGGCCGTCCGCGGCCAGGCGCAGGCAGGTCGCGGCGCCGATTCCTCTGCTGCCTCCGGTGACGACGGTGACCGGACGACGTGGCACGGGGACCTCCTGCACGGGGGCGGCGGGGCGGTGGACGACGGGTTGGCGGGTTGGCGGCGGGGGCGCGTCAGGCTAACACCGGGATTTCGGCTGGACCAGCAGAAATGCCAGGTAGCACAGTGGACTCCCGGTGCACACGACACCATCCATCCGTCCCGGCCGAGGAGTTGCGCACATGTCTACCTTGCGGGTCACCGCCGAAGAGCTGACCGTTCACGAGCATCCCAACGCCGACGCGCTGGAGCTCGCCCAAGTGGGCCTCTACCGGGCCGTCGTCGCCAAGGGCGCCTACCGGACCGGCGAGTTCGCCGTCTACATACCCGAACAGGCCGTCCTCCCGGCCGACTTGATCGAGGAACTCGGTCTGACCGGCCGCCTCGCCGGAGGCTCCGCCGACCGGGTCAAGGCGGTCCGGCTGCGCGGCGAGCTGTCGCAGGGGCTGGTGTGCCGGCCGCGTGCCCTGGCCGATGTGGACCTGGCGCGGGCGGCCGAGGAGGGGACGGACTTCGCCGAGCTGCTCGGGATCACCAAATGGGCGCCGCCCGTCCCGACGACGATGAACGGCGAGGTGGAGTCCGCGCCCGAGCTGCTGCCGTGGGTGGACATCGAGAACCTCCAGCGCTACCCGGACCTGTTCGAGCCCGGCGAGCCGGTCGTCCTGACCGAGAAACTGCACGGCACGGCCTGCCTGTTGACGTACGTCGTCGACGGCGGCCGGGTGCTGGTCTCCTCCAAGGGCTTCGGCTCGAAGGGGCTGGCCCTGCGCGAGGACGAGCGCAACCTGTACTGGCGGGCCGTACGCGGCCACGGCGTACCGGAGGTCGCCGCGAAGCTGGCCGAGCGGCTGGGCGCCACCCGGATCGGCGTCTTCGGCGAGGTGTACGGCGCGGGCGTCCAGGACCTGGCGTACGGTACGGACGCCCGTACGGCCGCCACCGGCCCGGGATACGCCGTCTTCGACGTATCGGCGGAGATCGACGGGCGGGTGCGGTGGCTGGACCCGCACGAGCTGTTCCAGGACGGTGAACTGCCCTTGGTGCCCCGGCTGTTCGAGGGGCCGTACGAGCTCGGCACGGTGCTGGAGCTGGCGACCGGCCGGGAGACGGTCTCCGGCCGGTCCACGCACCTGCGCGAGGGCGTCGTGATCCGCCCGGTGGTGGAGCGCCACAGCCCGGTGGTCGGCGGCCGCGCCGTGGCCAAGGCCGTCAGCCCGGCCTACCTCACCCGCAAGGGAGGCACGGAGTACGAGTGACCCCGCCGGAGCCGGAGCCGGAGCCGGAGCCGTCGCCGGAGCCGGACGCCCTCGTCCGGTGTACGGAGGACGGGGGCGTCTGACCCGCAAGCTCACGGCCGCCGGGCCGGCGATCCGGCGCGGACCTCCAGGGACGTGCGCCAGCCCGGGGCTTCCGGCTGCGGGGGCCGGGGCGTGGGACGGCCGCCCGTGGCGAAGAACGCCGACAGCGGGAGCGTTGCCGCGCCGACCGTGACCGCGTCCGGGCCCAGGGAGCCCAGGTCGATGGTGACGCGCTCGGCGGGATGGCGCAGGGAGTACCGGGCCGCGTGCTCCCGTACGCCGGGCAGGATGTGCGGGCCCAGCATCAGGCCCGCCCAGCCGCCGATCAGGATGCGCTCCGGCCGGAACAGGTTGATCACGTCCGACAAGCCCGCGCCGAGGTACTCCGCGGTCTCCTCCAGGACCTCCAGGGCCACCGGATCCGCCGCGACGGCCGCCGCCAGCAGCGCCGACAGGGCCTCCTCCTCGTCCGCCGCAGCCGCGGCGCCGCCGCCCCGCTCCGACCACCGCTCCAGCAGGGACTCCGCCCCCGTGTACGCCTCCAGGCAGCCCAGCGCCCCGCACCGGCAGCGCCGTCCCCGTACGGAGACGGTCAAGTGCCCCCACTCCAGCGGGGTGCCCTCGGTCGTGCCCCCGTCGGGCGAGCCGTCCGTGATCAGGCTGGCGCCCACGCCCGAGCCGAACAGGACGACGACGGCATCGCGGGCGCCGCGCCCCGCCCCGAACCACATCTCGGCCTGGCCGAGCGTGCGCGCCCCGTTGTCGATGATGTACGGGACCTCCGGAGGCACGGCTCCCGTCGCCCGCAGCAGCGCCTCCAGCGGGACCGCGTCCCAGCCGATGGTCTGGCCGTGGACGACCGCTCCGCCCGGCCCCTCGCGGTCCACTATGCCGGGGACGCCCACGCCCACCCCCAGCAGCCGGTCCGTCCCGACCCCGGCCTCCGCGAGGACGGCGGCGATCCCGGTCCGGACGTGGTCCACGACCGGGCCGACGTCGTAGCAGCCGCGCGGTTGCAACGGCAGCTCGGCGCGGGCGAGTTCGGTCAGCGCCAGGTCGAACAGCTCGACGCGGACCCGGGTTTCGCCCACGTCGACCCCGATCATGTGGGCGCTGCCGGGGGCCACGCGCAGCAGGGTGCGCGGCCGGCCGCCGTCCGAGTCGACGATGCCGGCCTCCTCCAGCAGTCCGTCCGCGACGAGTTCGCCGACCACGTTGCTGACGGAGCCGGAGCTCAGGCCGGTGGCGGGCCCGAGTTCCTGCCGGCTCATCGGCCCGCCGAAGTACAGCCGCTGGAGCACGGCGCTGCGGTTGCCGCGCCGCAGGTCCCGTACCGTACGGCCGCCACGCGCTGTGGTCATCTGGCTCCTTCCGTCCTGCCGTCCGCCCTGTCGTCGCTCGCAACATACCCTTGCGAGACCCCTTGACGCGACCCTTTCACGAGGCTTAACTCACGTCCTGAATTAAGGCCTTGAGGCGCTGGGCTCCGATGCGGTGGGCGCCGCCGAAGCGTCCCCGCCGAGGCGTCGCCGCTGAAGCATCACCGCCGGAGCGCCGCCGCCCGAGCCGAGAACACCCGCCGGCCTTCCCCGACCCTGCCGAAAGGGGCCGATCCGCCATGCGCAGAACCCGAGCCGCCGCTGCCGCCGTCACCGCCTCCCTGCTCGCCGCCACCGCCACCGCCTGCGGCGGCGGCGCCGCGGACACCGGCGGCGGCTCCAACACCGCCCCCAAGGAGCTCACGTACTGGGCCTCCAACCAGGGCCCGGACCTGGCGGCGGACCAGGCGGTCCTCGGCCCGGAGCTGAAGAAGTTCGAGGAGCAGACCGGCATCAAGGTCAAGCTCGAGGTGGTCCCCTGGTCGGACCTGCTCAACCGGATCCTCGCCGCCACCGCCTCCGGCCAGGGCCCCGACGTCCTCAACATCGGCAACACCTGGTCCTCCTCCCTCCAGGCCACCGGCGCCCTGCTCCCGTGGAACGCCGGGAACTTCGCGGCGATCGGCGGCAAGGACCGCTTCGTGGAGTCGGCCATCGGCTCGGCGGGCGCCACCGGCCAGGACCCGGCGGCCGTCCCGCTGTACTCGATGGCGTACGCGCTCTACTACAACAAGAGGATGTTCCAGGAAGCGGGCATAGCGAAGCCCCCGGCCACCTGGGACGAGATGGTCACGACAGGGCAGCGGCTGTCCAAGGACGGCAAGTGGGCGCTCGGCGCCGAGGGTGCCAACCTCTCCAACAACATCCACCAGGCCTTCGTCCTCGGCAAGCAGCACGGCGCGGACTTCTTCGACGCGGCGGGCAAGCCCACCTTCGACTCCCCGGGCGCCGTCGACGCCGTCAAGCAGTACGTCGACCTGATGGCCAAGGACAAGATCATCGCGCCGGGCAACGCCGAGTACGCGCAGAACCAGTCCCTCCAGGACTTCGCCAACGGCAAGACCGCCATGGTCCTGTGGCAGAGCGCCGCCTCCTCCTTCAAGAGCCACGGCATGAAGGAGGGCGACTGGGGCGTGGCCCCGGTCCCGGTGCCCGCGGGCGGCACACCCGGCTCCGGCCCGGGCACCAACTCCATGGTCGCCGGCATCAACCTCGCCGTCTTCAAGAACACCGACAACATCGACGGCTCCCTCAAGTTCGTGAAGTTCATGACCAGCGACGACGAGCAGAAGATCCTCAACAAGACGTACGGCTCCATTCCGCCCGTCAAGGCCGCCCAGAACGACCCCGCGTTCGCCACCGAGGACCTCACCGTGCTCCGCACCACCCTGGGCACGAGCGCGGCCCCGCTCCCGCAGGTCCCGCAGGAGTCCCAGTTCGAGACCGCCGTCGGCACCGCCGTCAAGGAGCTCTTCGCCGACGCCGCGGCGGGCCGCCCCGTCACCACCGAATCGGTCAAGGCCAAGCTCACCAAGGCCCAGCAGCAGATGGCGAGCTGAGTCCGGCCCGATGAGCCTCAAGACCGTACGCCTGCGCCGCAGTTCCGTCCCGTACCTCCTGCTCCTGCCCGCCCTGCTCCTCGAACTGCTCATCCACCTCGTCCCGATGGTGATGGGCATTTTGATGAGCTTCCGCCAGCTGACCCAGTTCTTCATCCGTGACTGGTCCCGAGCCCCCTGGACGGGCCGGGCCAACTACGAACTCGTCCTCGACGTCAACCGGCCCATCGGCGAAGCCCTCTTGCGCTCCTTCCTCACCACCTGCCTCTTCACCCTGCTCTCCGTCGGCCTGTGCTGGCTGCTGGGTACGGCGGCGGCGGTGTTCATGCAGGAGGGCTTCCGCGGCCGCGGCCTCCTGCGCGCCCTGTTCCTGGTCCCGTACGCCCTGCCCGTGTACGCGGCGGTCATCACCTGGGCGTTCATGTTCCAGCGGGACAACGGCCTGGTGAACCACGTCCTGCACGACCAACTCGGCCTGATCGGCGGCGAGCACACCTTCTGGCTGCTGGGCGACAACGGCTTCTGGGCCCTGCTGACCGTCTCCGTCTGGAAGGGCTGGCCGTTCGCCTTCCTCATCGTGACCGCCGCGCTCCAGAACATCCCCGGCGAGCTGTACGAGGCCGCCGTGCTGGACGGCGCCGGCATCTGGCAGCAGATCCGCCGGATCACCCTGCCCTCGGTCGGCGCGGTCAACCAGGTCCTGGTCCTGGTGCTGTTCCTGTGGACCTTCAACGACTTCAACACGCCGTTCGTGCTGTTCGGCAAATCGGCCCCCGAGGCCGCCGACCTGATCTCCCTCCACATCTACCAATCCAGCTTCGTCACCTGGAACTTCGGCACCGGATCGGCCATGTCCGTCCTGCTGCTGCTCTTCCTGCTGCTGGTCACCGCCGGGTACTTGCTCGTCACGACCCGCGGAAGGAGGCGCGAGCATGCCTGACCGCAGCAGGAACGCCGACAGCGGCAGCCGCCGGTCCTCGCCGCTCGCCCCGCCCCTCACCTACCGGGTGATCCGCGCGGTCTTCCTCACCCTGCTCTGCGGCTTCGTCCTGCTGCCCGTCTACGTCATGGTCACCAGCTCCCTCAAGCCGCTCCAGGACGTCGCGGGCCGCTTCCGCTGGATCCCCGGCGGGCTCACCGTCCGCCCCTACATCGACATCTGGCACACCGTCCCGCTCGCCCGGTACTTCGTGAACTCCCTGATCGTGGCGGGCGCGGCCACCGCCGCCTCCGTCGTCATCGCCGTCTTCGCGGCCTACGCGGTCAGCCGCCACCGCTTCCGCGGCAAGCGCCTGTTCACCGTCACCGTCCTCTCCACCCAGATGTTCCCGGGGATCCTCTTCCTCCTCCCGCTGTTCCTGATCTTCGTGAACATCGGCAACGCCACCGGAATCGCCCTCTACGGCTCCCGCGGCGCGCTGATCCTCACGTACCTGACCTTCTCGCTCCCCTTCTCCATCTGGATGCTCATCGGGTACTTCGACTCGGTCCCCCGCGATCTCGACGAGGCGGCCACCGTCGACGGCTGCGGCCCGCTCGGCGCGCTGCTGCGCGTCGTGGTCCCGGCCGCCGTCCCCGGCATCGTCGCCGTCGCCGTGTACTCCTTCATGACCGCCTGGGGCGAGGTGCTGTTCGCCTCCGTCATGACCAACGACACGACCCGAACCCTCGCCGTCGGACTGCAGGGCTACTCCACGCAGACCGACGTCTACTGGAACCAGATCATGGCCGCCTCGCTCGTCGTCAGCCTCCCCGTCGTCGCCGGATTCTTGCTGCTCCAGCGGTACTTGGTGGCCGGCCTCACGGCGGGAGCCGTCAAATGACCCTTTCGGCAGGAGCCGTCGAATGACCCTTTCCGAAGCCCGTTTCGACACCGGTGAAGAACTCGGCTCCATCGATCTCGCCGCCCTGCCCCGCGCGTTCGCCTGGGGCACCGCGACCTCCGCCTACCAGATCGAGGGCGCCGTCGCCGAGGACGGCCGCGCCCCCTCCATCTGGGACACCTTCTCCCACACCCCCGGCGCCGTCGACGGCGGCCACACCGGCGACACCGCCTGCGACCACTACCACCGCTGGCGCGAGGACATCGCCCTGATGCGGGAGCTCGGCACCAACGCCTACCGGATGTCCATCGCCTGGCCGCGCGTGGTCCCCGGCGGCGACGGCCCGGCCAACCCCAAGGGCCTCGCCTTCTACGACCGGCTCGTCGACGGCCTGCTCGCCGCCGGGATCACCCCCTCCGTCACCCTCTACCACTGGGACCTGCCCCAGGCCCTCCAGGACCGCGGGGGCTGGCCCGAGCGGTCGACCGCCGAGCACTTCGCCGCGTACGCCGGGCTCGTCGCCGCCCGCCTCGGCGACCGGGTCACCCAGTGGGCCACCCTGAACGAGCCGCTGTGCTCGGCGTGGATCGGCCACCTGGAGGGGAGGATGGCCCCCGGCTGGACCGACCTGACCGCCGCCGTCCGCGCCTCGTACCACCTGCTGCTCGGCCACGGGCTCGCCGCCCAGGCCGTACGGGCCGCCGCCCCCGGCGCGCAGATCGGCATCGTCAACAACCTCTCCACCATCGAGCCCGCCACCGGCTCCGAAGCCGACCGGGCGGCGGCCTTGCGCATGGACGGCCACGTCAACCGCTGGTGGCTCGACCCGGTCCACGGCCGCGGCTTCCCCGCCGACATGCGCGAGGTCTACGCCGTGGACCTCCCCGAGCGCCCCGGCGACCTCGTCGCCATCGCGGCCCCGCTCGACTGGACCGGCCTGAACTACTACTTCCCGCAGACGGTCGCCGCCGACCCGGCCGGCCCCGCCCCGTACGCCCGCCAGATCGACCGGCCCGGCGTCGCGCGCACCGGCATGGACTGGGAGGTCGACGCGAACGGCCTCGAGGTCCTGCTCATGCGGCTGACCGAGGAGTACGGGGCCCGGCGCATCCACGTCACCGAGAACGGCTCCTCGTACCACGACACCGTCGCCGCCGACGGCAGCGTCCACGACCCCGAGCGTGCCCGCTACCTGACCGGGCACCTGGCGGCCTGCGCCCGCGCCGCCCGCCGCGGCGCACCGCTGGCCGGCTACTACGCCTGGTCCCTCCTGGACAACTTCGAGTGGGCCTACGGCTACGACAAGCGCTTCGGCCTGGTCCGCGTCGACTACGCCACCCAGCGCCGCACGGTCAAGACCAGCGGGCGCCGCTACGCCGAGGTGATCGCCGCGCACCGGGCGCTGTGAGCCCCGCGGCCCCCGCCGCGCCGCGCCGTGCCCGCGCCGCTTCTCGGGGCGGGCACGGCCTTTCGTGATGGGATGGGAGGCGGTGCTTCCACCAGCTCACGGCTCATGGCACACGGAGAGGTCGGGTAGATGTCCGAGGACACCATGCGGGCGATGGCGTACGAGACGTACGGCGGGACGGAGGTGCTCACCGAGACCGAGCTGCCGATGCCCAAGCTGGCCCCCGGCGAGCTCCTCGTCCGGGTCAAGTGCGCCTCGGTCAACCCCATCGACTGGAAGATCATGGCGGGCGGGCTCGACCTCCTGATGGACGTCATGTACCCGGTCGTCCCCGGCTGGGACGTCGCCGGGACGGTCGAGCGGGTCGGCATCGACACACCCGAGTTCGCGGTCGGCGACGAGGTCATGGCGTACGCCCGCAAGGACTACGTGCACGGCGGGACCTTCGCCGAGTACGTCAGCGTGCCCGTACGGGCCGCGGCCGCCAAGCCCGCCTCGCTGAGCTGGCAGGAGGCGGCCGGCCTGCCGCTGGCCGGGCTCACCGCGTACCAGCTGCTCACCCGGCTCGCCACCGGGAAGGACGACACCGTCCTCATCCACGGGGCCGCGGGCGGGGTCGGGTCCTTCGGCGTGCAGATCGCCCGCGCGCTGGGCGCCCGGGTCATCGGCACGGCCTCCCCGCGCAACCACGACCGGCTGCGCGAACTCGGCTGCGAGCCCGTGGAGTACGGGGAGGGCCTGGTCGACCGGGTGCGCGCGCTCGCGCCCGACGGGGTCACCGTCGCCGCGGACTTCGTCGGCGGCGTCCTCGACGTCACCCAGGCGGTCCTCGCCGCGGGCGGCCGGCACGCGTCCGTCGCCGATCCCACCGTGCTCGGCGCGGGAGGCCAGTGGATGTGGGTCCGGCCCGACGCCGAAGGCCTTGCCGAACTGGGCAGGCTCGCCGACAGCGGGCTGCTCACGGTCACCATCGCCAAGACGTTCCCGCTCTCGCAGCTCGCCGAGGCCTTCGAACTCAGCCAGACGGGACGCACCGCCGGAAAGATCGTCCTGGAGGTCTGAAGCTCCCTCAATCGTTGCTGACCGTCGCCATGTTGTGCAGATCGACCATCGTCCGCACGGCCGGGGGCAGCCAGTCCCCCTCCGGCTTCGCGTCCCCGCCGCCCAGGCGCTCCAGGATCTGCGCCGGGGTCGGCCGGGCCGCCGGGTCGGGGGAGAGGCAGGCCGTCACGATCGCCGAAAGGTCCGAGGGCAGCGACCGCAGGGCCGCCCCCAGCTCCGCTCCCGCCGGGAAGGGCGCGGCCCCGCACGCGTGGGCCAGCACCATCCCGAAGGCGTACGCGTCGACGGCCGGCGTGAGCGGAGCCCCCGTCAGCTGCTCCGGGGCGAGGAAACCCAGGGTGCCGATCAGGAAGTCCGTCCGGGTCAGGGCGGTGGCGTCCAGCGCCCGCGCGATGCCGAAGTCGATGACCCGCGCACTGGTCTCCGCGATGATGATGTTGCCGGGCTTCAGATCGCGGTGGACGATCCCGCAGGCGTGGATCCCCTCCAGCGCCTCGGCCACCCCCAGCGCCAGGGTGCGCACGGTCCGTGCGGGCAGCGCTCCGTGCTCCCGCAGTACGGTGGCCAGGGACGGGCCCGGAATGTACTCCGTCACCAGCCAGGGCTGTTCGCCTTCGGCCGACGCGTTCACCACTGGCGCCGTGTGGAAACCGCCCACCCGGCGCACGGATTCGATCTCCCGCGCGAACCGCTTGCGGAACCCCGGATCCGCCGCCAGGTCCGCCCGTACGACCTTCACGGCCACCTGCCGCTCACCCGGCGACAGCCCCAGGTAGACCGTTCCCATGCCGCCCTCGCCGAGCCGGGCCGTCAGCCGGTAGCGGCCGATCCGGCGGGGGTCTCCCGGCTGCAGCGGATCGTGCTGCACGGGTCGTACGGGCCGTACGGGCCGTACGGGAACCCCGTTCGGAGTCGCGGCCCGTGCGCCGCCGCGGCGGTGGATCTCCGCGACCGCCACCTCGGACTCGGCCCGTAGGATCGCCGCCTGCTTCTCCCCTTCGGCGCGCAGGATCTCGGACTGCCGGACGCCCTCGGCCTGGAGGATCGCGGCGCGCTTTTCGCGGTCGGCGCGCAACTGCCCCTCCATCGCCGCCCGGATGGCGGCCGGAGGCTCGATCTCCTTGAGTTTGACGCGGTTGACGCGGATGCCCCACTTGCCGGTGGCCTCGTCGAGGACTCCACGCAGGGCGGCGTTGATCTCCTCGCGGGAGGTCAGGGTCCGCTCCAGGTCCATGCCGCCGATGATGTTGCGCAGGGTGGTGACGGTGAGCTGCTCGATGAGCGGCCGGAGCGTTCGACGACCGCGGCGCTGGCCTGCGGGATCACGTGGGTCGCCTTGACCAGTGCGATGAAGGCCAGAACCACCAGAATGACCAGGACGATGATGATCGGTTCCATGCGGTCCTCCGTGCCCTTCCGGCCGGCTGTGCTGCCCCGTTGATCGGAGTCTCGCAGACCCCCGGGGCCGCGCACACCGATTGGGCGAGGTTGCCGCCGAGCAGGGGAGTGCAGGGCGGCCCCCCGGCCGCCCCGCACTCCCCGGCCTTCCGTGGGTCAGGGGAAGGAGACGACCGTGGAGGGGGTCGTGGACGTGCCCGAGGTGGGTGCGCCCGTGGTGTTGATGACGTGCTCGTACTGACCCTGGCCGCCGAGCGAGACGACGAGCAGGTCGTGGAACTTCACGCCGGGCTTCACCGGCGCCTGGAATCCGTGGTCCTGACGGATCGTCGGGTCCACGTTGTAGTAGCAGTAGCTGCCCAGGCCCCAGCCCTCGTGGACGGTCACCGAGTCGGCCACCTTGTACGCGGCGTATCCCTTGGTCGTGCCGTTCTGGATCGCCGCCTGGTTCGGGGCGTCGTACGCCTTCTCGTTCTGGAAGAAGACCGTGCGGCCGCGCTCGCCGTTCCACTGCACGTCGTACTTGTTGAAGTGCTCGACGAACAGCCCGGTGGCCAGTACGTCGTCACCGTTCACGCGGAACCCGTAGTCGGCGCGGTTGGTCTCCCAGCCCACCCCGTCGCCGTGGTCGGCCCGCCAGATCCAGGTGTGGTCGACGATCGTGTCGTGGTTGTTGATCACCATGCCGACGGTGGCCTTGCCGGGGCCGGCGCCGCCGACCCGGATGAACACGTCCTGCACGGTCGTCGGGTTGGCGCCGTGGTCCGTGGCCGTGCCGGCCGGGCCGACCTCCAGCAGGCTCGGCGAGTTGACCGGCCCGGCGTCGATCAGGAAGCCGGCCAGCCGCACCCCGTCCACGTCGGCGACCTTCATCGCCGTCACCCCGTTGTCCGGAACGATCGTGGCGAGGCCGAGACCCAGGACGACCGTGTCCGCACGGTTCACCTGGAGGGTCTGGTCGACGTGGTAGACGCCGGGAGTGAAGAGCAGGTGCAGGCCCTGGGCCAGGGCCTGGTTCATCGTCGCGGCGGTCGTGCCCGGCTTGACCAGGTAGAACCGGCTCAGCGGGAGCGAGGTGCCCTGCGGCGCGCCGTTGCCCCACGAGGTCCCGCGCGCGTTCTCGCGCTTGGCCGGGACGAAGACCTTGTACTCGGTCCCGTCGAGGTAGAGGAGGGGCTTCTCCCGGGAGACGGGAGTGGTGTCGAGCGTGGTGTACGGCGGGTTGGGGAAGGACTGGGCGGGCGCGCCCTGGACCCCGGAGAAGACCTGGTTCCAGACGCCGTTGCCCCAGCCGCCGATCGCGCTGTCGCGCGTGTACCACTGCTGCTGCGAGTAGTTGCCGACCTGTCCGTCGATCTTCGAGTCGGCGATGTAGCCGCCGGAGGCCCAGCCGTAGCCGTCGGGGGCGAGGTTGAGCCCGCCCTTGACGTGCATGCGGCGGAAGGGCGCGGCCTGGGACACGGCCCAGCGGTCGGTGCCGTTCACGGGGTTGAGCGCGAGGTTCTCGGCCGAACGCCAGAAGTTCTGGGTTGCGTTGCCGCCGAACCAGCCCGCGTCGACGGTCACGTCGCCGTTGATGGTGGTGTCGTCGGGGCTGAGGCCCAGACCCGAGATGGAGGTGTAGAAGCCGATCTGGGCGTTGAGGCCGTTGTACGTGCCCGGCTTGAAGAGGAACTGGTAGCGGCCGGCACCGAACTGGGCCGACTCCTGCTGCCGGAACACCTCGTCCAGCCTGGCCTGGATGTTCGGGGTCGACGGGTCGAAGACGATCACGTTGGGGCCGAGGTCGCCGCCGCCGGGGAGGGTGGGGCCGCCGCCGGAGGTGCCGAAGACCTGGAACTCGTAGAGGGAGTAGCCCCACTGGGTCGCGCGCTGGGTGCCGTACACGCGGACGTAGCGGGCGGTGCCGGTGATGGCGTGGGTGGCGACCCCGCCGGTGGCGGCGGTCGTGGAGTGGGCGGTGCTCCAGTGGGCGCCGTCGTCGGACAGCTCGATCCGGTACGCCTTCGCGTACGCGGTCTCCCAACGCAGTACGACCTGGCTGAGCTGGGCGGGGGCGCCGAGGTCGACCTGGATCCACTGCGGGTCGGCGAACTGGCTCGACCAGCGGGTGGCGTTGTCGCCGTCGACGGCGGCGGAGGCGGGCGTGCCGGCGTTCTCCTCGCTGGAGGCGGTGACGGGTCTGCCTTGGGACAGCAGGACGGGTGCGGCCTGGGCGGCGGCTCCCGGGAGGAGCACGAGCAGGGCCGCTATGAGCGCGGTGACGAGGGCCGCGGCCGTCAGTCGCGGCGGATGGTCCGAGAGGCGGGGCATGGGGGGCTCTCCTGACGTCGTGGATCCGGGGGGATCGAAGCGTGAGTGAACTGCCCGCCATGGGGGCCGTCAAGGGTTTCAGCGTTCATGAAGTGAACGTCTGAGAGGGTGTCAATTGCCCGTGGGGCCTGTGAACTCGGAGTTTCTTCAATCCTTGTGAAAAGTGTTGACGAAAAAAGGTGGCAGGACTCTACTGAGACGCCTGGCCGCTCTGTCCCGCCGCGCCCGCTGGGACCCGCTCGGCGGGACAGGGCTGGGTCGTCTTCGGAGAGTGACCCTGGGATGAAGGTGAGAAGTCGCGTGCGTTCGTTACTTGGCGCCACGGAGTGGGCGGTTCACCGGAGCGAGGGGACCGCTCCGCACTCCGCCCAGGTGACCTCGACGCCGGGGAGGTCGGCGGACCAGCGGTCCGCGAGCGCGGCCAGCCCGGCCGCGTCGGGCGGGGCCGCGCCGAGCCCGATCGCGTACCGGGCCGAGACGGGGGAGAGCGCGAAGGGACGGGGCCAGGCGTGCGCGTCCCGGACACCGGCCTCCGCGAGGGCGCCGAGCAGGGCGCGCATCCGGCCCCGGGCCCGGCCCAGGTGCTCCTCGAACTCCCGGGGCTCGTCGGCCCGTACGGTCACCACCGCCCATGCCGCGTGCCGGCGGTGCATCGGTGGGGTGGCGGGGGTGAAGGCGGGGGCGGGCGCGGGGGTGGGGGCCTCGGCCTCGATCTCCGCGGCGAGCTCCGTCTCCAGGAGCTCCCAGGTGTGGTAGAGCTCCCGGACCAGCAGATCGCGTAGCCCCGGGCCGACCTGGGCCGTGCAGCTGCGGACCGGCGCGGAGGGGGTGAGGACCGTGACGGGGTCGGGGTCGGGGGCGGAGCCGGGGGTTGGGGCCGGGGCCGGGGGTGTCAGGGCGACCGGGTCGCGCCAGTCCCAGGCGGCCCAGGTCCCGAAGAACTCCCGGAGCAGGGCCGCGGGGGACAGGTCGACGGCCTCCCGGACCGTACGAGCCGCCAGCACGGCCCAGGCCAGCCCCGGCAGCCCGCCGAACGGCGCCGAGTCCAGCCCCCGGGCGCGGGCCCACGACTTGACCTCCCGGGCCAGCCGGACGAACTCCGCATGCCGTTCCGCGCCCACGAAGTCCCGTACGGCATCGGCGTCGCTGACCGCGCCGAGCGCGATCGCGGCCGCCTCGCCGAGCTCCGCCCGCAACTCCACCGCCCGCGCCGGGTGTACCGCGCCCGTGGCGACGAGCACCAGGTCCACATCCCGTCCTGCCGCCCGCAGCCGCAGCCCCGGGACCCGCGCCCCGACGACCTCCCGCAGCCGCTCGGCCTCCGGAAGTGCTGCCGCGACCCGCCCCCGTACCTCCGCGATCCCGGCCGTTCCCGGCAGGGCCGCGACCAGGTCGAGGTCCGCCCCGGGCAGGGCGCAGCCCATGCGGCGGGACCCGGCGAGGTGCACCGCTCCGTCGCCCAGCGCCTCCGCGATCCGGGCGGTGAGGGCCTCCGCATCGGCCTCGACCCGGGCCTTGCGGGCCGATGGTGCTTCCGGCTCGGATTGCGGGTCCGGTACCCATCGCCACGCGCCCGTGCCGAGTTCCACCGTCGCCCGTACCCGCATCGGCCCGTCCCCGCGCCGGGACAGCACCGCGAGCTCCCCGACCCGGGCCGAAGTCCCGCTCCCGGTCCCGCTCCCGGATCCGCCGAGTCGCGCGGCGAACTCCGCCAGTGCCCGCTGCGGATCCCGGCTGCGCCCCAGCGTCAGGTGCGGGGTGAAGCCGTCGCGCCCCCGGCACCCCGGGAACCGCTCGGCGAGCCCCCGCCGCAGCTGCTGCCACGGCTGGTCGCCGGCCGCCGCCGGGTCCAGCCACAGCGTGGCGTCCTCCCGGTGCCCGAAGCTGTGCACCCCGGCCAGCCGGGCCGTGAACGGCGCCGCCTGCGCGGCCACTTCGGCCAGCAGCGGCAGGGCCGCCTCGAACGAGGACTCCGGTACGAAGCCGAACAGCAGGTTCACGTGCGCCGGCCAGCGGTGGACCGCCGGGTCGTGCGCGCGGCGCAGCTCCTCGACCGCCGGATCGTGCGGCGGCAGCCAGGCCACCGCCGTCCGCGCGGTCGCCCGTACGTCGAGCACCGCGCGCCCGTCACCCCGCTCTCCGAAGTCCACCACCGCCTCCACCCCGAAGTGGTCGGAGATGAACAGCCCTTGCGGACCAGGGGTGTTGCCCCGCAGGGCGGCCTCCCGTACCCGTGCCCCCGCCGAGCGCAGCAGGACCCGGTCCAGCCGGCCGGGCCGCCCCGACAACGAGCCCACCGCGGCCAGCGGATTGGCCACCGGATCGAAGGTCGGCGTGGTGTCCCGCGCCCCGTGCACCTCGGTCCAGGCGTCCCGCATGCCCAGTGCCGCCGCGGGCCCCTCCGGTCCGGAGCGTCCGTCGTTGAAGTCGCCGAGCAGCGCCGCGTCCGCCTCGATGCCGCTCAACCCCTCTGTGATCCGCGCCAGTTCGGTGCTGCGCCGCCCGGCGCCGTTCTCCGTGTGATCACTCGTCAGATGGACGCAGGCCACGACGAGGGGGCCGCCCGCGGTGTCCACCGTCACCGCCGAGACCGCCTTGTGCGGCCCCAGCAGGTGAAGCCCCGCCTCCCGTACGGGCAGCCGGCTCAGCACCAGCAGCCCGCTCGCGGCGACGTCCTTGCCGCGCGGATCGGTACCCACCGTGTACGCGGCGCGCACCCACGGCTGCGCCAACAGCATGTCGAGCAGCGCCGGTTCGACCTCCTGGAGGGCGATCACATCGGCGTCGGCGGCCGCCAGGTCGGCCAGCAGCATCGGCCTGCGCAGGGCGGTGCCGATGTGCGGGGCGTCGTACCGGTCCCACAGGGTGTTCCAGGTCAGCAGCCTGACGCACTGCGGCCCGGGGTCGGTTCCGGCCGGGGCCTCGGCCGGCCGCCAGGCACCGCCGCCCGCCGGATCCCATGCGTACGGGGTCCGGGCGGTGAAGAACGGGGCCCGCAGGAGCCGCGGTTCGCGGACCCGGCCCGCCTCGGTGGAGTCGATCAGGTCCACACCGCTGGCCCGGTCCCATACGAGCTCGCCGTCCGCCTCCACGAACAGCACCCGGTGCCAGGGGATGTCGCCGCCCGGCACGAAGGACGGCAGCGGGACCCGCTTCGGCGGCGCCCCGCGCTGGAGCAGCCCGAACACGAAGCGCGCGGGATCGAAGCGGGGGTCCCAGCGGACCTGGTGGTAGAGCTCCTCACTGGTACGCATCAGCCGTCCTCGCCCACTGCCGTAGCCACTGCCACTGCCGCGGCCGCCGACACCGACGCCGTCCCGGCCGCGGCTTCGATGGACCCCGCCGTGTCCTCCACCGTCCCACCCGCCCCGATGTACCGGATGCGGTGCGCGGCCCCGTGTCCCGGATACGGCGGGCTGAACCGGTGCAGCTGGGTGCTCAGTACCTCCGCCGGCACGGGATGGGGCCGGACGGCATTGCGCCTGACCAGCTCCGCCTCCTCGACCAGCACCACCGCCTGGGTGACCAGCGCGTCCCGGCGCCGCGCGACCGCACCGGCCAGGCCCCGCTGCTGTTCGGTGAGGGAGGTGGCGTCCCACACCACCGTGGAACCGGCTCCCGCCGCCGCGGCCAGCGCGGCGTCCAGCCGGTCCAGGCCCTCGCGCAGCACGTCCGCATTGGCCCGCTGGTCGGCCCGGGAACCCCGGGCGGCGCGCAGATCGTCCAGACTGATGTACGCGGCCACGCCCGGCAGGCTCCGGGCGTAGGTGCTCTTCCCGCTGCCCGAGGGCCCGCACAGCTGCACCAGCCGCGGGAAGCCGCCGTCCCGCCACCGCCAGGTCGCGGCCACCGCCTCCTCGGCGGTGGAGATCCCGCCCCGCCCGAACGCCTCCCGGGCCTCCGCCCAGCAGCGGTCCGCCGCGTCCGCGCCGAGACCCCCGAGGGCCTCCCGCAGCCCCGCGCGCAGCGGGCCCAGCGGATCGGGGCCGAGCAGCCCCGCCTCCTCGGCGTACAGCGCGGACCACTCGACGCACTCCCGCGCCTCGGCATCCGCCGCATCCCCCGCGGCCGCCCCCGCGAGCGCGTGCAGCACCCCGAGATCGGCGGCGACGGCCATCCGGACCAGCCCGGCCCGCCGCCCCTCGTCCGGGAACGGCCGCTGCAGGTACGGGTAGAGCCCGACCAGGTCGGCGACCCGCCGGGCGAGCGGCATGCCGACCGGCCCCGCTGCCAGCCACGCCCCGATCCGGGCCCGCGGCGCGCAGTGCAGTACGGCGGCCAGCACCCCGGCCAACCGGTCCTCGCCGGTGCGGCGGGATGCGAGCGCGTCGAGCCGGCCCGCCACCTCGGCGACGACCTGCTCGACTCCCGCGAGGACCGTCTCGGCTCCCGCGGCGACCGGCTCGACTCCGCCGCCGACGGGCGCGGACTCCAGGCCGAGGGCGGCCGCCAACTGCGCCGCATCGGGCTCGGAGCCCGAGCGCACCGCCCACAGCGGGGCCTGCGGACCGAGTCCGTTCGCCACCACCTGCGCGTACATCCAGTGCGTGTCCGTCTGTACGTGGCCGCCCCGCACCCACTTGGCGACGTACCGCCCGAAGTCCGCCCGCGCGAACCCGGCCACCGTCCGTACGACGTACCCCTCCTGCCGCGTGGTGTCGAGCCGCAGCTTGCGCAGCGCGCGTTCGTCGAAGACGCCGCGCCAGAGCACGCGTGGGGTGGGCACCCCGAGGCCGTGCAGGAAGCTCACGGTCCGGTCCCAGTCCAGGCAGTGCTCGCCGGCCCACACCGAGAACCCGTAGAACCAGCTGTCGAGGTCCTCGTACGGGAGCGAGTGGCGGGCGTACAGGTTCTCCCCGCACACCCGCCACCCCGCCGGTATGCCGGCGCCGATCCGGCTCTGGAGGCCCTTGACCCAGGCCCGTGAGGGGTGGTGGCCCGAGTCCAGCGAGCGCGCGTGGAGGCCGTCCGCGTACAGGGTGGTGTTCTCCCCGTCGAGCTTCTCGGTGACCACGACCTCACGCCCGGCCAGCCCCGCGAGCCCGGCGGCGCGCACGTCGTCCGCCGCCGCCCCGGGGGACCAGGGCAGGTGCGGGGTACGGGGGTAGTGCGTGCGCATGGCCGGCTCCAGCAGTGACGACATGGGTTCGGCGTCACTCTAGGTATCCGGAGCCGGGGCATCCAATCAATAACGCGGCCCCTCGGGCTTCAGGGCCTCAGGGCCTCGACCCCTCGGGCCTCAGGGCCGGCGGCCGGCCCAGGCCACCAGCCGGTCGACGGCCGGGGCGTCGGGGTCCACGGTCACGACCTCGGCGAACGGGATGCGCCCGCCGCGGGTTTCGGCCGGCAGCGCGCGACGTACGACGCCGATCACCCGCTCGATCAGGGCCGTGTCCCAGTCGGGGCTCTGGCCGGTCGCCTTGGCGAGGTCCCAGGTGTGCACGATGAGTTCGTGGGTGTACACGGCCGCGGCGGCCGCGCCCGGCAGGACGCCCATCGGAAGGCGCAGCTTCCGGTCGAGGATGTCCGGGTCCGCCCACACCTCCGCCACCTCGCGGGCGCCCGGCTCCCAGGCCGCCGCCCAGGCGCCGTCGGCGATCTCGTCGGCGAAGGAGGGGACGCTGAACGGGTCTTCGCCCCGCCCGATCACCGAGATCCGGCGGACGACGGCGACGAGGTGGCTGGACAGCCGCCGGACGTCGAACTCGTCGCAGGGGGTCTGGGCGTCGTACTGCTCGGGCCGCACGGCGGCGAGGGTACGGCCCGCCAGCTCAACGGCCGCGGCGAGGTCGAGCCGCGGATCGAAGGAGGGGGCGGAAGAGGAGGCGACGACGGTCCCGGTGTCGGTGGAGGTGGTCTCGATGAGCTGCTTGGTCTCGTTCATGTGTTCATCCTGAAAGCCAAACTGGCCACCTTCTGGCCAGTTTTCCGAAGAGAATGAAACGGACCGCGAAAGACGGGAACGTCACCGACGCGCAAGGAAAAGAGACACATGAGAGCCGACCGCTTGGTGGCGACCCTGCTGTTCCTCCAGGAGCGCGGCCGCGTCACCGTCCCCGAAGTGGCCGCCGAACTGGAGGTGTCCGAGCGCACCGCGCGCCGCGATCTGGAGGCCCTGGCCGCGTCCGGGATCCCCGTCTACTCGCAGCGCGGCCGCGGCGGCGGCTGGTCCCTCGTCGGCGGGGCCCGTACCAACCTCACCGGCCTGACCGCCGACGAGATCCGGGCGCTCTTCTTCGTCACCGGGCCCCTGACCGCCACCCCGGAACTGCGCACCACGCTGCGCAAGCTGGTCCGGGCCCTGCCGCCCACCTTGCGCGCGGAGGCCGAGGCCGCCACCCGCGCCGGAGTCGTCGACGCCACCGACTGGTCCCGCAACGCCGTCACCGCCGATGCCGCCCACCGCTCCGCGCTCCAGGGCGCCGTCGTCGACGGGATCCGCGTCCGCCTCGGGTACGCGGGCGTGGGCAAACCGGCCGGCGAGCGTACGGTCGACCCCCTCGGGCTCGTCGCCAAGGCGGGGCTCGACTACCTGGTCGCCGGTACGGACAAGGGCCTGCGCACCTTCCGGCTCAGCCGGGTCACCTCCGTCGAGCCGACCGGCGAACCCGTGGTCCGGCCGCCCGATTTCGACCTCGCCACGGCCTGGCGCGCCCTGTCCGGGGCGTTCCAGGACGGCATGTACGCGGTGACCGCGCGGGCGCGCGTCCGCCCCGACACGCTGGCCCTGCTGCAACGGTTCCTCGGCGGCCGGGTGCGCGTCGGCGGTCCGCTGCCCGACGGCTGGACCGAGGTGTGGGTCGACGGCCCGGCCGCCAAGGCGCTGGCCGGGCACCTGGCGGGGCTGGGGGACGGAGTCGAGGTCCTGGAGCCGCCCGAGGTACGGCAGCGGCTGGCCCGGCTCGGCGCCGAACTCACGGCGATGTACGCGGGGGAGGAGGCGGGGAAGGGCGCGCCGGACACACCGCCCGGTCAGTAGCCGATGGTGAACCGCTTGCCCGCGTGCGCGTCGCGCTCGATCTCGTCGACCAGAGCCACGGCGTAGTCCTCGACCGAGACGTGGCTGCCGCCGTCCTCGTCCACGACCAGGTCGTCGAGGGCCAGCCGGTACGTGCCCGTGCGCGTGCCCGGCTCGATCTGCGCGGCGGGGCTCAGACAGCTCCAGCGCACTTCCTCGACGGGCACGGTGCGCAGGAAGTCCAGGGCCTCCCCGTGGGCGTGCATCAGCGCGCGGATCGGCTCCGGGATGCCCGCCGCGTCCCAGACCAGCGGGCCGCCGGGGGTACGCAGCGAGCCCGCCCCGCCCACGACGATCACCCGGGGGCGGGGGATGTCCGGGTCGAGCGTGCAGACGCCGCCGATCAGGGACTTGGCGGCGGCCACGAGGGTTCCCGGGTCCTCGGAGCCGGGGCCGACGGCGCTGACGACCACGTCCCGGCCGGCGGCCGCCTCGGCGACCGAGTGCGGGTCGAGGACGTCGCCGGGTACCACCTCGGCTCCGGAATCCGCGAGCCGCGCGGGATCGCGGACGACCGCGGTGACCTGGTGGCCGCGGTCGAGCGCTTCGCGCAGCACGCGGGATCCGATGGTGCCGGTCGCGCCGAACAGGGCGATCTTCGCCATGGCGACTCCCTGGGGGTGGAGGCGGTACGGGCCTCAGGTCGGACCCGCGCCGCCCATCCAAGCGAACCGGCCCCCCGCCACCCGGCAGCCGGGCCGAGTCCACACGGATGATCCGGCAGGATCCACCGGACACCGCCAACCATGCACGAGCTCGTTAGTGACACAAGGCGACGATGGACGGGGAGACCGTGCCCTTCGCCGCCTCGCACAGGGGTGCCATGTCGTACGTGCGCGCCGGCGCGGGCCGGGGCTTCGGCTGTGCGGGCTGACGCTTGCGGGGCCCCGGCTCCGGGGCGGGCCGTACGGGCCGTACGGGCCGTACGGGCCGCCCCGGCCGGACCGGCGCACGATCGCGGGTCCGGGGCTGCGGCGGCCGGCCCTCCTCGGCCCGCGCCGGGGCCAGGGCCGGCGCAGGAGGCTCCGGCACCGGCGCCGACGGGGTTTCCGACTCCGGCAGCCGCCCCAACGGCAAGGCTTCGACCGGCGCCGCCGGGCCGCCGCCCGCCGTCCGGTCGGCGGCCGGAGTCGTACGGGCCGCCTCCGCGGGCCGGTCCGGCCGTACGGTCACGCACCCGGCGGTCAGCGCCACCGCGGCGAGGATCAGGGGCAGGGGCAGAGCCACCCGGCGCAACTGCATCCGCCCACCCTGCCGTACGACGGCTGCCGGAGCCTACGCACCGTCACACACACGAGTGACGGCACTCCGGGCGGGGCTCAGGGGCGGGGCTCAGGGGCGGCCCTGCGCGGCCAGGCGGAGCAGGTGTTCCAGGGGCCCCCGGCGCAGCGGGCTGTCCGCCCAGAAGCGTTGCCAGGCCCAGGCCGCCGCCAGCGCCACGCCCGCGAAGCCCGCCAGCGCGCCCCAGGACGCGGCCCCGTGGGCCGGTCCGGCCAGCACCAGCGCATGCAGGACGTACGCGCTGAGCGCCATCGCCCCGAGCGCGGTCAGCGGCCGCAGCAGCCGTGCCCCGGCCCGGCCGCGCGCGGCGAGTACGAAGAGCCCGATGAGTGCGCAGCCCACCCCCGCGTTGCCGATCGTCTCCAGAGGGGTCTGGCTGTACGGGTCCGCCACCAGCAGCCAGTCCCACGAGGTGCTCGGCACGGCGCCGAACTGCCCCCGCAGCACCTCCCGTACGGGATCGGCCGCGCCGAGGGCCTCCGGGTGGCGGGCCGCGATCACGTCGAGCAGCCGCTCCCGGCCGCCGAGGAGGTGGGTGGCCACCCAGGCAGAGCCGTAGCCCGCGGCCGCGGCGGCCGCGCCCCACACCGCCATCCGCCGCGCGACCCGGCGCTCGCGCAGATCGCACAGCCGGCCGAGGGCCAGTCCGACGAGGACGTAGGGGAAGTAGGTGGCCAGCGGATACGCACCCGTGAGCAGCAGCTCGCACAGCGTCCGGCCCAGCCCGTCCCAGTCGGTCAGGGCGGTGAGTTCGGGAACCGCGCCGCGCCCGGAGGCCTCGTACCCGAACACCGGGCCGAGCAGGAACGAGAGCAGCGGGCCGGCCACCACGCTGACCCCGGCGACGGCGGTGAGCACGGGGCTGGTCAGCCGGGTGAAGGGCTCGGCGGCGAGGAAGTAGACGGCGAAGAAGGCCAGGATGACGAGGATCCCGGGCCAGAGCGCGGCCAGCAGCAGGCCCAGCGCGGCCAGGACCGCGCAGCGGATCAGCAGCGGGCGGTAGCGCCGCGCCCAGCCGGCCGGCTGCTGCGCGGGGGTGCGGCAGCGCTGGGCGAGGGCGAGCGAGAACCCGGCGAGGAGGGTGAACAGCGCCGGCGCCCGCCCGTCGGCCGCGACGATGAGGTACCCGGCGCCCTCGGGCCGCGGGCCGGGGCCGACGTGCACGGCGAACATCCCGAGGACGGCCACACCGCGGACGGCGTCGACGGCGGCAAGCCTGCCGCTGGCGCCGCTGCCCCTCGTCCCCGTCATCCGCAGGTGATGCTGTCGCGCGGGGTGTAGCGGGTCTTCATCGTCTCCCGCTCGACCTCCTGGCCGCCCTGCACGAACACGCGGTCGACGGCGACGCCGAAGCCCTCCAGCGGGGACCGCGGTTCGCACTCGGGCCCGCTGTCGGTGCGGGTCGCCGGCTGCTTGACGTTCGTACGGGGTCCCCGGGTCGCGCGTATCTCCTCGTACTTCTTCGTACCGAGGAAGGTGATGGTGATGGACGTGTCGGTCGCCTCCGCCTGGATGGAGAGGGCCTTGCCCGAGTCGTTGGCGAAGCGCAGGTCGAGGCTGCCCCGGGCGACGGTGGCCTCGCGGCCCTCGGCGACGGATACCCGCCCCGAGCCGGCGAGCAGGAGCTTCGCCTCGGCCGGGCGGGGGACGGCCCGGCGCAGCGGATCGGCGAAGGCCGGCTCGGCCAGCAGGGCCTTGGCATCGAGGGTGGGGGCGAGGCGCCCGCTGCCGTCGTCCTTCAGGGAGAGGTGGCGGGCGAGGACGGCAGGGCCGACCGGTATGCGCTTGCCGTCGGCGGTGAGCGTGAGGGGGGCCGATACCGCGGGCTCGGCGAGCTCCTTCAGGGCCCGGCCGGTCTCCTGCTGTCCGATGCGGGGTTCCGCCCGGCGGACCGGCAGTCCGAGCGGGTCGCCGCCGCCGCCGTCGCCGCCGTCGGCGCGGGCGGCCCGGTCGACGGTGGCGGCGGTGTCCAACGACAGCCCGAGCGCAGCCGGTTCGGCCTGCTCGGTGCGGTCGCCGATGCGCAGCCCGAGCGGGGCGGCGGCGGCCGGGCCGAGTTCCCGGTCCAGGCGCCGGCCGGCCTCGGCCCGGCTGAGCCCGCCTGTGCCGACTCCGCGGACTTCGGTACCGGACGCGATGTCCTCGCCGGCCAGGAGCAGGCCGGCGGCGTACAGCCCGCCGAAGCCGAGGGCCGCGGCCCCGCCGGCCCCGCCGGCCACGCCCGCGACGGCGGGCGCGCTCCACCGCCGGGCGGGGGCGGCCCTGTTGGCCGTACCCGCGCCCGTGTCCGTACGGGAAGCGCGTCGCATACCGCTGTCTCTCCTCGGTCCGGTGACGTGGTCGGACCGGCGGTTTTCATGCCGCCAGTCCGCGCGACGAACGTACCAACGAGGACGTAACAAGGTAATAAGGAGGTATAGGGGTTGCAAAGCCGCGGTCAGGGACCGGGGTGGTGCGAGCGGCGTAACCCCCGGGCGGTGCGGGCTGTTGCACAGGCCGAGGGTCCACCCACGGTGAACGGAGTGCCGATGCCGCAGCTGACCGACGAGGCCTTGTCCGAAGACGAGGGCGGCGGGCGGAGCACGTGGATGACCCCGCAGGAGTACGGGGCTTCGCGGGCCGCGCTGTGGACCGGCGCGGTCGTCCTGGTCACCGACACCGACGGCCGGGTCCTCGTCCAGAGCGTCGACTATCGCCCCGACCGGCTGCTGCCCGGCGGCGCCGTGGACGCGGGCGAGGCCCCGTCCGCCGCCGCGGCCCGGGAGGTGCGCGAGGAGCTCGGCGTCGACGGCCGCTTCCCGCGCGGGCTCGCGGTGGACTGGATCCCGGCCGACACCCCGGGCATCCCGCCCGAGATGGGCTTCCCGGGGGAGATCCTGCACGTGTACGACGGCGGCACCTGGACCCCGGACCGGATCGACGGGATCCGCCTCCCCGCCCAGGAGATCACCGGCATCCACTTCGCCGAACCCGCCGACCTGCCCGCCCTGATGGACCCGGGCGACGCCCGCCGCGCCCTGTCGGCGCTGCGCGCCCGCATCAACGGCGGCGGCCCGGCCCTGCTGGAGGACGGCCGCCCCACCCTGCCGACCGCCCTGGACCTGCTCGGCGTCCTGCGCACCCGCCGCACCCCGCTCCACGGCACCTGGCACGCCGGCCCGGTACCGTCGGGGGTGCCCGTACGGGAGCCCGCGGCCTGGTTGTTCGCCCCCGACGGGCGGGTCCTGCTCCTGATCTCCCGAGCCACCGGCGGAGCCCACCTCCCGCCCCCGACGGCGGACTCCACCCCGCTCGGCCACCGCCACGCCGACGGGGCGGCCCATCCCCGCACGGTGGGCCGCCTTCCCTCCCCTCCCCCGGCCGGGGACCCGGCGTACGCGCGCCTGCTGGCCACCCCCGAGCAGGTGCGCGAACTCGCCGACTGGGGCCCGGCCGGCCACGCCGAACTCGCCGCGGTCCACGAGGCCCGCACCCGCCTCTCCCTCCCGCCCCCGCCCCGCACCCCCCTCACCGAACTCCCGGAGGGCACCCGCGGGTGACCGTACGGGGCGGCGCTGTCAGTGGCGCCTCGTAGCGTGACGGTCATGGGATTCACCAGCGCCTGGTCGATCAGCAGCCACCCGGACTCCGTCATCGCGGAGTTCGCGCCCCGCCTTGCGCCGGCCCTCGAAGCCGACCGTTCGGATCCGGCGGCCCGCCGCCGCTGGGCGGCCTGGCAGCGCTCCCCGCTGCCGGACCACCGCACCTGGCACGCCGATCGGGCACACGCCGAGGCCATCGACTCTTTCCGGACCCTGACCCGGCCCGGCGAGCGTGTCGACGACGCCTGCAACGGCATCACCGACCCCGGGTTCCATGTCATGGAGGACCTCTGGGAGCCCGGGCCGGACCCGGCCGACATGTTCGTCTCCGTGCACAGAAAGGACTACGCGGTCGCCGCCCTGTTCCACGCCATGGGCCCGTACCGGGCCGCCCTGTTGCCCGGCTGGTGCGGAAACGTGCTCCTCACCGCGGCCGAGGTCCGCCGGACGCTGCCGCGCGTGGAACGGGCACTGACCTTCACCGCCGAGGAGCAGGCCCGTGTCGGCGACCGGGACTGGCTGGACTACGGCGCCCGCGAGGAACACGTCACCGACGGCCCCCTCCGCGTCTGGCGGGCGGCCGCCGCAGCGGGACGCGGGCTCTGCGCGGTCGCGCTGCACATCTACTGATGACCGCCATGACCGCCATGACCGCCATGACCGCGATGACCGCACTGCCGCAGGCCGGTCGCCGGGGGGAGGCACCCCTGGGCATCGGGTGTTCAGCCGGGTCGTGTGGAATGGGCGCATGGGGAGAAGCGAGAACCACATAGGGGCCGATTCCACGGCCACCGTGCCCGAGCACTGGCGTTACGGGCGCCACCTCGAGGCCCTGGCCGCCGCGGCCCTCGGGGCGGGCGAGGCCGACGCCGTGGCCGACGTACTGCGCGATCGCGACCCGGTGATGGCCGAGAGCGCGGTGGTCACCCACCTCGACCGCCGCGCCGCCCAACTGCTGACCGATCCGCGGTTCCCCGGCTGGGCCCGCGCCATGGGCACCGCGATCGGCGCCCGCGCCTTCCCGGCCCGCCGGCTCCGCGAGTGGATCCTGCTGAAGGCGATCACCGACGGCGAGCCGTGGTCCGCGGCCGAGCTCACCGCCGCCTCCGACTGGTGCCAGCGCACCGCCGCCCAGTCGCTGGGCTCATACGAGGCCCTCGACGTCCTCGCCGCCACCGCCCGCACCCACCGCGTGCGCAGCGCCGCCGCCGCGCGCCTGCGCCGCCGGAACGTCACGGGCTGAGCCCGGCAGGCAGCCCGGCGGGAGGTTCGGCGGGAGGTGCGGCGGGAGGTCCGGCGGGAAGCCGCACGGGAAGAAAGGGGTAATCCGGAGCAAGAGGGGAAGGCGGCGGCAGCGGTTCTATCCGCTTCGCACAGAGTCTCGTCACACGGCCGTTCGGGGGTTTAAAGTCTGCCTACCTGGCCGGGTATCAGCGTTGATTCCGATGCCGTTCCACTGGAGGCTGCTCTCCGTGTCGCACGTTTCCCAAGCTCCCGTCACCACCCCCGACGGCGAGCCGGCCCCGCCCGCACCCACCGCGTACGACCAGGTCAACGGTTGGTTCTCGGGCTATGACCAGGTGCTCTTCGACTGGTTCCTGAGCCGCCGCAGCGGTGCGGAGGAGAAGCCGGGCGATCTTCTCGAACTCGGCGCGTTCATGGGGAAGAGCGCGATCTTCCTCGGGGGGTACCTGAGGGAGGGCGAGGAGTTCACCGTCTGCGACCTCTTCGACTCGCCCGCGCCGGACGACTCCAATCTCGCCGAGATGCAGGACTCGTACCCCACGCTCACCCGCCGCGGCTTCGAGACGAACTACCTGGCCTTCCGCGAGGCGCTCCCCACGATCATCCAGGCGCCGACCTTCGTCGTCGCCGACCGGGTGCGCCCGGCGAGCTGCCGGTTCGTCCACATCGACGCCTCGCACCTCTACGAGCACGTCGTCCAGGACATCGCGTCCTCGCGCGTCGTGGCGGCCCCGGGCGCGGTCGTCGTCTTCGACGACTACCGCTCCGAGCACTGCCCGGGCGTGGCCGCCGCGGTCTGGGGCGCGGTGGCCACCGGCGAGCTGCACCTCATCTGCGTCTCGGCGTCGAAGCTGTACGCGACCTGGGACGACGCGGCGCCGTACCAGGCGGAGCTGCTCACCTGGCTGGAAGGCCGCAACGACCTGTGGCACGGGGTGGACCTCGTGGCCGGCCAGTCGCTGGTCCGCATCGGTGACGAGGGGGCCGTCCCGCCGGCGCCCCCGCAGCCGCTGCGTCCGGCGCCCGAGCCCGTCGCGGCGCCCGTGCAGCAGCCGGGGCACCAGCGCGGACCCCGCCCGCGGGCCGGCACGGCCTGGCGCAGGCTGGCCAAGGACCTGCTCCCGCCGGTGGTCACCCGCGCGATCGTGGCCTGGCGGCGGCGCCACCGCTGACCGGCCGCCCGCGCCCGCATCCGTATGTGGTCCGTGCGGGTACGGTGCCGGTCCCCTTGCCGGGGGCCGGCACCGGCACGTCCGGACCGCGTCAGCCGCCCCTGCGGACCCGGGCCGCGCGGCGCGCCTCGGCGAGCTTCCGGGCCTCCGAGGTCTTGCGGGACTCCTTGCCCGCCCCCGGCCGGCCCGGACGCGTGCCGATCCCGCGGAAGCCGAGGTCCGAGCCCGAGGGCCGGCCCTTGGCGTCGGTCGGCTCGGCGCCCGCCAGCGGCACGCCGGACGGGGCCTTGGCCCCGGTGATCCGGCTCAGCGCGGCCTCGCCGGAGCGGACCTGGGTGGTGGTCGGCCGGATCTTGGCCTCGGCCATCAGCCGGACCATGTCCCGGCGCTGGTTCGGGGTGACCAGGGTGACGACCTTGCCGGACTCGCCGGCACGGGCGGTACGGCCGCCCCGGTGCAGGTAGTCCTTGTGGTCGGCCGGCGGGTCCACGTTCACGACGAGGTCCAGGTCGTCGATGTGGATGCCGCGCGCGGCGACGTTCGTCGCGACGAGGACCGTGACGGCCCCGGTCTTGAACTGCGCGAGCGTGCGCGTGCGCTGCGGCTGCGATTTGCCGCTGTGCAGCCCTTCCGCCCGTACGCCCATGGCCCGCAGGTGTTTCACGAACTGGTCCACGCCGTGCTTGGTGTCCAGGAACATCAGCACCCGGCCCTCGCGCGCCGCGATCTCGGTGGCGGCCGAGTACTTGTCGGCGGAGTGGATGTGCAGCACGTGGTGGTCCATCGTGCTCACCGAGGCCGCCGACGGGTCCACGGTGTGGGAGACGGGGTCCTTCAGGTAGCTGCGGACGAGCTGGTCCACATTGCGGTCCAGGGTGGCCGAGAACAGCATCCGCTGCCCGGCGTGGTGCACCTGGTCCAGGATCTCGGTGACCTGCGGCATGAAGCCCATGTCGCACATCTGGTCGGCCTCGTCGAGGACGGTGATCTTCACCCGCTCCAGGTGGACGTCGCGCCGCCCGACCAGGTCGCTGAGGCGCCCGGGGGTGGCCACGACGACCTCGGCGCCGGTGCGCAGCGCGCTCACCTGCTTGCCGATCGACAGCCCGCCCACCACCGTGGCCATCCGCAGCTCCAGGGCCTGCGCGTACGGAGTCAGCGCCTCGGTCACCTGCTGCGCCAGCTCGCGCGTCGGTACGAGGACCAGGGCCAGTGGGCGCTTCGGATCGGCCTTGCGGCCCGCGGTGCGCGCCAGCAGCGCCAGGCCGAAGGCCAGGGTCTTGCCGGAGCCCGTCCGGCCGCGGCCGAGGATGTCCCGGCCGGCCAGGGAGTTGGGGAGCGTGGCCGCCTGGATGGGGAACGGCTCCGTCACCCCCAGGTCGGTCATCGTCTTCACCAGCTCACGGGGCAGGTCGAGCTCGGAGAAGGCCGCCACCGGCGGGAGCGCCGGCTCGACCGTCTTCGGCATCGCGAACTCGCCCTGCAGGGGGGCGGTCCGGGGGGTCTTGCCGCCCGACTTCGCACCGCCCTTGGGGCCTGCCTTGGCTCCGGCCTTGATGCCGAAGCGCCCGTGAACCGACGGGTTCTTCATGCAGAACCTTCCGTGAGACGTGAAAAGTCGAATTTTACCATCGGGGCCGCGGTGCCACGGGGGTGCTATGGCACCTCGTGGGCGCTACGGCGCCTCGGGGCCGAGCCGCCCGCTCCGCACCTCGGCGAGATGGGCCGTGATCTCGACCGTCGCCCGCGCGAACCAGTCGGCGATGACGGCGATCTCGTCGGGGGAGTACTCGGCGAACACCGCGCCGAGGCGGGCGTAGAAGGGCTCGTACACGGCGAAGACACGGGCCGTGGCCGCCGGGTCGGCCACCACGCGCACCCGGCGCCGGTCCGCGGGATCCGGCTGCCGGCGGGCGTATCCGGCCCGCTCCAGGCGGTTGAGCACCCCGGTCACGGCGCCGGTGGTCAGGTTCGTGAGCTCCGCGAGGTCCCCGGCGCCCAGCGGGGCGTCCCCGGCTCCCAGGATGTGGCCCAGGCAGGTCAGGTCGGTGACGTTCAGCCCGAGCAGCTGCGCGACTTCCTGCTGGCCGATGAGGCCCAGCGCGACGTACCGGTCCATGCGCGACAGCGCCTCCTGGGCCGTGGCCGCGGGGCGGGACTTGCCCTGCACGCAGATACTCCTTAGTGTCTAAGTAAC
Source organism: Streptomyces sp. NRRL S-244 (assembly GCF_000717915.1). Lineage (GTDB taxonomy): Bacteria > Actinomycetota > Actinomycetes > Streptomycetales > Streptomycetaceae > Streptomyces. Next base: position 227,592 of record NZ_JOCX01000012.1, read on the forward strand.
TTAGCTTGTGAGATGCTTATCTTGTTCACTAAGGCATCTCGCCGTACGAGCCTACTGCCGCCCGTCCGTCAGGGGAGAATCATGAGCGCGCACGGAGACGTCGACATGGGTCACACGGTCGCCGGCTGGACCGGCACCGCCCTGGCCCTGCTGGGCTGTACCGGAGCCGGGGTCGCCCTGTGCGTGGCCTGGGCCCCCGGGATCTGGTTCGGCCTCGGCCTCGTCGCGGTGGCCGGACTCGTCACCTGGGTCCTGCACCTCGCCGGCTGGGGCAAGCCCGGCGGTCCCCGCCCCCGCGCCGAGTGGGACTGGCGCACCAGGGACACCGCCGCGCTGTCCGGGCACGCGCACTGCCTGGGCTGCCGGGCCGCCGGACCGCGCCGAGCCGCGGCGGCGGCCCCTCGGCCGGTTCCCGCCGAGTCGGGCGGTCATGAGTTCGAACCTGCCCCGGTTGGCCGTGCCTGAGGTGTGGTGGGAGTGACGGACGGGCAGGATTGGGACGGTTGCACCGCACGTGTGGCCCGCGTGGAACGTTGAGAAGGATCAGTACTGATGGCAACAGGCACCGTGAAGTGGTTCAACTCGGAGAAGGGGTTCGGCTTCATCCAGCAGGACGACGGCGGCCCCGACGTGTTCGTGCACTTCTCCGCCATCCAGACCACCGGATTCAAGGAGCTGCAGGAAGGCGCGAAGGTCGAGTTCGACGTCACCCAGGGCCCCAAGGGCCCGCAGGCGGAGAACGTGGTTCCTATCGGGTGACGCCGCTTTCGGTGACGCCGCTTTGACGCCACTTCACGAGCCCAGCCCGTGACATGAGCCCCGCCGGTCGGTCCGGCGGGGCTCATGGCTGTCCGTCCTGGATCACGGCGCCGGCCGGGAGCCCGCGCGGTGCAGGGCCAGCAGCAGCGGCCAGAGGTGGTCCGCCAGTTCCGCGGGGGAACCCGGGACGCTGCCGTGCAGCCAGTCGGCGAGGATCCCGGTGAACGCGGCGGCCACCGCCGAGGCCACCAGGTCGGCGTGAGGGGCGCCGGCCGCCGCGCGCTCGGCGCGGGCCCGGGCGCGCAGCTCCCGGTGGAGCCGCTCGCCGAGCGGGCCGCCGCCGCCCGGCAGGAGCAGGGTGCGGTACAGGGCCGCGTGCGCGGCGGCGTCGGCGAGGAAACCGGCCAGCGCGGCCGGGGGCCGGGCCGGGGCCCGGGCCCCGGGCTCCGTCTGCCAGGCGTGCAGGGCGTCGACCGCCGCGTGCACGACATCGGCGCAGGCGTCGACGGCCAGCGCCGGGAGGTCCTCGTAGTGCAGGTAGAACGTGGCGCGGCCGACCCCGGCCCGGCGGGCCACCGCCGAGACGCTGACCTCCCCGAGCGGCCGGTCCGCGCACTCGGCGAGGAGGCTCTCGCGCAGCCGGGCCTTGGTGCGGGCGGTGCGCGGGTCCTCCGGGCTCACGCGGCCAGCAGCGCCGCGCCGAGGGCGAGGGCGCCGGGCAGTGCCTGGGCGACGAGGATGCGGCGGTTGGCGGTCGCGCCCCCGTACAGCCCGGCGACGATCACGCAGACGAGGAAGAAGACCTGCGTGGCGAGCGAGTCGATGACCAGCGACCAGACCAGGCCGGCGGCCAGGAAGCCGTTGTAGAGGCCCTGGTTGGCGGCGAGCGGCGCGGTGCGGCGGGCGAGGTCCTCGTCGAAGCCCGACAGGGCCCGGCCGGGCGGCCGCTGCCACAGGAACATCTCCAGGACCAGGAAGTACACGTGCAGGGCGGCGACGACACCTATGAGGACCTGAGCGACCGTGTGCACGGCCACCTCCGTTTCGCGGGCTGGTGGAGCAGCGTCAGCGGGCAACTTCCTGGACAACTGTACAGGAAGTCGTGGTGGCCGGCCGCCCGGCCGGCGGTCGTGAGTTCACCCGGTCGGGCGCGGCTACGCTGGCCGCATGACCCCGCTCGTCTATTCGGACTTCGGCACCGGCCGCCACCGCGAGAGCTCGCTCATCCGCCACGCCCTCGGGAGCGTGCACGACGAGGTGCTGATCGCAGGCCTCGCGGGCGGGATCGGCTTCATGTACTTCGTCTTCGAGTACGCCGGCCACCTGCCGATGCCGACGATCGTCGCCCAGGCCCACCCCCAGCCCTGGGTGCAGACGGCTCTGGGCCGGCTGAACGTCCCGTACGAGGCCACGCGCAGCGCCAAACCACGCTGGGGCAGGGTGTGCGCGGCCCTGGACGACGGGCGTCCGGTGTTCTGCACCGTCGACCGGTCCCGGCTGCCCTGGCATCAGGGCGTCCCGGAGATGGCCGGCGCGGATCCGTACACCGTGGTCGTGGCGGGGTACGAGGGCGCCGGGGGCGAGACCCTCTACGTCGAGGACGGGGCGAAGGCCCCCTACCGGATCGGCCGGGAGGAGTTCGGCGCCGCCTGGACGGGGCACCGCAAGGGCCATCACCAGATGGTGGTGCCCACCGGGCCGGCCACCGCCGGGCCGGACCTCGACGAGGCCGTCGCCACCACCGCCGCCCGGCTCACCGGACCGGTCCTGGGCAACCAGTTCGACGTCAACTTCGGCTTCTCCGGCATGGAGAAGTTCGCCGCGCAGCTGCGCGACACCAGCACCAGGACGGGCTGGGAGCGCCGGTTCGCCGGCCCGGAGGCCTTCCGGGTGGGCACCGGGCGGCTGTACGCCTGCCTGGAGGAGGAGTGGACCGCCCCCGGTGCCACCCGGCCGCTGTACGCCGACTTCCTCGACCTCGCCGGGCGGCGGGAGGCGGCCTCGCTCCTGCGGGATTCCGCCGGGCACTGGTCACGGCTGGCGGCTCTGGCCCGTACGGCCGAGCCGGACTCCGACGCCGCCGCGCGGCGGGCCCTGTTCGACGCATGCGCCGAACTCGTGGACCGCTCGCTGGAGCTGGAGCGCCGGGCCGTCGCCCTGCTCTGAGCCGTACGGGGCCGTACGGGGCCGTACGGGGCCGTACGGGGCCGTACGGGCCACCGCGGCGGGACGCCGCGGTGGCCCGCTCACTCCTCCCGGATGCTGATGGCGGCCACCGGGCAGGCGCGGGCGGCCTCGCGCAGCAGCGGGCTGCCCTTGCCGTCCTCCCGGCCCGGGAGCACCTGGCTGAAGCCGTCGTCGTCCTGGGTGAACACGTCCGGCGCGGTCAGGGCGCACTGCCCGGCGCCGATGCAGATGTCCGTGTTGATGTCGATGCGCTGTGGCGACATGCTCCTCACCATGCCACGGGGAGTTCGACCATGCCCTGAATGGTGTCGCCGGGCCGGAACGGGATCCGGTCCGGATCGGCCGCCAGCCGGAGCCCGGGCAGCCGCGCGAACAGCGTCCCGAGGGCGATCTCCATCTCGGCGCGGGCCAGGTTCTGCCCGAGGCACTGGTGGATGCCGAAGCCGAACGCGACGTGGTGCCGGGCGGACCGGTGCCAGTCCAGCGAGTCCGGCCGCTCGAACGCCGCGGCGTCCCGGTTGATGACGGAGGTGGAGAAGACCACCCCGTCGTCCGGGCGGATCGTCACCCCGCCGATCTCGATGTCCTCGGTGGCCACCCGCAGCATTCCGTCCGCGATGGACAGGAAGCGCATCAGCTCCTCGACGGCCACCGAGATCAGCGACGGGTCGGCGCGCAGCTCGGCCAGCTGCTCCGGATGCCGCAGCAGGGTGAACGTGCCGAGCGAGATCATGTTCGCGGTGGTCTCGTGGCCGGCGACCAGCAGGATCGCGGCCAGCGAGACCAGCTCATCGACGTCGGTCTCACCGGTCTCCAGGCGGGTGGCGACGAGCTCGTCCAGCAGCCCCTCGCCCGGCTCCCGCCGCTTGCGCTCGATCAGATCGGCCAGGTAGCCGTTGATCTGGTCCCGCGCGTTCTCCACGTCGGCGAGCTCCGGCCCGCGCAGCAGCAGCCGCGACTGCGCCTCGAAGAACTCGTGGTCCTCGTACGGGACTCCGAGCAGGGCGCAGATCACCATCGAGGGGACGGGCAGGGCGAAGTCGCCCACCAGCTCGGCCGACGGGCCCCTGGCGATCATCTCGTCGATCAGCCGGTCCACGGTCTCCTGGATGGCGGGCCGCAGGGCCGCGGTCCGCTTCAGGGTGAAGCTGGGGATGAGCATGCGGCGCTGGACGTTGTGCTCGGGGTCGTCGAGGCCGAGCAGTGCCGTACGGCGGTTCTGGAGCCCCTTGAACCGCTTGGTGGGTGTGGGGAAGGCCTGGTTCTGCCGGTCGGCGGAGAGCCGTCCGTCGGAGAGCAGGGCGCGCGCCTCGGCGTGCCCGGTGACCACCCAGACCGAGCGGCCGTCGAAGAGGGTGACCCGGGAGAGCGGCCGGCTCTCGCGGAGCGGGTCGTACGCGGTCGGCGGGTGGTAGGGGCAGGTTCGGTCCTGGGGAAAGGCAACGGTCTCTGACATGCAGCACCTCGTAAGCATGGTTCCGTGGGTCCGTCTCGCCGGAATCCATTACATGCCCTAGGCACCTATCTGACCTATGCCACTTTCGGCCAGATAGCCCACTTTGGCCCGCCCGGCCCAGCGGCCGCCGGGACGCTCAGAGGTGGGCGTCCAGGAAGGCCCGGAGCTCGGCGCGGCTCATCGCCCCGGCGTGGCTCGCCACGGCCTCGCCGTCCTTGACGAGGACGACGGTGGGGGCGGCGGCCACGGCGAAACGCCTGGTCGGCTCCGGACAGCGGGTCATGTCGGTGCGTACGGCCGTCAGGCGCGTGCCGTACTCCTCGGCCGCTTCGGACACGAGCGCGTCCATCGCGCGGCAGGCCTCCAGGGCCTTGGGCCAGGTCCCGGTGAAGTAGGCGAGAACCGGCCCCTCGGTCATGCCGAGGATGAAGTCGAACTCCTGGTTCTCCAGCGGCTGGTGTACCCGACGTGCCATGGGGTGGTGCTCCTGCTTCGTGTGCCGAGTGATGCGTGGGCGGGCCCCCATCATCGCCGCCGGGTCCGTCCGGCCCGAATTCCCGTGCGGAACGGGTGTTTCCGCCAAGGGTCCGGGGCGTTTGCCGGGGATTGCGGGAGGGCCTTTCGGCCGATGCTCCAGGGCGGTTTTCGCGGGGTAGGGCACATGCGGGACTTCATGTATGTTGCGCACGGCATTTTCGCCACATGGGGGCTGATCGCCTTGCATCTGCGGGGTAGTTGATCGGCGTGTCGGGAGGGGTCGTCCATGGAACGTCGCAGGAATCTTCGGAGAGCGGGCCTCGCGCTCGCGGCGGGTGCGCTGTTCCTCGCGGGCTGCGGGACGTCGGCGGCGGGGAAGGGCGGGAAGGACACGAAGGCGGATCCGGCGGCCTCCGCCTCCGCCTCCGCGGGCGCCTCCGTCGGCGCGGCGGCGGGCGCGTCGGCGAATGCCTCCGCCGCGCCGCTCAAGCCCGGCGAGGTACGGGTCGGCGGCGCGGTCGGCAAGCCCTACACCCTCACCCTCGCCGACCTGCGCAAGCTGCCGCAGAGCTCGGCGCCGGTGAAGTTCACCAGCGCCAAGGGCGATCAGGAGCACACGTACGCGGGCGTGCCGCTGTACGAGGTGCTGAAGACGGCGGAGCCGCGCTTCGACCAGAGCAAGAAGAACGGCCAGCTGCGCGGGGTGGTCGCCGCGACCGGGGGCGGCGACTACCGCGCCGTCTTCGCCTGGGCCGAACTCGACCCCGGGTTCGCCAAGAGCCAGATCCTGCTCGCGGTCTCCGAGGACGGCGTGCCGTTCGACGACGCGGCCGGACCGCGGCTGGTCGTACCGCAGGACACCAAGGGCGGCCGGTACGTGTCCGAGCTGAACCAGCTGTGGGTCGGGGCCGTCGACCCGGTGGTCGACGGGGCGAGGTGACGGTGGAGGCCGAGGCGTCGGGCGAGAGCGGCGACGGCCGTTCGGGGGTCGCCCGCCGGGCCCTGCTCGGGGCCGGGGGGCTGGCCGCCCTGGCCGCGGGCGGCGCCGTACTGACGACCTCCGGGGCCGGCGCCCGGACCGGGGAGCGGCGGCCGGCCGCCGTCATCCCCTTCCACGGCCCGCACCAGGCCGGGATCCTGACCAGGCGCCAGCCGTACGCGCATCTCGCCGCCCTCGATCTCGGGCCCGACACGGACCGGGCCCGGGCGGCCGCCCTGATGCGCACCTGGAGCGAGGCGGTGGCCCGGATGAGCGGCGGCGAGCCGCCGGCCGGCGCCGAGAGCGACACGGGCGTCGCCCTCGGCGCCGGGCCCGCCTCGCTCACCGCCACCTTCGGTTTCGGGGCGGGCCTCTTCGACCGGCTCGGGCTCGCCGCGGCCCGGCCGCAGGCCCTCGCCCCGCTGCCCGCCTTCAACGACGACCGGCTCGACCCGGCCCGCTCCGGCGGCGACCTGTTCGTGCAGATCGGCGCCGACGACCCGTTCGTCGCCGTGCACGCCCTGCGCACCCTCCAGCGGCTGGCCCGGGGCGCGGCGCGGACCCGCTGGGTGATGTCCGGCTTCACCCGCCCGCCCGGAGCCTCGGCTTCCGCAGCTGCCTCCGGTACCCACCGGAACCTGATGGGCCAGTTCGACGGCACCGCCAACCCGGCCCCTGCCGAGGACCCCGCCCAGCGGGCCCTGATCCTGGTCTCCGGCCCGGACGCGCCCGCCTGGCTGACCGGGGGCTCGTACGTGGTCGTACGCCGGATCCGGATGCTCCTCGACACCTGGGAGGGGCTGCCCGTCCACCACCGCGAGGAGGCCGTGGGGCGGCACGTGGCCGACGGGGCCCCGCTGACCGGCGGCACCGAGCGGACCCCGGTCGACCTGGACGCCGCCCGGCCGGACGGGATCCCCGTCATCGCGGCCAACGCCCACATCCGGCTGGCCGCGCCGCGCAGCAACGCCGGCGCGACGATGCTGAGGCGCGGATGGTCGTACTACGACGGCCTGCGCCCCGACGGCACTGCGGACGCGGGGCTGCTGTTCGTCGCCTGGCAGGCGGATCCCCGTACGGGCTTCGTCCCCGTCCAGCGGCGGCTGGCCCGGGGCGACGCGCTCGCGCGGTACACCGAGCACGAGGCGTCCGCCCTGTTCGCCGTACCGGGCGGGGCCGCGCCGGGGGAATACGTCGGGCAGCGGCTCCTCGAAGGCTGAGGACCGGCGCTCCGGGGCCCGTTGTCAGTGGTGGCTGTGAAGCTGGGCCCATGGACGACAGGATGCTCGGGCGCCGGGTCTACGGCGCCGACCACGACGACCCCGACCCCGGCCCGCGCCCCGGCCACGTCTACGGCGAACTCGTGGGCGGCCCGCTGGACGGGCTCCTCCTGGACATCACGGACTGGAGCCCGCGCCACCTCGCCGAAGAGGCCCGGCTCCCCACCGAGATAGGGCGCTACGGAGCCGGCGGCCGCGCCCACTACCGCCGCCGCGCGGCCGATCCGGACCGCTGGGACTGGTCGGGCGACAGCCGCTGATCCGGCCTGATCCAAAAGACACGGCCCAGGCGTCAGCCGGCGGCGGCGCCCGCGCCCCGGCTCACGTTCCGGGCCCACAGGACCAGCGGGATCTGCAGCGGCAGCCGGGCGAGCGTCGCGGCCCGGACGGCGGGGGAGCGGCGGCCCGCGTCGACGGCCATCTTCACGTTCGCGGGGAACACCCCGACGAAGAACGCCGCCGCGGCCAGCGCCGCCACCCGGCGGGTCCGCGGATGGGCGACACCGGCGGCCAGCGCCAGCTCGGCTGCGCCGCTCGCGTACGTCCACTGCCGGGGGGTGCCGGGCAGGGCGCCGGGGACGATCGCGTCGAACTGCTTCGGCGCGAGCGCGTGCGCGACGCCCGCGGTCGCCAGCAGGCCGGCGAGCAGCAGAGGAGAAGAAGGAGTGCGCGGCATCGGAAGGTCCTCTCGGAAGGGCCGGAGCCCGCGATCCTACTCGCGGGTAGCGCTTTTCGGCCTGGAAGATTCTTTTCGAAGAAATCTCCGGGGAGCTGTCGATCCGGGCGCCTCCCGTTCGACGAAGCAGTGAGAGGCGGGGAAAGCCCCCGCCCGTCCGGCCGAGGAGTCACCATGCCGCGCTTCCTTTCCCTGATCCGCATCGACGAGCAGGCCCTTCCCGCCAACACCGAGTTCCCTCCGGAGTTCGGCGAGCGCATGGGCGCGCTGATGGAAGAGATCACCAAGGCCGGGGTCATGCTCGACACCGCCGGGCTGCTCCCCACCGCCGAGGGGACCCGGGTGACCTGGTCCGGCGGCAAGCTGAGCTACACCGACGGGCCCTTCACCGAGACCAAGGAGGTCGTCGGCGGCTACGCCATCCTCCAGGCCAAGGACAAGGCCGAGGCGCTGGAGTGGACCAAGCGGTTCCTGGAGATCCACCCCGAGGAGTGGACGGTCGGCGCCGAGCTGCGCCAGATCGACGGGAGCTGACCGCGCCACGACCGCGCCACGACGCGCCACGGCGGCGGGGGCCCCGCGCCGCGCCGCGTTTGCCCTGCCTCGTCACGGCTGCTCTGATGGGTGGCCGTGACGGCAGTGAGTGCGACCCAGGCGGTCGAGACGGTGTTCCGGATCGAGTCGGCGCGGATCATCGCCGCTGTCGCGCGCATCGTGCGCGACGTCGGCATCGCCGAGGAGATCGCCCAGGACGCGCTGGTCGCCGCCCTGGAACAGTGGCCGGAGTCGGGTGTCCCGGACAAGCCGGGCGCCTGGCTCATGGCCACCGCCAAACACCGCGCGATCGACCTCGTGCGCCGCAAGGAGACCTACGCCCGCAAGCTCGCCGAGGTCGGCCGGACCCTGGAGGACGTACCGCCGCCCGCCGAACCGGCGGCCCCGGACGACATCGACGACGACCTGCTGCGGCTGATCTTCACCGCCTGCCATCCCGTCCTGGCCACCGAGGCCCGGATCGCGCTCACCCTGCGGCTGATGGGCGGGCTGACCACCCAGGAGATCGCCCGCGCCTTCCTCACCTCGGAGCCCACCGTCGCCCAGCGCATCGTCCGGGCGAAGCGGGCCCTGGCCAAGGCGGGGGTGCCCTTCGAAGTCCCGTACGGAGCCGACCGCGAGGAGCGGCTCGCCTCGGTCCTGGAGGTCATCTACCTGATCTTCAACGAGGGCTACTCGGCGACCGCCGGCGACGACCTCGTCCGCCCCGCCCTGTGCGAGGACGCCCTGCGGCTGGCCCGGGTACTGGCCGGCCTGATGCCCAAGGAGCCCGAGGTGCACGGGCTGGCGGCGCTGCTCGAGTTCCAGGCCTCCCGGATCTCCGCCCGTACCGGCCCCGACGGCGAGCCGGTGCTGCTCGCCGACCAGAACCGGTCCAAGTGGAACCGGTTGCTGATCCGCCGGGGCGCCCTGGCCATGCGGCACGCGGGGAGCGGTCCGTACTCCGTGCAGGCCGCGATCGCCGGCTGCCACGCGGAGGCCGTGCGCTACGAGGACACGGACTGGGCGACGATCGCCACCCTCTACGGCCGGCTCGTCGAGCTGGTCCCCTCACCGGTCGTGGAACTCAACCGGGCGGTCGCCGTCTCGATGGCCGAGGGCCCGGAAGCCGCGCTCCCGCTGGTCGACGCCCTGGCCGGGGAGCCGGCCCTGCGCGCCTACCACCTGCTGCCGAGCGTACGGGGCGACCTGCTGGAGCGGCTGGGCCGCAGGGAAGAGGCCCGGGCCGAGTTCGAACGCGCCGCCTCGCTCACGCACAACGCACGGGAACGGGACCTGCTGCTGGGGCGTGCCGCCCGCGCGTGAACACGGGCGGCCGGCGTCGTCAGGAACGGCGGGTGTACGGGGCGTACGGGGCCGTGCCGTTCGGGAGCGCAGCCGCGCCGAGCGGGGCAGCCGCGCCGATCGGCGAGCCGAGCGGCGAGCCGACGGGGCGGCGCGGCGCGGTCAGCGCGATCGGGCGGCGGAACGAGCCGTGCCGGGCGATCTCCCGGACCGTCGCGCGCAGCGCCTCCTGGAAGTCGTCCATGGTGTGGCGCGCGTCGGCGGTGTCCACGTAGATCGAGTTCATGTGCAGACCGTCGGCGTCCCGCTGAAACCAGGAGCAGGCACCGTTGGCCCGCGCCGACCACACGTGCGAGGTCGGCCGCCAGTCCTCGTGCCGCTCGGCGCCGGGACACTTGCGGACGTCGATGTACGAGAAGAAGTTCACCGGGTACGGCCACGAGCGGGCGGCGAACTCGGCGGGCGCCAGCAGCTGCCAGGCCCGTACGAACGGCACGTCGATGTGCTCCATCATCTCGCCGAAACCGGCCCTGACCGCCGCCATGACCTGGGCGAAGTCCCGGCCCGGCGAGGCGTCGAACTCGATGGGCATGGTGTTGACGAACCAGCCCACCGAGTTGGCCCAGCCGGCCCGGCCGCGCTCGCTGACCGGCATGAAGCCCCGGTACACGCCCGGCCCGCCGGCCTCGCGCAGACAGACCGCGACGGCCGCCAGGACCCCCATGAACGGCTTGCCGTCCACCGCACGGCAGGCCTTCTCGAACACCTCGGCCTCGCCCGCGTCCAGCAGCGGCGAGGCCTCGTTGACGATCGGGTACATCCGGTCCGGCTCCACCCCGAGCTCGAGCGGGAACCGGGGGAAGAACTCGCCGCCGCCGCGCTCCATGAACGATTTCCAGTAGCCGAGGCGTTCGTCATCGGCGGCGATGGAGAGGTAGCGGCGCCGCTGCTCCTCGGCGAAGTCCAGGTAGCTCGGCGCGGGTGGCAGACCGATCTCCTCGCCGCGGCACAGCGCCTCGTACGCGTTCTGCACCTCGTGGACGACGATCGGCATCGACAGGCCGTCGCAGACGATGTGGTCGAAGGCCAGGTAGACGGTGGCGGAGTCCTCGCGCAGGACGGCGCCCATGGTGAACAGCGGCCAGGACAGCGTGTCGATGCTGCGCGTGAACCGTTCGGCGAGGAAGCCGCGCAGGGCCTCGGAGGAGTCGAAGGCGGCCACGGGCACGGCATCGAGGACGAGTTCGGCGGCGGCGATCGGCTCGCACGCCAACTCGCCCGCCAGGCGGCGGAATTCGCACCGCAGCACCTCGTGCCGGCGTACGAAGGCCAGCAGGGCCCGGGTCAGGGCGTCCTCTACCAGCGCGCCCTTGACCTCGAAGGTGACCGCGATCCAGGACGCGACGGGATCGTCGGCGCCGCGGCTCTCCTCGGCGACGGTGAAGTGCTTGTCCTGGTTGAACGAAGCCCTCCTGCCCGCCGTGTCACTCAGCGCATCGCCCGGCGCACCGCCCGTGCCGCCGGTGTCCGCCGGCGCCCCGGCCGTGGACCGCAACCGCCACTCGACGACCCGTCCGGGCGCCATCTGGTGCATCTCCAGAGGAAACTGCCGCATTCCGTCATCCCTTCGCCCCCAGAGTCAACCCCGTGCCCCTAACGACACCCGCCCCACGGAAGTGACGCCCACCCGTTCGCTCACCGCTCGCGGCATCACGCGGATCGCAACACGCCCCCCCGGCCGGGGGGGGCGCCGGAGCGGAGGCTCAGGCAGGCCCGTCGGACGGGTCCTCCGCCGTGTCGGGGCGGACCTCGATGTGGTCCGCTGCCAGGTCGACCGCCACGCGGTGTTCCATGCCCAGCGCCTCCAGGAACTTGTGCGGGAGCTGCACGCGGCCGGTCCGGTCCAGCATCACGTACTCGCGCTCGCTCACCGACTCCGCGCCGTGCTCGTCCGTGACCGTGCGGCGCAGCACCTCGCTGCTGGTGCGGCCGTCGCGGATCGCCACCGTACGGCGGACCTCGCCCGCGACGAGCGGGTCGTGCGTCACGATGACCACGGTGGCGCCGAGCTCCCGGTTGACGGTGCGGAACGCCTCGAAGATCGCCGCTCCCGTCTCGGAGTCGAGCTCGCCGGTGGGCTCGTCCGCCAGCAGGACCGCCGGGTCGTTGGCCATGGCGACGGCGATGGCCACCCGCTGCTGCTGGCCGCCGGAGAGCTCGGCGGGACGCCGGTGCGCGAGATCGGCGATCTCCAACGCCTCCAGGAGACGGGCGACCCGCTCTGCCTGCGGGCCCGCCGCGCCGCGCCCGCGCCGACCCCGCAACTGCATGGGCAGGGCGATGTTCTGAGCTGCCGTCAGGAACGGCAGGAGGTTGCGGGCGGTCTGCTGCCAGACGAAACCCACCGCCTCGCGCCGGTAGCGCAGCCGGTCCTTCGCCGACATCCCCAGCAGGTCGAATCCCTCGACGGTGGCCGAACCGGCCGTGGGGACGTCCAGCCCGGCCAGGATGTTCAGCAGGGTGGACTTGCCGCTGCCGGACGCGCCGACCAGAGCGACCAGGTCGCCCCGCTCCACGGTCAGTTCCAGGCCTTGCAGGGCCTGCACCTCGACCCCGTCGGCGCTGAAGATGCGGACCAGGCGGTCGCAGGCGATGGCGGTGTCGGCCCGCCCGGTGCGCGGTCCGGCGGCGGCCACGGCCTGCCGGCGCAGCTCCTCGTAGGTCGGCTGGTCGCTGTTCAACGCTGGTCTCCCGCTCTCAACTCGGTGGTGATCTGGCGCCGTCCGGATATCGCCGCCTCGGCGAGCACGGCCACGGCGACCAGGAAGGCCAGACCCAGTGCCTGGGTCAGCACGGGCGGCGCCGTGAGGCGCAGCCCCGTGGGCACGGTCGAGCCGACCAGGGCGGACAGGTCCATGGCCGGCCCCAGCAGGGCGACCGCCGCGGCCGCGACGAGTGCCCCGCCGAGGGTGGCGGTCAGCGCCTGCGGCAGCGCCTCCGTCAGGATCAGCCGGATGCCGTCCCGGGGCAGCAGCCCCATCGTGCGCAACCGCGCCAGCAGCGCGGCGCGTTCGGGCGCCGCCCGTACCAGCGTGAGCAGTACGGCCAGCAGCGCGAAGCCCGCGGCCCCGGCCACCGAGGCCCAGAACAGCCGGACCGCCGACCGCTGGAGCGGGTCGCTGCCCAGCTCGGCGGCCGTGGCGGCGCTCGTACGGACGGTGAACTGCCCGGCGGTGTCCGCCGGGGCGGTGGCCCGGACGGCCTCGCGCAGCCGGTCCCCGTCGACCTCCCCGGTCGCCAGCCACCGGTCGGGGTTGCCGGTCTTGGGCAGCCGCGCGGTGGTCGGCCCGGCCGGCAGGACGACCACGGCGCCGCCCGCCCCGGGCTTGGCCGGGGTCCCGTCGACCACGCCGACGGAGCCGATCTGCAGTTCGCCGCCGTCGCCGAGCGACAGCCGGTACGTACCGGCCTCCGCCAGCTTGGCCAGGTCGCCGCTGAACAGCGCCGGCACCGGGGCGTCGGCGGAGCCGCCGCCACCCTTGCCCGAGAGCAGGGCCGGGTCGAACTGCCCCCGTCCCACGGTCCTCGCCAGTTCCGCGTACGCCACCGGCTCGGCCACGACCACCGTGACCTGGGTGGAGCCCTGGACGGTGCCGAACACGAACGCCTTGTCGTCCGTCCACACCCCGACCGACGTCCGTACGCCGGGCAGCGCGGCGGCGGCCTCCGCCATCGCCGGGGGCAGGGCGCCCCCGTACGGCGCCGCGATCTGCACGTCGCCGCCGACGGCGAGGCGGGCCACCCGCAGCCGGCCGGTGTCCACCGAGTCCAGCACCGTGGCCCCGAACCCGCCCGTGGTCACGGCCAGCAGCACGGCGATCAGCGGCAGCACCGGGGGGCGCGCCCGGCCGCCGGTGCCCCGGGCGGCGCGGGCCAGGCCGAGGAAGCCGACCAGGCCGGGACGCCGGCCGGCCGCCCGGGCCAGTGCCCCCACCACAACGGGCTGGAGCCGGGCCAGCACCAGACCGCCGCACAGCGCGAGCAGCAGCGGGGCGGCGACCAGCAGCGGATCCAGGCCCTCACCGGCCGGCGCGACCCCGCGCCGGCGGACCTCGAACACGGCCGCCGCGGTGGCGGCGGCGACCAGCAGCTCGGCGACCAGCCGTCGGCGCGGGGCCGGCCCGCGGCGCCGCGCGGACAGCAGCACGGCGGCCCGTACCGGAAAGGCGAGCAGCGCCAGCAGGGTGACGGCGGCGGCCGCGAGCAGGGCGGCGGTCCCACGCGGGGTCGGCAGCAGCCACAGCGCGAGTACGGTCGCCAGCGCGGAGGCGGGCAGGACGGACACGGCGCCCTCGCCGAGCAGCCGGCCGACGATGCCGCGCGGCGAGCCGCCACGGGCCAGCAGCAGCCGCAGCTCCGACTCCCGCCGGTCCCCGGTCAGGGCGGCGGCCAGGCAGAACACCACGGCCGCCACCCCGGCGACCCCCGCCGGGCCTATGGCGGCGAGCGGCGCGACCGCCTGCTGCCGGGCCTCGGTCTGCTTGAACAGCTCCGGGAGCCGGGAGACGACCCGCAGGTCGCTCCGCTGCGTCGTGCTCCGCAGGGCGGACGCGGTCGGGCCGCCCACGTACGCGGCGACCTCCCGGGCGACGCCGGGCAGCAGGTCGGCGCGCAGCCGGCCGGTGTCCACCGGGAGCCGCCAGAAGTCCTCGGCGCCGTTGCCCCACGGCCCGAGCCGGTCGAGCCCGTCGGGCCCGACGAGGGCGGCCGTCTGCCAGTACCGCTGCGGCGGAACGGTGGAGGTGTTGGCCTGGCAGGCACGGGTGAGGCAGGGCAGACCGGCCCAGAAGACGTCGTCCTCGTCGGTGGCCCGGTAGAGGCCGACGATCTCGGCGCTCATCGGATCGGAGCTGCTGGCGATGGACTCCAGCACCGTGCCGACCCGGACGCCGAGGGTCTGCGCGGCCTGCTGGGACAGTGCGATCGGCACGGGCCCGCCCGGGGCGCCGCCGCTCGGCCAGCGCCCGTCCACCAGCTCGGTGTGTGCGGCGACCTCCCGCAGGTACAGCATGTCCATCCGGGGCGGGACGCCGTCGGGGCTGGGCAGTCCGGGGTTGGCGAGGCCGCGCTGCTTGGACGCCTGGGTGCCGTGGACGACCCCCGTGGGGGCGATGGCGAAGCCGGCGCCGGTACGGGCGAGGAGCGCGTTCCGTACGGAGTCCAGGTTCTCGGGGGACTGGCTCCCGTACCGGGCGGTGGAGGTGGCGAGCAGGCTCGTCGCAACGGGACCGCGGTCGTGGAGGAACGAGCGCAGGGCCTGATCGGCGCCCCGGTCCACGGCGCGCGGCAGGGCGGCCGCGAGCAGTACGGCGACGAAGGCGAGGGCCGCGGCGAGCAGGGCGCTCGACGGCGCAGACCGCAGCCGGGTGCGCACCCACGGCGCCGGCCTGACGGCGGACGGGTCCGGCGTCCGTGACCGGGACGGGTCTGCGGTCCGTGCCGCGGACGGGTCTGCGGTCCGTGACCCGGGCCCTCGGGCGGGACCGGACGCCGGCGCGTGGTCCGGCGGGCCGTCCGGTGCGCCGTCCTGCGCGCCGTCCGGGGTGTCTGCGGGCCTGGTCACAGCTCCTCCACGTGCCGCAGCCGGGCGGCCGCGTTCGATGCGTTCCGGTCGCGGCGGCCGCCGAGCACCGCCGACAGCAGCGGCACCGCCGCGATCGCGACGGTCAGCAGCAGCGTCGTGCCGTTCGGCAGATCGACGATCACCTGCGGCACCGGGCGGCGCGCGGCGGGCGTCAGCACCACCAGCGGCACCACCAGATGGACGATCGCGGCGCCCAGCCCGACCCCGACGGCGCAGCCGAGCCCGACCAGCAGGCAGCTCTCGGCGGCCGCCGTCCGGGCCAGGGTCCGCCCGGGCGACCCGAGCGCCAGCAGGACCGCCGACTCGCGGGCCCGCTCCCGGGCGCCCGCCGCCGCGGAGGCCGCGAAGCCGATCGCCGCCAGCACCGCGCAGGCGGCGGCGAGGGCGGCCAGCGCGCTCTGCGGGCCGGCGCTCAGCGGATCGTCCAGCAGCCCGGCGGCGACCTCCTCGCGCAGTCGTACTTGCTGCACCCCGGCCCCGGCCCGCAGTTCGGCCGCGGCACGGGCCGGCGCGGTGTCGGCGGGGGACTTCGCGGGCAGCCACCACTCGGTGGGCGCGGGCAGCTCCCGCGCGCCACCCGCCGCCAACAGGCGTCCCACGGCGCCCAGATCGACGGCGAGCGCGGTGTCCCCGGCCACGGGCAGCGAGCCGATCGCGGCCGTGATCCGCACCGGCACCGACACGCCGCCCAGCGGTACGGGGACCAGGTCGCCGACGGCCGCGCCGACCCCGGTGAGGTAGGCGCGGGTGGCGATCCCCGGCACCTCGGCGGCGCTCTGCGCACCCGGAGGCGCCAGCGCCAGCTGGATCCCGGCCCTGGCCTCGCGGCCGCCCCGGTAGCGCAGCCGCAGCAGCTCCGAGCCGTCCTGGGCGCCCGGCAGCAGCTCCGCGGCGGCGGAGCCGTCGGTGAGGGCGGGCCCGGAAAGCGTCCACGGGCTCGCGCCCGCGCCCGCGCCGGCCGCGGCCGCCACCGGCTGGGCCGGGCCGGCCGCGGTCTCGGCCACGGCCAGCCGCCGTACGGCCAACTCCACGCCGGTGGCCGCCGCTTCACCCGTACCGAAGTCCGATCCCTCCTCGCCCGATCCGTACGACACCGCGATCCCGGCCAGGGTCAGCGGAGCCGCGGCGGAACCGAGCGGGGCGCCGGTCAGCGCGCCGAGGTCCACCGAGGCGGTGGCCGCCCCGGTCGCGGGCAGCTGGACCATCGGCGTGCGGTAGGTCAGCCCGAACCGGTCGCGCACCAGCAGCCCGATCCCGGGATGACCGCTGTCACCGCCGGGCACCCGCAGCTCAACGTCGAGGTCGATGCGCTGCGGCTTCCCGGGCAGGGCGATGCCGCCCGCACCGGAGCCGGGCGGCGGCGACAGGGGCGCGAACAGCTCCCGCATACCGCGCCCGTCGCGCAAGTCGGCGCGCAGCGGCACCCGTTCGGCCATGGCGGCCGCGTCGAGCGCGAGCACCTGCGCGGCCCGCCCGCCCGGCAGCTCCTGCGGCTTCCGGACCACCGGGATCACCCCTTCGCCTCCGGGCAGCGCCGCGTACCGGCCGGCCTGGCCCATCGCGGCGAGGTCGCTGCCGGAGATCCGCAGCCCCCCGGCGGTGGCGAACTCGGCCTGGTCGCGCTGGGAAGCGGACCATGCCGTGTGCTGGCCGAGGGCCAGGACCCCGCTGGAGACGGCGAGTACGAGCAGCAGGACGGGCCCGGTGGCCCGACCGGGCCGACGGGCGAGCTGCCAGCCCACGAGCGCCGGGCCGAGCCCGCGGCCACGGGCGGCGATCCGCCCGCCCAGCCGCGCGGCGAACGGCAGCAGCCGCAGCACCAGCAGCGTGCCCGCGCACAGGGCCAGCGTCGGCGCGGCCACCAGCACCGGGTCCACGCCGATCGGCCCGCCGTCGGCCGCCGCACCGGCCGTGAGCCCGTCCCCGCTCTGCCGGGACAGCTGCTGGTAGGCGAGGGCGGCGAGCGCCAGCAGCGCCAGGTCGGCGCCCGAGCGGGCGGCCCCGGCCACCAGGGCCTGGCGGCGTCCGCTGCGGCGCAGGGCCGCGGCCGCCACGCCGCGCAGTACGGCCGGCAGCGCGGCCAGCAGTACGCAGGCCAGGGCGCAGCCGGCCGCGACCGGCCACAGCAGCCAGGTCCCGGCGGTGTCGAACGGCACCCGCGCGAGCGGGCCGAACCCGCCGAGCAGGCGCAGCAGCGGCGGGGTGAGCAGCGGTGCGAGGACGGCGGCGGGCAGGGCGAGCAGCATCGCCTCGGCCGCGCTCAGCGCGCCGAGTCGGCGGCGGGACGCACCGCGCGCGGCGAGCAGTACGCGCTCGCCCTCCTGGCGCTCCGTCAGGAGGTGTGCCACGAGCAGCAGGGCGGCCCCGGCCAGGACGGCGAGCTGGAGCGCGCCGATGAGCAGGGTCGACCGGGCGACCAGCTGGGCCGAGGCCAGTTCGCCGAGGAATTCCGGCAGTTCGGTCTTGGCCTGGAGGGACCTGGTGCGTTTCAGCGCCTCGGCGGCCGCCGCCGTACGGCCGCGGATCGCCTCGGCGTCGGAGCCGTGGGTGGTGGCGAGGTCCGGGGTGAGGAGCGAGCCGCGGTTGTTCTGGACCAGACCGCCCGCGGTGAAGGCCGTGTCGTCCACGAGCAGCGGGCCGTACGTGGTGAAACTGCCGACCTGGAGCTCCCGGCCGCCGAGCGGGTCGAGCCGCCAGTAGGGCGCGTCGGGGTCGGCCGCCCGGTACACCCCGGTGACCAGCACGGTCAGCGGGGCGCCGCCGTACCGGTCGTCGAGCCGCACCTCGGCGGGCAGCGCCTCCGGGCTCAGCCCGAGCCGGGTCAGCGCCGCCCGGGGGACGGCCACCGGTATCCGGCCGCCGGGCGCGCCGACCGGCTCGGGCCACTGGCCGGAGAGCAGGCGTACGTTCTGATGGCCGAAGGCGGCGAGCAGGGTCAGGTCGGCGTCCCGGCCGGGGGTGCGCGCACCGGGGAGCCCGTACGAACGGCTGCGCGCCACGCTCTCGACGGCGACGGGCAGCCGGCCGAACAGCTCGTCGGCGAAGGCCCGTACGGCGTCGTCGTCCTTGGCGCGGTCGGCCGTGGCGTGTTCGCCGGTGACCAGGACGGTGGTCCGGGCCCGGTCCGGACCCTGAAGGGCCTGGCGCAGCCCGGCCTCGCCCACGCTGCTGGTGAACGCGGACAGCGCGGTCAGCACGGTCGTGGTGATCAATACGGTCAGCAGCACGGCGGCGGCGAGCGGCACTCGCCCGCGCAGCCGACGCACGACGAAGCCGAGCATGTGCCGTTTTCCTCCCCCATCCGGACCGCTGGCACCGGATAGCGGACGATGCTGTCAGATTCGAACGCGTGAAGGAAGGGTCTTGCGCGAAGGGTGGGGCGGATGAACAAATTCGAAACGAAGCGATTGAGGGCGATTGAGGCGATTGCGTTGACCGCAGCGGCGATCGCCGGCCGATTCCAGGGGGAGTCCACACCATGACGCAGAACCAGGTCGACACGGCGGCGACGCCCATGGTCGTGGCCGAAGGCCTGCACCGCAGTTTCGGCAGCGGCGAGCGTGAGGTGCACGCCCTGCGCGGGGTGTCGTTCGAGGTCGAACGCGGCCGGCTCACCGCCCTCAAGGGCCGCTCCGGCTCCGGCAAGACGACCCTGCTGAACCTGGTCGGCGGCCTCGACACCCCGACCGGCGGCAGCGTCGTAATCGACGGCACCGATCTCGCCGGGCTGGACGACCAGGGCCTGCTCGCGCTGCGCCGCGACCGGATCGGCTTCGTGTTCCAGTCCTTCGGACTGATCCCCGTCCTGACCGCGGTCGAGAACGTCGGTGTCCCGATGCGGATGCGGAAGATCCCGGCGAAGCAGCGCGAGGAGCGCGCCCGCACCCTGCTCGCGCTGGTCGGCCTCGCCGAGCACGCCGAGCAGCGGCCCGGCGAGCTCTCCGGCGGGCAGCAGCAGCGGGTGGCCGTGGCCCGCGCCCTGGCCAACGAGCCGGCCCTGATCATCGCCGACGAACCCACCGGCCAGCTCGACTCCGAGACGGGCCGCTCGATCATGCAGCTGCTGCGCGCGGTGGTCCGCAGCGAGGGAGTCACGGCCCTGGTCGCCACCCACGACCCGGCCCTGATCGAACTCGCGGACCGCGTGGTGGAGCTGCGCGACGGCCGGATCGTCGAAGACTCAGACGCCTGAACGGCCCCCCGCCCGCGGACCGTCCGCGAGCAGCCCCGCCATGACGCCGACCGGCAGCGCGGGGTTGGCGGCCGCCGCCCGCGCCACCTCGGGATCGGCGTCCGCGAGCAGGCCGAGGAGGACCGCCGGGGCCAGCGCGGGGTGCCGGGCGGCGAGCGGACGGGCCCTCTCGTCGGCGAGGCAGGGCAGCAGCGCCGCGGACGTCGCACGCGGGTGCCCGGCGATCTCGCGGAAGGCCCGCCGCACCGGCGGATCGTGCCGGGCCAGGTCCTCCAGCAGGGCGGGCGGGGCGTCCGGGTTGGCCGCCACCCGCGCGAGGACCCGTACGCCGTGCCGCGCGACCATGGCCCGCAGCAGCTCCTCGGACAGACCCGGATGCGGGGCGACTGCCTTGACCACCGACGCATCCGGGTCGGCGGCGAGGGCGTCGCGCAACTCCGGTGCCAGATCCCGACGTTCGCCCACGAGCCTGCGTACGCGCGCATCCGTCGACGCGGCCGCTCCGGCGAGCTCGGCGGGCGATGCGGTGGCGATCCGCGGGAGCAGGACCGGCCCGATCCGGGCCACCCCGGCCAGGTGCGCGAGCACGTCGAGCGGCACTCGCGGGTTGCGGGCCAGGTCGGCCGCGACGCCGTCCGCGCCGCCGGCCGCGAGGGCGCGGATCAGCGGCTCGCCGATCGCCGGATTCCCGGCCACCTCCGAGCGCACCCCGGGCACCGGGTCAGCGGCGAGCCGTGCGTACAACTCCTGCGGGAGGTCGGCCCGTTCGGCCAGCGCCCAGCGGATCAGCATGGACGGATGGCCGACGAGGGAGGCGGCGGCCGCCACCGGCGTGGCCGGGTTCCGCGCGGCCTGCTGCACCGTCTCGTGCACGGTCGACTCGTGCCCGCCCGCGCAGGCGGCGCCGCCGCGCAGCTCGCAGTCCGTCCGGGCGCAGTACGGATCGTGCGTGAAGGGGATCTCCTCGCGGTCGCAGACCAGGCAGGTACGCGCCGGAGCGAGCCCCTCGCCGGTGATCAGCGCGGCCAGCGCGGCGGGCGGGGTCGCCTCGTTGGAGGCGGCTCCCCTGCGGACCTCGGCATGCGGATGCGCTGCGAGGCGGGCGGCGACGGACGGCTCGGTCGTCCACAGAGCCAGCTCGGCGACCACCTCGACATCCGGATCGGCGGCGAGCCGTTCCAGTACGTCGGGCGGCAGACCGGGTCGGGAGGTCAGGGCCTCGCGGATCCTGCGGTCCGGATGGGCCGCCAGCAGGCGGGCCCAGCCGGGTGGTCCGACCCCCTCGTCCAGCAGGGCGAGGGCCACCGCGGGCCGGGCCGCCGGGTCCACCCCGGCGGCGTCCAGCAGGCCCTCGTGGGCGAGATGGAGCGCGGCGTCCTCGTCGCACGCGGCGAGCGCGGTCACTCGGGCGGGCCCGAGGCCGGTGCGCTCGCTCAGCGCCCGGCCGAGCTCCGCGTCGTCCTCGTCCGCGCCCGCGTCCGGGCCCGCGTCAGAGCCCGCGTCCGGGCCCTCGTCCGGTTCCGGGGCCGCGCGCGCGAGCAGCCCGTCCGCCAGCCGGCCGATCAGCCGGTCGAGCAGCTCGTCCGGCAGCGCCGGGTTGGCGGCGAGACCCGCCAGCAGGTGCCTGCTCACCGCTCCACCGCCTCGGCCAGCGCCGACGTCAACGCCGCCGCGTACGGGTGCGGGCGCCGCCGGAGCGGGGTGACCACGCCGATGTGCCGGGCGGGGCGCGGCGGTTCGACCCGCACGAGGGCGACCGAGGTCTCCGGGGCCAGCGACACGTGCGGGATCAGCGCGACGCCGACGCCCGCGGCCACCAGGGTCTGGGCGAAGAAGTAGTCGGTGGTGGAGGCCGCCACCCGCAGGTCGAAGCCCGCGAGCCCCGCGTACCGGCGCAGGTAGGCCTCCGTCTTCAGGCAGCCCAACACCCAGCGGTCCGCGGCGAGTTCGGGCAGGGCGAGCGAGTCCCGGCCGGCAAGCGGGTGCTCGGGCGGCAGGGCCAGCCACAGCGGATCGTCCATCAGCGGTGTCCAGTCCAGCCCGCCCCGCAGGGGCAGCGGACCGTCGAAGTGGTAGGCCAGGGCGAGGTCGGCCCCGCCCGTTCGCACCATCGGGACGGCGGCCTCCGGTTCGGCCTCCCGTACGATCAGCTCCACCTCGGGGTGCGCCGCCACGAAGGCGGCCAGCGCGGCGGGCAGCAGCCGCCGGCCGCCGCTGGTGAACGTGGCCACCGTCAGCCGGGGCCGGTCCGCCGTCAGCCGCTCGATCTCGTGGCGGACCTGGTCGAGCTCGGCGGAGATCGTCTCCGCCGCCTCCACCAGCAGCCGCCCCGGCTCGGTCAGGGTGACCCCGCGGGTGCTGCGCACCGCCACCGGGTGGCCCAGGCTCCGCTCCAGCGAGGCGATGTGCTGCGAGACGGCCGAAGGGGTCAGCAGCAGGGCCCGGGCCGCCTTGTTGAAGCTGCCGTGCTCGGAGACGGCCCGCAGGATCCGCAGCCGCTGCACATCGATCATCAGTTTTCCTTCATACCCGTTCAGCAGGTGATCGGTTCTGCTGGGGACGATACAGCGGCACAGTCGAACCCATGCAGAAGATTCTTGTGATCGGCGGAAGCCGGTACTTCGGAAAACACCTGGTCAGCCTCCTGCGCGACGCGGGCGACGAGGTCACCGTCCTCAACCGGGGCTCCGCCGCCCCGCCGCCCGGCGTCGGCCGCCTCGTCGCCGACCGCGACGACGAAGGACGGCTGCGCGCCGCCCTGGGCGGGCGCACCTTCGACACCGTCGTCGACCAGGTCTGCTACACGCCGCACCAGGCCGCCGTCGCCCGCCGGGTCTTCGCCGGCCGGACCGCGCGGTACGTGATGACCTCGACGATGGAGGTCTACGATCCGGCGCCACCCACCCCCGAGGCCCGCGCCTACGCCGAAGGCAAGCGCCGGGCCGAGGCCGTGTTCCGCGGCGCGGGCGAAGGCGGCGGCCCGTTCGGCTTCACCGCGGTGCGGACGGCGCACGTGCTCGGCGGCGGCCCGCAGGAGTTCACCGGGCGCCTCGCGCACTACGTCGGGCGGACCGCCGCCGGAACCCCGGTGGACGTCCACGAAGCCCCGTACGCCACCTCGTTCGTCCACCACCACGAGATCGCGCGGTTCCTGCAGTGGACGGCCGGGCAGTCCTTCACCGGCGTCGTCGACGCCGCGTCCCACGGGACGCTGGACGTCCTCGGGCTGTGCGCGCTGGTCGCCGAGCGGGTCGGCCGCCCCGCTCGCCTGCGGATCGTCGAACCGGGCGCCCCCGCCTCGCCGTTCTCCTTCGACCGCGACTACGCCCTCGACAACAGCCGGGCGACAGGCCTGGGTTACCGCTTCGGCGCGGTCGCCGACTGGCTGCCCGGGGCGATCGACGAAGCGGCCGCCGAGCTCGCGCGCTGAGCCGTCAGCCCTCGCCCGTACGGCGCTCCAGGGGAGTGGCTACCGCCGAGTTGCTCACACTGAAGGTGACGCTGCCGGCGCGGTATCGGTCGTCGGTCCACTCGATCGGGCGACCCGTGGCGGTGGCCGAGACGTGCCGCTGGCGCAGCAGCGGGCTCCCGCGCCGGATCTCCAGCAGCCGCGCGTCCTCGCTGCCGGCCGGCAGCGCGTCGATGAGGTGCTCGCCGTAGTGGGCGACGATCGCGGAGTCGTTCGCGAGGCTGTCCATCACCGAGCGGACGTCGTCCGGCAGCGCTTCGACCGCGGCCGCGACCCAGTCGGCGTACGCGGTCCGCTCCACCATGGTGGGCTCCCCGTCGAGCAGCCGCAGCCGCAGTACGGCCAGGATCTCGGTGTCCGGCGCGAGCGCGAGCCGTTCCGCCTCCTCGGCGGTGGCCGGCCGGCGGACCCGGGAGAGGAAGCGGCTGGTGACCTCCTGGCCGAGCCCCTCGGCCCACTGGGCGAAGCTGTTCAGCTCGCCGAAGCTGTGCCGCCGCTCGTGGCGCAGAACGATCCTCCGGGCGCCCTGCCGGGAGCCGATCAGCCCCTCCGCGGCGAGCGTGGCCACCGCCTGCCTGACGGTTCCGCGCGAGGCGGACCAGCGGGCGGCGAGATCGCTCTCCGAGGGCAGCTGGGCGCCCACCGCGTACTCGCCGGAGAGGATCGCCGTGCGCAGCGCGCCGGCGATCTCCAGATACCGGATCGTGCCCATGCCGTACTCCGCCCCCAAGCCGTCGGCCGTGGTGTGTCACCTGACGCCGTCGACCGTATCCCGACGGGTCCGCCAACCAGGGCGTTGAAGATCATTACACCCTCCTTGTCACGGCTTCTTTCGGTCAATCTCGTCTCTTCCACGACTCGTGCCCCGCGGTCCAGCCCCCGTTCATCTTCCGTATAGCGAGGCCGGGCGAACTGGAGCCAACTTGTTCAGACAAGTCGACCCCCGTCAGGAACCCGTCTCCGGGAGAGACCGTGCTCAGTTCCTCCGCCCGCCGTAGCGCAGCCGTACTGCTCAGCGCCGCCGTCCTCACCACGCTCAGCGCGTGTGGCGCCGCTCCGGACAAGGCCGCCGGCACCGCCGGCGACGGCAAGTCCAAGGTCCAGCCGGGCGCCGCCGCCTCGGCAGCCGACCTCGGCGGCATGGACGCCCTCGTCGCGGCCGCCCAGAAGGAGGGCCAGCTCAACGTCATCGCGCTGCCGCCGGACTGGGCGAACTACGGCGAGATCATCAAGGCCTTCGAGGCCAAGTACAAGATCAAGGTCAACAGCGAGAACCCGGACGCCTCCAGCGCCGACGAGATCGCCGCCGTGAAGTCCCGCAAGGGCCAGAAGCGCGCCCCCGACGTCATGGACCTCGGCATCGCCTTCGCGCGCAGCGGCGCCGGCGAGAACCTGTTCGCCCCGTACAAGGTCACCGCCTGGGACAAGATCCCGGCCGGCCAGAAGGACGCCGACGCCCGCTGGTACAACGACTACGGCGGCTACGTCTCCATCGGCTGCGACGCGGCCAGGATCCCGAACTGCCCGACGACCTTCGCGGACCTGCTGAAGCCCGAGTACAAGGGCAAGGTCGCCCTCAACGGCAACCCGACCAAGTCCGGCTCCGCCTTCGGCGGCGTCTACGCGGCCGCCCTCGCCAACAAGGGCTCCTTCGCCGACATCCAGCCCGGCATCGACTTCTTCGGCCGGCTGCGCAAGAACGGCAACTTCATCCCGGTCGAGTCGACCCCGGCCACCGTCGAGAAGGGCGAGACGCCCATCTCCATCGACTGGGACTACCTGAACGCCGGCTACGCAGAGCAGTTCAAGGGCAAGGGCGTCGACTGGAAGGTCGCCGTCCCCACCGACGGCGTCTACGCCCAGTACTACTCGCAGGCCGTCAACAAGGAGGCCCCGAACCCGGCGGCCGCCCGCCTGTGGATGGAGTTCCTGTACAGCGCCGAGGGCCAGAACCTCTACCTCAAGGGCCACGCCCGCGCGGTCCTGCTCCCGGTCATGACCCAGGACGGCACCGTCGACAAGGACGCCGCCGCCAAGCTCCCGCAGATCCAGGGCACCCCGGCCTTCCCCGCCTCCGCGGAGCTGGACAAGGCCAAGGCCACCCTCGCCGAGAAGTGGGACAAGGCCCTCTCCTGATGTCCCCCTCCACCCCCACCTCCCACCCGGAGGGGACCGCCGGCGGCAGCACCACCAGCCGCCGCCGGCGGCGCGGCCCGCGCACCTGGCTGGCCGCCCTCCCGCTCCTCGCCTTCACCGGGCTCTGCTTCGGCATCCCGCTCGGCGCCATCGCGTTCGGCGCGGTCACCCGCACCGACCCGTCGACCGGCGCCACCCGGCTGACCGGCGAGCACCTCTCGCGCTCGCTCCAGGGCCCGTACCTCGACTCGCTCATCGGCAGCGTCCAGCTCTCCGCCCTCACCGCATTGACCGGCGGCGTGCTCGGGGTCCTGATCGCGCAGGCCGTGGTCACCTCCCGGTCGCAGGCCCTGCGCAGCGCCGCGCTGACCGCGTCCGGCGTCCTCGCCAACTTCGGCGGCGTGCCGCTCGCGTTCGCGTTCATCGCCACCGTCGGCATCTCCGGGGTCGTCACGCAGCTCGCCGATCTCACCGGATTCGGCTGGAACCTGTACTCCTTCACCGGCCTGACCGTGGTCTACCTGTACTTCCTGATCCCGCTCATGGTGCTCGTGATCGCCCCGGCGCTGGACGGACTGCGCCCGCAGTGGCGCGAAGCCGCCCAGAACAACGGGGCCACCGGATGGCAGTTCTGGCGCCATGTCGGACTGCCGGTCCTGGCGCCCTCCCTGCTCGGCGGGTTCGTGCTGCTCTTCGGCACCGCCTTCGCCGCGCACGCCACGGCCGCGGCCCTGGTCGGCGGCTCCGTACCGCTGGTCACGCTCAAGATCGCCGACGCGCTGTCCGGCAACGTGCTGACCGGACAGGAGAACGTGGCGCTCGCCCTCGGCCTCGACATGATCCTGATCGCCGGCCTCGTCATGGCGGTCTACCTGCCCCTCCAGCGACGGAGCGCCCGATGGCTGCGATGACCCCGACGCCCGCACCGACCGCCCCGGAGACCGGGGACACCGCCCCGGACTCCGGTGCGGCGCCGACCGGCGTCACGGCGCAGGTCCGCCCCCCGCGCCGCCGCCCCCGTCCCCGGGTCTGGCGCGGAGCCGTACTCCTGCTGGCCGGCGCGTACTTCCTCGTCCCGCTCCTGGCCTCCTTCGTCTTCACCGTGCACGTGCCCGGCCAGGGCATCGGCTTCGAGGCGTACACCCAGCTCCTCGCCGCCGACGGGTTCACCGAGAGCATGCTGCTCTCCCTCGGCCTGGCCGCCGCCACCATCGCGACCTCCCTGCTGCTCGCCGTGCCCGCCCTGGTCGCCGTACGCCTCGGCTCGCCGCGGCTGCGCCCGGTTGTGGAGGTGATGTGCATGCTGCCGCTGGTGGTCCCGCCGATCGCGCTGGTCACCGGCATCACCACCGTCCTGCGCTGGGGCCCCGAGCACCTGTCGCGGACCCCGCTCTACCAGACCTTCCTGGCCGTGCAGAACGAGCAGTTCCCCGTCGTCCTGGTCCTCGCCTACACCGTGCTGGCGCTGCCGTTCGTCTACCGCTCGCTCGACGCGGGCCTGCGCGCCATCGACGTGCCGACACTGGTCGAGGCCGCCCGCAGCTGCGGCGCGAGCTGGCCGTACGTGGTCCTGCGCGTGCTCCTGCCCAACCTGCGGGCCTCGCTCGCCGGAGCCGCCTTCCTCACCCTGGCGCTGGTCCTCGGCGAGTTCACCATCGCCTCCCTGCTGGGCTTCAGGCCCTTCGCCGTGTGGATCGTCACGATCTCCGGTGCCCACGCCCGGATGTCGGTCGCCGTCTCCATCCTCAGCCTCCTCATCACCTGGCTGCTGCTGCTCGTCCTCTCGCGGGCCGGGACCAACCCCGCCACGGTGTCCTCCGCGCCCCGTACGTCCCCCACCTCCCGCAAGGAGTCCTGACCTCCATGTCCACCACCCTTCCCGCGGCCAGGCAGTCCGAGGGCTCCGACGACCGCGCCGGCTCCGCGCCGGGCGCGCGCGTCGAATTCCGCGGCCTGCGGCGGGCGTTCGGCTCGACCGTAGCCCTCGACGGGCTCGACCTGACCATCGAGCCGGGCGAACTCGTCGCCCTGCTCGGCCCGTCGGGCTGCGGAAAGACCACCGCACTGCGCGTGGTCGCGGGCTTCGAGCAGCCCGACTCCGGTGAAGTCCTGGTCGACGGACAGGACATCACCCGCGTACCGGCCAACCGGCGCGACGCCGGGATGGTCTTCCAGTCGTACAGCCTCTTCCCGAACCTCAGCGCCCGCGACAACGTGGCCTTCGGCCTGCGCGTACGCAAGGTCGGCGCGGCCCAGCGCCGCGAGCGCGCCGCCGAACTCCTCGACCTGGTCGGCCTGCCGGAGCACGGCGACCGCTACCCGCACCAGATGTCCGGCGGCCAGCAGCAGCGCGTGGCCCTCGCCCGCGCCCTGGCGCTGCGCCCCCGCGTCCTGCTGCTCGACGAGCCGCTCTCCGCGCTCGACGCCAAGGTACGGGCCAACCTGCGCGACGAGATCCGCCGCCTCCAGCTCTCCCTCGGCATCACCACCGTGTTCGTCACGCACGACCAGGAGGAGGCGCTGTCGATGGCCGACCGGGTCGCCGTCCTGAACGCCGGCCGCCTGGAGCAGTGCGCGGCCCCCGCCGAGCTGTACGAGCGCCCCGCGACGCCGTTCGTCGCCGAGTTCGTCGGCACCATGAACCGGCTGCCCGGCCGGCTCACCGACTCCGGCCTGGTGGAGGTGGCCGGCACCCGGCTGCCCGTCGACGGCCCCGCCCCGACGGCCACCCGGGAGGTGGAGGTGCTGGTCCGGCCCGAGAACGTCACCGCGACCGCCGACCCCGAGGGCACGGCCACCGTGGTCTCCGCGTCCTTCTTCGGCGCGGTGACCCGGCTCCACCTCGACCTGCCCGGCGGCACCTCCGTCAAGGCCGACCTGCCCTCGCGGGACGCGGGCGAGCTGTCGCCGGGTGCGCGGGCCGCCGTCGGCCTGGCCGAGCGCCCGGTACTCGTCGTGGCCCGGTCCGCGTGAGCGGCCTCGCGGCCGTCCTGTTCGACATGGACGGCACCCTGGTCGACACCGAGGTGCTGTGGTGGCGCTCCACCGAGCAGGTCGCGCAGGGCCTCGGCCACGAACTCACCGACGCGGACGCCCCCGAGGTCGTGGGGCGCGCCGTCGAGGACACCGCCGCCCACCTCGTACGGGTCTCCGGAGGGGGAGACCCGTCCGAGGTGGCGCAGGCGCTGACCGCGGACTTCTTCGGCCGGGTGGAGGCCGGGGCGCCGATGCGGCCCGGCGCCCGGCGGCTGCTGGCCGCGCTCGAAGCGGAGGGCGTGCCCTTCGCCCTCGTCAGCGCCTCGCCGCGGCTGGTCGTCGACTCGGTCGTCGGCGGCTCGCTGGCCCACGTCCCGTTCGTGTTCACGCTGTCCGCCGACGACACGGACCGGACCAAGCCCCACCCGGACCCGTACCGCAGCGCCGCCGAGCGGCTCGGCGCCGACGTACGGGACTGCGTGGCCGTGGAGGACTCGCCGGACGGCGCGGCCTCCGCGGAGGCCGCCGGGTGCCGGGTCGTGGTGGTGCCGTCGCTGCTGGAGGTGCCGGCCTCGCCCGTACGCACCTTCGCGCGGTCCCTGGAGGACGTCACCCCGGAGCTGCTGCGGAGCTGCCTCGGCGCCGCCGCGGGCGTTCCGCCTCAGGAGCCCAGGCCGAGCAACTCCACCACGCCGTCCACGTAGGCGGCGGACACGGAGCCCGGAGCGGCGGCCGCCGCGTGGCGCAGCGAGGGCAGACCGGCGCGGACGAACGCCGCGCACTGCCCGTACAGCCCGGCCTCGTGCGAGGACCCGTCGTCCTCGGTGCCGAGCAGGGACAGCAGCGTCCACAGCAGCGCCTCGCGGGTGGCCAGCCGCGGCGGGCCCGCCGACCACACGGCCATCAGCACCCCGCACACCGCGGGAGCGGGCGGGTGCAGCCGGCCGGACAGGAAGGCGTGGCCCTCCAGGGCGCGGAAGGCTGCCGGATGTCCCTCGGCCGCCGCCCACAGGGTGTCCACGAGATGCCCCGCGCCGCGGCCGCAGCCGCAGGCGACGGCCTCCCAGTCGTGCCGGCCGATCTCCGCCCCCACCGCGTCGGGCACCAGGGGGCTGCTGCGCGGCGTGCTGTCCGTCCCTCTCATGCGAGCAGTATGGGGATCGGGAACCGGCCTGACCAGGGGGTTCCGCCAGTCGGAACGGTCCTGTGACCGCCCGGCCGGAACCGGATCACGGGGGCCTTCGTCTGAGACCCCGTGTGGATGAAACGAAGAATTGCCGCCCTGCTGCTGGCCCTGCTCGCGACGCAGTTGGGATCCCTGATCAGCCCGGCGTACGCATGTGGCTGCGGGGCGATGATCCCCGAGGGGTACGCCCGGATCGGCGTCGAACGCGAGACCTCCGTCGTACGCTTCGACGGCCGTACGGAACAGATCGTCATGCGGTTCGTCGTCCGCGGGGACGCCCCGCGGGCGGCCTGGATCATGCCGGTGCCGGGCCGGGCGACGGTGGAGCTGGGCGACGGGGAGATGTTCCGTCAGCTGACCTGGCTGACCCGGCCCGAGTACAAGACCCGCGGCTACTTCTGGCCGCGTGACCGGGACTGGCCGTTCTCCTCCACCAATGGCGACTCCGTGGGAGCCGCATTGCCCGGCGCGGGCGCTCCCGCGGTCGGCGTCGTCGGCCGCGAGCAGCTCGGCGACTTCGACGTCGCGCGCCTGACCGCGACCGACCCCGACGCGCTGCGCAACTGGCTGGAGGCCAACGGCTTCAAGCTGCCCGACGGGCTCGCCACCGAGCTGAAGCCCTACGTCGACCAGAAGTGGGAGTACGTCGCCGTACGCCTCGCCCCCCGTCAGCAGGGCAAGACCCTCACCGGCACCCTCGACCCGCTGAAGATCCGCTTCGACAGCAACCGGCTGGTCTACCCGATGCGGCTGTCCCGGCTGGCCAAGACCCCGCAGTCGCTCGGCCTGTACATCCTGGCCGACCACCGGATGGAGCCCGCCTCCGCGATCGGCGGCGCCAAGCCGAAGGTCACCTTCGCCGGCGAGGTCACCCCGCAGGACGGCCTCGCCGCACTGACCGGCGGCAAGCCGGCGTTCCTGACGGCGATCGACCAGGAGTTCCCGGAGCCGGGCCGCATCGACGGGGACCACGAACTGCGCGCCACGGCCGCCGACACCCCGTACCGCAAGGTGATCTACCACGGAGAACTGATCACCGTCGGGGGGATCCCGGCCTGGCTGCTGACCGTCGCGGCCGTCCTCGTCGCCGCCCTCGCGGCGACCGCGTTCACCCTCCGCCGCCGCGGGTCCCGTACCGCGAGCGCCTGACGCCCTCCCCTGCTCCGTACCGCGGCCGCGCTCGGCCTCAGAGCGGCCGGGGTGGCTGGGTCTTCCAGAACGCGCACTGGTGGTCCGACCCGAACGAGGTGCCCGTCCGCGTCGCCGCGGGGTCGAGGGTGAGGACCGTACCCCCGGACCCGGTCGGCGGCCATGCCGTCTGACCCGGCACCACGGGGGCTCCGTAGCGCGCGAACGCACCCCAGTAGCGCTTCATCCGTGTCGCGAGCGCGACCTGGTCAGCCGCCAGCGGACGCTCGCCCATGGTGAAGTCGTGCAAGTACGCCAGCTCCGCGCTGTGCGCGTTCGACTCGTCCAGGCCGGGTACCTGCGCCCCGTACAGCGTCGGCGAGTTCGGATCGTCGAACTCGTAGACGTACGTGGGCACTTGGGCGGCGAACAGCTGCGCCGTCCACGCCGTCTGGCACGCGAACGTCGAGTCCGTCATGACCGCCGACAGCGCCAGGTACGGGGACCCGTACGCCGCCACCGGATACCGGGCGAGCACCTCAGGCCCCGCGGCCCCGTACCCCGCCAGGACCTGCGCGGTGTACTGCTCCTGCGTCAGGTACGGCTGCGTCAGCGCCACGAACAGGCGCGCCTCGGAGCGGGTGCTCCCGATCATCACCGGCACCTTGTTCCACTTCCCGCTCCCGATGGCCGCCGCCGGATCGACCGGCAGCAGCCCGTCACCGGACGCCGGACCCGAGGTGGGCACCGTACGGGCCGCCTCGACCAGGGCCGTACCGGAAGCGCCGCGCAGACACGCGGCCAGCGCGTCCCGATCCGTACAGCCCGCGCCCGCGGCGAAGGCCCGCGCCTCGGACTCGGCCCGCGCGCCGTCCGGCGTGCCGAGCAGCGTGCACGGCCCGCTCTGCAGCACGGCCCGGTGGAACAGCCCGGCCGCCGACGGCGCCGCGAGCAGCGCGCAGACGGAACCGCTGCCCGCGGACTGCCCCGAGACCGTGACGTTCCCGGGGTTCCCGCCGAACGCGGCGATGTTCTCCCGGGTCCAGCGCAGCGCCGCCATCTGGTCCATCAGCCCGAAGGAGCCCGAGCGTTGTGCGTTCTGGCCGGTTATCTCGGGCAGCCCGAGATAACCGAGCTGCCCCAGCCGGTAGTTGATGCTGACGACGACACTGCCGGTGAGATCGGCCATGGTGCGGCCGCCGAACTGCGTTCCCGTGCCCTGGCTGTACGCACCCCCGTGCACCCATATGATCACCGGCAGCCGGGCTCCGGCCCGGGCCGCGCGGGGCCGGTACACGTCGAGGTACAGGCAGTCCTCGCTGACGGCCTGCGGATCGCGCAACCCGAACGGCGAGAACTGCAGGCAGGCCGGGGCCTGTCGGACCGCCTCGCGGACCCCGGTCCAGCGGCGCGGGGGCTGCGGCGGGCGCAGCCGCGCGTCCCCGACCGGGGGAGCGGCGTAGGGGACACCGAGGAACTCCTGGGCGCCGTCGCGGGTCTGGCCGCGCAGCACGCCCTGCGCGACGCTGGCCAGCGGGCGCGGGGATCCGTCGGACGAAGCCCTCGTGGTCGCCGCGGCGGGGAGCGCCGAGGTGAGGAGGGCCGAGGTGAGCAGGGCCGCCACGGCGCAGGCGGCGGTGAGCAGCGACCGCGCCGTGCTCGTACGCGGCCTGCTCACGGGCGGATTCCCGCGAGCAGGGCCGCGGTGGCGGCGAACTCGGCCGGTCCGGTGTTCCAGTCGGCGTTCATCGGGCTGATGGCGATCTTGCCGGCGCTCACCGCCTCCACGTCACCGCCCTTGGCGGCCGGCTGCGGGCGGAACTGCACGTTCACCTTCCAGGTACCGTCGCCGGAGTCGGTGAAGTCCGGCTGGAGCGGGGCCTGCGGGTCCTGGAAGGTCGCGGCCACGCCGGCGGCGGTGCCCGTGCCGTCCGCGCCGACGACCGGGTGGTTGACGTTCAGGCCGACGCCCTTGGGCAGCAGCGGTCCGGACCTCGCCCGGGTGCGCAGGCGGTCGATCAGCTTGACCGCGAAGTCCATGGTGGGGCCCATCGCGTTGATCGTGGCGGTCGGGTCGGGAGCCGCCATGCCACCGGTGCTCAGGGCGATGGCCGGGACGCCGCTCTCGAGGGCGGCGACGGCGCCGCCGACCGTACCGGAGTGGGTGGCGAGACCGGCGACGTTCGGGCCGAAGTTGGTGCCGGAGACCACCAGATCGGGGGCGCGGCCCTCGAAGACCTCGGAGAGGCCGAAGAGCACGGCGTCACCGGGGGTGCCGTCGACGGCCCACACCTTCGGCTCGGGGTGTTTGACCGCGATGGTGGGGGCGCTCATCATCTTCGTGCCCGTGCCGCTCTGGTTGGTGAGCGGGGCGACGATCGTGACGTCGTACCCGGCGGCGGTCAGCCGCTCGAACGCCTTGCGGATGCCGGGCGCGTTGTAGCCGTCGTCGTTCGTGAGCAGGATGCGCAGCGGGGCCGCGGGAGTTGCCGCGGGCCGTGTGGGTGCGGGTGCGGGCGCGGTCAGCGGCGAGGCGACCGCGGGGGCCGTACCCGCGAGGGCCGCCGTGCACAGGATGAGCACGGCCGGCGGCAGGACTCGCTTGCGTCTCACAGGGGACTCCTTGGAAAAGGGAGGGAAGGAGGCGAAGGTGCGCTGAAGTGCGGTGAGGGTGCGGGGGTGGGGACCGGCGGGCGCACGACCCTCGGCATGCGCCCGCCGGAGTCCGGGAGCCGGGCCGCCGGCAGGTGCGGGAAGCGGCGACCCGGCAGTGATCAGCGCACGCTGCGGATCGGGAGGATGGCGAGTGCGCCGATCAGCGAGAGGGCCCCGCCGACGAGGAAGAGCGGGGTGTACCCGCCGAGGGCGCTCACGACGGCCGAGGCGACGAAGGGGGCGATGATCTGCGGCCCTGCGTTCGCGATGTTGAGGACGCCCATGTCGCGGGCGGCGTCCTCGGCCCGGGGCAGGACCAGGGTGACGAGCGCGGTGTCGACGGCCATGAAGCAGCCGAACGCGAGCCCGTTGAGCGCGCTGAAGACGAGCATGCCGGTCCAGGTGGGGCTGATCACGGGGACCACCATGACGAGCCCGGCCAGGGCGGCCGAGACGGCGACGAACACCTTGCGGCGGTCCCACCGGTCGGACAGCATCCCGCCCACCACGGTCGAGACGGCCATCGCGACCATCGACACGGGGGTCAGCACCGCCATCGCGGCGGGCGGGGTCAGCCCGGCGGGCAGGCTGATGTGGTCGTCCAGGATGTACAGCTGGTAGCCGACGACGGAGAAGTAGCCGAGCACCATCAGGGCCCGGCCGATGAACGCCCACCGGAAGTCGTGGTTGGCCAACGCGGAGAGGAACGCCGCCAGTTGGGCCTTCTTCGAGACCGCGGCCGGGGCGGGACCGGTGCGCGGTACGTCCCGGCACAGGGTGGTGAGCAGCAGCGCGGAGGCGGCGACCATCGCGCCGAAGACCAGGTACCCGGTGCGCAGGTGCTCCGCGGTCGCGGAGGCGATCAGCACCCCGACCGTGCCGCCGATCGGCAGGCCCAGCCCGACCAGCGCGGACGCGGTGCCGCGCCGGGCGACGGGCACCCGGTCGGGGACGATCGCGGTGACCGCGGCCTGGTAGACGTTCATCGTCGCCTGTACGAGGCACCAGCCGATGCCGACGAGCAGCGCGGTGGTCGCGTAACCGAGGAAGGCCAGGGCGGCGAGCGCGGCGAAGGCGCCGCCGAGGATCCAGGGGTTGCGGCGGCCGCTGCGGTCGGAGAGGGCGCCGGCCATCGGGTTGAAGGCGGTCGCGAAGACCGCGCTGATCCCGCCGATCACACCGAGTACGGCGACCTTGTTGGCGGGGTCGATCTCCGCGATCTGGGTGGGCAGCAGGATCGATCCGACGCCCATGTAGACCGCCAGGAGGGCGGAGTTCGCGACCAGCAGCAGGGGCAGGAGCGCGCGCTGGCGGGGAGGTTCCGGATCCGCCTGGGCGGGCGGGTCGATGAGTTCGTTCTGGGCCATGACGACTCCTCGGGGGACGGAGCGAGAAGGGGGTGCGGAGGTGCGGCGCGGGGGAGGGGGCGCAACCTGCGGCTTCGATGGGTGTGGCGGCGCGCCCGGGGGTGGCCCGGCAGGCGATGACGCTTCACGTGATGT
Organism: Streptomyces sp. NRRL S-244; assembly: GCF_000717915.1. Classification (GTDB taxonomy): domain Bacteria; phylum Actinomycetota; class Actinomycetes; order Streptomycetales; family Streptomycetaceae; genus Streptomyces. The sequence goes on from NZ_JOCX01000012.1 coordinate 262,133, forward strand.
TGTTACACGTGTCACCTTCGGCGCTTGGACACTGTGTAGCACCCAATCCGGAGCCCCGCTAGAGGTTGCGGCCGGGCGGTATGCGGATCGTGATCGATGGACGGTCGAGGGTGCGAGGACGTGTAACCACCCCCTCAAGGCCACTGAGCAGGGAAATTGTGTCCGGAATCCATCTTGCGCTTGTGGCGGCGGTCACGAATACGCAATACTCCGTGCCGCACCGCGACGACTCCCGCCGCCGCTCGCCGGGAGGGTCCGCGGCAGGCCGGCCGACTTGCCGGCCTGCCTGCCGGCCGTCCTGTCTGGCATCCCCTGCGTCCCCGGCTCGCGGCCGCCGAAGTCCCTGGTCCGCGGCCGCCGGGTGTCACCGACGTCCCGTGTCCCCGGCGTCTTCGGCGTCTCCGGGGTCCCCGGTCTCCGCGTCCCCGGGGTCCCCGGTGTCCCCGGCGTGCCTGGTCACCCGGGCCCTCGGGGTCTCGGGGGTCTCGGGGGTTCGGGGCGGCGTCTCCGGGGTCCCTGGTCGCCGGGATCCCAGGTGCCCGGTCCCCGCGCCGCCGCCGTGAAGTCCTCCATCCGCCCGTGCCTGCCTGCTCCCCGCGTGCCCCCACCGCCCGGGGGGCCATCGTGAAAGGCCCGTCATGCCACGCCCCTCCGCTGTACCCCCGCCCGCGCACCGCGCATCCCGGTCCCTGATCCCCGCTCCCCGGCACCACCTCCCGGCGCCGCCGCCCCGCCACGCGGTCGCCCTCGGAGCCGCCCTCCTCCTCGGGGCCCTGCTGATCGGCCTCCTGATCTCCATCGCCGAACGCCCCTTCTTCCAGGGGCTCGACGACACCTGGGCCGCCTCCGTGAACGGCTCGCGCGGCGACGGCCTCACCGGCTTCGCCACCGTTCTCGACCGCCTCGGCGGCCCGATCGGCACGGTCCTGCCGATCGCTCTGGTCGGCTGCCTGTGCGTCTACGGGCGCTGGCGGTCGGGGCTGTTCGCCCTCGCCGCCGGCATCGTGGCGAACATGCTCGTGGTCCTCCCGCTCAAGCAGCTCGTCGACCGTCCCCGCCCGCCGCATCCGTGGGTCCTGGTCAACGACGGCTCGTTCCCCTCCGGCCAGGTGTTCACCGCCGTGGCGCTGGTGATGGTGGCCGCCGTCCTCGTGTTCCCCCCGCGGGCCCGCCGCTGGTGGTGGGTCTTCGGTGCGCTGTACGTCCTCGCCATGATGGGCAGCCGGACCTGGCTGCACGCCCAGTGGCTCAGCGACACCTTCGCCGGGGCGCTGGCCGGGGCCGGCAGCTGCATGCTGCTGTGGAGGGCGTTCGAACCGCTGCTGAGGGTCGAGGCCGAGCGGATGGCGGCCGACAGCCTGTGGCTGTGAGGGGCGCGGGTATCGCGCATATCGAGAATCATTGACGGTCGTCCAAGATTCGCAATACCCTTGTGGCCGGGGCCGGCCTGCGTCCAGCGCACCCCGGCCCCCGGAACGACGAAGGAAGGGCCCCATGGCACACACCGAGCACCGCACTCCGCCGCCCGTGGTCGACCTCCCCGCAGGGCGGCTGCGCGGGGCCTTCGAAGACGGGCTCGCCGTCTTCCGGGCCGTCCCGTACGCCGCACCGCCGGTCGGCGACCTGCGCTGGCGGCCCGCCCGGCCGCACCCCGGCTGGAGCGGCACGCGCGAGGCGAGCGCCGACGGCCCCAGCGCCCCGCAGATGTACAGGGAGGGCGGCGACCCGGTCCTCGGCGGCCACGGGTCGCCCCCCTTCGACGAGGACTGCCTCACGCTCAACGTCTGGACGCCCGCGGCCGACGACGCCCGCCGCCCGGTGCTGGTGTGGATCCACGGCGGCGGCTTCGTCTCCGGATCGGGCTCGCTGCCCGGCTACGGCGGCGCGGCCTTCGCGCGCGACGGCGACCTGGTGTTCGTCGGCATCAACTACCGCATCGGACCGCTCGGTTACTTCTCCCCGGACGAGGACGACGAGGCGGCCAACCCCTGGCTCTCCGACCAGCTCGCCGCCCTGCACTGGGTGCGGGAGAACATCGCCTCCTTCGGCGGCGACCCGGACGACATCACCGTCGCCGGCCAGTCCGGCGGCGCCGTCTCCACCGCCGCCCTCGCCGGGCACCCGCTGGCCGAGGGCCTGATCCGCCGGGTGATCCTCCAGAGCCCGCCCTTCGGGCTGGACCTCCCCGACCGCGACACCTACCGCGAGCGCACCGCCGCCTTCCGGGAGCTGGCCGGCGCCGAGACCGCGCAGGAGCTGCGCGCCCTGCCCTGGCCGGCCCTCATCGGCGCGACCGGCGGCCTGTTCGCCCGCACGACGCGCTGGGGCTACTGGCCGACGCCCTTCCTGCCCGTCGTCGACGGGGTCACCCTCGGGCGCCACCCGGTCGAGGCCCTGCTCCACGGGGCCGCGGCCGGAGTCGACGTCATGATCGGCTGGACCCGGGAGGAGGCCAACTTCGGCTTCGCCCTGGACGAGGGGTACGCCGCCGCCACCAGGGAGCAGGTGACCGACCGGATCGCGGAGACCTTCGGGGCCGAGGCCGCCCCCGGGGTCTACGCTGCGTACGAGGCGGCCCGTCCCGGCGCCCGCCCGGCCGACGTCCTCATGGACCTCATCTCGGACGAGCTCTTCCGCGTCCCGTCCGTCGGGCTGGCCGAGGCGCGGGCCGACTCGGAGCACCCCGTCTGGGCCTACCAGTTCGACCTCCAGGCGGCCGCGTACGAGGGCCGGCTCGGCGCCGCGCACTGCCTCGAACTCCCCTTCGTCTTCGACAACTTCGAGCAGTGGTCGCACGCGCCCTTCCTCGCAGGGCTCAACCCCGGCGTACGCGACGGGCTCGCCCGCACCATGCACCGGGCGTGGATCGCGTTCGTCCGCACCGGCGACCCGAACCACCCCGGCATGCCGCGGTGGGAGCCGTACGACGCGCGGACGCGGACCACGATGCGCTTCGACTCGGCGGTCACCGCCCTCGACGACCTCGCCGGGGCCTCCCGCCGCCTGCACGAAACCCGGAAGGCGCAATGATCTAACTCGTGTAACCTGGGGAGAAAGCCGATGACGGCCGACCCGAGGGAGCACCGAGGACCATGCCCAGGGAGCCCAAGGCCAGGGAGACGAGCGGTCCCGCGTCGCCCGTGTCGATCACCAGCGCGGACGTGGCCCGGCTGGCCGGGGTGTCACGCGCCACCGTGTCGTTCGTGCTGAACGACACCCCCGGCCACCGCGTCAGCGCGAGCACGCGCACCCGCGTACTCGACGCGGCCCGGCAGCTCGGCTACGTACCCCACGCCGCGGCCCGGTCCCTGCGCGCAGGGCGCAGCAACCTCGTCCTGATGCCCGCCTCGATCTCCGCGATCGGCCGGCTCGTCAGCGACTGGGTCGACGACCTGCACAGCGAGCTCGACCGGCACGGCTACACGGCCGTCCTGCACGCGGGCCGCTTCGCCGACCCCCTCGACGCGGCCCGCGCCTGGGCCGAGCTGCGCCCGGCCGCCGTCATCGCCCTCGACGGCGACCGCTTCACCGCCCAGGCCGCCGAACTCCTGAGCCGCGCCGGGGTGCGCGGCCTGCTCGCGTTCGCCGCCCGCCCGGTGGCGGGCGTCCACACCGTCGGCTTCGACCACGCCGACATCGGCGCCACCGCCGCCGAGCACCTCATCGCCACGGGCCGGAAGCGGATCGGCGTGGTCCTGCCCGGGGAACGCGGCCTCGGCGCCCTTGCCCGGCCGCGCCTCGCCGGAGCCGAGTCGGTGGCCGCCCGGCACATGGCGACGGTGACCCCGGTGGAGCTCGCGTACACCCGGGAGTCCGCGACCGCCCTCGCCCGGCGCTGGCGGAGCCTGGGTCTGGACGCCGTCTTCGCGTACAACGACGAGTACGCGGCGCTGCTGCTGCACGCCCTCCGGGCCGAGGGCATCGCGGTACCGGACGAGGTCGCGATCGTCGGCTCCGACGACCTTGTCCTCTCCGCCCTCCAGCAGCCGGCCCTGACCACGGTCCGCCTTGACCTGCCCTCGGCGGCGCGGGTCGCCGACGCCGTGCACGAGCTGATCGAGACGGGGACGACGCCCCCGGTCCCCGCCATGGAGGCCGTCCTCGTGCACCGCGCCACCTCCTGAGGGGCCCGCCCGACCGCCGCCCCCCGACGGCGGTCGAGCCCCGTTCCGGGCACCTTGGCGGCCGAGCCTCCCCTGCGATCCGCCTATCGGGTCTCCGCGGGGGCCGATCGGGCCCGTCCGCCGTGCTCCCGGGCGAGGGCGGGGGAGAAGGCCCACCACGCCAGCAGCGCGGCCCCGGCCCCGGCCGCCGCACCCGCCACCGTGTCGCTCAGCCAGTGGGCGTGCAGCCAGGTGCGGCTCCACATCATGGCCAGCGTGAACACCGCGCCGCCGGCCCACCAGGCCCGCCGCCGGGCGGCCGGCACCAGCAGGACGCCGACCAGGACGACGAGCAGGGCCGCCCCTGCCGCATGGCCCGACGGGAACGAGCCGTGGTCGACGCGGACCATAGGGTTCGCCGGGCGCGGGCGGTCCACCAGGTGCTTGAGCCCCTGCACCACCAGCATGCTGCCCAGCAGGTAGACGCCGAGCAGGAAACCCGCCGAAACCCAGCGCCTGCGGACGAGCAGGAAGCCCAGCAGCGCGAGCGGTACGACGACGCCCAGCGGCCCGCCGAACCAGTTGAGGACGGCCGCGACCGCCGCGGGCAGCCCCTCGTGCGGGCCGCCCATCCACTCCAGCCACCGCTCGTCCGCGCCCTGGAACGGCGGGTTCGCGACGTCCGTGCGGACGGTGAGGGCCAGCGCTGCGGCGAAGCCGAGCAGCAGAGCGGCCAGGAGCAGGGTGCCGGGGCGGCGGCGCGGGTCTGCCGCCTCCGGCCCGGCCGCGGTGGCGCGCGGCGCGGTGAGTGTGTGCCGGGACATGACTGCCTTTCGACGTACGCGTGGGGGCGCGGCCGGGCCGCGCCCCCACGGTGGGACTGGTCTGCGAAGCGGTGTGCGGGCCGGGGTCAGACCCCCGCGCCCAGGTGGCGGGCCAGGAACGCCACGCTCTGCGCGACGATCGCGGGGATGTCCGTGGAGCCGAGGAAGATGTGGTCGGCGTCCGCCACGGGGTGCAGCGTCACCTCGCCGCCCGCGCCCGTCAGCGCCTCGGCGAGGGTCTCGCTCTGGCTGTAGGGCACGAGCCCGTCCGCGGTCCCGTGCACCAGCAGGAACGGCGGCGGGTTCGAGCCGGGGACGGCGTACGTGACCGGGCTCGCGGCCCGGGCCGGCTCCGCCTGCTCGGCCACGGGAACGCCCAGCAGGGCCTCGTACGGGTTGGGGAACTCGGCGCCGGTCGGCATCGGCAGCGGGTGTCCGACCAGGGCGACGAGGTCGTGGACCCCGTACCAGTCCACGACGGCCAGGACGCCGGTGTCGCCGGAGCCGACGCCATGGGAGCCCTCCAGCGCCGCCAGGGTCTCGGCGTCCGTGCTGCCGGGGCGGACGAGGCCGGCGAGCGCGGCCAGGTGGCCGCCCGCCGACTCGCCCCAGACGCCGATCCGGTCCGGGTCGATGCCGAGGGTCGGGGCGAACTGCCGCACGTAGCGGATCGCGGCCTTGACGTCGTGCAACTGGGCCGGGAAGGGGGCTTCGAGGCTGTGCCGGTAGTCGATGGAGACGAGCGCGAGCCCGGCGCCCAGGACCGCACCGTGCAGCAGGGCGGCGGGCACGGTCGGCGGCGGGTAGCGGCGGTCGCCGTCCAGCCAGCCGCCGCCGTGGATCCAGACGACCGCCGGGAAGGGGCCCTCGCCCGGGGGGAGCTGTACGTCGAGGAGGCGGGGGCGGTAGCCGGGGGTGGTCGCGTACGTGATCCCGTCGAAGCGGCGGACGCCGTCCGCGCCGGTCACGGGCGCGACGGGCTGCTGGTACGGCGGGGGCGGCCAGGTCATGTCGGCGGTGTCGAACTCGACCGGGGGGGATTGCGTCATTGAGGCTCTTCCCAAATTCGGTGTGCGGCCTCGGCGGCCGGCGGGTCCGGTGCGGGCGGTGCGGCGGTCCGGGCTTCGTAACGTTTGTCCGAAATGCTTGCGCGGGCACCGGGGGAGGCTTAGCGTGTTACACGTGTAATCACAACTCTAGCGACGCGTTTCTGCTGACCACAAGCCCACGGGGCATCTGAGTTCCCAGGTAGTTACACGAGCCACTCGCAGCGGCGTCGCCTTCCCCCTCCGGGAGCACGACATGCTCACCACCGCCACCCTCCCCGCCGAAGCGGGTGCCGCAGGCGCCACCGCGAGCGCCGCGACCCCCGGCGCCCCGGCGTCACTCCGCGTCCGGGGCTCCGCCCACTGGGTGGCCGAGCCCGCCCCGGCCGCCGTCCCGCTGCTGCGCACCCGCGTCCGGGCCGTCCTGGCGGGCTGGCCGGTCTCCGCCGAGGTGGCGGACGTCCTGCTGCTGGCCGTGAGCGAGCTCGCCGGCAATGTCGTCCAGCACGCCGCCGCGGGCGGCCGGATGCGGGTCGGGCTGGCCTTCGACGGGGGGTGGCTGCGGCTGGAGGTCGCCGATCAGGTGGTCCGGCCGCCCCGGCCGCCCCGCCTCGCCGAGGAGGTCGACCCGGACGCCGAGAGCGGCCGCGGACTGCTGATCGTCCAGCTGCTCGCGGCCGAGGCGGGCGGCGAACTCTCCTTTTCCGCAGGCGAGTTCGGCACGACCGTGCGGGTGTTCCTGCCCGCCTCCTGAGGCCGTCCGTGGATGTCCCGGAGTCGGTCCGAGCGGTGGTCGGGGGTGGCCCGGCGGCATCGAAATATCGAGGAATGTTGACGGACGCAAAATTATCGAGATAACTTCCATGCATCTCCCCCGCTGCTCCCTGATTGAGGTGCCGCCCCATGGAGCTCTCCCCTTCCGCCCACGCCGACTCCTTCTGTCGAGACCGGCTGCCGGCCTTCCCCCTCTGGCCCGAACTCCACTTCGACCTCCCCGAACTGGACTACCCGGACCGCCTCAACTGCGCCGCACGCCTGCTCGACGAAGCCGTCGAGCGCTGGGGCCCCGACCGCCCGTGTCTCCTCACCCCGACCGGGCGCTGGACGTACGGCGAGCTCCAGCAGCGCGCCAACCAGGTCGCGCAGGTGCTCACCGAGGACTTCGGTCTCGTACCCGGCAACCGCGTCCTGTTGCGCGGCCCCAACAACCCCTGGCTCGTGGCCGCCTGGTTCGGCGTCCTCAAGGCGGGCGGGGTCGCCGTCACGACGATGCCGCTGCTGCGCGCCGCCGAACTCGCCGAGCTCTGCGAAATCAGCCGTCCCACCGTCGCCCTCTGCGACCACCGTTACGTCGACGAGCTCGCCGCGGCCGCCACCGCCACCGCCGACGCCCAGGACCCCGCCGGCCTCCCGGTCCTCGCGTACGGCGGCCCCGGCGTCATGGACCTGACCGCGCGCTGCGCGGCCAAGAGCGGCGTGTTCGCCACCGTCCCCACCGCCGCGGACGACGTGGCGCTGATCGCCTTCACCTCCGGTACGACCGGGCGGCCCAAGGCGACGCTGCACTTCCACCGCGACGTCCTCGCCAACGCGGACACCTTCTCGCGGCACGTCCTGAAGCCCCGTCCCGACGACGTCTTCACGGGTACGCCGCCGCTCGCCTTCACCTTCGGGCTCGGCGGGCTCGTGGTCTTCCCGCTGCACGTCGGGGCCGCGACCCTGCTGATCGAGCAGGCGACCCCGGAGCAACTGGCCGACCTGGTCGCCGAGCACGGCGTGACCGTCCTGTTCACCGCGCCCACCGCCTATCGCGCGATCATGGCGGCCGGCGCGGTGGGCCGACTGGCGGGACTGCGCCGCTGCGTGTCCGCCGGAGAGGCGCTGCCCGCCGCCGTGTGGGAGGAGTTCCACGCCGCCACCGGGCTGCGCATCATCGACGGCATCGGCGCCACCGAGATGCTGCACGTCTTCATCTCCGCGGCCGACGAGGACATCCGGCCCGGCGCCACCGGCCGGCCCGTGCCCGGGTACCGCGCCGCCGTGGTGGACCAGTACGGCGAGCCCGTCCCCGACGGACGGCCCGGCCTGCTGGCGGTCACCGGCCCCACCGGCTGTCGCTACCTCGCCGATCCGCGCCAGACGGCGTACGTCAGGAACGGCTGGAACATCACCGGCGACACCTACGTCCGCGATGCGGACGGGTACTTCTGGTACGTCGCCCGCAGCGACGACATGATCGTCTCCTCGGGCTACAACATCGCGGGCCCGGAGGTCGAGAAGGCCCTCGCCGCCCATCCGTACGTCGAGGAGTGCGGGGTCGTCGGCGCGCCCGACGAGCGGCGCGGCATGCTGGTCAAGGCGTACGTGGTGCTCGGCGCCGGGGTCCCGGCGGACGAGGCGACGGCCCGGGAGCTCCAGGCCTACGTCAAGGGGGCCATCGCCCCCTACAAGTACCCCCGTGCCGTGGAGTTCGTCCCGCGGCTCCCGCGCACCGGCAACGGGAAGCTCCAGCGCGGCGAACTGCGCGAGTGGGCCCGGGCCTCCGCTCCGGTCCGGGCCAAGCCGGCCCCGGCCTTGGTCCCGGCCCCGGCCACCCCCGTCGAGGCCGACGCCGGCTGCGCCGCCGGATGCCCCGAGGCCCTCGTCCCGCACCTGCCCAGCGTGGTCATCGAGCGCCGTGTCGAATGGCCCGACACGGACGCCGCCGGCCACTACCACCACTCCACCGTCGTGCGCTGGGTCGAAGCCGCCGAGGCCGTACTGCTGCGCCGCCTGGGCCTCGCGCACCTCTTCGGCAGCACCCCGCGCGTCCACTTCGAGGCCGACTACCGCGCCCGCCTCTGGTTCGGCGAGGCCGTGCGGATCGAGCTGAGCGTCGCCAAGGTCGGCTCCAGCTCCCTGACGTACGTGTTCACGGTCCAGGGCGAGGAGGGCGCCGAAGCCGCCACCGGGCGCATGGTCATCGCCCACTCCGCCGCCCGCGCGACCGGGACCACCCCCTGGCCCGCCGACGTGCGCGAGGTCCTGACGAAATCGGGCCCGCAGGCGCCCGAACTCCTCACCCTCCCCACGAGAGATGTCGAGCATTGTTGACGGTCGCCAAATCTGCGCCATATGTTGTTCCGGAACCACGAGGAGGTACGCCGTGCGCGTAGCAGTCATCGGAGGAGGGCCCGGCGGGCTGTACTTCGCGGCCCTGGCCAAGCAGCTCTCCCCCCACTGGGACGTCACCGTCTGGGAGCGGAACGCCCCCGACGACACGTTCGGCTTCGGGGTCGTCTTCTCCGACGAGACCCTCGACGGCATCGCGCAGGCCGATCCCGAGATCTACGCGGCCATGTCGGCGGAGTTCGCCCGCTGGAGCGACATCGACGTCACCTACCGGAGCCGGACCCTCACCTCCGGCGGCCACGGCTTCGCCGCCCTCGGCCGCCGGCAGCTCCTGCGGATCCTCCAGGAGCGCTGTGCCGCGCTCGCCGTGGACGTCCGCTACCGCACGCAGTCCCCGCCCGCCGCCGAGCTGGCGGCCTCGTACGACCTCGTCGTCGCCTGCGACGGCGTACGGTCCGCCACCCGCGCCGCCTACGCGGACACCTTCGGGCCCGACCTGGACGAACGCTCCGGCCGCTACATGTGGCTCGGCACGGACAAGGTCTTCGAAGCCTTCACCTTCCTCGTCGAGGAGCGGGACTTCGGCACCCTCCAGGTGCACGCCTACCCCTACGACGACACCCGCTCCACCTTCATCGTGGAGATGGACGAGGCCGCCTGGCGGCGCGCCGGCTTCGCGCAGTTCGCGGACCGCGACCACCCGCCCGGCACCAGCGACCTCGACAGCATCGGCCGCTGCGAGGAGCTGCTCGCCGATCACCTCGACGGGCACCGGCTCCTCCCCAACAACTCCAAGTGGCTGCGCTTCACCACCGTGCGCAACCGCACCTGGCGCCACGAGAACGTGGTCCTGCTCGGGGACGCCGCCCACACCGCCCACTTCTCCATCGGCTCCGGCACCAAGCTGGCCATGGAGGACGCCCTCGCCCTGGCCGCCTGCCTGCACGAGCACCCGGACGTGCCCGGCGCGCTCGCCGCGTACGAGGACGAGCGCCGCCCGGTGGTGGAATCCACCCAGCGCGCCGCCCAGGCCAGCCTCGAATGGTTCGAGAACATCGGCCGCTACGTGGACCAGGAGCCGCCGCAGTTCGCCTTCAACCTGCTGACCCGCAGCCGCCGTGTCACCTACGACAACCTGCGGGTGCGCGACGAGGAGTTCGCCGCCGCCGTCAACTCCTCCGCTCCCGTGCCGCCGATGTTCACCCCCTTCCCCCTCGGCGGACTGCTCCTGCGCAACCGGGTCGTGGTGCCGCCCACCGCCCTCGGTACGGCGAAGGACGGCGTCCCGGGCGATTTCGACCTCGTCCACCTGAGCACCCAGGCCCTCGGCGGCTCCGGGCTGGTCCTCGCCGGGAGGACCGCGGTCAGCGCCGAAGGCCGGACCACGCCCGGCTGCCCCGGCCTGTACACCGACGAACAGGAGGCCGCCTGGCGGCGGATCACCGACTTCGTCCACGGCCAGTCCGACACCTGCCTCGGCGTCCAGCTCACCCATGCCGGCCGCCGCGCCGCCGCCGGAGGCGACGCCCCGCCGATCGCCGCCTCTGCCGTCGCCTGGGACGAGCGGAGCCCGGTCCCGCGGGAGGCCACCACGGCCGATATGGACCTCGTCGTACGGGACTTCGTCCGGGCGGCCCGGCGCGCCGACCGGGCCGGCTTCGACGCACTGGAACTCCAGTACGGACACGGGCAGTTGCTCTCCGGGTTCCTCTCGCCGCTGACCAACCTGCGCACCGACGAGTACGGCGGCACCCTCGCCGGGCGGCTGCGCTTCCCGCTCGAAGTGCTGCGTGCGGTACGGGAGGTGTGGCCCGCCGGCAAGGCGCTGCTCGTGCGGATGTCCGCCGCCGACTGGGCCGAGGGGGGCATCAGCGAGGCCGACGCCGTGGCCGTCGCCCGGGCCCTCGCCGAGGCGGGGGCCGACGGGATCGACGTCTCCACCGGCGAGGTCGTCGCCCACGAGCGGCCCCGCTACGGCCGCAGCTACCAGACCCCGTACGCCGACCTGATCCGCAACGCCACCGGGGTGCCCACCATCGCCGTCGGCGCGATCTCCACGTACGACGACGTGAACTCGATCGTCCTGGCCGGCCGGGCCGACCTCTGCGGGGTGGGCCGCGCCCAGCTCCACGACCCGCTCTGGACCCTGCACGCCGCGGCCGCCCAGGGCTACCGCGGGCCGGCCGCGCCCTGGGCCCCCGGCTGGCAGGCAGGCAGCGGCAGACCGCCCGCCGCCCGGACCGACCGGGTCCCGCCGCGCCTGGAACTGCTGCGGCAGCCCGCCCCGCCGGTGCACCAGCGCTGGCTCCCGCGCCTCGCCGCCACCGCGCCGGCCAACTGAGGAGACCCCGATGGAGACCCTGCCCCCGAACGGCCCGACTCCGAACGGCCCTACTTCGAACGGCCCCTCCCCGAGCCGCCCGCCCCTGCCCCTGAGCCACCTGCCCCGCTTCACGGCGGCGGCGGTCCAGGCCTCGCCCGTCTACCTCGACCCGGCCGCCACCGTCGACAAGGCCGTCGCGCTCATCGCGGAGGCGGCCGCGAACGGCGCCGAACTCGTCGTCTTCCCCGAGGTGTTCGTCCCCGGATACCCCTACTGGAACTGGACGATGAACCCCGTCCAGGGCTCGCCCTGGTTCGAGCGCCTCCAGCGCGCCTCGGTCGACGTCCCCGGCCCCTATGTCGACGCCCTGCGCGCGGCGGCCCGCCAGTACGGGGTCGTCCTCGTCATCGGCGTCAACGAGCGCGCCGCGCACAGCCTCGGCGTCCTCTACAACACGCTGCTCACCATCGGTTCCGACGGCCAACTCCTCGGCGTGCACCGCAAACTGGTGCCCACCTGGGCCGAGAAGCTCACCTGGACCGGCGGCGACGGCAGCTCCCTGCGCGTCCACTCCACCCCCGTCGGCCCGCTCGGCGCCCTCGCCTGCGGCGAGAACACCAACACGCTGGCCCGGTTCACCCTCCTCGCGCAGGGCGAACTCGTCCACGCCTCCTGCTACATCGCCCTGCCCGTGGCCCCGGCCGACTACGACATGGCCGACGCCATCGCCGTCCGCACCGCCGCCCACAGCTTCGAGGGCAAGGTCTTCTCCGTCGTCGCCTGCTCCACCGTCTCCCCGGAGATCGTGGACCTGCTCGCCGGGGACGACGAGGAGCTGCGCGCCCTGTTCCAGCGGCCCCGCAGCGCCCTGTCCGGGATCTTCGGCCCCGACGGCCGCCCGGTCACCGAACCGCTCGTCGACGACGAGGGCATCGTCTACGGCGAGATCGACCTCGGCCGGTGCATCCAGCCCAAGCAGATGCACGACATCACCGGCCACTACAACCGCTTCGACATCTTCCGCCTCGAAGTCGACAACCGCCCGCGCCTGCCGGTGACCTTCACCGCGCCGCCCGCGGGCTCCCGGATCACCACGCCTGAGGAGGACGTATGACCATCGAGCAGGACGACACCATGCTCGGCCGCGCCCGGGTTTCCGACACCCCCGAGCTCACCGCGTACTACGGCGAGCTCGAAGCCCTGGACGCCGGCGCCCTGTGGACCGTCGCCAACGACATCGAGCCCTGGTACCCGCAGCCCAAGTCCGTTCCCGTGCTGTGGCGTTACGAGGAGCTGCGGCCCCTGGTCCACAAGGCCCTCGGCCTGGTCAAGGCCGACGACGCGGGCCGCCGCGTCGTGATGCTCGTCAACCCCGGCCGCAAGGACGTCAGCGCCGCCGCCGGCCTCCTCTACACCGGGCTCCAGATCATGGGCCCCGGCGAGGCCATGACCGCCCACCGCCACCAGGCCGCCGCCCTGCGCTTCGTCCACGAGGGCACCGGCGCCTGGACCGTCGTCGACGGCCAGAAGCTGAAGGTCGGCCCGCGCGACTTCGCGATCACCCCCAACGGCACCTGGCACGAGCACGGCAACGACGGCGAGGACGGGCCGGTCATCTGGCAGGACGGCCTCGACATCCCGCTCGTCAACGCCCTGGACGCCGGGTTCTACGAGGTCCACCCCGAGCTCCACCAGACGCCCGGGAAGGTGGTCAACTCCTCCGTGCTCCAGTACGCCGCGAACCTGCTCCCGTACGGCTCCGAGCGCTGGAGCCGGCCCTACTCGCCGCTGCTCGCCTACCCCTGGGAGCCGACGTACGAAGCCCTGCTCGGCCTCGCCAGGGCGAGCGAGGGCTCCCCGTACGACGGGGTCGTCGCCGAGTACACCAACCCGGTCACGGGCGGCCCGGTGATGCCCACCATGGGCGCCCACATGCAGCTGCTGCGCCCCGGGCAGGCCACCCGCGCCCACCGGCACACCGGCTCGGTGATCTACACGGCGGCCAAGGGGCACGGGGTCTCGGTGATCGCCGGGCAGCGCTTCGAATGGCGCCAGGGCGACATCTTCTGCGTCCCGTCCTGGGCCTGGCACGAGCACCACAACCTGGACGCCTCCGAGGACGCCTGCCTGTTCTCCTTCAACGACTTCCCGGTCATGCGCTCGCTCGGCTTCCACCGCGAAGAGGCCTACCCGGACAACGACGGCCACCAGCCGATGCCCGCGGCCGCGCCGACCTCCGCCGCCCCGACCGCCACCGCCTGACTCGAGGAGCCCCACCATGCGTCTGCTCACCTTCACCACCGGGACCACCGGCACCACCACCACCGCCGCCGGCGGCGACGGCGCCCCGCGCCTCGGCGCCGAGGCCGACGGCCTCGTCCTCGACCTCGCGGTCCTGGCCGACCACGCGGGCGTGGACCTCCCGCGCGATCTGCTCTCCTTCGTCCAGGCGGGCCCCGCCGCCCAGGAGGCCGCGTCCCGCCTCCTCGAGGCCTACGCCCACGCCGACGCCTCCACCCGCCCGGCCGGGGCCGCTCACCGGCTCGAGGAGGTCACCCTGGCCGCCCCGCTGCGCCCCGGCAAGATCATCGGTGTCGGCCTCAACTACGTCGAGCACGTCGAGGAGTCCAGCCGCAGCCTGGACACCGACAAGGAACTCCCGCCCCGCCCCGTCCTGTTCAGCAAGCCCGCCACCGCCGTCACCGGCCCCGGCGCGCCGATCCTGCACAACGGCGACCTCACCCGGCAGCTCGACTGGGAGTGCGAACTGGCCGTCGTCATCGGCCGCACCGCGTTCCGGGTGAGCGAGGAGGACGCGTACGAGCACGTCTTCGGCTTCAGCATCGTCAACGACATCAGCGCCCGCGACCAGCGCCGCTCCGGCCAGTGGTTCTTCTCCAAGGGGCAGGACTCCTACGCGCCCTTCGGCCCGGTGGTCGTCACGGCGGACGAGATCCCCGACCCGATGGCCCTCGACCTCTCGCTGCGCGTCAACGGCGTCACCAAGCAGAAGTCGAACACCCGGCACATGCTGTTCCCGATCGCCCGCCTCATCGCCGACATCAGCTCCGGCGTGACCCTGGAGCCCGGCGACGTCATCGCGACGGGATCGCCGTCCGGGGTGGGCGCCGGCATGGTGCCGCCGGAGTTCCTGGTTCCGGGTGACACGGTCGAGGCGACCGTCGAGCGCATCGGCACCCTGGCCAACCCCGTCGTCGACGCCCGCTGATCCCCGCACACCCCGTACGCACCGAGGAGTACCCGTGCCGCCGCCCCGCACCTACCGCATCGGCCAGATCGTGCCGAGTTCGAACGTGACCATGGAGACCGAGGTCCCCGCCATCCTGCGCGCCCGCCAGGCGCTGCTGCCCGACGAGAGGTTCACCTTCCACTCCAGCCGGATGCGCATGACCCATGTGACTCCGGAACAGCTCAAGGCCATGGACGCCGACTCCGACCGCTGTGCGGTGGAGCTCTCCGACGCCCGCGTCGACGTGCTCGGCTACGCCTGCCTGGTCGCGATCATGAGCATGGGCCTCGGCTACCACCGCACCTCGGAGCAGCGCCTGCACACCCGTACGGTCGAGAACGGCGCCCCCGCACCCGTCGTCACCAGCGCGGGCGCCCTCGTCCACGGACTGCACACCATGGGCGCCCGCAAGATCGCCCTGCTCGCCCCGTACATGCGCCCGCTCACGCGGACCGTCGTGGACTACCTCACGTACGAGGGCATCGAGGTCCTCGACTACGAGGCCCTCGAAATCCCGGACAACCTCGACGTGGCTGCCCACGACCCGGCCAAGCTGCCCGGGCTCGCCCGCGCGCTGGAGTACGCGGACGCCGACGCGGTCGTGCTCTCCGCCTGCGTGCAGATGCCCTCCCTGGGCGCCATCGAGGAGGCCGAACAACTGCTGGGCAAGCCGGTGGTGTCGGCGGCCGTCTGCACCGCCCACCAGATGCTGCGCGCCCTCGACCTGCCGGCCGTGGCCCCGGGCGCGGGCCATCTGCTCTCCGGCGCGTACGCGCAGACGCCGCTTCCGCGGACGCCGCTTCCGCCGCCGCTTCCGCAGTAGGGGCAGGGCCGCGGGGGGAGCGGCTGGATATGATCGCGACCGCGCACAACGGAAGGCGATCATGTCGGACAGTCCCCTCAGGCCCAGCTCGTTGATCAACACGGTCTACGGAGCGTTCCTGCGCCGCCTCGGCGGCTGGATCTCCATCGCGGACCTGATCACGCTGATGGGCGAGCTGGACGTCGACGGCCCGGCGGTGCGGTCGGCGATCTCGCGGCTCAAGAAGCGCGGCGTACTGGAACCGGAGCGCCGGGGTGCCACCGGGTACCGGCTCAGCCCGGCGGTGCACCCCGTCTTCGACGAGGGCGACCGCCGCATCTTCGCCAGCCTCGAACCCGCCGACCTGGCCGACGGCTGGGCCATGGCGGTGTTCTCCGTACCGGAGTCCGAGCGCTCCCACCGCTACCAGCTGCGCACCCGGCTGACCTGGCTCGGCTTCGGCAACATCGCGCCGGGTGTGTGGCTGGCCCCCGGGCGGCTGCTCGACGACGCCCGGGCGATGCTCGTACGGCTGGGCCTCAGCGAGTACGTGCACCTGTTCGCCGCCGACTACGCCGCCTTCAGCGACCTGGCGCAGACGGTGAGCGACTGGTGGGACTTCCCGGCGATCCAGACCCAGTACGCGGCCTTCACCGACACGTACGCCCCCGTCGCCGCGCGCCTCGCGGCCGAGGGGGAGCCCGACCCGGCCGAGGCCTTCCGCCACTACGTGCCGCTGCTCACCCAGTGGCGCCGCCTCCCGTACCTCGACCCGGGCCTGCCGACCGAACTCCTGCCGGCCGACTGGAACGCGGTGGCGGCCCGCCAGCTCTTCCAGCAGCTCCACGCGGTCCTGCTGGACCCGAGCCTGCGCCACGTCCGCGCGATCACGGGCCTGGAGGAGGAGACCCCCGGGGCGGACACCCGCTAAGGGGCGCCCGTCCCGGCCCGGGCCAGGGCGACGATACCCCCGCAGATCAGGGCCACGCCCAGCAGTTGGGGCAGCACCCACCAGCCCGCCCGCAGGTGCTCCTCGTACAGGACCACGCCCAGCGCGACGCTGACGCTCGCGTCGCCCAGCGTCAGCGCGGGCTGCGAGGCGACCAGCGGCCCGCCCTGCATGGCGTGTTCGAGCAGCAGCAGGGCGCAGATGCCGGTCGCCCCGAAGGCGTACGTCTGCCACGCGGTCAGGAATCCGACGATGCCGTGCTCGGTCAGCACGTACACGGAGTGCTTCATCAGGGCGGCCGTGATCGCGTAGCAGACGGCGGTGGCCGCGCCGAGGCAGCCGGCCCGGGCGCGCCCCGGCGGGCGGCGCAGCCCGGCCACCGTCAGGCCCGCGACGACGGCCGCGCACGCCACGAGGGCCGGGATCCACCGGTCGACCGGCACCTGCGTCCGGTTCCCGGCGGGGGAGGCCGCGGCCAGCGCCACCCCGAGCCCGGCCACCACCCCGGCCACGGCCAGCCACAGCGCCCCCGGCAGCCGTCGCCGCGCCACCAGCGAGGCGATCAGCAGCGCGAGCGGCAGCTCCAGCACGAACAGCGGCTGTACGAGGACCAGGGCACCGGTGGCCAGCGCCGCGGCCTGCCCCACCCCGGCCGCGATCACGGCCAGGATCCCGACGACCCACACGGGCCGCCGAAGCAGGTCGAGGACCAGCCCGAACCGGAAGCCCTTGCTCTGCGGCACGGTGAGCGCCGCCCGCCGCTGGAGCACGGTGGCCAGCGCATTGCTGAGCGCCGCGAACAGCGCGAAGAGGACCGGCAGTACGACGCCCATCCGCCGATCCTCGGGGCGCCCGCGGCGGCCCCGGCCCGCCGACACGCCCCGACGCGCGGATTCCCCCTGTCCGGTCCCCCGCCCGCCCCGGCGGGATCAGCGACGGGCGGCCGCCCGGTCCAGGGCGAGGGCCGCCAGGGCCTCCGGGGCGCCGGCCTGGCCGCGGATGCCGGGGAAGGCGTTGACGTCCACGATGAGCGGGGCGGCGTCGCCGGTGTCGATGAGGTCCACCCCGTAGACGTCGAGCGAGAACACCTCGCCGGTGCGGCGGACCAGGTCCGCCCAGCCGGGCGGCAGTTCGGCGAGGGGGAGCGGCCGGGTCGGACCCCGGCCCTCCGGTGCGAGCTCGGAACGGCGCAGGGCGGCGAAGACCCGGTCCCCGATCGCCCACAGCTTGTGGTCCCAGCCGTTGTTGGGCGCGAACTCCTGCACCACGACGGGCTCCTGCGGCCAGGCGTCGGCGAGCTCGCGCAGCCGGGCCCCGTCGTCGACCCGGGCGACCAGGTCGTGCCGGCGGCTGTGCCGGCTCTTGACGACCAGGGGCGGGCCGCCGAGTGCTGCGCCGGCCGCCCAGGCCGCGAGGGAGCCGTAGGTACGGGTGCCCGCGAACGGCAGACCGGCGCGCAGGGCCAACTCCGCCATCCGCGTGCGGTCCTGGCAGAGCGCGGTGGCCGCGGCCGAGTTCAGCACCGGCGCCCCGCGCCGCTCGAGCTCCCGCGCGAGGTCCAGCGCCCGCGGCGTCCGCGCCTTCAGCAGGTATACGTCGGCCAGGTCCGCGGGGGCTGCGTCCGCCGCGTCCGGATCCAGCGATTCCCCCCGGTGCCCGGCGGCTTCGAGCAGCGCCGTCGCGGCGGCCAGCAGCGGATGGCCGGGCTCCGGCGTGACCAGGCAGATCCTCACAGCGCGGCCTCGCCGGCCCGGGCGGACGCCTGTGCCGGGATCGACAGGGGCAGTGCGCGAGCCGGCACAGGACAAGCCGCTGCCGCCGATGCCGCCGCTGCGGCCTGGCCGCCCGCCCGCGCCAGCCCCAGCACGGCCCGCCCCACCCGGGCCGCCGCGTCCGGAACCTGACGGAAGCTCGGGAAGTCGTTCACGTCCACCACCACCGGCCCGTCCGGACCGAGCAGCACGTCCACCCCGTACAGGTCGAGCCCGTACACCGCCCCCACCTGCGCGGCGATCGCGGCCACTTCGGCCGACAGCGGCACGCGCCGCTCGCGCACCGCCGGATCCGGGTGCAGGGGCGAGCAGCGCTCGGTGGCGAAGAGCTCCCCGCCGACCGCGTACACCTTGATGTCGGTGCCCGAGTTGGCCACGTACGGCTGGGCGATGAGCATGTGCTCGCCCGCCAGTTCCGGGAGCAGCGCTTCGAGTTCCCCGGGCGCGGACACCAGGTGCACGGCCCGCCCGGAGCTGCCGTCCGCGGGCTTGACGACGAGCGGGTACTCCGCGCCCGGTATCTCCCGCAGCAGCTCCGGCCGTGCCACGGCGTACGTGGGCGGCATCGGGAGCCCCCCGGTCCGGCCGATGGCGGCGGCCAGCGCCTTGTCCCGTACGCCCCGGATCGAGCGGGCGTCGTTGACGGTGGTCATGCCGGCCGCCGCCGCGGCTTCGAGCAGGGTCAGCCCGGGGCCGCCGGAGACGGTCTTGAGCACCCAGGCGTCGTGCGTGCCCGAGGCCACGACCTCGCCCATGCGCAGCAACGAGCCCCCCGGCCGCACCACGTCCACCTGGTGCCCCCATGCGGTCAGCTGCCGGATCACCTCGTTCGGCATGCCGTCGTGGCGGTAGTGCTCCTCCACCAGGAAGCAGAGCCTCATCGACCTTCCCCATATTCCCCGGACGTCCGCCGATCCCGTCCGGCGAGTTGTGACGTCACAGGATGTCATGGAGCGCAATGTGATGATCAGTCCGGTTGGGGAAGACTTCGCCGAGGCTCTGCCGGCCGGTCACTCGCCGTGTGTGAACGCCACCAGTGCCGCGTCCCGAACCTCCTGCTCGGTGTGCCGCCTCAGCCCCCGCAGCACCTCACGCCACTCCGGCGGCCAGCCGCAGCGCCGGCCCATGGCCGCGGTGAGCGCGACGGCGAACAACCCCGCCACCGCGGCCCCGTCCTCCGCGAGCCCGCGTACGGCCTCCAGCACCACGGCGGGATCCCGG
This sequence comes from Streptomyces sp. NRRL S-244, assembly GCF_000717915.1. Lineage (GTDB taxonomy): Bacteria > Actinomycetota > Actinomycetes > Streptomycetales > Streptomycetaceae > Streptomyces. The sequence continues at coordinate 281,534 of NZ_JOCX01000012.1, forward strand.
ACCAGGTCGCCGTGCCAGTTCCCGTCGCGCAGCGAGTTCGCCGTCGCCGCGGCCAGCCCGGGCCGGCCCGCATGGGCCTCGACGAGGACGTCCAGGGCCGCCCGCAGCTCCGGCAGGTCCGCGCGCAGGTCGACCGAGCGCCGCAGCAGCGCCACGCGGAGCGTGGCCAGGGCGGGTTCGCCGGCGAGCTGCCGCACCAGGGCGGCGCGCAGCTCCCCGTGCTCCGCCGAGACGATCTGACTCAGGAACCGCACCCGCTGGAGCGCCGGGAGGTCCCGCTCGGCCCCCGCCTCCGGGTCGTCACCGGAGCGTACGGTGTCCAACAGCTCCTCCACGGCGCGGTGGAACTGGCTCCCGGGCTCGCCGCCGCCGACGGGGTGCGGCAGCTTCGAGCCGGCGATCTTCTCGAGGGCCGTCGCCGCCGACTTCCAGCCGGGGCCCGACGCCAGGTCGCAGACGGCCCGCCGTACGGGGTCCGCCGCCTCGGGCGCATAGGCGACCCAGTCGGGCAGCGCCGTGACCGCATGAGCGGCCACGGACCGGTGCGGGGAGGCGGCGAGGAGCGCCACCAGGCGGGCATAGCGCGGCCGGTGCCGCTGCGCCACCCGGAGCGTCGGGGTGCGCCCGATCACCTCCCCGGCTTCCCGGGTACCGCTCGCCGCGGCCCTCTCCAGCAGGTTCCAGACCTCCCCGGTCCCCAGGAGCCCGATCGCGTGGCTCACGGCGGCGGTCACCACATCGGGGTGGCTGTCGGCGTCGCCGGCAACGCGCGCCAGCAACGCCGCGGCCCGGCGGGGCGGCAGGAACCGCGCGGTCAGCCGCACCGCCTCCTTGCGGCTGGTCACCTTGGCCCCCGACGGCGCGCCCAACAGCCCGTCCAGCAGCTCCGCGAGCCGCATCGGCGCGGTCGCGGCCGCGGCCCGCCCCGCGGCGTACACCGCGACGCGGGCGTGGTCGTCGCCCGCGTGCGCGAGCAGGTCGGGCAAGGCCGCGGCCGGCTCCGACGTCCGTGCCGAGGCGGCGAGCGCGGTCTCCGCGAGCACCGTGTCCGCCGAGCGCGCGTGCCGCCGTACGAGCTCCAGCCCGTGGTCGGGGATCCGGGCCGCGCCGCGCAGGACCTCCGACCGCTGGTGCACCGTCCTGGACTCGTCGCCGACGGCGACCTCGGCCAGCCAGGCCGCCTCCTCCTGCTGGCGGGGCACCCACCGGTCCGCGCGGTCGAACCGGGGGAGCGGCCGCTCCGCTCCCTCCCGCAGGAACCGGCCGTACGGCGGGCGCGCTGCGAGCACGCCGTCCAGCAGATCCGTACGGTGCGCAGACAGCACGTCCAGCACGGGTTCCAGCGCGACAGCCGACGGCTCTTGTTCCAGCAGCACGGCCACCCGCTCGCCGCGCGTCGCCGGATCCGCCAGCCAGACCCGCGCGAATTGCGGGAACCACACGTCGGTGCACCGCTGCCGGGCCTCGTCGAGCATCCGCTGGAGCTCCGGCATGCGGTGGCCGTGCTCGCCCCAGTGGTTCGCGAACGTGAGCAGCGGCTCGTACTCGCCCTTGGCCGCGCGGACGTCGAGCCAGGGACGCAGGACGTCGAGGATCCGCTGCGCCCGGCCGGGCGGCAGCACGCTCCCGTACGGAGGGTGCACGACGCGGCCGGTGCGGGCGGTGAGCTCGTGGAGGGTACGCAGCGCCCAGCCGAGCAGGGCGGGGGAGGCGGCCGGGTCCCCCAGCGCCGCGAACACCAGCCGCTCCAGGGCCCAGTGCGTCTCGCCGGAGCAGTCGCGGGCCTCGACGGCGTCGGTGGCGATCCGGTCCAGGCGGGCGACCGAGGTCTCGGCGGCCAGCAGCGGCACCGGTACCCCGGCCAGAGCGGACAGCGCGGCCGCGCGCACGGGGTCGCGGTCGTTGCGCAGCCGCGTCACCATCAGCTCGAGCACCTCGCCCAGCGCTTCGGCGTCGCGCGCGTGGACCGCGTTCTCCACGAGCCGCGGCCAGGCCGCCCGGCGGGTGTCGGCATCGGACAGCCGCGTCGCGGCGAGGAGTTCGGGCCGGGCCTCGGCGACCGGAAGGTGCGCGAGGGCTTCGAGGAGCCGCTCGGTCGGCAGGGCTTCGCGGCGGGCGTGGTCCGCGCATCGCCGCGCCTCGGCCTGGCGGCACTCGCGCGGGAGCAGGGCCAGGACCTCGTCGGGGATCATCCCGTCGGGAGCGGGGGTGTGCGCGGTGGCCGCGTCGTGGAACGCCGCGCGGCGGCCCGGAGGCAGCGCCTTCAGCAGCGCGGCCAGGTAGGCGGGACGCCCAGCCCAGCGGCGGCCGAGGTCGGGCAGGGACGGCGGATCGGCGCGGACGAGCTGCCGCAGCCGGGACGGCGGAGGGAGGTACGCCTGGTACCCGTCCGCGCGTTCGGGGGCGGCCAGCCAGCGTACGAACCGTTCCGCGTCCGCGGCGATCAGATCGCCGGCCCGGTTCTCCAGGGGCCGGGGCAGCCGGGCGGGCCCGTACCGCTCCAGCATCCCGAGCACGCGGTCCGGCGCGGCGGGCAGGGCCGCGGCGATTCCCGGCGCCCTGTGGTGCCACCAACCGGCGCGCAGGTTCTCCGGCAGCTCCGCCAGCTCGGCCGCCGCCTGGTCCAGCACCGGGCCGGGATGGCAGCGGGCCAGCCGGACCCAGTGCGTGACGGCGTGGGCCAGTTCCGGCAGCAGGGCGGAGACGAACTCCGGCCCGCAGGCCGGGAGCAGGGAGGCGGCCTCGCCGTCGCCCCACTGGGCCCGCAAGGCGGGTATCAGCCGCTGCGCGAGCGCCGGGCGCGAACCCCGGAGCACGGCCAGCGACAGCTTCCGGCGGATCTCGGCGGAGGCGTCGTCGTACGCGGCTTCGATCGCCTCGTCCGGCACGGGCAGGGTACGCACGGCCCGGTGGGCGAAGGAGCGCACCACCGGGTCCGGGTCGGCCAGCCGCTGCGCCAGGTACCCGCTCTGCCGCCCCGCGAACGCCGCCAGTGCGGCCAGCCGCCGCTCGTAGCGGCCGCGGCCGGCCAGCCCGTCCAGGACGCCGGGCAGTTCGCCGGTGCGGGCGAGGTCGCGGGCGGTGGTGGCGAGCAACCTCAGCCGGTCGGCGTGCGGGAGCGGATCGAGTTCGGCGAGCAGGTGTTCGACAGAGTGTGGCATGGGGTCAGTGTGCCGACCGGGGCAGGCGGCGAGAAAACGGATTTCGCGCTGGTCACGTACGGCCCGGAGCCCGGGCGGCCGTTGGTACGGCCGCCCGGGCTCCGTTCGCGACGAGACCGCCGGTGGCACCGGCGGGGCGAAGCGGTTACACCGGCATGGGCACCGACACGAACCGCTTGCCCGACTCGTTCTCGACCACGACCTCCTTGACGTCGGTCGGGTCCACCGCCGCCGAGCCGTCCAGCGACGCGCCCTTGCCCTCGCCGTTCTGGCTGCCGACGACCCAGCTGCCGGCGGAGGTGCGCTTGCCGTCCTTCCCGACCACGATCAGCAGGCAGCGCTCGCCCGGCGGGATCCCCGCCACGGCCGCGTGCACCCGGACCCACTTGGCCGCGGGCATGACCTGTACGGTCATCCGCGCACTGGTGCGCGGGTCGGTCGCCGAGGCCACCTTCGTACCCGCCGGCGGCGGCGAAGGCTGCGCCGAGACCGACGGCGTGGGCGGCGGCGGCTGGGCGATCGGCGTGCCGTCCGCCGAGCCCAACTGCGCCCCGGCCCAGAACACGGCGGCCAGCGAGGCCGCGGCGGCCAGTCCCGCGATGCCCCATCGTCGGCGCCGCTCGCCCGACGCCTCGTTCCGCACCTGCCGCAGCGTGCGCTGGAGCAGCAGGTCACCGCCCTGCGGCGGTCCGTCGAGGAAGGCCTCCGCAGGCACCTCGCCCAACGCCGCTTCCATCTCGCGCAACGCGGTCACCTCCTCTCGGCATTGAACGCAGCCGCGCATGTGATCCTCGACCCGGCGGACCTCTTCCTGGTCCAGGACGCCGAGAATGTACGGGCCGAGCAGTTCCTCCTCCTCGTGCCGCTGCCGGTTCATGCCACCACCTCCCGCAGTCCAGCACCCTGCCGGGGTGGCCTGCCCATTCGATTGCCCGCCCGGCCCTCCGCGGCCCCGCCTTGGCGGAACACCTCGCGCAGTGCCTTGAGCGCGTAGTGCGCGCGTGATTTGACCGTGCCCGCCGGGATGCCGAGGCTGTCGGCCGCCTCGGCCACGCTCAGCTGGCGGTAGTACAGCTCCTTGAGCACGTCCCGGTGCTCCGGGGACAACTGGTCGAGGGCCCCCAGCACGGTCATCGTGTCCACGATGGAGTCCGCGTGGTCCAGCTCCACCGGGGGAGCGGCCGCCTCCCCGGAAACCTCCGCGGGGCGGGCCGCCTTGGCCCGGTACCGGTCGGTGATGATGTTGCGGGCCACCGTCAGCAGCCAGCCGCGCACCGATCCCTTCCCGTTGACCAGCACCTCGGAATGCCGCCAGGCGCGGATGAGCGTCTCCTGGACGACGTCCTCGGCGGTGGCCCGGTCTCCGGTCAGCCGGGTGGCATACGCGAGCAGGGCGTGGCCGTGCTCCTCGTACACCGACCTGATCAGTGCCTCATCGGTCGAGCCCCGCCGTGTACGGGGCCACAGTGGTCCGGCCATCTCACCCTCTCCGTCTTCCTCGCCCATCTGGTGCGGTCAGAACACGCGCCCCGGCGCGGCCCGGTTCATGTGACCCCCGTCACTTCGAACGGGCGGCTCTCAGGTGCGGCAGGTACGCCCCTCGTTGAGGCAGACGACGACGGCGGCCATCTGCGCGTCCGTCATGGCGTCCACGAACATCGCGTGGTCCGTCTTGGGGCTGTGCCGCTGCTCGGGGAAGGAGTCGACGGCGACCGGCACCCCCGGCGGCACCTCGTACGCGAGGGAGATGCGCAGCTGGGGCACGGCGAACGTGCCCTGCGGGCAGACGCCGTTGGCAGCGGGGAAGCCGAGGTGCGCGCGGTGACCGGGGCTCTCGGTGTCCAGCCCGTTCCAGCAGCTGGGGAAGACGAGCGTACGGGTGATGCGCTCGCCGGCGGGGCAGCGCGGGTAACGGGTGGTGAACCGGTCCGGGGAGCCGGAACAGCCCCAGCGGGCGCGTACGTCCGCGTCGCTCGCCGCCGTGTACCCCACCGCGTCGCCGGTCATCGCGCGCAGGAAGCGCGGCATCGGCACGACCTTGCCCACCGGGTTGCCGCGGAACTCCAAGGAGACCGCCGCCTCGGGCAGGATCTCGCCCGTGTTGCCGTGCCCGGCGGAGCCCTCGTGCGGATGGCTGCCCGCCCGGTCCGTCCGGCGCAGGACCGGCCAGTAGTACGTGGACCGGTCGCCGCCGCGGCAGCTGGTCGCGGCGGCGGCCAGGGAGGCGTCCGTCGACATCGCGTCCGTGGACAGGTTCCCCACGTACGCGTGGGTGTGGTGGGCGCCCGAGCGCAGCCCCGGCGACACCACGAGGTTGTCCTCGTTGTAGTGGCGCTCCTCGTTGCGCCCGCAGTCCACCGTCACGGTGCCCGTCGAGGCGTCGGGTCCGGTCGGCGACGGATCGCGGGGGCCGGGCGGTACGTCCTGTATGTCCACGTAGTCGCGGGAGTTCATCCCGGAATGCGCGGTCCCGTCAGGGCCCGCCACCCGGGTGGCGCCCAGCACGGCGGCCGCCAGCCCGATGCCGAGCACCAGGCAGACGAGCAGTGTGAGCAGTCGGCGTTCGTTCCCCATGCGGGTCACGGTTGCCGCTGCGCGCCGCAGCGTCAACCTGACGTCCCGTATGCCGGCCAGGGCCCCGCCGCCGGTGGCCCGCGCGCTTGCCGAGCCGTCGGGGGACCGCGCACAGTGACCGGCATGACACCCGCTGAGCTCCTGCACGCGTTCGCCCGCACCCGCGCCTCGCTCGACGGCGGCGAGGTGACCTACTGGTGGTCCGGGGACATCTACTCCTGGGCCCCGGACCAGCCGTACCGGCGCCTCTTCGGCTTCGAGGGCCTCAACGTCGCCCGGCTCGCCCCGGACCCGGAGACCGACGGCTTCCAACTGCTCACCAGGGAGGCCGCGTTCTTCCTGGATCCGCAGACCCGGGAGATCCTGGAGACCTGGGAGGACAAGCCGGTCATCCACATCTGGAACGATCCGGCCAACCTGAGGCTGCGGCCCTTCCCGGTCCCCCTGACCGAGCTCGGGGACCAGGTCTGCTTCAGCCTGGAGATCCCGCTCGCCTATCCGTCGCCGCTGCCGGTCGCCGACTACCCGCTGAACTCCGCCGACGACACGTACCGGGCCCTGGAGCTCTTCCAGTTCTTCGCTCCGGGCACGGTGCTGACCACCGACGAGCCGAGCGTCCCCGCCACCATGTCCTGGACGCGGATGTCCCCGTGGCTCCCGTGGATGGAGCAGGGTCAGCGGCCCGGCGGCCTCACCTTCCACTGCCGGGGCCGCAAGCTGGGCTCGTACGCCGAGGTCCCGGAGCGCACCCGCGCGTACATCGCGGCCCGCCACCCGGAGTACGCGCACGCGCCGGAGAAGTGGACCGAACCCAACGAGACGAGCTGGACCTACTTCCGCGCCCACCACGCCCGACCCTGACGGTCGCGGCCCTCGGCCCGGTCGTACACGCCCGGGAGGTGTCCGGGTTCAGGGGGTCTGGTACGGGTTGGCCCGAACCCCTCGCGGAGGGGCGCTCGGCGGGGGGTTCGGGGGGGCGGGATACGGG
>NZ_JOCX01000013.1 GCF_000717915.1 Streptomyces sp. NRRL S-244
CGCCCCCCGCCGCTCGCCGCACCCGCCCCTGACGTCCCCCGACCTTAGCGAGCACTCCGCGCTCGCGCAGGGCCATCGGGCGGGTGGGAAGATCCCGCCGGGTCGCCGGGTTGGTAGAACCGTGAACGATTTCATGGAGGGTGCGGAGGCCGTCGACGTGGTGGTCGTCGGGGGCGGGCAGGCGGGGTTGTCCAGTGCCTACCACCTGGCCCGGGCCGGGATCGGGTACGTGCTGCTCGACCACGCACCGCGGCCCGGCGGTGCGTGGCAGTTCCGCTGGCCCTCGCTGACGTACGGCAAGGTGCACGGGATGCACGCCCTGCCCGGCATGGAGCTCACGGACGCCGACCCGCTGCGGCCGTCCGCGGCGGTGATCGGGGAGTACTTCGCGGCGTACGAGGAGCGGTTCGGGCTGCGCGTACGGCGGCCCGTGGATGTCACGGCCGTACGGGACGGGGGCGACGGGCGGCTGCGGGTGGAGTCCCCGGCCGGGATCTGGACCGCGCGGGCGCTGATCAACGCGACCGGGACCTGGGACCGGCCGTTCTGGCCGCGCTATCCGGGCCAGAAGAGCTTCCGGGGCCGCCAGCTGCACACCGCGGACTACCCGGGTCCCCAGGAGTTCGCCGGGGCCCGGGTCGTCGTGGTGGGCGGCGGCACCTCGGCGGTGCAGCACCTGCTGGAGATCTCCGAGGTGGCGGCGGAGACCACCTGGGTGACCCGTCGGCCGCCGGTGTTCCGCGACGGGAGCTTCGGTGAGGCCGAGGGCCGGGCCGCGGTGGCCCTGGTCGACGAGCGGGTGCGCCAGGGGCTGCCGCCGCAGAGCGTGGTCAGCGTGACCGGGCTCCCGCTGAACGAGGCCGTCCGGACCGGACTGGCCTCGGGGGTGCTGGAGCGACGGCCGGTGTTCGACCGGATCACGGCGACGGGGGTCGCCTGGGCGGACGGGCGGCAGGTGGAGGCCGATGTGATCCTGTGGGCCACCGGGTTCCGGGCCGCCATCGAGCACCTGGCCCCGCTGCACCTGCGCGAGCCCGGCGGCGGCATCCGGGTCGAGGGCACCCGCGCGGTCCGCGACGAGCGGATCCACCTGGTCGGCTACGGCCCGTCGGCGTCGACGATCGGTGCCAACCGCGCCGGCGGTGCCGCGGTCCGCGAGATACGCCGCCTGCTGGCCCGCGGCACGGGCGGCCCTGTCCGTACGGGCGGCCCTGTCCGTACGGGCGGCGCGGACGGCACCCTCGAACCGGCCGGCGTCCGCTTGGCCTAGCCGGCGCGGGAGCCCGTCCGGGCGGGCCCGGCGGCGGCCTCGCGGGTCCCCGACCCCGACCCCGTACTCGTGCCGGCACCGGCACCGGCCCGGATCCGGTTGAACTCCGCGACGTGCTTCTTGTGCTCCTCGTACGTCGCCGAGAAGCGGGTGTCCCCCGGCTTCACGGTGACGAAGAACAGCCAGTCGCCGGGCGTCGGCGCGACGGCCGCGGCCATGGCCTCGAGGCCCGGGCTGTCGATCGGCGTCGGCGGGAGCCCTTGGCGCTCATAGGTGTTGAAGGGGCTGTCGATCCGCGTCTCGCTCAGCTTGGTGTCCACCGTGCTGCGGCCCAGCGCGTAGTTGATGGTGGAGTCCATCTGGAGCGGCATCGACCGCGCCAGCCGGTTGTGCACCACCCGGGCGACCTTGCCCCGGTCGCCGCGGGATTCGGCTTCCGCCTCGATGATGCTGGCGAGCGTGGCCGTCTGATACGGGGTCATCCCGTGCGCCTTGGCGCCGTCCACGACGGCCCTGGTCGCAAGCTTCCGGTTGGCCGTGTCCACCATGTACGCGAGCAGGGCGGCCGGCGTGGACTCGGAGGTCACCGGGTAGGTCGCCGGGAACAGGAAGCCCTCCGGATTGCCCTTCGCCTCCGCGGGCAGGGCCAGTCCGGCCGTGGGGACCGCCGCCTTGGTGGAGCCGGCCGGGAGCTTCAGCTCGCGGTCGATCGCCGCGTACACCTGGGGTGCCCGCCAGCCCTCCGGGATGGTCAACTGGCGCGGCTTCTCGGGGGCTCCCCCGCTCCGCAGCAGCGGAAGCAGAGCGGCCGCACCGATGGCGAGCAGCATGCCGAGGAAGAGCGCCAGACGGCCCCGGCGAGTGAGCCGGGAGCGACGCCGTGGCGGCTGGTACTCATGGCGCATGCGGGCACGCTAACCCGCAAACCTCCACATTCCCGGCATCACGCCCACATGCCGGTCATACGATCACACGTTTACCGGTGCCGGTTGCGCGACCTTTTCCGGCACGAGCACGGCTTCCCGGTCCCGGCGGACCAGGGCCGCGTACCGGCCGTCCGCCTCCAGCAGTTCCTCGTGCGTACCGCGCTCGGCGATGCGGCCCTTGTCCAGGACGACGATCTGGTCGGCGTCGCGGACGGTGGAGAGCCGGTGCGCGATGGTGATGGTGGTGCGGCCTTGGGACAGGTTGTCGATGGCCCGCTGCACGGCATGCTCGGTGCGGGTGTCGAGCGCGCTGGTGGCCTCGTCGAGGATGAGCACCGGCGGGTCGCGCAGGATGGTGCGGGCGATGGCGAGGCGCTGCTTCTCGCCTCCGGAGAAGCGGTAGCCGCGCTCGCCGACCAGGGTGTCGTACCCGTCGGGCAGGGACTCGATGTGCTCGTGGATCTGGGCCGCGCGGGCCGCCTCGGCTATCTCCTCGTCGGTGGCGTCCGGCTTGGCGAAGCGGAGGTTGTCGGCGACCGAGGCGTGGAAGAGGTAGGTCTCCTGGGAGACCACACCGATGGAGCGGGCCAGCGAGTCGAAGTCGAGGTCGCGGACGTCGACCCCGTCGAGGGCGACCCGCCCGCCGGTCACGTCGTAGAGCCGGGGCACGAGGTAGCTCAGCGTGCTCTTGCCGGAGCCGGTCGGGCCGACCACGGCGAGCGAGCCGCCGGCCGGGACGGTGATGTCGATCCCCGTCAGCGTGGGCCCGTGCTTGCCGTCGTACGCGAAGTGCACGTCCTCCAGCCGGACCTCGCCCCGGGCCCGGTCCAGGCGTACCGCGTCCGCGCGCTCGGTGATGTCCACCGGCAGGTCGAGGTACTCGAAAATGCGGCCGAACAGGGCGAGCGAGGTCTGGATCTGCACGCCGGTCGACAGCAGGCTCACGGCGGGCCGGAACAGGCCCTGCTGGAGCGTGACGAAGGCGACGAGGGTGCCGACCGACAGCGAGGGGGCGCCCGACTGGAGGGCCATGCCGGCGGCCCAGTAGATGAGCGCGGGCATGGCGGCCATGACGATGCCGATGGTCGACATCCGCCAGCGCCCGGCCATGCTGGAGCGCACCTCGAGGTCGACGAGCTTCTCGGACTCGTCGGAGAAGGACCGCGTCAGCGAGTCGGCGCGGCCCATGGTGCGGCCGAGCAGGATGCCGCTCACCGACAGCGACTCGGTGACCGTCGCGGCCATGGCGGCCATCTGCTTCTGCCGCTTCAGGGTGATCTTCTTGCGCTCTCGGCCCACACGCCGGCTGATCCACACGAACACGGGCAGCAGGAGCAGCGAGACGAGGGTGAGCCGCCAGTCGAGCGCGAGCATCGCGACGATGGAGGCGATCACGGCCGTCAGGTTGGAGACGAGCGAGGTCGCGGTGGAGGTGACGGTCGCCTGCATGCCGCCGATGTCGTTGGCTATGCGGGACTGCACCTCGCCGGTCCGGGTGCGGGTGAAGAAGGCCAGCGGCATGCGCTGGAGCTGGGCGTACACGGCGGTGCGCAGGTCGTGCATGACGCGCTGGCCGACGGTGGTGGAGATCAGGGTCTGGAGCACGCCGAAGACGCTGGTGACGACGGCGGTGAGGATCATGCCGAGAGCGAGCAGGCTCAGCAGCCCGGTGCGGCCCTGCGGGATGGCGACGTCCAGGATCTCCTTCAGCAGGAAGGGCGAGGCCACCGCGACCAGGGAGGAGGCGCAGACGAGCAGCCCCACGACGGCGAGGCGGCCGCGGTAGGGGCGGAACAGGCCCACGATCCGGCGCAGCTCACGCGGCTGCTCCGCGGGGGCGGGGCGGGTGGGATCGAGGGCTTCTTTCGATGGGATCCATTTCGGCTCTTCGGGGCGCATGGGCCTCCTTCTGGCGAGACCTGACTGAGTACGAGACCTACGAGACTCGAATGAGCATAGCTCATTGTTACCTATGCTCACAATGAATGTGGTCCTGGTACTGTTTCCCAGTATGAGGACCGCTTCCGAAACCGACAGCACGGACGGCGTGCTCGCCGAGCAGCTGCTGCGGCTGACCCGCCGGCTCCACCGGATCCAGAAGCGCCATCTGGAACCGCTCGGCATCACCCCCGCCCAGAGCCGGCTGCTGCGCCTCGTCTCGCACTACGACGGCGACCAGCCGCCCCGGATGGCCGACCTCGCCGCCCGCCTGGAAGTCGTGCCCCGCGCCGTGACCACGCTGGTGGACGGCCTGGAGGCCGCCGAATGCGTGCGCCGCGCGCCCGATCCGGCGAACCGGCGGGTCATAAGGATCGAGCTCACCGACACGGGCCGCGCCACGCTGCGCCGGCTGCGCAACGCGCGAACCGACGCGGCAGAGGAGATCCTGGCTCCGTTGACCGCCGAGCAGCGCGAGGTGCTCGGCGGTCTGCTGAACGCCCTGACGGACGCCCCGATGGAGCACGGCTGCTGAGAGGCCGCCCCGGGAGCCGGACAGGATCCCTCGGACTGGGCCGAACGAGTAGGCAAGGGGTCGCGCATGCCGCTGCTGGAACCGAAGCCCGGAGCCCTGCGGCCGCACGGCGTCGGCGCCCCCGCCCCCGACCGGGTCCCCGACCACCGCGCCGCCGGCACCCCTGAGCCGCTGCGCACCGAGCTGGCGGAGCTGCTGGGCGCCGAGAAGGTGCTGTGGAAGGTCTCCGACCTGGTCCGCTACGCCTCCGACGCCTCGCCGTACCGGTTCGTGCCGCAGGTGGTGGTGGTCGCCGAGGACATCGACGACGTCTCCGCCGTCCTCTCGTACGCGCACGGCCGCGGGCGCGAGGTCGTCTTCCGCGCCGCGGGCACCTCGCTGAACGGCCAGGCCCAGGGCGAGGACATCCTGGTCGACGTACGCCGCCACTGGGCCGGCATCGAGGTGCTGGACGAGGGCCGCCGCGCCAGGATCCGGCCCGGCACCACCGTGGCGCGGGCCAATGCCGCCCTCGCCCGGCACGGCCGCGTCCTCGGCCCCGACCCGGCGAGCGCCATCGCCTGCACGCTCGGCGGGGTCGTCGCCAACAACGCGTCCGGCATGACGGCGGGGACCACGAGGAACTCGTACCGCACCCTCTCCTCGCTCACCTTCGTGCTGCCCGGCGGGACCGTCGTGGACACCGCCGATCCACTCGCGGACGAGGAGCTGGCGCACGCGGAACCGGCGCTGTGCCGCGGGCTGATGGAGATCAAGCGCGAGATCGAGGCCGACCCGGAGCTCGCCGCGCGGATCCGGGCCAAGTACGAGATCAAGAACACCACCGGCTACCGCCTCGACGCGTACCTGGACGGCGCCACCCCCGTCGAGATCCTGCGCGGTCTGATGGTCGGCTCGGAGGGCACGCTCGGCTTCATCGCCGAGCTCGTCTTCGACACCGTGCCGCTGGACCGCGAGCTCACCAGCGCGCTGCTCTTCTTCCCCTCCTTGCCCGCCGCGGCGGCTGCGGTACCGCTGTTCAACGAGGCGGGCGCCCTCGCCGTGGAGGTGATGGACGGCAACACCCTGCGCGCCTCGGTCAGCGTCGAGGGCGTCCCCGCCGACTGGGCCGGGCTGCCGAAGGACACCACCGCCCTGCTGGTGGAGTTCCGGGCCCCGGACGAGGCGGGCCGCGCCGGGTACGAGCGCCGCGCCGCCGAGGTCCTCGCCGGGCTGGACCTGGTCGCTCCGGCGGCCTCGATCACCAATGCGTTCACCCGCGACGCGAGGACGATCAACGGGTACTGGCGGGCCCGCAAGGCCTTCGTCACCGCCGTCGGCGGAGCCCGGGCCCCCGGCACCACCCTGATCACCGAGGACTTCGCGGTGCCGCCCTCCCGGCTGGCCGAGGCCTGCGAGGCGCTCCTCTCGCTCCAGGCCGAGCACGGCTTCGACGCGGCCGTCGCCGGCCACGCGGCCCACGGCAACCTGCACTTCCTGCTCGCCTTCGACGCGGCGAAGCCCGCCGACGTGGCGCGGTACGGGGCCTTCATGGAAGCCTTCTGCCGGCTGACGGTGGAGCGGTTCGACGGCTCGCTGAAGGCCGAGCACTCCACCGGCCGCAACATGGCCCCCTTCCTGGAACTGGAGTGGGGGCCCCGGGCCACCGAGCTGATGTGGCGCACGAAGCGGGTCGTCGACCCGGACGGGCTGCTCGCCCCGCGCATCCTCCTCGACCGCGACCCGGCCGCCCATCTGCGCGGGCTGAAGACGATCCCGCGGGTGGAGGCGGTGGCCGACCCGTGCATCGAGTGCGGCTTCTGCGAACCGACCTGCCCCAGCCAGGACCTGACGACCACGCCGCGCCAACGGATCGTGCTGCGCCGGGAGATGATGCGCCAGCAGCCGGGCTCCCGGGTGCTGGACGGACTCCTCGACGCCTACGGCTACGACGCCGTGGACACCTGCGCGGGTGACTCCACCTGCAAGCTGGCCTGCCCCGTCGGCATCGACACGGGCGCGCTGATGCGGGACTTCCGCCACCGCCGGCACGGCCCGCGCGAGGAGCGCGCCGCCGCGATCGCCGCGCAGCGGTTCAAGGCCGTGGAGGGCTCCGCCCGGCTGGCCGTGGCCGCCGCCGACAAGATCACTGCCCGGGTCGGCGACCGGCTGCTGGAGGCCGTCACCGCGGTCGCGCGCAAGGCCGTACGCCCCGACCTGGTTCCGGAGTGGCTGCCGCAGCTGCCCGGCGCCGCCGCCGGGAAGCTGCCCCGGACCGGGCGGGTGGGCGCGGCGGCCGTGTACTACCCGGCCTGTGTGAACCGGATCTTCGGCGGCCCGCCGGGCCGGCCCGGCCCCTCCCTGCCCGAGGCCGTGGTGGCGGTGTCGGAGCGGGCCGGGAAGCCGGTCTGGATCCCCGGCGACGTCGCGGGCACCTGCTGCGCGACGATCTGGCACTCGAAGGGCTACGACGCCGGCAACCGGCTGATGGCCAACCGGATCGTGGAGGCCGCCTGGGGCTGGACGGCGGGCGGGCGGCTGCCGCTGGTGGTCGACGCCTCCTCGTGCACGCTGGGCATCGCGCACGAGGTGGTCCCGTACCTGACGGACGACAACCGGGCGCTGCACGCGGAGCTGACGGTCGTCGACTCCGTGGTGTGGGCGGCGGACGAGCTGCTCCCGCACCTGGAGATCCGGCGCACGGCGGGCTCGGCCGTGCTCCATCCGACCTGCTCGATGCACCACTTGGGCGACGTGGCGCAGCTGCGGGCGGTGGCCGAGGCCTGTGCGTCGGAGGTGGTGGTCCCGGACGATGCGGGCTGCTGTGCCTTCGCGGGCGACCGGGGCATGCTGCATCCGGAGCTGACGGCTTCGGCGACGGAGCGCGAGGCGGCGGAGGTGACCTCGCGCCCGTTCGACGCGCATCTGTCGGCGAACCGGATGTGCGAGGTGGGCATGGACCGGGCCACCGGCCGCAGTTACCACTCGGTGCTGCTGGAGCTGGAGTGGGCGACTCGTCCGTGACCTGGCGGTCCGCGGCCGGACGCGCCGCACACCCCGCTGCGTAGGGCCTTGGCCAACGCAAAATCGATTGCCCGGGACCGGTCCGGAAGGCGAACCTTGCACGGTTTGGACCACTCGACCAGTCATGGGGCGTCATGCAGATCAGCGATCTTCCGTATCCGGATCCCGGGGTACCCGACGCCCGCTCAGGCCCGCGATTCCTGGTGTGGCTGGGACGCGGCCAACTCGGCGGACAGGCCAGGAGCCTGTGCTGGGGACTGGTGCACTTCTGCGGCATCGCCGGGCTGCCGTACGCGGTGGGCCTGGGCGTCGACGCGGTCGTCCGGCGCGACGGCACCCGGCTGCTGCTGGTCGGCGCGCTGCTGGCACTGATCGGCGTCGCCATCTCGGTCGGCGACGCGATGCTCCACCGGACCGCCGTCACCAACTGGATCACCGCCGCCGCACGGGTGCAGCAGCTGCTCGCCCGCAAGACCGCCGAACTGGGCTCGGCCCTGACCCGGCGGGTCGCGGCGGGCGAGGTGGTCGCGGTCTCCACGGGCGACGTGGAGAAGATCGGCTGGTTCGTCGAGGCGGTCTCCCGTTTCCTCGCCGCCGCCTTCTCCGTCGTCGCCATCTGCGTCGGCCTGCTGTTCTACGCGCCCGCGATCGGCGTGGTCGTCGCGATCGGCGTCCCCGTGCTGGCCCTGTCCGTACTGCCGCTGCTGCCGCGCGCCACCCGGCGCGCCGACGTCCAGCGCGAGAAGGCCGGCAAGGCCACAGAACTCGCCTCCGACACCGTCGCCGGCCTGCGGGTGCTGCGCGGCATCGGCGGCGAGGAGCTGTTCCTGGGCCGCTACCGCGAGGCCTCGCAGGAGGTCCGCAAGGCGGCCGTGCGCAGCGCCCGGATGTGGGCGCTGATCTCCGCGATCCAGGTGCTGCTCCCGGGCGCCCTGCTGATCACCGTGGTCTGGTACGGCTCCGTGCTCGTGCTGGACGGCCGGCTCGAGGTCGGTGAACTCGTCGCCGCCTTCAGCGCGGTGGCCACGATGCTCTACCCGCTGCGGCACTTCGAGGAGATCGCCATGGCGTACTCCTTCTCCCGGCCCTCCGCCGCGCGGGCGGCGCGGGTGCTGTCGCTGACGCGTACGGACGCCCCCCAGCCGCAGGCGCCGGACGCCGGGATCCCGCAGGCCCCGGCCCCGGGCGGGGACCTGTACGACCCCGCGACGGGACTGCTGGCCCCGGCGGGCCGGTTCACCGCCGTGGTGTGCGGGGATCCGGACCTGGCGGGCCGGCTCGCCGAGCGCCTCGGCGGGCATCCGGCGGACGAGGGCCCGGCTGCCGAGCGGGGCTCGGTGCTGCTGGGCGGGGTCGCGCTGGACGAGCTCGCGCTGGACACCGCGCGCACGCTGGTCCTCGTACAGGACAAGGACCCGGTGCTGCTGTCCGGGACGCTGCGCGAGCTGTTCGCCGTACCGGCGTCCGGAGCGGTCGAACCCGGGGCGGCGCTGGCCGCCGCCCAGTGCGCGGACGTCCTGGACGCGCTGCTGCAGTCGGCGCCGGACGGGGTGGAGGACCCGATGGACGCGCGGATCACCGAGCGCGGCCGGTCCCTCTCCGGCGGGCAGCGCCAGCGGCTCGCGCTGGCCCGGTCCCTGGCCACCGACCCGGAGGTGCTGGTCCTGGACGAGCCGACCTCGGCGGTCGACTCGCACACCGAGGCACGGATCGCGGACGGGATCACCGCCCTGCGCGCCGGGCGCACGACGGTGGTACTGGCCTCCTCGCCGCTGCTCCTGGACCGCGCCGACCGGGTGGTCCTGATCCACGAGGGCGCGGTGGCCGCGACCGGCACGCACCGCGAACTGCTGCACGGCGACCCGCTCTACCGGGCGGTCGTCACCCGCGAGACCGACGAGGAACAGCGGGTGGCCCGGATGGAGCTGACCCGGCTGGAAGAAGCCCGGCTGGAAAAGGCACTCACAGAGATCGAGGAATCCGCATGATCGGCGTGGCGCCGCCGCAATACGATCCGGCGGCCCCCGCATCGGCCGCCACCCTGCCCGTGGGCACGACGGCGACCGTACGGGGCTATGTGCGCGGCCTGTTCCGCCGCCACCGGCGTGCCTTCGTGGTGCTGGTGACGGTCAACGCGGCGGCGGTGACCGCCTCCATGGTCGGCCCGTACCTGCTGGGCCGGGTCGTGGACCAGCTGGCGGCGGGGGCCCGCGAGCTCCATCTGGGGAGCGTGGCCCTGCTGTTCGCGCTGGCCCTCGTGGTCCAGACGTTCTTCGTGCGGCTGGTCCGGCTGCGCGGCGCGATGCTCGGCGAGGAGATGCTGGCCGATCTGCGCGAGGACTTCCTGGTGCGGTCCGTGGGCCTGCCCCCGGGCGTACTGGAGCGGGCCGGCACCGGTGACCTGCTGTCGCGGATCACCACCGACATCGACCGGCTGGCCAACGCGATGCGCGAGGCCGTGCCGCAGCTGGCCATCGGCGTGGTCTGGGTCGGGCTGCTCTTCGGGGCGCTCACGGTGACCGCGCCGCCGCTGGCCCTGGCCGCGCTGGTGGCGCTGCCGGTGCTGGTGACCGGCTGCCGCTGGTACTTCCGGCGGGCGCCGTCGGCGTACCGCTCGGAGGCGGCCGGGTACGCGGCGGTCGCGGCCGCGCTCACCGAGACGGTGGACGCCGGGCGCACGGTCGAGGCGCACCGCCTCGGGCCGGGCCGGATCGCGCTGTCGGAGCGGCGGATCAAGGAGTGGACGGCGTGGGAGCGGTACACGCTGTTCCTGCGGACGGTCCTCTTCCCCGTCGTCAACGTCACCTTCGTGACGATCCTCGGCTCCGTGCTGATGATCGGCGGCTACTGCGTGCTCCAGGGCTGGATGTCCGTGGGACAGCTGACCACCGGCGCGCTGCTGGCGCAGATGATGGTCGATCCGATCGGCCTGATCCTGCGCTGGTACGACGAGCTGCAGGTCGCCCAGGTGTCGCTCGCCCGCCTGGTGGGCGTACGGGAGATCGAGCCGGACGCGGGTGACGCGGGCGTCTCCCCGGCGGGGCGGGACGTCCGGGCCGACGAGGTGCGCTTCGGCTACCGGGAGGGCGTGGACGTGCTGCACCAGGTGTCCATGTCCGTGCCGCCGGGCACCCGGATGGCGCTGGTCGGCCCCTCGGGGGCGGGCAAGTCCACGCTGGGCCGGCTGCTGGCGGGCATCTACGCGCCGCGGACCGGCGAGGTCACCCTCGGCGGGGCGCAGCTGTCGCGGATGCCCGCGGAGCGGGTGCGCGAGCAGGTGGCGCTGGTCAACCAGGAGCACCACGTGTTCGTGGGCTCGCTGCGGGACAACCTGCGGCTGGCGCGCACCGGGGCCGGTGACGCCGAGCTGTGGGCGGCGCTGGGCGCGGTGGACGCGGACGGCTGGGCCCGGGCGCTGGAGAGCGGCCTGGACACCGAGGTGGGCTCGGGCGGTACGGCGCTGACCCCCGCGCAGGCGCAGCAGATCGCGCTGGCCCGGCTGGTGCTGGCGGATCCGCACACGCTGGTGCTGGACGAGGCCACCTCGCTGCTGGACCCGCGGGCCGCGCGGCATTTGGAGCGTTCGCTGGCCCGGGTGCTGGACGGCCGTACGGTGATCGCGATCGCGCACCGGCTGCACACCGCGCACGACGCGGACGTGATCGCGGTGGTCGAGGCCGGCCGGATCAGCGAACTGGGCTCGCACGACGAGCTGGTCGCGGCGGACGGTGCCTACGCGGCGCTGTGGCGCTCCTGGCACGGCTGACCGGCCCGCACCGCCTGCCGTACGAGGCCCCGGCCCCCGCTGACCTGCGGGGGCCGGGGCCTTCGCCGTGCCGGACGGACTCCGTGACGGGTCCTAGATGAAGCCGAGGGCGGAGGCTCCGCCTATGCCGCCGAGCAGCATGAACACGGGCATCAGCACCTTGAGCTCGACCCAGCTGCCGGCCCGGAAGCGCATGCCCTTGGGCGGGCCGATGGGGTACCAGCGCTTCCCGGCGATCGGGAGGGGCCACAAGATGGGGCAGCCGGAGACGGTCAGGGCGTCGCCGATGTCGTGGACCAGGGCGCCGAGCAGGATCGGCAGGCCGAGCCAGAGGTATTCCTGGCCCGGATCGGTGAACAGCCATCCGGCCCCGTTGCCGGGCTGGTCCAGGACGCCGGCCAGGATCCAGGCGCTGGTGGCGCCCAGCAGCCAGACGAGCACATCGCTGGACATCCGGGCCGCCCGCCACAGCAGGCCCTCGACGGCCAGGACCAGGTGGACGAAGAGCAGGACCAGCACGCCCCAGCGGTCGGTGGTGGCCGCGAGGGCGGAGGAGCCGCCGCCGATCAGGACGGCCCACAGCCAGGTGTGCGTCAGGGTGCGGTGGCCGCCGGTCCGGCGGGCGTCCTTGGGGGCGCGGGTGGCCTTGTAGACCGCGTAGGAGATCTTGTCGACCACCTCGCACAGGCCCTTGGAGAGCGGGCCGAAGGCGCGCGAGATCGTCGCCGACTTGTGGTCCAGGTCGGGGGCGAGGGCTGCGCCGGCGCAGATGAGCGCTCCGACGACGAGGACCGGCCAGGGCATCGGGTGCCCGGCGGCCGCGGCCGCCGCTCCCACCCCCAGCCAGGCTGCCGCCCCGGACAGTGAGTGCGCCGGACCCATCATGGTCGTTCCCCGCCCCAGTCGTGTGGTGGTCGGGCCCTGTTGACGGTTTCGTTCGGGCCCGGTCAACGGCACAGCGTACCGTCGGCGATCTTCGATCCGTCCTCCGGTTCCCGCTTCCGGCGGGAAGCCAGGCAAGATGGGGGGTGTGACCCTCATTGATCAGCTCCCGCCGAACGCCGACCCCGACGCCCTCTTCGAGGCTTTCTCCTCGTGGGCGGAGGATCAGGGCATCACCCTGTACCCGGCTCAGGAGGAGGCACTGATCGAGGTCGTCTCCGGGGCGAACGTGATCTTGTCCACCCCGACCGGCTCCGGCAAGAGCCTCGTCGCGGCGGGCGCGCACTTCACCGCCCTCGCCCAGGACAAGGTGACCTTCTACACCGCCCCGATCAAGGCGCTGGTGTCGGAGAAGTTCTTCGACCTGTGCAAGCTCTTCGGCACCGAGAACGTCGGCATGCTGACCGGCGACGCCTCCGTGAACGCGGACGCCCCGGTGATCTGCTGCACCGCCGAGGTGCTGGCCTCCATCGCCCTGCGCGACGGCAAGTACGCCGACATCGGCCAGGTCGTCATGGACGAGTTCCACTTCTATGCCGAGCCGGACCGCGGCTGGGCGTGGCAGATCCCCCTGCTGGAGCTCCCGCAGGCACAGTTCGTCCTGATGTCGGCGACGCTCGGCGACGTGAAGCGGTTCGAGGAGGACCTGACCCGGCGCACCGGCCGGCCGACCTCGGTGGTCCGCTCCGCGACCCGGCCCGTGCCGCTGTCGTACGAGTACGTCACGACGCCGATCACCGACACGATCACCGAGCTGCTGGAGACCCGGCAGGCCCCGGTGTACATCGTGCACTTCACGCAGGCCCAGGCGGTCGAGCGGGCACAGTCGCTGATGAGCATCAACATGTGCACCCGCGAGGAGAAGGACAAGATCGCCGATCTGATCGGCAACTTCCGCTTCACCACCAAGTTCGGCCAGAACCTCTCCCGCTACGTCCGGCACGGGATCGGCGTCCACCACGCAGGCATGCTGCCCAAGTACCGGCGCCTGGTCGAGAAGCTGGCCCAGGCCGGCCTGCTGAAGGTGATCTGCGGTACCGACACCCTCGGCGTCGGTGTCAACGTCCCCATCCGCACGGTGCTGTTCACCGCGCTCACCAAGTACGACGGCAACCGGGTCCGCACGCTGCGCGCCCGCGAGTTCCACCAGATCGCCGGCCGCGCGGGCCGGGCCGGCTTCGACACGGCGGGCTATGTGGTCGCCCAGGCGCCCGAGCACGTCATCGAGAACGAGAAGGCCCTCGCGAAGGCCGGCGACGACCCGAAGAAGCGCCGCAAGGTGGTGCGCAAGAAGGCTCCCGAGGGCTTCGTCGCCTGGTCGGACACCACCTTCGAGAAGCTCATCGCCGCCGACCCGGAGCCGCTCACCTCCCGGTTCAAGGTCACCAACATCATGCTGCTGTCGGTCATCGCCCGTCCGGGCGACGCCTTCCAGGCGATGCGCCACCTCCTGGAGGACAACCACGAGCCGCGCAAGGCGCAGCTGCGGCACATCCGCCGGGCCATCGCGATCTACCGCTCGCTGCTGGACGGAGGCGTCGTCGAGAAGCTCGACACCCCGGACGCGGAGGGCCGCACCATCCGGCTCACCGTCGACCTCCAGCAGGACTTCGCGCTCAACCAGCCGCTGTCCACCTTCGCGCTGGCCTCCTTCGAGCTGCTGGACCCCGACTCCCCCTCCTACGCGCTGGACATGGTCTCCGTGGTCGAGTCCACCCTGGACGACCCGCGCCAGATCCTGGCCGCGCAGCAGAACAAGGAGCGCGGCATCGCCGTGGGCGCGATGAAGGCCGACGGGATCGAGTACGAGGAGCGGATGGAGCGCCTCCAGGACGTCACGTATCCCAAGCCGCTCGAAGAGCTCCTCTTCCACGCCTACGACGTGTACCGCAAGAGCCACCCGTGGGTCGGGGACCACCCGGTCTCCCCGAAGTCGATCATCCGCGACATGTACGAGCGCGCGATGACCTTCACCGAGTTCACCTCCTTCTACGAACTCGCCCGCACCGAGGGCATCGTGCTGCGCTACCTGGCGAGCGCGTACAAGGCGCTGGACCACACCATCCCCGACGACCTCAAGTCCGAGGATCTCCAGGACCTCATCGCCTGGCTGGGCGAGCTCGTCCGCCAGGTCGACTCCAGCCTGCTCGACGAGTGGGAGCAGCTGGCGAACCCGGAGGTGGAGACGGCGGAGCAGGCCCAGGAGAAGGCCGACCAGGTCAAGCCGGTCACGGCGAACGCCCGCGCCTTCCGCGTCCTGGTCCGCAACGCCATGTTCCGCCGGGTGGAGCTCGCCGCGCTGGACCACGTCGACCAGCTGGGCGAGCTGGACGGCGAGTCCGGCTGGGACGCCGACGCCTGGGGCGAGGCCATGGACGCGTACTGGGACGAGTACGACGACCTGGGCACCGGCCCCGACGCCCGCGGCCCGAAGCTGCTCCAGATCGAGGAGGACCCGGCGCACGGCCTGTGGCGCGTCCGCCAGACCTTCGCGGACCCGAACGGGGACCATGGCTGGGGCATCAGCGCCGAGGTCGACCTCGCGGCCTCCGACGAGGAAGGCCGTGCGATCATCCGACTGACCTCGGTCGGTGAGCTCGGTGCGCTCTGACCCACCCCCGCAAGCGACCGGCCCCGCCGACGCCGGTTTCCCGCCGGCTCCGCCCGGACCCAACAGTGGAGAACCTCTGATGACGAATCCCGCCGAGAGACTCGTCGATCTGCTCGACCTGGAGCAGATCGAGGTCAACATCTTCCGCGGCGCCAGCCCGCAGGAATCCCTCCAGCGGGTCTTCGGCGGGCAGGTCGCCGGCCAGGCCCTGGTGGCCGCCGGCCGCACCACCGAGAGCGACCGCCCGGTCCACTCTCTGCACGCGTACTTCCTGCGCCCCGGCATCCCCGGGGTGCCGATCGTGTACCAGGTGGAGCGGGTGCGCGACGGGCGGTCCTTCACCACGCGCCGCGTCACCGCGGTCCAGCAGGGCAAGACGATCTTCAATCTCACCGCCTCCTTCCACCATCCGGAGGAGGGCAGCATCGAGCACCAGCTGCCTCCCCGACTCGACTTCCCCCACCCGGACACGCTCCCGAAGGTCGCGGACGAGATCCGCGAGCACTTGGGCGCGCTGCCCGAGGCGCTGGAGCGGATGGCCCGCCGCCAGCCGTTCGACATCCGGTACACGGACCGGCTCCGCTGGACTCCGGAGGAGCTCAAGGACGCCGATCCGCGCAGCGCGGTGTGGATGCGCGCGGTCGGCCCGCTGGGCGACGACCCGCTGGTGCACACCTGCGCCCTCACCTACGCCAGTGACATGACCCTCCTCGACGCCGTGCGCATCCCCGTGGAGCCCCTGTGGGGCATGCGCGGTTTCGACATGGCCTCCCTGGACCACGCCATGTGGTTCCACCGGCCGTTCCGCGCCGACGAGTGGTTCCTGTACGACCAGGAGTCGCCCATCGCGCACGGCGGCCGGGGCCTGGCCCGTGGCCGCATCTACGACCTGGAGGGCAGGCTGCTGGTCTCCGTGGTCCAGGAAGGCCTCTTCCGCCCGTACGCCGAGAACGCGGCCAAGCCGCCCGTGTCACCCCAGTAGCCCATCCCCTTCCGGCAGTCCGCGGAACTCCGCCGGTCCGGCAATCCGTCCCGTCCACGAAGAGCTGAGCGCACCCATGCCCACCCCGGCCCTCCCCTGCCCCTGCGGGCTGCCCGCCGCCTACCCGGAGTGCTGCGGCCGCTTCCACTCCGGTGCCCAGCAGGCGCCCACCGCCGAGCTCCTGATGCGCTCCCGGTTCAGCGCGTTCGCCGTCGGCGACACCGCCTACCTGCTGCGCTCCTGGCACCCGAGCACCCGGCCCGGCCGGCTCGACCTGGACCCCGGCCAGCGCTGGGAGCGCCTGGAGATCCTCGCCACCGAGCGCGGCGGGATGTTCGAGACGGAGGGTTCGGTGGAGTTCCGGGCGCACTACCGCGAGGGCCGGCACACCGGTTCCCTGCACGAGCACAGCGCCTTCACCCGGGAGGCCGGGGCCTGGGTCTACGTCGGCCCCCTCTCCCCCGTCGACTTCGACTGACCTCGGGCCCCGGTCAGCGCGAAGTCCAGGCTGGTGCGGTACCAGTGGACCTCGTCCGGCGGCTCCGCCCGCAGCAGCCGGAGCGCCACGGCCGCCGCGGCCGGGATCTGCGGGTGCCCGTACGGCGGGGGCGGGGCGAGCGCGGCCAGCACGATCCGCTCCGCCGGATCGGGCACGGCCTCCCGCAGTTCCCCCTCCGGGAGGACGGAGGCGAGCACGGCGGCCCGCTCCCACGGGTCGGCGGTTCGTCTCAGCAACAGCCCCACATGCCGCCCGCGCCACTTCCGCGGCCGCAGATCCACCTTGGCGGCCAGCAGCTCCCGGTCGGCCGGGGGCGCGCTCCCGCGCAGCATCCCCGGCTCCCGATCGGCGAACCCCCTTAGCTCCGCGGCCAGATAGAGCCACACCACCACCCGGTAGCGGTTGATCCGGTAGCCGACCGGCGTGACGTGTCCGCAGCGCGCGAGCCGGGTGAACCGGCCCGGACTGATGCCCAGCACCGCGCCGGCGGCCTCGGCTCCGGCCACCGTCTCGACACGCCCGCGCAGCGCGTCCGGGAACCCCTCGGCCGACCGGATCCGCTCCAGCTCGGCCCTCGCGTAGCGCGCGGCCCCTCCCGGCGCCGGCGCCCCGGCCCGTACGATGCCCAGCTGCACGGCCCGGGCGAACTCGGTCCGGGTCAGCCTCAGTTCCTCGGCTGCCCGGGCTCCGCCCACGGCCGCATCCGGCAGCAGGTCCGCCCGCACCACCCCCGACGGCCCGGCCGGCCGCACCACCGGCAGGACCTGCCCCCGCACATCCGACAAGACCTGCGTCGCGACCTCCATGACGGTCCTCCCCCACACGAGACGATTACTCTGTGTGAAGACCGTAACTCAGCGCCACGACACCCCGCGAGGCCTGTGGATAACTCCGGAAACCCGGAAGGCCTCAGCCCCCGGTGATCCGCCGCTCCGCCACTCCCAGGTGCTCCCCCACCCGGTTGACCAGCAGCGTCATCTCGTACGCGACCTGGCCGATGTCGGCCTCGGCAGCGCTCAGCACGCACAGCGAACTCCCCGCGCCCGCCGCCATCACGAACAGGGCGCCGTCGTCGTACTCGACCATCGTCTGGCGCACCTCGCCCGCCCGGAAATGCCGCCCCGACCCCTTCGCCAGACTCTGCAACCCCGCCGCCACCGCCGCCAGATGCTCCGCGTCCTCCCGGGCCAGCCCCGCGCTCGCGCCCGTCACCAGGCCGTCGTTGGAGAGCACCACCGCATGCCTGACCTGCTGGACCCTGCGCGTCAGATCGTCGAGCAGCCAGTCGAGTTGCTTGTCCAGTGCCATTTCGAGCCCCTCCCCGTTGACGCCGCCGGCGTGGCCGCGCCCCACCCCTCGTAGTAAGTGCCGCCAGCCTTCCCCACCAGCGCCTTTCGGGCAAGGAGGATGTCCCCATGGCGAAGAAGATGACTCAAGAGGAATGGCGGGCATTCGTCTCGTACGGGACCCGCACCGGCAAGCTGTCCACCGTCCGCGAGGACGGCAGCCCGCACATCGCACCCGTCTGGTTCGTTCTCGACGGCGACTCCTTCGTGTTCAACACCGGCAAGGAGACGGTGAAGGGGCGCAACCTGCTGCGCGACGGCCGGGTCGCGCTCTGCGTGGACGACGACCGTCCGCCGTTCTCCTACGTCGTCCTCCAGGGGCGCGCCGAGATCGGCGAGGACCAGGAGGAGATGCTCCCCTGGGCGACGCGCATCGCCGCCCGCTACATGGGTGAGGAGCGCGCCGAGGCGTTCGGCCGCCGCAACGCCGTCCCCGGCGAACTCCTCGTCCGCGTCCCCATCGACAAGGTGATCTCCGTCGACGGCGTGAGCCACTGACGCGGGCGCCGCCCCCTCCCCTGCCCCAGGCGCTCCGCCCCTCACACGGAATCGGCCTGCGGCTCCACCGAGTCCAGCAGCCGGGCGGTGTGCACCCGCCCGGCGTACTCGACCAGCCTGATCAGCACTTCCTTCCCCGAGTCCTTGTCCCGCGCATCACACAGCACCACCGGAGTTCCCGGCTCCAGGTCCAGTGCCCGCGCCACCTCGTGCGCCCCGTAGCTCCGCGCGTCCGTGAAGCAGTTGACGGCCACCACGAACGGGATGCGCCGGTGCTCGAAGTAGTCCACCGCCGGGAAGCAGTCCTCCAGCCGGCGCGTGTCCGCGAGCACCACCGCGCCGAGGGCGCCCTGCGACAGCTCGTCCCACAGGAACCAGAACCGGTCCTGCCCCGGCGTCCCGAACAGGTAGAGCGACAGCCCGGACCGGATGGTGATCCGCCCGAAGTCCATGGCCACGGTCGTGGTCGTCTTCTGGGCGACCCCGCCCGTGTCGTCGACCAGTTCGCCCGCCTCGCTGAGGAGTTCCTCCGTCCGCAGCGGCCGGATCTCGCTGACCGCGCCGACCAGCGTCGTCTTGCCGACCCCGAACCCGCCCGCCACGAGTATCTTCAGCGCGAGCGCGGCCAGTTCCCCGTCGTCCTCGGGATCCGCACCCGGATCGAGATCCGTCTCCGGATCCGTCTCCGAGTCGGGCACCGAGGCCCGTCCGCCGGTTCCGTCGTGGTGTTGTCCCATCACAGCGCTCGCAATCCCTCGATGACTTCACGCAGAATCCGCTCGTCCGGCAGCCGGGCGGGCGGCACCGGCCGGCTCACCTTGACGTGCCCGCCCTCCAGCAGGTCCCCGAGCAGCACCCGCACCACGCCCACCGGCAGGTCCGCGTCCGCGGCGAGCTCGGCCACCGACTGCGTCTCGGACCGGCAGAGCCCGAGCAGTGCCCGGTGTTCGGGGCCGAGCAGCGACTCGGCCGCCGCGTCCCCGCCCTCGCCGTCCACGACGACCAGCGCGATCAGGTCGAACCGGACCCCGTGGGGTCCCGGCTTCGTCCGCCCTCCCGTCATGGCGTACGGGCGGACGAGCGGTCCCGCGTCGGCGTCGTACCACTGGCCGTTCATGTACCGGACCGCCGCTCTCAGCCCGCGGCCGGCGGCCGCGCCGCGAACCGGGGCGGGGTGTACAGGTGCTCCCCGACCCGCTTCACGAGCCGGGCCATCTCGTAGGCGATCAGCCCGATGTCGGCGCTCGCCGCGCTCAGCACGGCCAGGCAGGAGCCGTCCCCGGCGGCCGCGACGAAGAGGAACCCCTCGTCCATCTCCACCATCGTCTGGCGCACGCCCCCGGCGTGGAAGTGCCGGCCCGCGCCCTTCGCGAGGCTGTGGAAGCCGGAGGCGACGGCGGCCAGGTGTTCGGCGTCCTCCCGGCTGAGCGCGCTGGACGCGCCCACCGCCAGGCCGTCGTTGGACAGGACCACGGCGTGCCGGACCTCGCGGACCCGGACCACCAGATCGTCCAGCAGCCAGTCCAGTTCGCCGGACCTGCGGATTCCGTCGGGATTGAATCTCTGGTGCTCGATCATCACACTTCTCCTTCGCTGCCTGCGTGGGCGCCGGTCTCCTGGGCGCCGGTCTCCTGCGCGCCCCGGACCCAGCCGGCCCGGTAGGACGCCATCCGGTCCCGGACCTCTTCCGGGCTGCGCCCGGGCGGGTCCGCGGGCAGGCGCACCCCGGCCGGGGCCTTCGGGGCGGGGGCCTCGCGCAGCTGCGGGACCAGGCTGGCCTGGCGTACGCGGCGCGGCAGTTCGGTGACCGCCGCGCCTGCGGGACCCCGTGGCCGCAGGGGGGCCACCGGGGCCGGGCGCGGTTCCTCCTCCCGTACGGGGCTCCGCTCCGGCGCCGGGATGCCGCGCGCTTCCTCCCGTACCGCCGAACGGCGCGCGTCCTCCCGTACGACGGTCATCGCGGGCGGCGCCGGCGCCGGCTCCCGCGGCTGCGCCATGGGCTCGAAGAGCTCTTCCGGGGCCGCGGCGGGGGCCGGGCCCGGGGCCTTCGCCGGCGCGGAGCCGGTCTCGATCGCGCCCTGGAGCAGGGAGTTCGGCAGGAGCACCACGGCGGTCGTGCCCCCGTAAGGCGACGTGCGCAGGTGCACCCGCACACCGTGCCGGGCCGAGAGCCGGCTGACCACGAAGAGCCCGAGCCGGTCGCTGTCGAAGAGGTCGAGGGCCTCGGACTGCTCGATGCGCCGGTTGGCCTCGTGGAGGGACTCGCGGCCCATGCCGAGCCCGCGGTCCTCGACCTCCAGGACGTATCCGGCGCCGACGGGTTCGCCGCTGACGCGGACCTTGGTGTGCGGCGGGGAGAACTGGGTGGCGTTCTCGATGAGTTCGGCGAGCAGGTGCGTGAGGTCGGCGACCGCGCCGCCGAGTACGGCGGCCTCGGCCAGCTGGCGGACCTCGACGCGCGGATAGTCCTCGATCTCGGAGACGGCGGCCCGTACGACGTTCGTCAGCGGGACCGGCATCCGCCAGGCCCGCCCGGGGGCGGCACCGGACAGGATGATCAGGCTCTCGGCATGCCGGCGCATCCGCGTCGTGAGGTGGTCGAGGCGGAAGAGGTCGCCGAGTTCGCCGGGGTCGTCGGCGCGCCGCTCCATCGAGTCGAGCAGGGTGAGCTGCTTGTGCACCAGGACCTGGCTGCGGCGGGCGAGGTTGACGAAGACGCCGCTCACGCCGCTGGCGAGCTCGGCACGCTCGACGGCGGCGCCGAGGGCCGCCCGGTGGACGGTGGCGAGGGCCTCGCCGACCTGGGTGATCTCGTCGTCGGCGGGCGGTGGGGGCGGGGTCTCGGCCTCGACGTCGATGTCCTGGCCGGCCCGCAGCCGGTCCATGGCGTACGGGAGCTTGCGGTGGGCGATCTCCAGGGCGGTGTTGCGCAGCGAGACGAGCTCCACGACGAGGCCGCGGCCGATGCGCACCGAGATGACGAGGGAGGCCACGACCGCGGCGAGGCCCAGCAGTACGGCGGCTCCGGCGGGGCTGAGGCCGCCCCGGGCGAGGGGGTCGGTGCGGTCGACGGCTCCGGCGTGCGCGGCGGCGCCGATCTCGCGCATCGAGGTGCCGATGCCCGTGTACGCGGCGTCCCAGCCGGGGGGCGCGCCGCGGGCCGTGTCCTTGGCCGGTCCAGCGGCGGTGCCGGATCCGGCGGCGGATCCGGTGGCGGTACCGGAGCCGCCGGTCGCTCCCGCGGCCGCCCCGGCCGTGAGCACCCGGTCCTCGGCGGCGGTCAGTTCGGCGTAGGCGGCGCTCTTCACGACGGACTGCCAGGCGGCCTGCTGAGCGGCGGGCAGGTCGTCGGCGCTGCCCGCGGTGAGGGCGCGGCGGGTCTCGATGACGCCGGTGAGGCGCCGAAGCGTTTCGGCGGTGCGCGGCCCGGGCGCGGCGATCAGCGCGTCCTCGCGGGAGAGGAGCTCCCCGGCGCGGGCGAATTCGAGCAGGACGCGTGCATCGGGGCCGAGTTCGGCCTCCCCGCCGCCGGTGAGGGAGCCGTCGACGGCGAGGGCGCTGTCGACCACGCGCGTGTAGGTCTCGTACGCCGCGTCCTGGGTCGCCCGCCGGTCCGTGACGTCCTTGCGGGTGGCACCGAGTCCCTCCGCCGCGGCCACGAAGGCGCCGACGCGGACCACGACGTCGGTGCGGTGGTCGCCGGACTCGGCCACGGTGTGCCGGTCGCCGAGCCGGAGCCGCCGGACGGCGGCGTCGGTGCGCCGGGTCTGCTGTTCGAGTGCGGCGCCCTGGTCGGAAGCGGGGTCGGCCAGGTAGCGGACGGCGGCGCGCCGCTCGGCCTGGAGCTCGGTGACGGCGGCCGCGACGGGGGTGCGTATCTGCTCGTCGACCCGCTGGGCGCGGGTGAGCCGGGCGATGTCCTGGGCGGTGCTGACGGTCGCGAAGCCCCAGAGGGCGAGGAGCGAGACGACCGGGACCATCAGGAGCGACACGATCTTCGCGCGGACGGAGGCGGGGCGCAGCCTGAGCCGCAGCGCCGGCCGGCGGGGCCCGCCGTCGGGGGCGGCCGCCGTCGCCGGGCCCCGATCGCCGGGCAGCCCGTCCTCCGGAGCCGCCGGTTCCTCGGCGGGCGGTCCGGCGTGCGCCCGGCGGCCGCGCGCCGGGGGCGCGGGCAGCTGCGGCGCCGCTGCCGGTGGTCTGCGGGGTGTGCGCATGGGCTCCTCGTTCCGGGTGCGGTCCAGCGGGGTGGTTCGGGACAGGTCGACAGGTCGGCAGATCAGCGGGCCGGCAAGTCAGCGGGCGGCAGATCAGCGGGCCGCCGCGGGCGGCACCGCGGACGCCCCCGCTGCCGGGACGGGTGCCCGCCCGCCCAGGTGCCGGGCGGCCGACACGGAGGCGGCGCGCTCGTCGGCGGTCGGGGAGAGCGCGACGAACGCGGAGGTGATGAACAGGTACGAGCCGAGTCCGACGGCGAGCGGGAAGATGAACTGCATCGCGGTGGCGCCGGGCAGGGCCTGGTCCGAGGGGACGACGCGGACGGCGACCGCCAGCATCCCGGTGTAGTGCATGCTGCTGACGGCGGCGCCCATGACGAGCGAGGCGGCGGCCACGGCGACCGGTGCCTTGATGTTCAGCGCGGCCCACAGCGCGGCGGTGGCCGCGACGACGGCGATGGCGACCGAGAGCCCGACCGTGAGCGGGTCGTAGGAGATGCTGCCGTGCAGGCGCAGGGCGGCCATCCCGAGGTAGTGCATGCTGGCGACGCCGAGGCCGGTGGTGAGCCCCCCGAGGACCAGGGCGCGGCCGCGGGCCCTGCCGTAGCCGACGGCGAACACCCCGGCGCCGACGACGAGCACGGCGACGAGGAGGCTGAGGATGGTCAGCGGCACGTTGTAGTGGATCTCGGTGCCGGTGACGTTGAAGCCGAGCATCGCGACGAAGTGCATGGTCCAGATGCCGGTGCCGATGGCGGACGCGGCGGTGAGGAGCCAGTTGCGGCGGGAGGATCCGGTCGTCGCGGCGAGCGCGCGGACGGTACAGCGCAGCCCGAGGGCGGCGCCGATGGATGCCATCACATATGACAGTACGGGTGTCAGCCAGCCATAGGCCGCGTGGTCGAGGTGTCCCATGGCCCCGGGACGCTAGTCCGGGTGAGGGCGCGAACAAGGGGCGCATTTCAAAAGCAGCTGGAACTGCTGGAATATGACAAAGCTACGTTCATCTTCGATCACGCCGCGTGCCACCTTGCACACGCACCGCGCGGAGCCCCATGGGGGATCATGTCCACATGAGCGAAGACCACACGCACGTGCAGGAGTTCTTCGGGACGCGCGCCGCCGACTGGGACCGGAAGTTCCCGGCGGACGGGCCCGCGTTCACCGCGGCCGTGGCCGAATCCGGCCTGCGCCCCGGGGACCGCGTCCTCGACGCGGGCTGCGGGACCGGACGGGCGCTGACGGCCCTGCGCGCCGCCGTCGGCCCGGCCGGCACGGTGCTCGGCGCGGACCTCACCCCGCAGATGCTCGCCGCCGCACGGCGGGCCGGGCGGGACGCCGACGGCACGCTGCTGCTCGCGGACGTGGCCCGGCTGCCGCTGCGCGACGGCGTGCTCGACGCCGTGTTCGCCGCCGGGCTCATCGCGCACCTGCCCGATCCGGAGGCGAACCTGCGCGAGCTCGCCCGCGTCGTGCGCCCCGGCGGCCGGCTCGCCCTGTTCCACCCCATCGGGCGGGCGGCGCTGGCGGCGCGGCAGGGCCGCGAGCTGACGCCGGACGACATGCGGGCCGAGCACAACCTGGGCCCGTTGCTGGCCGGTTCGGGGTGGGACATGACCTCGTACGCCGACGAGGACGCCCGCTTCCTGGCCCTCGCGCTGCGCCGCGCCTGACCGGTCCCTCCCCACCCACACGTCGTACGTCGGCACCTGCCCCGGGGTCCGAGGAGGTGCCCGGGGTCACGCCGGAGGCTGGGCCTCGGCCCCGGCCGGTCGGCGGGGATGCGGTACGGGGCATCCCCCCGAGCCGGGCACCGGGAACGTGCCGAGCTCGCCCACGTCGAAGCCGCGGGGGTAGCCCTTGATCTCCGGGTTCTGCCGGGCGTAGTGCGGGGCCTTGCGCGGCGGCAGCAGCCGGAC
Organism: Streptomyces sp. NRRL S-244; assembly: GCF_000717915.1. Lineage (GTDB taxonomy): Bacteria > Actinomycetota > Actinomycetes > Streptomycetales > Streptomycetaceae > Streptomyces. The sequence continues at coordinate 24,450 of NZ_JOCX01000013.1, forward strand.
GGCGCGCCCGCGCAGCTTGAGGGCGCCCCGGAACAGCCGCTTGACCTGCGGGCGGGGGCTCTCGTAGCGGAAGGCGGACAGCAGCGGCTCGTCGAGGAGGGAGAGCGCCAGTGCGCGCGCCGCGGGGGCGAGCGGCGCGGGGTACCAGGAGGCCATCAGGCCGATGGTGGAGTCGGCGACCTCGCGGCCGCCCTGGTCCCAGCCGAAGTGGGCTTCCTCGTACGCGTTCATGGACTCCTCGAACTCCTCGTAGGAGCCCGGGATGTCCTTGATGCCCATGTGCCGGCCGAGCTCGGCGTAGTAGTTCGCGCTGGCGCGGCGCTCGTGGTGGGTCAGCGGGCGCCAGCCGTAGGCGTCCAGCCAGCGCGCCGGAATCACCACGAAGGTGGACAGGACGTAGCGCATGTCCTCGTTGCCGATGTCGTAGGCGCGGTGCATCTGGTTGACGCGGCGGATCGCGGTGCGTCCGGTCTCGCTCTCGAACCCGTGCTCCACGACGGCGTCGAGGAGCAGCGAGGTGTCGTCGTAGCGCTTCTGCGGGCGGTCGGTGAACTCGGCGGTCTCGGCGAGCAGGCGGCCGATGCTGGGGACGGCGTACGTCCGGAGGAGGGCGAGCTCCAGGGCGCGGGTGAAGTCCCAGGGGAACTCGTAGGTGGTGGTGAGCCGGTAGATGGCGAGGAAGTCCTTGTCGGGGTCAAGACGGAGGATCTCCCTCAGCCGGTCGTAACGCTGCACCGGGTGTCCCTTTCTGTGGCGGGTGGCCAACTCTACGTGCAGGTGGCGGGCTTGGAAATCGACGGCCGCAGGCTCTCGACGCGGGGGTTACCCGCTGGTTAGGGTGCGCCGACGAGAGAGCGACCGGGAGGCCACGTGACGGACGAGGAGGGGGGCGGTTCGCTCTATGTGCTGACCGCCGTGCTGCTGACCCCCGCGCAGTTTCCGAGCATCCTGGGCGACGATTTCCCGGAGGCCTGCTCGCTGCTGGGTGTGAAGCCGGCGACGCAGGGATACGGGCTCGTGCTCGGCCAGGACGAGGAGGGCGCGCGCTGGACGGTCGTCGTGGACGACGTCTCGCTCGTGGCCATGGCGATCGCCTCCTGGGACTGCGGCATGGAGTACGACCTGTCGCCCGACGAGCGGTCGATCGTGGTCTCGCTGGCGGGCTGGCCGCTGGCCCTGTCGGTGGCGGCGCCGGGCATCCCGGAGCCGCACGACCCGGAGCAGGGCGCCGACGGCACGGGGCGGGTGCCGCTGGCACCGCCGTCCGCCGAGGTGTGGGGATCGGTGCAGCGGCGGATGGGCGCGGACCAGATCGCCCGGGAGTGGACCGACTGGCACGAGCGGGTCGCGACGGACGGCGGCGCGGCCGCCGCGGCGCACCCCGGGCTCGCGCGGGCGCTCCAGGAGGCCCTGGAGTACACGCAGAGCCCGCCGCCGCCCGGCCGGGTCCGGTCCTCGTTCGCGGGCGAGGGGGTGCGGACGCTGCGGGTGGACGGCCCCGGGTGGTCGCTGGTGGCGCGGACCGGCGACACGGCCTTCGTACTGCTGGACGAGGAGCCGAGCGAGGTCCTCACGGTCCCGCTCGACGGGGATCCCGACCTCGGCCTGCCGAAACTGCCGGAGCTGCTCGCGGCCCTGGACCGCGTCGCCGTGCGCCCGGCCTGAACCGAGGGAGATGCCGTGCTGGTGGAATCGGAGCCGGTGGCCGTGGTCGTGGGCGGCCGCGCGGAGGCGGTCGACGACGACTGGGGGCGGGAGACGGCAGTGATCCGCCTGGACGCCGGGCGGTTCGGCCCGGAGGCCCTGTACGGGCTGGCGGCGTTCTCTCACCTGGAGGTCGTCTACCACTTCGACCGGGTCCCGGTGGAGAAGATCGAGACGGGCGCGCGTCACCCCCGGGGCAACCCCGACTGGCCGCTGGTCGGCATCTTCGCCCAGCGCGGCAAGAACAGGCCCAACCGGCTGGGTGTCTCCCGGTGCCGGATCCTGAAGGTGGACGGCCTGGACGTGCACGTGGAGGGCCTGGACGCGGTGGACGGCACCCCGGTCCTGGACCTGAAGCCGTACATGGCCGAGTTCGGCCCGCGCGGCGAACTGCGCCAGCCCGAGTGGGCCACGACCCTGATGCGCGACTACTACTAGTACCCGCGACCACTACCCGTGCCGGCGGCGCCTCAGCGGCCCAGCTGCTTCCTGGATATACCCCGCAGGCGACGCCGCTGGGAGGAGTCCAGCAGCAGGTAGGCGGCCGCCGGCACACCGATCAGGACCAGCAGTCCCGCCCAGAACCCGACCGTCCAGAACAACACGATGGCTGCCGCGACTCCGGCAACCGCGACCTTGCCGCGCTTGGACATCTACGGACACCTCCAGCTGTCGTCGTCCACTACCCCCCTCAACGTGCCGCCGCGACGGCGCGTTCCCGGTCTCGCGTTCCCGACCGCCCGCTCCCGGCCCGCGCGGCGGCCACCGTGCGCGACCGCCCCGCCACGCACGGGCGGCGTTTCGGGCGCCGTGTGGCCGACGCGGCGCTTGTCGGGACCCGGTACCGGCACGACGATGGGGGCGCTCCGGGTACCGCGGCACCACGGGAGGGTGAATGGACGATCCGTCGGTGGCACTGCCGGGCGGGACCGATCCCGCCGAGCGCACGCGCGTACTGCGCCGGGCTCACACCGCGTTCACGCGGGACGGGCGGGTCGAGGCCCCGGTCCGGGCGGTGATCGCGAATTCCTGGCGGCGGTGCGCCCGGGCCCGGGTCAGCCCGGAGTGCACGCCCCGGGTGGAGCTGGCGGAAGCGGAACTCCGGTCGTACCGGGCGCAGCACCCCCTGGCCCGGGTGATGCCGGTGTTCCGGGATCTCGTGGGGGCGTTCGCGGCGCACGGGGCCCACCTGCTGGCGGTGTGCGACGCGCGGGGCAGCCTGCTCTGGGTGGAGGGCGAGTCGGCCACGCTGCGGCGGGCGGAGGGGCTCGGCTTCGTGCCGGGCGCCCGCTGGGCGGAGACGGCGATGGGCACCAACGCCCCCGGCACGGCGGTCGCCGTCGGGGAGCCGGTCCAGGTCTTCGGCGCCGAGCACTTCAGCCGCCGGGTCCACCCCTGGACGTGCGCGGCGGCCCCGGTGCGCGATCCCCGGACCGGCCGGCTGCTGGGCGCAGTGGACATCACCGGCGGGGACGGCCTGGCCCATCCGCACTCCCTCGCCTTCGTGCAGGCGGTGGCCCGAGCCGCGGAGGCCCAACTGGCGCTTCTGGACCCTCTCCCGCCGCCGGCCGGGGACACCCTCGGCGCCCTCGGCCGGGACGAGGCGCTGCTGGTCGGCGGGGGTGCCGGGATCCGCCTGGGGAGGCGGCACAGCGAGATCATGGCGCTCCTCGCGCACCACCCGGCGGGCCTGTCGGGCGAGGAGCTGGCGATCGCCCTGTACGAGGACGAGTCGGTGTCACCGGTGACCCTGCGCGCCGAAATGTCACGGCTGCGCGGGCTGCTGGGGGACCGCGCCCCGCTCTCGCGCCCGTACCGTACGGCGGCGCCGCTGGAGGCGGACTTCACCGTCGTGACCCGCCACCTGGCGGCCGGCGCCGTTTCCGCGGCCCTCCACCACTACGCGGGCCCGCTGCTCCCCGGCTCGACCGCGCCGGGCATCGTCCGGCTGCGGCGCCGGATCGAGGACCAGGCGCGGGCCGCGGTGATCGCCCGGGCGGACGCGGGGCTGCTGACCGACTGGGTGTGCACCGCGTGGGGCGCGGACGACGCGGCGGTGTGGCGGGCGCTGGCCGCGGCGCTGCCGCCGGAGGACCGCCCGGCCGCGCTGGCCCGCGTACGGGACCTCGACGAGGAACTCGGCGCCGATCCCGCCCTCGTACGCCAGGAGCCGACTCCGGCTCCGCCCCCGCGCCCCCGCTCGACCCCGAGCCCGAGCTCGACCCCGAGCCCGGGCCCGCGGCGTGCAACGTATCCGCAACCTGCCCGCTCCTAGCCTCCTCCCGAGCGCTGTCCGACGGCGGCCGGCGCCCGGCAAGGGGAGGACACCATGGCCCGTTACGCTGCGCCCGGTACCGAAGGCGCGCTCATGTCGTACGCGTCCCGGTACGGCCACTTCATCGGCGGCGAGTACGTCGAGCCCGCCCTCGGCGCCTACTTCGCCAACCCCTCCCCCGTCAACGGCCAGACCTTCACCGAGGTCGCGCGCGGCACGGCCGAGGACGTGGAGCGGGCGCTCGACGCGGCGCACGCGGCCGCACCCGCCTGGGGCCGTACCTCGGTCGCCGAGCGGTCCACGATCCTGCTGCGCATCGCGGACCGGATGGAGCAGAACCTGGAGGCCCTGGCGGTCGCGGAGACCTGGGAGAACGGCAAGCCGGTCCGGGAGACCCTCGCCGCCGACATGCCGCTGGCCATCGACCAGTTCCGCTACTTCGCGGGTGCGCTGCGCGCCCAGGAGGGGGCGCTGAGCCAGCTCGACGACGACACCGTCGCCTACCACTTCCACGAGCCGCTGGGCGTGGTCGGGCAGATCATTCCGTGGAACTTCCCGATCCTGATGGCGGTGTGGAAGCTGGCTCCGGCGCTGGCGGCCGGGAACACGGTGGTGCTGAAGCCGGCCGAGCAGACCCCGGCCTCGGTGCACTACTGGCTGAGCCTGGTGGCGGACCTGCTGCCGCCGGGCGTGGTGAACATCGTCAACGGCTTCGGCGAGGAGGCGGGCAAGCCGCTGGCGTCCAGCCCGCGCGTGGCGAAGATCGCGTTCACCGGGGAGACCTCCACCGGGCGGCTGATCATGCAGTACGCGGCGGAGCACCTCAAGCCCGTCACCCTCGAGCTCGGCGGCAAGAGCCCCAACCTCTTCTTCGACGACATCTGGACCACCGACGACGACCTGCGCGACAAGGCGCTGGAGGGGTTCACCATGTTCGCCCTGAACCAGGGCGAGGTGTGCACGAGCCCCTCGCGCGCCCTGATCGAGCGGGGCCGGTACGGGGACTTCCTCGACGCGGCCGTGGCCCGTACCGAACTGATCGTGCCGGGGCACCCGCTGGACACGGACACGATGATCGGCGCGCAGGCGTCCGAGGAGCAGTTGCGGAAGGTCCTGTCGTACGTGGAGATCGGCCAGAAGGAGGGCGCGAAGATCCTGACGGGCGGCCGGCGCATCGAGCAGGACGGTGAACTCGCGGGCGGCTTCTACGTAGAGCCGACCATCTTCGAGGGGGACAACCGGATGCGGATCTTCCAGGAGGAGATCTTCGGCCCGGTGGTGTCCGTGACCTCGTTCCAGGACTTCGACGACGCCGTCCGGATCGCCAACGACACGGCGTACGGGCTCGGCGCGGGCGTCTGGACCCGCGACATCAACACCGCGTACCGCGCGGGCCGCGCGATCCAGGCGGGCCGCGTCTGGACGAACTGCTACCACGCCTACCCGGCCCACGCCGCCTTCGGCGGCTACAAGCAGTCGGGCATCGGCCGCGAGACCCACAAGATGATGCTGGAGCACTACCAGCAGACGAAGAACCTCCTGGTCAGCTACTCCCCCAAGAAGCTCGGCTTCTTCTAAGAAGTTGAGCACGGTGCCTGACCTGCATATACGCCACGGTCGGGCACCGTCCCCTGGCCTCGGGGAAGCGATCAAAACCTCTGAAGCGGGTTCGGCGAGAGCGAGGCTGGTCCGGTCGAGCGGGCGTACTCGGTGGGAGTCTGACCGTAGTGCTTCTTGAAGGCTCGGGTGAAGTGACTGCCGTCCGCGAACTGCCAGTGTGCGGCGAGTTCCGAAATGCTCAGGCGCCCTGACGGCGCGACAAGGGCGAGCCGGGCCTCATGCAGTCGCCGGTGGCGGATGTAGGTGCTCACCTGCTCACCCACCGCGGCGAATGCCCGGTGCAGCGTACGGACGGAGACGTTGAGTTCACGCGCGAGCATCGCCGGAGAAAGTTCGGGATCAGCGAGCCGACGGTCCGCGAGGTCCTTGGCTGCCTGGGTGAGCGCGGGAGCCAACCGGGGTTCCACGTCGTCGAACCGGCCCTTCACCACCGCCTTGGTCAGCTCGATCAGGGTACCTTGGGCAGCTGCCACACCGGCCGGGCCGAGGTCGGCCACGGTCATGTGAATCATGTCTGCAAGGGCCGTCAGCAAGCGCATCTCGGCCGAGTCCGCCGGCCCGGTGATGACCCGGTTCCCGAGCAGAGGTCTGAGCTCGCCGGGGGGCAGGACGAGGAACTTCGCCGTGAGGTGCGCCGTCGTCTCGAAGGCCGTCAGGCGCCCGAGGTGCCGGACGAGGAACTGCCCGGCAGACACGGTCTGGTCGCCGTAACCGGACGGGCCTCCCAGAGTCCATGCGCCGCTCCGCACGACGTACATGGCGACCAGATCCTGATCGCCGCCCGGGACGTCCGCGGTCCGGGTCGCCGACGCGGCGTGGAGATCGGCGATCGCCGCGCCGTGCACCTTGGCAACGTTGCCCTTGACCCGGAAGTCACCGATCGTGTCCGGGCTGAAGGCCGGCAGTTGGAAGACATCGTCGCCGACCTGCGTCTGCCACCCGCGCCGGAAAACGTCGAGTCCCCGCGGTGCGGAGTCCGGGGCGGTCGAGTCCACTGCGAACGCCCCGCGAGCGCCGTAGACCTCCGCTCCAGTACCGTGCATCCCTCTGCGATCCTCTCGTCTTCATTGCTTCAACGTCATCCTGTGGTGATCGTGTTCCGCCGGACGCCGCCATGACCCATGTGGACACCGTGCCAATCTTCCTATGGGCGGCTCGCATTGCAGCGGCCGGGAGGCAGAGCTGACGTGGTCGGTTCGCCCACGGTCCGTGGCCGGCGCGCAGTTCGCCGCGTGGGCCGCGGCTCGACGGTCAGCGGGCGATCGAGATCGCGAAGGGGGTGAATCCGCTGGACCGGATCACGTGGGGCACGAAGAGGATGGCGGCCTCTGTGGCGCGGGCGGTCCGGATCCCGCCGAGGTCGGTGATCCACTCCTTGTGCCAGCCGAGGTCGGTGAGCAGTTCGCCGACCGTCTGCTTGGCCAGCGGGTCCTCGCCGGAGAGGAACACGGTCGGCGCCTGGGTGAGCGTGGCCGGTGCGGTCATCACCGGGAAGAGCATGGTGTTGAGGGTTTTCACGACCTGTGTCTCGGGGAGCGCTGCCTGGAGTTGCTCGGCGAGGCTGGAGCCGGGGTACATGAGGTCGGCGGGCAGTCCGTCGGGTCCGTCGACGGTGGCGTTGGAGACGTCCACGAGGATCTTGCCGTGCAGCTCTTCGCGCAGGGCGGCGAGGCGTTCCAGGGAGCCGGCGCCCGGGGTGGCGTTGATGACGATCCGGGCCGCCCGGGCGGCGTCGGCGGCGGCCCCCGGCGCGCGGTCCGCGACGGTCGCCTCGTGCCCTGCCCGGATGAGGGCTGTGGCCAGGCTGCCGCCGACGCGGCCGTTTCCGAGAACTGCGATCGTGGTCATGATGTTCTGGTCCTTGCGTGGGTGCGGGTTGTGGTGTGCGGGGTCAGCGGGAGAGCGTGGTGACGGCTTCGGCGTGGACGCCGGGCGCGGCGGCCAGGAAGCTCTCGCTCTGCGGGGTCCAGGGGCGGCCCTCGGCGTCGGAGATCCGTCCGCCGGCCTCGGTGACGAGCAGCGCCCCGGGCAGCAGGTCCGCCCGGGCACCGGCGAACTGCCAGAAGGCGTCGATCCGGCCGGCGGCCACGTTCGTGAGGTGCAGGGTCGCGGGTACGGCGGTGCGGACGACGAGCGCGTCGAAGAGCATCGCGGTGATCGAGGAGCCGACGCGCCGTACGACCGTCTCGTCCTCGTCCGGCCGGGCCTGGCTGGTGGCCACGATGCTCAGGGCGAGGTCCGCGGTCGGGGAGACGTGCAGCGGCCGGCCGTCGAGGTGGGCGCCCGCGCCGGTGAGGGCGGTGTAGGTCTCGCCGGTCAACGGCAGGTGGACCACACTGAGCACCGGCCGGTTCTCCCGCACGAGGGTGGCCGTCACCGCCCAGTCCGGCAGGGCGTGCAGGTGGTTGACGTTGCCTTCGGCAGGGTCCACGACCCACCATTCGCCGCTCGGCAGCGCCCCGCCGTCCAGCTCGTCCTCCACCCAGCCGGCCTCCGGGCGCAGGCTCGTGAGGCGGGGGCGCAGGATGTCCAGGGCCGTGTCGTCGTTGACGGCGAGCGCACGCATCAGCTCGTCACGGGTCTCGTAGCGGACCACATCGCCGAAACGCTCACGCAGCGCCGCACCGGCGGCGCGCACGGCGGTCGCGGTGCGGTCGAGCAGGTCGGCGTCGGAGGTGACGACGTCGGTGGCCCGAAGCGTTTCGGACATGGTGGTGCTCCTGTCTGAGGAGGGGTGATGAGGCCGGTCGGGGCCGCGGTCGACGCACGACGGGGGATGAAGCGCGTTGTGGAAGCGCCGTGGGCGCGGAAGAAGGCTCAGTCGAGCAGTTCGGCAGCCCGTTCGGCGATGGCGTAGACGGTCGCGTTGGTGTTGGCCGAGGGGATGGACGGCATCACCGAGGCGTCGGCGACCCGCAGCCCGGCGATCCCGTGTACGCGAAGGTTGGCGGGGTCGACGACGGCATCGGCGTCGGTTCCCATGCGACAGGTACCGGTGAAGTGGAAGTAGGGGCCGGAAGCCTTGCGGATGAACTCTTCCACGGATTCGCCGCTCGTCTCGGAGCCCGGCACCGCCTCCTGCTTGCGCCAGTCGGCGAACGCGTCGGCCTCGCCGATCCGGCGTGCCGTTGCCAGGCCCTTGCGCATGACCGCCAGGCCACGGTCGTCGCTCAGGTAACCCGGGTCGACGACGGGAGCACTGGCGGGATGGTCGTCCGCCAGGCGCACGGTGCCGGTGCAGCGGCCCGCGGTGATGCGCAGCCGCTGTACGGTCGCGTCCGTGACGACGTCCAGGTTCGGCCGCTCGAGGAACGGACGGATGTAGGCGTCTGCCGCGCTCTGGCGGGCGCCGCCGGGCAGATTCACGTCACTCCACCCGAACCCGGTCTCCAGCCCGCCGCCGATGTCATCGGCGCGTGTGAACCCGGCCTGCACCGCGGCGTCGACGCCCGCCGTGGCCAGGGGATGGGGTTGCGGAACCGGGGCGACCACGACCGGCCCGTCCGTGCCCCGCACGGAGGCATCACGACCGCGAGTGCTCTCGCTGCGGCGGAAATAGGGCAGCAGATCGCCGAAACCCCAGCCCGGAGCGCCGAGTCCGGGCCATTCGTCGTCAGCGGAACGGTGCCCCCGCAGGTGGTAGAGGCCGTTGATGCTCGACGATCCGCCGAGCGCCTTGCCGCGCAGCACGTCAGCGGCCCTGCCTGTACCGGCCTGCACGGTCGAGGCGCCCATCCGGAGGGATGACGGGTCGAACCCCAGGACCCCCCAAGGAGATGCCATCGCCTCGGTCGTGTCCCGGGCTCCCGCCTCCAGCAACAGCACCCGCACGCCCGGGCGTTCCGAAAGCCGGGAGGCGATCACGCACCCCGCTGTCCCCGCTCCCACAACGACATGGTCATAAGGACTCTGGCCCATCATGTCTCCGCTTCCCACGGCAGCACTGCTGGTGCTGCCGGACACCGAGGTGGCCCGGTGGCAAACGATCACCTTGATCCGACGGGCCTGGGCGCGCCCGGTCCGGCCGTTGCCGATCACCCCGTTGGGGATGTCCAGGCGCGGCGCCGGTGCCGGGTTTCCCTTCTGCCGTCGAATCCTAGGAAAACCGACACGGCGCGTACTTGAACCTCCGCGACGTTCGTTCGGAACCTCAGCGCCATACGAGTGGCGAGACAGTCGGCGTCACACAGCACTGGGTCAGGACGGTAGGTGGACCCCAAAGGCGTCCACCGGTGACAGATCGGGGAAGCGAGCCCCGCGCGGTGGCCGCTGCCCGATGCCCTCACCGTCGCGGACCAGCTCCGGACCAGCCCAGACCAAGGGGGCGCACCGAAGTCCGCCCCCTAGTTCCGCTGTGCGGGGCCGAAGGAGGGGGGTCTCTGGTCGTCCCCGGCAGGGCCGAGGTCGCCGTTCTTCCACTCCGGGTCGTAGGCGCAGGGCATGCTGGCACCGCCGGTGAAGTACTCCCGGTCCGGGTACCAGGTGAAGGACATCCGCTCGTCGCCGTCGTCCCGCTGGACGAACAACTCCCAGTCCCTGCCCTGCTCGCCCTCGCCGTAGGACGTGACCTTCCAGCCGTTTTCCTTGAAGAACCGGTGCAGTCGGCGCAGGCCGGGGACCGCCTGGCTCGCCGGCACGTGGTCCAGTGCCCAGCGGTGGCTCATCGAGTAGGCGCCGTCGACGGTCTTGTCCTCCAGCCCCAGCAGGCCCCCGTCGTAGCAGAAGCCGGAGCCGAACGTGTTCTCCGTGCTGACGCCGATGGCCTCTACTCCGGGTTCTATGGTGCGCGTGAACCCCATGACCTCGTAGGCCTTCTGGGAACGCTGGAGGGCGCGGTTCGCCATCTCTTCGGGTGCGACGCGTGCGAAGTCCGTCGACCCCCATGAGCCCCATGCGAGCGTGACGACCAGAACGAGTACGCCGACGAGCGCCGCGCCGCCGCATCCCAGGGCGCCGAGGAGGCAAGAGGAGGCCCTGGACCGGCTCGAGTCAGGGGTGGCGGCGCTTGGCACGGTCTCGTCGGGCATACGAGGACGCTATGCGAGCGGGATGCGCGGCGGATGGGTGCGGATACCGGTCTCGGAGTGAGTACGCGTACTCACATGACCTGCTGCCCACCCCACCCCACCCCCAGCCAGGACAGCTGCGCGTCGAGGCGTACGTCATCGGGCGGCAGTCGAACCGTGCCCCCTCGCCGCGAGCACCGGGCCGGTCATCCAGGGCATCAGGTGGGTGTGTGGGCGGTTTTGTTCGTCGTGGTGCCGTCTTCGTCCTGGGCCTCCGACGCAGCAGGCTGTTGCGGAGCGGGCGGAGTGCGGATCAGCAATGCGACCAGCACGGCCAGGGCGCCCAGCACGGCGCCGATGCCGAATCCCCACCGGATGCCCGTGGCGAGGGCGCTGGTGGTGCCGGCACCATCGGCTGCTGCCGTGGCGGCGCGTCCCGACATGACGCTGATGACCAAGGCGGTGCCGGCGGCGGCCGCGACCTGTTGGAGCGAGCCCAGGATGGCGGAGCCGTGGGGGTAGAGGTGCGGCGGCAGTACGGACAGGCCGGAGGTGAAGACGGGGGTGAAGACGAACGCCATGCCCGCGCTCAGGGCCACGTGAAGGGCGAGCACCAGCCACGGCGAGGTCTGTTCGCCCGTGAGGGCGAACAGCGCGAGGCAAAGCGCTGTGAGCACGGCTCCGGGTACGACCAGGCGTGGTGCGCCGATTCGGTCGTAGAGCTTGCCGACCTGTGGGCCGAGCAGGCCCATGGTCAGGCCGCCGGGGATCAGGAGCAGCCCGGTCTGCAGTGAGGTCAGGCCACACACTTCCTGCAGATAGATCGGCAGCAGGATGAACGCACCCATGAGGGCCATGAAGGAGAGGCACATCAGGCCGAGCGCCACGGAGAAGTGACGAAACGTCAGGGCGCGAAGGTCCAGCAGCGGTGCGGACGAGCGCTGCAGTGCCAGCTGTCGCCATACGAACAGGCCCACCAGCACGGCGCCGACCAGGGTCGTGGCCTCCGGAGGCACGGGGGCCTGGGCCGCGTTCCCGGCACCGAGCCCGCTCAGTCCGTAGACCAGGGCGCCGAAGCCCGCTGCCGCCAGGGGGACGGACAACCAGTCGATCGGGCCGGCCTGCGGCTCGCCGATGTTGACCAGTTCGCGCAGGCCGAATACGGCCATGGCTCCGGCGATGGGAAGCACGGCCAAGAACAGCAGGCGCCACGGCCCCAGCTGCAACAGCACGCCGGAGACGGCGGGGCCGAGGGCGGGTGCGACGGAGATGACGAGGGTGATGTTGCCCATGACACGGCCACGGTCGTGCGGGGGCACGAGGGTCATCAGCGTCGTCATGAGCAGCGGCACCATGACGGCGGTGCCGCTGGCCTGGATGACACGGGCGGCCAGCAGTACGGGGAAGGAGGGCGCGGCCGCGGCCAGAGCCGTGCCGGCGAGGAACAGTGCCATGGCGAGGCCGAAGGCGGTCCGAGTCGTCACGCGCTGGAGGAACCACCCCGTCACCGGGATGACGACGGCCATGGTGAGCATGAAGGCCGTGGACAGCCACCCTGCGGCTGCCGCGGTGACCTCGAAATCGCGCATGAGCCGTGGGATCGCGTTGACCATGATCGTCTCGTTGAGGAGGACGACGAACGTGGACAGCACGAGAATCCGCAGCACGGCGGTGACGCGGGCGGGCGAGAGGCTGGGCGTTGCGAGTGGTGCGGGCATGGTGCCTTCCGTCATGTGAGTGTCCTCCGCACGTGGGCGGGTCACACTGGCAGACCGCGGCGCCGGGAAGAACTCATCGGTGTTCCCCGATCCTGTCGGTGCAGCCACCCAAGCTCAAACCATTTTGCCGACCCGGAACGGCCAGGACATGGCTTCTGGACCAGGCCGGCGCCGAGCTCGAGGACGACTGACAGCAAGCGCACCCTTCCTTCCGGGCGCCTGGACCGGGGTCTTCCGCCGCACTGCCGCCCGGCACGCGGCGCCCTGTACGCGTCGACGCCTCCCCCACGAGCCGACTTACCCTGAGTCACGCCGATGTGCGGCGGAGTTGAAGGTCTCGCGGTAGGTGCGGGGCGGTACCCCGACGTGTGCCTTGAACAGGGTTCGGAAGTTGGCCGGCGTGCCCAGGCCGCAGCGGCGGGCCACGGCTTCGACCGTCAGGTCGCTCGCTTCCAGGAGTTCCCGCGCGAGGCCGAGCCTCGCGTCGAGCAGCCACCGCATGGGTGGCCGGCCGGTGTCGGTGTGGAAGCGGCGGATGAGCGTGCGGCGGGACATGCCGGCCTGGCGCGCCAACTGGTCGACGGTGAGCGGCTGGTGCAGGTGGTCAAGTGCCCACTCGTACACCGTCGTCGGCCCGTCGGAGGCGGACGGGGTCACCGGCAGGTCGGCGAACTGGGCCTGACCGCCGGTGCGGTGCGGGGCGGCGACCAGCAGGCGGGCCCGCTGGTTCGCCAGGCGGGCGCCGTGATCGCGGCGGATGAGGTGCAGGGACAGGTCGAGGCCGGCGGTGACGCCGCCCGAGGTCAGCACCTGGCCTTCATCGATGTACAGCTCCGCCGGCTCCACCGTCACCTGCGGGTACTGCCCGGCCAGCGCTGCGGCGTACTGCCAGTGCGTGGTGGCGCGGCGGCCGTCCAGCAGACCGGCCGCGGCGAGGGCGAACGCGCCCAGGCAGATGGACACGATCCGGCTGCCCCGGGCCGCCGCCTCCGCGAGCGCGGCGGTGACCGCGGCGGAGGGCGGTACGGGCTCCAGGTACCCCGGGACGATCACGGTGTCCGCGGTCTCCAGGGCGTCCAGCCCGTCGGCGACGGACAGCACCGGGCCGCCGTGCATCGGGACGAGCCCGGGCCGTTCCGTGCACACCGTCAGCGAGTAGGGCCCGCCCGGCCAGCTTCCGAAGACCTGCAACGGAATCCCGATGTCGAGGGCGAGGACGTTCTCGAGCGCCACCACGACCACGTGGTGGTTGCCGCCGGTGGTTTGCACTCCCATGGCACGATCCTATCGCTGTATGGCATGCATGCCACTGACGCCCTCGCTTCGGTCGCGTTTACGGTCATTTCATGACCGATGGAGGTCCGGGCACGGCGGACCTCAAGACGAGCGCGTACCGCTACCGACAGGGGCAACGCCATGAGCGTCACGCTGGACGCGGCCCAGGCCGCGATCGAAAGGGCTCGCGCCCACGCCGTGGCGATCGGCGTCCCGATGAACATCGCCGTCGTCGACGGCGGCGGACACCTGGTCGCGTTCGCCCGCATGGACGGGGCGGTCCTCGGTTCGATCGAGATCGCGCTGGCCAAGGCGAAGACCTCGGTCCTGTTCGACGGCCCGAGCGAGAACCTGTGGGAGTTCTGCAAGCCCGGCGGCCCGGCTCCCGCGACCGAGCACACCAACGGCGGCCTGATCCCCTACGCGGGCGGCCTCCCCGTGCGCGACGCCGACGGCACTCTGACCGGCGCCGTCGGCGTCTCGGGCGGCATGCCCGTGCAGGACGGCGAGGTCGCCCGCATCGCGCTCGGAGAGGAAGCACGATGAAGAAGATCCTGATCACCGGCGCTGGCACCGGCCTGGGCCGGGGCACCGCCATCGGCCTGGCTCAGGCCGGGCACCAGGTCACCGCCACCACGGAGCTCTGGTCACAAGTGACCGAACTGCGCGGGCACATCGAGGAACTCGGCCTGCGGGAACGCGTCACGGTCGACAAGCTCGACGTCCGGGACGCCCGCGACATCGCGGCCGTCTCCGGCCGGGACTTCGACACCTTCGTCAGCAACGCCGCGATCGGCGAATGCGGGCCGCTGGCGGAGATCCCCGTCGAGCTGGTCCGGCGCACGTTCGAGACGAACGTCTTCGGGAACCTGGAACTCGTCCAGCGGGTGATCCGTACCTGGGTGGACGCCGGCACGGCGGGCCGCGTCGTCATCGTGAGCTCGATGGGCGGCATGCTGACCGCCTTCGGCCTGGGCCCGTACTGCGCGACCAAGCACGCGCTCGAAGCGATCGCGGCGACCCTGCGCGACGAGCTCGCGCAGACGGGGATCACCGTTCAGACCATCAACCCGGGGGCGTACCTGACCGGGTTCAACGACCGCATCGCGGACACGGCCTTCCGGTGGCTGGACGACGCCGTCAACTTCAACCGGACCGAGGACGTGAAGGCCCGCTTCGCGGAGATCCTCGCCGACCAGTTCGACCCGCAGGACATGATCGACAAGATGGTCGAGATCATCGGCGCCGAGCACGGGAAGTACCGGAACGTCTGGCCCCCGGCGACCGAAGAGCTCATCAAGCAGGTCCAGGAAGCAGCCTGGACCCGCACGGTGTGATCCGCAGCCGCAATACCGACCACCCGAGGCCCGCCATCCCGCCGTCCCGCCCCGGCCGGGCACACGCGAACGAAAGAGAGATGCCGTGACCACCGACGCACCCCTGCCCGTCTTCGAGCGGCTCGGCCTCCCGGACACGGGCCTCGCCCGGGACACCTACGCCTACGCGGCGAAGGCCACGCCCGCCTTCGTCTTCCACCACAGCGTCCGCAGCTACGTCTTCGCCCGCGCCCACGCCCGGCACCAGGATCTGCGCGCCGGTTCCGACTACGACGACGAACTGCTGTTCATCAGCTGCGTCCTGCACGACATCGGGCTGAGCGAGGAGGGCAACGGCGACCAGCGTTTCGAGGTCGACGGCGCCGACACCGCAGCGGCGTTCCTCCGCGAACGCGGTGTCGAGGAACGCCGTATCGCCATCGCCTGGGACGCCATCGCGCTGCACACCTCGGACGGCATCGCCGCGCGCAAGGGCGCGGAGGTGGCGCTGGCCCAGGCCGGGATCGGCACCGACATCCTCGGAGTCCGGCGCGAGAGCCTCCCGGCCGGCCTCGCCGACGAGGTGCACGCCCTGCTCCCCCGCATGGACCTGGCCTACGCGCTGAGCGACGCGATCGTCACCCAGGCCAGGTCCAAGCCGCAGAAGGCGTCTCCGCTGACCTTCCCCGGAACCCTGCTGCGCCACCACCTGCCCTACGGCGCTCTCCCCGACTGGTACGACCTGCTGGCCGCGGCAGGCTGGGGCGACCAGCCCGTCGGTGCCGTCGCCCGGCGCCGTGCGCAGACGCCCGAGCAGGTCGGGGCCCTGTTCACGGAGTACCTGGAGGCGGGTGACATCGAGGGTCTGGTGTCGCTGTACGCGCCGGACGCGCACTTCGTCCCCACCCCCGGAACCCACGTGGTGGGCGCCGAGGCCATCCGGCAGGTCCTGCAAGAGCTGATCGACCAAGGCGCCCGCCTCACGCTGGAGCTGCGCGACATCCGGCAGGTGGGCGACGTGGCCCTGGTGTCGAACACCGCCACCCTGACGGGCGTCGGCCCCGAGCCCGTGGTCTCCACGACCACGGAGGTCCTCCGGCGCCGGCCGGACGGCGGCTGGGTCCACGCCGTGGACGACCCGTTCTTCGGCTGACCGCACCGGGCGGCGTCCGCGTTCACGCGTCAGACGGACCACGGGGAGGAAAGGCGCGGATCGGGGACGTAGGCACAGTAGGTCCCCGTGCGGATCGTGCGGTCGAGGTGGTCACCGAGCGCCGGAGAGGCGTCGCGCAGGCGGCCGATGGCCTTGCGCA
Organism: Streptomyces sp. NRRL S-244; assembly: GCF_000717915.1. Classification (GTDB taxonomy): domain Bacteria; phylum Actinomycetota; class Actinomycetes; order Streptomycetales; family Streptomycetaceae; genus Streptomyces. The sequence continues at coordinate 40,677 of NZ_JOCX01000013.1, forward strand.
CGGCCTGGGTGACGGCGGCGCGGGCCCGTTCGGAGGCGGCGCCGGCGTGCCGGTCGCGCCCGCCGAGCCCGACGGCCCGGGCGAGTTCGTCGATCAGGAATCCACGTTCGAGTTCGGCCTGTTCCCGTCTGGCGATGTCGTTGCCGGCGCGCGCCTCCTCCATGTCGTCCTCGATCTCGGCGAGCCGTCGGCGGTACATCCGCTTGGCGCGGTCGTCCAGGAGGGGGCCTGCGTCACCGGCGCGCGCGAGCCTGGCGGCGGCGACGGGGTCAGCCGTGTCGGCGGCGGCGAGGTCGAGGACGTGGAACTCGCGGCCCGGCGCGGCGAGCAGGCGGGCGAGGTGGTGCATGCCCTTGCTGTCGCGGACGCTCACGCGCCGATCGTCGAAGACGACCCTCCAGTACTCACCCTCCCGGACGAACGTGTCCGGCTCGGCCGTGTCCAGCCCGGCCGTGCGCGACTCGGCCGTACGCAACTCGGCCGTGTCCGGCTGCGGCTCGCCGGCCACAGGCGCGCGGGCGATCCGTTCGAGCTCGGTACGTGCCGCCTCCCGCTCGAGGGTCTCGGCCTGGAGATTGCCCAGGACGCGCTGCGCGTCCGCGAACCGAAGCCGGCACTCGGCCGTCTCGTAGGGGGCGCCGACCTCGCTCCAGCCGCGGACGGCCTCGGCGAAGAACGCCGACGCGCCGGCCGCATCGCCCTCGGCGAGCAGGACCTCCCCACGGGCGCGCAGTGCCGATGCGGCGAGCGCGTTGCTTTCGAAGCGGACGGCCACCTCCTCGAGCTCGCGGGCCGCGACCCGCGCCGTCTCCAGATCGGCGCGGGCAACGGCGATCCTGACCTGCGCGTCCAGCAGCGGCGCGCGCCGCAGCTCGGAGGTGGGGGGCAGCTCCTTCGACGGCACCGGCAGTGGCCGGGCCAGTGCCTCCCGGATCGCGTCGCCCGCGGTGTCGACGTCGCCGCCGGCGAGCCGGACGAGCGACAGACCGGGTTCGGGATCCCACCCGAGGCGATGTGCGGCGCGCAATGCCTCTTCGGCACCGGTCAGGTTGCCGCGCCGCAGCCGGATCCGGCCCAGTTCCGTCAGCGGCCAGCCCAGCTCGCGCCGCACGTAGGGGCGTAGCTCTTCACAGGCCAGCAGCACCTGCTGCTCGGCGCTCGCGCACTGACCCCGCAGGCGCAGGATCTCGGCCCGGTGCACCCGGCACCGGCCGTGCAGGCTGCCGATCGCGTTCGTGCGCGCCCACCGCTCCATCGCCTCGGTCCACTGTTCGGCCAGGTCGTACTGGGCCAGGCCCTGCAGTGCGCAGACCACCTCGCAGTAGACGACTCCGGTCGACAGGGGGTCGAGGTCGCCGGACATCGCCGCTGTGCCGGCGTCGCCGAGGAGCTCCAGACCCCGTTCGACCTCCCCGTCGAGAATCACCAGCCGGGCCTGGGCCACGCGCCCGATCGCCGCTGCCGCCGGATCGGTCTGCGAGCCGGTCTCGATCGCCCGCTCGGCCCAGTCGCGTGCCGCTTCGAGGTCACCGCTGAGGCAGCGCTCGAAGGCGCGCACCGCCGCGAACCAAGCGTGCGCTCCGGTCACCGGCGTGGGATCGAGGAGGCCCTCGGCACGGCGCAGCCACCCTCGTACGGGTGCCATGAGCGCGGTGTCGAACAGCAGGTGCATGGCGACCCGTACGGCCGCCCCGGCCGCGGCGGCGTCCTCGCCGAGCCGGGACAGTTCGCCGTGGAGCTGCTCCCAGGTCTCGATCGTGACGTCGAGGCGTCCGGCGGCGTACGCGACGTCGGCGAATTCGGCGAGCTCCGCCGGACCGAGGTCACCCGCTTCGCGGGCCGCCAGATACCCGGCGTAGGCGTCCGCCCACGCTCCGCGGGCCGAAGCGTTCCGCGCCCGCTCCAGGGCGTTCGCGTCCCCGGTGGCATCGACCACGCGCAGTCCTCGATCCCAGGTTGGCCGGTTACGGCGGTAATCGTCCTGCTTACGCCTCCATGGTGAGCCACAACCTCGCTGGAGGACATCATGGACACCGTCACGGTGAACGGCATTCAGCTGGAACACGAGATCCGCGGAACCGGAGAGCCGGTGCTGCTCATCAGCCCGGTCCTCGCCGACGGGTTCGTCCCGCTCATCGCCGAACCGGCACTCGCCGAGCGCCACCAGCTCATCCGCTACCACAAGCGGGGCTGGGGCGGCAGCACCCACCCCCTAGGGGCGGTCGCCATCGCCGACCACGTCGCGGACGCCATCGCGCTGCTCGACCACCTCGGCATCGGTCAAACTCATGTGGCCGGGCACTCCAGCGGCGCGGCAGTCGCTGCCCAGATGGCCCAGGACCACCCCGACCGCATCGCCACGGTCTCCCTGCTGGAGCTCTCCCTGCTGTCGGTGCCGTCGGGCGAGGCGTTCTTCGCGCAGGCGGCGCCGGCGTTCCAGGCGTACGCCGACGGGGAGCCGGAACGCGCCATCAGGCTGTTCCTGTCCCTCGTCAGCGGAACGGACTGGGACCACTGCCGGACCCTGCTCGACGAGCGCCTGCCGGGCAGCATCGAGCAGGCGGTCAAGGACGCCGACACGTTCTTCGGGGTCGAGCTCCCCGCCCTGGCCGAATGGCGGTTCGCCCCGGACGACGCCGCGCAGATCCGCCAACCCGTGCTTTCCGTGCTGGGGAGCGACACCCGGCCGCTGTGGGTCGAGGTCGCCGCGTTCCTCAGCGCGAACGTGCCCGATGTCGAGGAGTGCGTCATCGACGGAGTGGGCCACCTGCTCCACATCGAACGGTCCCGGCCGGTCGCCGAGGCCCTGGCCGGATTCCTGGCCCGCCACCCGCTCACATGCTGACTCCTCAGAGTCGGCAGGCGTGGATCGCCGTGGTGAGGATCGCGCGGGCGCCCAGTGCGTAGAGGCCGTCCATGATCTGCTGCGCCTCCTTGGCCGGGACCATGGCCCGGACGGCGACCCACCCCTCGTTGTGCAGCGGGGAGACGGTGGGTGCTTCGAGCCCCGGGGTCAGGGCGACCGCCTCCTCCAGGTGTTCGGCGCGGCAGTCGTAGTCCATCATCACGTAGGCACCGGCCACCAGGACGCCCTGGAGGCGCCGCAGGAACTGCCGGGCCTTCGGATCGTCCGTGCCGGGGCGGCGGACGAGGATGGCCTCCGATTCCATGATGGGCTCGCCGATCACTTCGAGACCGGCGTTGCGCAGCGAGGTCCCGGTCTCCACCACGTCCGCGACCACCTGGGCCACGCCCAGCTCGACGGCGGTCTCCACGGCGCCGTCGAGGTGGACGACCGTGGCCTGGATACCGCTGTTCGCCAGGTGCTTGGCCACGATGTTCTCGTACGAGGTGGCGATCGTCAGGCCGTCGAAGTCGGCCGTGCCGCGCGCCGAGCCGGGCTTGACCGCGTAGCGGAACGTCGAGCGGGCGAAGCCGAGCGCCAGGACCTCCTCGGCGTTGACGCCCGACTCCAGCAGCAGGTCGCGGCCGGTGATGCCGAGGTCGAGCCGCCCCGTGCCGACGTACACGGCGATGTCACGGGGGCGGAGGTAGAAGAACTCGACCTGGTTTCCGGGATCGACCGTGACGAGCTCCTTGGCCTCCTTGCGCTGCCGGTAGCCGGCCTCCTTCAGCATGGCCGAGGCCCGCTCGGACAAGGAGCCCTTGTTGGGAACCGCGATCCGTAACATCCGTCATAGCTCCTTGTACGAGGGCGGCGGGGGTGGGGTGTGCGGGGGCTCGGGGTAGGGCTCGAAGGTCAGGACCCCCGCCGCCTCCGCGCCGCTGGAGGCGTTGATCGTCGAGGCGGACCTCGGCGGGGCCTGGCGCAGGAACGTCCCGGCGAAGCGGCCGCCGAAGACCAGGGGTGCGAGGACGACCTCGCGCCCGGCCGGGTCGGCTCCGGGCACGTCGACGACGGCGGGTCGCAGTCGGCGCTGGAGGACGTAGGTCTCGCGCGGGTCGGCGAGGCGTTCCTCCAGCAGGGCGCGCCACTGACCGTCGTCCTGGGTGAATCCGAAGGCCAGGCCCTTGCCCCCGTAGGCCGAGGCGGGTTTGCAGATGAGTTCCTCGCGCTCCGCGAGGGCGCGGTCGAGGGTGTCCGCCCGCAGCCGGAAGGTCACCGGGACGTGCGCCCGCGCCAGGGCCCGCTCCTCGTCGCTCAGCAGGTGGTCGAACTCGGGCTCGGTGAGCAGGGCCAGGTTGGCCTTGTTGTCGTGCAGGGCGGTCGCCGGTGCGCCGATGAAGTCGATCTTCTCGGCGATGTCGAGTTCCATCAGCCTGCGGGTGAGGCCGGGCGGGACGTACGTCTTGGTCTCGTGCCAGGTGTACATGGTGACGACCACGTCGATCCGCTTGCCCTCGAAGGAGGCACCCTCCTCGTCGAGTTCCAGATCGGTGACGAGGCCGCAGCTGATCTCGTACCCGCCCGAGCGGATCATGTCGACGAAGAAGCGCCGGCCCGAGTCGGAGTCCGCGGGGTTCGCGATCGCCTCGAACACGTGGAGCGGTCGTTCCGTGTCGTGCTCCCGCAGGAGGCCGACGAACATGTCCAGCCAGACGTGCGAGGTGGCGGCGGCGCCCGGGGTGAGACCGCGCGCCGCGAGGAAGCGGGCGTAGTCGGAGTCCAGGGCGGCCTCGGTGTAGGGGGCGATCGTGCTCATGCCGCCCATCGGGGTGGACACGTTCAGTTCGACGAGCTGGAGTCCGTCGTCGGTCACCACCAGGTCCGGCCGCATGATCGCCGTGGCCGTGCGGCCCGTCCGCGGGTGGCGCAGCGCGCTGATCATCAGCTCCGCGTCCTCGGCGGGGAGGCCGAGGTAGGCGGCCCAGGCCTCCAGGTCGTCGCCGAAGACTCGGCGCGGGAACTCGGAGACCAGCTCGGCGAGGCGCAGGCCGAGGTCGGTGACCTCGTCCGCGGCGGCCCCGTGGAAGACCACGGGCGGGTACGCGTGCACCCAGCCGGGGCGGTGCAGCCGCTTCTGGAACCGCTCGTTGTCCGCGTCGGCCGCGCCGGTGGCGGCGAACTCCGTCCAGGCGGCGGTGGCCCGCGGGTCGAGCGAGGACCAGGCGGTCACGAGATCTTCCCGGCGGTGCGCAGCGCGGCGAGCACGGCGTTGACGGTCTCGGAGGACTGGTCGACGCCGGTGGCCCGGAAGGAGTAGTTGAGGCCGCCCGGGTTCACCAGGTTGAACTCCATGATGTACGGGTACGCCATGTCGATGCCGGAGTAGAAGATGCCCAGGTCCATCATGCGCTTGCCGAGGGCCCGGACGAACTCGTCCTCCTCCGGGGTCAGGGTGAGGCCCTCGAACTTGGTGCCGAGCGTGACGTTGGCGCGGTCGTCGTTCTCGAAGTGGAAGCGGCGGAAACCGCAGACCGGGACGTCGCCGGCGATGATCACGCGCTTCTCGTTGCTGCGGACGTTGGGGATGTACTCCTGCACGGCCGTGTAGCGCTTGGAGAGCCCGATGATGTTGCGGCTGTACATCTCGTAGCGCGGAACGGCGTTGCCGGTGGCGGCCTGGAGCAGTGCGGGGCGGTTGCGCTCGTTCTTGTTGACGAAGTACACGCCGGCGCCGCAGCCCTCGTTGGTCGGCTTGAGCACCCAGGTGCGGTTCTCGTCGGACTCGACCAGCTCGGTGAGGTACTCGAAGTCGTTCGACACGTAGGAGGCGGGCAGGTGCTCCGCGGGGACCGCCGCACCGAGGGTGATCTTGGAGTTGAGGTAGAAGAGGGCGGAGGCGTCGTTGACGAAGGGGACGCGCTGGTTGAGCAGCCACAGCAGCTGGAAGGAGTCGGCGAGCGCCTCGGGGTGGGTGCCGGTGAGGACCCAGACCAGGTCGAAGTCCTCGGCGGAGGCGTAGGACTCGCTCAGCGCCGGGAAGTCGTGGCCGGTCAGGTACTCCTCGCTGAGCTGCACCCGGTCGACGACCACGGTGTTGTCGTGCAGGCAGAGGGTGTCGATGTCGCCGATGTGGACGTCGTGCCCCTCGCGGTGGAGCGCGCTGGGAATGATCGAGTGGTTGTCGAGCCGGAATTTCGCTGCCTCGGAGACGAGGACCAGGATCTTGTACGACATGGGAAGTGCCTTTCGCGCGCTGTCGTGTTGGTGTGTTGGGGGGGTGGCGGAGCGGGCGGGGAGGCTCAGCGGCCGGCGGTGAGGGTGCGTACGGCGAGGTCGAGACGGCTCTCCAGCTCCTCGCGGTCCGCGCCGAAGGCGACCACGAAGCCGTGCCGGTCCCCGGACCGGTGCACCTCCGGGGGGAATTGGCCCGCGGGCACGGCGATGCTGACCTCCGTGACCCCGGGCAGTGCGGCCACCTTCGCGGTCTCCGCGTCCGTGACCGTGACCGGCGCCGCGCGGTCGAAGGTGACGTAACGGATCCCGGCGACGCGGTCGCGGGAGGGGGCGCCCGGGACGGGCAGGCCGAGGGCGTCGGCCATGGCCTGTTCGAAGAGGTCCTCGCCGAGGGCCAGGTCCAGCATGTCGCTGATGCGGTCCCCTCCGGGGCGGCCGTGCGACTCGATGAGGCGGGGCCCCTCGGCCGTGAGCATGACCTCGGTGTGCGAGGGGCCGGTACGGTAGCCCGCCGCGTCCAGGGTCGCGGCGACCAGGGCGGCGACGGCCTCCTCGTCCTGCGGGGCGAGCCGTACGGGCAGGGTGTGGCCGGTCTCGACGAATCCGGGGGCGCCGGTGGTCGCCTTCTCCGTGATCGCGAGGATCCGGTGGCCCGCGGACGAGCTCATCGCCTCCACGCTGTACTCGGTCCCCACGAGGAACTCCTCGACGAGGTGCGGGGTCTTGAAATCCAGTGCGGCCAGGTAGCTGTCGAGCTCCTGCGCTCCCGTGAGCTGCCGCACCCCGGCGCTGCCGGTGCCGTCGGCCGGCTTCACGATGCAGGGGTAGCCGATGTGCTCGACGGCCGGGCGGATCTGGCCCTTCTCCGTGCACAGCCGGTACGCGACGGGCGCGCCGGCCCGGTCTGCGACCGCGGAGCGCAGCTTCGCCTTGTCCTTGAACGCCTCCAAGGCTTCGGGCGGGTTGCCGGGCCAGCCGAGGCGCTGGTTGACCAGCGCGGCCACGGCGCAGCCGAGTTCCCCGAAACCGAAGCAGCTGACCGGGGCGGGCAGGTCCAGGGCGCGGAGCCGGTCGATGAGGTCTTCGGGGTCGGTCGTCCACGGGGAGTGGAAGGCCAGCCCCGGCTCGTCCGCGGGCAGTGGCCTGCCGGGTTCGGGGACGGTCACGGTGGCGGCGCCCAGCTTCCGGGCCGCGGCCAGGACATGGCTGCGGGGATTGAGCAGCACGGCGGTCGGCTGTGTGTCAGACATGGCGCGTACGCACTTTCGGTAGGAGGAGACAGATCGCCGCGGCCGCGAGGGAGGACCCGACGAGCAGCAGCCACACCTCGCTGCCGCCCTGCGCGCTCTGCAGCAGGTAGCCGCCCGCGCTGGAGCCGAAGAGGCTGCCCAGGGCCCCGGCCGCGCTCATCGCGCCGAGTGCGAGTCCGGTGCGGCGGGTGGCGGCGGCGTTGACCGCCTGCTCGTCGAGGCTGGGGCCGATCAGCATCTCCGCCAGCGTGACCGGCACCACGAAGGCGAGCAGGGAGTACCAACCGGCGAGCGGTATCAGCGTGGCGTAGGCGCAGGCGAAGGCGAGGAAGCCGAGGACCAGCAGGGTGCGGGCGGTGGCCCGGCGGAACACGTGGCGCAGCAGGGTGTACTGGAACAGCACGACGAGCAGGCCGTTGGCCGTGAAGACCACCGAGATCGCCGCGGTGCTGCCGGTCATCTCGTTCGCGGTGATCGGGAGCAGCACGTTGAGCTGGCTGTAGATCGCCCAGTACGCGACCCCCAGCCCGCACAGGGGCAGCCACTGGCGCAGTGTCCACGCCGTGGTGGGCGCCCCGGCCCCGTCCCCCGCCCGGGCGGCGGGGGCGGTGGCCCGTCCCTCGGTGGCCCGTCCCTCGGTGGCCCGTCCCTCGGTGGCCCGTGACCGGGAGGCCGTCACGGACCGTCGAAGGAGCAGGCAGGTGCCGAGGACGAGGTGCGAGAGCACGCAGGCCGCCAGGATCCAGCCGAACCCGAGCGGGTACACCGCGGCGCCCAGCGCGGGCCCGGCCACGACGCCGACGTTCACGAACGTCGAGCGCAGCGCGAGCATCGTGCGCGCATCGGTGCCCTCCTGCGAGACGAGCAGCGTCTTCGTCGACAGGCCCAGCAGCGAACCGCCGACCCCGACGGCCACGATCCCCGCGACGAGCGGCGCCGGAGCGCCGCCGCCGCCGAGCCCGAGGAGTACGTAGCCGAGGACGCGCAGGAGGAAGCCGGCGGACATCACCCGGTGGGCGCCGAACCGGTCGACCAGCAGCCCGGTCAGGAGCGAGAACGCCTGGCCGGAGAAGGCGAGCAGACCGACCAGGAAGCCGGTGCGGCCCGCCGGGATGCCCCGCGCCGTCAGTTCGATGGCCAGCAGGGGCAGGAACATGAAGGTGGTCAGGCCGGTGAAGAGCACCGCCACCAGCAGGAGGCGCGCGGTGGGCGACGCCTCTCGCCAGGCGTTCACGACGCGGGGAGCCGGGCGGGTCCGTCGGCCTCGATCAGGTTGTTCAGGATCCACTCCTCGGCCTGGAGCAGGCGCTGCTCCACCTCGGCGGTGTCGGCTCCGCGGACCAGGGCGAAGCAGAGGTTGCTGGTGCTGTTCTGTGCCACGGCGCCGAGCGCGAGCTGCTCGTTGACCTGGTAGTGCTCGACCCAGTCGAACGGCAGGCTCTGCGGTGCGCGCACCGGGCGGCCCTGGGGGACGATGCCGATGGAGCCGCGGAGTTCGGCGGGCGGGGCGGTCGGCGCGGGGTCCACGGGCAGACCGCAGGACAGCCGCAGCCAGGTGGCGTGCAGGTCCAGGCCGTAGGTCAGGCGGGTGAGGGCGGGGATGCGGGAGCCGCCGACGCGCGAGGCGATCTCGCACAGCACGAACTCGTCCTCGGGCGTGCGGAACACCTCGAGGTGGTAGGCGCCGGTTTCCGGGGTGTCGAAGGCTTCGAGGACCCGGTCGAGGAACTCCTCCAGCCGCTGGGAGAGTTTGCCGCCCGGGTCGAGCTGGAGGGAGCCGTTGTTCTGGCCGGAGAGGACGCCGAGGCAGTCGCGCAGGTACCGGGAGGAGGCCACGAAGCGGTAGCCGGGCGCCAGGATCGCGTCGACGTGGTAGATCTCGCCGTCGACGAAGTCCTCGACCATGAGGTCCTCGCGCCAGTGGCGGCGGCTGAACTCCATCAGGTCGTCCTCGTCGCGCAGCACCACGATGTCGCGCGAACCGCCCTGGCTGACGGGCTTGACGACGACCGGGTAGTCGTTCTCGTCGATGAACCGGGTGAGGTCGACGATCGTCGCGAGCCGGGCGTAGCGCGGGGTGGCCACCGTGCGGCCCGCCGTCCGCTTCATGACGACCTTGTCGCGGAACTGCCGTGCGCTGCGCGCCGACTGGCCGGGAATGCCGAGGTCCTCGCGGATGCGCGCGACCCGTTCGAGGTCGTACTCGTTGTCGGTGATGATGTGGGAGAAGGACCGGGTGCGCGCCAGCTGCCGGATGCGCAGTTCGGCGTAGGGGACGAACTCGCAGTCCTCGACGTGTTCGTAGGAGCCGAGACCCGCGGTGTGCGCGAGCGGGTTGTGGCTGAAGACGTGGAGCCCGTCCGCCAGCTCGTGGAGCATGGCCGGATAGTCGTGCTGGGCGCCATAGTTGATGATGGCGACATCGGTCATGGGTGCGGCCTCTGATTCTTTACGGTGGAATTCGGCGATCCCGGGTCGGCCGTGCGGGAATTCAGCCCTGAAGGCCGTTCAGCCCTGCGAGGGCGAGCACCGGCAGGTCGTCCTGGACGCTGTATTGCCTTCGGCCCCAGTTCATCGTGCACCAGGGTCCGGTCATCTCCTCCAGTGCGGAAATGACGACGGGCCGGTATTCGGGGTCCTCGACGAGCGGGCCGTCGGGCGGGAAGACCTGCTTGATGTAGCGGTGTCCGGGGTCGGCGGCCATGAAGACGACGGGACCGCCGGAGGGCTCGGTCGAGCGGATGTACCGGGCGGCCTGCCAGCCGGCGCCGGCGGACAGCCCGGCGAAGACGCCGGTGGTGGAGAGCAGGTGGCGGCAGCCCGCGGCCGACACGTCGAAGTCGACCCAGTGGATGTCGTCGTAGGCGCTGTAGTCGATGTTGTCGAAGCGGATCCCGCTGCCGATGCCGGCGATGATGAACCCGTCGAGCGGGAAGTTCTCGGAGCCGAAGGAGCGGCTGCCGAACGGCTGGATGCCGGCCACCCGGACGTTGGGGCACGATTCGCGCAGGTAGCGGCTCATCGCGCTGGTCGACGCACCGGTGCCGACGCCGCCGATGAGGGTCATCTCGGCCCAGCCCAGCTCCTTGAGGAGCAGTTCCGCGACGTGTTCGTACCCGGCGTAGTGCACGTCGTCGTGGTACTGCTGCATCCAGTACGCGTCAGGGTTGCGCCGCAGGTAGTCGTGGACGAGCCGGACGCGGGCCTCCTGGTCGTGCTGGAGGTTGGCTCCGCCGCCGGAGACCTGGTCGTAGGTGGCACCGAGGTACTTGAGCTGCGTCTTGATCCCGTCGTCGACCGCGACGGACGCGAAGACGTGGCACTTCAGTCCCAGCTCGCGGCAGACCAGGGCGAGTGCGTGGCCGTAGATGCCGCTGGAGCTGTCGACGAGGGTCTGGCCGTGCCTGATCACCCCGCGCGCCAGGAGCTCCTTGACCGCCCGGTAGACCGACGTCACCTTCATGACCTCGAACCGGAGGACATATATTCCGTCGCCGAGATCTATCAGATCCGGTTGTGCCATTTTCTCAGTGAATGACGAGTACACCGTACTCCGTGCCCCCTTCTTCTCTCGCTGCGGGCCTGCTGATGCCCAGCAAAATGAGGCAGCCGGCTACCGAATCGGTCCCGGACCGTTCCCGGTGAACGGGAAGGAAAAGGTAATGGCGCATGAATGAATCGGAGCCCCGCAGCCGCCTCCCCCTTGCCCCCGAGGAGAGTTCCCGTGACACCCGAAGCCGCTCCGGACGGCCCGCGCATCGAGCGTGCGGACGTGGCCGAGGCCCACCGGATCGTGGTGAAGATCGGCTCGTCCTCGCTCACTTCGGACTCCGGACGGCTCGATCCGGGCCGCCTGGCGGCCCTGGTCGAGGTCCTGGCCGGGCTGTACCGGCAGGGCAGGAGCGTCGTGCTGGTCTCCTCCGGCGCCGTCGCGGCGGGACTCGCCCCGCTGGGCCTGACCGCGCGGCCGGCCGAACTGTCCGAGCAGCAGGCGGCCGCCAGTGTCGGCCAGGGGCTGCTGATGGGCACGTACGGCGCGGAGTTCGGCAGGTACGGCATCCAGGTGGGGCAGGTGCTGCTGACGGCCGGCGACATCACCCGCCGCGACCACTACCACAACGCCCGGCGCACCCTGAAGAAGCTCATGCTCATGGGGATCGTGCCGGTCGTCAACGAGAACGACGTCGTCGCCACCCACGAGGTCCGCTTCGGGGACAACGACCGACTCGCGGCGCTGGTGGCCGAGTTGATCGGCGCGGACCTGCTCGTCCTGCTCTCCGACGTGGAGGCGCTGTACGACGGCGACCCGCTGTCCGCCGGGACCAGCCCGATCGCCGAGATCCGCGGGCCCGCCGACCTCGCCGGGATCCGTACGGGCACCCCGGGACGCTCGGGGGTCGGAACGGGCGGCATGGGGGCCAAGGTCCAGGCGGCGATGACCGCGGCGAGCGCCGGGATCCCCGTGGTGCTGGCCGCGGCCTGGCACGCCGCCCGGGCGCTGGCGGGCGGGGACACGGGAACGTACTTCCACGCCGCCCGGCAGCGGCCCGCCGAGCAACTGTTCTGGCTCGCCCACGCCACGGCGCCACAGGGCCGGATCGTGCTCGACGCCGAGGCCGTGCGGGACGTGCGCGAGCACGGCGGGTCGGTGCTGTGGAGCGGAGTCACCGCCGTCGAGGGGCAGTTCACGGTGGGCGACCCGGTGGACCTCGCCGACGGCGCGGGCCGGCCCGTCGCCCGCGGCCTCGCCCGGCTGGCCTCCGATGATCTGGTCCGGCTGCTCGCCGGGTTCCCCGTACCGGAGGAGGGGCCGGGAGCCGTGGCGTACCCCGAGGTCGTCGGCGCGGAGGACGTGGCCCTGTTCGCACCGCACGCGTACGCGTACGCGGACGCTGACGCGGACACGTACGCGCAGACGGGTACGGCGTGACCCGGCCGGCCGACCCCTCCTCCTCTTCCGTCACTTCCACCACGAGGGAGCAAGTCATGACGTCCAAGGTCGCCGTGCTCGGCGCGGGCAAGATGGGTGAGGCGCTCCTCGGCGGCCTGCTGCGCTCCGGCTGGCCGGCGCGGGCGCTCGGGGTCACCTGCCGCCGCAAGAAGCGGGCCGCCGAGATCGAGGCGCGCCACGGGATCGCGGCGCTGGGCAACACGGAGGCCGCCGCGTGGGCCGATGTGCTGATCCTCGCGGTGAAGCCGCAGGACATGGGCGCGCTGCTGGCGGAGATCGCCCCCGCGGTCGCCCCCGGGACCCTGCTGATCAGCGTGGCGGCCGGGCTCACCACGGCCTTCTTCGAGGAACGGGTCCCGGCCGGCGTCGCGGTGGTCCGGGCGATGCCCAACACGGCGGTGCTGGTCGACGAGGGGATGACCGTCCTCTCCGGCGGCAGCCACGCCTCGCAGCAGCACGTGGAGCAGGCCGCGGAGCTGTTCCGCGGCGTCGGCCACACCCTCACCGTGCCGGAGGCCCAGCAGGACGCCGCGACCGCCCTCTCGGGGTCGGGACCCGCCTACTTCTACTTCCTCGTCGAGGCGATGACCGACGCGGGCGTCCTGCTGGGGCTTCCGAGGGACAAGGCCCACGAGCTCGTCGTCCGCAGCTCCGTGGGCGCCTCGGTCATGCTGCGCGACTCCGGTACTCACCCGGTCAAGCTCCGTGAGGCGGTCACCTCGCCGGCCGGTACCACCATCAGCGCGGTGCGGGAGCTGGAACGGCACGGCGTACGGGCCGCCTTGATGGCGGCCCTGGAAGCCGCTCGCGACCGCAGCAGCGAGCTGGCGGCCTCGTACGCGTGACCGTGGCGCGTGGCCGTTGCGCGTGACCGTGGCGCGTGACCGGACTCCCGGGCCGCTCCCGCGTCAGGACGGGATCCAGGTCCGCCAGGTGGCCTCGTTCTCCTTCACCCAGCGGGCCGCCGCCTCCTGGGGCGCCAGCTTCTCCTCCGCGATCATCAGGGCGACGTCGTTCTGCATCTCGGTCGTCCAGCGGAACTTCTTCAGGAAGGCGGCGGCGTCGCCCCCGCCGTCCGCGAAGCGGGCGTTGAGGAACTTCTGCAGCGGGGTGTGCGGGTACGCGCAGGCCACCTTCTCCGGGTCGGCGTCGCAGCCCTCCTCGTGGGCGGGCAGTTTCACCTCCGTCATCGGGACCCTCTCGAACAGCCACTGGGGCTTGTACCAGTAGCTCAGGAACGGCTTCTTCTCCTTGGCGAACTGCCTGATCTGCGTGATCTGCGCCGCCTCCGAGCCCGCGAACACGACCTGGTAGTCCAGGCCCAGGTTCTTCACGAGCGCCTTGTCGTTCGTCACGTACGACGGGGAGCCGTCCAGCAACTGGCCCTTGCCGCCGCTCTCCGCCGTACGGAAGTCGTTCGCGTACTTGTTGAGGTTCTTCCAGTCGGTGACGTCCGGGTGCTGCTCGGCGAAGTACGTCGGCACGAACCAGCCGATGTGGCCGGTCACCCCGAGATCGCCGCCCCGCTTGATCGTCGCCTTGTCGTCGACGTACCGCTTCTCCTGCTCCGGGTGGCCCCAGTCCTCCAGGATGGCGTCCACCCGGCCCTGGCTGAGCGCGTCCCAGGCGGGTACCTCGTCGATCTGGACCGTGTCCACCCGGTAGCCGAGCTCGTGCTCCAGCAGGTACTGGGCGACGGCGACGTTGGCCTGCGCGCCCACCCACGACTGCACGGACAGGGTCACCGTGCGGGAGCCCTTGGCGTCGGCGTACGGGGAAGCCTGGCGGGTCATGTCCGCGGCTCCGCAGCCGGTGAGGGCCGTCAGGGCGACGGTGGCGCTGACGGCGGCCGCGAGTGCGGCGAGGCGAGTGCGAGCCATCTCAGGCCCCCTTTCCGGCGAGATCGCGGCGTTGCGTGGGCTGGGTGACGCGGTCGAGCATCAGGCCGAGGCAGACGATCGCCGCACCGGCGACCAGACCGGTCGCCAGGTCGCCCTGGGCGAGACCGAAGACCGCGTCGTAGCCGAGCGCCCCGCCGCCCACGAGACCGCCGATCACGACCACGGCGAGGACCAGCACCACGCCCTGGTTGACGGCCAGCAGCAGCGCGGGCCGGGCCAGTGGCAGCTGGACCTGGAACAGCTGCTGCCGCCCGGTGGCACCCAGCGAGCGCGAGGACTCCAGCGCTGCGGGGTCCACGGCGCGCACTCCCTGGGCCGTGATCCGGACCACCGCGGGCAGCGCGTACACCACGGCGGCGGCGACCGCCGGGGCGCGGCCCACACCGAACAGGGCGACGACGGGGATCAGGTACACGAACTGGGGCATCGTCTGGAAGACGTCGAGGACCGGACGCAGGGCGCGTCCCAGTCGGGTGCTGCGGGCCGCGGCGACCCCGAGCGCGAAGCCGAGCAGCAGCGTCACGGCGACGGCGGCCAGCACCTGGGACAGCGTGTCGAGCGCCGGGTCCCAGACGCCCAGCACGCCGATCGCGGCCATGGCGAGGACGGCGGTCGCGGCGGTGCGCCAGGTGCCGATGAGCAGCGCGAGGGCGCCCACGGTCAGCAGGACCGCCCACCAGGGCAGCCATTGCAGGCCGTGGCGCAGCGGGTTGAGGACCCAAGTGGTGAAGTGCGCGGCCCAGTCGGCGGTGCCGCCGACGAGGGGCACGCCGGAGTAGAGGTGGCCGGTCATCCAGTCGACCGCCCGGTTGACGGGTTCGGCGACGTCCACCGTCCACCCGTCGGGCCAGGAGAGCCGGCCGGTCAGGCGCCCCCCGAGCGCGACGGCGGCGGTCACCGCGGCCGCGACGGCCCAGCCGAGCCGGGACGGGCCGGCCTCGGCCGCGCCGATCCGCTCCCCCGCCGCGGCGGTGACCCGGTCCAGGACGATGGCGAGCAGCACGATCGGCACACCGGCGGCGAGCGCGGCGCCGACGTCTACGGAGGCCAGCGCCTGGTAGACGCGGTCGCCGAGGCCGCCCGCGCCGATGACGGACGCGATCACGGCCATCCCCAGCGCCATCATGATCGACTGGTTGACGCCGAGCAGCAGTTCCTTGCGGGCCAGCGGCAGCCGGGCGGTCAGCAGCCGCTGCCTGCCGGTGGCGCCGAGGGACGTGGCGGCCTCCACGACCCCGGCGTCCGCGCCGCGCAGCCCGAGCGCGGTCAGGCGGGCCATGGGCGGGGCGGCGTAGACGACGGTGGCGAGGACGGCGGCGGGCACGCCGATGCCGAAGACCAGGACGACGGGCAGGAGGTACGCGAAGGCCGGCAGCACCTGCATGGTGTCCAGCACGGGCCGCAGGATGCGGTGCATGCGGCCCGACAGGCCTGCGGCGAGCCCGAGGAGGCCTCCGAGCAGTACGGACGCGGCGACGGCGACCACCATCAGGGCGAGCGTCTGGAGGGTGGGCACCCACATGCCGAGCAGTCCGCACACGGCAAAGGCGGCGACGGAGGTCAGCGCGAGGCGCACGCCCGCGACCCGCCAGGCCACCAGCCCGGCGGCGGCGGTGACGCCTGCCCAGCCGAGGGCGAGCAGCAGCAGGTACACCGCGCGGACGGACACGACCACGAGGTTGCTGACGTGCCCGAGGAAGTAGAGGAAGAGCGGGTGGCCGTCCCGGTTGTCGATGATCCAGTCGCTGGCGCGGTCGAGCGGCCCGGACAGGTCGACGGCGAGCGACGCCGGCCAGCTGCCGCCGCCCAGGAGCAGGCAGCCGAGGCCGAGTGCGAGGGCCGCGCCCGCGGCGATCAGCCGGCCGCGGTGGCGCGCGAGGGCGCGCAGCGCACCGGGCCCGGCGTGGGAGGCGGTGGTGGAGTCCGTGGTGGCAGGGGTGGTGGCGGTGGCGGTCATCGGCCCCACCGCCCGGCGTGGGAGCCGGTCGTGCCGCCCGGCGGCGGCCAGGTGGTATGGGCGTACATCAGGCCACCGCCTTTCCCGTCGCGGCCGGGACCCCGGCGACGACACCGAGGAGTCCCGCGTGGTCGACCACACCGAGGCACCGGCCGTCTTCGACGACCCGCGCGTTCTCGCCCGTACGGGCGACGGCCTCGATGGCCTCGTGGACGGTGGCACCGGGGTCGAGCGCGGGGCCTGCCTCGCGCTCGCCGGCGAGGGCGGGGCGCATCGCCGAGCGGACGGTCAGCACCTGCTCGCGCGGCACGTCCCGGACGAAGTCCCTGACGTAGTCGTCGGCGGGGGCGCCCACGATCTCCTCCGGCGTGCCGAGCTGCACGATCCGGCCGTCGCGCATGAGCGCGATGCGGTCGCCGAGCTTCAGCGCCTCGCTCAGGTCGTGGGTGATGAAGACCATGGTGCGTCCCTCCTCCTGGTGCAGGCGTACGACCTCCTCCTGCATGTCCCGTCGGATGAGCGGGTCCAGCGCGCTGAACGGCTCGTCGAACAGCAGGACTTCGGGGTCCACGGCGAGTGCGCGGGCAAGGCCCACGCGCTGCTGCTGGCCGCCGGACAGCTGGCTCGGCCTGCGGTGCTCCATGCCGTCCAGGCCGACCTTGGTGACGAACTCCGCCGCCCGCTCGCGCCGTTCGCCGCGTCCCACGCCCTGGATCTCCAGTCCGTAGGCGATGTTGTCGAGCACCGTCCGGTGCGGCAGCAGCCCGAAGTGCTGGAAGACCATCGCCGCGCGGTGCCGGCGCAGCTCGCGGAGCCGGCCGGTGTCCATGGACAGCACGTCCTCTCCGTCGATGGAGATCGTTCCCGAGGTCGGCTCGATGAGCCGGGTCAGGCAGCGTACGAGCGTCGACTTGCCGGAGCCGGACAGGCCCATGACGACGAAGACCTCGCCCTTGCGGACGTCGAAGGAGACGTCGCGGACGGCGGCGGTGCAGCCGGTGCGCTCGCGCAGCTCGGCGGCGTCGAGGGAGGCGAGCTCCTTGTCGGCGGGCACGCGGTCGGCCTTCGGGCCGAAGACCTTCCACAGCTCGCGTACGGAGAAGACGGGTTCCGCGGGTGTCTGCGGCGCGGTGGCCGCCGTGGTGTGCGGCGGAGTGTTCGGAGTGTTCATCGGGGGGTGCCTCCCAGCAGGTCGGCGCATTTCTCGCCGACCATGAGGACGCCGATCATCGGGTTCACGGCGGTCATGGTGGGGAAAACGGACGCGTCGGCGATCCGGATGCCGTCGAGGCCCCGGATCCTCAGGTCGGGCGCGACGACGGCGAGTTCGTCGTCGGCGGCCCCCATCCGGCAGGTCCCGGCCGGGTGGTAGACGGTGTGCGCGACGTGGCGGGCGTACGCGCCGAGTTCCTCGTCGGAGGTCATCTCGGGCCCGGGGCAGACCTCGCGCTTGAGCCATCCGGCCAGCGGTTCGCTCTCCGCGATCCGCCGGGCGATGCGAATCCCGTCGACGAGGGTCCGGCCGTCGTAGTCGTCCTCGTCGGTGAAGTACCGGAAGTCGAGGGCGGGCTTGTCCTCGGGGTCGGCGCTCGTCAGGTAGAGCCGGCCGCGGCTGCGCGGCTTGGGGATGTTCGGGGTCATCGACACGCCGTGCGCGGGCCGTTCGTAGCCCAGGCGCTCGGGGTTGTCGGTGAAGGGGATCTGGTAGAAGTGGAACATCAGGTCCGGGCCTTCGGCCTCCGGGTCCCGGCGGACGAACAGCCCGGCGTCGGAGTCCATCGCGGAGTTCTCCGGGATCGGGCCGTGGGTCTCCCACACGATGACCGACTCGGGGTGGTCGAGCAGGTTCTCGCCGACGCCCGGCAGGTCGTGCACGACGGGAATGCCGAGCTTCTCCAGGTCGGCGCGCGGCCCGATGCCGGAGTGCAGGAGCAGGCGCGGGGTGTCCACTGCCCCGGCGCACACCAGGACCTCGCGCCGGGCGCGTACGACGTGTTCCGCGCCCTCCTTCGTACGGATGTGCACGCCGGTGGCGCGGGTGCCCTCCAGCTCCAGCCGGAACGCCCAGGTCTCCAGGGCGATGTGCAGGTTCGGCCGGTCCAGGAACGGGTGCAGGTACGCGACCGAGGCGGAGGACCGCTTGTTGTTCTCCGGGTGGTAGGCGAGGTCGAAGAAGCCGGCGCCCTCGTGGAAGGGGGCCCTGTTGAAGCCCTCGACGCGCGGTACGCCGAGCGCGGTCTGCGCCGCGTCGACGAAGTCCCGGGCGATCGCGTTCCGGTCGGCCTCGTCGACGGGGACGATGTTGTTGCGCAGCCGGGCGAAGTAGGGGTCCATGGCGGCCGCGTCCCACCCCTCGGCACCGGCCTGCGCCCACTCGTCCCAGTCGGAGGGGAGGGGCTTGAACGCGATGAGGGTGTTGTGCGAGGAACAGCCGCCCAGCACCCGCGCGCGGCTGTGGCGGATGTGCGAGTTGCCCCGGGGCTGCTCGGTGGTGGGGTAGTCGTAGTCCAGCTCGCCGCCGAGCAGTCCCATCCAGCGGCGCAGGGTGAGGACGTCGTCGCGGCCGACGTCACTGGGGCCGCCCTCGATGACGGCGACGCTGACGTCCGGGTCCTCGGTCAGCCGGGAGGCGATCACGGAACCCGCGGTGCCGCCGCCGACGACGACGTAGTCGTACAGGTGCTCGTCGTTCATGCCTGGTCCTTCTCCGTCGCGCCCGCGAACCAGCGCACGGGGCGCGGGGCGAGGTTCTGGTAGATGTGCTTGGCCTCGCGGTATTCGCCGAGGCCGCCGGGGCCCAGTTCGCGGCCGATGCCGGACTTTCCGAAGCCGCCCCATTCCGCCTGCGGCAGGTAGGGGTGGAAGTCGTTGATCCAGACGGTGCCGTGGCGCAGCCGGGCCGCGACCCGCCGGGCGCGGTCCCCGTCGGAGGTCCACACCGCTCCGGCGAGTCCGTACTCGGTGTCGTTGGCGAGGGCGACGGCCTCTTCCTCGGTGCGGAAGGTCTCCACGGTGAGGACGGGGCCGAAGACCTCCTCGCGGACGACGCGCATGCCGCGGTGGCACCGGTCCAGGACCGTGGGCCGGAAGAAGTAGCCGGGACCGGCCGGCTTCTCGCCGCCCGCACGCAGGACCGCGCCCTCGGCGAGGGCGGAGGCGACGTACTCCTCGGTCCGTGCCAACTGGGCCCCGGAGACGAGCGGACCGCACTCGACGCCCTCGTCGGTGCCGCGCCCCAGGCGGATCAGCTGTGCCCGGCGGGCGAGCTCGGCGACGAAGCGGTCGCGCAGCGGCTCCTCGACGATGAGGCGGGAGCCGGCGGAGCAGACCTGGCCGCTGTGGATGAAGGCGGCGTTGAGTGCCTGGTCGACGGCGGTGTCGAACGCTTCGGGCGTCGAACAGGAGTCGGCGAACACGACGTTGGGGTTCTTGCCGCCCAGTTCGAGGGCGACCTTCTTCACGCTGTCGGCAGCCGCCCTGGCGACCTTCGTGCCGCTGACGAGACCGCCCGTGAACGAGATGAGGTCGACGTCGGGGTGTTCGGCGAGCCGGGCGCCGACGGTGCCGCCGGGACCGGTGACGATGTTGGCCGCGCCGAGCGGAAGTCCGGCCTCCAGCAGCAGTTCGATCAGCACGACCGTGGTCAGCGGGGTGATCTCACTGGGCTTGATCACGAACGTGTTGCCGGCGGCGAGGGCGGGCGCGATCTTCCAGCTGGCCTGGAGCAGCGGGTAGTTCCACGGCGTGATCAGGGCGCAGACCCCGACCGGCTCGTGCACGACGACACTGCGGATCTCGTCCGAGCCGGCGTCGACGACCCGTCCGCCGTTCTCGTTCTCGACGAGGGCGGCGAAGTAGAGGAAGGCGTCGCGGACGCAGTCGACGTCGACGCGGCCCTCTTCCAGGGTCTTGCCCGCGTCCTGGCTCTCCAGGGCGCCGATCCGCTCGCGGTCGCGCTCCAGCAGGGCGGCGACCCGCCGGAGCAGGGCGGCCCGCTCGGCGACCGGCGTACGCGGCCAGGCGCCGTCGTCGAACGCGGCCCGTGCCGCGGCCACGGCTTCGTCGGTGTCCTGGACGCCGCCCTCCGCCACGACCGCGAAGGCGGTCGCGTCGACGGGGTCGATGATCTCGCGCGTGGCGCCGGAGAGGGCTGCGCGCCACTCTCCGCCCACATGGATGCTCTGTTGTGCTGCGGTCACGTTGCGTATTGCCTTTCGTCCTCTGAATCCCCCTGCCGGTTGCACCGACACGATCCGGCCGCCTGCCCCGGGTCCTGACATCCATGCGCAATGCTTCGCGGAGAGTGATCTTGTTCACGCGCAAAGCCAGGGCAAATGCGGACATCCAACGCAGGTCACACAGCCTGGGAATCACAGAGGCCTACAGCTGTCACCAATAGTCACGCAGAGTTAGGGGCGGTCATCCGGCTCCAGCCGAGAAAGGGCCCCGGACCGCCGGCAACGGCGGCCCGGGGCCCTTCGGCGCGTACGCCCGTCAGTCAGCTCTCCGGTGTCAGGAGGATCTTGCCGCGGGTGCCGCCCGCTTCGAGGGCGGCGTGCGCCCGGGACGCCTGCTCGAACGGCAGGACGTCGGCGATGCGCAGCGTCAGGTGCCCTTCCTCCACGCGGCGGGCCAGGCCGTCGAGCATGGCCCCGTCGATCCGCACGCCGTAGACCTCCACGTCGATGCCCCGCTCGGCCTCGGGTACGGCGAAGGGGGTCAGCGAGAGGAAGCGTCCTCCGTCGCGCACCGCCGCGATCGTCTCCGGTCGCCCCGCCGCATCGATGACCGCGTCGAACGCGCCGGCGGGCAGCTCGTCCGTGTCCGTGTGGACCTCGGCGGCCCCCAGGTCCACCAGGGTCCGCGCGTCGCCCGCGCGGGCGAGGCCGGCCGGGCGCAGGCCGCGCAGGGCCGCCAGCTGGACGGCGAAGCCCCCCACCGCGCCCGCGGCACCGCTCACCAGGAGGCGCCCGGAGAAATCGGGACCGAGCCTCGTCAGGGCCTGCTCGGCGGTGAGGGCGGCCAGCGGAAGGGCGGCGGCGTGCTCCAGCGGTACGTTCACGGGCGCGGGGGCGGCGAGCGCCTCGTCCAGGGCGACGTACTCGGCCGATACTCCGGCTCCGTCGGACAGCGGTGACCGTACGGCGACCACCCGGTCACCCGGGACGAAGCGGGTGGTCGCGGAGCCCGCCGCGACGACGGTGCCGGAGACGTCCCAGCCGACGACGGCCGGCAGGACCGGGGAGGGGATGTCGCCCCGGCGCACGGCCAGGTCCACCGGGTTCACCGCGGCGGCGGCCACCCGGACGAGGATCTCGCCCGGCCCCGGCCGCGGGGTCCGCGTCTCGGAGACGGCGAGCACCTCCGGCGGCCCGTAGCTGTTGATGACGACGGCCTTCATGACGGCGGCTTTCATGTGGTGACTGCCTTTCGGGTCCGCCCCAGGTGGCGCATCGCCGGCTTTTCCACGGCCACGTACAGCAGCCAAGCCACGACGAGGGTCGCCAGTGCCTCGAGCACCAGTACGCCGATGCCGGCGGCGGTGCCGAAGAACTTCTCGGGGCCGAGGAGTTCACGTACGACGTTGAGCAGGATGAGATGGACCATGTAGAAGGCGAAGGAGACTTCGCCGAGCCAGATCAGCGGCCGGCTGCGCAGCACCGAGGGGCGGCCGGAGACGTCCTTGAGGGCGACCGCCGGGATCAACAGGGCCATGGGGACGACGAAGACCGCGTCGAGTGCGTACAGCCACGGGACGTGGAGGGACAGGGCGTACGCCGCCACGCAGGCGAGCGCGGCGGGCAGCGGCTTGACGCCGAAGCGCCGGCCGGTGACGACGATGCGCGCCATCAGCATCCCGAGGACGAAGTCCAGGGCGCGTACGGGCGGGAGCATGTACACGCTCCAGTACTGCCAGACGGAGGCCGCGGAGCCCTCGGGCATCGGCGGGTTCACCGGCAGCACCAGGTAGGCGAGGGTCGGTACGGCGATCACCGCGGCGGCGGTCCCGGCGGCCCAGTGCCACAGCCGGTCCGACGGGATCCTCTTGATCCAGCGCAGGAACAGCGGGAAGCAGAGGTAGAAGAAGAGCTCGCAGGCGAGCGACCAACTGGGCGGGTTCACACCGAGGAAGACGGAGAACTCCGGGATCCAGGCGTGGACGAGGAACAGGTTCGGCACGGCCTGCCACCACTGGGTGGTGGCTCCGGCGAGCAGTGCCAGGGCGAGCACCCAGGTGACCAGGTGGTTCGGGTAGACCTTGAAGAAGCGCCGGCGCCAGAACTGCCGGGCCGGGTCGCCGGGCCGTGCCGACCAGGTCAGCACGAATCCGCTGAGGATGAAGAAGAAGCTCACCCCGGCCCATCCCGCGTTGCTGAACAGCCACCGGTATCCGTCGGCGACGTCCTTCGAGGCGAACGGATTGAGCGCGGGCAGGGCGAGCGAGGAGTGGTAGCCGAACACCAGCAGGGCAGCGAAGAACCGCAGGCCGGTCAGGGAAGGGAGCCGGCCGTGCACGGCCCGGTGGGGCTCGGTGGCGTGCTCCGTCGGTATCGCGGCAGGTTCCGCGGTCGTGGACAAGGTGTCTCTCCGGAGGAAGGCGTAAGGCGGGAGCTGGAGGCGGGAAGGGGAGCGGGGGCGGGGCCGTGCCGGCCGGAGCGGGCGGGCCGGAGCGGGCGGGCCGGTGGAACCCCCGCTCCGGCCCCGCGGAGACGAACGGCCCGGTCAGTCCCGGTCGAGGAATCCGGTGAGCAGCTCGACGAGTTCGGCCGTCTTCTCGAAGATGACCATGTGGCCGCTCTCCAGCTCCGCGTACTCGCTGCCCGCGACGGCCGCGTGCAGTTCCCGCGAGTGCTCCACGGGGATGAGTACGTCCCGGGTGGAGCCGATCACCAGGGTGGGGGCGGTGATGGCGGGGAGCCGGTCGGTGATGTCGACGTGGTGGTCGAGCTCGATCTGCTGCAGCGTCCACTCCTCGGCCTTGATCCCGGCGACGGTGGCCTTGACGCCCTCGCTGCCGAAGCCGGCGAGGAAGGGCGGCGAGAAGATCAGCAGCGCGCTGTACGCGGCGAAGGCCTCCTCGTCGACGGCCGGGAGCCGCCGCCACAGGTCGGTGGCCAGCTGCTGGCGCGGGTCGTCGTTGCGGGCCCAGCCGTTGATGACCACGAGGCGGCGCACGAGTTCGGGGTGCTTGGCCGCGGCGGCGGCCGCGACGACCGCACCGAGGGAGAAGCCGACGATGTCGAAGGGCTCGTCGGTGACCGCGCGGGCCGCGCCGATCGCCTGCTCCACCAGCTCGTCCAGGCTCAGCTCGTCCGCGTGCAGCGGGGTCCGGCCGCTGCCCGAGCAGTCGGGGGTGATGACGGTGTGGCGGTCGGTGAAGTGCTCGCGGATGTGCCCGAACTGGGCCTCGCCGTGACCGCCCGTACCGTGCACGAACAGCAGGCCCGGGCCGCTGCCCTCGGCGGTGTACCGGACGGGGGTGCCATTGACGTCGATCGTGGGCATGGACGCTCCTCAGGATGCGAAGTGGTGATGTGGAAATCGTTGGGGGAAAGGGGAAAGGAGGAAAAGGGACAGGGAAGCGGGATGAAGCGCCCTTCAGCGCAGGGCGGGAGCGGGCTCCCGCTCTTCCCGGGCGGGTTCGGCCGCGGCCGAACGGCGCGGAGCCGGGCGGGCCCACCGCCGCATGACGGGGCGTTCCACGCACACCAGGAGCAGCCAGCCGACCAGCAGGGTGGCGAGGAAGAAGCCGAGGAGGACCAGGACGCCGGGCAGGGGTGCGAAGAGCTTCTCGTCCATCAGGGCCGTGCGGCCGAAATACATCACCACGTACTGGGCGAGGTAGAAGCCGAAGGAGACCTCGCCGAGCCACTGCATGGTGCGGCCGCGCAGTACGGTCGGCGCGCCTTCGACGTCGGCCCGGGCCACCGCGCAGATCAGCAGCGCGACGGGGACGATGGTCGCGACGTTGAGCCCGTACAGGAACGGCACCGCCAGCGCCACGGCGTAGCCGACCACGCACAGCGCGGCGGCCGGGAGGATCCGGATCCGGGGGAACGCCCCGGCCAGTACGAGCCGGGCCAGGATCATGCCGAGCACGAACTCGAACATCCGCACCGGCGGGAAGAGCAGGTAGAAGAGCAGCTCGGAGCAGAGCGACCAGCTCGGCGGATTCACGCTGATGAAGGTGGCGTGCTGCGGGAACCAGGAGTGGATCAGGAAGAGGTTCGGCAGCCACGCGGACAGCGGGGTCATCGCGCCGGCGAACAGCACCATGGCGAGCGCCCACATCACGATGTGGTTGGGGAAGATCTTCAGCAGGCGCCGGCGCCAGAACCCCGTGATCGTGTCGTTCGGCTTGGCCGACCAGGTCAGCACGAATCCGCTGAGCACGAAGAAGAACGAGACCCCCATCCAGCCGGCCTTGCTGAACAGCCAGCGGAATCCTTCCTCCCAGCCCTGGTCGGCGAACGGGTTCATGGGCGGGTCGCTGAAGGTCGCGTGGAAGAAGAAGACCAGGGCGGCGGCGATGAAGCGCAGCCCCGTCAGCGAGGGGAGCTTGGATCTGGAAGGCCCGGGAGCCGCGCTCGGGGCGGCGGTCGGGGAAGGCGAGGTCATGGGAGCGAGGACCTTTCAGGAGACGTGGGTCAGCGGGCGCTGCGGCGGGGCCTCGGCGGGAGCCTCCTGCTCCCGGTCCCGGCGGCGGGGGCGGGCCCAGCGGCGCATCGCCGGACGTTCCACGCAGACCAGGAGCAGCCAGCCGAGGGCGAGCGCACCGGCGAACTCGGCGGCCACGACGGCGATGCCGGTCGGGGTCGCGTACGTCCGGTGCTCCATCAGCGTCGTGCGGGCGAAGGACAGGACGATCTGCTGGGCGAGGTAGAAGCCGAAGGAGACCTCGCCGAGCCACCGCATCGTGCGGCCGCGCAGCACCGTCGGTGTGCCTTCGACGTCGGCCCGGGCCACCGCGCAGATCAGCAGCGCTACGGGGACGATGGTCGCGACGTTGAGCCCGTACAGGAACGGCACCGCCAGCGCCACGGCGTAGCCGACCACGCACAGCACGGCGGCCGGGAGGATCCGGATCCGGGGGAACGCCCCGGCCAGTACGAGCCGGGCCAGGATCATGCCGAGCACGAACTCGAACATCCGCACCGGCGGGACAGGAAGGGGTGTTGAGCCCCATGTGGACGGCCGGGTCGGGGAACCACGACTGGATCAGGAAGAGGTTCGGCAGCCAGACCTTCAGCGGGACGGCCGTTCCGGCGAACAGCACGATGGTCAGCGCCCACGTGGCGATGTGGTTGGGGAAGATCTTCAGCAGGCGCCGCCGCCAGAACCCCGTGATCGTGTCGTTCGGCTTGGCCGACCAGGTCAGCACGAACCCGCTGAGCACGAAGAAGAACGAGACCCCCATCCAGCCGGCCTTGCTGAACAGCCAGCGGAAGCCGTCGGCGACGCCCTCGTCGGCGAACGGGTTCATCGAGATGAAGATCAGGGAGGCGTGGAAGAAGAAGACCAGGGCGGCGGCGATGAACCGCAGTCCCGTCAGCGAAGGGAGCTTGGGTCTGGCGGGCGGGGCGAGGCTGCTGGACATGGGGCTGGCTGGCTCTCTCGTTCGGTGGACGCGGTTCAGGAGGCCGACGCGGCGGTGGCGGTCTCGGCGCCGACGGCCTTCGGGCGGCGGCGGGCGGCACGCACGGTCTGGGTGAGCAGCAGGGCGCCGAGGGCGGTGAACGCGGCGGCGCCGATCGTCACGGCGCGGGTGCCGAAGCCCTGGTCGATGACCTGTCCGCCGGCCCAGGAGCCGAGCGCGGCGCCGAGGCCGAACGCGGACATGTTGACGGTGAGGGACAGCGTCGGCGCGTCCGCCGCGGCGGAGAGGACCTTGGCCTGGAGTCCGGGGATCAGGGCGAAGGTGGCCATCGAGAACAGGATCAGGAACACGGCCGTGCCGATCGCCGAGGGGGCGGCGAACCAGTACAGGAGGCACACGGCGGCGAGCGTCCAGGACTGGCGGAAGACGGCCGCGTCGGCGGACCGGTTCGCGGACCTGCCGCCGATGGTGTTGCCCGCGATGGACCCCAGACCGTAGGCGACGAGCACGACGGGAACCCAGGCCGAGGGGAAGTGCCCGACGTCGGTGAGCAGCGGCACCATGTACGTGATCAGCGTGAACATGCCGCCGGAGCACAGGACGGTGGCCAGGACGGTGCCGACCACCTGCCAGTCCTTGAACACCCTCAGCTCGTGCGCGGCCGATGAGCCGGCCGTGCGCCCGTCGTCCGGGATCACCAGCAGGATCAGGGCCGCGGCGACCAGGGCGAGTACGGCGACGCTGCCGAAGGTGGCGCGCCAGTTCAGCTGTTGGGCGACCAGGGTGCCGAGGGGCACGCCGAGCACCGTCGCCAGGTTGACGCCGAGCTGGGTGGCCGCGACGGCGGAGCCCTCGCGTCCTTCGGCGGCCATGCCGCCCGCGGTGACGACGCAGACGGCGAGGAAGGTGCCGTGGATGACGGCGGTCAGCATGCGGCCGACGACCAGGAGGTCGAAGGTGGGCGCCAGGCTGGAGACGACGTTGCCGGCGACGGAGACCAGGAGCAGCGCCACGAGCAGGTACTTGCGGCGGATGCGGGTGGAGACGGCGGTGACGATCGGCCCTCCGACGACCACGGTCAGCGCGTAGACCGTGACGAGGAGGCCGGCGGTGGGGATGGTCACCGACAGGTCTGCGGCCAGGTCGCCCAGCATTCCGCTGGGCGCGAGTTCGGCGGTGCCGACGCAGAAGATGGCCAGGATCAATACAGCCATACGGGACCGCATGAATTGCCTCTCGTGAGCAGCGGGCAGCGGTGGGAGGAGGTCGGAGGAATCGGCGTACACAAAGCCGTTTTCAAAGCCTCGGGATGACTCTAGTAGTCAGCTGTCTCATATACAAGCAGCTTGAGCACTAAGAGAGCGCTGGGACCGGCCGACGCACGAAAACGACGGCCAGGACCACCGCCGCGAGCACGAGCGACACCGTCGGCAGCCAGGCGGCCGACCGGCCGAGAAGCGCGGCGCCCAGTGCGGATCCGCCGGCGATCCCGATCTGGAAACCGGTGACGTAGACCGAGGAGGCCCGGTCGGCGTCCCGTGCCGCCAGGCGCATGACCGCCGTCTGGAACACCGGCCCGGCGGCGGCGAACGCCCCGCCCCACACGGCGACGGCGACGCCGACGACGGCGTACTGCACCGCACGCGGAGCCGGTACGAACGCGAGGGCCAGGAGGCCCACTCCGGCCGCGAACGCCGCCATGGTCACGGTCGCCGCGCGCTGCGGGGCGCGGTCGTTGTGCCGGCCGATGAGGTAGGTCCCTGCGGCCCCCGCGACACCGAAGGCCGCCAGCAGCACGACGACCGCGCCCGGAGCACCGGTGACCTCGGTGACGATGAGGGCGAAGTACGTGTAGCTGAGGAAGTGCGCGGTGACGAGCACCACCGCGACGCCGCACAGGGTCAGGACCGCGGGCCAGTCCACCCGGCCCTCTTCCGCGGACGCGGACGCGGGAGCGGACGGGGCCGCGTCCGGGGCGTCCTGCGTTCGCGTGGGGCCGGTCCGCCGCGGCCGCAGGGCCCAGGTGAGCGCGTACGTCACCGCCACCGTGGCGGCCGCCAGCACCAGAGCGGTGGCCCGCCAGCCGATCATCCCGCCGACGAGCGCCGTACCGGGACTGCCCACGATCGCCGCGAGCGACGCACCGCCGAACACCGCGGCGGTGGCGGTTCCCACGTGCTCACGCGGTACCAGGGCCGCGGCCGCCGGGGCGATCAGCGACCACAGCACCCCGTGGGTCAGCGCCGCGGCGACCCGGCTGACGGCCATCATGGCGAACCCGGTCGAAGCGGCGGCGAGCACCTCCGCGACGACCAGGACCCCGAGCGAGACCATCAGGGCCGTGCCGCGCGAGACGCGCGCGGCGAGCGCCACGGTCGGCACCGTGACCACGGCGGCGACCACGGCGTATCCGCTGATGAGCAGCCCGACCTGAGCGGCCGTGACCTCGAGGTCGGCAGCGATGTCCGTGATGAGCCCGACCGGGAAGACCTCGAAGGTGACGTACACGAACGCGGCCCCGGCGAGCACGGCCAGTCGTGCCGCGGTGGGTGCGTCGATCCGCCCGGCCGCCGCGGGCGCGGGCGCGGCCGTACGGCTCATCGGCCCGCCTCGGCGCCGGCACCGGCGTCCGGACCGAGCCGCACCAGGACCTTGGGCCGGCCGCGCGTGCCGTCCGCCAAGCGGGCGTAAGCGGCGTCCAGTTCGCCGAGCAGGAAGACCCGGTCGACGAGGGCGTCCAGATCCACCGCGCCCCGCTCCACGAGGGCCACGAGCCGGTCCCAGTAGCCGATGCCGGACAGGACGCCGTGGACCGTGACGTCCCGGATCACCAGGGCCGCCGCGTCGAATCCGTCGACGGCGTGGTGCGGGGTCCCGAGCTGGGCCACCCGTCCGCCGGGCGCGACCAGCCCGACGGCCGCACGGACGGCGGCCGTGCTGCCGGACGCCTCGATCACGGCCTCGTACGCCCCCTCGTCCGCGTCGGCGGGTGCCGCCGAGGCGCGCAGTCCGAGGCGGCCCGCCAACTCCCGGGCGCCCGGCTGCGGGTCGAACACGACGGGGTCGGCGCCCAGAGCCCGCGCGACCTGGGCCGCCGCCAGCCCCAGCGTGCCCGCCCCGAGGACGGCGACGCGGTCGCGGTCGCCCACCTCCAGCCGGTCCAGCGCGTGGACCGCGGCGGCGGTCGGCTCCAGCAGGGCTCCCGCCTCGTCAGAGAGCCCGTCGGGTATCCGGGTCAGGGTGTCCACCGGTACGGCGATCACCTGCGAGCCGGCGCCCGGACGGTCGCCGAGCACACCGATCTCACTGCGGTCCGGACAGTAGCGGATACGGCCTTCCCGGCACTGCGGACACCGGCCGCAGGCGCGGAAGTTGTGCCCCGAGACCCGCTGTCCCGACAGGGCCGGGTCCACGCCGGCGCCGAGGCCGACCACCGTGCCCAGCCACTCGTGCCCCGGGACGAAGGGGTAGCGCTTCAGGCCGTCGCGGAGATAGTTGCTGGTGCCGTCGTAGAAACCGAGGTCGGTTCCGCACAGGCCCAGCAGACGCACCCGGACCAGGACCTCCCCGGGGCCCGGTTCGGGCGGGTCGACCTCCGCGACCGACAGGGTGCGGGGGCCGGTGAGCTGAATGGATTTCATCGTGCGTCCTCATATGGGGCTGGGCCCGGCCGCGTTGCGGCAGAGCGTGACGTCCTCGCGCAGACGGTCCGGCGCCTGCCGGTAGTCGTTCTCCACCAGTACGGAGCGGACGGCGCACTGCCGCAGCAGGGCGGGCAGTGCGTGGAAGGCGGAGCCGGGCGGCGGCGCGGCTCCGCCTGCGGCGGGGGCGGGGGCGGGGTCCTTCACGTGCAGGTCCGGCAGGAGCAGCCCGTACGCCGCCACCTCCCGGGCGAAGGCCAGAGGGTCCTCCCCGGCCTCCTGGAGGTTGCCGGTGTCCAGCACCAGGCGCAGGGCCGGGCTGTCCACCGCGCGGGCGAGGGCGAGCGAGTCGCGGGGGCCGAGGGGCGACTCGTACGCGAGCGTGAGGCCCGCCTCCGCGACGCGCTCGCCCAGGGTGCGTAGGGCGTCGGCCGTACCGGCCCTCAGCCGCTCGGTCCTCGGCAGGCTCCGCCGGAATCCCGGGACGTGGAGCACCTGCGCCCCCAGGCGCAGTGCGCAGTCCAGGGCCCGGTCCAGTACGGCGAGCGCCGCCGGCTCGGCGGTTCCGCGCTCGTCCGCCAGTCCGATGTCGTTGACGTGGTTGACCGCGAGGACGGGGACCGGGATGTCCTCGGCGATCGCCTCGGCCGCGCGCAGCTCGGCGGGGTCGCTGAGCAGGGGGCCGCGGTGGGCCCCTCCGAAGTCGAGGTGCAGCAGGTCGGATCCGGCCGCCATGGCAACGCGCGCCGCCGCCCGCCGGTCGGTGCTGATCCGCCACTGCGGCGCGGCGACCGCGAGCCCGGTGGTCGCGGCCGCCACGGCCGTCACGGCCGTCCGCCGATCCGGATGGCGGCCTTGAGCACCCGCCGCCCGTCGGCGACGCGGCCGCCCGAAGCCAGCAGCGAGTTGACCAGGTCGGCCGCGCCCGCCAGGTCCACCTCGTGGGTCAGTACCTCCGCGCCCAGGGGTGCTTCGCCTCCCCGCGCCATGAGGAGGCCGACCGCCTGCCGCAGGTGCTCCCCCGACACCCCGCGGTGGCCGTGCAGCAGCAGGGGTCCGGCCGGCCGGTCGAAGCGGTGCACCCGCGGCGGCCAGGGCCTGCCCCCGCAGTTGTCCGCGCGCAGGGCCGCGACGTCGATGCCGCCCGCGGACAGCGGGACGGGGCCGGAGGGCAGGCCCGCGTGCACGTCGACCAGCAGCGTGCCCCGCACGTGGCGGTCCAGGGCGGACAGCGCTTCCCGCGTCCCGGTGCGCGGCGTGGCGATCACCGCGGCGACCGGTGAGGGCAGCGCCGCGAGCGCCTGCGGCAGGCCCCGGTCCAGGGGGTGGACGGCTTCGGGTCCGTGACCCACCAGGAGCGTGGGCAGCCCGGGGAGTTCGCGCTGCCAGGCATCGCGGGCCAGCCGTCCGACGATCCCGTCGCCCCACACCACCAGGGCTGCGGGGCGTGTCGTACGCAGGGCCGTGCGCAGGCCGTACAGGACGGAGGCCAGCGGCTCGGCCAGTGCGGCCACCCGCGGCCGGTCCGCGCCGTCCGGCACCGGCAGCACCAGTCCCGCGCGTACGGCGGTGGCGGGGATCCGGGTGCGTTCGGCCCACAGGCCCGGCAGGTTGTGCCCCAGCAGGAACGAGGGGTCGTCGGGGTGGGTCGGGTTCACGGTCACGAGCGAGCCCGCCGGCAGTCCGGAGTCCCCCGGCTCCACCAGGCGGGCCACGCCTTCGTGTCCCAGAACGGGGCTCGCGTCGGGCCGCAGCCCGCGCAGGATCTGCCAGTCGGTGCCGCAGATCCCGGCGACGGCCGGAGCCAGCAGGGCGTCACCCGGTGCGAGGCGCGGGGTCGGCACCTCGGCGACCTCGACGCGGGTGCGGCCCCGGGCGTCCGGGGCCAGGCGCCGCAGCACGCGGTGGGTGGCCGCGCTCACGGGACGATCCCCGGCAGCCACTCCCCGATGCGCTCGGCGCCCCGCAGCGCGTCGACCGTGCCGGGGCCACAGAACACCAGCCGGTCGGCGAGCCACGCCGCGTCCCGGCCGCGGTCGGCGTAGGAGGCCGGGGCGGCGAGCTGCCGGCGCAGCTCCTCGGCGTAGGGGGCGCCGAGCCCCTCGACCACTCCCCCGCCCAGCCCCAGCAGGTCGAGGTGCGGGTCGAGGCACCACAGGGTGCGGAGCATGTTCGCGACCGGTTCCACGCACAGTTCGAGCAGCCGCCGCGCGCCGGGGTCCCCTGCCGCGAGCGCTTCGGGGAGCCATTCCGGGAGTTCGGAACCCGCGCCGAGGCCCAGCCGTTCGGCGAGCCGGGCGATGCCGGGACCGGAGGCGATCGAGGCGAGGTGGCCGGGTGCTCCGCAGTCGCACGGCAGCCCCGAGCGCTCGGGCACGGAACCGGTGACCATGGCCGGGAGATGGCCGATCTCGCCTTGCAGCCCCCGGTCGTCGACCGGAATGTGCCTGCGGTCCCAGTCGGCGACGCGCAGCGCGATGCCGCTGCTGATGGTCAGGTACCCGATGCGCCGGGTGCCGGGCCGGGCGTGCCCGGCGGCGAAGTCCGCGAGGGCGGCGGTGACGTCGTTGACCAGGTTCCACGTGACGTCGGGACGGCGCCGGCGCAGCGCCGCCGCGAGGTCGTACGGTGCGGCCTCCGCTCCCCACAGCGGCGCCGATCCGTACACCGTGCCGGTCAGGTGGTCGATGGCCGCGCCGAAGGAGAGCGCCGCCCGGGCGCCGGGAGGCGCCGCCCGGCAGAGCAGGCCGACCATGTCCTCCCGCAGTTCGGCGACGGACCGGCCCGGCTGGTTGAGCCTGCCGGGCGAGCGCAGCCGCTCCACGGGCGCCTGCGCTCCGCCGACCCGCAGCCGCGTCCAGGTGCCGCCGACGTCCGCCGCGAGCGTGGCCGCGGCGACGTGTGGCGTACGGGCCACTGCCGGGGTGTCGGTCACCGCGCGCCCCCCGTACGGGCGGTGACCGGCTCGGGAACGGTCAGGACGACGGCTGCGGAGCCGGTCCCGGCCCCGGACTCGGTCCCGGACGCGGACCCGGACGCGGACGCGGACCCGGACTCCGGCTCGGCGACCCGGAACCCGCGGAAGTCGGCGTATCGTTCCGCCGCGTCGTCGTACGTGGTCAGGCCGCCGATGACGACGGTGCGTGCGCCGCTCTCCAGCCCCGCCAGGACACCGGCACCGGAGTCCTCGAACACGACCGTGGCGGCCGCTTCGACCCCCAGCGCGGCGGCGGCCCGCAGGTAGCCCTCGGGGTGGGGCTTGCCGTGGGCCACGTCGTCCGCGGTCACCATGACCTCGGGCAGTGGAAGTCCCGCGGCGGCGAGTCGCACCTCGGCGAGCCTGCGGCCGGCCGAGGTCACGACGGCCCAGGCGTCCGGCGGCAGGGCGGCGAGGAGCTCGGCCGCGCCCGGTATCGCGGTGATCCCGGTGGTCTGCGACTCCTCGTGCGCGACGAGCCGCCGGGTCTCCGCGGCCGCGAGCTCCGGATCGGGGAGGAAGCGGCCCACGGTCTCCCGGGTGGGGCGGCCGTGCGCGTAGGCCAGGACGTCCGGCAGGGCCAGTCCGTGCCGGGCGCAGAAGCCGGCCCAGGTGGACTCGACGAGCGCGGTCGAATCGACCAGCGTGCCGTCCATGTCGAACAGCAGCGCTGACGTGTGCAGATGTGGCAAGGGGTGCTCCTACCGGGGGGAGTTGGCCAGGGGGCGCGACTGGGATGCCGGCGCACCGTCGCCGACGGACGACCAGCTGCCGTCGGCGTGTACGACGAGGGCCTCGCCGTGCTCGGCCGCACCCCGGCTCCGGGCGAGTTCGGCGGCCAACGGCGCGAAGGTGGCCGGGGCCATGTAGCCGCTGTAGTCGAAGTCCTGCGACCGGCGGGCGCGGATGCCCGGGGTGTCGACCATGCCGGCGGGCAGCGCCTGCACGAGGCGCACCCCCGAGGGGTCGGTCTCCTGGGCGACCGACTGGATGAGCGAGCTGGCCGCGGCCTTGGTGGCGGCATAGCCCGACCGGTTCGGACCGGCGTTGTAGACCACCTCGGAGGAGATGTGCAGGAACAGTCCGGGCGCGGCCGCGCGCAGGGCGGGCAGGGTCGCCTTCAGCGTCCACGCCAAGCCGTGCACGTTGATGGCGAACTGGTCCGTCCAGTCGGTGTCGTCGGTCTCCAGGAACGGCTCGCGCCGGGCGGTGAAGTAGACGGCCGAGTAGCAGACCAGACCGACCCGCGACGGCAGTCCGGACCGCAGCGCCTCCTTGGCCTGCTCGGCGTCGCGGAAGTCGAGCCGGTGCCACACGAGCCGGTCCGCGCCGGGGCCGGCCGGCCTGCTGCGGCTGAACACGTGCGTCTCGATGCCCTGGGCGGCCCAGGCATCGGCGACGCCCCGGCCGATCCCGGTCGATCCGCCGACCACCACCGCCGTGTCCGCGGTCATGCGCTGACCCGCTCGCGTACGGGCGCCACGGCGGCCCCGGCCTGCGTCCCGGCGTGCTCGCTCAGCAGCCGCGCGGCGTCGCGCAGTTCCGCGGGCGTGACGTCGTTGACGAAGCGGTGCCGTCCGATGCCCATCGGCAGCGGCAGCCGCTGCTGGCCGTCCCGGTGGCGCACGGTGTCCCGCAGGGCGTCCTCCAGCAGCGCCGTGTCGTGCAGCACGTCGTTCCACAGCGGCAGGCCGAGCGCCCGGATCACGGCGTAGACGCGCTCGGCCTGCGCCTGGCTGACATCGCCGCGCAGGGTGGCCAGGGCCGTCGTCAGCGCCATGTCGATCACGACGGCTTCTCCGTGCAGCAGCTCGGGGAGCGCGTGCATCTCCAGGGTGGGGCTGAAGGTGTGGCCGTAGTCCACGCAGCGCTCCAGCGTCGACTCCCACAGGTTGGGCTGGAGTTCCTCCAGCATGAGGTGGATGGACTCGGCGATGATCGCGTTCGAGGCCGTGGCGAGTTCCAGGGACGTCCCCTGGAGCCGGTCGGCGCGTACGGCCGCGCCGTGGCTCTCCAGCAGGTTGAACAGGTCCTCGGACCGGATGAGGGCCATCTTCAGGATCTCGGCGAGGCCGTTGCTGACGTGCCGCAGCGGCAGGGTGCGCAGGAACGACCGGTCCAGGAACGTGACCGTCGCCGGGGCGTACGTGCCCAGGCGGTTCTTGCCGAGCTCGTAGTTGACGCCGGTCTTGACCCCGACTCCGGCGTCCACGAGGCCGATCAGCGTCGTGGGGATGCGGATGTACGGCGTGCCGCGCCGGTAGAGGCTGGCCGCGAAGCCGACGATGTCGGTCAGTACGCCGCCGCCGATGGCGATGACCGGCTCGCGGCGGCGGTCGATCCCGAAGCTGTTCATCGCGTCGACGACCCGGGAAACGGCGTCCCACTGCTTCACGGTCTCGTCGGCCCGCAGGGCCACGACCGTCGCATCGATCCCGTGGGCGGCGAAGTAGGCGCGCACCTGGGCGCCGTAGAGCAGATCGACGTTCTCGTCGATGACGACGAGCCGCCGGTCGCCCCGGTTCATGGGCACGTCCGGGCACCCGGTCAGCAGGGCCGTGTTGTCCGGCGAGAAGAGGCCGTCGGAGCTGACGACGTGGTAACGCACCTGGCGGACGGCCTCGACCGTCCATGCCGGGCCGTTGTCGACGGCCTGGCGAAGCCCCTGAGTGAAAGCAGTACCGCTGCGCATGTCCCCTCCAGTTCGAGCGCCACATGACAAGGCAAGAGAAGTCTGTATCGGCGTCTCGTCCAATATAGTAGCAGCATGACTTCGACGACGTCACATGTGTTAAACTTTTCGCAAGCGCCGATATGACAAGCGAGCGCGCGCGCACATGGGAACCTCGTCGAGCCTGAAGACCTCTGTGCTCACATACCAAACCCACGTCGCAGAGAGCCCCGGAGGTCGGACGCATGGCAACGCTGGCGGAACGCTTGAACTCCTGGTTTGCCGACGCCGCCACGGCGGATGCCGTGGGCCGCCTGCGCGAGCCGTCGACGTCCGAGGTGGCCCAGACGATCTCCGAGGACCCGCGGCACAGCGTGACGATCTCGCGGAGCTATCTGACGGCGCTGCGCAACGGCTCCCAGACCAATCCCACGGTCAGCGTGCTGTCGGCGATCGTCACGTACTTCCAGGGCCGGGACATGAGCCTGCCGGTGTCGGTGAGCGCCCTCATCGACGAGGAGCCGCCGGCGCGCACCGCCGGGCTGCCGGACGAATGGGCGGCCCTGGCCGACCGGCAGGTGCGCTCGATCGCGATGCGGGCGGGCCAGTTCACGCCGGAGCTGCGCGACCAGCTGCTGTCGATCATGGACGTGCTGGACGCGTCGCGGCAGACCCCGGCCCCTCCGTCGGAGCGCGACGGCGCGTAGCGCCTAAGGCCTCGCCGGCGCCGGCTCCGCCACCCGCCGGTTGCGCATCTCGCGCAGTTCGCGCAGCTCGAGGGAGAGCCGGACCAGCGCGCCGAGGTCTTCCTCGTAGTCGGTCCCCCCGGCGCTGCACGGCAGTTTGGGAGCCAGTACGAACACGGACGCCGTCGGCGGGCCGTCGTCCCGGC
This sequence comes from Streptomyces sp. NRRL S-244, assembly GCF_000717915.1. GTDB lineage: Bacteria > Actinomycetota > Actinomycetes > Streptomycetales > Streptomycetaceae > Streptomyces. Next base: position 76,597 of record NZ_JOCX01000013.1, read on the forward strand.
CGTTCTGTTCGAGGAAGCGGCACAGCGCGCGGTCCACGAGACCCGCGGACGTCCTCGGATCGTCGTCCGCCACGGGCGCCGCCCCCTCCTCCGCCACGAGTTGCAGGTAGGGGCCGAGCCTCGTGAGTCCGTCCCGGCATTCCACGTAACGCCGGTACACGGCCGGGGCATTCGCGAGGAGGAAACCGGGCCGGCGGCTGCGATGGTCGAGAACCAGCTCGGGGTGGATTTCCACCAGCCGGTTCCACAGCTCCTCCAGACCGCAGAATTGGGTCTGGTAGTCGAGCCTCTCCCGCACCATCTGCACCACGCTCACGAAGGCGGGCAGACTCAGCCCCGCGCACACCACGATCGTGGCGATCTGGCCGAATCCGAAGGCATCGGCATACGTGACCCTCCGCCCCGGCTCGCGCAGCGTCGGCAGATTCACCCAGAGGAACCGGAATACGCAGGAAAGTGCCAGCGCGGCCAGGCCGACGGAAATGACACTGAGCGAAAGCCGGTGCAGGGAACGCCCCTTGCGCGCATGGCGCGCGGCGAGCACCGCGCAGGCCGCGTACCCGAAGAGCAGGTAGAAATTGCCGAAATTGTAGAAGGTCCGCACCCGCCAGTCGACGAGGTACCTGGACGTCAGCACGTGATTGCGCAGGGGGGACGGGAGGGCCACCGTCATGGCGGTCATCGCGGTCAGGCAGATCGCGCAGGCGACGACCTCCCACGGCCACGGCGGACGCCAGCCGGTGAGCGGGCATTCGCGCAGGAACGCGACCATGAGGCAGAGGCCGGTCAGAACGGCCACGTTGAAGGTGATTTTGGTGAAACCGGGGAGAGTGACGCCGTCGAGCCACATGAGGATTCGAGGCTGGCTCAAGACGTTCCCGAGCCCCATGAGGAACAGTGCCAGGAAGAGGTGCAGGCGCATGGGGTCACGGAAGCGCTGCTGGACGAGTGCGGGGATCATCCAGGCCGCACCGCCCAGAAGCGTGACGATGGCGACCAGGTTGAGTGCGCTCACGTCAGCCCGTCGGTAAGGACCAGGCTGTTGTAGACCGAGGGCTGCCACGGCTCGTCGAGGCCGTAGCGCCGCGCGCGCCGGCTCATGGAAATGGCCTGGTTCATGATGGTCGAGGCGATGATCTCGGCGTCGCGCTCGTCCCGGTCCGAATAGCACGTCCGCAACCGCATGTCCGCCGGCCGCTCGCCCTCGATGTCGTAGGCGATGATGTGCCCCACCTCGTGCAGGATGATGTGCGCCTGGTGCGCTTTGGTGGTCTTCGCCTGATAGGCGATCACATCCTCGTCCTGGCGCGAGATCAGGACACCGAAGGGACCGTCGGCAGGCAGATCCCATTCGAGCAGGCTGATCGGCGTACCGCGGTCCTCGCCGAGCAGCTCACACAATGTGGTGACGCTGAGCGGCAGCTGTGGCGCCAGCCGGCGTATCAAGCGGCGGCTGTGAGCGCGCAATTGGGCGTCGCGCAACCGATTTTCCCGTGCACTCGTTTCCCGTGCGCCGGTTTCCCGTGCGCTCGTTTCCCTTGCGCCGGTTTCCCGTGTGCTCGGCGACCGCTTCAAGACACGCCCGCCCTGATTGCGGAACATATGGCCCCTCCCCGTGTACCGCACCGGCCCGAACCCCGATCGACGACAAGCAGTCGATCCCGGCAAGCCGGCCATCGGGTCAAATCTACGCCACGGCCCTGCATACCACGCGGCCACGAGATCAAGATCACCATCTTGTAACACTGGCGGGAAACTCCCCCGTCAGCGGCCCGTTCCGCGCTCGCTTTTCACGTGGGGGCGGGATAGACCCTGGACTGCTTCACGCTGCCGAAGGCGAAGCTCGACTCGATCGACGCGATGCCGGGGATGGCGTGGATCCGGTTGCGGACGAGGGATTCGTACGCCTCCAGGCTCTCGATCACCACCCGGAGCAGGTAGTCGCTGCTTCCGGCCATCAGGTAGCAGTCCTGGATGTGCTCGATGAGCGCGACGTGCCCCTCGAAGACCGCGACCGCCTCCTTCGTGTGGCGGTCCAGGCGGATCCGGACGAAGACCGTGATCGGCAGGCCGAAGGCGACCTGGTCGACCATCGCCGTGTAACCGCGGATCAGCCCGGCCTCCTCCAGGCGCCGCACCCGGCGCAGACAGGGCGACGGGGACAGCCGTACCCGGTCGGCGAGGTCCTGGTTGGACAGCCGTCCGTCGGCCTGCAATTCGCGGATGATCTGCAGATCGACTGCGTCCATGGCCCCTCCTCGGCTCCTCCTTGGCAGATTCTGCCTCAAACGTATGTCCGAGAGGCAGAACTGGCAATCGGCTGCCCCGGCGAAAGACCTAGCGTTGCCCCATGGCCGGATCCGGCCCCTGAGGCTGGAGGAGCCCCCTTGGTCACCACGAACGCCGGACCCGCGACGGCGCCCCCACCGGGCACCCGCACCGCCGGCTTCCCACGCCTGTCCCCGCAGGCGAAGGGCACCCTGGCACTGGTCGTGACCGTGCTGATCTGGGCCGCCTTCGCGCTCAGCGCCCGGGCGCTGAGCTCCTCCTCCCTGCTGCCCGCCGACGCGGCCCTGCTGCGCTTCGGCGTCCCGCTGCTCGTCCTGGCGCCCGCGCTGTGGCGGCGGCGCCGGCGGATCGCCGCCGTCCGCCCCGCCGCCGCGCTCAAGATCGCCTGCGGGGCCGGGGTGCCGTTCTTCCTGGCCGCGATGTACGGCGGCTCGCTGACCTCGGCGGCGTTCGTCGGCTCGATCGTCCCCGGGATGGTCCCGCTCTTCGTCTCCGCGCTGATGGTCGCCGGCGGCCGGGGCGCGCCCCGGGGCACGCAGGCGGCCGGCCTCGGGCTGATCGCGGTCGGCGTGGTCGCCCTGGTCTGGCGCTACGTCGTCCCGCTGAACACGCAGGTGCTGGCCGGCGCCGGCATCCTGCTCGTCGCGAGCGGGCTGTGGGCCCTGTACACGGTCGGGCTGAAGGAAGTGGACCTCGATCCCGTCGGATCGATCGGCCTGCTGTGCCTGCCCTCGTTCGCGGTGATGGCGCTCCTGGTCCTGACCGGGGTGCTGCCCACCGGCATCGCCTCGGCCGCGGGGAGCGACATCGCCCTGTTCCTGGTGGTGCAGGGGCTGGGGGTCGGCCTGTGCGCGGGCCTGCTGTACGCCTTCGCCATCCGCAGCCTCGGCGCGGAGCGCAGCTCCACCGTGGGCAGCCTCAGCCCGGTCGCCGTGGTCCTGCTCGCCATCCCCCTGCTCGGCGAGTCGCCGACCGCGGCCGTGCTCGTCGGCGTCCCCCTCATCACCGCGGGCGTCGCCCTCGCCAACCGGCGCCCGCGCACCACCGCCCGTACCCAGCAGCCCGAGGTTCCCGACCATGCTTGAGCTCCTCCTCCCGCCGCCCGTCGACCCGCTGTGGGACCTCACCGAGGCGTACGGCGCCGACGCCCGGCCCGAGCGCCTGAACCTCGTGCTCGGCGTCTACCGCGACCAGACGGGCGGCACGCCGGTCATGGCGGCCGTGCGCGAGGCCGAGATACGCCTGGCGGAGCGCTCCGCCTCCAAGGAGTACCGGGGGCTCTCCGGCAACACCGCCTTCAACCGGGCGATGCTGTCGCTGGTCCTGGGCTCCGGCGGCGCGGCCGAGCGGGCCGTGGCCGTCCAGACCGTCGCGGGCAGCGGCGCGCTGCGGCTGCTGGCCGATCTGATCTGCCGGACCCGGCCGGGCACGACGGTGTGGATCAGCGACCCGGCGTACGTCAACCACCGGCCCATCCTGGAGGCCGCCGGGCTGACCGTGCGGACGTACGGCTGGCTCGACTCCGAGGGCCGCTTCGACACGGCGGGAATGCTGCGCGACCTCGGCGGGGCGCGGCGCGACGACGTCGTCCTGCTCCAGGGCTGCTGCCACAACCCGACCGGGGTCGACCCGTCCGCGCAGGCCTGGGAGGCCGTGGCCGAGCTCGCCGCGGAACGCGGCTGGGTGCCGTTCGTGGACCTCGCGTACCACGGGCTCGGCGACGGCCTGGAGGCCGACCTGGCGGCCACGCGGCTGCTCGCGGAACGGGTGCCGGAGATGCTCGTCGCCATCAGCTGTTCGAAGAACTTCGGGCTGTACAGCGACCGGACCGGCTGCGCCGTCGTGCTCGGCGCCTCGCGGCAGTCGCTGCGGCACGTGGAGACGGCGCTGCAGAACGCGGCGCGCACCCTCTACTCGATGCCGCCGGAGCACGGCGCCGCGGTGGTGACGGCGATCCTCGAGGACGACGGGCTGCGCGCCCTGTGGCGCGCCGAGCTGGACGGGATGCGGGCCCGGATCGAGGACAACCGGCGCGGGCTGACCGCGGAGCTGACCGCGCTGGGGTGGGGAGCGCAGGCCGATGTGCTGGCGCGGCAGAAGGGGATGTTCTCGATGCTGCCGCTCACCGCGCGTCAGATGCTGCGGCTGCGCAGCCGGTTCGCCATCTACGGGACCACGGCCGGGCGGATCAACATCGCGGGGATCCCGGGCCACCGGATCCCCTGCCTCGCGCAGGGCGTCGCGGCGGTCCTCGACGAGGGCGCCGAGTAGCCCCGGCGCCCGCCCGCGGCGCTCCCCTGGATCAACCCGGCCCAACACCTGACATTCCATCAGGTCAACCGTCCCGGACTCTTGACTCTGTTACCGCCGGTAGCCATTCTCGTCGCAATGCCTGCGCGGGACATGACAATCCACCGGCTCCCTCAGACGGTCTGCGTCCTCGACCGCGCCATCCACCGACCGATGACGTGAGTGATGACCATGACCCGAGCCCCGCACCGAAGGCGCAGGCCCCTCGCGCTGCTCGCCCTCCTCCTCGCCATGGTGGCCATGGCCCTCGGCCCCGCGCCCGGCGCGGCGGCCGAGGGCGATGCCGGCTGGTGGAACCCCACCGCGCGACCCGCGCCCGACTCCCAGATCAACGTCACGGGCGAGCCGTTCAAGGGCACCGACGCCCAGGGCCAGGTCCGGGGCTTCGTCGACGCCCACGACCACATCATGTCCAACGAGGGCTTCGGCGGCCGGCTCATCTGCGGCAAGGCGTTCTCCGACCTGGGAGTGGCCGACGCCCTCAAGGACTGCCCCGAGCACTATCCCGACGGCTCCCTCGCGATCTTCGACTTCATCACCAAGGGCGGGGACGGCAAGCACGACCCCAACGGCTGGCCGACGTTCAAGGACTGGCCCGCCCACGATTCCCTGACCCACCAGCAGAACTACTACGCCTGGATCGAGCGCGCCTGGCGCGGCGGCCAGCGCGTCCTCGTCAACGACCTCGTCACCAACGGGGTGATCTGCTCGGTCTACTTCTTCAAGGACCGCAGCTGCGACGAGATGACCGCCATCCGCCTGGAGGCGCAGAAGACGTACGACATGCAGGCCTTCATCGACAAGATGTACGGCGGCCCGGGCAAGGGATGGTTCCGGATCGTCACCGACTCCGCGCAGGCCCGCGACGTCGTCCAGCAGGGCAAGCTGGCCGTGGTCCTGGGCGTGGAGACCTCCGAGCCGTTCGGCTGCAAGCAGATCCTCGACGTCTCGCAGTGCAGCAAGGCGGACATCGACCGCGGCCTCGACGAGCTGTACCGGCTCGGCGTCCGCAGCATGTTCCTCTGCCACAAGTTCGACAACGCCCTGTGCGGGGTCCGCTTCGACGAGGGCGCCCTGGGAACGGCGATCAACGTCGGGCAGTTCCTGTCCACCGGCACCTTCTGGAAGACCGAGCAGTGCACCGGCCCCCAGCACGACAACCCGATCGGCCTGGCACCGGCGCCCTCGGCGCAGAAGGAGCTGCCTGCGGGGGTGTCGGTCCCCTCGTACGCGGCCGGCGCGCAGTGCAACACCCGCGGTCTCACCGACCTCGGTGAGTACGCCGTGCGCGGCATGATGAAACGCAAGATGATGCTCGAAGTCGACCACATGAGCGTCAAGGCCGCGGGCCGGGCCTTCGACATCCTCGAATCCGAGTCCTACCCGGGCGTGATCTCCTCGCACAGCTGGATGGACCTGGGCTGGACCGAACGCCTCTACAAGCTGGGCGGGTTCGCCGCCCAGTACATGAACGGCGCCGAGGGGTTCAGCGCCGAGGCCGCGCGCACGGACGCGCTGCGCGAGAAGTACCACGTGGGCTACGGGTACGGCACCGACATGAACGGGGTCGGCGGCTGGCCGGGCCCGCGCGGCGCCGACACCCCGAACCCGGTGAAGTACCCGTTCCGCAGCACCGACGGCGGCTCCGTCATCGACAAGCAGACCACCGGGCAGCGCACCTGGGACCTCAACACCGACGGCGCCGCGCACTACGGCCTCGTCCCCGACTGGATCGAGGACATCCGGCTCGTCGGCGGCCAGGGTGTCGTGGACGACCTCTTCAAGGGCGCCGAGTCCTACCTGCGCACCTGGGGGGCGTCCGAGCAGCACAAGGCCGGCGTCAACCTGGCCGCGGGCGCGCCCGCCTCGGCCAGCTCCGCCGAGTGGAACCCGTTCGTCAGCTACGCGCCCGGCCGGGCCGTGGACGGGGACACGGGCACCCGCTGGGCGAGCGACTGGAACGACGACCAGTGGCTGCGGATCGACCTCGGCTCCCCCGGCGTCGTCAAGCGCGTCACCCTCGACTGGGAGCGCGCGTACGGGAAGTCGTACCGGATCGAGGTCTCCACGGACGACGTGAACTGGCAGACGGTCTGGTCCACGACCACCGGCGACGGCGGCCTGGACACGGCACGGTTCGCCGGGGTCCCGGCCCGGTACGTACGCGTCCACGGAGCGGGGCGCGGCACGCAGTGGGGCTACTCGCTGCACGAAGTCGGCGTCTACAGCAGCTGACGGCCCACAGCGGCGCCCGCAGGCCGGGGCCGGGGGGATCGGCATGTCCGACCCCTCCGGCCCCGGCCGCGGCCGTACCTCCGCCCGTACGAAGGGAAGCGATTCCGCATGGCACGGATGCCGTTGGCGCAGCGGCGCAGGCAGCTGACCGAGGCCGCGATCCGCGCGATGGCCCGCGACGGCGTCCCCCGGACGACGACCCGGTCGATCGCCGCCGAGGCGGGCGTGTCGCTGAGCGTCTTCCACTACTGCTTCGACTCCAAGCAGGCGCTGCTCGAATCCGTCATCGAGACGATCACCGAGCACTATCTGGCGGTGGTCAAGGAGGCGATCCTGCCGCGCACCACCCTCCGCGAGACCGTCCGGGCCGGCTTCCAGGCCTACTGGGACCACGTCCGCGCCCACCCCGCCGAGCACATGCTCACCTACGAGCTCACCCAGTACGCCCTGCGCGAGCCGGGGTTCGAGCACCTGGCGCGGCGCCAGCACGAGCTGTACTGCGCGACGTACGCGGACCTGATCGAGCAGGTCAGCCTCGGCGTGGGGAGCGGACTGCGCGTCCCCGTCCCCGTGCTGGCCCGCTACCTGGCGGCGATGACGGACGGGCTGACCTTGAACTTCCTCGTGCTCGGCGACGCGGCCGCGGCGGCGGAGATCCTCGACATGGTGTCCGACCACGTGGCCGGCCTCGTCCACGACGAGCGGCTGCTGCCGTCCTCCGGGCCGCTGCGCCCCTGAGGGTCTCCCTCCGCTGAGGGCCGGGCTCGCTCACCCGAGGACCGGGTGCGCCTCCGGGTGGGCGTTCCACCACGCGCGGTGGAACGGGTTGTTGTCCACGTTGGCCAGGTACGCGCCGGCCGCCGCGCGGTAGAGGGAGTCCGCCTGGCCGGCGGAGACCGCCGAGCGGTTCCAGGCGAGCCGGATACGGCCCGTGATCGGGGTGCCGAGCAGCGGGCGCATCACCGTGCCCTCCACCGCGGGGGCCGTGGGCTGGGTGAGGGAGATCGCGCGGCCCGCCGCCACCAGGTCGTGCCGCATCTTGCGGTCGGTGATCCGGTGGCGCAGGGAGGGGGCGAAGCCGGCCTTCGCGCAGGCCCCGACCAGCGCCTCGGGACCGCCGTCGTCGTCCTCCACCAGGGTCATCCACTGCTCGCCGGCCAGTTCGGCGAGGTCCAGGACCTCCCGCCCCGCCAGCGGGTGCCGGGTGGACATCCGGATGCAGAAGGGCTCCTTCGGCACCAGGGTCCGGGCCAGGGTGCCCTGGGGCAGCGCGACCTCGTGGTCGTTGACCTCGCCGTACACGATGACGTCGTACCGGCCCGCTCCGAGCATCCGTACCAGCGCGGTCACCGAGTGCTCCACGTCCACGGTGATCTCCCGCCCGGACAGGGTCAGGTCGGTCCGCGCGAGCAGTCCGTCGATCAGGACGAGCAGGATGCAGCCGAGCCGCAGCGGGGCGTCGGTCGCCATCGCGCGGGTCTCGGCGCCGAGGGTCTCCATCTCGGTGAGCACCCGGCGCGCCTTGGCCAGGACGAACTGGCCCAGCGGGGTGGGCTCCACGCCGCTGCGGCCGCGGACGAAGAGCTCGCCGCCCGTGACCCGCTCGATCCTGCGCAGCTGCGCGGAGAGCGCGGGCTGGGAGACCCCCAGCCGCCGGGCCGCGCCACCGAGACTGCCGGACTCCGCTATCTGGCACACGGCTTGCAGATGCCTCAACTCCAGCTGCATTCCGGCAGCTTACGCAGCGTGACCCCACGGCACCATAACGCGGACCTTATGCGCGCAGGTATGTCCCAATCTCGCCATGTCCACGCCCATACTCGGCGCGAACGGCCACCCGTACGCCCCCCCACACACGATCGGAGTGGACTCTTGCAGCCCACCAGATGGATGGCCTCCGTGGCGGCCATGGCGCTGACCGCGGGCCTCACCGGCGCGCTGGCCACCGCCGCGTCCGCCTCACCACAGGCCCAGCCCCCCGCGCCCTCCCCGCAGGCCAAGTCCGCCGAGCGCGCGGTGGCCGCCGCCGACGCGGCGGTCCGCAGCGGCCTCGACACCCTGGTCAACTCACCCCAACAGCAGTACGACCGGCGCCTGGTCACCCCCTGGGTGCAGGACCTGTACTCCGTCTCCTACGAGCGCAGCTACCGCGGCCTGCCGGTCGTCGGCGGCGACGCGGTCGTCCTCGCCGACGGCCAGGGCCGGGTACGCGCGGTCCAGTCGGCCTCCGCCACCGCGATCGACGTGGCGACCACCCCCTCCGTCACCGCGAAGGCGGCGGAGGCCCTCTCGCGTGCGGAGCTGGCCAAGGTCGACGAGGTGCAGGGCAGCCGGCTCGTCGTCAAGATCAAGGACGACAAGCAGGTCCTCGCCTGGGAGACCGTCCTCACCGGCAGCACCAAGACCGCGCCCAGCAAGCTGCACGTGTTCGTGGACGCCCGCACCGGCAAGGTCGTCGACCGCCACGACGAGGTCGTCGCCGGCAGCGCCACCAGCAAGTGGAACGGCCCGAACCCGCTCACCATCGACACCACCGCCTCCGGCGGCTCGTACGCGCTGCGCGACCCGAACCGGCCCGGTCTGAGCTGCGCCGACTACAGCACCGGCAGCGTGTTCACGAAGTCCTCGGACTCCTGGGGCACGGGCAACGCGACGTCCAAGGAAACCGGCTGTGCGGACCTGATGTTCGCCGCCCAGAAGCAGTGGGACATGCTGAGCCAGTGGCTGGGCCGCAACGGCGTCAGCGGCAACGGCCGCAGCTTCCCCGGCAAGGTGGGTCTGGGCGACCTCAACGCCTACTGGGACGGCAGCTCGGTCACCATCGGGCACAACAGCGCCAACGAGTGGATCGCCGGGATCGACGTGGTGGGCCACGAGTACGGGCACGCCATCGACTCCAACACCCCCGGCGGCACCAGCGGCCAGGAGTCCGGGCTCGGCGAGGGCACCGGCGACATCTTCGGCGCGCTGACCGAGGCGTACGCGAACGAGCCGGCCCCGTACGACACCCCGGACTACACGGTCGGCGAGATGATCAACCTCCAGGGCCGGGGGCCGATCCGGAACATGTACAACCCGCCGGCCGTCAACAACGACCCGGCCTGCTACAGCTCCGCGATACCCGGCACCGAGGTGCACGCGGCCGCGGGGCCCCTGAACCACTGGTTCTACCTGCTGGCCGAGGGCAGCAGCCCGGGCGGCGGCAAGCCGAACAGCCCCACCTGCAACCAGTCCACGGTCACCGGCGTGGGCGTGCAGACCGCCGGCAAGATCTTCTACGGCGGGATGCTGCTCAAGACCAGCAGCATGTCCTACAAGAAGTACCGCACGGCGACCCTCAGCTCCGCCAAGTCGCTCGACCCGGCCACCTGCAACCTGTTCACCAGGACCAAGGCCGCCTGGGACGCGATCAGCGTGCCCGCCCAGTCCGGCGACCCGACCTGCACCCCGAGCGGGCAGAACGACGACTTCTCGATGGCGCTGAACCCGCCCTCGGGCACCGTCCAGCAGGGCGCCTCGGTCACCACCACCGTGACCACCAGCACCACCACCGGCCAGGCGCAGCAGGTGACGCTCACGGCCACCGGCCTGCCGTCCGGGGTGAGCGCCTCCTTCAACCCGGCCACCGTGCAGTCCGGCCAGTCCTCGACGCTGACCCTGTCCGCCACGGCCAACGCGGCGCCCGGCTCCTCCACCGTCACGGTCAAGGGCCAGGGCCCGAGCCTCGCGCACACCGTCGACTACGCGCTCAGTGTCGGCGGGACCACGCCGCCCCAGCCCGAGCCGCCGAACATCAGCGTGGCCAACGTCCAGGCCCACCTGACCCAGCTGAACACGATCGCCTCGCAGAACGGCGGCAACCGCCGGGCGGGCAGCGCCGGTTACACCCAGTCCGTGGCGTACATCAAGGGCAGGCTCCAGGCGGCCGGCTTCACGGTCACCGAGCAGAACTGCACCTCGTGCACCTACCCGTCCAACAACCTGATCGCGGACTGGCCCGGCGGTCCGGCCGACCAGACCGTCATGTTCGGCGCCCACCTCGACAGCGTCTCCGCGGGTCCGGGCATCAACGACAACGGCTCGGGCTCCGCGACCCTGCTGGAGAACGCGCTCGTCCTCGCGCAGAAGAACCCCACCCTGACCAAGCACGTGCGCTTCGCCTGGTGGACCGACGAGGAGCAGGGCCTGAACGGCTCGGAGTTCTACGTGGGCCGGCTCAGCAGCGCCGAGAAGGCCGCCATCAAGGGCTACTACAACTTCGACATGGTCGGCTCGCCCAACGGCGGCTACTTCATCAACAACCTCAACTCGGCCACGGCCGCGCCGCTGAAGGCGTACTGGGCCTCGCTGAACCTCGCCCCGGAGGAGAACACCGAGGGCCAGGGCCGCAGTGACGACTACTCCTTCCAGCAGGGCGGCATCCCCACCTCCGGCTACGCGGCCGGTGCCAGCGCCCGCAAGACCTCGGCGCAGGCGACCAAGTGGGGCGGCACCGCGAACGCGGCGTACGACTCCTGCTACCACAGCTCCTGCGACACGACGAACAACATCAACGCGACGGTGCTGGACCGCAGCGCCGACGGCGTCGCCTACGCGATCTGGAAGCAGGCCGTCGGTGGTGACACCCCGGCGCAGGACTTCTCGATCGGCACCTCCCCGGCCGCCGGCTCCGCCACCCCGGGCACCAGCGTCACCTCCACGGTGAACACCACCACCGTGAGCGGCAGCCCGCAGACGCTCGCCCTGTCGGTCTCCGGCGCCCCGTCCGGGGTGACCGCCACGCTCAGCCCCGCCTCCGTACAGTCCGGCGGCTCCTCGACGCTCACCGTGCAGGTCGGCGCGGCCACCACGGCGGGCACCTACACCCTGACCGTCACCGGCACCGGCACGGTCGCCCACAGCACCACCTACACCCTGACCGTCGGCGGCGGGGGCACGTGCACCCCGAAGCAGGTCGTGGTCAACGGCGGCTTCGAGAGCGGAAGCGGCCCGTGGACCGCCACCGCCGGCGTCGTCACCAACCAGTCCGGCCAGGTCTCGCACAGCGGCGCGTACATGGCGTGGCTGAACGGCTACGGCGCCTCGCACACCGACAGCGCGTCGCAGTCGCTGGCCCTCCCGGCCGGCTGCGCCACGGCCCGGCTCGCCTTCTACCTCCACATCGACACCGACGAGGACGAGAACGTGGTCTACGACCGGTTCACCGTCTCGGTGGGCGGCCAGACCCTGGAGACCCTGTCCAACCTGGACGCGGCCCCGGGCTACGTGCTCAAGAGCTACGACGTGTCCCGGTTCGCCGGCCAGACCGTCACCCTGACGTTCCAGGGCGTGGAGGACCAGTCCCTCCAGACCTCCTTCGTCGTGGACGACGTCACCCTCCAGGCGAGCTGACGCCCGCCTGCTGATCCGCTCACGAGCGGCACGCACGCGCCCCGGCCCCCGCGGCCGGGGCGCGTGTGCGTGTGCGTGTAGAGGTGTACGTGTGGGTGCAGCCCGGCCGCGTCAGTAGGGACGCGGGGACATGACCTGGGGAACGGCGTCCGGGGGCTCCAGGACGCAGCGCGGGACGCCCGGACCGGGTGTCGTGCGTACGGACACCGATGTCGGCGGATCGGTCGGGAGTTCCACCTGCACCGTGACGGGCCGGTCGTGGTGCGTCGTGCCGTGCCCGGTCTCCTTGCCGTCGACCAGGATCTCCACCTCGACGCGGTGGCCGGTCTCGACGGTGGCGCTGACGGAGTGCCCCGCATGATCGATGTGGAAGTGATGGCGTCGTCTCATGAGATCGCCTCCGTCGGGGCACTGCGAACCTTCCCCCCGTCCAGGGTAGCCGCGGGCGGCGCCGCCAGCAGGTCGGCCGGGGGGGCGGCCGAGTGGCGGCCGAGTGGCCGGGCTTCCCCGGGGAGCGTTTGGTTCCGGGGGCCGATCCTCAATACGATCCGGCGATGATCACAAGAAAATGGGTGGCGGCCGGGGCCTGCGGCCTGTTGGCCACTCTGGCGGTCGGGCTCTTCCCGGCGAATGCCGCCGCCGGCGAACCGGTGGCGAAGGAGTCCCCCAAGGTCGAGCTGGTCCTCGACGTCAGCGGCTCGATGCGGGCGACCGACATCGACGGCAAGTCCCGGATGGCCGCGGCGAAGCAGGCGTTCAACGAGGTGCTGGACGCCACGCCGGACGAGGTACGGCTCGGGATACGGACCCTGGGGGCCACCTATCCCGGTGACGACCGGCAGCTCGGCTGCAAGGACACCAAGCAGCTCTACCCGGTCGGCAAGCTCGACCGGACCGAGGCGAAGACGGCGGTGGCCACCCTGGCCCCGACCGGCTGGACGCCGATCGGACCCGCCCTGCTGGGCGCGGCTGAGGACCTCAAGGGCGGTGACGCCACCCGGCGGATCGTGCTCATCACCGACGGCGAGGACACCTGCGCCCCGCTCGACCCGTGCGAGGTGGCCCGTGACATCGCGGCCCAGGGCATCCACCTCGTCATCGACACGCTCGGGCTCGTCCCCGACGCCAAGACGCGCAACCAGCTGATCTGCATCGCCGAGGCCACCGGCGGCACCTACACCTCGGTGCAGCACACCGCCGAACTCTCCGGCCGCGTCAAGCAGCTGGTGGACCGGGCGGCGACCCCGGTCGTCACCCCGGTGGCGACCGAGGGCACCAAGCAGTGCGCCGGCGCCCCGCAGCTCGGGGCGGGCCTGTACACCGACCGCGAGACCTTCGGCGAGCACCGCTGGTACCGGGTGGACGTCAAGCCCGGCCAGGAGCTGCGCGCTTCGGTGAGCATCGCCGCCGACCGCGCCGTCAACAACGACTACGGGGTCATGCTGCGCGCGACGACCGTGCACGGACGGGAGATCGTCCGCGGCTCGGAGGCGGGCGACGGACGCACCGACCTGATCTCGACCGGTCTGCGCTACCCGAAGGCCGAGGTCGACGACTCCGACGCGGACGGCGACGGGAAGGCGGCGGTGGAGACCGTCTGCCTGCAGGTCAGCAACTCCTTCTCGGCGCCCGCCTCGGTCAAGACCACCCCGGGCCTGCCCGTCGAGCTCACCATCGACGTGGTCGACGGGCCCGACGACGCGTCCGACGCGGCGGCGTTCGGTCTCGGCCGCGGCTGGTGGCTGCTCGGCGTGCTGGTGCTCGCCGGTCTCGTCGCAGGCCTGCTGTGGGGCTGGATCTCCCGCTGGCGTATCTCGGTCTGGAGGACGAACTGATGCGTACCGTACGCATACTGACCGCCGCTGCCCTCTGCTCGGGCGGTGTGCTCGGCATGGCGGGCGCCGCCCTGGCGGACACCCCGTCGGCGAGCGCGAGCGCCAGTGCGAGCCCGGGCGGCAAGGCCTCCGGGCCGACCGAGGCGGGCACCGCCTTCCGTACCGCAACGGCGATCCAGCCGGGCCAGCGGGCCACGGCCGACGCGTCCACCGGTGACTACCTGTACTGGGCGGTCCCGCTGGACTCGGGGCAGCGGGCCACGGTCAAGGCCACGGTGAAACTGCCTCCGGCGGCGAACCGGCACGGCGCCTCGACCTGGCAGCTCGACGTCTACGACGGGCTGCGCCGCCGCCAGGCGTGCACGTACGGCACGCAGCAGGCCGCGGCGGCCAAGGAGGCCGCTTCGGTCGAGCTGTCCTGCACCCTGCGCACCGTGCGCCCGGGTGCGGAGCCCTGGGCCAACGACCCGCTGCCCGGCAGCTACTACGTCCGTCTGACGGTCGTCGGCGTGGCGGAGGAGGACCTCGGTCTTCCGGTACGGGCCGAGGTCGAGGCCTCCACCCGGGACACGGGAGGCGCCTTCGCGGTGGACGGAGCCCTCGCGGCGCCGCTCGTACCCGGCATCGGCAAGACCGCGCAGGCGGGCTCGGGGAGTTCGGCGCAGCCGGCGGCCCTCGGCGAGCCGGCCGACGGCTGGTCCGGCGGCCGGTGGTCCGACCGCTGGGTCTGGACGGCGGCGGGCGGAGTGCTCGGCGCCCTCGCCGGCATCTTCGGGTACTCCCTCACCCGCGGCGGCGGCCGCCCCTCCCGGATCCCGCCCCGCGCCTGACGGCACGGCCAGGCGGCCACGGCGCCCCGCCGTGGCCGCCTCCGGACACCCTCCGGGGCCCTGCCCTCAATAGCCCGCCTCCGCGCGGCCCGCGTCCGCCGAGATGTCCAGCCGGCCCGTCGCGGCGGGGTCGTCCATGCCGGGCGCGACGTCACAACGGCCCGCCCCGGCATGGGCCGTCACCCGGAAGCGGGTGTCCGCGGGCACGGTGAGCCGGAGACGCCCCGCACCCGCCCGGGCGGTGAGCCGCTCCGGCGGGGCGGCGAACCGGGCGACGGCCGAGCCCGTACCGGCGCGTATCTCGGCCTGCGGCGAGCTGAGCCCCGAGGCTTCGAGCGAGCCCGAGCCCACGCTCGCCCGCAGCGGTCCGCGCAGCGCGCTCAGCCGGAGCGTCCCGGCACCGACTTCGGCGTCGACGGCGCCGCCCAGCCCGCTGACCACCACCGTGCCGGAACCCGCCGTCACCTTCACCGGGACACCGGCGGGCACGGTGACGCCCAGGTCGACCGAGCAGCCGATGCCCGATGCCAGAAGGTCCCCGGCCGCGGGGCAGCGCGGCGTCAGCTTCAGGGTGTCGCCGAGCCAGCTCTCCTCGATCTTCGGAGCCTCCACCGACCAGCGCACCTCGGCCCGGTAGACCACCTGCCCGTCGGAGCGGGGGGTGAGGCGCACGTCGGCACCGCCCGCGTCGATCTCCACGGCGGACACCGGCCGTTCGCCGCTGCCGCCGCTGAGCGTCCCGCTCTCGCTCTGGCTGGAGGCGTACGACCAGACCTGCCAGGCGGCGGGGGCGACGACTGACACGGCGCTCAGGGCCGCGGCCGCGATCCACGCCGTGCGCCGGGGACGCGACCCGCCCGGGCGCCCGCCCCCGCTCACGAGGCGCCGTCCAGGAAGCGCAGGACCGCGAGCACCCGCCGGTGGTCGCCATCGGCCTGCGGCAGGTCCAGCTTGGCGAGGATGTTGTTGATGTGCTTGGCGACCGCGCTCTCGCCGACGACGAGCTGCGCCGCGATCCCCGCGTTGGAGCGCCCCTCGGCCATCAGCGCGAGCACCTCCCGCTCGCGCGGGGTGAGCCGCTCCAGGGGGTCGATGCCCCCGCCCCGGCGCAGCAGCAGCTGCGAGACGACCTGCGGGTCGAGGGCGGTGCCGCCGGCCGCGACCCGCCTGACGGCGTCGATGAACTCCTCGACGTCGGCGACCCGCTGCTTGAGCAGGTAGCCGATGCCCCCGGCCCGGCCGGCCAGCAGATCGGCGGCGTAGCGTTCCTCCACGTACTGCGACAGCAGCAGGACCGAGGTCCCGGGGCACTGTTGACGGATCATCAGGGCCGCTCGTACGCCCTCGTCGGTGAATCCGGGCGGCATGCGGACGTCGACCAGGGCGAGGTCGGGCTCGTGCGCGGCCACGGCGGCGAGCAGTCCCTCGGCGTCGCCCGTCTCGGCGGCCACCTCGAACCCGGCCATTTCGAGGACCTTGACCAGCCCTATTCGCAGCAGCACCGAGTCCTCGGCGATCACAGCCCGCACGGCAGCTCCACAGTCACGACGGTCGGGCCCCCGAGGGGGCTGTTGATCAGGATGGTTCCGTCGACCGACCCTACGCGTTTGCGCAGGCCCACCAGCCCGGTGCCCCGGGCCGGGTCCGCGCCGCCCACCCCGTCGTCGGTGACGGTGATGCGCAGCACGTCGGCGTCCCGGCGGGCCTCCACGCGGCAGCGGGATGCCTCGGCGTGCTTGGCCACGTTGGCGAGGGCTTCGGAGACGACGAAGTAGGCGACGGCCTCGACGGTGGGGCCGGGCCGGCGGGCCAGCTCCACGGTCAGTTCGACGGGCAGGGGCGCCCGGGCCGCGATCCCGGAGAGGGCCGCGTCGAGTCCGCGGTCCTCCAGGACCGCCGGATGCAGGCCGCGTACGAGGCTGTTGAGCTCCTCGATGGCCTCCTTGGCCTCGCGGTGGGCCTCGTCGATCACGGCCTTCGCCTCGGGCGGCAGATCGGTGAGCGTGGCCCGGGCGATGCCGAGGTTCATGGCGAGGGCGACCAGGCGCTGCTGGGCGCCGTCGTGCAAGTCCCGTTCGATCCTGCGGCGTTCGAGGTCGGCGGCGTCGAGGACGCCGGCCCGGCTCTCGGCGAGGTCCTCGACGCGGCGTTCCAACTCCCTGGCCCGGTTGGGCCCGAGGAGGGCGGCCGCGGCGAAGGCGTCGAGCCGGGCCAGGGCCGCGGCCGCCCACGGGGTGGCGAGCAGCAGCAGAGCGCCGAGCACGGTGGCGGCGTCGTAGCGCTGCGTCCAGCCCGGGTCCCGGTCCCCGACGGGCAGCAGCCACGACCATCCGTAGACGGTGGCCCCGGCGAACCCGCACGCCCAGGCGAGCACGATCAGCGCCCCGCCCATCCCCGCGAGCGGGCCGGCCAGCAGGTGGTACCCGTACTGCCGCCAGGTCGACTCGGCGCGCAGCCGTTCGAGCAACGCCCGCGGGCGCAGCGGCCGGTCTCCGTACGCGACGACCGGGATCTCCCGCTCCAGCAGCTCCCGGAACCGGCTGCGCTGGAGCCGGGTGAGCAGCGGAGTCAGGACCAGCAGCACGAGCAGCGTGAACGGGGCGGCCCGGGGGAACACCGGCGCCGATGCGGCGGGCAGGGCCATCGGAATCGCGGCGGCGGTGAAGGCGGTGCTGCGCCGGGCCCACGCCGACCAGGGCGCGTGGTCGGCGATCCAGCGTGTGGTACGCCTCAGCGCCCCGGAAAGTCCCATGCCCGTACGGTAATCGCACTGGTCAGAGCCGCTCCACCACCCTGGTACCCGGTCGGGGGTGTAGCCAGTGCCACCCCCGGTTCGGACGGTGCCGCTACTGATTCCGGTCTTCCGCGCGACCAGAGTGATCTCCGTACCCGGAGGACGGACCACCGGGGCCGGAAGGAGCTCCACCACCATGACCCTCGTCGCCCCGCGCTTCCGGGCCCGCCGCACGCCCCGGCTCCGGCCGGCCACGCTGCTCACCGGCGCCGGGCTGGCGCTGCTGCCGTGGATGGTGGTGCTGGCGAAGACGCTGCCGCAGACCGCGGAGGTGTCCAACTGGTCGACCGCCTGGATCGGGCTGGACGCCCTGCTGGCCGCGGGCCTGACCGGTACGGGTCTGCTGCTCGGGCGCCACGATCCCCGCGCGGCTCCCCTGGCCGCCGCGACGGCCGCGCTGCTGGTGGCGGACGCCTGGTTCGATGTGACGACCTCCGCTCCGGGCGGCGCCCGGGCGACGGCCCTGGCCCTGGCGGTGTGCGCGGAGCTGCCGCTCGCGGCGGTCTGTGCGGCGGTGGCGACCCGCCGCCCGGTGCTCTAGCGTCGGAAGGGCGAGGGTGACCGATGCGTCGAGCCTGTCGCCCCCCGGAGTGCTCGCTCCGCGCCGCCCCCGCCCGTGGTCCGGCGCACTGGCGGACCGCGTGAGCGACCGAGAGAGCAGGTGCGTCCACATGCGTCCGTCGGCCCGTATCACCAGCGTTCTCGCCGGCTTCGTCCTCGCCGCCGGGGGCGCCCTCTTCGCCGCCCCGGCCGCCACCGCCGCCCCCAGCAGCGTCCAGCAGTGCGAGCAGTACCTCGTACAACACGGCAAGCAGATCACGGACGCCGTGGGGCAGGCGTGCTACGAGGGCTCGATCGGCAACCAGACCAGCTGCGCCGCGAGCCTCCAGGAGGCCGGCTACTCCGCGAACGACGCGAGCGGCGCCTGCCGCGCGGCCCACTAGGGGGCGTCCGGAGGATCAGGAGACCGGGCCGACCGGGTGGCCGTCGGCGTCGGTGGGTTCCTTCTGCGTGGAGAACCTGGAGATGAACACGTCGAAGAGGCCGTCCGGGCGCCGGGTGAGCGTGGCCCCGTCCTGCCAGGTGCCGTTGTCCGGCCACCACTGGCTGCCGTAGGGGTCACCCTGGTTCTGGTGGATGTCGTGCACGCCGAGCCCCTCGTCGAAGGGTTCGCCGAAGACCAGGACCGGCCGGCCCACGACGAGGATCGGCTCCAGCGCCTGCGAGGCCTCCAGGTACGAGCCCGAGATCCAGGGCCGGGGCGGGTTCAGCCGGTCCAGGATCCGCTGGAACCACTGCGGCGGGTGGCCGCCCAGGAGGCAGCCGGGGCGGTCCGCGAGCGCCGGGTGCCGGAGGTAGTCGAGCGCGCCCGATCCGGAGGTCCGGGCGAGGTCGTGGTAGCCGGGCGCCGGCGAGGCGACGGGGTCGAGCACCGAGGCGTGCAGGGTGAAGACCTTCCACTGGACCCCGATGGTGGAGTGCTTGCTGTCCACGTCGACGGCGCATGCGTAGCGGCCGGCGGGCGTGTCGACCTCCAGGTGGACGTGGAACCAGCGGCCCTGGTCGTCGGGCCGGTCACGGAAGTGGCGGTGCAGGGTTCCGGACAGCACTCCGTAGTTTTCGAGCGGCATGCCGCCAGTGAACCACCCGGTCCGCCCGGCGGCGGGCGCCCGCAGTCGTGTCCCCGGTGATCTCACCACCCATGGCGAACACTTGACGGAACGTTGACTCCTTCCGGAGCGAGCCGCACCGGGCCCGGTGGCTACCGTCCCTGCCATGCCCCTACCTCCTCCCCTCCCGGTCCTCCCGTACCGCAAGCCCACCCGCGGGCGCGACTACTGGGTACTGGACGACGTACTGCCCGACCCGGACGCCGTACGGGAGCGCTGCCTCGCCAAGGACGACTGGACCGAGGGCTATCCGCACAAGCCCGAGAGCTGGCCGGGGCTGCGCGCGATGCCGGGTCTGGAGCCCGATGAACTGGCCCTGGTGGAACGGCTGGTGCGCAAGTCAACCGGCGCGCAGAAGATCTGGGCCGAACGGCCCGCGGGCGGCGGAACGTTCAACCACAACTGCGTCCAGGTCGTCGGCGAGGGCGAATCCGAGCCGCGCCCGCACACCGACTCGCGGAGCCTGTGCCGCTACGCCGCCGTGCTCTACCTCAACCCGAAGGTGCCGAAGGACTGCGGGACGAGCTTCTACCGGCAGAGCCTGCCCGGCGGCGCGCTGGGCGGCAACCAGGTGATCGCGCCGCACAACAACCTGGTCGACGCACTGGGCACCCGCTTCGTCTCCCCCGACTCCTTCACCGAGGACGTACGGGTCCCCCATCGCGCCAACCGGCTGCTGCTCTACTCCGCGAACCTGATCCACAGCGCCACCGGCTACTGGGGCCAGACCCTGGAGGAGAAGCGGATGACGGCCGTCTTCTTCTGGAAGGCGTAGCGCCGCCGCGGGTCCTCGGCGAGCGGTTCAGCGCCGGATCGTGCGGACGCGCTCCGCCTCGGGTGCCGGCGGCTGGGCCGGGACCGCGGGGGCCGGTTCCGGATGCGCGGTGTGCCGGCGGATGTCGTGCACGGCGCGGCGCATTCCGGTGCGCAGCCGGCGCCCCAGGGGGCGCTCTATGAGCCGGTGTACGAGCCAGGCGAGCCCCACCATGAGCGCGGTGACGCCCAGGACGAGGGGGCCGGGCCGCACGTCGTGGCGGAAGTGGTGGATGACCGTCAGCCCGGCCATCATGTGGATCAGGTACAGCGGGTAGGTGACCTCCCCCGCGTGCCGCAGCCAACGCCACCGGACGCGGTCGAAGGCGCCGAGGGCGATCCCCGCCATGACGAGGAACCCGCAGGCGATGATGACGTGGGCCGGCCAGACCGGCGTCTGGGCGGCGACGCCGCGTCCCAGATTGCTGATCATCCGGCCCTGGACGTAGCTCTGCGCGAGGACGAACTGAAGGCCCGCGATGCCCCACAGGACGGCATTGGGCCCGAAGCGGCGCATGAGGTGGAAGGCGATTCCCGCGATGAAGTACGGCGAGAAGCTCGGGATCGCGAAGAAGGACAGCACTCCGCTGTCCGCGGTGGGTGCCACCACGCCGGCCACGGTCCAGACCGTGCAGAAGACCACGCAGTTCCGGTAGGTGACGCCGCGCAGGACGACGAGCGCGAAGAGGGCGTAGAACTTCAGCTCGACGAAGAGGGTCCAGTACGCGTCGTCGATGTGCGGCACCTTGATGCCGCCCTGGAGCATCGACAAGTTGACCACGACGTCGCTGAACGCCTTGACCCCGCGCACCTCCGGCCAGGCGAACAGGACGCCGGCCGTGAAGAGGACGGCGGCCCAATAGGCCGGAAACAGACGGGCGATGCGGGAGGCGGCGAACTCGCCCACGCCGCGCCCCCAGGCGCTCATGCAGATGACGAACCCGCTGACGACGAAGAAGATCTCGACGCCCAGCCAGCCGTAGGCGGCGCAGGTGCTCATGACGGGGAAGACCGTGGCGGCCGGTTCTCCCCAACCGCTGTCAAGTGCCAGGTAGTGGTAGCAGAGGACACCCAGCGCCGCGGCGATCCGGACGCCGTCCAGGGCGGCCAGACGGGCGCCGCTCCCCGGCACGGGCACCGGCCCGGGGGGTCCGATGGCTCTCGACGCGCTCATACCGTGATTGCCGCTTTCCTGTGTGACTGCCCGATGAACGGATTTGATCAACGGGCACCCTACCGGTCACCCCAGCGGCCCACCCTTGTTCGCCGGGCAAGGTGTGACGGAAGTCTGACGGACCGCCGCCGGGCCTGGTGCGGGCGCGGCGGCGGTGGTCGAATCGGGCTGTGAGCCCAGCACCCGCAGCCGTACCCGCACCCCAGCCGCCGGACCCCGACGGTCAGGGCACGCCCGTCGGGCGCCGCCTGGTCCTCGGCATGGTCGGTCTCGGCGCCGCCGGGCTGGTCACCGCCCCGTACCTCCAGGGCGGGATCGAGGCCTTCCTCGGCGCGGCCTCCGACAAGGACCCCACCGGCCTCACCGGCCTGCTGCCGAACGGCGGCGGGTTCCGGTACTACTCGGTGGCCTCCTCCGTCCCCGAGCGCGGCCCCGAGAACTACCGGCTCACCGTCGACGGCCTCGT
Source organism: Streptomyces sp. NRRL S-244 (assembly GCF_000717915.1). GTDB lineage: Bacteria > Actinomycetota > Actinomycetes > Streptomycetales > Streptomycetaceae > Streptomyces. The sequence continues at coordinate 98,404 of NZ_JOCX01000013.1, forward strand.
CGAGCGCCCCATGACGTACACCCTCGACGCGCTCCGGGCGCTTCCGCAGACCCGCGTCGTACGGGACGTCCAGTGCGTCACCGGCTGGCGGGTTCCCGGCACCCCCTTCGAGGGGGTGACGCTGACGCGGCTGCTCGACGCCTGCGGGGTGCGCCCCGAGGCCCGGGCCATCCGGTTCAGCTGCTTCGACGGCACGTACACCGAGTCGCTGACCCTGCCCCAGGCCCGGCGCGACGACGTCATGGTGGCGCTGCGCATGCAGGACAAGCCGCTGAGCCACTCGCACGGCGGTCCGGTCCGGCTGTACGTCGCCCCCATGTACTTCTACAAGTCCGCGAAGTGGCTCTCCGGCATCACCCTCACCCGTGACGTGGAACCCGGCTACTGGGAGGATCTCGGGTACGACGTCGACGCCTGGGTCGGCCGGTCGAACGGACGCGACGATGCCCCGACCGTCTGATGCGGTACGGCAGCGCGCCGAGCGGATCCACCGGTTCAGCCGCGCCGAGCGGTGGATCCACCGGTCCACCGCCGCGCTGATGGGCCTGTGCGTCGCCGCGGCGGCCTGTCTGTACCTGCCCCCGCTCGCCGAACTCGTCGGCCGGCGCCACCTCGTCGTCACCGTCCACGTCTGGTCCGGGCTGCTGCTCGGCGTGCCCTTCCTGGTGGGGCTCGCCTCGCGCGCCTTCCGCGCCGATCTGCGGCGCCTGGGCCGGTTCGGGCCGCACGACACGGTCTGGCTGCGGGCCGCCCTGCGGCGCGACCGGGTGACCGCACGGCCCGCCGGGAAGTTCAACGCCGGACAGAAGGTGTACGCGGGCTGGCTGGCCGGGGCGGTGCTGGTGATGGCGGGCACCGGCATGCTCATGTGGTGGACCGGGCTCGTCCCGCCGGTCCGGCGGACGGCCGCCACCTTCGTCCACGACTGGCTGGCCCTCGCCGTCGCCGTCGTGCTCGCCGCGCACATCGGCAAGGCCCTGGCCGACCCCGAGGCGCGCCGCGGGCTGCGCACCGGCTCCGTCGGCCGCGCCTGGGCCGAGCGCGAACACCCGCTGTGGCAGCCCGAACAGCCCCACCGTCCCGAGCAGTCCGGGCGCCCCGAGGACTGAGGACCGAGGGGCCGGCCGACGCGGATCGCGCGTCGGCCGGCCCGGCGTCAGCCGCCGTCGCGTACCGCGACGATGCCGTTGAAGACGCCTACGTACGCCGTGCCGTCGGGCCCGAGCGTGATCGGCGCCCAGTTGTTGTCGTACAGCGGCCCGGTGCCCGTCAGCTGCCGCCAGCGGCGCTCTCCGGTGCGGAAGTCCACCGCCGTCAGGTACCAGGCGTCGATCCCCCAGGCGTTGGGCTCCTTCTCGTAGAAGTAGAGCAGCCCGTTCGCGGTGGAGAGCTTCGGGACGACGGAGGGCGAGCGGACGGCGTTCTGCCACACCGTGTCGCAGCCGCTGCCGTCGGCGCGGACGTCGATCCGGCTGGCGCCGCCGACGACCGACTTGCCGAGCAGCAGGCTGGTGAGGTTCTCGTAGCCGTAGTTGTTCTCGACGACGATGCTGTTGCCCCAGGTGATCAGTGAGTTGTCGGTGGTCGAGGCACCGCTGCCGAACACCGGGACCTTGCAGACCAGCCGCCGGTCGGCGGGTACGTCCGCGCCCCGCCGGTAGACCAGGACGTTCATCCGGTCGTCGGCGTTGTCGGTGATGGCGACGTAGCCGTCGCCGAAGAGGTCCGGGGTGGTGCCCGAACCCTGGTTCACGGAGCCGGGTTTGGTTCCCGTACCGCGGTCGTACGTCTGGCGCCACTGCACTTCGGGGGTGCCGTCGGCGGCGGCGCGGAAGCTGTAGAGGGCGTGGTCGGAGACGATCGACACACCGTCCTCGGCGACCGAGAAGGAGTTCTGGATCTCCTCGCCCGGGAGGCCGATCGAGCGGATCTGCGAGGTCCGCGGATCGACGGTGCCCACGCGGCCCTGGCGGGTGACCCACCAGATGCGGCCGCTCCAGTCGGGCATCACGGAGGTGACGGGGTCGCAGGTGCCGCTGGGCCACAGGTTGGTCCAGGTGACGCAGTCGTGCGGGACCTGGCCGGTGAGGTCCCAGTCGTCGTCCACGGCGAACGCCCAGCTGCCGTCCGGCCGCTGCGCGTGCGAGAGGCGCAGGATGTGCTGGCGGGAGTCGGCCAGCACGGCCCGGTCCTGGTCGTCCAGGTAGAAGTAGGCGCCGCCCGAGGTGTCCTTGAAGATCTTCGAGAAGTCGAGGGAGGTGATCGCCTCGACCGTCGAGGAACGCTGCGGGAGCTGGTGTTCCGCGAGCGTGGCCAGCGTACGGGGATCGAGGAGCTTGACCTTGAAGCCGGTGAAGGTGCCGCACACCGTGACCAGCCGGCCACCCGCGTCGAAGGTGGCGGTGGCGCATTCGCCGCCGAGGGCGGCGATCTTCTCGCTGCTCACCTGCGGGTTGCGGCCGAGCGGCCCGGACCAGGGGGAGGTGGCGCTGCCCCCGGCGTCGGAGTGCATGCCGCTGCGGCCGTTGGGCGCGAGGAAGGGGTGCTGGGGCGGGGCCTCGCCGGGCAGCGCGGCGGCGGCCGCGGGGACGCCGTCGTAGTGGCTGACCAGGCGGTGGCCGGGGGCCTGGGGTATCTCGGCGGCCTGCGCCGGGGAGATCCCGTACATCGCGGTGAACGCGATGAGGGCGGGGACCACGGCGCAGTTCAGCGCTCTTCGGAACATCCGGACGTCCTCCGTTCTCTTCGGTCTTATTGACAGTGCGTATGACATCGCGCCGCCGCCAGACGCTAGATCGCACGGCCTGAGGAGTCCATGGAGGAGCCGGATGATTCATGAACGCGCAACAGTTGATCAATTCGCCCCGGACCGGCCGGCTCAGGGGCGCAGGCCGGAGACCACCTGGGCCGTGGCCGTCAGACCGTCGTGGATGGTCCCCGCCATGCTGCTGCTCGCGAGGTAGAAGCCGAGCAGTACGCAGACGAAGGCGTGGGAGAACTTGAGGCCGCCGCTGCGCATGAAGATCCACGCGAGGACGAGGAGCAGCACGACCACGGAGAGCGAAATCACCATTCGATACCTCCTCAGGCGGCGCCATCGTGGCGCAGGAGGGGGTGCCTTCGGGCGAAACCCGTGTCCGCCGTACGGGTGTTGACCGTCCGTGACGGGCGATCAGTGCTTGACGATCTCGTCCCAGTGGGTCGTACGGTCGCACCAGCGGGCGAGCAGGACCGGATCGTGGCCGACCGCCAGGAGCCCGGCCCCGGTGTCGGCGCGGTACTCCTCGACCACCCCCACCAGGGCGGCCGTGGTCGAGGCGTCCAGCATCGCGGTCATCTCGTCGCAGACCAGCCAGCGCGGGCGCAGCACCAAGGCGCGGGCCAGGCAGGCGCGTTGCAGCTGGCCGTCGCTGACCTCGTGGGGGCGCCGGGCGAGCAGATCCGCGCCGAGTCCGACACGCGCGGCCAACTCTGGAACTGTCGCTTCCACTTCTCCGCGCCGGCCCGTTGCCCGGAGGGGTTCCGCGACGAGGTCGCGCAGCCGCAGGCGGGGGTCTGCCGAAAGGCGGGGCTGCTGGAAGACGACGCCGACCCCGACGCGCAGGGAGCGCGGCGCCCGATGACGGAAGCCCGTCACGGCAGTGCCGTCGAGGGCCACGGTCCCCCGGTCGGGCCGGTGCAGCAGGGCGGCGACCCGGGCGAGGGTGGACTTGCCGCAGCCGCTGGGGCCGAGGAGGCCGAGGGCCTCGCCGGGGCGGAGCGTGAGGTGCGCGTCGCGGACGACGGGGCGGCGGCGGTCGTAGCCGGCGGTGATGTTCCGGAGCTCAAGCATGGTGGCAGGCCACCCCTTCGGCGAGCGGGGGCCGCTGCGTGCGGCAGATCGCGTCGGCGCGGGCGCAGCGGGCGGCGAAGGCGCAGCCGGGCGGGAGCGCGCCGAGCTCGGGCGGGGCGCCGGGGACGGGGGTGAAGGCCCGCTCGGGCAGGGCGTCGAGGAGGCCGCGGGCGTAGGGGTGGCGGGGGCCGGGCGCGCCGAAGAAGGCTTCGGCGGGCGCGATCTCCACGATCCGGCCCGCGTACATGACGGCGACGGTGTCGGCGATCCGCTCGGCGGCCGCGAGGTCGTGCGTGATCATCAGCAGCGCGCGCCCGGCCTCCCGGGTGTGGGCGCGCAGCTCGTCCACGGTGCGGTGGACGAGGTCGCGGTCGAGGCCGGTGGTCGGCTCGTCGGCGAGCAGCAGGGGGGCGTCGCCGATGAGCGCGAGGGCCGTGGCGGCCCGCTGGGCGAGTCCGCCGGAGAGTTCGTGGGGGTGGCGGTCGAGGTGGGTGGCGGGGAAGGCCGCCCGGCCGGCCGCGGCTTCCGCGCGGGCGCGCAGTGCGGCCCTGCCGCGGCCCGCCGCGCGGCCGGCCAGTTCCCGTACGGTCTCCTCCAGGTGGGAGCGGATCGCGCGGACCGGGGTGAGGTGCGCGGCGGGGCTCTGCGGGACGAGGCCGATGCGGCGGCCGCGGACGGTCCGGGCCAGCGTCCGCTCGTCGGCGGCGAGTACGTCCAGCCCGTCGGCGAGCCGGGCCGACCCCGCGGTTTCGGCGTTGCCGGGGAGCAGGCCGAGCAGGGCGGAGGCGAGGACGGACTTGCCGCAGCCGCTCTCCCCGACGAGGGCGAGGCACTCCCCGGCGGCCAGCGTGAACGTGGCGCCGGTGACGGCCTCGACGTACTGCCCGCCGCCCATCCGGAACCGCACGGACAGCCGGTCCACCCTGAGGACGGGAGCGCTGGAGGGAGCGCCGGACGGATCGGTGGCCGGATCGGCGGCCGGACCAGTGGTCGGATCGGCGGTCACAGGGTCAGCTCCGAGCGGCGGCGGGGGTTCAGGCGGTCGCGCCAGGCTCCCGCGAGGCCTGCGATGGCCAGGGTCGGGACGATCAGGAGGAGGCCGGGGAACAGCGTGGGCCACCAGTCGCCGGCGAGCAGCGAGCCGCGCGCCGTCTGGACGAGGTTGCCCAGGCTGGCCTGGTGGGCGGGGAGTCCGAGGCCGAGGAACGACAGCGCCGACTCGTGCCACATCGCGTGCGGGATCATCAGCACCGCGGCCAGGCCCGCCTGCGGGAGCACCGCCGGGACCAGGTGGCGCACGGTCACGCGCAGGCGCGAGGCCCCGCCCGAGATCGCCGCGTCGACGAACGGCCGGGAGCGCAGCGACAGCACCTCGGCCCGGACGATCCGCGCCGTCGACAGCCAGTGCGTGAGCGCGACGGACACCACGACCGGCCACACGCCCGGCCGGAACATCGCCACGATGAACACGCCCAGCAGCAGGTGCGGGATCGACGCGAGGGTGTCGACCGCCCGCATCACCAGCCGGTCGGTCCACCCGCCGAACGCCCCCGCGGCCGCGCCCACCGCCGTGCCGATCACCGTGGCGACCAGCGCGGCCACCAGGCCGACCAGCAGCGAGACGCGCAGTCCGTACACGCAGCGCAGGAGCAGGTCGCGGCCCACGTCGTCGGTGCCGAACGGGTGCGCCCACGAAGGCGCATGGAGCTTCATCGACAAGTCGACCGCCTGCTGGTCCAGCTGCGCCAGCGGCGGAACCAGCAGGACCGCCAGGGCGATCAGCGCCACCAGCACCGCGGAGGCGCGCACCCGCAGCGTCCGCGTCGAACGCCCTGCCCGGCCGCGGCCCTTCCACACGAGGTCAGCCATCGAAGCCCACCCGCGGGTCCGCCAGGCCGTACAGCAGGTCGGAGAGGAGGTTCCCGGCGAGGACGGCGGCCGTGGCCAGCACGGTCAGCGCCGCCAGCAGCGGGAAGTCCACCGAGGTCGCCGCCTGCACGGTGGCCGCCGCGATGCCCGGCCAGCTGAACACGGTCTCCACGAGCAGCGCTCCGGTGATCAGCTCGGGCACGCGCGAGCCGATCAGCGTCAGCATCGGGAGCATCCCGGCGCGCAGCCCGTGGCCCAGCAGTACGCGCCGCTCGCCGACGCCCCGCGCGCGGGCCCCCCGTACGGGGTCCTCGTCCAGGGCGTCGGCCACGCCCTGGCGGACGTACAGGAAGAACCAGGGGAGTTGGGAGAGGCCCAGCACCAGGGCGGGCAGGACAAGGTGGCGGACCACCTGGTCCGCGGTGACCGCGTCGCTGCCCGCGTCCGTGAGCCCGCCCGACGGCAGGACGCCGAGGTGCACGGAGAAGAACCAGACGGCGAGCAGGCCGAGCCAGAAGGCGGGCGCCGCTTCCAGGGTGTAGGCCAGCGAGGACACCACCCGGTCCAGCGGGCCCCCGCGGCGGCGGGCCGCGAGGACGCCGAGCGCCGTCCCGGCCAGCACGGCCACCGCGAAGGCGGTGGCGGCGAGCAGCGCCGACCAGCCGACCCGCTCGGCGATGACGTCGGCCACCGGCCGGCGCATGACGGCGGAGGTGCCGAGGTCGCCGGTGAGCGCCGAGGTGAGCCAGTCCCACCACCGGCCGACGAGCGGCCGGTCCACGCCCAGGTTGGCCCGCAGCTGGTCGAGGCCGGCCTGCGAGGCGGTGAGGCCCGCCGTGCCGGCGTACGCCTTGACCGGGTCGAAGGGGGACAGCTCGGCGACGGCGAAGACCCCGAAGGTGACGGCGAGCAGGACCGGGGCGGCGAGCAGGGTGCGCCGCCCGGCCATGCGCGCCATCGGCCCCCAGGGCAGGCGCGGGGAGCGCGCTGACCGGGTGTTCATCGGGGCCGGCTCACTTCTGCTTCGGCTTCCAGGCCTCGACGTTCCACCAGGGGCCGGCGCCGAGGCCGTGGTCGTGCGGCTCGACCTGGGTGGTGAGCCCGTCCCACTTGTCGTTGACGACGTACAGGTGGTCGATGTGGGTGAGGAAGACGTAGCCGGGGTTGTTCACCAGCTCGCGCTGGACGGTGTCGTACGCGGTCTTGCGGACGGCCGGGTCGCCGCTCCTGCGGGCTTCGTCCAGGGCGCGGTCGACGCTCTGGTTGTCGTACCGGGCCATGTTGTTGAAGCCGTCGCCACCGAGGGAGGACGTGAGCAGCAGGTACTGGTCGAAGTCGGGGTCGGCCGGGGAGCCGCCGCCCGCGAGGACGGCGTCGGTCTTCATCCGGGGCTCGATGACCTCCCAGGTCCCGGACTCGGTCGTGACCTCGATGCCGGCCTTCTTGGCGTCGGAGGCGAAGGCGAGCGCGTGGTCCTGGCGGATCTTGTCGCCGGAGGTGTACCAGAGCGGGAAGGAGGCACGGACCCCGTCCTTGGCGCGGATGCCGTCCTCGCCCGCCTTCCACCCGGCCTCGTCGAGGATCTTCTTCGCCTTGTCGAGGTCGTACGCGCGCTCGGTGCCGGCGGTGAACCAGGGACTGCCGGTCGGGACGGGCCCGTAGGCGGGCTTGCCCGCGCCCGACAGCAGCTTGTCGACCATGGTGGCGCGGTCCACGGCGATGTCCAGCGCCCGGCGGACCGCCGGGTCGCCGGTGACCCGGTGGTGGGTCGGCAGGGTCACGTTGCGGTAGTCGAAGGACTTGGCCGCGTACGTCGTGCGCGCCTTGTCGTCCTCGAAGCCCTTGGCGAGGTCGGGCGGCAGGATCGCCGCGTCGAGCTCGCCGGAGCGCAGCCGGGTGGCGCGTACGTCGTCGTCCTTGATGACGGCCATGGTGAACCTCTTCACCGCCGGCTCGCCGCCCCAGTACGCCGGGTTCGCCTTGAAGCCGAGCTTCTCGCCCTTGGACCAGGCGGTGAGCACGTACGGCCCGGTGCCGACGGGCTTGGCGGTGAATTCCCCGCTGTTGACGTCCTGCCGGCCCGCGATGTGCTCGGGGGCGATCGGCAGCACGGTCCGCTCGGCGAACGGCGCGTACGGGTACTTCAGCGTGAACACGACCGAGTCGGCGCCCCGCTCCTCGATCCCGGCGATCGCGTCGAGCTCGGTCTTCGAGGCGTTGTTCGTCTTCGGGTCGAGGATCGTGCGGTACGTGAAGACGACGTCCTTGGCGGTGAAGGGCGTCCCGTCGCTGAACTTCACGCCCTGGCGCAGCTTGTACGTGTACGTGAGCCCGTCGGCGGAGACCTCGGGCAGGGCTTCGGCCAGCGCGGGCTTCAGCTTCATGTCCGCGTCGTGCGCGAGCAGCCCGTCGAAGATCTTGGAGTTGCCGTCCTTGCCGTACCCCAGCAGGGGGCTGAGGGTCTCCGGCTCGTTCGCGATGCCGACCACGGCCTCGTCGGCGCCCGCGCCCCCGGCCGCGGAGCCGGGGTTGGAGCAGGCCGCCACGCCCGTGATGAGTGCGGCGGCCAGCGTCGCCCTGGCCGCTCCCCGTGCTGTCCGGGCCGTCATGCTGTGCACATCCCTGTATTGCCGTTTTCGAGCAGTTCATGATCAACCGCTATTGCAAAGAGATCGCAATAATGCCAGACGGGATCAGAAGAACACGAACCCGGTCACATCGGCCGCCGGGGAGAGAGCGCCGCGCGCGGGTCTTGCCGCACCGCCCGCGGCCGTGCCATATATGTCTAGACCTTTACGAGGAAGCGGAAGCCGAGGAAGGCCCCCGTGCGACGCACCGCCCCCCTGCTCGCCCTCTGCCTGGCCGCCACCGGGCTCGCCGCCTGCACCGCGGCCGACACCACGCCCCCCGCCGCCCCCGCAGGGATCACCGCACAGGCCGGCAGCGCCACCTCCGTGCACGTCATGTGGCGGGCGGCGGCCCCGGCCGACGCGGTGACCAACTACCAGGTCTTCCAGGCGGGCCGGCTGGTGCGCGAACTCCCGGCCGACAAGACGATGGTGGACATCACCGGCCTCACCCCGCAGACCGGCTACGCCTTCACGGTCCGGGCCCGGGACGCCGCCGGGAACACCTCCGCCCCGAGCGCCTCCGCCGAAGCCACCACCCCGGCCGCCAAGGCCGAGGACCGCCAGGCCCCCACCGCCCCCGCCCGCACCACCGGCCGGGCGGACGGGCCCCGGTCCGCCACGCTGTCCTGGGCCGCGGCGAGCGACGACACCGGCGTGACTGCGTACGACGTCTACCAGGGCGGCATCCGCATCCACACGGCCGGCCCCGGCGAGACCGGCACCACCCTGACCGGCCTACAGCCGGACACCGTCTACACCTTCACCGTCCGGGCCCGCGACGGCGCGGACAACTCCTCCCCCGACGGCCCGGCGGTGGACGTGACCACCCCGCCCTCCGCCGGGCAGGGCCCGGGCACCGCGCCCTCCGAATTCACCGCGACCGCCTCCCCCGGCGCCGTCACGCTGACCTGGACCGCCCCGGACACCGGCCGTCCGACCGCCGAGTACGAACTCCACGTCAACGGACGGCCCGTCACCGTCATCCAGTTCGGCGCCGGAGCCGTGCCCGCGTCCGGAGCCGCCGGGGTGGAACACCGGCTCACGGTGACCGAGCCGGCCGGCACGCGGTGGACCCTCAAGCTGCGCGCCCGGCTGCCGGACGGCAATTGGGGAGCCTTCTCCGCGGAGCGCAGCATCGTACTCGTGGCATGAGGCGCACGGCCCGACTCCGGGCAACGTGACGGCAATCCGAACGAAACGGCACGGCAGGGCAAGAAGATCGCGCACAATACACCCGTGTTCGGTGAGTACGCGTTCAACAGAAGACGGCCGGATTCAGCGGAGCCCGACGGCGATCCCGAGCCGGCTCCCTGCGCCCCGCCGGGGAACCTGCCGCCCGACCAGGGAGGGTTCATCGGGCGGGAGAGCGAACTCGCCGAGCTGCACTGCCTGTTGCGCTCCCGCAGGCTGACCACCCTCACCGGGGTGGGCGGCGTCGGCAAGTCCCGCCTCGCCCTGAGGGCCGTCAGCGATCCCGAACAGGCCCGGCCCGACGGGGTCTGGTGGGTGGAACTCTCGCCCCTGCGCGACCCCGGCCTGCTCACGATGACCGTCGCCCACGCCGTGGGCCTCGCCGACCACTCCGCCCGCCCCCTCGACGAGGAGCTGTGCGCGTGGATGGCCGACAAGGAACTGCTCCTCGTCCTCGACACCTGCGAACACATGGTGGCCGAGTGCCGCCACCTCGTCGGTGAACTCTTGCAGTCCGCACCCGGGCTGACGGTCCTGGTCACCTCCCGGGAACCCCTCGACAGCCCCTGCGAGAAGGTCGTCGAGGTCTGCCCGCTGCCCTGCGACGGCCCCGAAAGCGACGCCCTCGCCCTGTTCCGCGCCCGGGCCGCGGCCGCGACCCCCGAGGCCGCGGCGGCCTTCGACGACCCCGGACGGGCGCGGCTCGCGGCCGAGGTGTGCCGCCGCCTCGACGGGATCCCGCTCGCCCTGGAACTCGCCGGCGCCCGGCTGCGGCTGTGGACCCTGGAGCAGATGGCGCAGCGCCTCGGCACGCGCTTCGCCGTGCTGTCCGACAACGGGCCCGCCCTCCAGCCCCGGCACCGGACGATGCGGACCGCGATCGGCTGGAGCCACGAGCTGTGCGAGCCGGTGGAACGGCTGCTGTGGGCCCGGCTGTCCGTCTTCACCGGGGACTTCGACGCCGCCGCCGCCCGGGCGGTGTGCTCGGGCGGCCCGCTGCCCGCCTCCCGGGTGGAGCGGGTGCTGGCGGGCCTGGTCGCGAAGTCCGTCGTACGGCGCACCCTGGAGCGGGGGGCGGGCGCCCGCTACCGGATGCTGGACACCATCCGCGAGTACGGCCACGACTGGCTGACCGAGCTCGGCGAGGTACAGACCGTCGCCGACCGGCACGCCCACTGGTACGCCGCGCTCTGCCAGGCCGCCGACCGGGGCTGGATGAGCCCGGACCAGGTGGACTGGTACCGCAGGATGACCGCCGAGCACGCACAGCTGCGCACGGCGCTGGAACACCTCCTCGGCGCGGACCCGGCGGCCGCGCTGGAGATGGCCGGGGCCCTGTGGTTCTTCTGGTTCTCGTGCGGGCACGTCCACGAAGGGCGGGGCTTCCTGGAACGGGCCCTGCGGACGGCCCCGGGCACCGGCGCCGCGTACACCCAGGCCCTGTGGGCCCTCGGGCTGACCGCCCTGCTCCAGGGGGACATGGACGCGGCCCGGGAGCTGGGCGCGGAGTGCACCCGCGCGGCGGCCCGGCTGGCGGATCCCGAGCCGGAGCTGCGCGCGGCGTATCTGCACGGGGTGTCGGTGCTGATGCCCGGGGACCCCGTACGGGCGCTGGAGCTGGCCGGGCCCCGGGCACGGGCCGGCCACGGCGGCCGGACCAGCGGCCCGGGCTGGCTGCTGTGCCGGCTGGCCACCGGCTACGCCCTGTGTGACCTGCAGCGCTTCGAGGAGGCCGCGGAGGAGGCCCGGGGGCTGCGCGAGGCCTGCGCGGAGCTGGGCGAGCGCTGGCTGCGGGCGTACGCGGACTACGTGCTGGCGGTCGCGGCGCTCGGGCTCGGCCACCACGGGGAGGCGGCACGCCACGTACGGGCGATGCTCTCCGGGAAGCGGCTGCTGGGCGACCGGTTCGGGATCGCGCTCGGCCTGGACGTCCTCGCGGCGGCGGTGGCGGCGCTGGGCGACGGAGAACTCGCGGCGCGGCTGCTGGGCACCGGGCACGCCTGGTGGCGCACGGTCGGCCGGCCGCAGATGGGCTCACCCTCGCTGACGGCCTTGCGGGACCGGGGCGAGCGGCAGGCCCGGGCGGCGATCGGCGACGAGGCCTACGAGGCCGCGTTCCTGGGCGGAACCGCGGCGTCCACCAGCTGAACTCCAGCTGGTGGGGCCGCGTAACGTCGGGGCTCCCGTCAGTACGGGAGGGGTCTGCCCGACGGTGTGCGCAGGTCCAGGTCTCGTGGTGCCGGCTTGGGGACGGGCTTGCGGATCAGCTGCTGGCGCATGCGGCCTCCTAGCTCAGACCAGGGCCGGGCGGCGGGGTTCCACCGCGCGGCCGTCGGGGAGCAGCTCACCGGTGTCATCGAAGACCACCAGGCCGTTGCAGAGCAGGCTCCAGCCCTGTTCGGGGCGGAAGGCCACGGTGCGGGCGGCGTCGTGATCGGCGCTGTCGGCGGACGGGCAGGGGGGCTGGTGGGAGCACATGGCGCACCTCCTCGCAGTGTGGGGCGGGAGGGCCGGTGGTCACCCGGTCGAATCCGCGATCCACGGTGGCGGTGAGTATTGCTGATCGCCGCCCCCGGACGGAACCCATATTCGTGGTCCAGTTCAGGGTGTGTATGCCCGCTCACCATGCGCTCATGCCCGGTATTCGGATCGTTCACCCGACACCCCTTGGAGGGGGCGGCCACGGGGGTCCCGGCGGTGTTCGCGGCGCGTACGGGCGTGGCCGGGATCACGTTCGGCGCGGGGCCGTTGACCGGCTGCCGCGGGCGTGGGCCGCGGGCCGGGCGGGCTAGGGTGCCGGTGATCACCGATCGCCCGGTGGTCACCGCGAGACCCGAGGAGAGATCCGTGGCCACTCCGCCACCGCAGCACGGCGCCGGCCCGTACCACCCGTACCACCACCCGTCCCACCCGTACGCCCCGCAGCAGGGCAGCCCCTACCCGTACGGCGTGCCGCCGCAGGCGGTCCCGTACGGCCACCAGCCGGTGCCGCAGGCCCCGTACGGATGCCGCGTGTGCGGGGCCCAGCCGGCGGTGCAGGCCACCGTGCGGGGGCACCAGGGCATGCTCGTCCTGATGCGGTTCCTGCGCCAGGAGGGGCCGTTCTGCCGCGACTGCGGGCTCGCGACCTACCGCAAGATGTCCGCGGACACGCTGTGGCAGGGCTGGTGGGGCCCGCTGTCGGTCTTCATCACTCCCGTCACCCTGCTGATGAACCTCGGCGCGCGGGCGCGCTTCCTCAAACTCGCTCCCCCGGCGGGCGCCATCGTGCCCTCGCTGAACCCCGGCAAGCCGCTGTGGCGCCGGCCGTCGGCGCTGCTCTTCCTGGTGCCGATGGTGCTCCTCGCCTTCGCGCCTCCCGTCCTCGTGCTGCTGGGCCTGATGGTCGGGGGCGACGAGCTGCCGACCGGCCCGGCCATCGGGACGTGCGTGCGCGATGCGGACAAGCTGCGCAACGAGAAGCTGGTGCCGGAAGCCTGCGGTTCCCCGCTGGCCAAGTACCTGGTCACCAAGGAGCGGGGCACCGGCGGCGCGGACTGCGCGGACGGCGATCTGATCAGCGTCCCCGACAAGTGGGTCGAGGGCGCCCACTCGCTGTGCCTCACGCCCGTGCACTGACGGACTCCCGCGTGAGGCACGGCGCGCGAGCGGCTAGCGGATCGGCATCTGCGAGATCGTGCGGGCGATCACCAGCCGCTGGATCTCGCTGGTGCCCTCGAAGATGGTGTAGATCGCGCTGTCGCGGTGCATGCGCTCCACCGGGTACTCGCGGGTGAAGCCGTTGCCGCCGAGGATCTGGACCGCCTGGGCGGTGACCTTCTTGGCCACCTCGCTCGCGAACAGCTTCGACATGGAGCCCTCCGCCGAGGTGAAGGGCTTGCCCGCGACCGCCATCCAGGAGGCCCGCCACACGAGCAGCCGGGCCGCGTCGATGGAGGTCCGCATGTCGGCGAGCTGGAAGGCCACGCCCTGGTTGTCGATGATCGGACGGCCGAACTGCGTGCGGGTCTTGGCGTAGTCGAGGGCCACCTCGTACGCGGCGCGCGCCGTGCCGACGGCCATGGCCCCGACGGCCGGGCGGGAGGCCTCGAAGGTGGCCATGGCCGCGTTCTTCACCCGCTCGCCGGCGCCGCCGGCCTTGGCCCGCTCGTGGGCCCGCGCGAGCCGCTCGTCCAGCTTCTCCTTGCCGCCGAGCAGGCAGGACCCGGGGACGCGGACGTCCTCCAGGACCACCTCGGCGGTGTGCGAGGCGCGGATGCCGTGCTTCTTGAACTTCTGGCCCTGGGACAGGCCCGGGGTGTTCGGCGGCACGATGAACGAGGCGTGGCCCTTGGTGCCGAGCTCGGGGTCGACGACGGCGACGACGATGTGGACGTTGGCGATGCCGCCGTTGGTCGCCCAGGTCTTGGTGCCGTTGAGCACCCACTCGTCCTTGGCCTGGTCGTAGACGGCGCGGGTCCGCATCGAGCCGACGTCGGAACCGGCGTCCGGCTCGGAGGAGCAGAAGGCGGCGACCTTCACGTCGTCCGGAGTGCCGTACATCTGCGGGATCCAGGTCCCGATCTGCTCCTCGGTGCCGTTGGCGACGACGCCGATGGCGGCGAGCCCGGTGCCCACGATCGACAGGGCGATGCCCGCGTCGCCCCAGAACAGTTCCTCCATGGCCATCGGGATGCCGAGGCCGGTAGGGTCGAAGAACTGCTGGGCGTAGAAGTCGAGCGAGTAGATGCCGACCTTCGCGGCCTCCTGGATGACGGGCCACGGAGTCTCTTCGCGCTCGTCCCATTCCGCGGCGGCGGGCCGGATCACATCGGCCGCGAAGCCGTGGATCCAGTCGCGTACCTGCTTCTGGTCGTCATTGAGCTCCATGGTGAACTCCGCCATGTTCCCCTCCAGCTGTGCGTCCACCAGTGTGTTACTAGCGGTAACCCATACGGTGGCCACAGTCTGTTACCGACGAGTAAGCACTGTCAAGCAGAGCCGTCCGCAGCGCAGCCGATTCGATCGCGAGGGTGTGCGGGGTGTTACGTTGCGTGGGCGTCACGCACCATCGCAAGGGCGGGGAGAGAAACACGTCATGGAGACCACTCAGCAGGCCGGCGAACCGGGAGCGGCCGAGCGCCGCAGGCGGGAGCTGCTCGAAGCGGCCGACCGGGTCGTCCTCCGGGACGGCCCCAAGGCGTCCATGAACGCCATCGCGGCGGAGGCCGGCATCACCAAGCCGATCCTCTACCGGCACTTCGGCGACAAGGCGGGGCTCTACCAGGCCCTCGCCGTCCGGCACACCGACGCCCTGCTCGACTCGCTGCGGGCCGCGCTCGACGCCCCGGCCGAGCGCCGCAGCCGCGTGGAGTCCACCCTGGACACGTATCTCGCGGCCATCGAGGCCCGGCCACAGGTGTACCGGTTCCTGATGCACCCGGCCGAGGACTCGCACGCCGCCGAGCGGGGCTTCGACGTGGGCCTGCACTCGGCCCCGCTGCTGCGCCGGCTCGGCGAGGAGCTCGCCGACGTGATCGGCGAGCGCGTGGACCTCGGCCCCGGCGGCGAGCGCCTGGCCCGGATCTGGGGCCACGGCATCGTCGGCATGATGCACGCCGCCGGCGACTGGTGGCTCGGCGAACGCCCGTGCGACCGCGCGGAGTTGGTCGCCGGGCTCACGGACCTGCTGTGGGGCCGGCTGGCCACGGCCGGCAACCGTGTGGACGGCCCGGGGTTCTGAGAGCCGGCGCCGGGGCCGCGCTCAGTCCTGCGCGCCCCCGGCGGCCCGTGCGCCCCACTGCGTCTTGCGGATCGCCCGCCGCAGCCGCCTGGCGCGCAGCCCGGTGACCCGGTCCGCGTAGACCGTGCCGTCGAGGTGGTCGCACTCGTGCTGGAGGCAGCGCGCGAAGAACCCGGTGCCCTCGATCCGTACGGGCGCGCCGTCGGCGGTGACCCCCTCGACGACCGCGCGGTCGAAGCGGACCGTGCCCGCCTCCAGGCCGGGCAGCGACAGGCAGCCCTCGGGGCCGCGGAACTCGTCCCCGTCGGCCGCCACCAGACGCGGGTTGACGATGTGCCCGACGTGGCGCACGTCCTCGTCGTCGGGGCAGTCGTACACGAACACCCGTTGTCCGACGCCGATCTGGTTCGCGGCGAGGCCGACGCCCTCGGCGGCGTACATCGTCGCGAACATGTCCTCGATGAGCCGGTCGAGGGCCGGGCCGAATGCGGTGACCTCCGCGCACGCCGAGTGGAGCACCGGGTCGCCCAGCAGGCTCATGGTGCGGACGAGGCCGGTGGTACCGGGGATGGGGCGCTGTCGCATGGCCGTAAGCGTACGACGGGCGAATATATGAGGAGATCTGCGGCGCCCTGGGGCGCCGCGGTCAAGGCCCCGGCCGGTACTGGATAGGCTGGGGCCGACCGACGCAAGGAGGACAAGGGACGATGGCAGGCAACACAGAGCCGCTTTCGCCGCGGGCCAAGCTGGCCGTGACGGCGGGCAAGGCCGCGGCGGCGGTGTCGCGGGCCGCGGGACGCGGAAGCGGATCGGTGATCGGTGGCAAGGTCGCACTCAAACTCGACCCCGATCTTCTCGGAGCGCTCGCGCAGCATCTCGACGTCGTCCTCGTCTCCGCGACGAACGGCAAGACCACGACGACCCGGCTGATCGCCGAGGCCCTGCGGGCCAGCGGACCGGTCGTCTCCAACGCCCTCGGCGCGAACATGCCGGCCGGCATCACCTCCGCCCTCGCGGGCGGCTCGGACGCCAAGTACGGCGTCATCGAGGTGGACGAGAAGTACCTCGCAGGAGTGGCCCGGGACGTCACCCCCAAGGTGATCGCCCTGCTGAACCTCTCCCGCGACCAGCTGGACCGCGCCGCCGAGACCCGCATGCTCGCGGAGAAGTGGCGCGAGGGCCTCCAGGGCTCCAAGGCCGTCATCGTCGCGAACTGCGACGACCCGCTCATCGTGTGGTCGGCCTCGTCCTCGCAGAACGTGGTGTGGGTCGCCGCCGGCCAGGAGTGGAAGGACGACGCCTGGTCGTGCCCCTCCTGCGGTGGCGTCATGCAGCGCCCCGGCGACGACTGGTTCTGCGGCGAGTGCGGTTTCCGGCGCCCGGCCCCGAGCTGGGTGCTGTCCGGGGACCACGTACTGGACCCGCACGGCTCGGCCTGGCCGATCCACCTCCAGCTGCCCGGCCGCGCCAACAAGGCGAACGCCGCCACCTCGGCCGCCGTGGCCGCCGTCTTCGGCGTCCCGCCGCAGGTCGCGCTGGAGCGGATGTACCAGGTGCAGGCCGTCGCCGGCCGCTACGACGTGGTGAACTTCCAGGGCCGCGAGCTGCGGCTGCTGCTCGCGAAGAACCCGGCGGGCTGGCTCGAAACGTTTTCGCTGATCGACCCGCCGCCGACCCCGGTGATCCTCTCGGTCAACGCGCGCGGTGCCGACGGCACGGACACCTCCTGGCTGTGGGACGTGGACTACCCGCGCCTGGCCGGCCACCCGATCTTCGTGATCGGCGACCGCAAGCTGGACCTGGCGGTCCGCCTGGAGGTCGCGGGCCTGGACTTCCGCGTGTGCGAGACCCTCGACGAGGCCGTGCAGCTGGCACCGCCCGGACAGATCGAGCTGATCGCCAACTACACCGCCTTCCAGGACGTGCGCCGCCGCGTCGGCAACTAGAACTCTCACCTGAACCGCAGAGGACAAGAGCATGAGCGACAACAGCCTGCGTCTGGTGTGGGTCTACCCGGACCTGCTGAGCACGTACGGAGACCAGGGCAATGCCCTCGTGGTGGAGCGCCGGGCGCGCCAGCGCGGCCTGGACGTGCAGCGCGTGGACGTGCGCAGCGACCAGCCCATCCCCACCTCGGGCGACATCTACCTGATCGGCGGCGGTGAGGACCGCCCTCAGCGGCTCGCCGCGGAGCGCCTGCTGCGCGACGGCGGCCTGGAGCGGGCCGTCTCGAACGGGGCGATCGTCTTCTCCGTCTGCGCCGGGTACCAGATCCTCGGCAACGAGTTCGTCAACGACATGGGCGAGCGTCAGGAGGGCCTCGGCCTGCTGGACGTGGTCACCGTGCGCGGCGAGGGCGAGCGGTGCGTCGGCGACGTCCTCGCGGACATCGACCCGCGCCTGAACCTGCCCCAGCTCACGGGCTTCGAGAACCACCAGGGCGTCACCCACCTCGGCCCGACCGCGAGGCCCTTCGCCCGCACCCGCCTGGGCCGCGGCAACGGCACGGGCGACGGCACCGAGGGCGCGTACAACGACACGGTCTTCGGCACCTACATGCACGGCCCCGTGATGGCGCGCAACCCGCAGATCGCGGACCTGCTGCTGAAGCTGGCCCTCGACGTGAACGCGCTGCCGCCCATCGACGACCGGTGGTACGAGGCGCTGCGCGCCGAGCGCATCGCGGCGGCCACGCAGCCCGCGTAACACCGCGCGGACCGCTCATCGGGGCGGCCCCGCAATCATGTGTTCGGCCCGGTTTTCCCTTGGGGGAACCGGGCCGACGTGGTTTTGTACGACGAGTATGACCAGCATGTGGAGGATGGTTCAGTCCACCGCTCCACCGCTTGTAGGGTGGCCGTAGTTCCAACCGGACGACGTGGTCCGGTCGTCGGCCCACGTTGCAAAGGTTCTTCCGCCATGCGCATTGGTGTGCTCACTTCCGGCGGCGACTGCCCCGGCCTCAATGCCGTCATCCGCTCCGTCGTGCACCGCTCCGTCGTCGACCACGGCGACGAGGTCATCGGCTTCCACGACGGCTGGCGCGGCCTGCTGGAGTGCGACTACCGCAAGCTCGACCTCGACGCCGTGGCCGGCATCCTGGCCCGCGGCGGCACCATCCTCGGCTCCTCCCGGGTGCAGCCCGCGCACCTGCGCGACGGCGTGGAGCGGGCCCGCGGGCACGTGGCCGACCTCGGCCTGGACGCGATCATCCCGATCGGCGGCGAGGGCACCCTGAAGGCCGCGAACCTGCTCTCGCAGGCCGGCCTGCCGATCGTCGGCGTGCCCAAGACCATCGACAACGACATCGCCTCGACGGACGTCACCTTCGGCTTCGACACGGCCGTCGGGGTCGCCACCGAGGCCCTGGACCGGCTGAAGACCACCGCCGAGTCCCACCAGCGCGTGATGGTCGTGGAGGTCATGGGCCGCCACACCGGCTGGATCGCCCTGCACTCGGGCATGGCCGCCGGCGCGCACGCCATCGTCGTCCCGGAGCGCCCCTTCGACATCGACGAGCTGACGGCGATCGTCGGCGAGCGGTTCTCCGCGGGCAAGCGGTTCGCGATCGTCGTGGTCGCCGAGGGCGCCAAACCGCGCGCCGGCTCCATGGACTTCCAGGAGGGCGGCACCGACCAGTACGGGCACGAGCGCTTCGCCGGCATCGGCAACCTGCTCGCGGTCGAGCTGGAGCGGCGCCTGGGCAAGGAGGCCCGTCCGGTCATCCTGGGCCACGTCCAGCGCGGCGGTACGCCGACCGCGTACGACCGGGTCCTGGCCACCCGCTTCGGCTGGCACGCGGTCGAGGCGGCGCACCGCGGCGAGTTCGGGATGCTGACCGCGCTGCGCGGCACCGGGATCGAGATGGTCCCGCTCGCCGACGCCGTGCAGACCCTCAAGACGGTCCCTGCGGAACGGTACGCCGAGGCGCAGAACGTTCTGTGATGTTTCCCCCCTTCTGACGGCGCCCCCGGACGCGTTCGCCTCCGGGGGCGGCACTACTGTGGTGGGGCACCACAGGTCAAGGGAGTGAACAGATGGATCACAGCGGTCACGGCATGGACATGAACATGGACATGGACCTGCCGCCGTTCACTCTCGGGCGCGGGCTGGAGTTCTCCTTCGACGCGTTCTTCCTGATCGGCTCGCTGGTGGGCCTCGGCCTGTACGCGTGGGGCGTGGTGCGGCTGCGCCGGCGCGGGGACGCCTGGCCGCTGGGCCGGACCATCGCCTTCACCACAGGTGTGCTGACCGTCGCCCTGGTGATGTGCACCAAGCTGAACGACTACGGCATGGTCATGTTCAGCGTGCACATGGTCCAGCACATGGTCATCAGCATGCTCTCCCCGATCCTGCTGCTGCTGGGCGCGCCGGTGACACTGGCGCTGCGCGCGCTGCCGCCCGCCGCGCGGGGCGTCAAGGGGCCGCGTGAGCTGCTGCTGATGCTGCTGCACAGCCGCTACATGAAGGTGATCACCCACCCGGTGTTCACGATCCCCCTGTTCATCGCCAGCCTCTACGCCCTCTACTTCACCCCGCTCTTCGACTTCCTGATGGAGAGCAAGGCCGGGCACATCGGCATGATGGTGCACTTCCTGGCCGTCGGCCTGATCTTCTTCTGGCCGATCATGGGCGTGGACCCGGGCCCGCACCGCCCCGGCTACGTGATGCGGATGCTGGAGCTCTTCGCCGGCATGCCGTTCCACGCCTTCTTCGGCATCGCGCTGATGATGGCGAGCGAGCCGATGATCAAGACGTACGCGAACCCGCCGGCCTCCCTCGGCATCGACCCGCTGCTCGACCAGCAGTGGGGCGGCGGCATCGCCTGGGCCTTCAGCGAGATCCCCTCGGTGCTGGTGCTGATCGCGCTGGTCTACCAGTGGTACCACTCCGAGCAGCGGGCCGCGAAGCGCTCCGACCGGGCCGCGGACCGCAACGGCGACCAGGAGCTGGAGGCGTACAACTCCTATCTCGCCTCGCTCCAAGCGCGTGGCCAGTAGCGCGCCGGCACCTTCGGGGGCGACCATGGGGCATGACCGGATCCGTTAAGGCGATGGCCGTGATGACCTTCGCCGCTCTGGTGGCCGTCGCCACGTACTCCGTGGCCCTCGGCAGCAACGGCTGGCTGTGGTTCGGCTGGGTGGTCCTCGGCCTGCTGACCGCCGGCATGGCCGCGTCCGGCAAAACCTGAACCGGCGCCTGCACACCTCACCCGCACCTCCCGCCTCAGCGGCCCCTCCCCAGACCTGGCTCCTTTGGCCGGTTCCGATCGGCCCTCACATGAACCCCGGCAACGCCGTCCTGCTTCGCCATGCCCATCTGGCACCGTGTCCGGCACACTGACCTGACCCCCAGGCGAAGGGAAAATGCCCCGGTGTTCTACCAATTGCTCAAGCACGTGCTGCTCGGTCCGCTGCTCCGGCTGCTGTTCCGGCCGCGCATCGAGGGAATGGAGAACATCCCGGCGGAGGGAGCCGCGATCATCGCGGGCAACCACCTGTCGTTCTCCGACCACTTCCTGATGCCGGCCATCCTCAAACGCCGGATCACCTTCCTCGCGAAGGCCGAGTACTTCACCGGTCCCGGGGTGAAGGGACGGCTGACCGCCTTCTTCTTCCGCAGCGCCGGACAGATCCCGGTGGACCGCTCCGGCAAGGACGCCGGGCAGGCCGCGCTGCGCGAGGGGCTCGGGGTACTGGCCAAGGGCGAGCTGCTGGGCATCTACCCGGAGGGCACCCGCTCCCACGACGGCCGGCTCTACAAGGGCAAGGTGGGCGTGGCCGCGATGGCGCTCGGGGCCGGGGTGCCCGTCGTACCGTGCGCGATGGTCGGCACCTTCGAGATCCAGCCTCCCGGACAGAAGATCCCGAACATCCGGCGGGTGACCATCCGCTTCGGCAAGCCGCTGGAGTTCTCCCGGTACGCCGGGATGGAGGGCGAGCGGGCCGTTCTGCGCGCCGTCACCGACGAGATCATGTACGCGGTCCTCGGGCTGTCCGGCCAGGAGTACGTCGACCGGTACGCCGCCGAGGTCAAGGCGGAAGAGGAGGAAGCGCGGAAGAAGGCCCGGCGCAAGACGCGCTGAGCCTTCTCCCGTGCTGTTCGCTACCGAGCCCCGCCGGGCTCTGCCGGCCTTAGCGGACGGCGGGCAGCTCCTCCAGCGCCGGCAGCGCCGAGGCCGGAGCCTTCGCGAGCGACTTCGTGGCGGCCGGGGCCGGGGGAACCGGCGTGGCGTGCGGACCGCACTTCACGTCCTTGGCGTCCACCTTGCCGGTCAGCAGGTAGGCGTCCACCCGGGTGTTGATGCAGGGGTTCACCAGGCTGGTGACACCGTGCGAGCCGGCGTTCTGCTCGGTGATCAGACGCGAGCCGGCCAGACGGCGGTGCAGCTCGACGCCGCCCTCGTACGGGGTGGCCGCGTCACGCTCGGACTGGACGATCAGGACCGGCGGCAGACCGCGCTTGGCACCGACCTCGATCGGGGTGCTCTGCTTGGACTTCCAGGTCGCGCAGGGCAGGTTCATCCACGCGTTCGACCAGGTCAGGAACGGGTACTTCTCGTGCAGCTTGGAGTTGTCCCGGTCCCACTTGGCCCAGCTGGTGGGCCACTTGGCATCGGCGCACTCGACCGCGGTGTACACGGCGTTGCTGTTCTCCGACGCGGCGTTACCCTTGGTGTCGGACATGTCCGGGGCGATGGCCTCGATCAGCGGCTTCTCGTCACCGGCGGCCCAGGCACTGAAGGCCTGCGCGACCGGGACCCACGAGGAGTCGTAGTACGGGGCGCCCTGGAAGAAGCCGATGAGCTCGTTCGGGCCGACGACTCCGCCGAGCGGGTTGGCCTTGGCCTGGGCCCGCAGCTGCTGGTACTTGGCCTCGACCTTGGCGCGGCTGTCGCCGAGGTGGAAGACGGAGTCGTACTTGGCGACCCAGTCCTGCCAGTCGTTCCAGCGCGTCTGGAAGGCGACGTCCTGGTCCAGGTTGGCCTGGTACCAGATGTTGTCGGTGTCCGGGTTGACCACGCTGTCGACGATCATGCGGCGCACATGGTTCGGGAAGAGGGTCGCGTAGACCCCGCCCAGGTAGGTGCCGTAGGAGACGCCGAGGTAGTTCAGCTTCTTCTCGCCGAGTGCGGCCCGGATGACGTCCAGGTCGCGCGCGGTGTTCGGCGTGGTCATGTGCGGCAGCATCTCGCCGCTGCGCTCCTTGCAGCCGTCCGCGTACTCGGCGGCGAGCTTGCGCTGGGCGCGCTTGTCCGCCTCGTTGGACGGGACCGGGTCGGCCTTGGGAGCCTTGACGAACTCCTGCGGGTCGATGCAGGAGATCGGGGCGGAGTGGCCGACACCGCGCGGGTCGAAGCCCACGAAGTCGTAGGCCTTGGAGGTGTTGACCCACAGCGGGCTCTTGGTGGTGACCCGGCGCGGGAAGCGCATGCCGGAGCCGCCGGGGCCGCCGGGGTTGTAGACGAGCGCGCCCTGGCGCTCCTCCTTGGTGCCGGTGTTGCCGATCCGGTCGACCGCGAGGTCGATGGTCTTGCCGAACGGCTTGGCGTAGTCCAGCGGGACCTTGACCCAGCCGCACTGGATCGGGGCCTCGAAGCCCCAGTCGGCGGGGCAGTCCTTCCACTCGACGCCGGTGGCGGCGGCCCGGGCGGCGGCGAGCTGGACGCCCAGCGCCTCCGGAAGCCCGCTGTTCTGGCTGGACGAAGCCGCTGCGGCCGGCGGGGCCAGCAGCAGGCCCGCGGCCAGCGCTCCGGTGATCAGAGTGGCAGCGCTCCCCAGCGCTGCAGTGCGTATCACGTGGTTGTTCCCCCTGCGTCAGACCCGGCCGGAGGAGGCCGGGTTGGTCGGGTCGTTCGGTCGAACAGGGGGATCCTTTCGCCTGACCTACACCTGACAACAGAGCGAGGTCGCGTTCTTTGCCAACCCGATAACCGGAAAGGCGTGTACCGCTGAGCGGTGTCCCATTCGTCCCAGGTTCGCTCAGCGGTTACCAGCCGTACGTGAGACACGCCGCGTCGAGTACCTCGCGCAGCCGCAGCGCGTCGGGCGCCAGGACCGTGACGAGGACGGCAGGACCGGCCAGCGGAGTGACGGCCGCGAACTCCCCGAGCACCGCGGCCGTCGGCGCCGAGGTGGCGAACGCCGGGTCCACGACCAGGAGCTGACCGAGCGCCCGGTGGCCCGCGAGTCCCGCCGGGCCGTCCCAGCCGCCGGGCGCGCCCGGTCCGCAGGCCACCTCCTGGTCCAGCAGCGGGCTCCCGCCCCGGGTCACGGTGAGCCGGCTGCGCAGCAGGCCCGGCGCCTCCCCCGAACGGCCCAGCACCTGCTCCTCGCGCAGCAGCAGCCGGGCCGTGGGGGCGAGTTCGGCGCGGGTGCGCACCCGCAGGTCGCTGCCGCGTACGGAGACCAGCGGCTCCGGCAGCCACCGCAGCGCCGAGTCCTCGGCGAGGGTGAGCCGTACGTCGTACCGCGCGGGCGCGCCACCGCGCCCGGGCAGCGCCAGGGTGGCGGCCGCCGAGGCCAGGGCGAGGCGGGCCCCGGGGCCGACGGCGGCCTCCACCGTGAGGTGGTCCCCGCCGAGCGGGGCGCTCATCGCGCCGACCAGCATGACGCCGGCCTCGGCGGCCGTGCCACGGGTGCGGCGCAGCGCGAGCGGCCCGTCCCCGGCCAGCAGCGGCAGGGCGGTTCCGCCGCGGCCGTCGGCGACGGCGGAGATCCGGGCGGTGGCCCGTACGCCGGGCGGAGCCGGAGCGGGAGCAGGAGCTGCGACGGGCCGGGCCGGAGCGGGAGCTGCCGCGGGCCGGGCCGGAGCAGGAGCTGCGGCGGGCCGGGCCGGAGCGGCCTGAGTCGGGGCGGCCGGGGCCGGCGGGGCCAGGCCGGGCGGAGCCGGGGCCGGCGGGGCGGCGGGAGGCGCGCCGGCCACCGTAGGACTCACCGGGCGGCCCAGGCGGCGATCCGCTCGCGCACCCAGGCGGCCACCGGAGCCACGCCCTGCGTTTCGCGCAGCGACTGGAAGGCGACGGGGAGTTCGCCGCGCTGCTCGGCGGCGTCGCGGGCCATCCGGTCCAGGTCGGAGCCCACGTAGGGGGCGAGGTCGGTCTTGTTGACGACGAGCAGGTCGGCGGTGGTGACCCCGGGGCCACCCTTGCGCGGGATGTCGTCGCCGCCCGCCACGTCGATGACGAAGATCTGGGCGTCGACGAGGCCGCGGGAGAAGGTGGCGGTGAGGTTGTCGCCGCCGGACTCGACGAGGATCAGATCGAGCGGGCCGACCGTCTCCTCCAGCTCCTCCACCGCCTCCAGATTGGCGGAGATGTCGTCGCGGATGGCGGTGTGCGGGCAGGCGCCGGTCTCGACCGCGCTGATCCGCTCGGGCGGCAGGACGGCCTCGCGGAGCAGGAACTCGGCGTCCTCCCGGGTGTAGATGTCGTTGGTGACGACGGCCATGGACAGCTCGGCGCGCAGGGCGCGGCAGAGCGCGGCGACGGTGGCCGTCTTGCCGGAGCCGACGGGTCCGCCGAGTCCGATGCGCAGGGCGCGGCGCGAGCCGTCCGCCCGTACGGGCTCGGCGCTGTGGGTGTGGCGCTGGGGGTAGGTCACGCCGTGGTCGAGGTGCATGGGGATCTCCAAGGGGATGGGGGAGGCGGCCGGAGCCGTCAGGAGGCGAACAGCCGTACCGGCCAGTCGGCATGGACCTCCGCCGCGATCTCCAGCAGCGGCGAGGAGGCCGCGGGCAGGGCGTCGGGGCCTGCCCGCCGGGCCCGCTCCGCGGCCCGCGCGGCCCGGCCGGAGACGGCGTCGAGCTCGGGGGCGAGGCGGGCCAGGACCCCGCTCGCCTCGAAGGGGTCCAGGCCGAGGAGGCGTACCGTCGCGGTCGCCGGTCCGCTCACGCTCTCGTACGCCGCCACGTGCGCGGCCTCCAGCGGCCCGAGCCCGGCCGCCCGGGCGGTGAGCCCGAGCACCACCGGCTGGTGCGCCCCGCGCGGGAAGGCGGCGGCGAGCGCGTCGAGTTCGGCGGCGGGCCACGTGGCCCGGGCGGCGCGCAGCAGCTGCCGGCCCAGCCGCCGGGCCGCGGTGCGCAGCGCGAGCGAGGGCGTGCGGGCGTCGGCGGCGGCGTCGAGGACCGCCGGGTCGAGCCCGAGGGCCGCGGCGGCGGCGAGTCCGGCGGCGGTGAGTCCGGCCGTGTGGAGCCGGCCGCGGCAGAACTCCTCCAGGGTGGCGGCGTCGTGGATCCGGCCGGCCTTGCAGGCGGCCTCGGCCCCGCCGGAGTGGGCGTGCCCGCCCGCGGGGAAGCGTCCGTCGGCGAGGACGAGCAGCGCGGCGAGGCTCATGGGGCCGCCGCCATCAGCAGGGGCGCCATGTCAGAAGAGGAAGTATCTCTGCGCCATGGGCAGTTCCGCGGCGGGCGCGGGCTCCACCACCTCGCCGTCGATGGTGACGGTGAACGTGTCGGCGTCGACCTCGACCCTCGGCATGGCGTCGTTGTTGCGCATGTCCGCCTTGCCCACCTTGCGGGTGCTCTCGATGGCCACGAACTGCTTGCCCAGTCCGAGCCGTTCGGGCAGCGCGTCGTCGAGCGCGGCCTGCGCGGTGAAGTTGACCGAGTTCAGCCCCGGGGCCCGGCCGTGACCGCCGAACATCGGGCGGGGCAGTACCGGCTGCGGGGTCGGGATGGAGGCGTTCGCGTCGCCCATCTGCGCGTAGGCGATCTGGCCGCCCTTGATGACCGCTTCGGGCTTGACCCCGAAGAAGGCGGGGTTCCACAGCACGAGGTCGGCGAGCTTGCCGGTCTCCACCGAGCCGATCTCGCGGGCGAGGCCCTGGGCCACGGCGGGGTTGATCGTGTACTTGGCGACGTAGCGGCGGGCGCGGTGGTTGTCGGCCGGTCCGTCGCCGGGCAGGAAGCCGCGCCGCTTCTTCATCACGTGGGCGGTCTGCCAGGTGCGCAGCACGACCTCGCCGACGCGCCCCATGGCCTGGGCGTCGGAGGAGATGATCGAGATGGCGCCGAGGTCGTGCAGTACGTCCTCGGCGGCGATGGTCGAGGGCCGGATCCGGGACTCGGCGAAGGCCAGGTCCTCGGGGACGGCCGGGTTGAGGTGGTGGCAGACCATCAGCATGTCGAGGTGTTCCTCGATGGTGTTGACGGTGTGCGGCCGGGTCGGATTGGTGGAGCTGGGCAGGATGTTCGGCTCGGAGACCACGGTGATGATGTCGGGTGCGTGCCCGCCGCCCGCGCCCTCGGTGTGGTACGAGTGGATCGTCCGCCCGGCGATGGCGGCGAGGGTGTCGGCGACGAACCCGGCCTCGTTGAGGGTGTCGGTGTGGACGGCGACCTGGGCGCCGGTCTCTTCGCAGACGCTCAGGCAGGCGTCGATGACGGCGGGGGTGGCCCCCCAGTCCTCGTGGATCTTGAAGCCGAGGGCGCCGCCGCGCAGCTGGGAGTGCATGGCCTCGCGGGACATGGTGTTGCCCTTGCCCAGCAGGCCGATGTTGACGGGGTAGGACTCCAGGGCCGCGAACATCCGGGCGAGGTGCCAGGGTCCGGGCGTGACGGTGGTGGCCTTGGTGCCCTCGGCGGGGCCGGTGCCGCCGCCGACGAGGGTGGTGATGCCGGAGGCGAGGGCCTCGTCGATGACGGTCGGCGAGATGAAGTGCACGTGGGCGTCGATGGCGCCGGCCGTGACGATCTTCCCGTTGCCCGCGATGATCTCGGTCTCCGGGCCGATCACGAGAGCGGGGTCCACCCCGTCCATGGTGTCGGGGTTGCCGGCCTTCCCGATGCCGCAGATGCGGCCGTCGCGGATGCCGATGTCGGCCTTGACGATGCCCCAGTGGTCCAGGACGACGGCTCCCGTGATCACGGTGTCGGGGGCGCCCTCGGCGCGCGTGGTCCGGGCCTGGCCCATGGACTCGCGGATCACCTTGCCGCCGCCGAACACGGCCTCGTCGCCGGAGTGTCCGGGGCCGCCGCTGAGGTCCCGCTCGATCTCGACGAAGAGGTCGGTGTCGGCGAGCCGGATGCGGTCGCCCGCGGTCGGCCCGAAGAGGTCGGTGTACGCGCGGCGGTCGAGCTCAGCCATCGAGCGGCCCTCCGGTCTCCCCGCGCAGGCCAGGTACGGCGCGCAGCCCGCCCAGCGGTACGAGCTCGACGGCGACCGGGATGCCCGGCTCGAAGCGCACGGCGGTGCCGGCGGCGATGTTGAGCCGCAGCCCGCGGGCCGCCGGGCGGTCGAAGTCGAGGCCGGGGTTGGCCTCGGCGAAGTGGTAGTGGGAGCCGACCTGGACGGGCCGGTCGGCGGCGTTGAGCACGGTGAGGCGGGTCACGGGCCGGCCCTCGTTGAGGCGCACCGGGCCGTCCCCGTGGACGATTTCGCCGGGGATCATGCGGGTTCTCCCCTTCAGACGATCGGTTCGTGGACGGTGACGAGCTTGGTGCCGTCCGGGAAGGTCGCCTCG
Organism: Streptomyces sp. NRRL S-244; assembly: GCF_000717915.1. Taxonomy (GTDB): domain Bacteria; phylum Actinomycetota; class Actinomycetes; order Streptomycetales; family Streptomycetaceae; genus Streptomyces. The sequence goes on from NZ_JOCX01000013.1 coordinate 126,109, forward strand.
ACCTGGACGTCGTGGATCATCTCGGGGATCCCCTCCATCACCTCGGCGCGGCCGAGCACGGTGCGGCCGGAGGCCATGAGCTCGGCCACGGTCCGCCCGTCGCGGGCCCCTTCGAGGATGTGCGAGGTGATCAGGGCGATCGCCTCGGGGTGGTTGAGGAGGACGCCGCGCGCCTTGCGCTTCTCGGCCACGTCCGCGGCCACGTGGATGAGCAGCCGTTCCTGCTCATGCGGTGTCAGTTGCACTCGTATCACCAAGCTTCCAGGACCATGTCAGCGTCGCGCCGGGCCGACCCTAAGCGGCCTTCAACACTTTGTTGACCTGCACGTATCCGGGCCAAGCGTCTCTTGCCCAACGCAGGGGAAGGCTTTCCGTCCCGAGCACCGGCGCTTTGCCGAAGGATGGGTGATCATTGACGGTCGGCCATGGCCGCCACGCTAGGCGCCGCGTTTTTCCGCCGCGTTAACCCACGTTTCGGGGAAGCACTCGGTTCAACTCCCGGGCCGCCCGCACCCGGTTCCGTATACGGACACCCGGGAGGAGTGACGGCCCTGGGCCTGGATCAGCAGCCCGAGACGCTCTTCGCGGGGGCTGCGACGGGCCAGGGGAGGGCGATCCAGACGGTCTTGCCGCCGTCCTCGGTGGGGTTGACCGAGAGCCGGCCGCCCGCTTCGGCGGTGAGCCAGCGGATGATGACCATCCCGCGGCCGTTGTCCTGCTGCACGGCGGCCGGGAGGCGCCTGGGCCAGCGCGGGTGGCTGTCGGTCACCCCGACGCGGAGCCACTCCCCGCGCTCCAGGCGGACGTCGACGGTGAAGGTCGGCGACTGGCCGAACGTGTGCTGGACGGCGTTGGTGGCGAGCTCCGAGACGATCAGCCGGACGCTGTCCGCGGTGTCGGCCTCGTCGGGCAGTCCCCATTCACCGAGCACCTCCGCGACGTAGCGGCGGGCGGTGGCGACCGAGGCGGGATCGCTCGGCAGAGTGACGGATGCTTCCTGGTGGTCTGCCATGGCGACGGTCCCTTTCCCACCGGGGCGAACCGCCCCGGATCTGTGCTGGACGCCAGAGTGCCACCCATCGTCCCGTCGAAGCGCCCGTTCCCCCAAGATATGCATATATCTGTCGCTCAATGCAGTGAACTCTGCTACGGAAGAGCGTATTTGGACGGCAGACTGGTGCGAGCTGTGCCGGTGGAAGGAGGCGGGTATGCAGCACGGTCCCGCGGTGCGTCGGCGCAAGCTCGGCGAGGAACTGCGCGCCCTGCGCGACCGGACCGGACTCACCAGTGGTGAGGCCGCCCGGATCGCGGGATGGCACCAGTCGAAAATCAGCCGCATCGAGACGGGGCGCAGTGGCGTGAAACCGGAGGACATCCGCCTCCTCCTCGATGTGTACGGAAAGGTCGTCAGCCCCGAGCAGAGGGCGCTGCTGGAGGCCCTGTCGGCCTCGGCGGCGGGACCCGGGGCGGGCGGGGGCGAGGCCGGGCGCGGCCGCCAGTGGTGGCACGACTACCGGGGCCTGCTGCCCCAGGAGTACCGGGACTTCATCAGCCTGGAGGCGAGCGCCCGCTCGGCCCGTACGGTCGAGCTCTCCGTGGTGCCGGGCCTGTTGCAGACCCCGGAGTACGCACGCGCGGTGACCCGGGCCGCGCTGGGCGGGCTGCCGGAACCCAAGGTGGACGCGCTGGTCGACGTACGGCTGGCCCGGCAGTCGGTGCTGCGGGCGGATCCGCCGCTGGAGCTGAGCGCCGTACTGGACGAGGCGGTGCTGCGGCGGCAGATCGGCGGGCCCGGGGTGATGGCGGCGCAGCTGCGGCATCTGGTGCAGGTGGCCCGGATGCCCCAAGTGCGGCTGCAGGTACTGCCGTTCAGCGTGGGGGGCCATCTCGGCCTGACAGGACCGTTCGTAATTTTCTCATTTCCGAACATCGCCGATCTGGATGTGGTGGTACTCGACCATTTGACGAGTAGCCTCTACCTGGAGCGGAAGGAAGACCTCGAGGCGTACAGCGCCGCATTCCGCACCATCCAGGCGCACGCCCTACCGCCCCAGGACTCGTCGGATCTCATCAGCTCACTCGCTGACGACGCGTAAGGAGGCACCCCCGTGTCCGCAACCCCCCTCTCCACCAGCGGACTTCTGATCAGCGCGCGGTGGCGGCGGAGCAGCCGCAGCACCGGAATGAACAACTGCGTGGAAACCGCCGTCCTCGGTGGCGGCGGCCTGCTGGCCGTCCGCGACTCGAAGCGGACGGACGGCCCGGCCGTGCTCTTCACCGAGCCTGCCTGGCAGGGCTTCCTCGCAGCCGTACGGGCAGACGTGGACGTACTCGCGTGAGGCCCTAGTGGTCCGTGGCTCCGGCCGGGGCGGTCCGCAGGATCGTCTCGACGGCCCGGTCGATCTCGTCCCCCGTGAGATCGGCCCGTGCGGTCAGCCGCAGCCGGGAGATGCCGTCCGGCACGGACGGCGGACGGAAGCACCCCACGGACAGACCTGCCTCGCGGCAGTCGGCGGCCCAGCGCAGTGCCGCCGCAGCCGACGGGGCCCGTACCGACACCACGGCCGCGTCCGGCCGGGCCGCGGTCAGGCCGGACGCGGTGAGCCGCCCGTACAGCCGGTCGGCCACCTCGCGGGCCCGGCCGGCGCGCTCCGGCTCCCGCCGGAGCAGGCGCAGGCTCGCCAGCGCCGCGCCCGCGGCGGCCGGTGCCAGCCCGGTGTCGAAGATGAACGTCCGGGCCGTGTTGACCAGGTGCCGGATCACCTTGGCCGGACCGAGCACGGCCCCGCCCTGGCTGCCCAGGGACTTCGAGAGCGTGAGGGTGGCGACCACCCCGGGCGCGCCCGCGAGGCCGGCGGCGTACAGGGCCCCCCGGCCACCCTCCCCCAGGACGCCCAGCCCGTGCGCGTCGTCCACGACCAGGGCCGCGCCCCGCTCCCGGCAGGCGGCCGCGTACGCGTCGAGCGGGGCGGCGTCCCCGTCCACGGAGAACACCGAGTCGCTGACCAGCAGCGCCCGGCCCTCGTGCGCGCCGAGCGTCTTGCGCGCGGCTTCCGGATCGGAGTGCGGGATCACTTCGATCCCGGCGCGCGAGAGCCGGCAGCCGTCGACGATCGAGGCGTGGTTGCCCGCGTCGGAGACGACGAGGGTGCCGCGGTCGCTGAGCGCCGTGACGGCCGCCAGGTTCGCGGCGTACCCGGAGGACAGGACGAGCGCGGCCTCGAATCCGCAGAACGCCGCGAGCTCCCGCTCGAGCTCGGCATGAAGCTCGGTCGTACCGGTCACCAGGCGTGATCCAGTGGCCCCCGCCCCCCACCGCTCGGCCGCCTCGCGCGCGCCGCGTACGGTCTCGGGGTGGCGGGACAGGCCGAGGTAGTCGTTGCTCGCGAGGTCCAGCAGCGGCGAGGAGGCCGGGCGGGGGCGCAGCGTCCGGACGAGTCCGGCCTGCTCACGGGCCCGCTCCGCGTCGTCGATCCAGGCGAACACGTCATCGGGCTCGGGGCTGTGCTGGCTCATCGGCGGGTCCTCGTGTTTTGTCGGCAGTCCACAGACCTGCCTGACCCTAACGGCCGTCACTTGAGTGCCAGGTGTGGCGATCCACACACTCCGTTCCGGCCATGTTGTGCGATCTCTCCTTGGCCGGGAGTGCTCGTGTAGTCCAGGATCGGCGTCATGGACCTGCTGAACACCCTGGTGGACAAGGGGCTGCGGCGCGAGCTGCCGACCCGCGAAGAGGCGCTTGCCGTACTGGCGACCTCTGACGACGAACTGCTCGACGTGGTGGCCGCGGCCGGCAAGGTGCGCCGCCAGTGGTTCGGGCGTCGGGTCAAGCTGAACTACCTGGTCAACCTGAAGTCCGGGCTCTGCCCCGAGGACTGCTCCTACTGCTCCCAGCGGCTGGGATCGAAGGCGGAGATCCTCAAGTACACGTGGCTCAAGCCGGAGGAGGCCTCGCAGGCCGCCGCGGCCGGTGTCGCGGGTGGCGCGAAGCGCGTGTGCCTGGTGGCGAGCGGGCGCGGACCGACGGACCGCGACGTCGAGCGGGTCGGCAAGACGATCGAGGCGATCAAGGAGCAGAACGAGGGCGTCGAGGTGTGCGCGTGCCTCGGCCTCCTCGCGGAGGGCCAGGCCGAGCGGCTGAAGGACGCGGGCGCCGATGCCTACAACCACAACCTGAACACCTCCGAGGCCACGTACGGCCAGATCACCAAGACCCACACCTACGCGGACCGGGTCGACACGGTGCAGAAGGCGCACGCCGCGGGCCTCTCCGCCTGCTCCGGTCTCATCGCGGGCATGGGCGAGAGCGACGAGGACCTGGTCGACGTCGTCTACTCGCTGCGCGAGCTGGACTCGGACTCGGTGCCGGTCAACTTCCTGATCCCCTTCGAGGGCACCCCGCTGGCCAAGGAGTGGAACCTCACCCCCCAGCGCTGCCTGCGGATCCTCGCGATGGTCCGGTTCGTCTGCCCCGACGTCGAGGTCCGGATCGCCGGCGGCCGCGAGGTGCACCTGCGCTCGATGCAGCCGCTCGCGCTGAACATCGCCAACTCGATCTTCCTCGGCGACTACCTCACCAGTGAGGGCCAGGCGGGCCAGGCCGACCTCGACATGATCGCGGACGCCGGCTTCGAGGTGGAGGGCGCCGGTACGACGACCCTGCCGGCGCACCGCGCGGACGCGTTGGCGGCGGCCAGGGCCGCGGCCGGCCAGGGGCCGTGCGGTTCCTCGGCGGCCGAGGCGGGCTGCGGTTCGGCGTGCGGAGGCTGCTCGGGCCACGAGGCCGTCCCGGCACAGGCTGCGGTCGCGGCGTCTGCTCCCGTGCCCGCCGGGACGCCGGCCCAGGCTCCGGCCGGCGAGCTCCGCTCGGACCTGGTGGCGGTCCGCCGCCGGGGCGCGGGAACGGACCTCGCCCCCAATGCCTGACCAGCGCCACTCGCTGCCGGCCGCGGAACTGCTCGCGCTGGACCGGCAGCACGTCTGGCACCCGTACGGTCCGATGCCCGGGCGGCAGGAGCCCCTGGTGGTCGCCTCCGCCTCGGGGGTCCGGCTGCGGCTGGCCGAGGCTTCGCAGGGGCAGGACGAGCTGGTCGACGGCATGTCCTCCTGGTGGTCGGCGATCCACGGCTACAACCACCCGGTGCTGAACGAGGCCGTGACCGACCAACTCGGCCGGATGTCACACGTGATGTTCGGCGGGCTCACCCACGAGCCCGCCGTCCGCCTCGCCGCCCGGCTGGTCGAGATCACCCCGCCCGGCCTGGAGCACGTCTTCCTCGCCGACTCGGGGTCGGTCTCGGTCGAGGTCGCGGTGAAGATGTGCCTCCAGTACTGGCGTTCCATCGGCCGGTCCGGCAAGACCAGGCTGCTGACCTGGCGCGGCGGCTACCACGGGGACACCTGGACGCCGATGGGCGTCTGCGACCCCCAGGGCGGCATGCACGAGCTCTGGTCGGGGATCCTCCCGCAGCAGCTCTTCGCGGACGTCCCGCCGAGCGGGTTCGACGCGCCCGTGGATCCCGCGTACGTCGACCACTTGCGCTCCCTGCTCTCCGCCCACGCGGACGAGCTGGCCGCGGTGATCGTGGAACCGGTGGTCCAGGGCGCGGGCGGCATGCGCTTCCACAACCCGGGGTACCTGCGGGTGCTGCGCGAACTGTGCGACGAGTACGACGTCCTGCTCGTCCTGGACGAGATCGCGACCGGCTTCGGCCGCACCGGCGCCCTGTTCGCGGCCGACCACGCCGGGATCACCCCGGACGTGATGTGCCTCGGCAAGTCCCTGACCGGCGGCTACCTCACGCTGGCCGCCACCTTGTGCACGGAGCGGGTGGCGAACGGGATCTCCCGGGGCGCCGTCCCGATCCTCGCCCACGGGCCGACGTTCATGGGCAACCCGCTCGCCACGGCCGTGGCGCTGGCCTCGATCGACCTGCTGCTCGGGCAGGACTGGCAGCGCGAGGTCAAGCGCATCGAGGCGGGCCTGCTGGAGGGCCTGGTTCCGGCGCGCGAGCTGCCCGGGGTGCGGGACGTACGGGTCCTGGGCGCGATCGGCGTGGTCCAGCTGACGCACGAGGTCGACGTGGCCGCGGCCACCCGGGCCGCGGTCCGCGAGGGCGTGTGGGTACGCCCATTCCGGGACCTGATCTACGTGATGCCGCCGTTCGTCACGGGCGACGCCGACGTGGCCCGCATCTGCCGTGCGGTGTGCGCGGCCGCGCAGGAGGGCTGACATGACCGTACTGATGGTCTCGGGCACGGGCACGGAGATCGGCAAGACGGTGGTCACGGCGGCGGTCGCGGCCGCCGCCGTGGCGGCGGGCCGCTCGGTGGCCGTCCTGAAGCCGGCTCAGACGGGCATGGAACCCGGCGCTCCGGGCGATGCGGCGGAGGTGGTCCGGCTGGCCGGGCCGTCGGTCACGGCGGTGGAACTGGCCCGCTATCCGGAGCCGTTGGCCCCGGACACGGCGGCCCGCCGCGCGGGCCTGCCGACGCTCTCCCCGACGCAGATCGCGGAGGCGGCGCGGGACCTGTCCGGCTCCCACGACCTGGTCCTGGTGGAGGGGGCGGGCGGGCTGCTGGTCCGCTTCGACGAGGCCGGCCACACCCTGGCCGACGCGGCCCGCCTGCTCGACGCCCCGGTCCTGGTGGTCACCCCGCCGGCCCTCGGCACCCTCAACTCGACGACCCTGACGGCGGAAGCCCTGCGGGCCCGGGGGCTGCGGGCGCCGGGCGTGGTCATCGGCAGCTGGCCGGCGGAACCGGACCTGGCCTGCCGGTGCAACCTGGCGGACCTGCCGTCGTCCTCGGGGCTCCCGCTGCTCGGCGTCGTACCCGAGTCCTCGGGGTCACTGTCCCCGGAATCCTTCCGCGCGGCGGCCCCCACGTGGCTCGCCGCCGCCCTGTCGGGCACCTGGTCCCCGGAGTCCTTCCTGAGGACCTGGCAGCCCTGACCCGGCACCCGGACCGATCGGGCCCGGCGGCGCCGTCCGGCCCGCCGGGCCGTTCCGTGCGCGGGGCGTTCCGTGCGCAGGGCGTTCCGTGCGCGGGGCGTTCCGTGCGCGGGGCGCTCCCGTCCGCATGGGCTCCGGGGCGTTCAGTGGCCGCCGCGCGGCTCGTGGCAGCCGCCCTCCATGTAGGCGCCGTGCGCCTTCACGCTCAGCGGCGGACTCACCTGACCCGTCACGCACGGCCCGCTCTCCGGAACCGACAGGACGAACGAGAGGTTGCCCGTGCTCGACGCGTACACGTCTCCCGTCTCCACCTTGTAGCCCATCCCGGTCAGGAGCCCGCTGAGCTCCCGCGTCGTCCGCGGTGCACCCTTCCCCCCGGAGCCGCCCAGCGCCGCCTTGATCCGTGCGGCGTGCGCGTCGCCACGGCACTGGGCGGCGGGCGTGAGCGCGGCCTCGTTCTTGTACGCGTGATTCTCCGCGTACTTGCGCGCCTCGGGGTCCGTGGGCAGGTCGTCCGGCGCGGCCGACCGGGGCGGCGCCACGCTCGCGTTGCCCTGGCACAGCGCGGCCACCTCCGGGAAGAGCTTGTCGTGGCGGGCCACCGCGGCCGCCGCCTGGGCGGCGTAGTCCGGGGTCTGGCTCGGCGTCGCCGGGACCGGGGACGGGTCCGCGGCCGCGCCGCTCCCGGCCACCGTGGTGCCGCAGGCGGTCATGACGAGCATTCCGGCGGCAAGCAGCGCGGCGCGGGCGGGGGTGGTGGTACGGGATGTCACCGGGTCTCCACTTCCTGGGGCGGGCCCCAGCGGCCGGGGCGCATGATCGGATCACCCGATTGTCGTCACGACACGGCCCCGGACTCCTGAGTACGCGTACTCAGCCGACCACGGCACCGGTTTACCGACCGCGCGGACGGGAAACAGCCCGGGCAGGCCAACCGCACCCGTCGCCACGCGCCCGGAGGTCCGCCATGCCCTCACCGCACCGTGACCCGGACTCCGTCGACCACCCGCTCTTCGCCCGGTTCTACGCGCGGCTCAGCACCACCGCCGACACCCGCGGCGGTGTCCGCGACCTGCGGCGCGAGCTCCTGCACGGGGTGTCCGGCCGGGTCATCGAGATCGGCGCCGGCAACGGCCTGAACTTCGCCCACTACCCGCGGGCCGTCTCCGAAGTCGTCGCCGTCGAACCGGAGCGCAGCCTTCGCCGGCTCGCTGCCGACGCGGCCCTGCGCGCCGAGGTCCCCGTCGACCTCGTACCGGGCGTCGCCGAGGCCCTCCCCGTCAAGAGCGAGGCCTTCGACGCCGCCGTCGCCTCCCTCGTGCTGTGCACCGTACGGGACCTGCCGCGCGCGCTCGCGGAGCTCGACCGGGTGCTCCGCCCCGACGCCGAGCTCCGCTTCTTCGAGCACGGCCGGGCGCCCACCGCCGGCATGGCCGCCGTCCAGCGGACACTGGACCGGACCGTCTGGCCCCGCCTCTTCGGCGGGTGCCACACCTCCCGCGACCCGGCCGCCGCGATCGAGGCCGCCGGTTTCCGCATCACTTCGTCCCGCGCCTTCCTGCTGCCGGAGCGCGGACCGGCGCTGCCGACCTCGTACTGCGTGATCGGTACGGCCCGGCGCGGTCCTGCCTGAAGGCTCAGACCAGCGGCTTGACCCAGCGGGTCCACTGGTCCCCGGGGTGGTACCCGCCGACGGCCCATGCCCCGTGCGCCCGCTCGTTGCGGTCCAGCACCATCGCGTCGGCGCGCAGTCCGCCGAGCTCGCGGAACCGCTCCTCCGCGGCGGCCAGCAGCGCCGAGCCGATGCCCTGGCGGCGGCGGTCCGGGTGCACCGCGAGCCGGTAGAGGTGGCAGCGCCAGCCGTCGAAGCCCGCGATCACGGTGCCGAGCAGTTCGCCCTCGCGCCGGGCGAGCAGCAGGGCGTGCGGATCGCGGGCGTGGAGGCGCTCGACCCCGGCGAGGTCGTCACTGATACTCGTTCCCTCGGCGGCGGTCTTCCAGAAGTCGAGCACGGCGGTGAGATCAGCGGCGGACGCGGGACCGATATGAAGATCGCTCATGGCCGGATCCCATCATCCGGTTGCGCTGCGCCAAAAGGATGATCCGCCCTCTTTGCCTTTCCTTTACTATGATGCCAGCGGTCGACCGACCCGAGACCGACCCGAACGAAAGGTGTGAGCGTCCGCCCATGGGCGAGCCCCCCAGTACCCGACATCGCGCGATACCCCTCCTCCTGGCTGATCATGGGACGGAGGTGACCGACCGATGACCGAAGTGCTCCTGCTCCTCGTGGCGCTGCTGCTCTGCCTTGTCTGCGGGGTCTTCGTCGCGGCCGAGTTCTCGCTGACCACCGTCGAGCGCAGTGAGCTCGAACAGGCCGCCGAGCGCGGCGAGCGCGGGGCCGAGAGCGCCCTCGCGGCCGTCCGGAGCCTTACGTTCCAGCTCTCCGGCGCCCAGCTCGGCATCACCGTGACCGGCCTGGTCATCGGCATGATCTCCAAGCCCTCGATCGCCGCCCTGCTCCAGGGCCCGTTCGAGGCCATGGGGCTGTCGGCCGGCGCCGCCTCCTCCACCGCCCTGATCCTGGGCACCGTACTGTCGACGATCGTCCTGATGGTCGTCGGCGAGCTGGTCCCCAAGAACTGGGCGATCTCCTCACCGCTGGCCATCGCCAAGCGCGTGGCCACCACGCAGCGGGTCTTCAGCCGCGCCTTCCGGCCGTTCATCAGCCATCTGAACACGACGGCGAACCACATGGTCCGCCGGCTCGGGATGGAGCCGGCCGAGGAGTTGGCCTCCGCGCGCACCCCGCAGGAGCTGGTGGCGCTGGCCCGGCACTCCGCGAAGGCGGGCGCGCTGGAGAAGGACACCGCCGAGCTCTTCGTACGGACCCTGAACCTGGCCGACCTGACCGCGGAGAACGTCATGACCCCGCGGGTCCAGGTCACCGCCCTCGACGTGCAGACCACCGCCGAGGACGTGGCGAACGCGACGCTCGCGACCGGCCTGTCGCGCTTCCCCGTCTACCGCGGGAGCCTCGACACCGTCGTCGGCACCGTCCACATCAAGGACGTGCTCGCGCTGCCCGCCGAGGAACGGCACCGCCGCCCCGTCTCCCGGCTGCTGCGCGATCCGCTGCTGGTACCGGAGTCGCTGACGGTGGACCGGCTGCTGGACCTGCTGTCCGGCCGCCAGACGATGGCCGTGGTGATCGACGAGTACGGCGGCACGGCCGGCGTGGTCACCCTGGAGGACATCGTCGAGGAGGTCGTCGGCGAGGTGCGCGACGAGCACGACCCGCACGAGACCTCGGACCTGGCCCCGGCCGGTACGGACGCCTCCGGGCGGCTCCTCTACTCCGCCGACGGCGCCGTGCGCACCGACCAGCTGGAGCGGATCGGACTGCGCGTGCCGGACGGCCCGTACGAGACCCTCGCCGGGCTGATAGCGACCGAGCTGGGCCGGATCCCGGCCGTCGGGGACGGCATGGAGCTGGCCGGCTGGCGGCTCGACGTGGTGGACGCCAGCGGCCGCCGGGCCGCGCGGGTGCTGCTGCACGCGCCGGCCGGGCCGGCGCAGGAGTCGTCGGACCAGGGTGGGGAGGGAGCGCGATGACGCTGCTCCAACTGCTGATCGGCCTGGCGACCCTGGTCGTCAACGCCTTCTTCGTCGGCGCCGAGTTCGCGCTGATCTCGGTGCGGCGCAGCCAGATCGAGCCGTACGCCGAACAGGGCGACCGGCGGGCGCGCGCCGTGCTGTGGGCGCTGGAGCACGTGTCGGCGCTGATGGCGGCGGCCCAGCTGGGCATCACGCTGTGCACCCTGGTGCTGGGCGTGGTGGCCGAGCCGGCCATCGCACACCTGCTGACCCCACTGTTCGACCTCGTCGGGGTGCCCTCGGGGCTGACCCACGTGATCTCGTTCGTGGTGGCGCTGGCACTGGCGACGTACCTGCACATGCTCTTCGGCGAGATGCTGCCGAAGAACGTGGCGCTGTCCGAGCCGGTACGCACCGCGCTGCTGCTCGGTCCGCCGCTGGTGACCCTGGCCCGGGCGCTGAGGCCGGTGATCTTCGCGATCAACGCCTTCGCCAACCTCCTGCTGCGGATGCTGCGGGTGGAGGTGAAGGACGAGGTCGCGGCGACGTTCTCGGACGACGAGCTGGCCCGGATCGTGAAGGACTCCAGCGCCGCGGGGCTGATCGACGGCCGCGCGAGCGAGCGGCTGCACGACGCCCTGGAGCTGGGCCGGCGGCCGGTCACCGATGTGGTGCTGCCGCTGGACCGGGTCGTCGTGGCCCGGGAGGGCGTCACACCGGCGGCCCTGCAGCGCCTGTCCGCCGAGTCGGGGTACTCCCGCTTCCCGGTGCTCGACGCCCAGGCCGGGATCCTCGGGTACCTGCACGTCAAGGACGCCCTCGACGCGGACGGGCCGGAGCGGGACCAGCCGTTCCCGGTCTCCGCACTGCGTCCGATCGCCCAGGTACGGGCGGAGACCCCGCTGGACGACGTGCTGACCGCGATGCGGCGCAGCCGGACGCATCTGGCGGCGGTCATGGGCTCGGGCGGGGCGATGACGGGCCTGGTCACGATGGAGGACGTGCTGCGCGAGCTGTTCGGCAGGCCCGCCTCCGCCTGACGCGGCTGCCGCCGCGGCTGCGACCGCGGTGGCAGCCGCGGTGGTGCCCCGGCCCTACGCGGCCGGGGTACCGCGCGGTAGCATCGCTGCGCCATGGAGATGAATGCGTCTTACACCAGTTTCGTCGCGGTCGGCGACTCCTTCACCGAGGGCATGTCCGACCTGCTGCCCGACGGCTCCTACCGCGGCTGGGCCGATCTGCTGGCCGCCCGCCTCGCGGCGCGCGAGCCCGGCTTCCGCTACGCGAACCTCGCGGTCCGCGGGAAGCTGATCGGGCAGATCGCCGAGGACCAGGCCCCGGTCGCGGCATCGATGGGCGCGGACGTGGTGACGCTGGTCGGCGGTCTGAACGACGCGCTGCGGCCGAAGGTCGACATGGGCCGGGTGCGCGGGCACCTGGAGGAGGCCGTGGGGCTGCTGGCCCCCACGTGCAAGACGCTGGTGCTGATGCGCTCGCCGGGGCGCAACGGGCCGGTGATGGACCGCTTCCGGCCGCGCATGGAGGAGCTCTTCGGCGTCATCGAGGAGCTGGCCGCCCGGCACGGGGCCCTGGTCGTGGACCTGTACGGGGCCGGGGTGCTGGCCGACCCCCGCATGTGGGACGTGGACCGGCTGCACCTGACGGCCGAAGGCCACCGCCGGGTCGCCGAGGCGGTCTGGCAGACGCTGGGCCTGCCGCCCGAGCAGGACTGGCGGGCCGAGCTGCCGGCGGCCGTGCCGCCGGGCTGGGCCGTGCGCCGGTCCCAGGACCTGAGCTTCGCCCGGCAGCACCTGCTGCCGTGGGTCGGCCGCCGCCTGACGGGCCGCTCCTCCGGGGACGGCCGCCCGGCCAAGCGCCCGGAGCTGCTCCCGTACGCGGCCGCCATGGGCGAGCGGCTCTCGTAGCAAGGCACAATCCGGGGTGGGGTCCCTACCTGCGTAAACGCACAGCTGCGGCCCAAGTAGAATCCCTACACGTGACAGCCAAGCCCCGCATCCCCAATGTCCTGGCCGGCCGCTACGCCTCCGCGGAGCTCGCCGTCCTGTGGTCCCCCGAGTACAAGGTGACGCTGGAGCGGCGGCTGTGGCTCGCCGTGCTCCGCGCCCAGAAGGACCTCGGCATCGAGGTCCCGGACGCCGCCCTCGCCGACTACGAGCGCGTCCTGGAGACGGTCGACCTCGCCTCCATCGCCGAGCGCGAGAAGGTCACCCGGCACGACGTGAAGGCCCGCATCGAGGAGTTCAACGCCCTCGCCGGCCACGAGCACGTCCACAAGGGCATGACCTCCCGCGACCTCACCGAGAACGTCGAGCAGCTCCAGATCCGGCTCTCGCTGGAGCTGGCCCGCGACCGTACGGTCGCCGTCCTCGCCCGCCTCGGCAAGCTGGCCGGCGAGCACGCCGAGCTGGTCATGGCCGGCCGCTCCCACAACGTCGCCGCGCAGGCGACGACCCTGGGCAAGCGCTTCGCCACGGCGGCCGACGAGCTGCTGGTCGCCTACGCCCGGCTGGAGGACCTGCTCGGCCGCTACCCGCTGCGCGGGATCAAGGGCCCGGTCGGCACCGCCCAGGACATGCTCGACCTGCTGGGCGGCGACGCCGCCAAGCTGGCCGACCTGGAGCAGCGGATCGCCACCCACCTCGGCTTCGCCCAGGCCTTCACCTCCGTCGGCCAGGTCTACCCGCGCTCGCTCGACTACGACGTGGTCACCGCCCTGGTGCAGCTGGCCGCCGCCCCCTCGTCGATCGCGAAGACGATCCGCCTGATGGCCGGCCACGAGCTGGTCACCGAGGGCTTCAAGCCCGGCCAGGTCGGCTCCTCCGCGATGCCGCACAAGATGAACACCCGCTCCTGCGAGCGCGTCAACGGCCTGATGGTCATCCTGCGCGGCTACGCCTCGATGACCGGCGAGCTGGCCGGCGACCAGTGGAACGAGGGCGACGTGTCCTGCTCCGTGGTCCGCCGGGTGGCCCTGCCCGACGCGTTCTTCGCGTTCGACGGCCTGCTGGAGACCTTCCTGACGGTCCTCGACGAGTTCGGCGCCTTCCCGGCCGTCGTCGCCCGCGAGCTGGACCGCTACCTGCCGTTCCTCGCGACCACCAAGGTCCTGATGGGCGCGGTGCGGGCGGGTGTCGGCCGCGAGGCCGCCCACGAGGTCATCAAGGAGCACGCGGTGGCCTCCGCGCTCGCCATGCGCGAGCAGGGCGCCGAGCGCAACGAGCTGCTGGACAGGCTGGCCGCCGACGAGCGGATGCCGCTGGACCGGGCCCAGCTCGACGCCCTGATGGCCGACAAGCTGTCCTTCACGGGCGCGGCCGGTGACCAGGTGGCCGCGGTGATCTCCCGTATCGAGGCGATCGCCAAGCAGCACCCGGAGGCCGCCGGATACACGCCGGGGTCGATCCTCTGACCCCCGAGGAGCTGAGCGCCGCCCGTGACCGCGTCCTCCCGGACGTGGTCGCGGGCGGTGTGCGTGTGCTGTTCTGCGGGATCAATCCAGGTCTCCTCTCCGCCGCGACGGGCCATCACTTCGCCCGCCCCGGCAATCGCTTCTGGCCGGTCCTGCACCTGTCCGGTTTCACCCCGCGCCGCCTGGCCCCCGCGGAGCAGGAGGAGCTGCTGACCTACCGGCTCGGCATCACCAACGTCGTCGCCCGCGCCACGGCCAGGGCCGACGAGCTGAGCGCCGAGGAGTTCCGCGAGGGCGGCCGCATCCTGACCGCCAAGGTGGAACTGCTGCGCCCGCAGTGGCTGGCGGTCGTCGGAGTCACCGCCTACCGCACTGCCTTCGGCGAGCGCAAGGCACAGATCGGGCCCCAGGACCGGACCATCGGGTCCACCCGCGTCTGGGCGCTTCCCAACCCCAGCGGCCTCAACGCCCACTGGACCGCGGAGTCCATGGCCCAGGAGTACGCCCGCCTCCGCACGGCCGCCGAGCACGCTCCCGAGCCCTAGGGCGGGTCGATCACGGTCACCGCGGACATCAGCTGCGGTGAGTGGTCGGCCCCCCAGCGGGCCTCGTAGATCGCGACCCAGCGGTCCCCGACCCGCCAGAGGTGGAGGTGGTCGCTGGTGTCGGCGATCTCCTGCCACGGCTGCGCCGCCTCCCCGGCCTCCGCCCGCAGCCGCAGGCTGTCGAGCGTGAACCGGTCGGGCTTGCCCCAGCGCTCCTCCAGCCTCTGGGCCAGGGCGTCGAACTCGGCGGACACCTGGTCCTCGTGCGCCAGGCGGTCGGCCGCGTCCTCGTCCCCGTACCACCGGCTCCCGCCCAGCTCGGCGAGGTGGTAGCCGGGTCCGCTGGTGCCCACTTCGGTCCTGCCCCGGACGTCGGGGAAAGCACGCGTCCGGAGCCGGTCGATCGTGTCGAGATGCTCTGCCGTGGTCATGCCGTCAGTATCGCGTCGAGGTCTGACAACTGGCCCGGCGTCACGCGTCCCGTCGGCGCACCGCCAGCCAGCCGCCGGCCAGCGCGGCCGCCGCCCACAGCGCCAGCACCCCGAGGCCGCTCCAGGGACCGAGCCGGCCGCTGGACTCCAGGTGCATGACGAGCTGCCCGGCATGGTCCGGCAGGAACTCGGCGACGCCGCCCGCGGCCTGGCCGATGATGAACGGCACCATGACGACGAAGGGTATGAGCACGCTCAGCACGACCGCCGCACTGCGCAGCACCGCTGTCAGTCCGGCCGCGAACAGGGCCATGAGCGTGAGGTACACACCGCTGCCGAACACGGCGCGGAGGGTGCCCGGGTCCCCCAGGGACATCGCGTACTGACCCATGAACGCCTGGCCCAGGACGAAGGTGAGCAGGCCGGTGACCTGGCCCGTCAGGAAGGCGAGTGCGCCCACCATGGCGATCTTCGACAGGTAGAAGCGCGTACGGCTCGGCACCGCGGTCAGCGACGTGCGCAGGGCGCCGTCGTGGAACTCGGCGGCCAGCGCGCTCGCCCCGAAGGTGAAGGCCGCTATCTGGCCGAAGTTGATGCCGTAGAAGGCGCCGAAAAGCGGGTCCTCCCCCATGCTGCCGGCCTCGGCCTGGCCTACGGCGGCAGCCGCCAGAGCCTGTATCCCGGCGGTGGCCAGGAGTATGGCGATCAGCGCCCCGAACGTACCGCGAAGGGACCGTATCTTGATCCATTCCGAGTGCAGGACGGGGACGGTGGGCAGAGCGGCGCTCATGGCGGAGCCTCCTTGTGTCTTGGGGAAAGTCAGTGGGTGGCGGCGAACTGGGCGTGGTCGGCGGTGAGGTCGAGGTAGGCCTGCTCCAGCGAGGCGCGTTCGTCGGAGAGTTCCAGCACGGGGATGCCCTCGCGGGCGGCCACGGCTCCGAGCTGCTCGGCCCGTATGCCCTCCACCGTCCAGCGCCCGTCGTCGGCGCTCGCCATCTCGAAGCCGTCCCGGGCCAGGGCCGCCCGGAGCCGGACCGGGTCCGAGGTGCGCAAGCGCACCTTCGGGGTGCTGCGGGCCTCGATGAACTCCTCCATGGAGGAGTCGGCCAGCAGCCTGCCCTGCCCGAGCACGATCAGGTGGTCGGCGAGCGCCGCGGTCTCGGACATCAGATGGCTGGAGACGAGCACCGTGCGGCCCTCGGCGGCGAGGCCCCGCATCAGCTCGCGGATCCAGATGATGCCTTCGGGGTCGAGCCCGTTGGTGGGCTCGTCCAGCAGCAGCACCTCGGGGTCTCCCAGCAGCGCGGCCGCTATGCCGAGGCGCTGGCGCATCCCGAGCGAGAAGGTCTTGACCCGACGCTTGGCCGCCGAGGCGATCCCCGCCTGCTCCAGTACCTCTTCGACCCGGCGCACCGGGATGCGGTTGGCGGCGGCGAGGAAGCGGAGGTGGTCCCGGGCGGTGCGCCCGCCGTGGGCCGCCTGGGCGTCCAGGAGCGCGCCCACGCGGTGCAACGGGTCGGGGAAGTCGGTGAACCGGGCCCCGCCGATCGTGGCCGTCCCGGAGGTGACCCGGTCCAGGCCCAGCAGCAGGCGCATCGTGGTGGACTTGCCGGCGCCGTTGGGGCCGAGGAATCCGGTGACCCGGCCGGGCAGGACATCGAAGGTGAGGTGGTCCACGGCCCGGGTGCGGCCGTATTCCTTGGTCAGTTCTCGGATCTCGATGCTGTTCATGGCTCAAGATTCGCCGCCCGCCCCACCCCCCTTCCTCCCCCATGCGAGGGTGCCGTCTCCCCCACGTGGGGGAGACGCGTCCGGGCCGGTCACTGCCACGATGGGGGCATGTACCGACTGCTCCGTGCCCCGCTCCAACCGGTGACCTACTCACGCTGGTTGCACCTGTGCGTGCCCGTGCTGCTGCTGGCCCTGTGGATGTTCATAGAGCCGGCGTGGCCGTGGATGCCGTTGGTCATCGTCATACCGTTCGGCCTGGTGCCCTGGGTGCGGCTGGCCGAGGGGCTGCAGGCGCAGTTCCTGCTCACGCCGCACGACCGCGACAGCCTCGACGGCGGCATCAGTGCCGCGCCGTCGGCGCGGTGGGGCGACCGGTGGCGGACGCTGCTGTGGCTCGAGGCGCGGCTCGTCATCGCACTCGCCGCCATGGCTGCGACCGTATGGCTCCCGGTGGTGACGGTCGAACTGGTCGGGGCGGCGCTCGGGCACCCGCTCAACTCGGACCTCATGATCCCCTTCGCTCCGCCGCGTTGGGCCGCCGCACTGCTCGTTCCGGTGCCGCTGATCCTTCTCATCGTCATAGTGGTGCTGCTGGGCGAGCTGGTCACCGCGGTCGCGCGCCGGCTGCTGGGGCCTTCGGCCGCCGAGCGGCTCACCGCTCTGGAGGCCCGCACCGAGCAGCTGTTGGAGCGCACCCGCATCGCGCGGGAGCTGCACGACTCGATCGGGCACGCCCTGACGGTGGCCGTGGTGCAGGCGGGGGCGGCCCGGGCCGCGGGCAACCCAGAGTTCACCGACCGGGCGCTGGGCGCGATCGAGGAGACGGGCCGGGCCGCCCTGGAGGACCTGGAACGGGTCCTGCTGGTCCTGCGGGAGTCGGCGCAGCCCGTCTCCCAGCGGCCGACGCTGGCCGAGGCCGACCGGCTGCTGGAGTCGGCCCGGGCCTCGGGGTCGGAAGTCGACGCGCAACTGACGGGTCCGCTGGAGCAGTTGCCGGGACCGGTCACCCGGGAGGGCTACCGGATCCTGCAGGAGGCGCTCACGAACGTGCTGCGGCACTGTGGGCCGGTGCCGGTCCGGGTCCGAGTGGAGATGGCCGTCGGCAGGCTGGACATGGAGGTCACGAACCCGCTGCCGGAGGGGCCCGCCTTCATCCCCGGCAGCGGGAGCGGGCTGCGCGGGATGCGGGAGCGGGCCGCGCTGCTCGGCGGTGAGGCCGAGACCGGGCCGTTCGAGGGCAGTTGGAGGGTGCGCGCACGGCTTCCGCTGGAGCGAATACGCTGACCGGATGCCGGTTACCGTTCTGCTCGTCGATGACGAGCCCCTGGTGCGCGCGGGTCTGCGCGCCGTCCTGGATGCCCAGCCCGACATCGAGGTGGTGGGTGAGGCGGCCGACGGGGCCTCCGTCGTCCCGCTCGTGCGGCAGCTGAGGCCGGACGTGGTGGCCATGGACGTGCGGATGCCGCTGCTCGACGGGATCGAGGCGACGCGGGCCGTGCTGCGGACCGTGGACTCCCCGCCGAAGATCCTCGTGGTGACCACGTTCGAGAACGACGAGTACGTGTACCAGGCGCTGCGGGCCGGGGCGGACGGGTTCCTGCTGAAGCGGGCCCGCCCCTCCGAGATCGTGCACGCGGTGCGGCTGGTGGCCGAGGGCGAGACGCTGCTGTTCCCGGCGGCCGTGCGGGCGCTGGCCGCGGAGTACGGGAACCGGCAGGCGCGGGCGGTGCTGAAGCGGGCCGCCCTGACCGAGCGGGAGGAAGCGGTACTGCGGGCGATGGCGCGCGGGCTGACGAACGTCGAGATCGCCAAGGAGCTGATCGTCGGCACGGAGACGGTGAAGTCCCATGTGAGCGCGATTCTGGGCAAGCTGGGGGCACGGGACCGGACCCAGGCGGTGATCACGGCGTACGAGTCGGGATTCGTCGCCCCGGCCTGAGGGGAGGAGCCAGTTCCGGCCGGTGGGGGGCTGCGTCTCGCAGTGGCCCCGGGGGCACAGTACGATCCGGCAGACAAGCTCGCTAGCTGGGAGGACACACGTTGGGGCAGCTGACCGGCGGGGATCCCTCTCTGCTCCGGCGGATCAATTCGGCCGTGGTGCTGCGTGCGCTGCGGGCGGCCGAATCGCCGACCCTCACCGACCTGACCCGGGTGACCGGGCTGTCCCGGCCGACCGTCGAAGGTGTGGTCGAGGGGCTGATCGGGACCGGGCTCGTCGTCGAGGCCGACGCGGAGGAGGGCGCGCGCCGCCAGGGGCGGCCGGCCAGGCGCTACCGGTTCCGCGCCGAGGCGGGGCATCTGCTCGGCATCGAGATCGGCTCGCACCGGATCGCGGTGCTGCTGTCCGGGCTGGACGGGCGGGTGATCGGCGCCGGCACGAAGGAGGTCGCCGAGACCGCGTCCGCCGACGAGCGGCTGGAGCGGGTGCGGGCGGCGGTGGCCGATCTGCTGCGGCGGGCCGGCGTACCGCGGGACTCCCTGCGGGCGGTCGGCGTCGGCAGCCCCGGGATCGTGGAGGCGGACGGCACCGTACGCCTGGGCACGGCCCTGCCGGGCTGGACCGGGCTGCCCCTAGGCGAGCGGCTGAGGCGCTCGTTCCGCTGCCCGGTACAAGTGGAGAACGACGCCAATGCGGCCGCGGTCGCCGAGCACTGGAAGGGCGCCGCGCAGGACACCGACGACATGGTGTTCGTGATGGCGGGGCTCAGCCCCGGCGCGGGATCACTGATCGGAGGGCGGCTGCACCGCGGCTTCGGCGGGGCGGCCGGCGAGATCGGCGCCCTGCACCTGCTGGGCCGCGACGTCACACCCGAGAAGCTGCTGTCCACGACCGGCGAACCGCTGCACCCGCTGGACGAGCAGGCGGTCGCCGAGGTCTTCGCGATGGCCCGCCGGGGCGACGAGCGGGCCGTGGCAGCGGTGGAGCGCTTCATCCAGCGGCTGGTGCACGACGTGGCGGCGCTGGTCCTGGCCATGGATCCGGAGCTCGTCGTGGTCGGCGGCTGGGCGGCCGGCCTGGCCGGAGTCCTGGACCCCCTGCGCCGCGAACTGGAGCGCTACTGCCTGCGCCCCCCGCGGGTGGCGCAGTCCCTGCTCGGCGAGGCCGCGGTGGCCACCGGAGCCCTGCGCCTGGCGCTGGACCACGTGGAAGAAGAGCTCTTCGCGGTGGAGAAGACGGTCACGACCCGCCGCCGCTGACCTCGCCGGCGACAGGGTCAGCGGCGGGGTCGGCGGCGGGGTCAGCGAAGGGGCCCCGGCAGTCAGGAGGCGACGCGGGCCTCGTGCGTTATCTCCACGTCGCCCGAGTCGCCGAAGGTCAGGCGGCAGGTGTCCGCGCGGTACGTGGCGACCGAGACCGCGGCCGTACCCGCGGCGGTGAAGTACCGGGTGGTGACGACGAGCACCGGCGCACCCGGCAGCCGGTCCAGTTCCTTGGCGTCGTCGGCACGCGCCGAGCCGAGCTCCACCGAGCGGTCCTGCCCGTCCAGGGCGAGGCGCTGCAGCTCGCGCAGCACGGCCCGGGCGCGCGCCGGTCCGGCCGGGGCGTCGATGGCGGAGAGGCCGGGCACGGAAGCGGCCGGCACGTACAGCAGTTCGGCGGCGACGGCCTGCCCGTGGGAGACCCGGGTCCGGCGCACGGTGTGCACGGGCTGGTCGCCGGCTCCGGCGCCACCGAGGAGCTTCAGGACGGCGGCGGACGGCAGGGCGGCATCGGCCGGGTCCGCGTCCACGGCCTCCCAGCCGTCGACGCTCTCGCCGGGCCAGCTCTGCCCCGTGCTGCCGACGGCCACGCCGACCCGCGGCGGGGCCACGGTGGTGCCGACCCCGCGGCGGCGCTGCAGCCGCCCTTCGAGTTCGAGCTGTTCCAGGGCCTGACGCAGGGTCGCGCGGGCGACTCCGAAGCGGGCGGCGAGCTCACGCTCGTTCGGCAGGACCTCGCCCACCGCGAAGTCCTGGTCGAGCGCCTCGCTGAGGACGGTCTTGAGGTGCCAGTACTTAGGCTCCGGCACCGTTTCGAGCTGCGTGGTCCCCACCCTGACTCCTCCTGCCATCGCTGCAATCGCCGTGTTCCAGCGGCAGTTCCGCGCCTTTGTTTATTAAAGGTTCCTGCACTATCCCTGCGACGATAGGACGGCGCACCCCCTTGGTCAAGACCAATCCTCACCCCTTTACCGGGCACATCGGGCATACGTATCAAGCCGTTCATGCGATGTTCTCGCTCCCCCGACACGCACCCGGGGCTTGTCCCGCCGGGCTACCGGGCGGTAATCATGGCGGTAGTCATTACTGACAGCCTGTCTCACACGCGTCCACCCGATCGCGTCCCCACGGTCGCGTCCACCCGACGAGGAGCTGCATGACCGCCACGGTCTCCTTCCCGATCGAATCGCCGCTGGGCCCCCGCACCGCCACCGTCGCCTACGAGCGCAAGGGCGCCGGCGCACCGCTTCTCCTGCTGCACGGCATCGGCCACCACCTCCAGGCCTGGCACCCGGTGACCGACATCCTGGCCGCCGAGCACGACGTCATCGCCGTCGACCTGCCCGGCTTCGGCGCCTCGGCGCCGCTGCCCGAGGGCGTCCCGTACGACCTGGGCTCCTTCGTCCCCGCGCTCGGCGCGCTCTGCACGGCCCTCGGCGTCGAACGCCCGCACGTCGTGGGCAACTCCCTCGGCGGGCTCCTCGCCCTCGAGATGGGCCGCAGCAACCTGGTCCGCTCGGTCACCGCGCTCTCCCCCGCCGGCTTCTGGACCGAGGCCGAGCGCAAGTACGCCTTCGCCACCCTGCGCGCGATGCGCGTCGGCGCGCTCACGCTGCCCCACTCGACCCTGGAGCGGCTCTCGCGCAGCGCCGCCGGCCGGACCGCGCTCACCGGCACGATCTACGCGCACCCGGCCCGCCGTTCACCCGAGGCCGTGGTCGCCGAGACCCTCGCCCTGCGCGAGGCCACCGGCTTCGAGGAGACCCTCGCCGCCGGCCGCTCCGTACGGTTCACCTCGGACGTGCCCGGCCTGCCGGTCACCATCGCCTGGGGCTCCCGCGACCGGCTGCTCCTGCCCCGCCAGGGCGTACGCGCCAAGCACACGGTCCCCGGCGCCCGGCTGATCCGGCTCCGCGGATGCGGCCACGTACCGATGAACGACGACCCGGCGCTGGTCTCCCGCGTGGTTCTGGACACGGTGCGCGCCACAACCGGCCAATCCGCCTGACCTGCTGACGGCTGTTCATCCACGGTTCGGTTGGGCGACGCGGGCGGGCCGGTGTGCGACGGCACACTGGTCCGACCCGTCCCCGCCGGCCCCTGGAGACGCTCCGATGGCACCGATGCCGCACACCCGACGGTCCCTGCTCGGCGGTTCACTCGCCGTTCCCGTGGGCCTTGCCCTGTCCGGCGCGCTCGCCGCGCCCGCGTTCGCCGCGCCCACCACCGCCGCGGCGGCGTTCACCCGCTCCGGGCGCCCGAGCGCCTCGTGGGGCACCCAGTCCGGTGAGATCACCGCGCATTCGGCCACCGTCTGGACACGCTCCGACCGGCCGGCGCGGATGTACGTCGAGACCTCCCCGAGCGAGTCGTTCCGCTACGGCGTCCGACGCCACGGCGGCCCGTTCCTCGGCCCCGCCACCGACTTCACCGGCACCACGACCCTGCGCGACCTCCCGCCCGGGCAGCAGATCCACTACCGGGTGGTGCTGGCCGACCCGGACGACCCGCGCCGCACGGGCGAGCCGGTCCGCGGCACCTTCCGGACCACGCCCGTCTCCCGCCGCCACAACGTGCGCTTCCTGTGGTCGGGAGACCTCGCGGGCCAGGGCTGGGGCATCAACCCGGACCTCGGCGGCTACCGCGTCTTCGACGAGATGCGCCAGCGCGACCCCGACTTCTTCCTCTTCAGCGGGGACACCATCTACGCCGACGGGCCGATCCAGGCCTCCGTCCCCCTGCACGACGGCAGCATCTGGCGCAACATCACCACCGAGGAGAAGGCGAAGGTCGCCGAGACCCTCGCCGAGTTCCGCGGGAACTTCCGCTACAACCTGCTCGATCGCA
This sequence comes from Streptomyces sp. NRRL S-244, assembly GCF_000717915.1. Classification (GTDB taxonomy): domain Bacteria; phylum Actinomycetota; class Actinomycetes; order Streptomycetales; family Streptomycetaceae; genus Streptomyces. The sequence goes on from NZ_JOCX01000013.1 coordinate 148,844, forward strand.
ACCTGCGCGACTTCCACGCCCAAGTGCCGGTCCTCGCCCAGTGGGACGACCACGAGGTGCGCAACAACTGGTACCCCGGGCAGGTGATCGACGACCCCCGCTACACCGTGCGCGACGTCGACACCCTCGCCGGCCGGGCCCGCCAGGCCTTCGGCGAGTACTTCCCGGTCACCGACCTCCGCGGCGGCCGCGCCGAGGGCCGGATGTACCGGGTGATGCGGTACGGCCCGCTGCTCGACGTCTTCGTGCTCGACATGCGCACCTACCGCGACGCCAACTCCCCCGGCCGCCAGACCGTGGACCCCATCGGCATCCTCGGGCAGGAGCAGCTGGCCTGGCTCAAGCGCGAGCTGTCGCGCTCCCGCGCCACCTGGAAGGTCATCGCCTCCGACATGCCGCTGGGCATCGTCGTCGCCGACGGCACCGAGAACTTCGAGGCCGTCGCCCAGGGGGACCCGGGCGCCCCGCTCGGCCGCGAGCTCCAGATCGCCGAACTCCTGCGCCACATCAAGCACCAGCGCATCACCGGCACCCTCTGGCTCACCGCCGACGTGCACTACACGGCCGCGAACCACTACGCCCCCGAGCGGGCCGCCTTCACCGACTTCGCGCCGTTCTGGGAGTTCGTCTCCGGCCCCATCGGCGCGGGCGGGTTCCCCGCCGGGAAGCTCGACGCCACCTTCGGCCCCGAGACCGCCTACGTCCAGTCGGCCCCGCTCGCCAACATGTCACCGTCCGAGAACCCCCCGTACTACGGGGAGGTCGAGATCGACGGCGCGTGCGGGGAACTCACCGTCCGGTTGCGGCGCCAGGGAGGCGGCGTACTCTTCACCACCTCGCTCCAGCCCGGACGCGTGGGCCAGTAACCACCGCAGGTCCCGCGGCCAACCGCCACAGGTCCCGCGGCCACCACCGCAGTCCCGCGGCCTCCCGGCCCGCGGCGCCGGCCGTCCGGGCCCCGGAACTCCCGGGGCCCGGACCCGGCCCCCGGCCCGCCGCTGCGGATTCCGGATGCCCACGCCCCTCTCGAAAACCGGGCGAAATCGGCCAGACGGACACTTAACCAGTCGGACACAGTTCGTTCGTGATCACGCAACACCCCTGCGTCACAGTGGCATGCATGACTGAACGCAACCACGCCCCCGCTCACCGCCACCACCGCCACCACTGGCGCCGCGACCTCGTCGAACTGGCCGCGCTGTTCTGCGCCGTCGCGGTCGCCGACGGCATCGCCAATCTCGTCGCGCACGGCCCCCACGGCCCGATCCTGCTCATCGCCTCGGCCGTCGCACTCCTGGTCACGACGGCGTTCCACACCTGGTGGGCACGGCGCCACAGCCATGCACCGCCGCCGCCCGGCACAGCTCCCTCCGATCCGGCCCCCGGCACGACGGCGGCAAGGTCCGCGTCCGCGGCCACGTCCGCGTCGGGGTCCGCGTCGGAGAGCGCCACCGCCCCCACGACCGCACTGTGGCGGATGCGGACGACCGTACGGGACGAGCCCGGCAGCCTGGCCGCGATCTGCAGCGCGCTCGCCCACCACGGCGTGGACATCCTGACCCTCCAGACCCACCCGCTCCCCGAGGGCGGCACCGTCGACGAGTTCCTGCTGCGCTCCCCGCAGCAGCTGGCCTCCGCCGGCCTCTCCCGCGCCATCGCCGGGGCCGGCGGCCACAGCACCTGGATCGAACGCGCCGACGCGCACGACCTCGTCGACACCCCGACCCGGGTCCTCGGCCTGGCCACCCGCACCGCCCTGGACGCCGCCGAGCTGCCCCTCGCCCTGCGCCAGCTGCTCGGCCGCTGCACCATCCACTCGATCCCGGCCACCACCCTCTCCGGCCGCCCCAACGCGGGCGCCGACGCCCCGGTCGAGGGCGTCCTGGAGGCGACGGTGATGCGGCTGCGCGACCCCTCGGGCGGTGCCATCACCGTGGAGCGCCCCCATCTGCCCTTCACCCCGACCGAGTTCGCCCGGGCCCGCGCCCTCGTCGAGCTCGACGCCCGGCTCGGCCCGCGCGTGCCGCGCAGCCAGGACGTGCTGACCCTGCCCGAGGGCAACGAGATCACCGTCCGCCGCGCCGACGGCTCCGACCTCGCCGCCGCCCGCGCGATGCACGACCGCTGCTCCGAGCGCACCCTGGGCCTGCGCTACCACGGGCCCGTCGCCGACGCCGACCGCTACCTCGGCCACCTGCTGAGCCCCCGGTTCGGCCGTACGCTGGCCGCCACCACCGCGTCCGGCAAGCTCGTCGCCCTCGGCCACCTGCTGTGGGACGGGGACGAGACCGAGGTCGCGCTCCTGATCGAGGACGACTGGCAGCGCCGCGGGATCGGCTCCGAACTGCTGGGCCGCCTCATCTCGATGGCCGTCGAGGCCGGCTGCGACAGCGTGTACGCCGTCACCCAGTCCTCCAACACCGGCATGGTCGCGGCCATGCGCGGCCTCGGCCTCCCCCTCGACTACCAGATCGAGGAGGGCACCCTGGTGATCACGGCCCGGCTGGACGCGAAGCCGGCCACCTCCCGGGTCGCGTACGAGCTCCCGCGCGCGCAGCAGCCGTACGGCCAGCAGCACCCGCGCTGAACCCGGCCCACCGGGATCACGCCAACCGGCCCGAACTCACCCCCGGACGCACGCCGTCGAACGCACGGGAGCGGAACCACGCTCCGCCGCTCCCGTGCACGTCAGGAGGCTGAAAGCGAACGGTGATGACGCGGGGCCGTCCCGCGTACGAAGATGGCCGCATGTCAGAGACCCTTCGCAGCGACAGCGCTTCCCGGCTGCCCCGCCAGGTCGCCGACGCATACGTCGACGACCTCATTGCCATCGATCCGATCGCGGGCACCTATCTCGGTGTCGCCGCGTGCTCCAGCCGGCTCCCGGACTTCTCGCCCGCCGGCCGTGCGGCCGCCGCCGAACTGTCCCGTTCCACCCTCGCCCGCCTCGACGCCGCCGAGCGGCTGCCCGGCGCGGACAGCGACGCCGAGCGCCGCTGCGGCCGCCTGCTGCGCGAGCGCCTCAATGCCGAACTCGCGGTGTACGAGGCGGACGAGGACCTGCGGACCGTCAGCAACATCCACTCGCCCGCGCACGCCGTCCGCGACGTCTTCACCCTGACCCCGTCCGACACGGACGAGGACTGGGCCGCGATCGCCGAGCGGCTGCGCGCGGTCCCCGCCGCCCTCGCCGGCTACCGCGAGAGCCTCGGACTCGGCCTGGACCGCGGCCTGTACGGGGGCCCGCGCGCCACCGCCACCTTCATCGACCAGCTCACCACCTGGGCGGGCGAGGACGGCGACGGCGCGGACGGCGACAGCGACGGCGGCGCCAACGGCGACGGCGACGGCACGGGCTTCTTCGGCGAACTCGCGTCCCGCGGCCCGGAGGCGCTGCGCGCCGGGCTGGAGGAGGCGGCCGCCGGAGCCACCGCGGCCCTCGCCGGACTCCGCGACTGGATGCGCGACGTGTACGCCCCCGCCGTCGCGGACGCGCCGGACCCGGTGGGCCGCGAGCGCTACGCCCGCTGGTCGCGCTACTTCAACGGCACGGACCTGGACCTGGACGAGGCGTACGCCTACGGCTGGTCGGAGTACCACCGGCTGCTCGCCGAGATGAACGCCGAGGCCGCCAAGATCCTGCCGGGCGCGGGCCCTTGGGAGGCGCTGGCCCACCTCGACGAGCACGGCACGCACATCGAGGGCGTCGACGAGGTCCAGGCCTGGCTCCAGGGCATCATGGACGAGGCCATCGAGAACCTCGACGGCACCCACTTCGAGCTCGCCGAGCGCGTGAAGCGGGTGGAATCCATGATCGCCCCGCCGGGCGGCGCGGCGGCCCCGTACTACACGAACCCCTCGGAGGACTTCTCCCGCCCGGGGCGCACCTGGCTGCCGACGATGGGCCAGACCCGCTTCCCGGTGTACGACCTGGTCTCCACCTGGTACCACGAGGGCGTTCCGGGCCACCACCTCCAGCTCGCGCAATGGGCGCACGTCGCGGACCAGCTCTCCCGCTACCAGGCCAGCGTCGGCCTCGTCAGCGCCAACGTCGAGGGCTGGGCGCTGTACGCGGAGCGCCTGATGGACGAGCTGGGCTACCTCAAGGACGCCGAGCAGCGCCTGGGCTACCTGGACTGCCAGATGATGCGCGCCGCGCGCGTCATCGTGGACATCGGCATGCACCTGGGCCTGGAGATCCCGGCGGACTCGCCGTTCCACCCGGGCGAGCGCTGGACGGTGGAGCTGGCGCAGGAGTTCTTCGGCCTGCACAGCGGCCGGCCCGCGGACTTCATCGAGAGCGAGGTGACCCGCTACCTCTCGATGCCGGGACAGGCGATCGGCTACAAGCTGGGCGAGCGGGCCTGGCTGCTCGGGCGGGACAACGCCCGCGCCGCGCACGGCGACTCCTTCGACCTGAAGGCGTGGCACATGGCGGCGCTGTCGCAGGGCTCGCTGGGTCTGGACGACCTGGTGGACGAGCTGTCGAAGCTCTGATCGACGGCGATGGCGCGTACGGGCCGCCCGCTCCCTCGCAGGGGAGCGGGCGGCCCGTACGGCGTTCCGTCGCGAAACCGGACCGTCAGCAGCCGCAGTCGTCGGAGTCGGTCGGCGCGGTCAGCGGGTCCGCCTCGGCACGCTGCCGGCCGCCCTGCCAGGTCTCGACCTCGAAACCCTCGCGGATCCAGTACTCGATGCCGCCGAGCATCTCCTTGACCTGGAAGCCGAGCTGGGCCAGGGCGAGCGCGGAGCGGGCGCCCCCGTTGCAGCCGGGGCCCCAGCAGTACGTGACCACGGGAAGGCCCTTGTCGAGGAGCTGCTCGGCCTGCTCGGGGACGAGGGCGGTCGGCAGGTGGACCGCACCCGGCACGTGGGCCTGGTCCCAGGCCGGGGTGGAGCGGGAGTCGACCAGCTGGAAGCCGAGCTCGGCTCCCTGCTCGCGGTGGGCCTTGAAGGCGGCGGCGACGTCGGACACGTCCGCGTGGAAGGCGAGGCTCGCGGCGAAGTAGGCGGCGGCCGCGGCCGGGGCGGCCGGGGGCACCCGGAGCACGGGGTTCGCGGCGAGCGCGGCGGCGGGCGCCGGAGCGGGCGAGAGCACGGCGGCGGGCGCCGGAGCAGGCGCGGGCACGGGCGTGGGCACGGGCACGGCAGCAGGCGCGGGCACGGGCGCGGGCACGGCAGCAGGCGCGGGAGCGGGGGCGGCGGCCGGGGCGGCGCTGTTCTGTGTCGTCGTCATGGCTCTGAATCTACGAGCCGCTGATCATCCCGGGAAGTGGCTTTCCCCGGCCTTCCCCTTGTTCGGCCGGGGATTCCCCTGCTACACCTGCCTCATGACCGACTATTCCCCTGACGCCACCGACTGGCGCATTCTGACGGCCCTCCAAGAGGACGGCCGGGCCAGCTTCGCCGATCTGGCGCGCGCCGTTTCGATGTCCGCCAGCGCGGTCACCGAGCGGGTGCGCCGCCTGGAGGAGGCGGGCGTGATCACCGGGTACACCGCCGTGGTGGACGCGGAGAAGCTGGGCAAGTCCATCCTGGCGCTGGTCCGGCTGCGCTATCCGCACGGCAACTACAAGCCGTTCCACGACCTGCTGGAGGCGACCCCGGAGATCCTGGAGGCCCACCACGTCACGGGCGACGACTGCTTCGTGCTCAAGGTCGCCACCCGCTCGATGGGGCATCTGGAGGAGGTCGCGGGCCGGATCTCGGGCCTGGGCTCCGTCACCACCAGCATCGTGTACTCCTCGCCGCTGTCCCGGCGCCCGCTCAGTCCCTGAGGGACGCCGTGCGGTGGCGGACCTCCGAGCCGCCGCGCTGCTTGACGATCTCCAACTGGGCCTGGACGCGGGTGCGCAGGTCGGCGACGTGGCTCACGATGCCGACGCTGCGGTCCCGTTCGCGCAGCGAGTCCAGTACGTCGAGCACCTCGTCGAGCGCCTGGTCGTCGAGGCTGCCGAAGCCCTCGTCGATGAACAGGGTGTCCAGGCGCATGCCGCCCGCCTCGTCGGTGACCACGTCGGCCAGACCGAGGGCCAGGGCGAGCGAGGCGAAGAAGGTCTCGCCGCCCGACAGCGTGGCCGTGTCCCGCTCGCTGCCGGTCCAGGCGTCCACCACGTGCAGCCCGAGGCCCGAACGCCCGCGTCCGCTCGCCTTGGCGTCGGAGTGGACGAGCGTGTAGCGGCCGCCGGACATCCGCAGCAGCCGTACGGTCGCGGCGGCCGCGACCTGCTCCAGGCGGGCCGCCAGGACGTACGCCTCCAGCCGCATCTTGCGCTCGTTGTCGGCGGAGGTGCCCGCGGTGAGCCCGGCCAGCCGGGCCACCCGGTCGTAGGCCTCGCGCAGCGGGCCCAGCGCGCGCAGCTCCTGCTCCGCCTGCCGGGAGAGCCGGTCCAGCTCCGCGCAGCGCACCCGGGCCGCGTCCACGGCGGACCCCGCCGTACGGAGCTTCGCGGCGGCCCGCGCTTCGTACGCCTCGGCGGCATCCGGCGCGGCCGGGGGCAGCGTCGCGGCCAGCGCGGTGTCGGTCTCGCCGAGGCGGTCCGCCAGCATGGCCTCCTCCGCCTGCCAGGCGTCCAGCCTCCGCTGGAGGGCGGTGCGTTCGTAGTCCGGGAGGACCGCGTCGGCGGCGGCCTCGACGGTGTCGAATCCGGCCTTGAAGGCGGCGTCGGCGAGTTGGGCGTCGGCCTCCTTGAGCCGGGCGGCGGTGTCCTCGGCCCGGCGCAGCGCGGCGGCGGCCCCGGTGACCATCCGGACCCGGTCCTCCAGGGTCCGGGCGCGGGCCGCGACGGTGGGCGCGCCGTCCCGTACGAGGGCGAGCTCCGCCTCCAGCGAGGCCTGCTCCTGGTCCAGTGCCTCGCGCCGGGAGGCCCGGCCGGCGGCCCGGCGCTCGGCGTCGAGCCGGTCGGAGCTGCGTACGGTGTGCTCCCGCTCGGCGCCGGCCAGCCGCTCCCGGGCGGCGTGCAGCCCGGCCGCCGCGGCGTGGGCGGCGGCGTGCCGGGAGCTCAGGTCCGAGGTCAGCGCGAGGAGTTCCGCGGTGGTGGCCTCCCCGGCGGCCGCCGCGGCCTCGGCCCGCGCCTCCTGGACGGCGGCGAGTTTCCGCTCGACTGCGGCCCGGCGCCCCTCGGCCTGCTCGTAGCGGGCGTGGGCGGCGTCCTCGGCGGCCCGGTCCACGTGCCCGGGGGCCGGTCGCGCCGGAGCGGGGTGCTCCGCCGATCCGCACACCGTGCACGCCTCCCCCGCCACCAGCGCCTCGGCTAGCTCGGCGGCGATCCCGCGCAGCCGGGCCTCCTTGAGCTCCAGCCAGCGCTCCCGGGCGGCGGTCGACTCCTCGCGTACGGAGAGCAGTTCGCCCTCGGCGCGCTGCGCATCGGCGTCCAGCGCATCCCGGCGCTGGGATGCGGTCAGGTGCATCCGGGCCGGCTCCAGCCGCCCCGCGAGCTGCTCGGCCAGCGTCGCGGCCTGCTGGGCGGCGTCCACCCGCTCGGCCAGCGCGGTCCGGGTGGCCTCCCAGCGGGCGAGCCAGTCGGCGGAGTCCCGCAGCAGCTCCTCGGCGTCGCGGGCCTCCCGCTCCAGGGTGGCCCGCTCCCGGCCGATCTCGGCGCTGCGCTGCTCGGACCGCTGGGCGGCGCCGAGTGCGCCGAGGTCCTCGCGCAGCCGCTGCTCCACGGCCGACAGCTGCTCGGTGCCCGCCTCGGCGAGGGACGGCGGGAGCTGCGCGCGGGCGGCGGCCTCCGCGTGGGCGGCGGACAGGTGGGCCGCCGACGCGGCTCCGCGCAGTTCCAGGGCGGGGGCCGCCAGGGCGCCGCGCCGGGCCCGGTCCAGCAGGGCGCGGACCCGCTCCCGCTCGGGCTCCGCCTCGGCGAGCAGGGCGGTGCGGCGGGCCGTCTCGGCGTGCCGGCGCTGGAGGCGGTCGAGCTCCCGCGCCTCCCCGGCGGCCCGCCGGGCGGCGGCGTGCCGGCCCTCGACGGCGGCCAGCGCGTACTCGGCGACCGTCAGCCGCTCCCGGGCGGCGCAGCGGGCGACGGCGGCCCAGGCCCGGACGGCCCCGGCCAGCCCGGGATCGCCCGGCTGGTGCCCGGGCAGCGGCCAGGCCCGCAGGTCGGCACTGTCCCCGGCGGCCTGGGCGAGCCGCTGGGCGGTGCCGAGCACCTTCTCGTCGCCGGCGCGGACCTTGGCCTCGGCGGCCCGGCGGCGCTCGGCGAGCAGCGTCTCGACGGCGGCGAAGCGGCGGGTGTCGAAGAGCCGGCCCAGCAGCCGGCCCCGCGCCGCCTCGTCGGCCCGCAGGAACTTGGCGAACTCGCCCTGCGGCAACAACACGACCTGGCAGAACTGCTCGCGGCTCATGCCGAGCAGCTGCTCGATCTCCTCGCCGATCTCCTGATGGGAACGGCTGAGGGCCTGCCAGCGTTCCCCGTCGTACTCGCGCAGCCAGCTCTGCGCCTTGTCCTTGGTGGTGCCGGTGCCGCGCTTCTTCGGCCGGTCCTGCTCGGGGCGCCGGGTGATCTCCAGGCGCCGCCCGCCCGCGGTGAGTTCGAGGGCGACCTCGGTGGGGGTCCCGGCGTCGGCGTGGTCGCTGCGCAGGCTGGTGCCGGGGGCCTGGCGGGGGCCGGGCACCGATCCGTACAGGGCGTAGCAGACGGCGTCGAGGACGGAGGTCTTGCCCGCGCCGGTGGGGCCGTGGAGCAGGAAGATCCCGGCGCCCGACAGCGCGTCGAAGTCGATCTCCTGGGGTTCGGCGAAGGGGCCGAAGGCGGTGATCCTGAGCCGGTGCAGCCTCATCGACGGGTCTCCTGCCGGCTGTCGTCCGCCCGTACGTCCTCGAAGGCGCCCTGGAGCACGGCCCGTTCGGCCTCGTCCGCGACCCCGCCGCCGCGTACGTGGGCGACGAAGTCCTCGGCGATCTCCTGGTCGCTGCGCCCCTTCAGGCGCTGGGCGTACGAGGCCCCGCCGGACTCCTCGCGGCCCTCGGGATCGAAGGCGAGGCTCAGGGTGTGCGGGAAGCGGGCGGTGAGCCGGGCCATCGGGTCCTCGGGACGGACCGGGTCCGTGAGGGTGGCCTCGATCCAGGAGTCCTCGTACGCGTCGTACGCGGCCTCCTCCAGCAGGGTGTCGAGCCGTCCCCGGAGCCGGGCGAGCGGGCGCGGCACGGGGGTGTCGACGCGCTGGGCGGTGATCTCCCCGGCCGGGCCGAGGTCGATCAGCCACATGGTCTTGCGGTGGTCGGCCTCGGAGAAGGAGTAGGCGAGCGGGGAACCGGAGTAGCGGACCCGTTCGTTGATGGTCTGGCAGCCGTGGAGGTGGCCGAGGGCGGCGTAGTCCACTCCGTCGAAGACGGAGGCGGGCACGGCCTCGACCCCGCCGACGGCGATGTCGCGCTCGCTGTCGCTGGCCTGCCCGCCGGTGACGAAGGCGTGGGCGAGGACGACGGAGCGGGTGCCGGGGGCGCGCGTGGCGAGGTCGGCCCGGACCAGGTCCATGGCCGCGCCCAGCACGGCCTCGTGGCTCACCTTCTGCGCGGCGAACCGGTCCTTCACCAGGGCGGGCTCCAGGTACGGCAGTCCGTACAGGGCGACCTCCCCGTGTACGTCGGCCAGCACCACGGGGTCGGCGCAGCCCTCGGGGTCGGTCCGCAGGTGGATCCCGGCCCGGCCGATCAGCCCGGCACCGACGCCGAGCCGGCGGGCGGAATCGTGGTTCCCGGAGATCATCACGGTGGGCACGCCGAGGTCGGCGAGCCGGTGCAGTGCCCGGTCGTACAGCTCGACGGCGGGCAGCGGGGGCACGGCCCGGTCGTAGACGTCGCCGGCGACGAGGACGGCGTCGATCTCGTGCTCGCGGACGGTCTCGACCAGGTGGTCGATGAAGGCGGCCTGGGCCCCGAGCAGGTTCACGCGGTGGAAGGACCGGCCGAGGTGCCAGTCGGAGGTGTGCAGGAGCCTCACTCGCCGGCCCCGCCGGACGTCTCGCCGCACATGTTTCTTCCGTCCCCCTGGTCGTCCCGGTCGTCTCCCGCTCGCTGAGCCCCTCTACGCTAACGCGTCACCGGGGCCCCCGGGCCACGTCCTCAGGACGCGTACGTCTCCCCGCCGAGGGTGAGGGTGGCGCTGCCCGCCGTACTGTCGGCGAGCCAGGCCTCGAAGGCGGGCAGGTCCGCCTCCGGCAGGGCGACCTCGATCTCGACGGCGGCCCCGTAGCGCAGGTCCACCACGGTGCGGCCGGTGGAGCGCAGGTCGTTCTGGGTCTTGCCGGCCCGCTGGTGGTCCACGGTGACGGTGGCCAGCCGGTAACGGTGGCGGGTGAGGGTGCCCAGCTCGTCGAGGGCCTCGCCGACGACTCCGCCGTAGGCCCGGATCAGGCCGCCGGCGCCGAGCTTCACGCCGCCGTAGTAGCGGGTCACCACGGCCACCGCGTACCGGATGTCGCGGCGCAGCAGCATCTGGAGCATGGGCACCCCGGCGGTGCCCCCGGGCTCCCCGTCGTCGCTGGCCTTCTGGACGGAGGCGTCGGCGCCGATGACGTAGGCGAAGCAGTTGTGCGTGGCGGTGGGGTGCTCCTTGCGGACGCGCGCGATGAACTCCTGCGCCTCCTGCTCCGTCGCGGCGGGCGCGAGCGAGCACAGGAAGCGCGAGCGGTTGATCTCCGACTCGTGCACGCCCTCGCGGGCCACCGTCACGTACTGGTCTGACTTCACCGCTCCACCCTACGGGGAATCGGACATGCGTCCTTTCGGTTGGTCACGGATGCGGGCCGGAGTGCCGGGCCGCACCGGAAGGCAACAGGAGGCGGCAACCGTGTACGGCGACCCGGCAACCATCCGCAAGATCCTCACCGAGCTCGGCGACACCTGGGCCGTGGTGGGACTGTCCAACAACCGGGACCGCGCGGCCTACGGGGTGGCCCGCACGCTCCAGCGGTTCGGCAAGAGGGTCGTCCCCGTGCATCCGAAGGCGGAGACGGTGCACGGCGAGCAGGGGTACGCCTCGCTCGCGGAGATCCCGTTCAAGGTGGACGTGGTGGACGTCTTCGTGAACAGCCACCTGGCCGGGGCCGTCGCCGACGAGGCCGTGGCCGCGGGGGCGGACGCCGTCTGGTTCCAGCTCGGCGTGATCGACGAGGCCGCCTGTGCCCGTACCCGCGAGGCCGGCCTGGAGATGGTGATGGACCGCTGCCCCGCCATCGAGATCCCGGCCCTCTGACCGGCGGAACCCACCCGTCCGCGGTGGCGCGGTGCGGCTGAACTAGCGTGCGGGGTGTGCGCGCCGCACTCCCCCGTTCACTGCACCGTACTGCGAGGCCCCTGTCATGACCGCCCTCTTCGCCCTGGCCACAGCCCTGCTGTGGGGTCTCGCCGACTTCGGCGGCGGGCTGCTGACCCGCCGGCTGCCGGCGCTCACGGTGGTCGTGGTCTCTCAGGTCCTCGCCGTCGTCGCGCTCGGCGCGGTCGTCCTGGGTACGGGCGCCTGGCGGGAGGCCGGGCCGCAGCTGTGGTTCGCGGTCGCGGCGGGCCTGGTCGGGCCGGTCGCCATGCTGAGCTTCTACAAGGCGCTGGCCCTCGGGCCGATGGGCGTGGTCTCGCCGCTCGGCTCGCTCGGGGTGGTCGTGCCCGTCGCGGCCGGGCTGGCCCTGGGCGAGCGGCCCGGGCTCGGCCAGTTCGCCGGGATCGCGGTGGCCGTCGTGGGCATCGTCCTCGCGGGCGGCCCGGAGCTGCGCGGTGCGCCCGTACAGCGCCAGGCGGTCGTGCTCACGCTGACCGCGGCCTTCGGGTTCGGTGCGGTGATGGCCCTGATCGCGCACGCGTCGAGCGGCGTCACCGGGCTGTTCCTCGCCCTGTTCGTCCAGCGGGTCACCAACGTGGCCGCGGGCGGCGCGGCCCTGTGGGTCCGGACCCGGCGCGGCACCCCGGCCCTGCCGGCGGGGACGGGCCCGCGGGTCCTGTGGGGGCTGCTGCCCGCGCTCGCCTTCGTCGGCCTGGCCGACGTCGCGGCGAACGGCACGTACTCCGTGGCCGCCCAGCACGGTCCGGTGACCGTGGCCGCCGTCCTGTCCTCGCTCTACCCGGTGATCACCGCGCTCGCCGCCTTCGTCGTCCTCAAGGAGCGGCTGCGGACGGTCCAGGCGGCCGGCGCCGGGCTGGCCCTCGCCGGAACGGTTCTGCTCGCCGCGGGCTAGGGCCGGCGGGCCGGCCGGCTAGTGCGTGTCCGCCGGGCGCTGCTCGGCCTCCGCCAGCAGCGCCACCGCGCGCAGCTGCTCCGGCGTCACCCCTTCCGGGATCGGCACCGGGGCCGGAGTCCGCAGCGGCGGCTGCCAGCCCGTCTCCGGCTGCCACCGGCGGACGATCCGGGCGGGCGCCCCGGCCACCACCGCGTGGTCCGGCACCTCGCCCCGTACGACGGCCCCCGCGGCCACCACCACGTTGCGGCCCAGCCGCGCCCCCGGCAGGATCACCGCGCCCGTGCCGAGCCAGCAGCCCGGGCCGATCTCCACCGGCGCGCTGCGCGGCCACTGCTTGCCGACGGGCTCGTGCGGATCGTCGTAACTGTGGTTCGTGGAGGTGATGTACACCCCGGGGCCGCAGAAGGTGTCGTCCCCGATGGTGATCCGGGTGTCGGCTATGACGTGGGTGTCCCGGCCGAGCACCACGCCGTTGCCGAGGACCAGCACCGGCTCGGTCCCGAGGTCGAGCCCCGGCATCATCCCCGCGGTCAGCGTGACCTGCTCGCCGATGATGCAGTGGTCGCCGAGGCGGATCCACGGCTCTCCGAAGACCGTGCCCTGGGGGAAGGCGAGGCGCGTGGCGTGCCCGATCGCGCCGAAGCGCAGCCGTCCGGGCGTCTGCGCGGTGACCGCACCGGCCTGCTGCATCCAGCGCCAGCCGGCGTGGACCGCGCGGTTGGCGAGCCTGCGGCGCAGGGCCGTCAGCGATGAGAACGTGTTCTGGTTCTTCGGCACCGGGTCACCGTAACGCGCCAGGTGCCGGCTGCGCGCCGTGATCTTCACCCCATCGCCGGTCGGGCCGGGCCCGTGCCCTACCGTGCCGGTAGCGCGACAGCAGGGCACTCCAGCACACAGGACTGAGGAAGAGAACATGACGTATCACGCGGACCGGGGCCAGGCACTCGTCGCGGGCGTGGGCGGCAAGAGCCCGCAGATCGACCCCACGGCCTTCGCCGCGCCGACCTCGGTCGTGGTCGGCGACGTCACGATGGCCCCGAACTCGAGCATCTGGTACTCGGCGGTCCTGCGTGCCGATTGCGGCCCGATCTCGCTCGGCGCGGACAGCAATGTGCAGGACAACTGCACGCTGCACGTCGACCCCGGGTTCCCGGTCTCGATCGGCGAGCGCGTCTCCATCGGCCACAACGCGGTGGTGCACGGCTGCACCGTCGAGGACGACTGCCTCATCGGCATGGGCGCCACCGTCCTCAACGGCGCGGTGATCGGCGCGGGCTCGCTGGTCGCCGCGCAGGCGCTGGTCCCGCAGGGCATGGTGGTCCCGCCCGGTTCGCTGGTCGCGGGCGTGCCGGCCAAGGTGCGGCGCGAGCTGACCGACGAGGAGCGCGAGGGCATCAAGGTCAACGCCCTGATGTACGCGGACCTGGCCAAGCAGCACCGCGCCGCCGTCCAGCCCCCGCAGTAGCCGTACGCCCGTACCGGCGCCCCCGCGGCCGCGGCTACTCGGCCGCGGCGGCCGCCGTCTCCTTCGCGGCGTCGGCCGCGGCCGCCTTCTTCATCCGGCTGCGCAGCACCAGCGTCACCGTGAGGCCGATCACCAGGGCCAGCACCAGCGCGACCCACGAGAAGCCCTTGAGCCACGGCTCCGCCACGATGCCGATGGTGTAGATGACGGCCGTCGTGCCGCCCGCCCAGAGGATTCCGCCGAGGATGTTCGCGACGAGGAACCGCCAGTACGGCATGTGCAGGACGCCCGCCAGCGGGCCGGCGAAGATCCGCAGCAGGGCCACGAACCGTCCGAAGAAGACGGCCCACATGCCCCACTTCTCGAAGGCGCGCTCCGCCTGGGCCACGTGCTCCGGCCCGAAGTGCTTGGGGAAGCGCCGGCCGAGGCGCTCCAGCAGCGGCTTGCCGCCCCTGCGCCCGATCGCGTAGCCGATCGAATCGCCCACGATCGCCCCGGTGGAGGCGCAGATCCCCAGGACCACGGGGTCGATCTCGCCGTGCTGCGAGGCCAGCAGCGCCGAGCTGACCAGGATGATCTCTCCCGGCAGCGGGATGCCGAGGCTCTCCAGCCCGATGACCAGACCCACCAGGAGATAGATGCTGACCGCCGGAATCGTCTCCAGCCATTCCTGGATGTGCACCGGTACGTCCTCCCGAGTCGCGGCGGCGCGCCCCCTGTGACACGCCGAACGGGCAGCCTATCTGCTCGTGACCACAGCCTTTGCCTTCAGGTGGAGTTCGCGGGAGGAACGGCCCGCGAACACTTCACGACGGCCTGAACCGAGCACCCAGGCATGCGCCTCGGGGTCCCAGGACGACAGCGCGCGGGCATCGATGTCGAGGACCACCTGCTGCGCCTGGCCGGGCGCCAGGGCGAGCCTCCGATAGCCGGCCAGCGCGCGCACCGGCTGGTCGAGTTTCAGCTCCGCGGAGGGGCCGACGTACACCTGGGCCACCTCGGTGCCCTTGCGGTGCCCGGTGTTGCGGACCGTGAACTCCACCCGCAGACCGCCGCGCCCCGGCCGGACGGTCAGGTTCTCGTACTCCCAGGTCGTGTACGAGAGCCCGTGCCCGAACGGGAACAGCGGGGCCACCCGCTGCGCGTCGTACCAGCGGTGGCCGACGTGGACGCCCTCGCCGTACTCCTGCCGCCCGCCCACCCCCGGGTAGCGCAGCGGGTCCGCGCCGACCGGGGTCGCCTGCTCGTCGGCCGGGAAGGTCTGGGTGAGCCGGCCGCCCGGGTCCACGTCCCCGAAGAGGAGGTCGGCGGTTGCTCCGGCGCCCTCCTGGCCCGGGTAGTACATCTGGAGGACCGCTCCGGTGCGGGAGAGCCACGGCATGGTCGTACTGGAGGGGGTGTTGAGCACGACCGTGGTGCGGGGGTTCACGGCGGCGACCGCCTCGATCAGCCGCGACTGCCCGCCGGGCAGCCCCAGCGAGGTCCGGTCGGTGCCCTCGGTGGCGTCCTCGTAGGCGAACAGCACGACGCTGTGCGCCTGCTCGGCGGCCTTCACGGCCTCGGCGAGGTCGGCGGCGCGGGTCGCGTTCGTGGTGTGCCGCAGCCGGAACCGCTGGCCCTCGGCCCCGCCCTCGGCGAAGACGGAGAGCCGGTGGGTGCCCGCCGTGAGGGCGAGGGTGCGGCGGCGGACGGCGAGCCCGTCGGGCGCCGCGCCGAGGAGTCCGCCGGCGAACTGCTCGGCCACGCCCTGCCGGACGGGGAAGAGCTCCTCGCCGTCGAGGCGCACGCCGGGCCGCTTCCCGGTGTAGTGGACGAGCATCGTCCACTCCTCGTCCGCCGCGAGCGTGAACTCGCCCTCGTGGCTCCAGCTCCGCCCGGCCTCCACGCGCCGGTCGGCCAGGTCCGCGGCCGGATTCAGCAGTTTCGCCGGGAGCGGGCGGCCGTACAGGTCCTCGCCGAGCGCATAGCGCACCGTACTGCCGTGGCCGGCGCGCCGCCTGATGGCGTCGATCGGGGCGGGCGCCTGGTCGGGAACCACGTGTGCGCTGCCCCCGCCGCTGATGAAGGGCAGCTGCCCGGTGGGGCCGATCACGGCGATCGAGCGGGCCGCGGCGCCGGTCAGCGGCAGGGTGGCGTGCTCGTTGCGCAGCAGCACCGCACCCGCGGCCGCGACGCGGCGGGCGACGCGGGCCCCGGCGGCGGCGTCGCGGGCGGGCCGGGCCGGCGGTCGCGCCGCGAGCAGCCCGAACCGGTCCATGGTGGCCAGGATCCGGCGTACCGCGAGGTCCACGGTGTCCTCGTGGACGGAGCCTGCGCGCACCGCCTGCTGGAGCGGGGCGCCGAAGTGGGTGCCGCCGGGCATCTCCATGTCGAGGCCGGCGCCGATGGCGGCGACGGTGCTGTGGGCCGCGTTCCAGTCGGACATCACCCAGCCGCCGAACCCCCAGCGCCCGCGCAGCAGCTCGTCGAGCAGGGGCTTGCTCTCGCAGGCGTACGTGCCGTTGACCTTGTTGTACGCGCCCATCACGGCACCGGCCCCGGCGCCGACGGCGGCCTCGAAGCCGCGCAGCTCGGTCTCGTGCAGGGTCTGTTCGGCGGCGACGGCGTCGACGGTGTCGCGGCCCTGCTCCTGGTTGTTCAGGGCGAAGTGCTTGACGGTGGCGATGAGCCCCTCGTCCTGGATGCCGCGGACCACTTCCGCGACGAGGTCCGCGGTCAGCCGGGGGTCCTCGGCGAAGGTCTCGAAGTTCCGCCCGGCGTAGGGGGTGCGGATCAGGTTGGCCATCGGGGAGAGGAGCACGTCCTGGCCGAGCGCCCGGCCCTCGCGGCCGATGACCCTGCCGTACTCGCGGGCCAGCGCCGGGTCGAAGGCGGAGGCCAGCATGACGGGGGCGGGCAGTGCGGTGGCGGGCCTGGCGACCCGTACCCCGGCGGGCCCGTCGGCGAGGCGCAGCGCCGGGATGCCGAGGCGCGGTACGCCGGGTACGTACCCGGCCTGGCCGAGCGGGGCGGGGTCCGGGCCGCCGTGCAGCAGGGCGGTCTTCTCCTCGAGGGTGAGCCGCTCCAGCAGGGCGTCGATGCGGGCGGCGCTGCCGGGCCGGGCGGCGGCTCCGGTCGCCGCGGTGGATGCCGGGGCCTTGCGGGGGACCGCGCCGCCGGGCGGCACCGAGGCCACGCAGCCGCCGGCTCCCAGGGCGGCGCCGACCGCGCCGAGCAGCCCGATCGCGCGGCGTCTGGACACGGCCTCGCTCATGGGCGCTCCCTGCGGCTGCGGCTCGGGTCGGCGGGAGCGGCCCGCGCCGGACCGCTCCCCCGCCCACTGTGCGCTGCCGCCCCGCCCGCGCCCGCCGGACGCGCCACCGCCGCCCCGAGTTTCAGCCCTGCGGCGGCTGCGGCGCGGGCGACCGGCGTACGGCGGCCGGCGGCCGGCGGCCGGTTACGCGTTCGGGCGCAGCGTCCAGACGACGGTCATCTCGCCCGTCACGGCCTCGTCCTCGCGCTGGATGGCGATGGTGACGGGGAACTCGGGGCGGCCGCCCGCGTCGAGTTCGGCGATGACCTCGGCGGCCGGGCGGCCGAGGGTGGCGGTGGCCGTCACGACGCCCTTGGCGAGCTTCTTGTAGCCGATCTCGGCCTTGACGGCGAGGGGCACGGCGCGCGAGAGCTGCTCGCTGAAGGCGGCCAGGACGATCGCGCCGCTCGCGGACTCGGCGAGGGTGAACATGGCGCCGGCGTGCGGGCCGCCCACGTGGTTGTGGTAGTCGGGCTGGTCCGGCAGCCGGACGACCGCACGCTCGGGGGTGGTCTCCAGGAACTGGAGGTTCAGGGTCCGGGCCATCGGCACCGTCGCGGCGAGCAGTTCGCCCACGTTCATCTGATCTGCGCTCATGGAATGCGATGTTACCCGCGAGTAGACACCCTGGCCAGACCTTCACACGGGGCGGACGTGCCTCCCGACACCCGCTCCCACTATCGTTACCGGCCATGTGGCCAGGACAGCAGCAGCCGCCCGGGGGACAGCAGAACCCTCAGGACGCGCATCAGAACCCGTACCAGCAGCAGGGGCAGCCGGGACAGCAGCCGAACCCCTACCAGCAGCAGCAGCCCGGCTACGGATACCCGCAGGCCGGCTACCAGACCCCGCCGCCGGTCCAGCCGTGGGGCCAGCCGACGCAGGCAGTGCAGCCGCCGCAGAGCGGCGGGAGCCCCTTCTCGACGAAGACGGTGGCCATCGTCGCGGCGGCCGCGGTCGTCGTGGTGGCGGCCGGCACCGGCGCGTTCGTCCTGACCCGGGACGACAAGAAGAACGACGTGGCCGACAACAAGCCCGCCGCGTCCTCCTCGGCCCCGAGCACCTCCCAGGCGCCGGCCTCGCCCGGCGCCAACCCGCGCACCGGCGGCGACGTCAAGCCGGTGATCCCCGGCTGGAAGGTCGTCCTCAACCCCAAGTACGGCACCGCGTTCGACGTCCCGCCGGAGTGGAACGTCGCGAGCGCCGGCGTCATCTCGGGCTTCGAGGACGAGAGCAAGAACGACGGCATGCCGATCATCAGCTTCTCCGCCCCGGCCTTCCTCAAGGAGGACTGGTGCAAGGTCGACTCCGACAAGGACGGCCGTGAGGAGTCGACCGGGCTCGCCGGGACCGGCACCAAGGGCGGCCAGGGCGCCAAGGACACCGCCGAGGCGGTGAAGAACGAGGCCGGGAACTGGGCGTACGCCGCGTACGCCCAGAAGGCGCCCAAGGGCACCGTGAAGGTCTCGGAGCCGAAGGAGTACACCACCTCCTCCGGCCTCAAGGGCCACATGGCGACCGCGACGGCGATCGGCGTGCCCAAGGAGAGCAAGTGCTCCTCCGACGGCAAGTCCATCGCCTTCAGCTTCAAGACCGCCAACGGCGACTTCTCCAGCTGGATCCTCTACAGCGCCGCCGGCGTCCCGGGCGAGGTCCCCCAGGAGACGATGGACAAGATCCTCAGCTCGGTTCGCCTCAACGGGACCGCCAGCAACGGCTGACCCAACCGCCGACCCCTTCGGCACCATTCGTCCCACCCCGCGCCCCGGGCCCTAATCCGTTTGGATTCTCGGCCCGGGGCGTGGATAGTCCGGGGGTGAGCTCTCCCCCCACCGCCCCGTACCGTACGTCCGCACCCCGCCGCCGGCCCGCCTGGGCGGGCCGCAACTACACCCTGCTCACGGGCGCCGCGGTCGTGACGAACCTGGGCAGCCACGGAGCGCTCATCGCCTCGGCCTTCGCCGTCCTGGAGGCGGGCGGCTCCGGCGGCGACGTCGGCCTGGTGGCCGCGGCCCGTACGCTCCCGCTCGTCCTCTTCCTCCTCATCGGCGGCGCGCTCGCCGACCGGCTGCCCCGCCACCACGTGATGGTGGCGGCCAACGCCCTCAACTGCGTCTCGCAGGCGGCCTTCGCCGTCCTCGTCCTGACCGGGCACCCCCAGCTGTGGCAGATGATGCTGCTCACCGCACTCTGCGGCACCGGCCAGGCCTTCTTCAACCCGGCCGCCGAGGGGATGCTGCTCTCCAGCGTCTCCGGCGAGCACGCCAACCGCGCCTTCGCCCTCTTCCGGATGGCGATGAACGGCGCCGGCATCGGCGGGGCCGCCCTCGGCGGAGCCATGATCGCCGCGATCGGCCCCGGCTGGGTGCTGGCCGTGGACGCCGCCGCCTTCGCGGTCGCCGGAGCCCTGCGTGCCT
Source organism: Streptomyces sp. NRRL S-244 (assembly GCF_000717915.1). GTDB lineage: Bacteria > Actinomycetota > Actinomycetes > Streptomycetales > Streptomycetaceae > Streptomyces. The sequence goes on from NZ_JOCX01000013.1 coordinate 168,189, forward strand.
TCCTCGACGTCAGCCATGTCGCCGACCGGGCTCCCGGCGGCGGGATGCTGGCGGACCTGCGGGAGGGCTGGGTGGAGTTCCGGACCCGTCCCTGGCTGTGGAGCATCGTGCTCCAGTTCTCCGTGGTCGTCGCCGTCGTCGGCGCCGCGGAGGCGGTGTACGGGCCTCTGGTCGCCCGGGAGCAACTGGGCGGGCCGGCCCCATGGGGCCTGGCCCTGGGCTGCTTCGGCATCGGCACCATTGCCGGGGCCGTCCTGATGATGGTGTGGAAACCGCGCCGGCTGCTGCTGGTCGGCACCCTGTGCGTGTTCCCGCTGGCGCTGCCCTCGGCGGGCCTGGCGGTGCCGCTGCCGGTCTGGGGCCTGTGCACGGTGATGTTCGTCAGCGGGACCGCCATCGAGGTGTTCGGCGTGAACTGGATGACGACCATGCACCAGGAGATCCCGGAGGAGAAGTTCTCCCGCGTCTCCGCCTACGACTGGTTCGGCTCGGTGTCGATGCTCCCGCTGGCGACCGCCGTGGCCGGCCCGGTCGAGTCGGCCTTCGGCCGCACCTCCGCCCTGTGGGGCTGCGCCGCGCTGGTCGTGCTGGGCACCGCCGCGGTCCTCTTCGTCCCGGACGTACGCCGCATGACCCGCAAGCCCGCTCCCCCGAAGGCCGCCTCGATCCCGGCCGCCACCGCTCCCGACCCGGTGGGCGCGCCCACCGGCGTCACCCCAGGCTGAACGCGCCCTCCGGCGGCTCCGGCGAGGCGACCGCGTCCACGTCCGACACCGGCACGGCCCCCTTCATGAACCGGGCCAGGGCGGCCCCCTCCTCGACCCGCGCCGCGAACGCGTCCGCCGCGCACCGCCGGGACAGCGCGGCCACCGGCAGCTCCGCGTCCGAGGCGAGGAGTACGGCGTTCCCGAACCGCCGCCCGCGCAGCACCCCCGGCTCCGCGACGAGCGCGAGCTCCGCGAACACCGCGCCGAAATTGGCGAGCTGGGCCCGCAGGAACTCGAACGGCGCCCCGTCGGCCAGGTTCGCCGCGTACACCCCGCCCGGCCGCAGCACCCGCGCCGCCTCCCTCGCGTACTCCACGGAGGTCAGCTGCGCCGGTACGCGCGAGCCGCCGAACACATCGGCGACGAGTACGTCCGCACTGTCCGCGGGCGCGCCCTCCAGCCAGGCCCGCGCATCGGCGGCGTGCACCGTGACACCCGACCCGGCCGGCAGCGGCAGGTGCTCGGCGACCAGCTCCACCAGTGCGGCGTCGAACTCCACGACCTCCTGCCGGGAGCCCGGCCGGGTCGCCGCCGCGTAGCGGGGCAGCGTCAGCGCGCCGCCGCCGAGGTGCAGCAGGTCCAGCGCGGCCCCGGGCTCCGCGACGCAGTCCAGGACGTGCGCGAGCCGCCGTACGTACTCGAACTCCAGGTGCCCGGGATCGTCGAGGTCCACGTACGACTGCGGCGCGCCGTCGACGGTCAGCAGCCAGGCCCGCTCCCGGTCCACGTCCGGCATCAGTTTGGCGGTGCCCTGGCCCACGTCCCGGATGACCGGGATCTGTTCGTCGCTCACCGCACCATTGTCCGGCAGTCGGCAGTCGGCGGGTCAGCCCGCCCAGACGGCGGCCGACTCGGCGGCGTGCTCCGCGGCCTGGGCGAGCCCGGCCCGCGCCGCCGGGTCCCGCCGCGCCGGATCCAGGACGTTGCGCCCGAAGGCCTTGCGGGCCTGCGCGGACGGGGTGATCAGCAGCACCCTCGCCCCCGCCTCGCGCAGCCGCGCCGCCTGGGCCGCCGGCGAGGGGACCAGCCGGGATCCGAGCGCCATCGGTGCGATGATCACCACCCGCGCGCAGCCGGAGGCCAGGTCGGCGTTGGTCGCCGACCGGATCCCGCCGTCGATGAACCGGCGCCCGCCGACCGTGGCCGGCGGCCACACCCCGGGTACCGCGCAGCTCGCCGAGACCGCCTCGACCAGCCCGGCCCCGCTCTCTCGGTCGAAGGCGGCGAGCGCGTCGACGGCGGTGACGACGAGCCTGCGCTCGGGCCACGCGTGCGAGACGAGCCGGGCCGCCAGGATCTTGCGCCGCTCCGCCTCCTCGACGGTGTCGGCGGCGAGCGCGAGGGTGCCGACCCGCCTGCGGTAGCCCTCCGGATCCCGTGAGCGCACCATCGCGACGGCGTACCGGGCGATGAGCCCCGTACCGAGCCGGGCGACGGCCTCGCCGGCGGGGTCGCCGAGCTGGCGCTCGTACAGCTCCTGCGGGGTGAGCAGCCCGGAGGTGAGCTGGGCGCCCACCACCGAGCCGGCCGAGGTGCCGACGACGAGGTCGGCGGCGGTCAGGTCCACGCCCGCCCGGGCGAGCCCGTACAGGATCCCCGCCTCCCAGCCCACGCCGGTGAGTCCTCCACCGCCCAGCACCAGTGCCGTATCGCCGCTCATCCCGGCCCGCCCCTCTCCGTACACCTGTGGTGACGGCAGTCTGGCGCAGCCGGACCGCCGCCACCAGGGCGGGGTCCGGCACCACATCGGCGCCGCGGGCGGTGCCTCAGTCGAGCACGGCCGTGACCGTCCCCGCGCCGACGGTCCGCCCGCCCTCGCGGATCGCGAAGCCGAGCCCCGACTCCAGCGGTACGTCCCGCCCGAGCTCGACGGTCATCGCGACCGTCTCCCCCGGCCGGGCCACCCCGGCCGTCCCCAGGTCCACGTCCCCCACCACGTCCGCGGTGCGGATGTAGAACTGCGGCCGGTACCCGGACGCCAGCGGGGTGCTCCGCCCGCCCTCCCGCGCGGAGAGCACGTACACCTGCGCGGTGAAGCGGCGCCTCGGTACGACGCTCCCGGGTGCGGCGACCACCTGCCCGCGGCGGACGCCGTCCCGCGGCACCCCGCGCAGCAGCAGCGCGACGTTGTCCCCGGCCTCGGCGGACTCCATCGGCTTCCCGAAGGTCTCCAGACCCGTGACCACGGTCTCCACGGCCTCGCCGTCGCCGCCGAGGATGCTCACGCGGTCGCCCGTGCGGACGCTGCCGCGCTCGACGGCACCGGTCACGACCGTCCCGCGCCCGGTGATGGTCAGCACGTTCTCCACCGGCAGCAGGAAGGGCGCGTCCGTGTACCGCACCGGCATCGGCACGTACGTGTCCACGGCGTCGAGCAGTGCCTCGATCGCCCCGGTCCAGCGGGGGTCGCCCTCCAGCGCGCCGAGTCCGGAGACCCGTACGACCGGAGCGCTGTCCCCGCCGTAGCCGTTGGCGGTGAGCAGCTCGCGGACCTCGAGCTCGACCAGGTCGGTGAGCTCGGGGTCCCCGGCGTCGGCCTTGTTGAGCGCGACGACGATGTGGTCGACGCCGACTTGCCGGGCGAGGAGCACGTGCTCGGCGGTTTGCGGCATGACCCCGTCGAGCGCGGAGACGACGAGGATCGCGCCGTCGAGCTGGGCGGCGCCGGTGACCATGTTCTTGACGTAGTCGGCGTGCCCGGGCATGTCGACGTGGGCGTAGTGCCGGGTGTCGGTCTCGTACTCAACGTGCGTGAGGTTGATGGTGATGCCGCGCCGGGCCTCCTCGGGGGCCCGGTCGATGCGGTCGAACGGCACGAAGGAGGCGCCGCCGCGCTCGGCGAGGACCTTGGTGATGGCGGCGGTGAGGGTGGTCTTGCCGTGGTCGACGTGACCCATGGTGCCGATGTTCAGGTGCGGCTTGGTGCGCACGAAGGCCGTCTTGGCCATGATGTCTTCCCGAGTGCTTCCGAAGCTGGATACGGGACCCCTGGAGCGAACCGACCCTCCCCCTGTGGGGTCCGCCGGACGGTCCGGGAAGGGTCAGCTTCGTGCGCCGTCGAATGCGGCGAAGGCAGTTGCCTCAGAGGTTTCGAACGCCTCGGAGAGGAAGGCCTCGAAGAGGAAGAAGAGGAAAGCGGCAGCCTTCGGCGCGTCCGCGACTGCGGACGGCGCTGCGGGGAAGGCGTACCGGGACATGCCCCAGATCCTGCCCGACCGTCCCCGCCGCGTCGAATGATTTACCGCGCGCTCAGAGGTTCTTGAGGGCTTCGCGGACGGACAGGGGTGACAGGGCGTCCCGTTCCGCCCCGACGAAGGCGCGGACCGCCTCCGGGTCCGTCTTCGCGTACTCGCGCAGCGCCCAGCCGATGGCCTTGCGGATGAAGAAGTCCGGGTGGCCGCTCTGGCGGCGGCAGTACGCGAAGAGGCGTCCGGCGTCCGTCGCCGACTTGTAGCGCAGCTGGTGGAGGAGGGCGGTGCGGGCGAGCCAGAGGTCCTCGTCCCCGATCCACTCGTCCATCACGGCCGTGAGCTCCGGGTCGGCGGCCACGAGCGGGCCGGCCGCGTGCGCCGCGAGGAGGTCGACGGTGTCCCACCACGGGACGGTGACGACCAGCCGGCGCACCACCGGCAGGAAGCCGGAGGAGCAGACCCGGACGTGGCGGCGCAGGTAGTCCACCGCGAAGTAGTGGTACTCGCGCTCCGGGAGCTCCCAGCACCGCAGCACGAGCGCCGTGACGTCCGCCTCCGCCGGCTCGGCGCTCTGCCGGGTCACGGCTTTCGACAGTTCGCGCCGCAGCGGGGTGCGGATGCCGAGGAAGGGTGCGACGTCCTTCATGTACGCGGCCATGGACCGGGCCCGCTCGGGGTCGGCGGCCGCTCCGTACGCCGTCGTGAGGCGGTCCACGAGGGTGTCCGCGAGGGCGCTGCGCGGGACCTTCGGGGGTCGCTGGTCGTTCGGCCGCATGAGGCCCAGATTACGGCGCGACGCCGCATTCGTCGGTTAGTCTCCCCGGATGTCCCTCCTCCTCGCGCCGTGGACCCGGCTGGCGCTGCTCGTCGTGCTGCTGGCGGCGGCCGGCGTGTGCGTCGTGCTGTACGAGCCCCAGCGCATCCTGTCGGAGGGCCTGCCCCCGGGGCTCCCGGTCGGCGCGGCGGTCCTGCTGTTCGCGGCCGCGTACGGAGTGGGCACGGCGGCCCTGGTGCCGCGCCCGCTGCTCAACCTCGCGGCCGGAGCCGTCTTCGGGATCCCCTTCGGCCTGGCCTCGGCGGTCGGCGGATCGGTCATCGGCGCCGGGATCTCCTTCGGGCTGGGCCGGGCGATGGGCCGGGACGCCGTACGGCCGCTGCTGCGCGGCCGCTGGCTCCAGGCGGCCGACGACCAGCTGGCCCGGCACGGCTTCCGCTCGATGCTGGCGGTCCGGATCTTCCCGGGCCTGCCCTTCGCGGTCGCCAACTACTGCGCGGCGGTGTCCCGTTGCGGCTGGCTGCCCTTCCTCCTCGCGACGGCGATCGGAGTCGTCCCGAACACCGCCGCGTACGTGGTCGCGGGCGCGAGCGCCTCCTCCCCGGACTCCCCGGCCTTCCTCGCCTCCTTCGGCTTCATCACCGTCTCCGTGGTGGCGGCCGGGGTCGTCGGATGGCGCAAGAGGCACCGGCTGGCGCCCGTACCGGCGTGCGAAACGCACGATCCGGTGCCCGTGTACCCCCCTGTGGTCAGCGCCGCTCCCCACGGGCCCTAGCATCGGACCCGAACTGTCCGACGATCACAAGGACGAGCACACCCCGACATGAGCTGGTTCGAATCCCTAATCCTCGGTCTCGTCCAGGGGCTTACGGAGTTCCTCCCGATCTCCTCCAGCGCCCATCTCCGGCTGACCGCGGCATTCGCCGGCTGGCAGGACCCGGGCGCGGCCTTCACCGCGATCACGCAGATCGGCACCGAGGCTGCCGTGCTGATCTACTTCCGCAAGGACATCGCGCGGATCATCTCCACCTGGTTCCGCTCGCTGTTCAACGCGTCGCTGCGCTCCGAGCAGGACGCCAAGATGGGCTGGCTGGTGATCGTCGGATCGATCCCGATCGGTGTCCTCGGCGTCGCGTTCAAGGACCAGATCACGGGCCCGGCCCGTGATCTGCGGCTGACCGCCACCACCCTGATCGTGATGGGCGTCGTACTCGGCATCGCGGACCGGCTGGCCGCCCGCGACGAGGAGGGGGGCCGGCACCGCGCCATCCGCGAGCGCAAGACGCTCAAGGAACTGGGCGTCAAGGACGGCCTGATCTTCGGTCTCTGCCAGGCGATGGCCCTGATCCCGGGCGTCTCCCGCTCCGGTGCGACGATCTCCGGCGGTCTGCTGCTGGGCTTCACGCGTGAGGCGGCCGCCCGCTACTCGTTCCTGCTCGCCATTCCGGCCGTACTGGCCTCGGGTGCGTTCGAGATCAAGGACGTGGTCGAGAGCCCGGGTCACATCACCTGGGGGCCGACGATCTTCGCGACGGTCATCGCGTTCTTCGTGGGCTACGTCGTCATCGCGTGGTTCATGAAGTTCATCTCCAGCAAGAGCTTCATGCCCTTCGTGATCTACCGGATCGCCCTGGGCGTCGCGCTGTTCGTACTGATCGGCATGGGCGTGCTCAGCCCGTTCGCCGCCGAGTCGGCCGGCTGACACCGCCGCCGCTCACCGCTTCGCGTGAACCGGAGGCCGTTCGGGAACGTTCCCGGGCGGCCTCCGCGTCGTTGTGCCTGAAGAGACCTGAACAGACCGGAAGGCAAACAGCAGGGGGTGTCCCGTGGGTCGAGTGGTGCTGGAGCGGTTTCCGGCCGGAAGTCCGAGGGGAAGCTGGCCCGCCGAGGAGTACGCGGCGGAGCGGATGCGCGAGGGCGTGCCCGCCGAGGTGGTGATGGACCTGGCCACCGACGCGTTCCTCGTCGTGGTCCGGCAGCGGGAGGCGCATTCCGGTCACTGATCCACCGCGCGCCGGTCCGGACCGCGCACGCCCCTTGGCGTCGCCGCCCCGCGCCCCCACACTGACCCGATGACGCAGCGTGTGGACCTCGCCACGGTCATGGACCGGATGGCGATCGACGAGGTGGTCACGGGGTACGCGGTGGCCGTGGACGACGGCGACTGGGCGGCGTACCGCGCGCTGTTCACCCCCGCCGGGCGGGCCGACTACGGCTCGGCGGGCGGTATCGAGGGCCCGGCCGCCGAAGTCGCGGACTGGCTCGCGGAGACGATGAAGCTCTTCCCGGTGCGCCAGCACCTCATCGTCAACCGGCTGATCCGGCTGGAGGACCGGGGCGGCTGGCCAGGCGACCGGGCCGAGGTACGGGCGGACTTCCTCAATCCGATGCGGCTCGCCGGGCCGGAGTTCGACGGTTCGGTGACCGCGCCGAACTTCGTGGCCGCCGGGCGCTACACCTTCGCCCTCGCCCGCACGTCCGACGGCGGCTGGCTGCTCACCCGCGTCACCGTCCACGAAAAATGGCGGCACATGACCGCGTAGCCGTTGACCCTGCTCGGGCGGCCGTCCGGACGGCCCTGTTCCACACTGGAAGCGGAGGCACGCCATGGTCGCGAAGCGGATCCCGTACCAGCGGCGTGCGGCGGCCGCGGTCGCCGCCGGAGCGCTGCCGTGCCTCGCCTTCCCCGCCCCCGCGCTCTGGTGGTTCGCGTACGTCGCCCTCGTGCCCTGGATGCTGCTGCTGAGGTCGGCGCCGACCGGGCGGCGCGCGGCCCTGGAGGGGTGGCTCGGCGGCGCCGCCTTCATCGTCGCCGTCCACCACTGGCTGCTGCCCAGCCTGCACGTGTTCCTGCTGCCGGTGGCGGCCCTGGTGGGGCTGCTCTGGATCCCCTGGGCCCTGCTGGTGCGGGAGTTCCTCGGCGGGACCCCGGATCCGGGCCGGGCGGCGGCCGCGCTGCTCCTCGTACCGGCGGGCTGGCTGCTGTCCGAGCTGGCCCGGTCCTGGCAGGGGCTGGGCGGGCCGTGGGGGCTGCTGGGGGCCAGCCAGTGGCAGGTGCCGCCCGCGCTGCGGCTCGCGTCGGTGGGCGGGGTGTGGCTGGTGAGCCTGCTGGTGGTGGCGGTGAACTGCGCGCTGGTGCTGCTGATATCCGTACCGGGGGCACGGGTTCCGGCGGTGGCCGGGGTGACGGGGTGCGTGGTGCTGACGGGGGCGGTGTGGCTGTGGGTGCCGCGGCCCGAGGTGTCGGGCGCGCTCCGCGTGGCCGTCGTACAGCCGGGCCTGGTGGCGGACGGCCCGAACAGCGCGGAGCAGCGGTTCTCCGCCGGGGAGCGGCTGACGCGGACGCTGGCCGGGCAGCGGGTGGACCTGGTGGTGTGGGGCGAGAGCAGTGTCGGGGCCGACCTGGCCGCGCGCCCGGACCTGGCCCGGCGGCTGGCCGTGCTGTCCTCCGAGGTCGGGGCTCCCCTGCTGGTCAACGTCGACGCCCGGCGGCCGGCGGGCCCGGTCGCGGGACCGGTCCCGGGACCGGTCGCCTCGGCCGCCACGACGTCCGCGGGCGGCATCTACAAGAGCTCCGTCCTCGTCGGCCCGGGCGGGCCGACCGGGGACCGGTACGACAAGATGCGCCTGGTCCCCTTCGGCGAGTACGTACCGGCCCGGTCGCTGCTCGGCTGGGCCACCTCGGTCGGCAAGGCCGCCGGCGAGGACCGCCGGCGCGGCGCGGAGCCGGTCCTGATGAACCTGCCGGGGCGGCCCGGTGTCCGGATCGGCCCGCTGGTCTGCTTCGAGTCGGCCTTCCCCGACATGAGCCGCCGCCTCACCCGCGACGGGGCCGCCCTGCTGGTCGCCCAGTCGGCCACGTCCAGCTTCCAGCACACCTGGGCCCCGGCGCAGCACGCCTCGCTCGCCGCCCTGCGCGCCGCCGAGGACGGCCGCCCGATGGTGCACGCCACCCTCACCGGGATCAGCGCGGTGCACGGCCCGTCCGGCGAGCGGATCGGCCCGGCGCTGCCCACCTCCGCGCGCGCCGCGCAGGTGTACGAGGTCCCGCTCTCCCGCGGCTCGACGTTCTACGTCCGCTTCGGGGACTGGCCCGTGGGCGCCTGCCTCGCGCTGCTGGCGGCGTATTGCGCGGTCGAGGGGGTCAGGTCGCTCGGGCTCAGGAAGCCTGCTCCAGAGCCGACGACACCACCCGCTCGCACAGCTCGTGGGTGAGCAGCGCGTCGCGGGCGCTGAGCGTCTTGCCCGCCGCGACGGACTCCAGGAAGGCGTCCACGACCTGCTCGATGCCGCGCTGGCGGGCGACCGGAACCCAGTCCCCGCGGCGCCGCACGGTCGGCTGGCCGCGGTGGTCGATGATCTCGGCGAGGTTGACGACCTGACGCTTGGTGTCCTGCCCCGACACTTCGAGGACCTCCTCGGTGGAACCGGACAGCCGGTTCATGATCCCGAGCGCGGTGAAGCCGGGGCCCGACATCTGGAGGACGACCTGGTGCATCAGCCCGCCCTGGACCTGGGCCCGGACGTCGATGTGGTCGGCCTCGCCGGGGAGCAGGAAGCGCAGGGTGTCGACGACGTGGATGAAGTCGTCGAGGACGAAGGTCCGCGGGTCCTCGGGCAGCCCGACCCTGTTCTTCTGCATGACGATCAGGTCCCGCGGGTGTTCGGCGCACTGCGCGTAGCCGGGCGCGTGGCGGCGGTTGAAGCCGACGGCGAGCGAGACCCCGCGCTCCTCGGCGAGTTCCACGAGCCGCCGCGAGTCGTCGAGCTCGTAGGCGAGCGGCTTGTCCACGTACGTCGGCACGCCCGCTTCGAGCAGCCGCGCCACGATCTCGGGGTGAACGGCCGTCGGGGCGTGCACGAACGCCGCGTCGAGTCCCTCGGCCAGCAGTCCGTCGAGGGCCGTGTGGCGGCGGCCGGCCGGGACGTGGTGGATCTCCCCGATCCGCTCCAGCGTGGCCGGGGTTCGGGTCTGCAGGTGCAGTTCCACGCCCGGGCGGGCGGTGAGGACGGGCAGGTACGCCTTCTGGGCGATGTCGCCGAGTCCGATGACGCCGACCTTCACCGGGAACCTCCAGGTAGATCCTTCTGGGACTTCCGCAGCTTAATCCCTGGTGGCGGGGCCCGCGTTCGCCGAGGATGGCGCCATGACCACGACCACCGGATCCCACCGCACCGAGCCCTCCACCACCGCGAACGAGCGGGAGATGCTGGACGGCTGGCTCGATTACCACCGCGCCACCCTCGCCTGGAAGTGCGAGGGCCTCGGGGCCGAGCAGCTGGGCCGCGCCCCGCTCGCCCCGTCCGAGCTGAGCCTGCTGGGCCTCGTACGGCACATGGCGGAAGTGGAGCGGTACTGGTTCCGGGAGATCATGCTGGGCGAGGACCTCCCCGAGCTGTACTGCACGCAGGAGGACCCGGACGGGGACTTCCACTTCGGCCCCGGGGACACCTGGGCCGAGGCCGAGCAGACCTGGCAGACCGAGATCGAGCTGGCGCGGCAGGCCGCGACGGGCCGTTCGCTGGACCTGGTGTCGGATCCCGAGAGCCACCACCGCGGCGAGACGTTCAGCCTGCGCTGGGTCTACACGCACATGATCGAGGAGTACGCGCGCCACAACGGGCACGCGGACCTGCTGCGCGAGCAGATCGACGGCGCCACGGGCGACTGACGCGGGCCGCGCACGAGCCGCACACCGGTCGCACGGCGGCCGCCGCGCGCAGGTGACGGCCGGGTGTCCGGCGGATGCCCGTCACCCGTGCGGGGTCATTTTCGGCTCCGGGTTTTCGCAACGGGGTCCTCGCACAGCAGAGTTGCGCGAGTGCATCCAACGCGAACCACGACAAAGCTGCTGCTCGGAGTCGCCTGTGCCGTCTCGGCCGTCTCCGGCTGCGTGAATGTGACACCCGCCCCGATGCAGCCGGCGGCCGCCCCCGGTACGGCCGCTCCACCGCCCCGGCACGATCCGCGCGGCCGACCGGGTGCCGTGCCGGTGGAGGTTCAGGCGCCCGCCCTGGAGGCCCTGAAAGCGGTGCCCGGGCAGTCCGCGCAGCCGGCGGCCCCCCGTGGAGGCGGGGCGTCCGCGCCGCGCGGGGCAGCGGCTCCGACCGGCGCGGCGGGGGTGCCGGCCGCGGCCGCGGCCGCGGCCGCCCAGGAGGCCTCACGGGCCGTCCCGCCGGTGCCGGACATCCCTGAGCCGCGCCGGGGCGCCCGGCGCGGCTCAGGGGGCACGGGCGGCCGTCCGGAGCGGCCGGGGCCGGACGCGGAGGTTCCGCGCGAGGTGGTCAAGGAGCTGCCGGTCCGGCCATCGGACGTGTGCGCGCTGGGCCGCCGGCACGGGCGCTGGCACCCGGACAGCCCGGAGGCCCGTATCTGCGCGGGCGTCCACGAGGGCTGAGCCGCCGATCCACTGCGCGGGCGGGCCTCCGAGCCGCTACGGGTGCTGCTCCGGGAACGGCCGGGGCCCCCCGCCCGGTTCCGCGGCCAGGCGCCGCTCCAGCCGGGCGATGGCCGCCCGTACGCCGTTCCCGTACCCGTCGTCGGACAGGACCCCGGTGGCGGCCCGGGCCCGGGCCAGGTGCAGCCGCGCCGCCTCGGGCCGCTGGAGCTTCACGTAGTCGGCGGCCAGGTTGAGGTGCAGCGACGGGTAGAACACGCGCACGGCCGGATGGGACTCGTGCTGCGCGGGCAGCCCGTCGCGCAGCCCCGGCCCCAGCCCGTCGGCGGCGGTCAGGGCCCGCAGGTCCCAGGCCAGTTCGTCGGCGGGATCGTCCTGGGCGTCGGCCATGTAGTGCGCGAGCGTGCAGCGGTGGAGGGAGTCGCCGTCCTCGCCGATCTCGGTCCAGATCTCGCCGAGGCGGTTGCGGGCCTCCTCGCGGTCGCCGGCGTGCAGCAGGATGACGGCCTGGCCGATCCTGGTCATGACGGCGTCCTCCGACGCCTCCTGCTGCTCCGTCACGGCGGCCTCCGGCTCGCTCTGCCAGACCTGCTCCGGTCCGGTCGTCACGACGCTAACCGGAGGCACCGGTTATGACACCGAGGCGCGGTGGGGCGTCAGCCCAGGTCCGGGATCGTCCAGTCGATCGGCTCATGGCCCTGGGCCGCGACGGCCTCGTTGATCTGCGTGAAGGGCCGGGAGCCGAAGAACTTCTTGGCCGACAGCGGGGAGGGGTGGGCCCCCTTGACGACCGCGTGCCGCTCCTCGTCGATGAGCGGGAGCTTCTTCTGCGCGTAGGCGCCCCACAGGACGAAGACGGCCGGGTCGGGGCGGTCGGCGACGGCCCGGATCACCGCGTCCGTGAACTTCTCCCAGCCCTTGCCCTTGTGCGAGTTGGGCTCGGCCTCGCGGACGGTGAGGACCGCGTTGAGCAGCAGGACGCCCTGCTCGGCCCAGGGCATCAGGTACCCGTTGTCCGGGATGGGGGTGCCCAGCTCGGCGTGCATCTCCTTGTAGATGTTGCGCAGGGAGGGCGGGGTCTTGACCCCGGGCCGTACGGAGAAGCACAGGCCGTGGCCCTGGCCGGCCCCGTGGTACGGGTCCTGGCCGAGGACCAGGACCTTCACCCGGTCGAAGGGAGTGGCTTCCAGGGCGGCGAAGACCTGCTCGTGGGGCGGGTAGACCGGCCCGTTCGCCCGCTCCTTCTCGACGAACTCGGTGAGCTCGTTGAAGTAGGGCTTCTCCAGCTCGTCGCCGAGGACGGGGAGCCAGGACTCGGGCAGCATCTGGGTCACGTCTACAACCTCCGGTACAAGTTCGTGCAACTGCGTGGTGCAACAGCTCCAGAACCTACCGGGGGCCACTGACAACGCCGCATCCGCGGGCGCCCGGAGGCACCCGCGGATGCGGTGTGGACTGCGGCCGGCCCTACGGCTACCAGCTGGTCTTGCGGTACAGCTCCCACATCTGCATGGCGGTCTGCGGGTCGAGCGCCCGCTCGGCGCCGGCGATGTCCTCGCGGGCGGCGACGTACAGCTTGCCCTGCCACAGCGGCAGCAGCCGGACGTCCTCGGCGAAGATCTGCTGGGCCTGCTCGAACTCGCGGACGCCGGCCGAGCGGTCGCTCTCGCGGCGGGACTTGGGCAGCAGGTCGGTGAGGATCTCGTTGGGCTCGTACGGGGTGCCGACCGCGTTCTCCTTGCCGACGAACGGCGCGATGAAGTTGTCCGGGTCCGGGAAGTCGGGGAACCAGCCGCGGCCGAAGACCGGGTACTCGCCGTTCTTGTAGCCGACCTGGAACACCTTCCAGGGCTGGCCGCGCAGCGTGACCCGGAAGAGGCCGCTCTCGTCCAGCTGGCGCTTGAGCTCGGTGAACTCGTCGGCCGTGGAGGCGCCGTAGCGGTCGGTGGTGTACCAGAAGGTCAGGTCCACGGGCGTGGGGACCCCGGCGTCCTTGAGGATCTTCTGGGCCTTCTTGACGTCCGCCTGGCCGTACTTGTCGTAGAAGGGCGTCTTGTGGCCCACGACCCCCTTGGGGACCATCGAGTACAGCGGTTCGGCGGTGCCCTGGTAGACCTTGGAGACGATCGCGCCGCGGTCGACGATCTGGGCGATGGCCTGGCGCACCGGCAACTTGGCGACCTGCGGGTCCTTGGGGTTGAAGACCAGGTAGCGGATCTCGGCGCCGACGTTCTCGACGACCTGGACGCCCTGCGCGTGCGAGGCGGGGGTCTGCAGGTCCTTGATCTCGGGGGCCGACAGACCACGGTAGGTGGCGTCGATCTCCTTGGCCTTGAGCGCGGCGACCATCTTGGTGGAGTCCGCGAAGTAGCGGATCGTCACGCCGTCGTTGCGCCGGTTCGCGAAGCCGGCGTAGGACGCGTTCTTGCCGAGGACGGCCTCGCTGCCCTCCTTGTACGAGTCGAGCACGAACGGGCCGGAGCCGGTGATCTTGCCGTCCTCGCGCACCTTGTCGGCCGGGTAGTCCTTGGGCGCGACCAGCGAGGCGGCCGGCGAGCCGAGGACGAAGGGGAAGGTGGCGTCCGGCGTCTTCAGGTGGAAGACGACCGTCAGCGCGTCCGGGGTCTCGATCTTGTCCAGGCTGCCGAAGAGGTCCTTCGGACCGGTCTGGGAGTTGATCGTCCGGATCCGGTCGAGCGAGTGCTTGACCGCCTTGGCGTCGAGCGGCTCCCCGTCGGAGAACTTCAGGCCCTTCTTCAGGGTGCAGCGGTACGACTCGTTCCCGGAGTCCGTGAACTCGCAGGTCTGGGCGGCGTCGGGCTGGGGCTTGGTGGAGCCCGTCGGGAATGCCAGCAGGGTCTGGTAGACGTTCCGGTACAGCTCCCAGGAGCCGTCCCAGGCCGCAGCGGGATCGAGGGTGCTCGGGGCGCTCGTCGTGCCGACGACGATTCTCTTCGCGGTGTCACTGCTGTCGTCCGAAAGCAGACCGCATCCGGCGAGCAGGGATATGGACGCAAGGGCTGCAGTGATCTGCAGGCATCTGGTCCGGATGAACACGTGCACGCTCCTCGATCAGCCAGGGGTGCGGCAGACCCTACCGCAGTGCCTCACAAATCCAATGGGTAGGTTTCATGTGACACTTGACCGATTTCGTGCACGTTAGGTACGCATTTGCCTCCCCTCGGGAGGCAAATGCGTCCGATTATCGATCAGTGCACTCCGGCATTGAGGAACATTCCTCCGTCAACGACCAGAGTTTGGCCAGTGATCCATTCCGCTTGTGCAGATGTAAGAAAAGCCGCCGCCCCGCCGATGTCCTGCGGCAGTCCCAGCCGGCCGAGCGGATAGGCCGCCGCGGCCTCCTGCTCCCGGCCCTCGTAGAGCGCCTGGGCGAACTTCGTCTTGACCACCGCGGGGGCGATCGCGTTAACCCGGACCCCCGGCGCCATCTCGTGGGCGAGCTGGAGGGTGAGGTTGATCATGGCGGCCTTGCTCATCCCGTACGCGCCGATGAAGGGCGAGGGGGAGAGCCCGGCGATGGACGCGATGTTCACGATCGCGCCGCCGTTGTCCTTCTGCCAGGCGTGCCAGGTCCGCTGGGCGAACCCGAGCGCCGAGATCACGTTGGTCTCGAAGACCTTGCGCGCGACGCCGAGGTCCAGGTCCGCCATCGGACCGAAGACCGGGTTGGTGCCCGCGTTGTTGATCAGGAAGTCGACGCGCCCGAAGGCCTCCATCGTCCGCTCGACCGCGACGGCCTGGTGGGCCTCGTCGTGCGCCTTGCCGGCCACCCCCATCACCCGGTCCGCGCCGAGCGCCTCGACGGCCTCCTTGAGGGCGTCCTCGTTGCGCCCGGTGATGCACACCCGGTCGCCGCGCGCGACGAGCGCCTCGGCGATGCCGTAGCCGATGCCCCGGCTGCCTCCGGTGATCAGCGCGACCTTGCCGCTGTCCGCTGCCCGCTCCGTGCTGTTCTCCGCCATGACCTGCGCCTGCCTCTCGTCAGTTGAGCGGGCCGCCGGCCACGTACATGACCTGGCCGGAGACGAAGCCGGCGGCCTCGCCCGTGAAGAACGCGATCGCGTTCGCGATGTCGTCCGGGCGGCCGACGCGCTGGACGGGGATCTGGGTGGCCGCGGCGGCCTGGAACTCCTCGAAGCCCATGCCCACGCGCGCGGCCGTCTGGGCGGTCATCTCCGTGACGATGAAGCCGGGCGCGACGGCGTTGGCGGTGACGCCGAACTTGCCGAGCTCGATGGCCAGGGTCTTGGTGAAGCCCTGCAGACCGGCCTTGGCCGCGGAGTAGTTGACCTGGCCGCGGTTGCCCAGCGCCGAGCTGCTGGAGAGGTTGACGATGCGGCCGAACTTGGCCTCCACCATGTACTTCTGACAGGCCTTCGACATCAGGAACGCACCGCGCAGGTGGACGTTCATGACGGTGTCCCAGTCGTTCTCGCTCATCTTGAAGAGCAGGTTGTCGCGCAGCACTCCCGCGTTGTTGACCAGGATGGTCGGCGCGCCCAGGACGCTCGCGACGCGCTCGACGGCCGCCTCCACCTGCGCCGCGTCGCTGACGTCACAGCCGACCGCCAGGGCCTTCCCGCCGGCCGCCGTGATCGCCTCGACGGTGTCCTTGCAGGCCGCCTCGTCGAGATCGAGTACGGCGACGGCCCGGCCCTCGGCGGCCAGGCGCACGGCGGTGGCCGCGCCGATGCCCCGGGCCGCCCCGGTCACGATCGCGACGCGCTGCTCGGTGGTGGACATGGTGGATCTCCTCGCCCTCGGAATCCTCATCAGCGGCTCCCCATTGGTGAGCAACCGCTTAGTAGCTTCAGCTGAGGAGACGCTAGGAGCCCTGGCACCCGGTGTCAACGGCCGCCGCCGCCAGGGCTCCCCGGGTCGTGGCGGCCGCCGTGCGGATCACCCCGCGGATGGCCGTACGATCAGCGGACCAGCAGGTCGAGCAGCCGCTCCACCTCGGCCTCCGGGTCGGCCGTCAGGCCGGTGTGCACCGGCCCGGGCTGCACCACCGTGCTGCGCGGGGCGATCAGCCAGCGGAACCGGCGGCCCGCGTCGTCGCCCGCCGCCTGGCCGGCCCGCTCACCGCCGCTGCACACGCCCTCCACGGCACGCAGGGCCGCCCGTACGCCCGCCACGTCGGCCTTCGGGTCCAGGGCGAGGAGCTTGGCCTCGTCCAGGTGGGTGCGCGCGGCCACGTACGAGCGGGCCCGGCAGTAGACGATCACGCCGGCGTTGAAGCACTCGCCGCGCTCCATCCGGGGCACCACGCGCACCAGCGCGTACTCGAAGACGTCCCGCTTGGTCACTCGTTGTCGCTCTTGTTCTTCCGGGGGCGGGGGTCGAGGCGGTCGGCGAGCCAGCCGGGGGGACCCGACCGGGGCTTCACCTCGGCCTCCATCGAGATCCTCTCGTGGATCGTGGCCGCGCGCGGCAGCAGCACGTCCACGTAGGCGCGGCGCAGCGCGTCGGTGGAGTCGAAGCCGGGCTCGTCGACCAGCCACTCGCCGGGCACGTCGGCGACGACCTCTTCGAGCAGTTCCCGCGTCACCAGGGGCGCGAGCGCGGCCGCGGCGGCCGCGATGTCCGGGCCGGAGGGGGCCAGGACGTGGTCGGAGGCGTTGTACGGCTTGGCCGCGGCGCTCTCGGCGGTCGGCCAGTTGTGGTGCCAGATCATGGTGGCTCCGTGGTCGATGAGCCACAGGTCCCCGTGCCAGACCAGCATGTTCGGGTTGCGCCAGGAGCGGTCGACGTTGTTGATCAGCGCGTCGAACCAGACCACGCGCCCCGCCTCGGCCGGGTCCACCTGGTACGCGAGCGGGTCGAAGCCGATCGACCCGGGCAGGTAGTCCATCCCGAGGTTGAGTCCGCCGCTGGCCTTCAGCAGCTCCTGGACCTCCTGGTCGGGCTCGCCGAGCCCGATCACGGGGTCGAGCTGCATCTGCACCAGCCGCGGGACCCGCAGGCCCAGGCGCTGGGCCAGGCGCCCGCAGACGACTTCGGCGACCAGGGTCTTGCGCCCCTGGCCGGCTCCGGTGAATTTCATGACGTAGGTCCCGAGGTCGTCGGCCTCGACGATCCCCGGGAGCGAGCCGCCCTCACGCAAGGGCGTGACGTAACGGGTCGCGATCACTTCGGACAGCATCCGCCCAGGTTACGGGGGCCGGCACGCGGGAGCCCACCGGCTTTGCGGACTGCCTAGGCGGGGGCCCACTGCTCCAGCAGGGCGTCGGCGGTGGTGATCGTCGCGACGAGCGCCAGACAGTTGCGGATCACCTCGGCCGTGTACGCGGCGGGCACCCCCGCGATGGCGTCGGAGGGCACCACGACCCGGTAGCCGAGGTTCACGGCGTCGAAGACGGTGTTCGGGATCGCGATGTTCGAGGAGACCCCGGCGACGACGAGTGTACGGATGCCGAGATTGCGCAGCAGGGCGTCCACGTCGGTGCCGGCGATCGGCGAGAGGCCGTGCAGCCGGCGGACCACCAGGTCGTTTTCGGCCACCTCGATGGGGGCGGCCACCTCCACCGCCCGGCTCCCGGACAACTGCCGCACGGGCAGCTTCCCGGCGGCCCGGAACAGCCGCGCGTTGTCGTTGGCCGCCAGCCCGTCCGGCCGCCGCTCGGCGATCGCGTGCAGCACCTGTACGCCGGCCGCGTGCGCGGCGTCGACCAGCGCGGCCACCCGCCCCAGCATCCCCGAGTCCCGGGCCTCCTTGGCGAGTTCGGGCAGGGCGCTCTCCTCGCCGACGACGCCGCTCTGGCACTCGACGGTGAGCAGCGCGGTGGTGGCGGGATCGAGTTCCGGCATGGCTCCCCCTGGCGTGACGGCGATCGATCCCGCATGATTCCTGACACTCAGTCAGATGTGAAGGGGTGCACGACGGATGGACGGATCACAGCGGCGGGGCCGCCGCATCATGATGACCGACGCGGAAGTGGACGCCTTCCTGCGCGAGCAGCGCACTTGCCGGGTGGCGACCGTCTCCGCGGACGGCCGTCCGCACGTGGGCGCGCTGTGGTTCGCCTGGGACGGCAGCTCGCTGTGGCTGTACTCGATCACGCGCAGCCGCCGCTGGTCGGACCTGCGCAAGGACCCGCGGATCTCGGTGGTCGTGGACGCGGGCGAGGCGTACGACGAACTGCGCGGGGTCGAACTCTCCGGCAGCGCCGTCTTCGTGGGCGAGGCTCCGCGCACGGGCGAGCCGTGCCCGGAGCTGACCGAGGCGGAACGGCTCTTTCCGGCCAAGAATTTCGGCATCGAGGAGATGCCGCACGACGGCCGCCACGCCTGGATCCGCCTCACCCCGGAGTCGATCGTCTCCTGGGACTTCCGCAAGCTCTGACGTACTGCTCCACCTACTCCACCTACTCCCCCTACTCCACCGCGGCGGCGGCCTGCCCGAGCGCCTCCACGGCGGCCCGGATCGAGGGCCGCCGGTCCGCGTCCGCCCGCCACACGACGTACACGTGGCGCCGGACGGCGTCGCTCACCGGCAGCAGCCGGACCCCGGCCGGCACCGGACCGCGCCCGAGCCGGGGAGCCACGCACACCCCGAGCCCCGCCTCCACGAAGGCCAGCTGGGTGTGGTGCTCCTCGGCGATGTGCGCGATGCGCGGCTCGATGCCGGTTCCGCGCAGCGTGTACACGAGCCACTCGTGGCAGAACTGCCCCTCGTTCCAGGAGATCCAGTCGTCGTCGGCGAACTCGGCCAGCGAGATCCGGTCGCGGTCGGCCAGCCGGTGGCCGGCCGGCACGGCGATGTCGCAGGAGTCGTCGAGCAGGTGTGCCCGCGTGAGCTCGGCGGGGACCGGCATCCGCTTGTTGTGCCAGTCGATGGCCAGCGCCAGGTCGAGGTCCCCGCGTACGACCGCAGCCATGCTGTCCTCGGGCTCCTGCTCCCGTACGAGCGCCCGCAGTTCGGGATGTCCGGCGCGCAGGGCGGTCAGCGCCTGGGGCAGCAGCCCGCGCATGGCGGTCGGGAAGGCGCCGATCCGCAGCTCGCCGACGGCGCAGCCCCGCTGGGCCTCCACATCGGCCTGGGCGAGCTCGACCTGGGAGATGATCCGGGCCGCGTGATCGGCGAGCAGCCGCCCGGCGTCCGTGAGCCGGACCCCGCGGCCGTTCTTGGCCAGCAGCGGCTGGCCGACCTCCCGCTCCAGCTTGGCCATCTGCTGGGAGACGGCGGAGGTGGTGACGTGGAGCCCGTCGGCCGCTCCGCTGACCGAGCCGTGGCGGGCGAGGGCATCGAGGGTGCGCAGGCGCTCCAGGTTCAACATGTAAGCAATGCTACGCCGTCACTGCGAAGAAATCTCGCTTGTCCTACGTAGTTGAGCGGAGCAGAGTTCTCCTCATGAGCGCACCCGCCACCCCTCGCCCCACCCTTTCCCCGCCGGTCTCCCCCACCGCCCCCGCAGCCCGCACCGGCCGGGTGGACTGGCGCATCCGCTTCGCGATCCTCTCGGTGGTCTGGGGCTTCAGCTTCCTGCTGATCAAGGTGGGGACGGAGGCCTACGCCCCCTTCCAGGTGGCCCTCGGCCGGGTGTTCTTCGGAGCGCTCGCGCTGCTGACCGTGCTCCTGGTCCGCCGGGAGCCGCTCCCCCGGGGCCGCCGCACCTGGGGCCATCTGTTCGTGGCGGCGCTCCTGCTCAACACCGCCCCCTTCTCGCTGTTCTCGTACGCCGAGCTGAGCATCCCGTCGAGCCTGGCCGGGATCTGCAACGCCACCTCGCCGCTGTGGGGCATGGCGCTGTCGCTGGTGGCCCTCTCCGAGGACCGTCCGACGCGCCGCCGCTTCGCCGGCCTGGGCCTGGGCTTCCTCGGCGTCCTGACGGTCCTCGGAGCCTGGCAGGGCTTCTCGGGCATCGACGCCAAGGGCACCGCGCTCGCCCTGCTCGCCTCGCTCTGCTACCCGATCGGCTGGATCTACGTCCGGCGCACCCTGGCCTCGGTCCCGGGCTCGCCGGTGGCGCTGACCGGCGCGCAGCTGATGCTGTCCACGGCCCAACTGCTGTTGGTCAGCGCCGTGTTCACCTCGGCCCCCACCTCGTTCCCGCTCTGGCCGACGCTGTCGGTGGTCGCACTGGGCGCCCTGGGTACCGGAATGGCGCTGCAGATGCAGTACGGGCTGGTGACGGAGGTCGGCCCGACCACGGCCCAGATGGTCACGTACTTCATCCCGGTCATCGCCACCACGGCGGGCGTCCTGCTCCTCGGCGAACAGCTCCACTGGAACACCCCGGTGGGCGCGGCGATCGTCCTGGCGGGTGCGGCCCTCACCCAGACCCGCCGCCGCTAGCCCGCGCGGCGGGGCCGTCTACCCGCAGTCGCCGAGGATCGGCCCGGAGCCGTCGGGCGTGTTGGTGGTCCACAGCATGAACAGCTCCAGCAGGATCGCCACGACGTTGAGCAGGGCGACGACGAAGGCCAGGAGCCCCGGCCAGGTGTCCCAGATCCGGACGCCGCAGCGCCGCCGGATCCACCGGGCGAGCAGCAGGCAGACGGCCATGGCCGACAGACCGAGGACCGGACCCGCCCACGCGAAGACGTACTCCACCTTCGGGAAGGGCATGTGCCGACAGGCCGCCTGCTGCCGGTGCACCCATGCCATGTCGATGTCCTCGACGTGCAATGAGGAGAGCACGCCGAGCACGGCGATGACCGGCACGAGCAATGCCGTGATCGCCATACCGAGCGTGACCGGGCGGCCTCGCGAGACTGCGGGCGAGGCGGCGGTGGAAGAAGTGTCCATCAGTACCAATTCGGGTGCGGTCGGACGATGTGGATGCGCTGCTCGCCATGGTTCCGGGTGGCAACGTGCTCGCGGCTGTCCAGACTCACGTTCTGGAACGAGCTGGTGTGCTGGCTCAACTTGACGTCGCCGTCAGGGGTCACCGAGGTCACCACGGCAGCGTGGTAGATCTCCCCCGGGGGTTCGTCCGGGTCGGGGGCGATCTGCTCGTAGAAGATCACGTCGCCGGGACGTGCTTCCGATCGCGTGACCTCCTCACCGCCGTTGTGCAGGAGAAAGCCGTGCAGGTCTTTGGCCAGGCCCCACGAGCGGGAGTGGTAGACCCGGCGGTCGATCCTGTCCACCCCCACACCGCTCTCCCGCCCCCAGGTGTTGTCCCCGCCGGGCCCAAGCCAGAAGTCGAACTTCTTCTGCATCCCGCCGGCCTCCAGGGCCGACGATGTGAAATTGGCACAGTTGTTCTTGAAATCGAGGTCGTCCTTCTTGTCCCAGTGGTCCAGCGCGTACCGCACCATCTCGACCCGGTCGATCTTGCCGTCGGGCCCGCGGAGCTCGCGTCCGACCTCGGGCGGCAGGCCCTTGAGGTCGGCGAGCGTGACGGGATCGGCCCGCATGAGGTCCTTCTGCTGCTGCGGGGTCAGGCCGTCCCACCAGGCGCGCTGGAGGTGTGGGTCCTTCCCGACCGGGATGTCCGCCCGGAGCATCTCGAATTCGACGTGGGACGCCTCGACCAGGATCTCGTTGTGCGCCTGCGAGGTGTCGGCGACGTTGATGGTCTTCGCCAGCTTGTCCAGCTCCGCAGAGGCCTTCGCATCAGCCTGGGCGGCCTCGCGCAGGGCTTCGTCTATCAGCCCGTTGACCGTGGATATGTGCCCCAGTTCCTTGGTGTAGGCGTCGCGCACGTTCTGCGGCACGTTCGGGCCGACCGGTGCGGCGCCCGTGTACGCGCCCACCGCGCGACCGTCCTGGATGCTCAGCCCGTACTCACCCGCCAGCTCGGCCGCGTGGAAGAGCGTGCGTTGGGCGAAGCCCATGGAATGAGCCAGCGCGTCGAGGACCATGGCGACACCCTTCATGATGTCGCCGCCGGACTCCAGACGGTCGGCGAGATCCTCCAGACGCTTGCCGGCCTGCTGGCCGGTGACGTCCGCCCAGTGGTCATCCAGTGGCTTCTTGCCCTGCGCACGGATGTCCTCGCAGGCGGAGGAAGAACGCCGGGCAAGGTCGACCCAGTCGTCCGCGGCCTTCTGCCACTGGTCCACGCGGCAGTCGTACAGGTCGTGATAGGCGACCACGGGTCAGTTCCTCCCGAAGTCCGCGAGGCCGTGCCGGAGCCTGCCGAACGCGTCCTCCGCCTGGGCGTCGGTGGTGTCGTAGGCGTTGGCCGTGGTGTGGAGGTTGTCGGCCATGGTGTTCATCTGCTTGCCCAGGTCGACCATGTGGTCCTCCCACGCGGTCGCGCACCGCTTCAACGCCGCCGCGCAGGCCCAGCCGGGGTGCCCATCGGCTGCGGTGTCGCTCGAATCGAGGGACTTGCGGAGGTTCTCCAGCGCCTTCTCGGCAGCCGAGTCGGCACCACCCGCGCTTTGCCGCACGTAGTACGTCTTGATGTCTATGTCCACGCAGTCCCCCCGGAGTTGTTCCCGAACAGCCTAACTTCGCCCATACGTACGTTTTCGTCAGCAACACGGCGAGTCTTCGGGTCTGGGGTGGGAGAGTGTGGCGGCCGGGGGCGTCAGTCGAGGCGGCCGCCCGTCGTGCGGCGGACCGACGCGGCCACCGCCGCCGCCAGCCCCGGTACCTCACCCGGCTGCACGGACGACACCGTGATCCGTACGCCCGGCCCCGACTCCACCCGGAACCGGCTGCCCGGGGCCACCGCCCAGCCCGCCGCCAGCAGCCGCGTCACCGCCCCGGTCTCGTCGGCGACCGGCACCCACACGTTCATCCCGCTGCGCCCGTGCGCCTCCACGCCCCGCTCCCGCAGCGCCGCGACCAGCGCGTCCCGCCGCTCCGCGTAGGAGCGCGCGACCGCCGCCCGGTCCACCGCGTCCGAGGTCCACAGCTCGACCACCGCGTACTGGAGCAGCCGGCTCACCCACCCCGGGCCCAGCCGCTGCCGACCCCGTACCCGGTCCAGGGTCACGGCGTCGCCGGTCAGCACCGCCAGCCGCAGGTCCGGCCCGTACGCCTTCGCCGTGGACCGGACCAGCGCCCAGTGCCGGGTCACGGCGCCGAGCGAATGCAGCGGCAGGTCCACGATGGCGTGCCCGTGGTCGTCGTCGACCACCAGCACCTCCGGATACCGGGCCAGCACACCGCGCAGCTCCGCCGCCCGCTCGGCGCTGACGGCCGCCCCGGTCGGGTTCTGCGCCCGCGCCGTCACCAGCAGCGCCCGCGCGCCCTCCGCGAGCACCCGCTCGACCGCGGAGACGACCGGCCCGTCGTCGTCCACCGCCACCGGGACCACCCGCAGGCCCAGCGCCGCCGCCAGGTCCAGCACGCTCCCCCAGCCCGGGTCCTCGATCGCCACCGCGTCCCCCGGCCGCAGATGCGCGGCCAGCACCCGTTCGATCCCGTCCAGCGCGCCCGAGGTCACCCCCACCGGCCCGGCGGGAACGCCGTCGGCGTCGAAGTCGGCCCGGGCCAGCCGCTCCAGCTCGGGCACCACCGGGTCGTCCCCGTACAGCGTCGGCGCCTGCGCGTACCGCCGCGCGGCCCCGGCCAGGGCGTCGTCCAGCGAGGGCAGCAGCCGTACGTCCGGATTCCCGGACGCGACGTCCCGTGCCCCGGGCGGCACCGCCACCCGCAGCTCGTCGCGCGGCGCGCTCGCCGGCCGGCCCCTGACCCGGCTGCCGCGCCGCCCGTCGGTCTCGATGACCCCGCGCTCGCGCAGCGTGCGGTAGGCGGCGGCCACGGTGTTCGGGTTCACCCCGAGCACACCCGCGAGCTCCCGCATCGCAGGCAGCAGCGCTCCGGGCGCCAGCGCGCCCGATCCGACGCCCGCCTCGACACTCGCCGCGATATCCGATGCGCGGCGCCCTGTGATCCGATACTCTCCTAGCACAAAGCCCAGTATGCACTAGTACAACGGAGCGCGCACCATGACCGCCACCACCGACACGCAAGAGATGCCCGAGACGAACGAGGCGACCGGTGCGACCGGCGGCGGCTACGAGCCCACCGACCGCACCGTCCCGAGCCGCTCCCGCGAGCGGGCGCGCTACGACCGCGAGACGGTCCACTCGATACTCGACCAGGCCTACGTCTGCCACCTCGGCTTCATCCGCGACGGCGCCCCGGTGGTCCTGCCGACCCTGTACGGCCGGGTCGGCGAGACCCTCTACGTGCACGGTTCGACGGGCTCGCGCCCGCTGCTCGCCGCCGGCCAGTCCGACCCGGGCCTGCCCGTCTGCCTGACCGTGACGCACGTGGACGGCCTGGTGCTGGCGCGGTCCGCCTTCCACCACTCGATCAACTACCGCTCGGTGATCGTGCACGGCACCGCCCACCAGGTGACCGACGAGGCCGAGCGCCGGATGGCCCTCGACGCCCTCGTCGACCACGTGGTTCCCGGCCGCTCGGCCGACTCCCGGCCCGCCAACGCCAAGGAGCTCGCCGCCACCGCGGTGATCCGCCTGGACCTGGGCGAGGTCTCGGCGAAGATCCGTACCGGCGGCCCCAACGACGAGCCCGAGGACATGGGCCTGCCCTACTGGTCGGGCGTGGTCCCGGTCGCCCCGGTGCACGGCACCCCGATCCCGGCCGACGACCTGGCCCCCGGTATCGCCACCCCGGACTACCTCGCCGCGCTCTGAGCCCCGCAGGGCTCACCCGGCTCACGCGGTTCACGCGACTCACCCAGCCCACTCGGCTCACGCAGCCCACGAGGCACACGGGCGGGCCGGACCTCCGGCCCGCCCGCGGGACCGTCCGCGGGCCTGCCCGCCTCCGCCGCGATCAGCGCACCCACCGCCGTCAGCAGCAGTACGGTGCCCAGCACCACGGCGCCCGTCAGCCGCTCCCCGAGCACCAGCACGGCGATCACGGCCGCGCTGACCGGCTCGATCAGCATGATCACGGACACGGTCGCGGCCCGCACCGCGGCGGCCCCGGTGAAGTACAGCGCGTACGCCAGCGCCGTCGGCACCGTGGCCACGTACACCAGCAGCCACAGCACCCGCCCGAGCTCGGCGGTGTGCGGCACCAGCCCCTCCGCCGCGGCGAGCGGCAGCAGGCACACCGTGCCCACCGCCACCGACCAGGCGGTGGTGACCAGCGGGTCCCCGCCCGCACCGCGCCGCCCGAGCCAGCGGGCCCGCAGGGTCATGCCGGCGTACCCGGCGGCCGACAGCAGGGCCCAGCCGACGCCGAGCGGCCGCACCTCGCCGCCCCCGCCGCCCATGACCAGCACGGCAAGCCCGGCGAGCGCCCCGACGACGGCGGCCACGCCGCCCCGGCCGAGCCGCTCGCCCATCCAGTACCGCGCCCCGACCGCGATCAGCACCGGTCCCGCGCCGAGGGTGACGACCGTGCCGACCGCCAGGCCCGTCTCGCGCACGGCGCCGAAGTACGCGGACTGGAAGAGCGTGAACATCAGCCCGGTCCCGATGAGCGAGGCGACCGACGGCCGCGCCGCAGCCGCAGCCGCGCCCCGGGGCCGGCGTACGGCGAGCACCCCGAGCAGCACCACCAGCCCGCCGGCGCACCGCCAGAACGACAGGGCGAGCGGGCCGAGGTCACTGGCCAGGAAGAGGAGGGAGGCGGCCGCCCCGGCGGTGCCCCAGGCGGCTCCGGCGACAACCAGGTACAGCAGACTGCGCCCTGAAGCGGGCGAAAGATTCGACACGAGTGTGCTCCGCGCATGCGTGAAGGATGAAAGGGAAGGTCATCGCTTCGCGGGCAGCGCGGATCGGCCCGGGAACTCCCCGGGGCGGATCCTCGTCGGAAGGGGCGACTGCCCGCGGCTACGCGGCGGGAGGCGGAAGCACGGTCGAATGCATGATCGCCACCTTAGGCTCTCGTCGTCTCACGGTCCAGAACGGCCGGGTCCGGATCGGCCGCCCCCGGCGGCGTGGGCCGCGCGGACTGCGCGATGAAGGCCCCGCCCAGCACCAGCGCACCGCCGACGATCTGCGGGGTCGAGAGGTGCTCGCCGAGCAGGATCCACGCGAACACGGTGGCCACGACCGCCTCCAGGCAGGCGACGACCCCGGCCACCTGCGGCGAGAGCTTGCGCACCGAGACCACACCGGTCAGGTACGCGAAGACCGTCGCGATCAGCACCACCCAGCCGAGCAGGGCCCACGCGGGCACCCTCAGGTCCCCCATCGCGGCGTACCCGCCCAGCACCTGCCAGTCCATCTGCCAGGGCCGCGCGATCACCGTCATCACCAGCGCGCCGACGAGCATGCCGTACGCGATCACACCGATCGGGTCGGGCACGTCGTCCTCGGCGCCGCCGTCGGCGCCATGGTCCGCGAACACGAAGTAGAAGGCCTGGCAGCAGGCGGCCGCGAGGCCGAGCAGCACGCCGAGCGGATCCAGGCTCAGCCCGGACCAGATCTCCACCACGCAGGCCAGCCCCACGACGGCGACGGCGGCGCCCGCCGCGGCGGCCCGCGTCACCGGCTTGCGCTGCACGAAGCGGATCCAGCCGAGCAGCAGCGCCGGGCCGAGGTACTCCAGCAGCAGGGCCACGCCGACCGGGATCCGCGACAGGGAGGCGAAGTAGAAGGCCTGCACGCCCGCGACGGCGACGATGCCGAAGCCGGCGAGCAGCAGGGGTTTGCGCACCAGGAGGCAGCGGTGGCGCCAGGCCAGCGGGGACAGCACCAGCGCCGCCCCGGCCACCCTGAGCCAGACCATGTGCAGCGGGTCCAGACCCGCCTCGATCAGCGGCTTCGCCGCCACACCGGAACCACCGAACGCTACGGCCGAGACGAGCGCGAGGCCCAGTCCGGCGTTTCTCCCTGACGCTTGCATCGGGCCATCATGGCAGGGCCGGTCAGCACCGTCACAGCCGTGACGCCTGTTGAGACGGATCCGAGACCGGGCGTGACCGGGCCGATCGTTTCTGACAGGTCGTCAGTATTGAATGTTCCGCCCGCCGGGGCTACGTTCCGCCGCACGTACCCGACGAGAAGGGGTGGCCGCATGGCCGAAGTGACCGCGGAATCACGCATCGAGGCGTCCGCCGCGAAGGTCTGGGCCCAGCTGACGGACTGGGCGGCGTACGGCGAGTGGAGCATGACCCACACCAATTTCCCCAAGGGCGGCCCCGAGACCCTCGCGGTCGGGGCGACCTTCGTGGAGAACATGAAGATGATGGGCTTCCCCGCCGAGGTCGCCTGGACCGTCTCGGAGCTGGAGGACGAGCGCGTCTTCGCCATCACGGGCAAGGGCCCGATGGGCGTGGCCATCCTCACCCGGTACACCCTCGTCCCCGACGGCGCGGCCACCACGGTCCGCATCGACGGGGAGTTCAACGGGGCCGCGGTCTCCCTCATGGCGGGCAAGCTCAAGGACTCGGCCACCGCCGCGCTGAACGAGTCGCTCCGCAAGCTCGCCGGCCTGGTCGCCTGACCCCTCCCCCGGCGGGTACCCGGATACGGCGGCGCGCCCCGCGAGAGGACTCGCAGGGCGCGCCGTTTTCATTTCGCCGGCCGGCTCAGTGCTCGTCGGCCAGGATCAGGTAGAGCTTCTTGCGGGCGTCGTTGATGACCGCGAGGGCCTTCTCGCGCTGCTCGGCGGAGCCGGTCTTGAAGACCTGGCCGAAGGCCTCGAACAGGCCGATGCCGGCCGTCCGGACCTCTTGCATCGCCTCGAAGTCGAACCCGCGCCCGGCGTCGGCCCAGGGGGCCTCGGAGCCGGACTCGGCCTCGGCGCGGCCGGCGTCGGTGAGCGTGAACAGCTTCTTGCCGCCCTCGCTCTCACTGGAGATGAGCCCCTCGTCCTCGAGCAGCTGGAGGGTCGGGTAGACCGACCCCGGGCTGGGCTTCCAGGCCCCGCCGCTGCGCTCGCCGATCTCCTGGATCATCTCGTAGCCGTGCATCGGCCGGTCCTTCAGCAGCGCCAGGATCGAGGCGCGCACATCTCCGCGCCGGGCCCGGCCGCGCGGTCCGCCGCGTCCGCCGCGCCCGCCCCAGGGGCCGCCGCCGAAGGGCGGTCCGAACGGGCCGAAGGCGGCGCGCCGCCCCGTGAACCCCTCCCGACGATCGGGCCCGCAGTGGCCGTGGCCCCGGCCGTGCTCGTGTTCGTGCTGTCCGTGTGAACGCATGACTGCGCTCCTTTCGTCTTTCGGTTTCATGTCATCGCTCTTGCGATGCCTCTACTATCACTGACCCATCGCGATGCGTCAACGATATATCGGAAACTCGTAACGACACTCGGAACGAACACGTGCGTGACCAGGCCAGTCATCCGCGATTGGCCTTTGTCGACGATCAAGAGACGGCCCTACCGTCGGTGCATGCGCCTCCGAATCGTCGACGCCTTCACCGACCGCCCCTTCCGCGGCAACCCCGCCGGAGTCCTCCTCCTCGACGGCGGGTTCCCCCCGGACGCCTGGCTCCGGCAGGTCGCCGCCGAGGTCAACCTCTCCGAGACCGCCTTCGCCCACCCGCTGCCTCCCGGCGGGGACGCCGACTGGGCCCTGCGCTGGTTCACCCCGACCGCCGAGGTCGACATGTGCGGCCACGCCACGCTCGCCACGGCGCACGTGATCGCGACGAGCGGCCTGGCCACGGGGCTGATCCGGTTCTCCGCGCGGTGCGGCATCCTCACCGCCGAGACCGCCGGGACCGCCGGGACCGCCGGGACCGCCGGGAGCGCCGGGAGCGCCGGCGAGGGCACGATCACGATGGACTTCCCGACGTCCTCCCTGACGCCGGTAGAGGCGGACCCCGCCGTACGGAGCGCCCTCGGCACGGAGATCAGGTCCGTCCACGACACGTCCGAGCACATCGGCGACCTGCTCGTCGAGCTGGCGGACGAGCGGGCCGTACGGGAGCTCACCCCCGACCTCGCCGCCCTGCGCGGCCACACCCGCCGCGGGGTCATCGTCACCGCGGCCGCCGAGGACCCCTCCCGCGGGTACGACTTCGTCTCCCGCGGCTTCTTCCCGGCCGTCGGGATCGACGAGGACCCGGTCACCGGCAGCGCCCACACCGCGCTCGCCCCGTTCTGGGCCGCCCGGCTGGGCCGTACCTCACTCGTCGGCCTCCAGGGCGGAGCGCGCACCGGACGCGTCGCGGTCCGGCTGGCCGGCGACCGTACGCTCCTGACCGGCAACGCGGTCACGGTCATCGACGGCGAACTGCTCGCCCGCCCCTGACGGAGCAGAGCGAGCGCCGACGCCGTGGCCGTCAACGCCTACGGCGTCGGCAGCCAGCCCACCTTGCCCGCGAGCAGTGCGTACCCGCCGAAGGCCACGATGTCGAGCAGCGCGTGCGCGACGACGAGCGGCGCCACCCGGCCCCAGCGGCGGTAGGCCAGCACGAAGACGACGCCCATCACCATGTTGCCGAGGAAGCCGCCGATGCCCTGGTAAAGGTGGTACGAGCCGCGCAGCACCGCGCTGGCCAGCAGCGCGGCCGTCGGCGACCAGCCCAGCTGGTCGAGCCGGCGCAGCAGATAGGCCAGCACGATGACCTCTTCCACCACCGCGTTCTGCAGGGCGGAGAGGATCAGCACGGGGAACTTCCACCACACGTCCGGCAGCGCCTCCGGCACCACCGTGAGGTTGAACCCGCTCGCCCGCGCCGCCAGGTAGAAGGCCAGCCCCGCGCTCCCGATCCCGGCCGCGACCAGGGCTCCGCGCCCCAGGTCCCAGCCGGGCCGGGTGCGGTCGAAGCCCAGTACCCGCAGCCCCGGCGCGCCCTCCCGGGTCAGCAGGTGGGCGACCAGCAGCACCGGCACCAGCGCGGTGCCGATGCCGAACAGCTGCCAGGCCAGGTCCAGCCACGGCCGGCCGGGGGCGTACGAGCCGTTGAGCGTGGCGGCCTGGTCCTTGAGGCCGCCCGGCTTGGTCAGCGAGCCGATGAAGCTGATCAGCGAGGAGAAGGCGCTCGCCCCCAGCGACAGTGCCAGCACGAGCAGCGTCTCGGTGCGCAGGACCCCCCGCCCGTCCTCGTGCAACGCCTTGACCACCGGCTCCGGCTCCGCCCGCACGTCCGACTCCCGTCCCGCCGTTCCGCTTCGTCCACCCCATACTGCCTCTTCGGCCGGGGAAGGGGATCACCGGACCCGGAACGCGGGCGGCGGCGACGCCGGCTCGGCGGGCCGGGGGGCCACGGGTTGCCCACCGGTTGCCCACGGATGGCCCACCCGCTCAGCGCCCGCTCAGCGCCGTGCCGCCGCCGCGGCGCTCACCTCCTCGTCCGCCAGTCCGACCGGCCACGTGTGCACGGGGTCGCCCTTGTGCATCAGCTCGCTGTAGCGCCGCGTGATGGCGGCCAGCGCCTCGTCCCGTCCCATCCCGGACGCGAGCGCCCGGTGGTAGGTGTCCACCTGCCAGGTCGCCCCGTTGACCCGACGCTGGCAGCGCTCCTCGATGATGCCGAGGTAGAGGTCGCGGTCGGCGGGCTCGATGCCCCACGCGTCCAGCCCGGCCGCCGCCATCGGCAGCAGCTCGTCCAGGACCAGGCGTACGGCGGACACGCTGGCCAGGCCTCCGCCCCGGCCCCGGCGCGGCCAGCGCAGCCGCGCGTCGATGCCGTACCGGCAGGCCGCGTCGAAATTGGCCTCCGCCTCGGCGAACGGGAGCCGCGTCCACACCGGCCGCTGCTCGTCGGCGAGAGTCCGGACGAGCCCGTAGTAGAAGGCGGCGTTCGCCACGACGTCGGCGACCGTCGGCCCGGCCGGCAGCACCCGGTTCTCCACCCGCAGGTGCGGCATCCCGTCGGCGACCCCGTACACGGGCCGGTTCCACCGGTAGACCGTGCCGTTGTGCAGGACCAGCTCCTGCAGGCTCGGCACCCCGCCCTCGGCGAGCACGCGCAGCGGCTCCTCCTCGTCGCAGATGGGCAGCAGGGCCGGGAAGTACCGGACGTTCTCGGCGAAGAGCTCGTACGCCGACTCCACCCAGCGCTCCCCGAACCAGGTCCGCGGCCGCACCCCCTGGGCCTGCAACTCGGGCGGCCGGGTGTCGGTCGCCTGTGTGAACAGCGGCGGCCGCGACTCCCGCCACAGCTCGCGCCCGAACAGGAACGGCGAGTTCGCGCCGACGGCTATCTGTACGGCGGTCACCGCCTGCGCCGCGTTCCACACGTCGGCGAACCGGCCCGGCGTCACCTGCAGGTGCAGCTGTACGGAGGTGCAGGCGGCCTCCGGGACGATCGACCCGGTGCTCCAGGTGAGCCGCTCGACCCCGTCGATGTCGAGCAGGAAGTCCTCACCGCGCATCATCAGGATCTGCTCGTTCAGCAGCGAGTAGCGGTCCACCGCCGAGAGGTTGGCGGTGACCAGGTCGGAGCGGGTGATCGTCGGCAGGATGCCGATCATCACCACCCCGGCGTCGATCTCCGCGGCCTGCCGGTGGGCGTAGCCGAGCCCCGCGCTCAGTTCCTCGGCGAGCTGGTCGAATACCCGGCCGCCGAGGCGGTGCGGAAGTACGTTGACCTCCAGGTTGAACATTCCGAGTTCGGTCTGGAAATCCTGGCTCGCTATCCGCTCCAGAACCTGGGCATTCACCATTCTCGGCAACCCGTCGGAACCCGCCAGATTCAGCTCGATCTCCAGCCCCATCATGTTCTTGGGACGATCGAACCTCTTCTCCGCCAGAAGCCGCTCCAGCCCCTCCAGGCACTCGTGGAGCTTCCTCCGATACTTCTGCCGATCGGACAGGTCGAATCCGCCCGCCACGACCTTCTCCCCCATCGGAGCGTCCCTCCTCGATTGCGCCCGGCCCATGCCACCCAGGCGCGCGTGTACGGTCGATGATGCCCCGGAGGCGAGATCGCTAACGCAGAGGGGGCGTGCGTGGCGGGGAGCGCGCGCCGGTTTGGCCGAAGGGCGCTATGGCACATTCACTTGGCAAGACGTCGTATGCAAATTCCGCATGGGTTTTGCCGGTTCCGGATAATGGACGCTTTCCAGCCGAGCCCCCGTCCGGTAACCTCCGAGGTCAGCGCGGATTGTTCGCGTGCAACCGGCATGAAAGCCATGTCAGCGGGACCGGTAAGCGCCTTGTCGGCAATAGGCGGGACAGCTAGCCGAAACACTGCGTGAACACATGTCGTATAAACTCCGCAAACGAGGCAGAGAGTTGGCGCGCGGCCATTGCCCCTCAGCCCCCCTCTGGCCCCAGAATGCGACAGCGCCGTCCGCACCTGCCCCGATCCACAGGTCTCCCAAGTGAGAGGCGACCCACCATGCCGCTGCATGTCCCTCCGGCTCCCGCGCCCGCCCTGCGCAGCGTCCTCGCGGCACTCGGTTCCCCCACCGCCGTCCACGAGGCGCACACTCCGGCCCTGCGCGCGCTGCAGGGTCCGCTGACCGCCGAACTGCCCCTGCCGGTCCACGTCCTGGACCGGCTGAACATCTCCCAGCTGGCAGCGGGGGGCCGCCCGCCCCGCACCCGGCTGACCGCCTGGCGGTTCCTGATCCGCAGCGGCGACCGCTACGTCGCGGCCGCGGACACCCGGCTGACGCCGGACGGCTGGGTCTTCTCCCATTTCTTCGAGGGCCCGTACGTCGCGGCCACCGAACGCGCCCTGCGCCAGGCGGAATCGCTCGGCAAGAGCTACCAGCCGCGGCTGCTCTCCGTGCCGGAGCTGTACATGCTGACACTGTGGCTGCACGGGGCGATCGGAGCCGATGCCTCCGCAGGGCTGCCGGCCGCCGCGGACCTGCTGGTGCCGCTGGCCCCGGCCCCGCCCGGGATCGCCCCGTACCGGCCGCACCCGGTGTCCGAACTGCTGCCCGTGATGACCCACCGGCTCACTCCACCGAGCCCGCCGGTCCCGCCGTCGGTGGCCGCGCCGGCCGCCTGAGCGGGTTCCGGGCCGCGGTGCGGCGGGTCTGAGCAGGTGCGTTCCCTGCCGGTGGTCCGTACGACCCATTCGGCCTAGCCCAGCCGGGCCACCCCCGAACCACCCGAAATGACAGGGGAGTTGAGCTGAACCGCCCGCACGAGTGATGCGTCATCAATCTATGAGGACAGCTGCCGGGAAATCCCTGCGGACGCAACTCCGGAGGGCAACACTGGGACCCTGACCAAACCAAGACGTTGATACGGGGGGCGGCCATGAACAAAGCTTCGAGCCGCAGCACACAGACCACATCGCAGCGAAAGAACGCATCCATGTGCCAGCACCAGCCAGCGTGCCCGTCAGCCGACTCCGCCGACCGGGAGGCCGCCAAGCCGTTGGCCAACCACCCGGAACAGGGCTGGAGCCTGCTGTGCAACGGCGTCCTGCTCTTCGAGGACACCGGTGAGCTGCTGCCGGACGGCCAGATCATCGCCCCGCACCGCCCGCTCGCGGCGGCGCACGTGATGAAAGCGGCCTGACCGGCGGCAGTACGGAACGGGAACAGCGCGGAAGAGTACGACGAGGGGCCGGCCCGGGAAGCATTCTCCCGGACCGGCCCCTTCGTCATGCCGTCATGTCATACGAACATGTCATGTCGCTCCACGGGCGCGGTGCCCAGCGGATCAGTTGTCGTACTCGTCCAGCGGCGGGCAGGAGCAGACCAGGTTGCGATCGCCGAAGGCACCGTCGATGCGGCGCACCGGCGGCCAGTACTTCTCCGCGGCCGTGACCCCACCGGGGAAGACGGCCTCGTCGCGGCTGTACGGGTGGTTCCACTCGCCGCCGAGCGCCGCCGCCGTGTGCGGGGAGTTGGCCAGCGGGTTGTCGTCCACCGGCCACTCGCCGCCCGCGACCCGGTCGATCTCGCCGCGGATGGCGATCATCGCGTCGCAGAAGCGGTCGATCTCGGCGAGGTCCTCGGACTCCGTCGGCTCGATCATCAGCGTGCCGGCCACCGGGAACGACATGGTCGGCGCGTGGAAGCCGTAGTCGATCAGGCGCTTGGCGATGTCGTCGACGCTGACGCCCGTCGCCTTCGACAGCGGGCGCAGGTCGATGATGCACTCGTGCGCGACCAGGTTGCCCGGGCCGGTGTAGAGCACCGGGTAGTGCGGCTCCAGGCGCTTGGCGATGTAGTTCGCACCGAGCACGGCCACCTGGGTGGCGCGCTTGAGGCCCTCGCCGCCCATGAGGCGCACGTACGACCAGGAGATCGGCAGGATGCCGGCCGAGCCCCACGGCGCCGCCGAGATCGGGCCGACGCCCGTCTCCGGGCCCGCGGTCGGCTGGAGCGGGTGGTTCGGCAGGTACGGGGCCAGGTGCGCCCGGACACCGACCGGGCCGACGCCCGGGCCGCCGCCGCCGTGCGGGATGCAGAAGGTCTTGTGCAGGTTCAGGTGCGAGACGTCGCCGCCGAAGTGACCCGGCTTGGCCAGACCCACCAGGGCGTTGAGGTTGGCGCCGTCCACGTAGACCTGGCCGCCGGCCTCGTGCACCTGGGCGCAGATGTCGGCGACGTGCTCCTCGAACACACCGTGCGTGGACGGGTACGTGATCATCAGCACGGCGAGCTCGTCGCGGTACTGCTCGATCTTGGCGCGCAGGTCGGCCGTGTCCACCTCGCCGTCGTCGGCGGTCTTGACGACGACGACCTTCATGCCCGCCATTACGGCGCTGGCGGCGTTGGTGCCGTGCGCGGAGGACGGGATGAGGCAGACGGTGCGCTGCTCGTCGCCGTTCGCCCGGTGGTAGGCGCGGACGGCCAGCAGGCCGGCGAGCTCACCCTGGGAGCCGGCGTTGGGCTGAATGGAGACCTTGTCGTAGCCGGTGACCTCGCAGAGACGTTCCTCCAGCTCGGTGATGAGCGTGAGGTACCCCTCGGCCTGCTCGACCGGGGCGAACGGGTGCAGCTGGCCGAATTCGGGCCAGGTGACCGGCTCCATCTCGGTGGTGGCGTTGAGCTTCATGGTGCAGGAGCCCAGCGGGATCATGCCGCGGTCCAGCGCGTAGTCCCTGTCCGCCAGCTTGCGCAGGTAGCGCAGCATCGCGGTCTCGCTGCGGTGCTGGTGGAACACCGGGTGCGCCAGGTAGTCGTCCGAGCGCAGCAGGGCCTCGGGCAGCGCGTCGGCCGTGGTCTCGTCCAGCGCCTCGATGTCCGCGCTCACGCCGAAGGCGGCCCAGACCGCCTCGATGCCGGCGCGCAGCGTCGTCTCGTCGCAGGAGACGGAGACCTGGTCGGCGTCGACCTGGAACAGGTTGACCCCGCCCTCGCGGGCGGCGGCGACGACCTCGGCGGCCTTGCCGGGCACCCGGGCGGTGAGGGTGTCGAAGTACGCGCCGTGCACCAGCTCGACGCCGCCGGCCTTCAGACCGGCCGCGAGCAGGGCCGCGTAGCGGTGCGTACGGCGGGCGATCGTCCGCAGGCCGTCCGGACCGTGGTAGACGGCGTACATGCCGGCCATGACGGCGAGCAGCACCTGCGCGGTGCAGATGTTGCTGGTGGCCTTCTCGCGGCGGATGTGCTGCTCGCGGGTCTGCAGGGCCAGGCGGTACGCCTTGTTGCCGTCCGCGTCCACGGAGACGCCGACGAGGCGGCCCGGCAGCGAGCGGGCGTGCTTGTCCTGGACGGCCATGTAACCGGCGTGCGGGCCGCCGAAGCCCATCGGGACGCCGAAGCGCTGGGTGGTGCCGACGGCGATGTCCGCGCCGAGCGCGCCCGGCGAGGTCAGCAGGGTCAGCGCGAGCAGGTCGGCGGAGACGGCGACGATCGCGCCGAGGCCGTGCGCCTGGTCGATGACCGGCTTGATGTCCCGTACGGCACCGGAGGCGCCCGGGTACTGGACGAGCACACCGTAGACGCCGCGGTCGGCGACCTCGGCCGGGATGCCCTCGGACAGGTCGGCGACGACGATCTCGATGCCGATCGGCTCCGCGCGGGTCTCGATCACGGCGATCGTCTGCGGCAGCGCGTCGGCGTCGACGAGGAAGATGTTGCCCTTGGACTTGCCGACGCGGCGGGCCAGCGTCATGGCCTCGGCGGCCGCGGTGCCCTCGTCGAGCAGCGAGGCGCCCGAGGTCGGCAGCCCGGTCAGGTCGGCGACGACCGTCTGGAAGTTCAGGAGGGCCTCGAGGCGGCCCTGCGAGATCTCGGGCTGGTAGGGCGTGTACGCCGTGTACCAGGCCGGGTTCTCCATCACGTTGCGCAGGATCACCGGCGGAGTGAAGGTCCCGTAGTAGCCGAGACCGATCATCGGGGTGAGGACCTGGTTGCGGTCGGCGAGCGAGCGGAGCTCGGCCAGCACCTCGGCCTCGGTCCGCGCCTCGGGCAGGTTCAGCGCCTCGGCGCTCTTGATCACATCCGGTACCGCGGCAGCGGTCAGTTCGTCCAGCGAGCCGTAGCCCACGTGGGCGAGCATCTTCGCCTGCGCCTCGGCGTCCGGGCCGATGTGGCGCTGCTCGAAGGGGATGCCTCGCTCCAGCTGGGAGAGCGGAATGCGGTTGGCGGTCATGTACGGAGGCCTCCTGGGTCGTACGACCTGCGAGGGGCACCACGGCGCGGGCACCCGGACGGCCTCCCCCTCTGTCATCTCAACCTGAGAGCTTCACCGGAGTCGCGGGGGTGACCCGCGGATTCCGGCTTTCACCGTCGGTGAGGAGGGGAACCGGCACTGCGCGCCCGGTACCCGCCCCTGCTTTCCAGAGTGGCCTCGTCACGTGCGGTACGTATGCCTGAGAGATTCCGGGGAGGATTTGCTCCTTCGGCGCCTCCGTCGTACTCACTCGGAGGACTCTCCCGCACAGGGTCAACAGCCGTCACCCAGCCTACCAGCGAGGTTCTGGGACCTGCCTCGAGTGGCCTGCACTCCGGAAATGCCCTTCTGTAGTCATTACGGAGGAGTTGCGACCATATGGAGGGACCGTGCAGACCGACATCGATCCGCGCAGCCTGATCGGCCGCAAGGCGTTCGACCGCAACGGAACCAAGATCGGCACCGTCGACGAGGTCTACCTCGACGACGCCACGGGCGTGCCCGAATGGGCCGCCGTCCGCACGGGCCTGTTCAGCCGGGACGCCTTCGTCCCGCTGGAGCCGAGCGAGGTCGTCGACGACACCCTGCGGGTCCCCTTCGAGCGCTCCCTCATCAAGGACGCCCCGGATTTCGGCGTCGGCCGCCACCTCTCCCCCGAGCAGGAACTCCAGCTCTACCACCACTACGGACTGGACGTCTCCCTCCCGTCGGACATCCAGCGCGACTTCGGCCGCCTGGCGAACGGCGAGGACACCCCGTAGGACGAGGACACCCGTCAGGCCGCGTCCGCCCCGGCCTGCCCTACGAGGGGCAGCGGATCGGAGGGCTCCAGCTCGGGGTCGTCCACCCGGAAGGTGCGCACCCGGCCCGGCGGCGATCCGGGCCGCTCGAACCGCACGGTCACCCTCCCGACCCCGCTGCCCTGCACCCACCCGGGCCCGTACACGGCGTGCAGTACGTCGCTGCCGGCCGCCCAGCGCCGCTCCGGGGCGGGCTCCGGCTCCCCGGACGCCCCTGGCGGCTCCGCACCCCGCGGGGCCTCCGCGGGCCCTCCAGGCCCTCCAGGCGCCCCGGCCTCAGGGGCACCGGCCGCCTCCGCGGGCGCACCCTCCGCAGCCGCCTCGGCAGCCTCCTGCGCGGCCGCCTCCGCGGCCGCCGCTGCCTCCGCCTCCGCTTCCGCTTCCGCCGCCTTGGACTGCGCGAACAGGTCCTCCTGCGTGTAGTCCGCGAGGCCCGTCACGCCCACCCCCAGCAGCCGGACCCCGCCCGTGGTGTCCACCGCCTCCAGCAGCCGCGCCGCGGCCTCCCGCACCACCGCGGGGTCGTCGGTGGGCCCACGCAGCGTCTCGGAGCGCGTCAGGGTCGAGAAGTCGTACCGCCGCACCTTCAGCACGATCGTGCGCCCCGAGTGCCCCGAGCCCCGCAGCCGCTGCACGCACCGGTCGGCGAGCCGCTGCACCTCGGTCCGGATCCGCACCCGGTCGTGCAGGTCCACGTCGAAGGTGTCCTCCACCGACACGGACTTCGCGTCGCGCTCGGCGACCACCGGCCGGTCGTCCAGCCCCAGCGCCATCCGGTACAGCCCGACGCCGTGCGAGCGCCCGACCATCCGGACCAGCTCGTCCTCGCCGGCCTCGGCGAGCTCCCCGACCGTGGTGATCCCGGCGCGCCGCAGGTGCTCCCCCGTGACGGGCCCCACCCCGGGCAGGGTCCGCACCGACATCGGGGCGAGCAGCTCCCGCTCGGTCCCCGGCTCGATCAGCAGCAGCCCGGCCGGCTTGGCCTCCTCGGACGCCACCTTGGCCAGCATCTTGGACCCCGCCAGCCCCACGGAGCCGCTCAGGCCGGTCGCGGCCCGGATGTCCGCCCGCAGCCGCTCCCCCGTCTCCCGGGCGCTCTGCGAGTCGAAGGCCGTCCCGCCCGCCTCCAGGTCCACGAAGGCCTCGTCCAGGCTGAGGGGCTCCACCAGCGGGGACAGCTCCCGCAGCAGCCCCATGACCACCTCGCTGACCGCCTGGTACAGCCGGAAGCGGGGGATCACGTACGCGCCGTTCGGGCAGAGCCGGCGCGCCTGGGCCGTCGGCATCGCCGAATGCACCCCGAAGCGCCGGGCCTCGTAGGACGCGGTGGCGACCACCCCGCGCGGTCCGAGCCCGCCGACGATCACGGGCTTCCCGCGCAGGCTCGGCTTCGACGCCTGCTCCACGGAGGCGTAGAAGGCGTCCATGTCCAGATGCAGGATGGTCGGCGCGGCTCTCACAGCCCCGATGCTGCCTCATGCCACTGACATTCGGCCGGGGCCGGGCCCCGCGTCTTCGGACCGCGCCGGGAAGCGGGCTCAGCCGGCCCGGTTGCGCCGCGCCGCCAGCTCGTCCGTCGGGTTGTGGCCGACGACCGTCTCGCCGGTGTCCACCCGCTCGCCGTGCAGCTGCGACAACGCGTTCTCCACGTCGCGCCAGACCACGCCCACGGCGATGCCGAAGATGCCCTGCCCGCCCTGGAGCAGGCTCACGACCTGGTCCGGCGAGGTGCACTCGTACACGGTGGCACCGTCGCTCATCAGCGTCATGCGCTCCAGGTCCGAGAATCCGCGGTCGCGCAGGTGCTGGACGGCGGTCCGGATGTTCTGCAGCGCCACCCCGGTGTCCAGGAAGCGCTTGACGATCTTCAGGACGACGACGTCCCGGAAGCTGTAGAGACGCTGGGTCCCGGAGCCGTACGCGGGGCGCACCGTGGGCTCCACCAGCCCGGTGCGCGCCCAGTAGTCGAGCTGGCGGTACGTGATGCCCGCCGCGGCGCACGCGGTCGGTCCCCGGTAGCCCACCTGCTCGGGCGCCGCGTCCGCGCCCACCGGTGCGACCGGCGCGTTGTCCGGCTGACGGCGCGCGGAACCGGCCGCACTGCCGTGGAGCGGGTACGGCCCACCGTCACTCCGCACGGGGATGCCCCCGGTCGTACCGTCGCCCGTGACTCTCACGCCGACCCTCCGTCCTTGACCTGCCCCCTCGAAGGTAGGCAGTCACCAGGGGTGCGTCAACGATCGCCACACTCGGCACGCCGAGTGATAATCACCCTGAGAGTGGTTTCCCGTGTCCTATAGCGGGGAAAGGCTAACCGAATGGGCTGATGCACCCCGTGAACACGCGGCGTGGACGGCACTGCCGGCGGCTCACTGCGGGCCGGTACCGAAGTCCTCCGGCGAGATCTGGTCGAGGAATTCGCGGAACTTCTCCACCTCGTCCTCCTGCTCGTCCGGAATGGCGATTCCGGCGTCGTCCAGCACGCCGTCACTCCCGTAGATCGGCGTCCCGGTGCGCAGGGCCAGCGCTATGGCGTCGGACGGCCGTGCGCTCACCTCGACCCCGCTGGCGAAGACGAGCTCCGCGTAGAAGACGCCCTCCCGCAGATCCGTGATCCGGACCTCGGTGAGCTCCTCGCCGATCGCCTCCAGCACGTCCTTGAACAGGTCGTGCGTCAGCGGCCGGGCAGGGGCCATGCCCTGTTGCGCGAAGGCAATGGCGGTCGCCTCCCCTGGTCCGATCCAGATGGGGAGGTACCGGTCGCCTCCCACTTCACGCAGGAGCACGATCGGTTGGTTGGAGGGCATTTCCACCCGGACACCCACAACGTCGAGCTCGTTCACACAGCAACCCTAGGACCTGCCCGGCAGGTTTGGGTAGTCGGGCCCCCTCGGAGATCCCCGAGGTCAGTGCAGACGGACCCCGAGCGCGGTCTGCACCAAGGCCTCGTGGAGCCGTACGGACAGCCCCGCGAGCTCCTTCAAAGTCGCTTCGGCATGCGCCCTGGTCTGTGGGTTGCGGTGCCGCCGAAGCGGTGCCACGACCTGCTCCACCAGACCCGCCTCGCGGTCCGCGGCGGCCTTCATGGCCCGCAGGTGCCGCGGCTCCAGCCCGAACCGGCCCAGATCCGCCACCAGCCGGGCCACGGTGACCGTCTCGGCGTCGAATCCGCCGCCGGGGGCCTCGCCGATCAGCCCGTACGACTCCCATTCGGCGAGCTGCGCCTCGTCCACCTCGGCCGCGGCGAGCAGCTCGGCGCGCCCCACCCGGGCCGCGGTGGCCCGCTCCCGGCCCACCTCGCCGTAGACGGCGGAAGGGCTCGCGGGATCGACGGAATCCCCGTGCGCCGTGGGCGCGGGGATACGGATCTGCTCGCCGCGGGCGAGCGCGTCCAGCTGCTCGCGGATGACCTTCAGCGGCAGGTAGTGGTCCCGCTGCAACCGCAGGATGCGGGCCAGCCGCTCGACGTCCTCGGTGCTGAACTTGCGGTATCCGGAAGGTGTGCGCCGGGGCTCGACGAGCCCCTCCGCCTCAAGGAAGCGGATCTTCGAGATCGTGACTTCGGGGAACTCGTCGCGCAGCAGCGTGAGCACCGTGCCGATGCTCACCAGCCGCCCGGTCGGGCCGGCGCTTCCGGCGGTGCCGCTCTTCGGGGCACCGCCGGCCGGGATACGCAGCATGGGACCTTCCCTCTGGGGGTGTCCCCCCGGACGGAGTCCGGAGGTGGGGGTCCCCCAGGCGGAGCCCAGGGGGCGGTCAGATGCCCCGCAGGCTCGCGTAGAAGACCATCCGGTACTTGCCGATCTGCACCTCGTCGCCGTTGTGCAGGGCGACCGAGTCGATCGGCTCTCGGTTCACGTACGTGCCGTTGAGGCTGCCCACGTCGGCGACGGTGAAGCCGCCGTCCTGGCTCCTGCGGAACTCGACATGCCGCCGGGAGACCGTGACGTCGTCCAGGAAGATGTCGCTCTGCGGGTGCCGGCCCGCCGTGGTCAGCTCACCGTCCAAGAGGAAGCGGCTGCCGGAGTTGGGGCCG
Organism: Streptomyces sp. NRRL S-244; assembly: GCF_000717915.1. Classification (GTDB taxonomy): domain Bacteria; phylum Actinomycetota; class Actinomycetes; order Streptomycetales; family Streptomycetaceae; genus Streptomyces. Next base: position 209,487 of record NZ_JOCX01000013.1, read on the forward strand.
CGCCGCACGATGAGCAGAGCGGAACCCGGAGGCAGAGCTTCCACCGCGGCCTGGGCCTCGGGGGACAGCGAGGACGACACGTGCTGTTGTCCCGACACCTCGGCCTCGTAGGCCTCGAGGCCCGAGATCGAGATGGTGGACGTGGTCTCCGAGGCACGCTCCGGCGTCAGACCCGCCCGCAGCGGCGCACCGCAGTTGGAGCAGAACCGGCTGGCCGCATCGCTGCGGTGTCCGCACCTGCTGCAAACCTGCTCGGCCGACATGGACGGCTCCTCGCGCCGCGGCTGCCCCGCGGAGGCATTGGTGGCATACGGGTCGGGGGCAAACCCTCCACCCGAACTTGAGGTTGATGGTTCACCGAAACCTATGCGTCCGGAACCGGCAGGGTCAACAGACGACGCGCCCGGCGCGCCCGAAACATCCCCCGCGCCTGCGACCTCGTCGCGGAAGAGCGGCCGGTCGCCCTGCCCTTCCACCTCTCCCTGCCCCGCGCGGTGCTTGGCAGCACCGCTTTCCTCACGGTTCTTCTTGCCGAACAACTTCTCAAACAACTTCACGGGCGATTCCCCTTGAACGAAACAGACCCGCCCGTGGGGCAGGACGAACTCCGAATGCACACACCTGCCGACCCGGACATTCTCACAACGTCCGTAACCACCAGACAGTTTCCACCACGCGGGACGACTTCAGTGCGCCGACCCCCCGCAGGCACCAGCCCGCGTGAGCCCGTCCGCGCTCCGTCCCGCGTCACGACGTTGACGACCGAGCGTAGTCAGGCTGCTTCGCAGCCCGCAAGGCATCCACAACGATCTTCGCCGACCGTGTGACGGCGACGGTGGCCTGTTCCTTCTCCAGCGTCTGCACGACACCGCCGGGAATGTTCAGGGCGGGCTCAAGATCCTGCGGCTTGCCGATCACCTTGAACTCATAAGGCTGTGTGATCTTCTTACCGTCGATCCCGACCCCGCCGCCCTCGTCCGAGAAGAACGAGCTCGCCACGATGCGCACCCCGTTGACCTGGATCGCCTCGGCCCCGGCCGCCCGCAGCTCCTGGAGGGTGTCCAGCAGCTGGTCAGACTGCACCTGCCCCTTGGGATCGGTGATCTTCAGCGTGATGCCCGGTCCCTGCGCCGCCACGGTACCGGCCAGGATCCCGAGTTGGCGTTCCTTCTCGACCGTCTGGCGACGGGCCTCCTCGGCCTGGTTCGAGCTGCTCTCCAGCTCCTTGCGCTGGTCCTCCAGCCGCTGCTTCTCGTCCTCCAGGCGCTTGGTCCGCCCGTCGAGCTCGTCGAGGATCCGTACGAGGTCCTCCTGACGGGCCCCGCGCAGCGCGCTGGAGTCGCTGTTCGAGCGCACCTGGATGGCCAGGCCCAGCCCGAGGACGAACAGGAGCAGCGCGACGATCAGTTGGGCCCGGCTCACGCGCGGCGGCCACACCGCCTCCGCCAGCCGCTGCCGACCGCTCCGCGCGGGCCCGGCGGACTTCGCGGCCTGACCGGCTTGGGCGGCCTGACCGGCTTGGGCAGGCCGGCCCGGCTGGGCCGCCTCGCCGGCCGCCGCGGGCTCGGCGGGCCTCGCCGGCTCGTCCTGCGGCGGCAGCTCCGAGCCCATCGGCTCCTCGGGCGGATTGTCGTTCGTACTCATCGGCCTCACGCCCGGAACACGTGCCGGCGGATGGCCGCGGCGTTGGAGAAGATGCGGATGCCGAGGACCACGACCACACCGGTGGACAGCTGCGAGCCGACGCCCAGCTTGTCGCCGAGGAAGACGATCAGCGCCGCGACGACCACGTTCGACAGGAACGACACCACGAAGACCTTGTCGACGAAGATGCCGTCCAGCATCGCGCGCAGGCCCCCGAACACCGCGTCCAGCGCCGCCACCACGGCGATCGGCAGATAAGGCTCGACGACGGCCGGCACTTCGGGCCGGACCAGAAGTCCGACCACCACTCCGGCCACCAGGCCCAGTACCGCGATCACGATGCACCCTTCTTCGGCTCTTCTGCTGTAGCTGTACGTACGGTCAGGCTCGACGCGGCCGGCAGCCGCAGCTCGTCCGCCGCGGACAAGGTGGCGCGGATCCCGTAGTTCTCCTGCAGGGCGTGCAGGTACTGGCCGTCCGCGGAGTTCTGGAACGCGGTACCGAGCCGCTTCTTGTCCCCCACCGCCAGCACCTCGTACGGCGGCACCAGCGGCCTGTTGTCGACCAGTATCGCGTCACCCGCGGCCCTGATCGCCGACAGCGCCGTCAGCCGCTGCCCGTTGATCGAGATGGCCTCGGCGCCGGACTGCCAGAGCCCGTTGACGATCTTCTGCATGTCCCGGTCCCGCAGCCGCCCGGTGTCCGAGAACCCGGCGTTCTCGCGCGGCTTGCCGCCACCGCCCGAGGAGGAGCCCTTCGCGTCGTCCACGACCAGCTTGAGACCGGGTCCCTGGACCTCCGTCGCACCGGACAGCAGCGCCACGAGCTGCCCCTGGTCCCCGCCGTGCTGCTTGAGCGCCTCCCGCTGGCGGCTCGCGACGTTCTCCCGCAGCCGCTCGATGTCCCGCTCCAGGCCGTCCGCGTGCTCGTCGGCCCGCTGCACCCGGTCGATCAGCTCCTGCCGCTCCTTCGCCAGCACCGGCGCGGCTATCCGCGCCTGGGCGGCACCCAGCGTGACGACCATGGCCGCGAGCACGAGCCCGGCGGCGAGCCCCAGCTTGGCCTTCAGGGTGCGCGGCAGACCCGCCGTGCCCTCCGCCTCGCGCCGGGCCGACGCCTCCGCGTAGCCCTCGTCGAGACTGTGGTCCATCACGTGCGTCAGCAGCGACATGGACGCGTCCGGACGCGCGGGAGGCGCCGGCGCCGAACTCCGGTTGTGGGGCGGCTGCGACATGCCGCTCATCGTCGCATGTCGGCGCCGCCCACACCGAATGCGCCCGTCCGGTGGACAGGGGGCGACATCCGCCGCACCCCGCCCACCGGACCACGCCGTTTCCGTCGGCTGCGGGCGCTCAGTGCCCGGCGCCGTCCACCACGCCCGCCCACTCGTCCAGCAGCGCCTGCGCGGACGCGTCGTCGGGACCCTCGGCCCACAGGTGCGTGACCGCCTCCGCCGGGTCCGGCAGGACCAGCGCCCACCGCCCGTCGGCCTCGACCACCCGCACACCGTCGGTGGTGTCCACCTGCCGGTCCCCCGCCGCCTCCACGACCCGCCGCATGACGAGCCCCTTCACCGCCCACGGAGTCGGCACGTCCCGCTTGAGTACATGGGCTCGCGGTATGCGCGCATCGATCTGGCTCAGCGTGAGCTGCGTCCGCGCCACCAGCCCGATCAGCTGGACGAACGCCGCCGACCCGTCGAAGACGCTGCTGAACTCCGGGACGATGTAGCCGCCCCGGCCGTCTCCGCCGAAGATCGTGTTCTCGGCCCGGCCCACGCGCGTCAGGTCGTCGGGAGAGGTCGTCGTCCACTCCACCTGTGTCCCGTGGTACGCCGCCACCTGCTCGGCGATCCGGGTCGTGGTCACCGGCAGCGCCACCTTGCCACTGCGCTTCTCGGCGGCCACCAGGTCGAGCAGCACCAGCAGTGCCCGGTCGTCCTCGATGATCCGCCCGCGCTCGTCCACCAGGGAGATCCGCTCACCCACCGGGTCGAAGCGCACTCCGAAGGCGGCCCGTGCCGAGGCCACGATCTCCCCGAGCCGCACCAGCCCGGCCCGCCGGGACTCCGCGGTCTCCGTCGGCCGGGACTCGTCGAGCCCCGGGTTGATCGTCAGCGCGTCCACCTCGAGCCGGCCCAGCAGGCTGGGCAGGACCAGCCCGGCGCTGCCGTTGGAGGCGTCCACGACCACCTTGAGCCCGGAATCGGCGACGCCGGTCGTGTCGACCCGGCGCAGCAGGGAACCCGTATAGGCGTCGAAGACGCTGCCCGGGAACTGGAGGTCGCCGATCTCGCCCGGGAACGCGCGCCGGTACTCCTGCCGCGCGTACACCCGGTCCAGCTTGCGCTGCTGCTGGAGCGAGAGGTCCGCTCCCCGCTCGTCGAGGAACATGATGTCGACCGAGTCCGGCACTCCGGGCGAGGTCCGCACCACGATCCCGCCCGCGGTACCGCGCGCGGTCTGCTGCCGGGCCACCGGCAGCGGTACGTTCTCCAGGTCGCGTACGTTGATCGCACTGCACTGCAGTGCCGAGATCACCGCCCGCTTGAGCGCTCTCGCGCCGCGGGAGTGGTCACGGGCCGTGGTGACCGTCGCGCCCTTCTTCAGGGTCGTCGCGTACGCACCGGCGAGCCGGACCACCAGCTCGGGGGTGATCTCCACGTTCAGGATGCCGGTGACTCCGCGGGCGCCGAACAGATGCGCCTGACCGCGGGACTCCCAGATCACCGACGTGTTGACGAAGGCGCCGGCCTCGATCGTCTTGAAGGGGTAGACCCGCACGTTCCCCTGAATGATCGATTCCTCACCGACCAGGCACTCGTCACCGATGACGGCGCCGTCCTCGATCCGGGCGGCCCGCATGATGTCGGTGTTCTTGCCGATGACGCAGCCGCGCAGATTGCTGTGGGGCCCGATGTAGACGTTGTCGTGGATGACGGCCCTGTGCAGGAAGGCCCCGCTCTTCACGACGACGTTCGAACCGACGACCGTGTGCTCGCGGATCTCCACGCCGGCCTCGACCTTGGCGTAGTCCCCGATGTACAGCGGCCCGCGCAGCACGGCGTCCGGGCTCACCTCGGCGCCTTCGGCGATCCACACGCCGGGCGAGATCTCGAAGCCGTCCATCTCGACCTGGACCTTGCCTTCGAGTACGTCGGCCTGCGCCTTGACGTAGCTCTCGTGCGTGCCGACGTCCTCCCAGTAGCCCTCGGCCACATAGCCGTAGATCGGCCGGCCTTCCTTCATCAGCTGCGGGAAGACATCGCCGGACCAGTCCACCGGAACGTCCGGGTCCACGTAATTGAAGACCTCGGGCTCCATCACGTAGATGCCGGTGTTGACGGTGTCCGAGAACACCTGCCCCCATGTCGGCTTTTCGAGGAAGCGCTCGACCTTGCCTTCCTCGTCCACGATGGTGATGCCGAATTCCAGCGGGTTCGGCACCCGGGTCAGGCACACCGTGACGAGTGCGCCCTTCTGTTTGTGGAAGCGGATGAGATCGGTGAGGTCGAAGTCGGTGAGCGCATCGCCGGAAATGACGAGGAAAGCATCGTCCTTCAAGGCCTCCTCGGCGTTCTTCACACTGCCGGCAGTGCCGAGTGGCTTCTCCTCGTTGGCATAGGTGAGCTCCATTCCGAGCTCCTCGCCGTCACCGAAGTAGTTCTTGACGAGTGACGCCAAGAACTGGACGGTAACAACGGTCTCACTGAGCCCATGCCGCTTGAGCAGCCTGAGCACGTGCTCCATGATCGGCCGGTTGGCAACCGGCAGGAGCGGCTTGGGCATGCTCGAGGTCATGGGGCGAAGGCGAGTGCCTTCACCACCGGCCATCACGACGGCCTTCATGTCGGAAGAGTCCTCCTTGAGAGACGACGTTCTCGCCGACCTCACCCGTCCCGGACGGTGACTCCGCAACTCCTCCGCGTCAGCCCCACGCCGAGCGAGCTCAATCGGCCGTGGTGTCCGCCTTCACGAGCCGACGGACTTGCACCACGTAAAGGATTCCTGCCCACCAGTAGAGGGTTGTACCCCATCCGGCGAACGCCCATCCGAAAACTGCCCCCATCCAGGCCAACCAACCCGTACCGTCACTGAGCAACAGCAGGGGGAAGGCGTACATCAGGTTGAAGGTCGCGGCCTTCCCGAGGAAGTTGACCTGCGGCGGCGGATAGCCGTGACGGCGCAGGATCCAGACCATGACCAGCAGCATCAGCTCACGGGCCACCAGCGCCCCGGTGAGCCACAGCGGCAGAATGTCTCGATAGGTCAGGCCGAAGAGCGTGGAGAGGATGTACAGCCGGTCCGCGGCCGGATCCAGCAGCCGACCGAGGTTGCTGATCTGATTCCAGCGCCGCGCCAGCTTCCCGTCGAGGTAGTCGCTGACCCCACTGAGCATGAGCACGGCCAGTGCCCAGCCGTCGTGCTTCTCCAGAATCAGCCAGAGGAACAGGGGCACGCCGGCGAGGCGAGCCATGCTCAGGATGTTCGGAATGGTGAAAATTCGGTCCGTCTGAACCCGAGTCTCCTGGACCTCCACCCGGGGGCCTCCACTGTTGAACGTACGAACGATGCCTCCTGACCCTACAGGAAGCCGCACCGGCCCAGAACGCAGAAAAGCCCCGTACCGGATACCCGGTACGGGGCTTTTCTACAATGATTGTTCGGCGGCGTCCTACTCTCCCACAGGGTCCCCCCTGCAGTACCATCGGCGCTGAAAGGCTTAGCTTCCGGGTTCGGAA
>NZ_JOCX01000014.1 GCF_000717915.1 Streptomyces sp. NRRL S-244
ACCCTCTCGGGCTTTCCTCCGGGCTTTCGTTCTTCGTTCTTGCGTTTCCGACTCTATCAGAGTCAGTTCCGCTTGCTTTCCGGGGTCTTCGCTTTCGCGTTTTCCCTTTCCGGCGATTCCGACTCTATCAGATCCTTTCGGGCCTGACTCCCAGTCAGCGGGTTCCGCCGCTTGGGCTGTTGGGCCCTTGCGGCGAGTGAGACAGTAGCGGATTCCTTGCCCCCGAACCTAATCGGCGGCCGCGTCCTTGGCTGTGTCCTTGGACATGGATTCCTCATTCGCAAATACGCATGAAAACAAGACGACACAGTGCGTCGTTCGTTCGAATGTGTAGTGCGGGATGGCTGTCCGGGGACCGACCGGGGTCGGCGCTCACGTCGGACAACTCGAAGAACCTTACGGACCTCGGACGGGCGTGTCAACCCCGGGACAGGGGCCACCGGAAGGGCTAGCCTGGTCCCCATGACTACGCATGCGCTCACGTCCAGCCTTCGCTGGTGGGCCGCCTGACGGCGGCCGACCTTCCACGCGAGCACGCATGCGCTCACGGCCGCCGCTTACGGCGGCCGTTTCTGTTTCTCCCCTCCCGGGAGTGGCTCGGTTGCCCGACGCGGCGGTCCCGACACCATCCACGAACAGGGAGACAGGACATGACGAGGATCTTCAGCGGGATCAAGCCGACCGGGCACCTGACGCTGGGGAACTACCTGGGGGCCGTCCGGCAGTGGGTCGCCGCCGACCAGGGGCCGGACGAGGCGCTGTTCTGCGTCGTGGACCTGCACGCACTGACCGTCGAGCACGATCCCGCGCGGGTGCGCCGGCTCAGCAGGCAGGCGGCGACCCTGTTCCTCGCCTCCGGGCTGGACCCGGAGAAGTGCACCCTGTTCATGCAGAGCCACGTCGACGAGCACACCCGGCTCTCTTACGTACTGGAATGCACCGCCACCGACGGGGAGATGCGCCGGATGATCCAGTACAAGGAGAAGTCCGCGCAGGCGCAGGCCTCCGGGGAGGGCGTACGGCTGTCGCTGCTGACGTATCCCGTGCTGATGGCCGCCGACATCCTGGCGTACGCGACCGAGGAGGTCCCGGTCGGTGAGGACCAGCGGCAGCACGTGGAGCTGGCCCGGGATCTGGCGGTCCGGTTCAACCAGCGGTACGGGCGGACGTTCACGGTGCCGAAGGTGACGCTGCCGCAGGTGGCCGCGCGGGTCATGGACCTCCAGGACCCGACGTCGAAGATGGGGAAGTCCGGCGGGGCGGGGCCGGGGGTGGTGTTCATGCTGGACGAGCCCGGGGTGATCCGTAAGAAGGTCATGCGGGCCGTGACCGACAGTGGGGACGGCGGCGTGGTCTACGACCGGGAGGCGCGGCCCGGGGTCGCGAACCTGCTGGACGTGCTGGCCGCCTGTACCGGCGGGGATCCGGCCGCCCTCGCGGACGAGTACAGCGGGTACGGGGCGCTGAAGCGGGATGTCGCCGACGCGGTGGTGGAGCTGCTGCGGCCGGTGCAGGAGCGGCACGCCGAGCTGGCGGCCGATCCGGCGGCGGTGGAGAAGGTGCTGCGGGACGGGGCCGGGCGGGCCCGGGCGCTCGCGCGGCCGATCGTGGACCGGGCGTACCGGGCCATCGGGCTGCTGGAGCCCTGAAGAACACCGGCCGTACGGGCCCCTGCCCGTACGGGCCCCTGCTTCTGCGGGAGCCCGGGGGCCCGGGGCCGGGGGCCCGTACCGCCGCCCTCCCTCTAGCTGTTGCCGGACGCGAGTTCGCGGCTGCGGTCGCGGGCCGCTTCCAGGGCTGCGATCAGGGCGGCCCGTACGCCGTGCCGTTCGAGCTCGACGATCGCGTTGATGGTGGTGCCCGCCGGAGAGGTGACCGCCTCGCGGAGCTTGACCGGGTGCTCGCCGCTGTCGCGGAGCATCACGGCGGCGCCGATGGCGGCCTGGACGATGAGGTCGTGGGCCTGGGCCCGGGGCAGGCCGAGGAGGATGCCGGCGTCGGTCATCGCCTCGACGAGGAAGTAGAAGTACGCCGGTCCGGAGCCGGAGAGGGCGGTGGCGGCGTCCTGCTGGGATTCGGGGACGCGCAGGGTCTTGCCTACGCCGCCGAAGATCTCCTCGGTGTGGGCGAGGTGTTCGGCGGTGGCGTGGCTGCCGGCCGAGATGACGGACATGGCCTCGTCGACGAGGGCGGGGGTGTTCGTCATGACGCGGACGACGGGGGTGCCGGGGGCGAGCCGCTCCTCGAAGAAGGAGGTGGGGATGCCGGCGGCGCCGCTGATGATCAGGCGGTCGGCGGGGATGTGCGGGGCGAGCTCTTCGAGGAGCTTGCCCATGTCCTGCGGCTTGACGGTGAGGATGAGGGTGTCGGCGCGCTTGGCGGCTTCGGCGTTGCTGACCGCCTCGACGCCGTAGCGGGCGCGGAGCTCCTCGGCTCGTTCGGGGCGGCGGGCGGTGACGAGGAGCTTGGAGGCGGGCCGGCCGCCGCGGATCATTCCGCTGAGCAGGGCCTCGCCGATCTTGCCGGTACCGAGGACTGCGACTGTCTGGGTCATGCCCGATTCACCTCGCCGAACTTTCTTGCACGTGTGCTGGCTTCTCCCTCCTCATCCTTTCACCCGTGGGACGAACGGCGAGGCGCTGTCCGCAGTGCGGTCAGGGCCCGGTCAGGGCGTACGGCGGCGCAGCGTGGCCGCGCCGAGGGCGAGGACGAGGAGCGCGCAGGCGGCGACGATGACGGCGTCGCGGACGAAGTCGGCGGTCATGTCGGTGTGCGTCAGGACCTGGCTCATGCCGTCGACGGCGTACGACATGGGCAGCACGTCCGAGAGGCCTTCGAGCACGGGGTGCATCGTGTTGCGCGCCGCGAACAGGCCGCACAGCAGGAGCTGCGGGAAGATCACGGCCGGCATGAACTGGACGGCCTGGAACTCGCTGGCGGCGAAGGCGGAGACGAACAGGCCGAGGGCCGTGCCGAGGAGCGCGTCGAGCAGGGCGACGAGCAGGAGCAGCCAGGGCGAGCCGACGACGTCGAGGCCGAGGAGCCAGAGGGCGAGGCCGGTGGCGAGGAGGGACTGGACGACGGCGACGGCACCGAAGGCGAGGGCGTAGCCGGCGATGAGGTCGCCCTTGGCCAGCGGCATCGCGAGGAGGCGTTCGAGGGTGCCGGAGGTGCGCTCGCGCAGGGTGGCGATCGAGGTCACCAGGAACATGGTGATGAGCGGGAAGATCCCGAGGAGGGACGCGCCGATGCCGTCGAAGGTGCGCGGGCTGCCGTCGAAGACGAAGCGCAGCAGCGTCAGCATCAGTACGGGGACCAGCAGCATCAGCGCGATGGAGCGCGGGTCGTGGCGCAGCTGGCGCAGGACGCGGGCGGCGGTGGCGGCGGTGCGGGCGGTGCTCATCGGATGACCTCGGGCTTCGCTTCGGCTTCGGCGTCGGCCTCGTCGACGAGGCGCAGGAAGCCCTCCTCGACGGTGGCGGAGTGCGTACGGGTGCGCAGTGCGTCGGGGGTGTCCTGGGCGAGGATGCGGCCCTCGCGCATGAGGAGCAGGTCGTGGCAGCGCTCGGCCTCGTCCATGACGTGGGAGGAGACGAGGATCGTGGCGCCGCGGGTGGCGGCGATGTCGTGGAAGAGGTTCCACAGGTCGCGGCGCAGGACGGGGTCGAGGCCGACGGTGGGCTCGTCGAGTACGAGGAGCTCGGGGGTGCCGAGGAGCGCGACGGCGAGGGAGACGCGGCTGCGCTGGCCGCCGGAGAGGTTGCCGGCGAGGGCGTCGGCGTGGGTGGTGAGGTCGACGTCGGCGATGGCGCGGGTGACGGTGGAGCGGCGGCGGTCGGCGGCGGCGCCGCCGGGATCGAGGATGGCGGCGAAGTAGTCGAGGTTCTGGCGGACGGTGAGGTCGTCGTAGACGGAGGGGGCCTGGGTGACGTAGCCGATGCGGGAGCGGAGCTCCGGGGAGCCGGCGGGTCGGCCGAGGACGTCGAGGGTGCCGGTGACGTGGGCCTGGGTGCCGACGATGGAGCGCATGAGGGTGGATTTGCCGCAGCCGGAGGGGCCGAGGAGGCCGGTGATGCGGCCGCGGGGGACGTCGAAGGCGATGGAGTCGATGACGGTGCGCGGGGTGCGGCCGGTGCCGCGGCGGACGGTGAGCCCGCGGGCGTGGACGGCGGCCGGGGCGGGCGGGGCGGGCTCGCCGGGCGGCGGCACCTGCGGGTTATTCATCATGCGATGAATAATGCTCCCGGCTCTGCCGGGGCGTCAACAGGACGGGGCCGGAAGGGGCTACGGGCGGGGCTACTTCTTCCGCTTGGGGCGGCGCGCGGCCGGGTTGCCCGTACGGGTGCTGCGGCGGCGGGCGAACTCGGCGGTGGCGCGCTCGTACTCGGCGCGGCGCAGCTTCTCGCCGGGGGCCTCGAAGAAGCAGCGCAGGAAGTACGCGATGAGGGAGCCGATGAAACCGATCGTCTTCAGGCCCTTGAGGGCGGCCTCGTCGGAGGACGGGGCGGGACGGCGGCTGAAGGAGTCCCAGGTCTTGACGAAGGCGATGGAGCTGGCGATCGCGAAGAGGACGACGACGGAGATGCTGAGGAACGGGCCGACGTTGCCGATCTCCAGGCCCTCGTAGGAGAGGCGGAGCAGCACGGCCGCGGCGACGGCGGTGACGATCGAGCCGATGCCGACGGCGACGCGGCGCAGGGCGTAGCCGCCGTCGTGGTTCACCCAGGTCGTGCCGAAGAAGCGGATCGGCTCCGGCTCGGGCCCGGCCGGGGCCGCGGCGGCCGCGGGGGTCTTCGGGGCCGGCTCGGCGGGGGTCTGGTCTCGCTGGTCGTCGTCGCTCACACCGGCGATTATCCCTCGCCGAGCCGGACCGGCCGGGGTCGTCTCACGTGGCAGACGGGCGGCGGACGGCCCCGGGGCCCCAGGGGCTTAGCTGCAGCGGTTCGCGACGTAGCCGTCGGCGCCGGTCTTGACGTACGCGTCGGAGACGAAGCGGCCATTGCCGATGCAGTCCCAGATGTCCGACGTGCCGTACGGGCCCGAGACGGTCGTGCCGTCGCACTGGCAGCGGATCGAGACGCTCGCGCCGTACGGCAGGGTGTCGATGACCGAGTAGTTCGTCCCCGGGCCGCTGCGGACGTTCACGCGGTAACCCGGAGCGACCGGAAACGTCTGGAATCCCGAGCCGGCGGCCAGGCTCTGGACTTGGCTGGAATCGTTCTCCACGGACATGTGAAATCTCCCCCCACGGGTGTTGCCGTGCGCAACTCGCGCAGGGTAGCAGGACCCTTGGAGATTCGTACGGCCCATCGACTAGGCTCCGGCGGGGGTGGTTGAGCGGTGCATTCGCTGCGCGCGGACTACGTGGGCTTTCCGGAGTACGCCGGGCAGTACCGGCTGGAATCGGTGCTCGGTTCCGGCGGGATGGGCGTCGTCCATCTGGCCACCTCCGGTTCGGGGCTGAAACTCGCCGTCAAGATCGTGCATGCCGAGCACGCGGTCGATCCGGAGTTCCGGGCCCGCTTCCGGCAGGAGGTCGCCGCCGCGCGGCGGGTGAGCGGGGCCTTCACCGCGCCCGTCGTGGACGCCGATCCGGATGCCGAACGGCCGTGGATGGCCACCCTGTTCATCGACGCCCCGACGCTGGCCGAGCGCGTACGGGAGCGGGTGCTGGACCCCGTCGAGCTGGCCCGGCTCGCCGCGGGGCTGGCGGAGGCGCTGCGGGACATCCACCGGGCGGGGGTCGTCCACCGGGACCTCAAGCCCAGCAACGTACTGATGGCACCGGACGGGGTGCGGGTCATCGACTTCGGCATCTCGCGGCCGGCGGACAGCGATCTGCGGACCGAGACGGGGAAGCTGATCGGGACGCCACCGTACATGGCGCCGGAGCAGTTCCAGCGGCCGCGGGAGGTGGGCTCGGCCGCGGACGTCTTCGCGCTGGGCGCCGTACTCGTCCACGCGGCGACGGGGCACGGGCCGTTCGACTCCGACAGCCACTACCTGGTGGCGTACCAGGTCGTGCACGCCGAGCCCGATCTGACCGGGCTGCCGGAGCAGCTCGTACCGCTCGTGGCGCGGTGCCTGGCGAAGGAGCCGGCGGACCGGCCCACCGCGGAGGAGCTGATCGCGGAGATGCGGGCGGTGGCGTACCCGACCTCCGAGGACACGCAGGTGTTCGTTCCGCCGCCGCGACGGCCGGTCGGGTCGGGGGCGGCTGCCGAAGCCACCCATCGGCGGGAGCGGATCGCCGTCGAGGCCGGTCAGGGCGGTCGGGACGGTCGGACCGGTCCCGCGGGCGCTGCCGGTCGGGGGCGGCGCAGGGCGCGGGCGCTGGTGGCGGCGGGGGTCGGGCTGCTGCTGACGGGCGGGGCCGTGGGCGGGTACCTGCACTTCGGAGCGGGGGCCGGGCCTCCGGGGCGGAACGCCGCGCAGGCCGACCCGGCGCAGGCGAAGCCGTTCGTACCGTGGGCGGTCGCGCTGGGCGAGCCGAGGGCGGGCAATCGGACCGGGGCCTGTTCCTGGGGGGAGGCGGCGGCCCTGTACTGCACCGGGCCGGGGGTGGCGGCGGCCCGGCTCAGCCCGGCGGACGGGTCGGTGGTGTGGTCGGTGAAGGCGGCCGCCCCGGCGGCCCGGACCGCGGCGGACGGTGCGCCGCTGCACGCGGGCGGGCTGGTGCTCGTGGCCGCGCCGGGCAGCGGGACGCTTCAGGCGCTGGATCCGGGTACGGGCGCCGAGCGCTGGCAGCGGAAGCTGCCGGACGGCGCGCGGGCGGTGGCGTCGGCGGGCGGGCAGGTGCTGCTCGTACCGCCGAACGGGAACGTGACGGCGCTCGACGCGGCGAGCGGGGCCGTGCGGTGGACGAAGCAGCTCGGCGGGACGGGTTCCGTGTGGTGGGGCGACGGCGCGGTGGCGTACGTGTCGACGCCCGACAGCGGCGGCGGGAGCTCACAGCTGCTGGCGGTGGATCCGGCGAACGGCGCGGTGCGCTGGCAGTCGCGGACGGCGGGGCGGCTGCGGCCGGTCGGGGCCGCGCGGGGCGGGCTGTACCTGCTGGACGTCGATACGGAAGGCAAGACCGGCGCGGTCGTCCGGGTGGATGCGGCGACGCAGGCGGTACGGCGGGTCCGGCTGTCGGTGCCGCTGTTCGACGCGGAGGCGGCGGTGGGCGCGGACGGCGTCGTGTACGCGGTCGGGGTCTCGGGTGCGCTGATCGCGGTGGGCGCCGAGCGGGAGCAGTGGCGGCTGGAGACGGGCCTGGCCGTGGCGTCCCGTCCGGTGGCGGCCGACGGCCGCATCCACCTGACGGCGCCGGACGGGCGGCTGCTGGCGGTCGACGGCGGGACCGGGCGGCTGGTGGGCCAGACGCGGCCGCGCCCGGGCGACGGCCGCGACGGCTTCACGGCCACTCTGCCGACCCCGGTCCCGGCCGGGGGCCGGGTCTACGGGACGGCCCCGGACGGCACGGTCTTCGCGGTCAGCGCCGCCGACCCCACGGGGTGGTGACCGGCCCCGACGCGGCCGGAAGCGGCGAACCCCGCCGGGGATTCCCGGCGGGGTTCGCGGTGGCCCCGGTGCGGAGTCGGGGGCGCGGCGGTCGTCAGACGCCCAGCTTGCTCACGTCGCGGACGGCGCCCTTGTCGGCGCTCGTCGCCATCGCGGCGTACGCGCGCAGCGCCGCCGAGACCTTGCGTTCGCGGTTCTTCGGAGCGTAGACGCCGCCCAGGGCCGCGTGGCGGGCGGCCAGCGTGGCCTCGTCCACCAGCAGCTCGATCGAGCGGTTCGGGATGTCGATCCGGATGCGGTCGCCGTCCTCGACGACGGCGATGTCGCCGCCCGAGGCCGCCTCCGGGGAGGCGTGGCCGATGGACAGGCCCGAGGTGCCTCCGGAGAAGCGGCCGTCCGTCACCAGCGCGCAGACCTTGCCGAGCCCGCGCCCCTTCAGGAACGACGTCGGGTAGAGCATCTCCTGCATGCCGGGGCCGCCGCGCGGGCCCTCGTACCGGATGACGACGACGTCGCCCGCCTTGATCTCCTTGCGGAGGATCTTGTCGACCGCCTCGTCCTGCGATTCGCAGACGACCGCCGGGCCCTCGAAGGTCCAGATCGACTCGTCGACGCCCGCCGTCTTCACGACGCACCCGTCGACCGCGATGTTGCCGCGCAGGACCGCCAGTCCGCCGTCCTTGGAGTACGCGTGCTGCACCGACCGGATGCAGCCGCCCTCGGCGTCCAGGTCGAGGTCGTCCCAGCGCTCGGACTGCGAGAAGGCGGTGGCGGAGCGCACGCAGCCGGGGGCCGCGTGCCACAGCTCCATGGCCTCCGCCGAGGCCGTGCCGCTGCGCGCGTCCCACTTCGCCAGCCAGTCCTCCAGGTTCTCCGAGTGGACCGTCGTGACGTCCTTGTTCAGGAGCCCGCCGCGGTGCAGCTCGCCGAGGATGGCGGGGATGCCGCCGGCCCGGTGGATGTCCTCCATGTAGTACGTGCCGCCGGGCGCCACGTTCGGCGCGACCTTCGCCAGGCACGGGACCCGCCTCGACACCTCGTCGATGTCGGTGAGGTCGTACTCCAGGCCCGCCTCCTGCGCGGCGGCCAGCAGGTGCAGGATCGTGTTCGTCGAGCCGCCCATGGCGATGTCGAGGGCCATGGCGTTCTCGAAGGCCTCGCGGGTCGCGATGGAGCGCGGCAGGACCGAGTGGTCGTCCTGCTCGTAGTACCGCTTGGTGATCTCGACGACCGTCCGGCCGGCGTCCTCGTAAAGGGCGCGGCGGGCGGTGTGCGTGGCGAGGACGGAGCCGTTGCCGGGGAGCGCGAGACCGATGGCCTCGGCGAGGCAGTTCATGGAGTTGGCGGTGAACATGCCGCTGCACGACCCGCAGGTCGGACAGGCGTTCTCCTCGATGCGGAGCACGTCCTCGTCGGAGACGTTCTCGTTGGAGGCGTCGACCATGGCGTCGATCAGGTCGAGCTTGCGGACGGTGCCGTCGACGAGGACGGCCTGGCCGGCCTCCATCGGGCCGCCCGACACGAACACGACCGGGATGTTGAGGCGCATGGCGGCCATCAGCATGCCGGGGGTGATCTTGTCGCAGTTGGAGATGCAGATGAGCGCGTCGGCGCAGTGCGCCTCGACCATGTACTCCACGCTGTCCGCGATCAGGTCGCGGGAGGGCAGGGAGTACAGCATGCCGCCGTGCCCCATGGCGATGCCGTCGTCGACCGCGATGGTGTTGAACTCGCGCGGGATCGCACCGGCGGCGCGGATGGCGTCGGAGACGATCCGGCCGACCGGGGCCAGGTGGGTGTGGCCGGGGACGAACTCGGTGAAGGAGTTGGCGACCGCGATGATCGGCTTCCCGATGTCCGCGCTCGCTACGCCCGACGCACGCATAAGGGCGCGTGCGCCCGCCATGTTGCGGCCGTGGGTGACGGTGCGGGACCTCAGCTCGGGCATCGGGTTCACTCCCCATGGGTGCGGTGGCGTTCGCACGCCCACCGCGACTGTGCATGACTGTGGATACGGCTCGGTTACGAGGCTACGCTCCCGGCCCGCGATGCGGACAGCTGGTCCGCATGTCGATACGGAAGGCTCATTCCTCGGTCATTCCTCGGTCAGGTAACGCTGGAGGGTGGGCGCCACCAGGGAGACGATGTCCTCCGGGTCGGCGGACGCGAGGGGCTCGACCTGGACCACGTACCGCAGGAACGCGATGCCGATCATGTGGGAGGCGGCGAGCTCGGCACGGAAGGTGGGGTCGGGGACGTCGAGGTCGGCCGCGACCCGTTCCAGGACCCGGCGCAGGACCAGCCGGCGCAGCACCGCCGCCGCGGCCTCGTGGGTGAGGGCGGAGCGGATGACGGCGAGCAGGGGCGCCCGGGTGACCGGGTTCTCCCAGATGCCCAGGAAATAGCGGGCCAGCCGCTCCCCGATGCCGTCGGGGCCCTCCCCCACGATCGCGGGGACGACGAGGGCGGGTTCCATCGTGACCTCGATGGCGGCGGCGAAGAGGTCGTCCTTGCTGCCGAAGTAGTGGTGGACCAGCGCCGGGTCCACGCCGGCGACCTTCGCGATGCCGCGCACGGAGGTCTTGTCGTACCCGCGCTCCGCGAACACCTCGCGGGCGGCGAGCCGGATCCGCTCCTGGGTGCCGGGCCCTTCGTCGGCCTCGTCCTGGCGGGGCCGGCCGGGCCCGCGGCGCGGCTTGACGGGTTCCGTCACGGCCGGCGGGTCCTGATCGGCGCGGCGCTGGAGGCCAGATGCAGCCGGGTGAAGGCCAGGGCCTCGGCGAGGTCGGCCTCGCGCTCGGCGGAGGACATCGCGCGGCGGGTGTTGACCTCGATGACGACGTGCCCGTCGAAGGAAGCCCGGGCGAGCCGCTCCAGCAGCTCGGCACACGGCTGCGTCCCCCGCCCCGGAACCAGGTGCTCGTCCTTCGCCGAACCGTTTCCGTCGGCGAGGTGCACGTGCGCGAGCCGGTCCCCCATGCGGTCGATCATCTCGGTGGCATCGGTCCGGGCGGTCGCAGTGTGGGACAGATCAACGGTGAAGTGCCGGTAGTCGTCCTTGGTCACGTCCCACTCGGGGGCGTAGGCCAGCATCTCGCGGTCCCGGTACCGCCACGGGTACATGTTCTCGACGGCGAACCGCACATCGGTCTCGTCGGCCATCCGCCAGATCCCGCTGACGAAGTCCCGCGCGTACTGGCGCTGCCAGCGGAACGGCGGGTGCACGACGACGGTGGACGCCCCCAGCCGCTCGGCCGCGGCCTGCGCCCGCTGGAGCTTGGTCCACGGATCGGTGGACCACACCCTCTGCGTAATGAGCAGACAGGGCGCGTGCACGGCGAGGATCGGCACCTGGTACTGGTCCGACAGCCGCCGCAGGGCGTCGATGTCCTGGCTGACCGGATCCGTCCAGACCATCACCTCGACGCCGTCGTACCCGAGGCGCGCGGCGATCTCGAAGGCGGTAGCCGTCGACTCCGGATAGACGGAGGCAGTGGACAGCGCGACTTTCGCACTCGGGATCCGAACAGGTTCTGCCACGGAGACAGGGTACGGGGCGCAGCCGCCGAGGACCGTGACGCCGACCACGCCGCCCCCCGGGCCTCGGCGGCGCTGATGCCGCCCTGCTCAAGGCCTGGGCCCAGGTGACCGTCCTTGTGGGGGCTTCCCGATGCCGATCAGTGGGCTACCGGCCCGGGCCCCCGGCCCCCGGCGTTGCAGGCGGAGCATGCCCGGGCGGAATGCCGCTGGCAGCCCCGTACCGGGTCAGGACGGGAGGTGGTCCAGGCGGCGGAGGATTACGCCCTCGCGGAGGGCCCAGGGGCAGATTTCCAGTTCGTCCACGCCGAAGAGGTCCATCGCGCCCTCCGCGACCAGCGCGCCCGCCAGGAGCTGGGACGCGCGGCCCTCCGAGACGCCCGGGAGGGCGGAGCGCTGGGCGGTGGTCATCGCCGCGAGCCGCGGGACCCACTCCTCCAGGGACTTGCGGGTCAGGTCCCGCTGGACGTACAGGCCGTCCGCCGAGCGGGCCGCGCCCGCGATGCGGGCCAGCTGGCGGAAGGTCTTCGATGTCGCCACCACGTGGTCCGGCGCCCCGAAGCGGCTGAACTCCCCGACCGTACGGGCGATCTGGGCCCGCGCGTGCCGCCGCAGCGCCCGTACGTCCGCCGGGTCCGGCGGGTCGCCCGGCAGCCAGCCCGTGGTGAGGCGGCCCGCGCCCAGCGGCAGCGAGACCGCCGCGTCGGGGTCCTCGTCGATGCCGTACGCGATCTCCAGCGAGCCGCCGCCGATGTCGAGGACCAGCAGCTTGCCCGCGGACCAGCCGAACCAGCGCCGGGCGGCCAGGAACGTCAGCCGCGCCTCGTCCTCACCGCTCAGGATGGGCAGGTCGACGCCGGTCTCGGCCAGCACCCTGGCCAGGACCTCGTCCGCGTTCGTGGCCTCGCGTACGGCGCTGGTCGCGAAGGGGAGGACGTCCTCGCAGCCCTTGTCCTCGGCGGCCTGCGCCGCCTCGCCGATCACCGAGACGAGGCGCTCGACGCCCTCCGGGGTGACCGCTCCGCGCTCGTCGAGCAGCTCCGCCAGCCGCAATTCCACCTTGTGCGAGTGGGCCGGCTGCGGGCGCGCGCCGGGGTGCGCGTCCACCACCAGCAGATGGATCGTGTTCGAACCCACATCGAGGACACCGAGTCTCATACGAGGAAACGCTACTGTGCGGCTGGAGTATGGGTGACGTAAGGGGCCCTTAGGCTTGGGTTTGTGCCAAATACGAAGAAGGCCAACAAGTCCAAGGCAACCAAGAAGCCCAAGGCCGAGGCCAAGGCCAACGCCAAGGCGAAGGCCTCGGTTGCCCGTGACGACGAGAAGGGGCTCGACTTCCCCCGGGCCTGGGTGGAGTTCCCCGACCCCGCCGACGCCGAGCAGGTCTTCCGCTGCGACCTGACCTGGCTCACCTCCCGCTGGACGTGCATCTTCGGCAGCGGCTGCCAGGGCATCCAGGCCGGCCGGGCCGACGACGGCTGCTGCACCCTCGGCGCGCACTTCTCGGACGATGACGACGAGAAGCGGGTCGCCGAGCACGTGGCGCGGCTGACCCCCGAGCTGTGGCAGTTCCACGACGTCGGCAGCGAGACCGGGTGGACGCAGCACGACGACGACGGGGAGAAGCAGACCCGCCGCTGGGACGGCGCGTGCATCTTCCTCAACCGGCCCGGCTTCCCCGCCGGGGCGGGCTGCTCGCTGCACATCCTGGCGCTCAAGAGCGGCCAGGAGCCGCTGGAGACCAAGCCGGACGTGTGCTGGCAGCTGCCGATCCGCCGGACGTACGAGTGGATCGACCGGCCGGACGACACCCGCGTGCTCCAGGTATCGATCGGCGAGTACGACCGGCGCGGCTGGGGTCCGGGCGGGCACGACCTGCACTGGTGGTGCACGTCGGCGACGTCCGCGCACGGCGCCGGCGATCCGGTGTACGTGTCGTACCGGGCCGAGCTGACCGAGCTGATGGGCAAGGAGGGGTACGAGGCCCTCGTACGGCTGTGCGAGGCGCGGCTGTCCTCGCTGCTGCCGATGGCACCGCACCCGGCCGACCCCGCCACCCCGTAAGCCTCAGGCCGGCCCCGGCCCGCCCGGGTCCGGCGGCGGGCCAACCGTTCCTCCTGCCGGGGCGCTCGCCGTCTCGCTCGGGGTCGCGGTGGGGGTCGGCGTCGGGGTCGGGGTCGGGGTCGGGGTTTCCGTCGGCTTCGGCGGCGGCGTCGGGCTCGGTGTCGGAGTCGGGTCCGCGGGCTCCGGCGGGGGCGTCGGCGCCGGGCGGCCCCGGCCCTGGATGGAGATCACCGCGCCGCCCGGCTCCACCCCGATCCGGGCGGACCAGGCGCCCACCGGCTGGGCCGCGGTGTCGATGGTGATCCACACCGTGAACGATTCGCCGGGCCTCAGCGTGCCCGCGGAACGGCTCGCCCGCAGCCAGGGCGCGTCGGACCAGAGCTGCCAGTCCACCGGCGCCCCGCCGGACGCGGTGAGCGTGAGCATGGTGGTGCCCCGGTGCGAGGAGGCGGCGACGGACAGCCGCCCGGGGTTCCCCGCCCGGTCCGCGGGGGCGGCGGGCGCCCCGACGCTGATCACCTCGACGGAGACGTCCGAGCCGTCCGGGTCCGCGCGGCCCGGGGCGAAGCCGGGCTCGCCGGTGGTGTGCGCGGTGTTGCCGGCGTTCTCGTACGTGCGCAGCGGGCCGTCCTGGCGCAGGGCCGGGAGCTCGGACTCGCTCGCGGAGATCCGGGTGGAGTCCGCGCCGACGGGCTCGCCGGTCTCCGGGGCGCCTCGGTACGCCGCCCACAGCGCCAGGACCGGGGCCGCGACGACGGTGGCGACGACGGTGGTGGTCACGGCCCGCGCGCGCAGCCGGTCGCGGCGGGCCGCGCGGTCCCGGGGGTCCATCGGGAAGCCCGTGCGGTCGAAGCGCGGGGCGGGCCGGCGCCCGCGGCGGCCGCCGGAGCGGACCATGGCCGCGCGGACGGCGGTGCGCGGGGCGGGGACCAGCGGGAGGGCGGCGTCGATGCCGCCGGTGCCGGGCCATGGAGCCGCGGCGTCGGCGCGTTCGGCGACGCGTCGGCAGCGCGGGCAGTCGTCGACGTGGCGGACCAGCTCGGCGCGCAGGCTGGTGGACAGCAGCACCTGCCCGTCGCCGTCGCCGGTGAGCCGGGACACGGACGGGCAGCCGCCGGTCTCGACGACGGCGAGGGCGGCGCGGGTCCGCTCCACCTCGCAGGCGGCGCCGGCCAGCAGCTCCCGGGCGGTGGCGGGGGGCGTGCCGAGGACGGCGGCGAGCTCGGGGACGCCGAGGCGGTGGCGGACGGCGAGTTCGAGGGCCTCGCGCTGCGCGGGCGTGGTCCCCGCGGCCTCGGGCCAGGCGAGCCGGGCCAGTTCGGTGCGCCGGTACGCGTTCACGTCGAGGGTGCCGGAACGGTACGCCTCCGGCGCGTGCTCGGCATCCTTGCGCTCCGGCGCGCGCCGGGCGGAATGCGCTCCCTGCCGGGTCCGCCGGTGCTCGGCCAGCCGGCGCAGGCAGCCCCAGCGGGCGAGGGCGTACAGCCAGGCCCGCCGGCCGCCCTCGTCGGGACATCGGCCGGGGTACCGCTCGGCGACGGCGAGGACCTCGGCGAGGACCTCGGTGGCGGCGTCGTGGTCGCAGAGGACCGACAGGCAGTAGGTGAACAGGCCGTCCAGGTACGGCTCGTGCCGGAACGGGGGCGGTGTCTGGGGCCCTTGGGCCGGGCGGGAGGGGTGGGCCGGGTGGGGTGCCTGGGAGTGCTGTTCCCGATTGAGACCTGCGATGCCTTCGGGGTCCTCTTCGAGGCCCTCGGGGCGTTCAGGGGGGCCCGCGGAGGGTGTGCGCCCGTGCGCCCGGTGTGCGCCGGTGCGCTGGGCGGGGCTTTCCTGATTGCTGCTGTTCACCCTGGCGAAGGTAGGCCGCACGCCGGTGACGGCCGTGAAGCCTTCAGCTGTTTTAGCCCTTACGGGTGAACAGATCGAACGTGTGCTGACTGCGGCCCTGACGCCGGGCCGTCCGCCTGGCCCCGGCCGACGAGCGGTCGGCGTTGTCACAGGCTCCGGATACCGTGGGCCGCATGGCTGCCCGTACATCTCGTTCATCCGCCAAGGACCGGCCGTCCTACCGCTGCTCCGAGTGCGGCTGGACGACCGCGAAATGGCTCGGGCGGTGCCCCGAGTGCCAGGCGTGGGGCACCGTGGAGGAGATGGGCGGCGCGCCCGCCGTACGGACCACCGCCGCCGGCCGGGTCTCGGCGCCCGCCCTCCCGATCGCACAGGTCGACGGCCGGACGGCGACCGCCCGCAGCACGGGCGTGGACGAGCTGGACCGGGTCCTCGGCGGCGGGCTCGTGCCCGGCGCCGTCGTGCTGCTGGCCGGGGAGCCGGGCGTCGGGAAGTCGACGCTGCTGCTCGACGTCGCGGCGAAGGCGGCCAGCGAGGCGCACCGCACCCTCTACGTCACGGGCGAGGAGTCGGCGAGCCAGGTGCGGCTGCGGGCCGACCGGATCAACGCGCTCAACGACCACCTCTTCCTCGCCGCCGAGACCGATCTCTCCGCCGTACTGGGCCACCTCGACGCCGTACAGCCCTCGTTGCTGATCCTGGACTCCGTACAGACCGTCGCCTCGCCCGAGATCGACGGCGCGCCCGGCGGCATGGCCCAGGTCCGCGAGGTGGCCGGGGCCCTGATCCGCGCCTCCAAGGAACGCGGGATGGCCACCCTGCTGGTCGGGCACGTCACCAAGGACGGGGCGATCGCCGGCCCCCGCCTGCTGGAGCACCTCGTCGACGTGGTCCTCAGCTTCGAGGGCGACCGGCACGCGCGGCTGCGCCTCGTACGCGGGGTGAAGAACCGGTACGGCGCCACCGACGAGGTCGGCTGCTTCGAACTGCACGACGAGGGGATCACCGGGCTCGCCGACCCGAGCGGGCTGTTCCTGACCCGGCGCGCGGAGGCCGTCCCCGGGACCTGCCTGACGGTGACCCTGGAGGGCAAGCGCCCGCTCGTCGCCGAGGTGCAGGCGCTGACCGTGGACTCGCAGATCCCCTCGCCCCGGCGGACCACCTCGGGCCTGGAGACCTCGCGCGTCTCGATGATGCTGGCGGTGCTGGAGCAGCGCGGCCGGATCACCGCGCTCGGCAAGCGCGACATCTACTCCGCCACCGTCGGCGGGGTGAAGCTGACCGAGCCGGCCGCCGACCTGGCGATCGCCCTCGCGCTGGCCTCGGCCGCGAGCGACGTGCCGCTGCCGAAGAACCTCGTGGCGATCGGCGAGGTCGGCCTCGCGGGCGAGGTGCGGCGGGTGACGGGCGTACAGCGGCGGCTCGCCGAGGCGCACCGGCTCGGCTTCACGCACGCGCTGGTGCCGGGTGATCCGGGGAAGGTGCCGGCCGGGATGAAGGTGATCGAGGTCGCGGACATGGGCGACGCCCTGCGGGTCCTGCCCCGCGGGCGTTCGCGGGCGGCGGCCAAGGAGTAGCCGCTGGTGACGGGGGTATGAGGGGGCCCGTACGAGGTCCCGCGGGGGCGCACCTGGCCAAGCCACGGCGGGCGCGCAGCGCACGCCGGTAGACTTTGTGCTGGTCCGCCCGGCCGTACGCAGGCGGCGCAACCCGCGACCGGAGGAGTGCAGTGGCAGCCAAGGACGGGGCAGCAGCACCCGGGAAGTCCGGCGCGAGCTCCAAGCACGACGCGCTGATGCGCGCCTCGCTGAGTGCGGTCGCCCCCGGTCAGCCCCTGCGCGACGGCCTGGAGCGGATCGTCCGCGGCAACACCGGCGGCCTGATCGTCCTCGGGATGGACAAGGCCGTCGAGGCGATGTGCACGGGCGGTTTCGTCCTGGACGTGGAGTTCACCGCGACCCGGCTGCGCGAGCTGTGCAAGCTCGACGGCGCGCTGATCCTGGACAAGGACCTCACCAAGATCCTGCGGGCGGGCGTCCAGCTGGTGCCGGACGCGTCGATCCCGACGGAGGAGACGGGGACGCGGCACCGGACCGCCGACCGGGTCTCCAAGCAGTGCGGGTTCCCTGTGGTGTCGGTGTCGCAGTCGATGCGGCTGATCGCGCTGTACGTGGACGGGGAGCGGCGGGTCCTGGAGGAGTCCGGGGCGATCCTGTCGCGGGCGAACCAGGCGCTGGCCACGCTGGAGCGGTACAAGCTCCGCCTGGACGAGGTCGCCGGGACGCTGTCCGCGCTGGAGATCGAGGACCTGGTCACGGTGCGCGACGTGACGGCGGTCGCGCAGCGGCTGGAAATGGTTCGCCGCATTGCCACGGAAATCGCTGAATACGTGGTCGAGCTGGGCACGGACGGACGACTGCTGTCGCTCCAGCTGGACGAGCTGACGGTCGGCATCGAGCAGGAGCGGGAGCTGGTGATCCGGGACTACGTGCCGGAGCCGACGGCGAAGCGCTCCCGCACGGTGGAGGAGGCGCTGCCGGCGCTCGACGCGCTGACGCATCCGGAGCTGCTGGAGCTGGCGATCGTGGCGCGGGCGCTGGGGTACACGGGCTCGCCCGAGACCCTGGACTCGGCGGTGTCCCCGCGGGGATACCGGCTGCTGGCAAAGGTTCCGCGGCTGCCGGGGGCCATCATCGAGCGGCTGGTCGAGCACTTCGGGGGCCTGCAGAAGCTGCTGGCCGCGTCGGTGGACGACCTCCAGGCCGTGGACGGCGTCGGCGAAGCCCGTGCGCGGAGCGTGCGCGAGGGGCTGTCCCGCCTCGCGGAATCCTCGATCCTCGAACGGTACGTCTGACCACGACGGTACGTCCGGCCACGACGGTACGTCCGACCGCCGTTTCCCGGGGGCTCGGCCCCCGGGCTCCCCTCGGCTCCGCTCAGTCCTGCTTCAGGACGAACGAGGTCCGGGCCACCGGCATGCCCGGGGACTTGACCTCCACCACGTACGTGTCCGCGGCCGCGGCGCCCGCCGGAGGGGTCTGGCACTGGTCGGGGGCGCTGAACTTCCTGTCCCACTCCAGCGACTGCTTCGTCTCGCCCTGCGCCGGCACGCGGAAGAACGCGTTGCCCGCGCCCGCCGGGCAGTCCGCCGAGGACCAGACCGCCTTGCTCGTGCTCGCCTGAAGGATGGTCAGGACCGCCTGCTTCGGGCCGAGATCGACCTTGCAGGTCGTGCCGGAGACATTGCGCGCGACCAGTTCGAGGCGGGGCTTCTCGCTCGTCTCGTACTCGTTCTTCACGCTCTTGACCTCCCACTGGAGACCGCCCGGGGCGCAGGTGGGGAGGGGTGAGTCCGCCGGGACCTGGGGCGCGGCGCCGCCCGTACCGCCACCGCCGCCGGAACCGGCGCCACCGCCCGAAGCGGAACCCGTGCCCGGAGTACCGCCCGGTTCGCCGTTCTTGCCCGCGCCGCCGCCCGACTCCGCACGCCCGCCCGGTGCCTGACTGATCGCCGGCCCCGTCCCGGCCGGCCCGGGGGTGATCGACGTGACGGGCTTCGGCGCCTTGTCGCCGCCCTTGCCGTTCGTACTCGACCTGCCGCCACCGGAACTGACGGTCCATACGGCGAGGAGCGCGAGCAGCGCGACGACGGACGCCAGCACAGCCCTCCGTCGCCAGTAGATGGAGGAGGGGAGCGGCCCGACCGGATTGCGCATAGATCCCACGGACGGAACTTTACGAGAGTCCGCGGCCCGATCCGCGCCCCACATGCCGCGCAACCGGCTTGTTTTGCCGATGATCATCCTGCGGGCCGACCCAAGACCGTCGAGAATCGGCCAAGAGGCCCACGCCGGACTTGATCGGCTTTGGGTACGGTCGGTGAGCATGGACTCCTCCGGCCTCTACCGCGACATCACCGACTCCGCCCGCTCCGCACCCGGCTGGGTGCAGTCGGCGTCCGAGGTCTGGACGGAGTACGGGCTGCTGCTCTTCGGCCTCCTCTTCATAGCCGTGTGGTGGCGGGCGCGCGCCCAGGCGGGCCCGCGGGCCGTCGCCCTCGCCGTCGCCGCGCCGCTCGCCACCGCCGTGGCCTACGTCGCCTCCGAGCTCGTGAAGTCCGCCGTGGACGAGGAACGGCCCTGCCGGGCGGTCGCCGGGGCGGCCGCCTCGCTCGTCGCTTGCCCGGCCCCCGGCGACTGGTCGTTCCCCAGCAACCACTCCGCCATCGCCGGCGCCGCCGCCGTCGCGCTGGCCCTCGCCGTACGCCGCCTCGCGCTGCTGACCGTCCCGCTCGCGGTGCTGATGGCCTTCTCCCGCGTCTTCGTCGGCGTCCACTACCCCCACGACGTACTGGCCGGCCTGCTGCTCGGCGGGGCGCTGGCGGCGCTCGCCGTCCCCGCCCTGACCGGTCCGATCAGTACGATCACCACCGCCATGCGGGCGAGCGGCGGCCGCGCCGCTGTCTGGTTCACCGGCCCGGACCCCACGCGACGGCCCTGAAACGTGCCAGGATGCCATTGCCATGACTGCATCCACCAGCCCTTCCCCCGAGACGTCCCCCGACGCGTCCCACGCGCTGCACTCCCCGGTCATCGCCTGGTTCGAGGAGCACGCCCGCGACCTGCCCTGGCGCCGCCCCGAGGCCGGCCCCTGGGGGGTCATGGTCAGCGAGTTCATGCTCCAGCAGACCCCCGTCAGCCGGGTCCTGCCCGTATACGAGCAGTGGCTCGCCCGGTGGCCCCGCCCCGCCGACCTGGCCGCCGAGGCCCCCGGCGAGGCCGTACGGGCCTGGGGGCGGCTCGGCTACCCGCGGCGCGCCCTGCGCCTGCACGGCGCGGCCGTCGCGATAACGGAGCGGCACGGGGGCGACGTACCGCGGGAGCACGCGCAGCTGCTCGCGCTGCCCGGGATCGGCGAGTACACGGCGGCGGCCGTGGCCTCGTTCGCGTACGGGCAGCGGCACGCCGTCCTCGACACCAACGTGCGCCGGGTCTTCGCCCGCACCACGACCGGGGTCGAGTACCCGCCGAACGCCACCACCGCGGCCGAGCGGCGCCTGGCCCGGGCCCTGCTGCCCGAGGACGAGGACACCGCGGCCCGCTGGGCGGCGGCATCGATGGAGCTCGGCGCCCTGGTGTGCACCGCCAAGTCCCCGAACTGCGCCCGCTGCCCGGTGGCCGGGCTGTGCGCGTGGCGGCTGGCCGGGAAGCCGGCCCACGACGGGCCGCCGCGGCGCGGGCAGACGTACGCGGGGACCGACCGGCAGGTGCGCGGCAAGCTCCTCGCCGTACTGCGGGACGCGGTCGGGCCGGTTCCGCAGGCCGTCCTCGACACCGTCTGGGACGAACCCGTGCAGCGGGCCCGGGCGCTGGACGGGCTGGTCTCGGACGGGCTGGTCGAGCCGCTCGCGGCGGGGATGTACCGGCTGCCGCAGGGCACCCCCGCGAACACGCCCTCGGACACGCCCTCAAGTGCCCCCGCGACCACCCTCGCGACCACCCCGGCGACCACCCCCACGAGCCCCGCCGCGAGCACCCCCGCGAGCCCCGCCACAAGCTGAGCCTGAGGTTCCGTTTATCTCGGCGAAACCCCAGCTCACGGCACTGTTACACAACCTATGGGTGTCCGTGCGCCCACCGAAGGCTGGCCCGCACAGGCCCGTGACAACCCCTCCGTACCTTCGAATCCGTAAGGCGAGAGGCAACGGACGAGCGGTTGCACGGGACGGAGGCGGTCTGAGATGGCGCACGGCGAGGTACTCGGATTCGAAGAGTACGTACGCACTCGGCAGGACGCGCTCCTGCGCAGTGCCCGGCGCCTGGTTCCGGACCCCACGGACGCGCAGGACCTCCTGCAGACCGCCCTGGTGCGCACGTACGGCCGCTGGGACGGCATCGCCGACAAGTCCCTGGCCGACGCCTACCTGCGCCGCGTCATGATCAACACCCGTACCGAGTGGTGGCGCGCCCGCAAGCTCGAAGAGGTCCCCACCGAGCAGCTCCCGGACGCCTCCGTCGAGGACGGCTCCGACCAGCGCGCCGACCGCGCCCTGCTGATGGACATCCTCAAGGTGCTCGCGCCCAAGCAGCGCAGCGTCGTCGTGCTGCGACACTGGGAGCAGATGAGCACCGAGGAGACCGCCGCCGCGCTCGGAATGTCTGCGGGTACTGTGAAGAGCACCCTGCACCGCGCACTGGCCCGTCTCCGGCAGGAATTGGAGAGCCGGGACCTGGACATGCGCGCGCTGGAGCGCGGTGACCACCGCGGTGACCACACCATCCGGTACGAGGGGCGTGAGCGGTGCGCGGCCTGAACGGCCAATGCCCGAAGGGCAGAAGTTCACTAGTGCTGATGTCGGCGGGGACGGTCGTCCTCGCCGGCACTGTGCTGTTCGCGGCCGGATGCAGCGCGGGCGGGACCGGTCTGCGCGACGGCGGGCCCGCCCACACCGATCCCGTGTCCAAGAGCGGCTCGCCGTCGGCCGCGCCGCCCGACCACGTCCCGGCCACGACCGGCGCGTCGGGCAGGCCCCCCAACAAGGTCGACCCCGTCGCGCTGCTCAAGGCCGACCCCAAGGTCGGCGCCGAGGTCAAGCGGGACCTCAAGCCCTGCACGGGCAAGGACTACCCGATCGACGTGAGCTACGGGAAGGTCACCGGGAACTCGGTCGCCGACATCGTCGTCAACGTGCTGTCCTGCGCCGACGCGCTGGGGCGGGGCTCCTACGTGTACAGGTCGGAGGGCGGGACGTACGAGAATGTGTTCTCGGACGAGCAGTCGCCCGTCTACGCGGAGATCGACCGGGGCGACCTGGTGGTCACCAGGCCGGTGTACGGCAAGAGCGACCCGCTCGCGTACCCGTCCGGCGAGGACGTGATCACGTACCGCTGGGACGGGGACAAGTTCGGCGAGCAGGACCGGGTGCACACCGACTACAGCAACATCGACGGCGGGGCCCAGCCCGCTCCCGCGGTCACCCAGAAGAACTGACGTACCGAGGAACCGAGGCGAGGCTTCCGCATGGCCGAGACCCATGTCCTGTTCGTGGAGGACGACGACGTCATCCGTGAGGCCACGACCCTGGCGCTGGAACGCGACGGGTTCGTGGTCACGGCCATGCCCGACGGCCTGTCCGGTCTGGAGTCCTTCCGCGCCAACCGCCCGGACATCGCCCTCCTCGACGTGATGGTGCCCGGCATGGACGGCGTGAGCCTGTGCCGCCGGATCCGCGACGAGTCCACCGTCCCGGTGATCATGCTGTCGGCGCGCGCCGACTCCATCGACGTCGTCCTGGGCCTGGAGGCCGGCGCCGACGACTACGTCACCAAGCCCTTCGACGGCTCGGTCCTCGTCGCCCGCATCCGCGCGGTGCTGCGCCGCTTCGGCCACGCCGGAGGCCCGCAGAACGGCCGGCCCGGCACGAACGGCGAGGACGGCTCCGAGGAGCGCGGGGTCCTGCTCTTCGGCGACCTGGAGGTCGACACCGAGGGCATGGAGGTCCGCAAGGCCGGAGCCCCGGTGGCGCTGACGCCGACCGAGATGCGGCTGCTGCTGGAATTCTCCTCCGCGCCCGGCACCGTTCTCTCGCGCGACCGGCTGCTGGAGCGGGTCTGGGACTACGACTGGGGCGGCGACACCCGCGTCGTGGACGTCCACGTCCAGCGGCTGCGCACCAAGATCGGGCAGGACCGCATCGAAACGGTCCGAGGATTCGGATACAAGCTGAAGGCATGAGGCGCTTCACCCTCCGTACGGGGATCCGCTGGAAGATCACGCTCGCCATCGCCGCCGTCGGCGCGCTCGTCGCCGTGGCACTGAGCCTGGTCGTGCACAGTGCTGCCCGCGTGTCGATGCTGGAGAGCGCGCGCGAGGCCCAGCTGGCCAACGTGAACGTCATCGCCCGCTTCGTCGAGGCCGGGCGCAAGCCCGCCCTGGGCGCGAAGGTCAACGACCCCGAACTGCCCGCCGCGCTGCGCGAGAAGGCGCGCTCGGGGCGGCGCGGCACGTACATCCAGGAGTCGCGCAAGGGCGTGCCGGAGGTGTGGGCCGCGGTCCCGCTCGGGAACGGGCAGGTGCTGTCGCTGCACAACGAGTTCAAGGAGAGCGCCAACATGGTGCGCGACCTGGACCGGGCCCTGGTCGTCGGGTCGATCTCCGTCGTGGTCGCGGGAGCGGCCCTCGGCGTGCTCATCGGCGGGCAGATCTCGCGCCGGCTGCGCAAGGCCGCGGCCGCCGCGCAGCGGGTGGCGCACGGCGATCCCGACGTACGGGTGCGGGACGCGGTCGGGGGCGTCGTACGGGACGAGACCGACGACCTCGCGCGGGCCGTGGACGCCATGGCCGACGCGCTCCAGCAGCGGCTGGAGGCCGAGCGGCGGGTGACCGCGGACATCGCGCACGAGCTGCGGACCCCGGTGACGGGCCTGCTCACGGCGGCGGAACTGCTGCCTCCGGGGCGGCCGACCGAGCTGGTGCGCGACCGGGCGCAGGCCATGCGGGCGCTGGTCGAGGACGTACTGGAGGTGGCCCGGCTGGACAGCGCGTCCGAGCGGGCGGAGCTCCAGGACGTGGCGCTGGGCGAGTTCGTCAGCCGGCGGGTGACCGCGCTGATGCCGGAGGCGTCGGTACGGGTGGTCGCGGACGAGATCGTCAGCACCGACCCGCGGCGGCTGGAGCGGATCCTGGGCAACCTGCTGGCCAATGCCGCGCGGTACGGGCAGCCCCCGGTCCAGGTCGACATCGAGGGCCGGGTCGTACGGGTCCGGGACTACGGGCCGGGCTTCCCGGAGGCGCTGCTGCGCGAGGGGCCGAGCCGGTTCCGGACCGGGTCGACGGACCGGGCGGGCGTCGGGCACGGGCTGGGGCTGACCATCGCGGAGGGGCAGGCGCGGGTGCTGGGCGCCCGGCTGACGTTCCGCAACGTGGCGGCTCCGGGCGGTGTGGACCGCGAGGGCGCGGCGGCGGGCGCGGTGGCGGTGCTGTGGCTGCCGGAGCACGCGCCGACGGCGACGGGGAGCTTCCCGATCATCAAGCTGTCGGGGTAGGGGAGTTGGTGCGGTCCGGGCCGGGAGGGCCGGATCGGACCGGGATCGGACCGGGACCGGGTCGCACGGACGTGCGGTCCGGTGTTTTAGCATCCCCTGCATGACCGACGGTACGAATCCCCCCAGCAACCCGCAGCCCCAGCCCGCCCCCGGGGACGGGGGCTACGGGTTCCCGCCGGTCCCGCCGGCCCCCGCGAACGGCTACGGCTACCCGCCCGGCCCGCCGGCACAGGGCGGCGGTGGCGGTTTCGGCCCGGCCCCGCAGCAGTGGGCCCAGGGGCTCCCGGACATGGGCGCGCCGGCGGCGCCCGGCGCCCCGGGCGGTCCCGGATTCCCCGGGGGCCCCGGTGCCCCCGGCCCGTTCGCCCCGCAGCCGGACCAGCCCGACTGGGAGGCCATGGCGGACCGCTCGGCGGCCGAGAAGCGCAAGAAGCGGCTGTGGATGACCGGCGGCGCGGTGACCGTACTGGCGCTGCTCGCCGGCGGAGGGGCGTTCCTGCTGCTGGGCGGCGACAAGGGCGGGAACGAGGCGGTGGACGACAAGCAGTCCCCGCCCGCGTCCGAGTCGGCCTCGCCCTCCCCCAGCGGGTCGAAGAGCAAGGCGCCGGTCGACAACACCCCGACCGTCAAGGACGACCCGACGCAGATCCGGGACCGCAGCGGAAAGGCCCCGCTGAAGATGGGCCCCGACGCCGGGGTCTTCCCGATCGAGAAGCGCTTCGAGATCCGTACGAAGGGCAACGAGAACTCGTACGCCGAGTCCGAGAAGCGCGTGGTGGACACGGCCAAGAGCTTCACCGTCTCGGCCCACGTCTGGAACCGGGCCCCGAAGGGGCGCCAGATCGCCGTCAGCCAGGGCAACGAGAAGTCGTACGCGTTCGAGCTGGGCCTGGACCAGGTGAACGGCAAGCCGACCTGGGTCTTCCGCGTCCAGACGGGCGACCAGGGCGCGGAGGCGACCGCGGTGACCGTCACCGGCGAGAGCCCGAAGATGGAGAAGACCTTCTCCACCCTGACCGGGACCTACGACGCCGAACGCAAGCAGATCGCCCTCTACGTCAACGGGAAGAAGACCGGCGAGGCCCCCGTCCCCGGAATCTTCCAGGCGCAGGGGCCGCTGGAGCTGGCCCGCTCCCGCCACGAGGACAAGTGGACCGCGCCGTGGAACGGGGCCATGGAGACCGTGCAGACCTACGGCTCGGTGCTCTCGCCGGCCCAGATCGACACCCTCAAGCCGGGCCGGGTCGACGCGAAGACGAAGCCGACGGGCTCCTGGCTCCTCTACTGACCTCGGTACTGGCCTCGGTCCGCCTCGGTCAGACGGTGACGCCGGCGTTGCGCAGGAACGCGACCGGGTTCACGGCCGAGCCGTAGTTCGGGGTGGTCCGGATCTCGAAGTGGAGGTGCGGGCCGCTGGAGTTGCCGGTGTTGCCGGACAGCGCGATCTGCGAGCCCTTGGTGACCTTCTGGCCGATCCGGACCTGGATCTTCGAGAGGTGCGCGTACTGCGAGTACGTGTTGTTCGCGTGCTTGATCACGATGGCGTTGCCGTACGCCGGACCGTCGCCGCCGCCATTGGGGCCGGCCTTGACGATGGTGCCCGCGGACGCGGCCTTGACCGGGGTGCCGACGGGGCAGGCGAAGTCCTGGCCCGAGTGCTTGTGGGACCACATGGTGCCGCCCTTGCCGAAGGTGGCGGAGAGCGTGTAGCTCGACACCGGCTTCTGCCAGGCGACGACGGCCTTGGCGGCGGCGGCCTTGGCAGCCGCGGCCTTGGTGGCGGCGGCCACGGAGGCCTGGGCCTTGGCCTGGTCGGCGACCAGCGAGGCGGTGCCGGTCAGGGTGGACTCCGGAGCCGTGTCGGCGAAGGCGGCGGTCGTCCCGGCCCCGAGTGCCAGGGCCGCACCGAGAGCGGTGGCGCCGACGGCGATACGGGTACGACGGGTGATGCTGCGCTTCGCGGACATAAGGAGACCTCCGGGCCGGGGACAAGGGCGGTTCGGGCAAGAAGCCACCCGGCACGCTGGAGAGCGGATGCCGGGCTTGCCCACCCTTGGTAACCCGTGCCCCGCCGTATCCCCAAACCTCCCGATTACTACCGGGGCTCGTAGGCCCGGAGGGTGTGACGCAGCCGGTTGACCGCGCCACAACTGGCCCGAAGCCCCGCCCCGACAGGGGCAAAACGGACATCAAGCCTACGAGACGCCCTAGTAGGTCCGTTTTGCCCTGTGCGGCTTGTCACCGATCCAGGACCTCTGCCGCCCCATGAGGGACCGAAGCCCTGCAACCCGAAAAGGGGCGGCCCCGGAACCTTTCGGTTCCGGGGCCGCCCCTCGGTACGGCTACCGCTTGCGCGTTACGCGCCCTTCGACAGGTCCGGGCCCGAGCCCGTGGCCTCGATCGGGGGGAGGTCCGGCAGGGCCGACTTCTCCTCGCCGCGGAAGGTGAACTTGGCGTCTTCGCCGTCGCCCTCCTTGCCGACGACCACGATGTGGCCGGGGCGCAGCTCGCCGAAGAGGATCTTCTCCGACAGGATGTCCTCGATCTCGCGCTGGATCGTGCGACGCAGCGGGCGGGCGCCCAGGATCGGGTCGTAGCCCCGCTTGGCGAGCAGGAGCTTCGCGTCGCCGCTCAGCTCGATGCCCATGTCGCGGTCCTTCAGGCGCTCGTCCACCTTGGCGATCATCAGGTCGACGATCTGGATGATGTCTTCCTGCGACAGCTGGTGGAAGACGACCGTGTCGTCGACGCGGTTCAGGAACTCGGGCCGGAAGTGCTGCTTCAGCTCTTCGTTGACCTTCGCCTTCATCCGGTCGTAACCGGTCTTGACGTCGCCCACGGCGGCGAAGCCGAGGTTGAAGCCCTTCGAGATGTCCCGCGTACCCAGGTTGGTCGTCATGATGATGACCGTGTTCTTGAAGTCCACGACCCGGCCCTGGGAGTCGGTCAGGCGACCGTCCTCCAGGATCTGGAGAAGGGAATTGAAGATATCCGGGTGGGCCTTCTCGACCTCGTCGAAGAGGACGACGGAGAACGGCTTGCGGCGCACCTTCTCGGTGAGCTGGCCGCCCTCTTCGTAGCCCACGTAGCCGGGGGGCGAACCGAAGAGCCGCGAAACCGTGTGCTTCTCGCTGAACTCCGACATGTCGAGGGAGATCAGCGCGTCCTCGTCGCCGAAGAGGAATTCGGCGAGCGTCTTGGAGAGCTCGGTCTTACCGACACCGGACGGGCCGGCGAAGATGAACGAGCCACCCGGGCGCTTCGGGTCCTTCAGACCCGCACGGGTACGGCGGATCGCCTGGGAGAGCGCCTTGATGGCGTCCTTCTGGCCGATGACCCGCTTGTGGAGCTCGTCTTCCATGCGGAGCAGTCGCGAGGACTCCTCCTCGGTGAGCTTGAAGACGGGAATGCCGGTCGCGGTCGCGAGGACCTCGGCGATGAGCTCGCCGTCGACCTCGGCGACGACGTCCATGTCGCCGGCCTTCCATTCCTTCTCGCGCTTGGCCTTCGCCGCCAGCAGCTGCTTCTCCTTGTCGCGGAGAGAAGCCGCCTTCTCGAAGTCCTGGGAGTCGATGGCCGACTCCTTGTCGCGGCGCACGCCCGCGATCTTCTCGTCGAACTCGCGGAGGTCCGGCGGCGCGGTCATCCGGCGGATGCGCATCCGGGAGCCGGCCTCGTCGATCAGGTCGATCGCCTTGTCCGGCAGGAAGCGGTCCGAGATGTACCGGTCGGCCAGCGTCGCCGCCTGGACCAGGGCCTCGTCCGTGATGGAGACGCGGTGGTGGGCCTCGTAGCGGTCGCGCAGGCCCTTGAGGATCTCGATCGTGTGGGGGAGGGAAGGCTCCGCCACCTGGATCGGCTGGAAGCGGCGCTCGAGGGCCGCGTCCTTCTCGAGGTGCTTGCGGTACTCGTCCAGCGTCGTGGCACCGATGGTCTGGAGCTCACCACGGGCCAGCATGGGCTTGAGGATGCTGGCGGCGTCGATCGCGCCCTCGGCGGCACCCGCACCCACGAGGGTGTGGAGCTCGTCGATGAACAGAATGATGTCGCCGCGGGTGCGGATCTCCTTGAGCACCTTCTTCAGGCGCTCCTCGAAGTCACCGCGGTAGCGGGAGCCCGCGACCAGGGCGCCGAGGTCCAGGGTGTAGAGGTGCTTGTCCTTGAGGGTCTCGGGCACCTCGCCCTTGACGATCGCCTGGGCCAGGCCCTCGACGACGGCGGTCTTGCCGACGCCGGGCTCGCCGATGAGGACCGGGTTGTTCTTGGTACGGCGGGACAGGACCTGCATGACCCGCTCGATCTCCTTCTCGCGCCCGATGACCGGGTCGAGCTTGGATTCGCGGGCGGCCTGCGTGAGATTGCGGCCGAACTGGTCCAGGACGAGGGAGGTCGAGGGGGTGCCCTCGGCCGGGCCGCCGGCCGTGGCCGACTCCTTGCCTCCGCCGGAGTAGCCGGAGAGCAGCTGGATGACCTGCTGCCGGACTCGGTTGAGATCGGCGCCCAGCTTCACCAGGACCTGGGCGGCGACGCCCTCGCCCTCGCGAATGAGGCCGAGCAGGATGTGCTCGGTGCCGATGTAGTTGTGGCCGAGCTGGAGGGCCTCTCGGAGCGAAAGCTCCAGGACCTTCTTCGCCCGCGGGGTGAAGGGGATGTGGCCGGACGGGGCCTGCTGCCCCTGACCGATGATCTCCTCAACCTGCTGGCGAACAGCCTCGAGCGAAATCCCGAGGCTCTCCAGGGCCTTAGCGGCGACACCCTCACCCTCGTGGATCAGACCCAGGAGGATGTGCTCGGTGCCGATGTAGTTGTGGTTGAGCATCCGGGCTTCTTCCTGAGCCAGGACGACAACCCGCCGCGCGCGGTCGGTGAACCTCTCGAACATCGTTTATCGCTCCTCAGAGCGGTCGGGCAGTTCGGGGTCGGTCCCCGCCCTGTCCTTCCGCATGCTAGTCCCGCGGGGCGGGACAGCTCATTCCAACTGCCGACATCCGTCCGCGATCACCCCCACGTCAGTGGGGAAAACCGGCTTCAACAGCCGACAACTGCTCCAACCCGATGGTGCGAGACGATGTTCCCGCAGGCCAGGCAGATACCCGTCACACGTGTACGCCGATGGCGAACGGAAGCCGCCCAAATCAGCGTGTCGCCCCGATCCACTAGGAATGTCTTACCCGTAAGGACTGACACTCCATGCCGGTGGCACCGGTTCCCTCCGCTACGGGCGAACACGATTGCGTCCCGAATGTGGGACTCCACCTCGACGGATGTTTACGTTCCGCATTGAGGCCGCCGCGCTGCGTAACTCCCGGGCACCTGCGGAGTTGCTCCGGGCATGGCCGTCACCGTTCCACCGCCCCGCGTCGCGCCCGAGGATTCACCCGCGGATTCGCCCCGGGACGCGTACGCGTCCTGGTACGAGGAGGTGCTCGGCTGGCCCGTCGCCGGCGGACCGCCGGCCCGGCTGGTCACCGGGGTGCGGTTCGACGTGCTGGAGCTGCCGGCCGATGCCGGGGAGCGGCTGCTGCGCGGGCCGGTCGCCACGGGTCCGGTGGCGCTCGCGGGGCGCAGGATGCGGTTCCTGGTGGCCGCGGGGAGCGCCGACGAGCTGGACGGGCTGCTCGACTGGCTGGAGTGGGGCGGGGTCGCCCTGGACCTCACCGCGCTGGGCGCCGGCGGCCGGATCTCGGCCCCGGTCCCGCCGGGACACCCCCAGGGAAGTCCCCGGGGGGCCGCCGTGTGGCTGCGACCCCCCGAGCAGGGGTGTGAGGCACTGCTGCCGTCCCTGCCCGGTCCGGGGCAGGGCGCCGGTCCCCGGCACGGTGGTGCCGGGCCCGAGCTCGTACGCCTGGTCGCGGCGGCGGCGACGGAATGCCACCGGGCGCGATTGTGGCGGCGTACGCCCCTGAGAGCCCCTTCCCTCACAGGACCGCAGGCCCTGGGGGAACGAGAGGCCGAGGGTCAGCCCTTGGCGTTCTCGTAGGCCTCGCGGATCTCCTGCGGGACGCGCCCGCGGTCGTTGACGCTCATCCCCTGGGCCTTGGCCCACGCGCGGATCTCGGCGGTGTCCGGGTTGCCGGACGTCGCGGCCGTACGGGCCTTGGCGCGACCACCGGAGGCGCGGCCACCGGTGCGGCGGGCGCCCTTGACGTAGTCGGCGAGCGCGGAGCGCAGCTTCTCCGCGTTGGCGGTGGTGAGGTCGATCTCGTAGGTCTTGCCATCCAGAGCGAACGTCACGGTCTCGTCCGCCTCGCCACCGTCGAGGTCGTCGACAAGAAGGACCTGAACCTTCTGTGCCACCGGGATTTCCTTTCATCGA
Organism: Streptomyces sp. NRRL S-244; assembly: GCF_000717915.1. Taxonomy (GTDB): domain Bacteria; phylum Actinomycetota; class Actinomycetes; order Streptomycetales; family Streptomycetaceae; genus Streptomyces. The sequence goes on from NZ_JOCX01000014.1 coordinate 30,319, forward strand.
AAAGCAGTACGCGGAAAGGAAACCGCTTTTCCCTGGAAAACACAAACCCCCGGGGAGAGGTTCGAGACCGCAACGCGGCGGGAAACGTGCGCGATTCGGACATAGGCCACAGGTGCGCGGAGCACGGGAAAAGCCGCCGTGATCGTTCAGAGGTGCAGAAGCATCCGACTGTTGCCCAAGGTGTTCGGCTTCACTCGTTCGAGACCGAGGAACTCGGCGACGCCCTCGTCATAGGAACGCAGGAGCTCCATGTAGACATCCGTCTCGACCGGGGTCTCGCCGATCTCGACGAAGCCGTGGTTCGCGAAGAAGTCCACTTCGAAGGTCAGGCAGAAAACCTTGGCGACACCGAGGGTCCGAGCGGTGTCCAACAACTGCCGCAGCAGCTGATGGCCGACTCCGGCGCCCTTCAACTCGCGGTCGACCGCGAGTGTGCGTACTTCGGCCAGGTCTTCCCACATGACGTGGAGAGCGCCGCAGCCGACCACCCGGCCGTCGGAGTCGCGTTCCGCGACCCAGAACTCCTGGATGTCCTCGTAAAGGACGACCGGGGCTTTGTCGAGGAGGATCCGCTGCTGCACGTACTGGTCGAGGAGGCGGCGCAGCGCGGGAACATCGCCGGTGCGGGCACGGCGGATCGTCACTGTTTTTGCGTGTTCAGCGGAAAACTCACCCATGCCCGGACGCTATCTCCCGGGCTCGGCCCCGCGCCCGGCGGAGTCCCCTTCGGCGGGAGGGGGTTCGGAGGGCGCCGCGGCCGGGGGCTGCGCGGCGGACCCGGCGGGCGGCTCGGCGGCCTGCTCAGCGGTCTGCTCAGCGGTCTGCTCCGCGGCTGTCTCAGCGGCCGAACCGTCGTCGTACCCCACGATGCGGAAGGCGTTCCGAAGGGCTTCGCGCTGTTCCGCGGACATCATGCCGAAGAAGGCCACGAGGGCGGCCGCGGGGTTGTCGCTCGTCGACCAGGCTTCGTTCATCAGTGCGGCCGAGTAGGCGGCGCGGGTGGAGACCGCGGTATATCGATAGGCGCGGCCTTCGGCTTCCCGGCGGACCCAGCCCTTCTGATGGAGATTGTCCATAACCGTCATGACCGTGGTGTACGCGATGGACCGTTCCTGCTGGAGGTCTTCCAGTACTTCACGAACAGTGACCGGGCGGTTCCACTGCCACACCCGCGTCATGACCGCGTCTTCGAGTTCTCCCAAGGGGCGAGGCACAACAGCACGATAGTGCGGAATGTGCGGAATTGCCCGGCTATTCGGAACGCAACGCGCCGCAAAAATGGCGGGCGCCGCGTTACAGGGGACGGCCGCGCGGGAGAAGGTCCGGAGCGGGAAGGCCGGGCGGGCTACTTGCCGGGCCGGGCCTGCTTGGCGGCCTCGGCGCGGGCGATCACGGCGTCGACGGCCGCGTCTTCCTTGGCCTTGTTGGCGCCGCCCTGGCTCTTCACGATCGTCACGACGAGCGCGATGAAGAAGCCGGCCATCACTACGGGGGGCACGAGCGCGGAAACGTAGTCCATGCCCCCAGCGTAGCTACCCGGCCGCGAGCCCGGCCGCCGGGGGCGGGGTGGGCTTGCGGCGCGGCGGGAACACCTCGCCGGGGGTCGGGATGGGCCGCTCGGAGGGGCGTTCGGGACGCGGCGGCTCCTTGGGGGCCGGGGCGGGCCGGGCGGGCTCCTCCTTGCCGTCCTTCGCCCCCCTGAGCTCCCTGGACTCCCTGGACTCCCTGGTGTCCTTGCCCCCGGACAGCGCCAGCAGGCGGGTCCGGGGCTGCGGGGTCGTGGAGAGCCGCCGGCGCACGGAGCGCTCGGCGATGCCCTGGCAGCGCTCCAGCAGCGCCGCCGCGACCGGGTTGGCCCGCAGGGCGCGCAGGGCGGCCAGGTCGTCGGGCGCGGGCTCGTACCCCGCGGCCAGGGCGTCCTGGAGCAGCTCCAGGTAGCCGGAGAGGCTGCCGGGCAGGGCGTCGCGGTAGCGGGCCAGGTCGGCGAGGAGGAACTCTCTGAGCCGCCCCGCCTCCTGGACCGCGTCGTCCACCGACTGCGCGAGGCGCAGACAGTCCTGGACCTCGGGGGCCGTCAGGGGGGCGGGGGCCGTGGAGGACTGGAGGGCGTGGGCGAGCGTTCGCCTGAGCACGTGCAGCTCGGCGGCGCTGAACGCCATGCCGCCGCGGGATCCGTAGGGCGTGGGCATGGGCCGAAGATACGCGCTAATCGGACAAAATCCCCTGAGCGGCATGATTCCGGGCGCGCCGACGGCTACCCGTCCGCCTTGACGGCGTCAAGGAAGTCGGCCCAGGCGGACTGGGTCGTGGCCAGAACCAGGTGCGCCGGGTCGGCCCGGTCGGCCACGCGGACGAGGTGGCCGGGGGCCGCGGAGACGTAGACGCAGTTGTCTCCTTCGCCGCAGTACGTGGACTTCTGCCAGGCGGGGTGAGCGGTCATGGTGTCTCCTCCGGGGGACGGCTCCGTTGCTTTCCCGTGCAGGGAAGGTAACCGGGAGGCGGCGCCGGACCGACGACTTCGGCGGAAATCGGTGCGGCGTCGTTGCAGTGGCGGGACCATTTGCGCATCTGCGGCGCCTCCGTCAGAGGCGGGCCGTGAAGGCCTGGGCCGCCTCGCGGACCTCCTCGGGGGTCCAGGTGAGTCCCGGAGCGGTGACCGTCACTTCCGTCACCGAGACGCCCGGGACCGGCGCCGCCGTCCAGCGGCGGAACAGGACCGTGCCCGTCTCCTCCGCCAGGCGGACCCCCGCCTCCGTCAGGCGGTCCGCCTCGTACGGCAGCCAGACCTGGAACTGGTGCGTGTGCGGGGTCTCCGGGTTGATCCGGAACCACGGGACCGGGCCGCCGGCCAGCGCCTCGGCCAGTGCCGAAGCCACCGTGCGGGCCTGGGCCACGTACGACGGCAGGCGCGGGAGCTCCCCGTCCAGGCCGGCCAGCGCCGACAGGGCCTGCGGGAACTGGCGGAAGATCTGGCCCCCGTACCGGTGGCGCCAGACCCGCGCCTCCGCGATCAGGGCGCAGGAGCCCGCCAGGGCCGCGCCGCCGAGGCCGCCGAGCGACTTGTAGAACGAGACGTACACGGAGTCCGCGAGAGCGGCGATCTCCTGGAGCGGCCGCCCGAAGTGCACGGTCGACTCCCACAGCCGGGCCCCGTCGAAATGGACCACCGCGTCCCGTTCGCGGGCCGCGTCGACCAGCGCCCGGAGCTCCTCCCAGGTGGGGAGGAGGAAGCCCGGGTCGCGCAGCGGGAGCTCCAGCATCAGCGTGCCGAAGGGCTCCGCCAGGTCCGCGACCTCCTCCGCCGTCGGCTGGCGCGGGTCCGTCGTCGGGTACACCGTCCGCAGGCCCGAGACCAGCGACAGCGCGCCGCCCTCCCACAGCTCGGGATGGCTCATCGGGTGCAGTGCGACCACCGGGTTCCCGGTCCGCCCCGCCCAGCAGCGCAGCGCGATCTGCTGGGCCATCGTCCCCGACGGGAAGAACGCCGCGTCCTCCGTGCCCAGCAGCTCCGCCACCCGCCGCTCCAGCCGGGTCACCACCCCGTCCCCGTACACGTCGGCCGGCTCGTCGGGATCCGGCGCGGCCAGCCCCGCCAGCAGCTCCCCGACGGTCGCCTCCCGCGCGCCGGGCGAGAGCATCCGATCCGCCGCCCGCCCCGCCGCCAGCAGCCGCTTCGTCAGATCATCGTCATCCGTCATGCCCCCGATCATCGCCGACCGGCCAACACGCCCAGGGGCTAGCATGGCGACGTATCGTCCGGTACCCCCCGCGGACTGGAACGGAAGGCCTTCCCCGCGTGAATTCATCCCAGCAACCGCGCCCCGCCCGGCTCACCGTCGGCGTCGTCGGCGCAGGCCGGGTCGGCCCCGCACTGGCCCGCGCGCTCCAGCAGGCCGGGCACCGGCCGGTCGCCGTGTCCGGCGTCTCCGACGCCTCCCGCCGGCGCGCCGCGCGGATGCTGCCCGACGTGCCGCTCGTACCGCCCGCGCAGGTGCTGGAGCTGGCCGACCTGGTGCTGCTGACCGTGCCCGACGACGCGCTGCCGGCCCTCGTCGAGGGACTCGCGGAGACCGGCGCGGTCCGGCCCGGCCAGCTCCTCGTCCACACCTCCGGGCGGTACGGGACCGCCGTGCTGGACCCGGCCCGCCGCGCGGGCGCGCTCCCGCTGGCCCTGCACCCCGCGATGACCTTCACCGGCACCGAGGTGGACGTGCAGCGGCTCGCCGGCTGCTCGTTCGGCGTCACGGCCCCCGACGAGCTGCGGCTCGCGGCCGAGGCCCTGGTGATCGAGATGGGCGGGGAGCCCGAGTGGATCGCGGAGGAGAACCGTCCGCTCTACCACGCTGCCCTCGCCCTCGGCGCGAACCACCTGGTCACCCTGGTCGCCCAGGCCATGGAGCTGCTGCACAAGGCCGGGGTCGAGCACCCCGACCGGATGCTCGGCCCGCTCCTCGGCGCGGCCCTCGACAACGCCCTGCGCTCGGGTGACGCCGCGCTGACCGGCCCGGTGGCCCGCGGCGACGCCGGTACGGTCGCCGCGCACATCACGGAGCTGCGCAGGCACGCCCCGGCCTCGGTCGCCGGATACCTGGCGATGGCCCGCACCACCGCCGACCGGGCCCTCGCGCACGGCCTCCTCAAGCCCGAACTCGCCGAGGACCTCCTGGGCGTACTCGCCGATCCCGAGGGTGGGGACCAGTGACCGACCTGCTGCTGATCGACACCGCCGAGGAGCTGCACAAGCTCCCGCGGACCGCCGTCGGCCCCCGCGCCGTCGTCATGACCATGGGCGCCCTCCACGACGGCCACGCCACCTTGATCCGTACGGCCCGCGAGCGGGCCGGGCAGACGGGCCAGGTCGTGGTCACCGTCTTCGTGAACCCCCTCCAGTTCGGGGCGAACGAGGACCTCGACCGCTACCCCCGCACCCTCGACGCCGACCTGGAGATCGCCCGGGCCGCCGGCGCCGACGCCGTGTTCGCCCCGGCCGCCGACGAGGTCTACCCCGGCGGCGACCCCCAGGTGCGGGTCAGCGCCGGCCCGATGGGCGAGCGCCTCGAAGGGGCCACCCGGCCCGGGCACTTCGACGGCATGCTGACCGTCGTCGCCAAGCTGCTCCACCTCACCCGCCCCGACCTGGCCCTGTTCGGCCAGAAGGACGCGCAGCAACTCGCCCTGATCCGGCGGATGGTGACCGACCTGAACTTCCCCGTCGAGGTGGTCGGCGTACCGACCGTCCGCGAGGAGGACGGGCTCGCGCTGTCGTCCCGCAACCGGTACCTCTCCGCCCAGGAGCGCCGCACCGCCCTGGCCCTCTCGCGCGCCCTGTTCGCCGGGCAGGACCGGCTCGCCGCGCAGGCCGCGCTGCGCGCCCGCGCCGAGGCCTCCCCGGCCAGCGACGAGCGGGCCACCGCCCTGGCCCGGCTCGGCGAGATCCGCTCAGCCGCCGACGCGCACGCCGTGTCCGCCGCGGGCACCGGGCTGCCGGACGCCGTACGGGCCGCCGCCCGGCACGTCCTGGAGGAGGCGGGCCGGCACGATCCGCCGCTGGTGCTGGACTACCTGGCGCTGGTGGATCCGCAGGACTTCACCGACGTCCGCCCCGACTTCACCGGGCAGGCCGTCCTGGCCGTCGCCGCCAAGGTGGGGACGACCCGGCTGATCGACAACATCCCATTGGAGTTCGGAGCACACACGTGAGCACCCCAGGCAACGGCACCGCCGGCACCGGCATACGGCTGCACGCCAACGCCCCCGGCTGGGCCCTCGACGCCGACGTCGTGGTCGTCGGCTCCGGCGTCGCCGGCCTGACCGCCGCACTGCGCTGCGCCGCCGCGGGCCGCCGTACGGTCGTGGTCACCAAGGCCCGGCTCGACGACGGTTCCACCCGCTGGGCGCAGGGCGGGATCGCCGCGGCCCTCGGGGAGGGCGACACCCCCGAGCAGCACCTGGACGACACGCTGGTCGCGGGCGCCGGGCTGTGCGACGAGGCCGCCGTACGCCTGCTGGTGACCGAGGGGCCGGACGCCGTGCGCCGGCTCATGGCCACCGGCGCCGTCTTCGACACCTCCGCCGAGACCGGCGAGATAGAGCTGACCCGCGAGGGCGGCCACCACCGCCGCCGGATCGCGCACGCGGGCGGCGACGCCACCGGCGCGGAGATCTCCCGCGCGCTGGTCGAAGCCGTCCACCGGGCGGGTATCCGTACGGTCGAGAACGCGCTCGTACTGGACCTCCTCCAGGACGCCGAGGGCCGTACGGCCGGCGTCACCCTGCACGTCATGGGCGAGGGCCAGCACGACGGCGTCGGCGCCGTCCACGCGCCCGCCGTGATCCTGGCGACCGGCGGCATGGGCCAGGTCTTCTCGGCCACCACCAACCCGTCGGTCTCCACCGGCGACGGCGTCGCGCTCGCCCTGCGGGCCGGGGCCGAGGTCTCCGACCTGGAGTTCGTCCAGTTCCACCCGACCGTGCTCTTCCTCGGCCCGGACGCCGAGGGCCAGCAGCCGCTGGTGTCGGAGGCGGTCCGCGGCGAGGGCGCGTACCTGGTCGACGCCGACGGCGTCCGCTTCATGCAGGGGCAGCACGAGCTGGCCGAGCTGGCCCCGCGCGACATCGTCGCCAAGGGCATCATGCGCCGCATGCAGGAGCAGGGCGCGCAGCACATGTACCTGGACGCCCGGCACTTCGGCGCGCAGATGTGGGAGCAGCGCTTCCCGACCATCCTGGCCGCCTGCCGCTCCCACGGCATCGACCCGGTCACCGAGCCCATCCCGGTCGCGCCCGCCGCGCACTACGCCTCCGGCGGCGTACGGACCGACCTGCACGGCCGGACCACCGTCCCGGGCCTGTACGCGTGCGGCGAGGTGGCCTGCACCGGCGTGCACGGCGCGAACCGGCTCGCCTCCAACTCCCTGCTGGAGGGGCTCGTCTTCGCGGAGCGGATCGCCGCCGACATCGCCGGCGGGGCGCCCGCCGGCAGCGGCCCCGGCATCCCGGTCCCCGCGACCGGCCCGCTCCAGCCCGCCGAGGCGCGGTACGAGGTCCAGCGCATCATGACGGACGGCGCGGGCGTGCTGCGCTCCGCCGCGTCGCTGCGCACGGCGGCCGCCGCCCTGGAGGACCTCTACGCGACGGCCCTCACGGCGCTGGAGACGGACGGCAAGACCGCCGTGCCCGGCGTCGAGACCTGGGAGGCCACGAACCTGCTGTGCGTGGCCCGCGTGCTGGTGGCAGCGGCCCTGCGCCGCGAGGAGACCCGCGGCTGCCACTGGCGCGAGGACCACCCCGACCGGGACGACGCCGCCTGGCGCCGCCACCTCGTCGTCCGGCTGTCCGCCACCGAGAGGCGGGCCCTGGTCGTCACCCCCACCGACTCCGCGGGCTTTCCGTCCGTACAGCACCCCCTGAGCCAGGAGCAGTCATCGTGAGCACCCCCGAACGGCACGAGCACGACCACGAGCACGCGGAGCTGCCGCTCCTCGACCAGTCCGCGGGCGGCGGCTGCGGCGACGACTGCGCGTGCGGCGACGGCGAGGAGAGCGGCCTGGACCCGGCGCTCGCCCAGCTGCTCGCCGACGCGGGCCTGGACCCCATCGAGGTCGAGGACATCGCGCACATGGCGATCTCCGAGGACCTGGACGGCGGGGTCGACGTGACCACCGTGGCCACCGTTCCCGAGGACGCCGTCGCGCACGCCGACTTCACGGCGCGCGAGGCGGGCACGGTCGCCGGCCTGCGCGTCGCCGAGGCCGTCCTGTCGGTCGTCTGCGAGGACGAGTTCGAGGTCGAGCGGCACGTCGAGGACGGCGACCGGGTGCAGCCCGGCCAGGTGCTGCTGACGGTCAAGGCCCGCACCCGGGACCTGCTGACCGGCGAGCGCAGCGCGCTGAACCTGCTCTGCCTGATGTCGGGCATCGCGACGGCGACCCGCACCTGGGCCGACGAGCTGGAGGGCACCAAGGCGAAGGTCCGCGACACCCGCAAGACCACACCGGGCCTGCGCTCCCTGGAGAAGTACGCGGTGCGGTGCGGCGGCGGCGTCAACCACCGCATGTCGCTGTCGGACGCGGCGCTGGTCAAGGACAACCACGTCATCGCGGCGGGCGGTGTCGCGGAGGCGTTCAAGGCCGTCCGCGAGCAGTTCCCCGACCTGCCGATCGAGGTCGAGGTCGACACCCTCCAGCAGGTGCGCGAGGCCCTGGACGCGGGCGCGGACCTGATCCTGCTCGACAACTTCACGCCGATCGAGACCGAGGAGGCCGTCGCGCTGGTCCACGGCCGCGCGGTGCTGGAGTCCTCGGGCCGCCTGACCATGGCCAACGCCCGTGCGTACGCGGAGACGGGCGTCGACTACCTCGCGGTCGGCGGGCTCACGCACTCCTCCCCGATCCTGGACATCGGCCTGGACCTGCGCGAGGAGCGGTAATGCTGCTGACCATCGACGTCGGCAACACCCACACCGTGCTCGGCCTGTTCGACGGTGAGGAGATCGTCGAGCACTGGCGCATCTCCACCGACCCGCGCCGGACGGCCGACGAGATGGCCGTCCTGATGCAGGGCCTGATGGGCATGCACCCGATGCTCGGCAGCGAGCTCGGGGACGGCATCCACGGCATCGCGATCTGCTCGACCGTCCCGTCGGTGCTGCACGAGCTGCGCGAGGTGACCCGCCGCTACTACGGCGACGTCCCCGCGGTGCTGGTCGAGCCCGGGATCAAGACGGGCGTGCCGATCCTGATGGACAACCCGAAGGAGGTCGGCGCGGACCGCATCATCAACGCGGTCGCCGCCGTCGAGCTCTACGGCGGCCCGGCGATCGTGGTCGACTTCGGTACGGCGACCACCTTCGACGCGGTGTCCGCGAAGGGCGAGTACGTGGGCGGGGTGATCTCCCCGGGCATCGAGATCTCGATGGAGGCCCTGGGCGTACGGGGCGCCCAGCTCCGCAAGATCGAGCTGGCGCGGCCGCGCAACGTCATCGGCAAGTCCACGGTCGAGGCGATGCAGTCGGGCGTGGTCTACGGCTTCGCCGGGCAGGTCGACGGGGTCGTCGCGCGGATGGCCAAGGAGCTGGCCGGCCCGCACGGCGACCCGGGCGACGTCCGGGTGATCGCCACCGGCGGCCTGGCGCCGATGGTCCTCGGTGAGTCCTCGGTCATCGACGACCACGAGCCGTGGCTGACGCTGATCGGGCTGCGCCTGGTCTACGAGCGCAACGCGCCGAACTTCGACTGAGGCCGCGCGCGCCGCCCGTCCGCGACCGGCGGGCGGGCGGTGGCGTGGCTGTGTGGCTGTGTGGCGCTCGTCTCACTCCTCGCCGTTCTGAAGACTCGGGTTCGACCTGATGAATTAGCTTGAGCCCAACTCGTCGACAGGTACAGGACGGCTCATATGGCCCGTGATACGGCGTACTTGAAGGTGGCCGACTCGCTGCGGGCGCGGATCGGGGCCGAGGAGTGGCCCGTCGGCTCCAAACTGCCGTCGCGGTCCCGGTTCGCCCGGGAGTACGGGGTCGGGCAGAGCGTCACGCAGCGCGCGCTGGAGCTGCTGATCATCGAGGGGCTCCTGGAGGGCCGCGCGGGCTCGGGCACCTACCTGTGCGCGCCGCGCGAGCGGCTGCGGATAGTCCGCTCCCGGCGGCGCCGCCGGGCCGGGCTCGGCGGTGGCGGCCTGACGTGGGAATCGCACTCCGCGGCCCGTACGCCGGCGCCCGAGCGGATCGCGCAGCGGCTCGCCGTCGCGCCGGGGGACCCGTGCGTGCACACCACGTACGAGTTCCTGGCCGAGGGCAGGCCGGTGGAGATCTGCGAGTCCTGGGAGCCGATGGCGGTCACGGACGGCACTCCGGTCGTCCTGCCGGAGGCGGGCCCGTTCAAGGGCGCCGGGGTCATCGAGCGGATGCGCTCGATCGGTGTGCTGGTCGCCTCGGCGCTGGAGGTCCCGCGCCCTGCGCGGGCGAACCAGACGCAGGCCAATCTGCTCGGCATCAGCGTCGGCGAGCTGATCACCGAGATCGAGCGGACGTACTACGCGGTGGACGGCCGGGCCGTGGAGACCGCCGACATCGTGGTCGCGGACCGGCGCTCGGAGATCGCGTACGAGATCGACTTCCACCCCGGGGACCGCTGACCGGGCCGCCTCACCGCCGCCGCCGGCCGCGCCGCCGGCCGCGTCACCGGGCTCCGTGCGCGTGGGTCAGCCGGCGCAGGGCGGCCCGCCAGGGGTGCCGGGCCTCGCGGCCTTCGAGGACGGCCTGGAACTGGGCGTACGTACGGGCCGAGCGCAGGACGGCGACGTCGTCCCGGCCCGGCGGCGGGGGCATCGGCTCGCCCAGCTGGGACGCCCGGTACGTGTCGATGAGGTACTGCTCGATCGCTGTCATGACTCAACCCTGGACCCGGTCGGGCCACCCCGCACGACGATTGACGCTCCTCGTCAATCGATCCGTGTCCGTCCAGGTCACAGGCCCGGGACAGGTCAGAATGGCCCGATGAGCGTCACCATCGACATCGCCGGGCTCCCCGCGGGGCGCATCCGTTTCGCGCCCTCCCCGCTCTCCGAGCTCTGCATGACGCTGCACGCCCTCTCGCAGCCCGCCCACCACCCCGGCCTGGCCTCCTGGACCACCGCCACCGCCGCCGCGCTGGACCCCTGCCTCGCGGACCGGCTGCTGGAGGGCGATTTCATGTGGCGCAGCTCCTTCTCCGACATCTTCATGGCCTTCGCGGGGATCCCCGGCGGCAGCGGCCTGCCGGCCGCGACGCTGGCCGAGGAGCTCGACGTACTCGACCGGATCGACGACGAGCGGTTCGTGATGGCCGCCCTGGAGCACTGCTGGCTGGCGCTGTACAACGAGGGCGGCGGGCCCTCCCCGCTGGAGAACCCGCAGGCCAGGGCCAAGGCGCTGGAGACGGCCGCCGCGCGCGGACCGCGCCAGCTGGACTTCTCGCTGCGGCTGCTGGACGACACGGCCTCCGTACGGGTGTGGCTGCGCCGGCTCCTGGAGGACTGCGACGAGGCGTTCTTCGCGGAGACCTGGCGGCGGATCGAGCCGCAGCAGAGCGCCGACGCCCGGCACAAGACCGAGGTCCTGCGCCGCAAGGGGCTGGCGGCGACGCTGCACGAGGTGTCGAGCGCGCTGCGCGTCGACGAGGCCGCGACCACCATCACCGTCGACAAGATGGTGCACGGCTCGGCCACCGCGACGGACCCGGAGATAGGCCCCGGGCTGGTCTTCGTGCCGACGAACTTCGGCTGGCCGCACCTGCTGGTGCTGCACGCGCCCGGCTGGGTGCCGGTGGTCCACTATCCGATCCGCTCCCCCGAACTGCCCGAGCCGGGCTCGGTGGAGCTGCTCCAGCGGCGGATGGAGGCGCTGGCGCACCCGATGCGGATGATGCTGTGCCGGAGCCTGGCCCGCGCCCCGTACACGACGAGCGAGCTGGCGACCGTACACGGGATCACGGCGCCGGAGGTGTCGCGGCACCTGTCGGCCCTGAAGAAGGCGGGCCTGCTGCACACCTGGCGCCAAGGGCGCTACGTCCAGCACCAGTTGGACCTGGGGGTCGTCGCCCGGATCGGCTCGGAGTTCATCGAGGGCATCCTGCGCTGACGGACGGCCGGATACCGGCGGCGGGCCCTCACCGATATGCGGAGGTCACCACCCGGAATCAGCGAAACCTCTGGCGAGATCGGCCCCATGGTCTATACCGTGCGTCCACCGCGCACCACTGACGCCCGACCGTACGCCCGTCTGCCCGTCTGCCCGTCTGCCCGTCTGCCCGTCTGCCCGTCTGTCTGCCCGTACTTGTCGTGGAAGGACCTTCATGCCCTCACGCCGTATAGCCGCAGCAACCGCCGCCCTGGCCGCCGCGGCCCTCGTCTCCCCGCTGATGCTCGCCGGGCCGGCCGGTGCCACCGGCAGCCCGCAGAGCGATGCCGCGCGGGGTGACGCACTGGCCCGGAAACTGGTCAAGGACTCGACCGGCAAAGGCGCCAACAACCACCTGAAGGTCTTTCAGGCCATCGCCGACTACAACAAGGGCACGCGCGTGGCCGGTTCGAAGGGCCACGTGCAGTCCGCGCAGTACGTCGAGGCCGTGATGCGGGCGGCCGGCTACAAGGTCTCGAAGAACGAGTTCGACTTCGTGTACGTCGAGACGATCGCCGAGACGCTGAAGGTCAACGGCGCGGGCGGGCGCGACGTCCCGATCAAGCTGATGACGTACACGGCGAGCGGCCCCGAGGGCGGGGTGACCGCGCGGATCGCCGTCGCGCCGGTGGACGCGGACGGTACGAACGGCTGCGAGCCCGGCGACTTCGCCGCGGGCGCCTTCACCGGCAAGATCGCGCTGGTCAAGCGCGGCGGCTGCACCTTCGCGGTCAAGCAGGCCAACGCGGCGGCGGCCGGGGCGGTCGGCGCGATCATCTACAACAACACCGAGGGCGCCCTCAACGGCACCCTGGGCGACGCGAACGCGGGCAAGGTCCCCACCGGCGGCCTCTCCCAGGCCGAGGGCGAGCGGCTGGCCGCCGAGGCGACGGCCGGGCCGGTGGAGGTCACCCTCGACATCCGCCAGTTCCGGGAGAACCGCAAGACGTACAACGTGATCGCGGAGACGCGGGGCGGCGACGAGAACAACACCGTCTTCCTCGGCGCACACCTCGACTCGGTCGCGGCGGGCCCGGGCATCAACGACAACGGGTCGGGCTCGGCCGGCATCCTCCAGGTCGCGCAGCGCCTCGCGAGCAGCCAGAACAAGATCAAGAACAAGGTCAAGTTCGCGTGGTGGTCGGCGGAGGAGTTCGGCCTGCTGGGCTCCGAGGCGTACGTCGGCGGGCTGAGCGACGCGCAGAAGAAGCAGATCAGGCTGTACCTGAACTTCGACATGATCGCCTCGCCGAACGCCGCGTACTTCGTCTACGACGGCGACGACTCGGACAAGGTCGGCTCGGGCCCGGGGCCGGAGGGCTCGGCGCAGCTGGAGAAGGGCATCACCGACTTCCTCGACGCGCAGAAGATCCCGCACGAGGGCTCCGACTTCACGGGCCGCTCGGACTACGGCCCGTTCATCGAGGCGGGCATCCCGTCCGGCGGCACGGACACGGGCGCCGAGGGCATCAAGACGGCGGCGCAGGCGGCGAAGTTCGGGGGCCAGGCCGGGGTCGCGTACGACGTGAACTACCACGGCAAGGGCGACGACATCACGAACATCGACCAGAAGGCCCTGGACATCAACGTGGATGTGATCGCGAACGCGGTCGGCCACTACGCGTTCGACCTGGCCCCGCTGTCGAAGCCGGTCCCCTCGGCCCCGACCACGGGCGGCGCCACGGGCGGCGGCCTCCGCCCGGGCCACGACCACGAAGCCGCGGAGTAGACGCAGCAGTCCGCGGGTCCGCTGCGCGGGGCGACCCCCCGCGCAGCGGGACCGGTCAGTCCGGCCAGGAACGCACGCCGACCGGCTGGACCAGCCAGGCGAAGTCGCCGAGACCGCCGCGGGCGGTGAGTTCCGCCGCCTCGCCGGCCCGGGCGAGGGCCCGGACGTACCCGGCGGGGTCCGTGGACGCCAGGGCCAGCGGGGGGCGGGCCCCCGAGACCCCGAGAAGGCCCAGCGCCTCGCGCTGCGACACCAGCACCGCCCCCGGCCCCGCGCACGCGTCCAGCGCCACGTGGGCCGTCACATCGCAGGTACCGTCCGGCACCGGCGCGACCTCCCGCCCCCCGCGGAAGCCCGTCAGGGTGCCGTACGGGGGGCGGGCGTCCCGAGTGTGGGCGTAGTCCACCGCCACCGCCAGGCCACACGACACCGAGCGCACGGCCTGCGCCCACGCCTCGTCCCGCCCGCGTCCGATCTCGGCCCGGCCGGGCCCCGGCCACCACCGCTCCAGCCACGCCCGGTCCGCGCCGTCCACCACCGGCCCGCAGGTCTGCGTACCCTCCCCGTCGACCAGTACGTAGTGCCCGTCCTCCGCCACGTCCAGCGGTACGTTGTCCAGCCACTCGTTCGCGAACAGCAGCCCCCGCGCACCCTGCGGCGGCTGCGCCACCCACCGGATCCGCGGATCGAGCGCGGCCGGCCGCTCCGCCCGCTCCACCGCCCACGCCCGGACCCGCCCCGCGACCTCCGCCGGCAGCGCGCCCAGCACCCCGGTCAGCAGCTCCCCCCGCCCGGCCCCGACGTCGACCAGGTCCAGCTCCCGCGGATGCCCGAGCTCCGAATCCACCCACCGCAGCAGCCGCGCCACGGCCCCCGCGTACAGCGGCGAGGCGTGCACGGACGTACGGAAGTGCCCGGCCGGCCCCGGCCCGCCCGGCCGTACGTAGAACCCGCCCGGCCCGTACAGCGCGGCCTCCATCGCGGTCCGCCACCGAACCGGAAGCGGAACCGGGTCCGTGACTTCTCCCTGAGTCCTCATCCCCGAAAGGTTAAGCTCGGCCTCCACCTTGGGGAGTACGCCCCCGTCACACGGATCGCACCTGTGGTTGACTCCAGCACCTATCTCCTTTGCCTACTCTGGGTTACGTGCAGCGCCTCTACGACTTCCTCCGCAGACACCCGACGGGCGTCGACAGCTTCTGGGCTGTCCTCCTGTTCGGGATCGCGATGCTGCAAGTCGCCGACAACGGCGCGAACAGCGCCACCGCAAAGCTGATCGCCGTCCCTTCCGTGATCGCGCTGAGCCTGGTCGTGGCCCTGCGCCGCAAGTGGACCCAGCCGATGTTCTGGCTGGCCGTCGGCGCCGGCGTCTACAAGCTCCTCACCCACACCGACACGAACACGGCCGACTTCGGGATGCTGATCATCCTGTACACGGTCGCCGCCTCGGCCGAGATCTCGCGCCGGATGTCCCGTACCGCGTTCGCCATCGGGATCGCCGCCGCCCCGCTCTACGCCCTGCGCTTCCACGTGGACAAGGGCGACACCTCGAGCAACGTCTTCTTCACCCTGTTCGCCATCGTCCCGTTCGCCCTCGCCTGGGTGCTCGGCGACTCGCTGCGCACCCGCCGGGCCTACTACGCCCAGCTCGTCGAGCGGAACCAGCGCCTGGAGAAGGAGCGCGAGGCCCAGGCCAAGGTGGCCGTCGCCGCCGAGCGCGCCCGGATCGCCCGCGAGCTGCACGACGTCGTCGCGCACAACGTCTCGGTGATGGTGGTCCAGGCCGACGGCGCCGCGTACGTCATGGACGTGGCCCCGGACCAGGCCAAGGAGGCCCTCCAGACCATCTCCGGCACGGGCCGCCAGGCCCTGGCCGAAATGCGCCGGCTGCTCGGCGTGCTGCGCACCGGGGAGCCCCAGGAGTCCGAGGACTACGTGCCCCAGCCCGACGTGGAGCAGATCGAGGTCCTCGTCGAGCAGGTGCGGGCGGCCGGGCTCACGGTGGACTTCGAGGTCGAGGGCACACCGCGGCGGCTGCCCACGGGCGTCGAGCTCACCGCGTACCGGATCGTGCAGGAGGCGCTGACGAACACCCGCAAGCACGGCGGCCCCGACGCCAAGGCGAGCGTCCGGCTGGTCTACTTCGACGACGGGCTCGGCCTGCTGATCGAGGACGACGGCCGGGGGGCGGCCCACGAGCTGTACGAGGACGGCGGCGCCGACGGCGCCGGGCACGGGCTGATCGGCATGCGCGAGCGGATCGGCATGGTCGGAGGCACCCTGGACGCGGGCCCGCGTCCCGGCGGCGGCTTCCGGATCAGCGCGCTTCTCCCGCTCAAGAAGAAATGACGAG
Organism: Streptomyces sp. NRRL S-244; assembly: GCF_000717915.1. Lineage (GTDB taxonomy): Bacteria > Actinomycetota > Actinomycetes > Streptomycetales > Streptomycetaceae > Streptomyces. The sequence continues at coordinate 46,054 of NZ_JOCX01000014.1, forward strand.
GTCGAGGTAACTGATGTCCATCCGAGTGATGCTGGTCGACGACCAGGTACTGCTGCGCACGGGCTTCCGCATGGTGCTCGCCGCCCAGCCGGACATGGAGGTCGTCGCCGAGGCCGGCGACGGCCTGGAGGCGCTGGAGGTGCTGCGGTCCACGAAGGTGGACGTGGTGCTGATGGACGTCCGGATGCCGAAGCTCGACGGGGTCGAGGCCACGCGCCGGATCTGCGAGCGGGACGAGCACCCCGATGTGATCATCCTGACCACCTTCGACCTGGACGAGTACGCCTTCTCGGGGCTGAAGGCGGGCGCGAGCGGGTTCATGCTGAAGGACGTGCCGCCGGCGGAGCTGCTGGCCGCGATCCGTTCGGTGCACAGCGGGGACGCGGTGGTGGCCCCGTCCACGACCCGGCGCCTGCTGGACCGTTTCGCGCCGATGCTGCCGACGAACACGCAGGAGCCGCAGAACAAGGAGATCGAGCGGCTGACGGAGCGCGAGCGCGAGGTCATGCTGCTGGTGGCCCAGGGCCTGTCGAACGGCGAGATCGCCGCCCGCCTGGTCCTCTCCGAGGCCACGGTCAAGACGCACGTGGGCCGCATCCTGACCAAGCTGAGCCTGCGCGACCGCGTGCAGGTCGTCGTCCTCGCGTACGAGACGGGGCTGGTCCGCGCCGGCGGCGGCGCGTAGCACCCCGCTCCCGGACCGCCGGTCGGGTCGGCCGGCGGTGTCGGGTCAGGCGGCGGTCAGGTCATCCAGCGGTCCGGGCGGGCGTCCGCGCGGGAGGTGCGGGAGCGGGCCGCCTGGGCGTCCAGCAGCCCGGCGGCCCCGGCCGCCGGGCGCAGGCGGGCCGTGACCGTGCCGTTGGCGCCGGTGTCCACATGGACGTCGGCGAGCCCCTGCACCCGCTGCCACGGGCCCTGCGTGAGCCGGACGCTCTGCACCTTGGCGTGCGGGACGATCTCCGTACGGCGGCACAGCAGCCCCTTGCGGGCGGCGAACACGTCCGCGGAGACGGCCAGGGCGTACCCCCTCCACCACACCGGGACCACCCACCGCGACCCGGCCTTCGGGGACCGGCCGAAGTCGAGGTCGGCCAGGTCCACGCCCGGCAGCACCCGGGCCACGACCGCCTGGGCGGCGGCCCGCGAGGCCACCGGGACCAGGACCCCGTTCTTCGAGCCGGCCACCGCCAGCTCCACCCGCACCCACTCCCGGCGCCGCCACAGCAGCGGCTCCACGATCCGTACGGTCTGCACCCGCCCCGGCGGCACGGTCTCGTGGGCCCGGTCCAGCAGCCCGTGGTCCAGGCGCAGCCCGTCGGGGGACTCGGCGACCCGCCAGTCGAACTCGGTGAGGAAACGGCCCGCCGTACCCGACCAGAGCCCGCCCAGCACGGGCAGCATGGTCCCGATCGTCGCCCAGGGGTTCCCGCTGAACCACCACACGGCGACGGGCACGCCCAGCCCGGCGGCCAGCGCCCCCCACGCCGAGAGCGTGAGCAGCAGCGACACCACCAGGTCCCGGGGGCGCACGCGCAGCAGCTCCCGCTGCGGGGCCTCGCCGAGCAGGGCCGCCTCCGCGGGTGCGAAGCCGGCCGCCCGGGCCAGCAGCTCGGCGCGCAGCAGGGTGGCCTCGCGCTCGTCGAGGAAGGCGAGCTCGTCCTTGTCCTCGGTGCCGATCACGTCGAGGCGCAGCTTGGCGACGCCGGCGACCCGGGCCAGCAGCGGCCGGGTCACGTCGATCGCCTGGATGCGGTCGAGGCGGATGTGCGCGGTGCGCCGGAAGAGCAGTCCGCTGCGGATGCGCAGCTCGGTGTCGGTCACCGCGTAGTGGGTGAACCACCAGCTGAGGAACCCGTACACGCCGAACACCACGACCAGGCCGGCCAGGGCAAGGGCGCGCAGGGTCACGGAGAGCCCGCTCGCCCACCGCTCGACCTGGTCGGCCTGCTGGACGACGACGCCGACGGTCGCGGCGATCGGCACCCACGCCCGGCGCAGCGGTGTGAGCAGGTGCAGCCGGCGCTCGACGCCGGGCGCGGCAGCGGATTCGGAGGCGGCTTCGGCCTCGGCTTGGGACGCGGCTTGGGGCGCGGCTTGGGGCGCGGCTTGGGCCGCGGCGGCCGGTTCAGCGGCCGATTCGGCTGTCACAGGCCCGCCGACCTTGCCTCGCCGAGCTCCGTCAGCCGGTCCCGCAGCCGCTGCGCCTCGTCCGGGACCAGTCCCGGAATCTTGGCGTCCGTGGCCGCGGCCGCCGTGTGCAGCTGTACGGAGGCCAGCCCGAAGCGCCGCTCCAGCGGCCCCGAGGTCACCTCGACCAGCTGCATGCGCCCGTACGGGACCACGGTCTGCGCCCGCCACAGCACCCCGCGGCTGATCAGCAGGTCGTCGGCGCGCTCGGCGTACCGCCAGGACCGCCAGTTGCGGCCGAGCAGCACCCAGCCCCAGACCAGGGCGACCAGCCAGACCGCGCCCGCGGCCGCCCACGCCGGACCGGCCGTCAACCCCAGCAGCACCGCGGTCCCCGCGGCGAGCGGCACCGCCCAGATCACCAGCAGCAGCCGCCGCAGCCGCAGCAGCCCACCCGGAAGCCCCACCCACGCGGGCCGGCCCGTCTCACCCGTCGTCCCCGTTTCCATGCGCTCAGCGTAGGGCTGCGACAATGCGGCCATGACGGAGACCACGGTCGGCATCGGCGGAGCGGCGGAGAGCACCGACATGGTGCTCAACATCGGACCCCAGCACCCTTCCACGCACGGCGTGCTGCGCCTGCGCCTCGTCCTGGACGGCGAGCGGATCGTCAGCGCCGAGCCGGTCGTCGGCTACATGCACCGCGGCGCCGAGAAACTCTTCGAGGCCCGCGACTACCGGCAGATCGTGATGCTCGCGAACCGCCACGACTGGCTGTCCGCGTTCTCCAACGAGCTCGGCGTCGTGATGGCCGTCGAGCGGATGCTCGGCATGGAGGTCCCCGAGCGGGCCGTGTGGATGCGGACCCTGCTCGCCGAGCTGAACCGGGTGCTGAACCACCTGATGTTCCTCGGGTCGTACCCCCTCGAACTGGGTGGAATCACCCCGATCTTCCACGCGTTCCGCGAGCGCGAGGAACTCCAGGCCGTCATGGAGGAGATCTCCGGCGGCCGCATGCACTACATGTTCAACCGCGTCGGCGGCCTCAAGGAGGACCTCCCGGCCGGCTGGCTCGGCCGGGCGCGCGCCGCGATCGCCGACGTCCGCACCCGCATGGACGTGTACGACAAGCTGGTCCACGGCAACGAGATCTTCCGCGGCCGCACGCGGGGGGTGGGCGTGCTCTCCGCCGAGGCGGTGCACGCGTACGGGGTCTCCGGCCCGATCGCCCGCGCCTCCGGCGTCGACTTCGACCTGCGCCGCGACGAGCCGTACCTGGCGTACGGGGAGCTCCAGGACGTCCTGAAGGTGGTCACCCGCACCGAGGGCGACTGCCTGGCCCGCTTCGAGTGCCTGCTGGACCAGACGCACAACGCGCTCGACCTGGCCGTGGCCTGCCTGGACCGGATGGCCGAGCTGCCGCCCGGGCCGATCAACCAGCGCCTCCCGAAGGTGCTGAAGGCGCCCGAGGGGGCCACGTACGCCTGGACCGAGAACCCCCTCGGCATCAACGGCTACTACCTCGTCTCCAAGGGCGAGAAGACCCCGTACCGGCTGAAGCTGCGCTCCGCCTCGTACAACAACATCCAGGCGCTGGCGGTGCTGCTGCCGGGGCAGCTGGTCGCGGACATGGTGGCGATCCTGGGCTCGCTGTTCTTTGTCGTGGGCGACATCGACAAGTGATAAGTCGCGGGAACTCCCGCGACTGCGCGGGCGTTTCCTGCTTAGGGTGCGGCCATGACCCCTGGCGTGTACGACGGCTACCTGCGCCGGCTCGGCTTCGCGCGGCCGCCCCGGCCCACCGCGCAGGCGCTGTTCGCGCTCCAGCGCGCCCACGTCGAGCGCATACCGTACGAGAACCTCGGCATCCAGCTCGGCCGGCCGCCCGGCATCGACCCCGAGCTGTCCGTGCGCCGCATCGCGGCCGGGCGCGGCGGGTACTGCTTCCACCTCAACGGCGCCTTCGCGCTGCTCCTGGAGGGCCTCGGCTTCGCGGTGACCCGGCACCTGGCGGGCGTCCTCGGCCCGGCGGACCGCGAGAGCCGCGAGGTCAACGGCGACCACCTCGCGCTGACGGTCCGGGTCGACGGCGAGGAGTACTTCGTCGACACCGGGCTCGGCGACGGCCCGTACGAGCCGCTGCCGCTGCGCGCCGGAACGCACCGGCAGGGGGAGTTCACGTACGGGCTGGACCCGCTGGACGGGGACCGGCCCGGCTGGAGGTACGTCTACGACGCGGGCCCCTTCCCGGTGGTCAACATGCTGTCGGCGCCGGCGACGACCGCCGACTTCGAGGCCACGCACGTCCGGCTGTCGACCGCGCCGGACTCGGGCTTCGTACGGACCTTCGCGCTGCTGCGGCGCGACGCCCACGGCATCGACGCGCTGCGGGGCCGGGTGCTGAGCCGGACCGAACCGGCGAAGGGGACGACCGAGCGGGTCCTGGACACCCCGGGCGAGTTCTGGGCGGTGGTGGGCGGCCTCTTCGAGCGGAAGCTCGACGACCTGAGCCCGGCGGACCGGAAGGCCCTGTGGGACCGCGTCTGCGCGGCCCACCAGACGTGGCTGGCCGCCCGGGGCTGATGTCGGTACGGGGGTGCAGACTTGGGGCATGTCCCACTCCCCCCGACGGGCCTGCCCCGCATGCGGGCGCGACTGTGCCGTGACCGCCGGCCGGATCGCCCGCCACGACCCTCCCGCCGGCCGCGCCCGCGCCGACCTGATCTCCTGCCCCGGCTCCCGGGCCCGCGTGGTGCTCGGCGCCTCGGCCCCCACCCTGGACGGCTTCGCCCTCCCGCCCCTCCCGGGCCAACTCCCGCTGTTCTGAGCGCGGGACCGGCCTGAGTACGCCGGGCCCGGCGATCTGAGTACCCGCGCGGATCCCCCGTACCGTCGGCCCCGGACAGGATGGCGGCATGTTCCGGAACCCGCAGTCCGCGCTCCCCGCCCTTGCCGCCGTCCCCGCCGCCGAGCCGGAGGCCGACGCCGCCTCCCGGCGCGTCCGCCGGCACGCGGGGATCGCCGCCCTGCTGTTCCTGCCCGCGCTGGTGGCCGCGAAGGTCTTCCTGCTGTCCACGGAAGAGGGCACCCGCTGCCTGATGACGGGCCGCTGCCGGCCGTTCCCCGGGGTGTTCTTCCTGGTGCTGCTCGCCGCGGTCGTGGCGTCCTACGTGGTGGTGTGGGCCGCGCCCCGCAGGTTCCGCAAGGGCGCGCTCACGGTGCAGCTGGCCCTGGAGGCCCTGGCCGTGCTCACGGTCCTGGCCTACCCCTGAGCCCCCTGAGCCCCCTGAGCCCGTGGCCCGGCGGCCCGTCCCGCGGACCGGCTACGAGATCGCGGTGCGGAGGCGGACCACGTCGATCGGCTCCGTCTCGTCGTGCGCCGTCAGGTCGATGACCTGGCCCACCGCCCGCTGTTCGGGGGTGGGCTGCTTGAAGCCCTGGTCCTTGACCGGCTGCTCGGCGGCGGCGAGGTCCGCCTGGGCCGACTCCGCCTTGTGGACCGCGAGGGCCTCCGCGCCGACCACGTCGGCCAAGTCCTCGTTCTGGACCGATTCGATCACCGCACGGGCCTGGGCCGCGGTCTTGGTGCCGAAGAAGTCGAAGCCGCCCTCGACCCGGGACGCCGAGCGGCGCGCGGCCGAGTACGGGGCCACCGCCGCGGCCGGCCGGCGCGCCGGGAGCGCGCCCGTACGGGCCTGCCCGGTCTCCAGCGCCATCGGCTCGGCGCCCTTGGCATCCAGCATCTTCGGCCGGGCCGGCTTCGCCTCCGCCTTGCGGACGAGGGCCGCCATGGCGGCATTGGCCCGGGCGTACCCGACGCTGGTGGGCGCGCCGCTCGACGTCCGCTCCTCGGTCACCGGCGGGAGCTCCTTCGGAGCCGCCGGGGACTCCGGGGCGGCCGAGGCCTCGATGGCGAGCAGCCGGCGGCCCTCCAGGGCGCTGGCCCGCTCGGTCTCGGCGGTCGCGTACCGCCGCAGCAGCGCCGCGTGCTCTCCGCGCAGCCCCGCGAGTTCGACCCGCTTGGCCCGCAGCTTCGCGTCCAGCTTGGCGCGCAGCGTCCGGGCCTCTTCGAGGTCGGACTCGAGTTCGGCTATCCGCTCCTCGGTCTTCCACTCGTCCTTGACCCGCTCGCGCGCGAGTTCGGCCACGCGGCGCCCGGCCGCACGGTCCCAGGCGCGCATGACGACGGCGCCGGAGACTCCCGCCGCCGCCGAGAGGGCCACGAGCAGGCGCAGGGGCAACGGTTCCGCGAGCAGCCAGGCCGCGGCCGCACTGGCGACGGAGACTCCGGCCACGGTCGTCGGCGTGAGCAGCCGGTGCAGGGGTTCGGGATTGCGGTGGCGTCCACGGGGCATGGCCTGAAATTTACAGGGCGTGGAGGTCGAGTGGGGTAACTGCCCGGCAATCTGTGGCCGGGCAGTTACCCGTCATTTCTCCACCAAACCCGTAGCTACTCCTACTTCGTGAGGCCCTTCGCCTTCAGATAGGCCTTCGCGGCGTCCGCCGGCTTCTCGCGCTGGGCGTCCACCTGCCGGTTCAACTCGACGAGGTCGGCGGTCGTGAGGACCTTGGTCAGCTTGTCGAGGGCGGCCGCGATCTCCGGGGATCCCGCGTCCTTGGCGTTGACCACCGGCAGGACGTTGTCGGCGTTCTGGAGCTTCTTGTCGTCCTCCAGCAGGACCAGGCCGAAGCTGTCGAGGGTGGCGTCCGTGGTCGTGGTGAGGGCCAGCTGGTCCACACCGTCCTTGACCGCCTGCTTGGCCTGCGGGGTGCCGACGCCCTTCGGGTCAATACCGGAAACGTCGATTCCGTACGCCTTCTTCAACCCGGGCGCGCAGAAGGGCCGTACGGCGCATTCGTCGCCCGCCGCGATCTTCACCTTCAGCCCCGACTTACCAAGATCGGAAAGGGTCTTCAGGTTGTTCTTCTGGGCGAATTCCTTCGACACCGCGAACGCGTTCTGGTCGACCGCCGGGCCCGCCGGCAGCGCCTTCAGGCCGAGCGGGGCCGCGAGCTTCTCCAGCCCCGCGACCGTCGCCGCCACCTCGCTCGACGCGACCGGCTTCTCCTCCGGCGCCTTCGGCCCGTTCACCTTGGCGTTGAGGAACTCGGCGAGGGTGGCCGCGTACTCCGGGACGACGTCGATCTCGCCCTTCTCCAGCGAGGGCTCGTACAGCTCGCGGTTGTTGACCGTGGTGATCGACGTGCTGTAGCCCGCGTCCTTGAGTACCTGCGCGTACAGCTCCGCCAGCACGTTGGACTCGGTGAACCCGGCCGCGCCGATGACGACCTTGCCCTTGGCGGAGCCGGAACCGGAGTCCGAGGGGGCGGAGGCGCCCGATCCGGTGTCCTTGCTCTTCTCCAGGCTGTCGCCGCCGCACGCGGCGAGGGAGGCGGTCAGGGCCGCCGCCCCCAGTACGGCGCCGAGGACGCGCGTGGACTTGCTCATCTTGTGCTCCTCCAGGGGAGTGGGAACGACCAGCGAACGGGAGGGTGGGGCGGACGGACGGGTGCGGGGCGGACGACGGGTGCGGGGCGGACGGGTCAGCGCGCCGCCGGGCGCGGGAAGAGCCGGTCCGCCGCCACCAGGGCGCCCTCGACCAGCAGGGCCAGCGCCGCCACCAGCAGCGCCCCCGCGAAGACTTGCGGCGTGTTGTACGTGTTGAAGCCGGCGGTGATGATCCGGCCGAGCCCGCCCTGGCCGACCATCGCCGCGATCGTGGCCGTGGCGATCACCTGGACGGCGCCCGAGCGCAGCCCGGTCATCACCAGCTCGCGCGCGAGCGGCAGCTCCACCCGCCAGAACAGCTGTCCCCCGGACATGCCCATGCCCCGGGCGGCCTCCACCACCGCGCGGTCCACCTCGCGCACGCCGACGTACGCATTGGTCAGCAGCGGCGGCAGGGCGAAGAGCACGAGCGCCGCGATGGTGGGCAGATAGCCCGCGCTGCGCAGCGGCGAGACCATGAACAGGGCCAGCACCGCGAAGACGGGGACGGCCCGCCCGATGTTGGAGATGTTGACGGCGAGCGCCCCGCCCTTGCCGATGTGGCCGAGCCACAGGCCGATCGGGAGGGCCACCGCGCAGGCGATGGCGAGGGAGATCCCGCTGACGTAGACGTGCTCGCCGAGCCGGTTCCACACCCCGTTCTCCCCGGACCAGTTGGCTCCATTCGCCAGCCAGTCCCAGGCCTCCCCGAGCACGCCCATCGCCTCAGGCCCCCTTCGTCGGAGCCGGCGCGGCAGCCGGCGTCATCGTCGGCGTCGCCGCGCGCCTCGTCCGCCGCGGCGCGCGCGTCGCCCGCGTCCACGGCGTGAGCAACCGCTGTACGCCGAGCAGCAGCAGGTCCGCCACCAGGGCGAGCAGGACGCACAGCACGGAGGCCGTGAGCACCTGGGCCTTGAAGGAGCTGTTGACCGCCGGGGCGATGAGGTTGCCGAGGCCGCCCTTGCCGACGATGGAGCCGACGGTGGTCAGCGCCACCGTGGACACCGTGGCGATCCGCACCCCGGCGAGCAGCGCGGGCAGCGCCAGCGGCAGTTCGACCTGCCACAGCAGCCGCGCCGGCCCGTACCCCATCCCGCGCGCGGCCTCCCGCACCTCCTCGGGGACGGCTTCCAGGCCGGCCATCGCATTGCGGACCAGGATGGTCAGCGAGTACAGCACCAGCCCGGTCACCACGAGTGAGGCCGACAGCCCGAACAGCGGCAGCAGCAGGGAGAACATGGCGAGCGAGGGGACCGTGTAGAGCAGGGTGGTCAGGCCCAGCACGGGCGCGGCCCAGTGCCGGCCGCGGCGGGCCAGCAGGGCCAGCGGGAGGGACACGGCGAGGCCGATAAGCACCGACACACCCGTGATCCAGACATGTTGGACCGTGGCGTCGGTGAGCTCCTGGGAGCGGGACGTGACGTAGTCCCAGCAGATCCAGTCGTTCGCCACCAGGCAGTTCTGCCCGGCCATGCCCTCACCCCCTGCCACCGTTTACGTACACCCGTCCGAATGGGCACGGTCAACAGCGACCATAACCCCCGCCGCCGACAATGGCCGGAAACCTTCGCACCGGGGTAATACTCCCGTCACAAACAACCCGCGGCGTGTGGGGGAGGATGGGCAGGTGATCCGATTCGAGCATGTGACCAAGCGCTACCCCGACGGGACCACGGCCGTCGAGGACCTGTCCTTCGAGGTGGCGGAGGGTGAGCTGGTCACGCTCGTGGGCCCGTCCGGCTGCGGCAAGACGACCACGATGAAGATGGTCAACCGGCTCATCGAGCCGACCTCCGGGCGGATCCTGCTCGGCGGCGAGGACATCGCGAGCGCCGATCCCGTGGAGCTGCGCCGGCACATCGGGTACGTCATCCAGCAGGTCGGGCTGTTCCCGCACAAGACGGTGCTGGAGAACACCGCGACCGTCCCGCAGCTGATCGGCACCCCCAAGGCCAAGGCCCGCGCCCGCGCGGCCGAGCTCCTCGAACTGGTGGGGCTGGACCCGGCCGTGTACGGGGGCCGCTACCCGGAGCAGCTGTCCGGCGGGCAGCGCCAGCGCGTCGGCGTCGCCCGGGCGCTGGCCGCCGATCCGCCGGTGCTGCTGATGGACGAGCCGTTCGGGGCGGTGGACCCGGTGGTCCGCGAACACCTCCAGAACGAGTTCCTGGCGCTCCAGCGGACGGTGCGCAAGACGATCCTGCTCGTCACGCACGACCTGGAGGAGGCGGTCCGGCTCGGCGACCGCATCGCCGTCTACGGCGCGGGCACCATCGAGCAGTTCGCCCGCCCGGCCGAGGTGCTGGGCGCGCCGGCCACCGAGTACGTGGCCTCCTTCGTCGGCGCGGACCGGGGCCTGAAGCGGCTCGCGGTCACCCCGGTGGAGCGGGCCGACCTGGCGGCGGCGGACGGGAAAGCCCCCACCGCCGAAGTGGCGCTGGGGGCGAGTCTGCGCGAGGCGCTCGCGCTGCTGCTGCAGGAGGACTCCGGCCGGATCGGGGTCACGGATCCGGACTCCGGCGCGCTGGTCGGCGTACTGACCCCGGAGGGGGTCCACCGGGCGCTGCGCCGGGCCCAACTGCAAGAGGCCTAGAGGGGCCTGGGAGGCCCGGGACCGGCCTCGAGTCCGAGGCCGGGCCTCAGGCCTGGATGCGGTCGCTCATCCACACCAGCATCGGCGGGATCTCGCGGCGCCAGGTGTTGAAGTTGTGGCCGCCGCTGTCGAGGATGATCGAGGAGACCCGGTCCGGGCCCTTGACCAGCTTGATGAACTTCTTGGTGTCGTCGAGGTTGGGCTCGCCCGTCTCGCTGCTCGTGACCAGGAACGACGTCCCGGTCGGCTTCTTGTGCTCGATGCTGTGCAGGACGTCCGCGCGCTTCTTCAGCTTGTCGTCGCCCTGGAACAGGTTGCCCGTCGTCGCGTCGTTCGCCGCGTCGTAGTACGCGGACAGACCCGCGGCGGCGCCGAAGGTCTGCGGGTAGTGCGCGGCGATCTTCAGGGCGCAGTAGCCGCCCGTCGAGTTCCCGATGAAGCCCATGTTCTGCGGCTTCTTGCCGACCCGGAAGGTGTCCTGGATGGCCTGCGGCAGGTCCTCGGCGAAGAAGGTCTCGGTCTGCGGTCCGCCCGGTATGTCCACGCACTCGGTGTCACGCGGCGGCGCGATGGTCGGGCGCAGCATCACCAGGATCATCGGCTTCATCTTGCCCGCCTTGGCCTGCTTGAAGGCCGTCATCGGGTAGTTCAGCCCTTTGATCAGGTTCTCGGCGGTGCCCGGGTAGCCCGTCAGCACGATGGAGGCCGGAAAGTTCTGCTCCTTGTGCTGCGGCTGGAAGTACTCCGGCGGCAGCCACACGTACCCGGGGCTCGTTATTTTCGACTTCTGCCCGGTTATGGCAACCTTCAGGATCTGTCCGCCGACCTGGGGCTGGGCGCCGCCCGGCACGTCGAGCTTCTGCTTGTCGACGACCTTGATGTCCTTGCTGCTCATGGAGTGGTCCACGACCTTGCCGACAGATGTCTGCTGGCCGAACAGGTCCGCCCACGAGCCGTAGAAGGAGAAGGACTTGTTCGCCGCCAGGCCCACGGCCGAGAACAGCGCGAGCTGGGTCGCGAGCAGGAGCCCGATCCGGCCGAGCAGCGCACGCCAGGTGCGGCCCGAGAGCCGGGGCCAGAACCACACCGTGGCTGCGAACAGCAGCACACCGGCGATGATGGCCAGCGCCAGAACCGTATTACTGGTGAGACCCATGAGCAGTCAGTCGACTTTCTGATGGCAGGACTAGTTTTTCTCGGCGGAAGAGTGAACCCGCTCGACCCCGATGTCGTCCTAGTGGACGCACCACACTCCGGAGGCTGTCGCGGCCTTCGGCCACATGATCTCTCGCGGAGCAACGGGAAGCGATGTCTAGCAGGATAGATGGCGATAAGTCGGGACAGGTTCCGAAGCAGGTCCGCCGAATCTTCCGCGGCCCACGACCGGAGTCGGTGCCCGGGCTGGTAGGTACGGCCGTCATGATCGTCGGCCTTCTGGACATCGCGGCGGGAGTGTTCCCGCGGTTCCGGCACAGCCGGATCCACGCGGTCACCGAGGTGCTGCCCGGCTCGCTGGGCCCCTTCGCAGCCGCCCTCGCCATCAGCGCGGGCGTCCTGCTGCTCCTCCTCGCCCACGGCCTCAAGCGCCGCAAGCGCCGTGCCTGGCGGGCCGCCGTCGTCCTGCTCCCGGCCGGGGCCGCGGCGCAGTTCATGTACCGGCACTCCGTCATCAGCGTCGTCATCGCGGCGGTGCTCCTGGCGCTCATCGTGCGCCACCAGGGTGAATTCAAGGCCCTGCCGGACCCGCGCAGCCGCTGGAAGGCGCTGGCCAACTTCGTGCTGATGAGCGCCGGCTCCATCGGCCTGGGTCTGGTCATCGTCAACTCCCACCCGGGCCGCGTCGTCGGCCATCCGGGTATTTACGAGCAGATCAGCCACGTCGTGTACGGGCTCTTCGGCTTCGAGGGACCCGTCGACTACGCCGGCCGCGTCTCCTGGACCGTGGGCTACTCGCTCGGCGCCCTCGGCATGCTGACCGCGCTCACCACCATCTACCTGGCCTTCCGCCCCGAGCACCCGGCCGCCCGGCTCACCGCCGACGACGAGACCAAGCTGCGCGAGCTGCTCGCCAAGCACGGCGGCCGCGACTCCCTCGGCCACTTCGCGCTCCGCCGCGACAAGGCCGTCGTCTTCTCCCCCAGCGGCAAGGCCGCCGTCACCTACCGCGTCGTCTCCGGCGTGATGCTCGCCTCCGGCGACCCCATCGGCGACGTCGAGGCCTGGCCCGGCGCCATCGAGCGGTTCATGGAGGAGGCCAAGGCCCACTCCTGGACCCCGGCCGTCGTGGGCTGCAGCGAGACCGGCGGCGAGGTCTGGACCCGCGAGACCGGGCTGGACGCCCTGGAGCTCGGCGACGAGGCGATCGTCGACGTCAAAGACTTCTCCCTCGCCGGACGTCCCATGCGCAACGTCCGCCAGATGGTGAAGCGCATCGAGCGCAACGGCTACACCACCAAGGTCCGCCGCGTCAGCGAGCTGACCGAGGAGGAGCTGGAGCGCGTACGGGGCGCCGCCGAGGCCTGGCGCGGCACCGACACCGAGCGCGGCTTCTCCATGGCACTGGGCCGGGTCGGCGAGGAGGGCGACGGCGACTGCTTCATCGCCACCGCCCACCGGGTCGAGGAGGACGACCCCAGCCCGTTCGGCGACCTCAAGGCCGTCCTGCACTTCGTCCCGTGGGGCAAGGACGGCATGTCGCTGGAGCTGATGCGCCGCGACCGCGCCGCCGACCCCGGCATGAACGAGCTGCTGATCGTGGCCTCCCTGGTGGAGGCCCCGTCCCTGGGCATCGAGAAGGTCTCGCTGAACTTCGCGATGTTCCGCGCGGCCCTCGCCCGCGGCGAGAAGATCGGCGCCGGGCCGGTGCTGCGGATGTGGCGCGGCCTGCTGGTCTTCCTGTCGCGCTGGTTCCAGATCGAGTCGCTGTACAAGTTCAACGAGAAGTTCCGCCCCCGCTGGGAGCCGCGCTTCATGGTCTACCGCACCAGCAGCGACCTGCCCCGCATCGGCTTCGCCGTGATGCAGGCCGAGGGCTTCGTGACGGTGGCCCTGCCCCGGCTGTTCGCCAGCCGGCGCCGCCCCAAGCCGGTCCGCACCTGCGCCCACACGCACCACACCGCCCAGGTCCCGGCCCAGGCCAAGCCGGAGCGCGAAGTCCAGGTCGCCTGAGCCGAGGTCGCCTGACCCCAGGCCCCCGGCCTCAGGCCCCGGCCCCGGAGCCCGGCCCCGCCGCACGAGCGGCGCGGCCGGGCTCCGCCGTTTCCCGCGGCCGCGCACCGCCCGCCCGGGCCTCATGCCGGACCGGGGAGCGGGCCCCGCTCCCCGCATACGGCCCGGCCGGGACAGCGGCCCTACCCTGGAGCCATGAACATCAAGCGCGGGGCCACCGGCAGGGGCCGGGTCGCAGGCCTGCCGGATTGGGACCGCTGCGGGGTCATGGGCGTCGTCAACGTCACCCCCGACTCCTTCTCCGACGGCGGGCGCTGGTTCGACACCACCGCCGCCGTCAAGCGCGGCCTCGACCTCGTCGCCCAGGGCGCCGACCTCGTCGACGTCGGCGGCGAGTCCACCCGCCCCGGCGCCTCCCGCGTCGACGAGGAGGAGGAGCTGCGCCGCGTCGTCCCCGTGGTGCGCGGCCTGGCCTCCGAGGGGGTCACCGTCTCCGTCGACACCATGCGCGCCTCCGTCGCGGCCCAGGCCGTCGCCGCCGGCGCGACGCTGGTCAACGACGTCAGCGGCGGCCTCGCCGACCCCGGCATGATCCCGGCCGTCGCCGCCGCCGAGGTGCCGTTCGTGGTGATGCACTGGCGCGGCTTCAGCGACGGCATGAACCGCCTCGCCGTCTACGAGGACGTCGTCGCCGAGGTCACCGCCGAGCTCCGGGTCCGCATCGACGCCGTCGTGGCCGGCGGGATCGCCCCCGAGCGGCTCCTGGTCGACCCCGGCCTCGGCTTCGCGAAGATGGCCGAGCACGACCTGGCCCTGGTCGCCCACCTCCCCGAGCTGCGCGCCCTCGGCTTCCCGCTGCTGGTCGCCGCGTCGCGCAAACGATTCCTCGGCCGGATCCTGGCCGGCGCCGCCGACGCCGCCCCGCCGCCCGCCCGTGAGCGCGACGCCGCCACCGCCGCCGTCTCCGCCATCGCCGCCCACCAGGGCGCCTGGGCCGTACGGGTCCACGAGGTACGGGCCACCGCCGACGCGGTTCGGGTGGCCCGTGCCGTGGAAGGAGCGCTGTGACCATCGAACGAGAAGGAGCACGGTGAGCCGTACCGACATCGAAGCCGTCGACGAGGTCAACACGGCCTTCTACGAGGCCATGGAGCGGGGGGACTTCGACGCACTGTCGGCACTCTGGCTCGAGGACGAGATCTCCTGCGTGCACCCGGGCTGGCCGGTGCTCTCCGGCCGCGGCGAGGTGCTGCGCTCGTACGCGCTGATCATGTCCCACACCGACTACATCCAGTTCTTCCTCACCGACACGAAAGTCGCCGTCATAGGTGACACCGCGCTGGTGACGTGCACGGAGAACATCCTCAGCGGCGGGCCCGCCGAGGACGGCGGAGAGCTCGGCCCGCTCGTCGGCCAGCTGGTCGTCGCCACGAATGTGTTCCGACGCACATCGGACGGCTGGCGGCTCTGGTCCCACCACGGTTCTCCCGTGCTGACGGACTCCGACGAGGACGGGGAAGAGGGCCCCGCCTGACCCCTCCGGCGGGGCCCGAGGTCTTTCGCAGGTAAATTCGAAGACGGACGACGCCGACCGCACTCGGCGCAGGCCCATGGATCCGGGGAGTCCCGGACCGGAAGCACCTACGAAAGCAGGAGTGATTCGCGTGGATCGTGTCGCGCTGCGCGGCCTCAAGGCTCGCGGGCACCACGGCGTCTTCCCCCGGGAACGCGAGGAAGGCCAGACCTTCATCGTCGACCTCGTGCTGCACATCGACACCCGCCCCGCGGCGGCCGACGACGACCTGGCGAAGACCGTGCACTACGGGGTCGTCGCCGAAGAGGTCGTCGATGTGGTCCAGGGAGAGCCCGTCGACCTGATCGAGACCCTCGCCGAGCGGATCGCCCAGCAGTGCCTCAAGCACGAAGCGGTGGCACAGGTGGAGGTCGTCGTCCACAAACCGGACGCCCCCATCACCGTCCCCTTCGACGACGTGACCATCACGATCACCCGGAGCCGCGTGTGAACAACGGACTGAACGCCCCGAGCGACCCCACCGTCCAGCCGGTGCCCGCATCCGTCGTCGAGACGGTGGACGCGGCCGACATCACCCTGTCCAACCCCAAGTGGGCCGTCATCGCGCTCGGCTCGAACCTCGGCAACCGCCTGGAGACCCTCCAGGGCGCCATCGACGCCCTGGAGGACACCCCCGGCCTGCGGGTCAAGGCCGTCTCCCCCGTCTACGAGACCGAGCCGTGGGGCGTCGAGCCCGGCTCGCAGCCCTCGTACCTCAACGCGGTCGTCGCGCTGAAGACGACCCTGCCGCCGTCCTCCCTGCTGGAGCGCGGCCACGCGATCGAGGAGGCCTTCGACCGCGTCCGCGAGGAGCGCTGGGGCCCCCGCACGATCGACGTCGACATCGTCTCGTACGCCGACGTGGTCTCGGACGACCCGGTGCTCACCCTGCCGCACCCGCGGGCCCACCAGCGGGCCTTCGTCCTGGCCCCGTGGAACGACATCGACCCCGAGGCGCAGATCCCGGGACACGGCCCGGTCGCCTCGCTGCTGGCCGAAATCGGTCTGACGGGCGTCACGCCGCGACCGGACCTGGAACTCCGCCTGCCCGAGTAGTCGTTAACCTGTGGCGGAGGCCGAGGACGCCGACGAGTCTGCGGCGCGGAAAGCGGGGAACGGGCACGTGAAGCAACTGAGGCCGGCGGTCCTGGCAGGGATCTTCGCCGTCGCCGGGGTGCTGTCCTGGGCGGGCGCCCGGCTGTGGAACGCGTACGGGACCCTGCCGGGCGTCCCACTGGCCGCGCCCATCGTGCTGGCCGCCATCGCGGTCGTCCTGCTGGCCACGGCCCTCTCGCTCCGCGCCCGCCTGAAGGCGCAGCGCGAGCGCCGGCCGGGCGCCAAGGGCGTGGAGCCGCTGATGGCGGCCCGCGCGGTCGTCTTCGGACAGGCCAGCGCCCTCGTCGCGGCCCTCGTGGCGGGCATGTACGGCGGCGTGGGCGTCTTCCTGCTGATGGACTCCCTCGACGTCCCCGCCCGCCGCGACCAGACCTGGTACGCCGGCTTCGCGGTCCTGGCGGGCGCGGCCGTCATCGCCGCCGCCCTCTTCCTGGAGCACGTCCTCAAACTCCCGGAAGAAGACGACACCACCCCCCACGCCCCCTCCCGCGCCTGAACAGCCCGGCGGGGGCCTGGGCGGGCCCGGTCGTGCCCGGTCCGGGCCGTCCTGGGCTGGACGGCCCGATCA
This sequence comes from Streptomyces sp. NRRL S-244, assembly GCF_000717915.1. GTDB lineage: Bacteria > Actinomycetota > Actinomycetes > Streptomycetales > Streptomycetaceae > Streptomyces. The sequence continues at coordinate 62,684 of NZ_JOCX01000014.1, forward strand.
GCGCGCCATGATCAGGCTCATGGCCTCGTTACGGGTCGCGGGGTCGCGGAGCTGGCCGCGGACCGCCGAGGTGATCGTCTTCGCTCCGGGCTTGCGGACCCCGCGCATGGTCATGCACATGTGCTCGCACTCGATGACCACGATGACCCCGCGCGGCTCCAGGATCTCCATCAGGGAGTCCGCTATCTGCGTGGTCAGCCGCTCCTGCACCTGCGGGCGGCGGGCGAACACGTCCACGAGGCGGGCCAGCTTCGACAGCCCGGTGATCTTGCCGTCGATGGACGGGATGTAGCCGACGTGCGCCACGCCGTGGAACGGCACCAGATGGTGCTCACAGTTCGACATGACCTCGATGTCCTTGACCAGGACCATCTCGTCGTGGCCCAGGTCGAAGGTGGTCGTCAGGACCTCTTCGGGCTTCTGGTAGAGGCCGGCGAATATCTCCTTGTACGCACGGGCCACGCGGGCCGGGGTCTCCAGGAGGCCTTCGCGGTCCGGGTCCTCGCCGACCGCGATCAGGAGTTCGCGGACCGCCGCCTGGGCGCGCTTCTCGTCGAACTCGCCGATCGTGCCCTCGTCACCGGTCAGGGTCACTGGGTCGGTCATCTCTTCCTCGTTCCTCTGTGCACTGGCGCCTCACGGGCACACAAAAGTGCCGCGCCCCCCAGGCTAGAACCTGGGGGGCGCGGCATCCATTCCGGGACGGTCCGGCCGAGGGCTACTCGGCGCGGTCCTCCGGCGCGGGGTCCTTCTCCACGGACACGGCCGGCGTGCCCGCCGAGGTGCCGTTCGCCGAGTTCGTCAGCTGGAGCTCCTTGGGAGAGAGCACCGGCGGGCGGGTCGACGGGGTGCGGTGCGAGGAGCCGGTCCACGCCGGGCGGGCCGGGCGCTTCACGATCGTCGAGAAGACCTCGGCGATCTCCTCCTTGCCCAGCGTCTCCTTCTCGAGGAGCGCGAGGACCAGGTTGTCGAGGACGTCGCGGTTCTCGACCAGGATCTCCCAGGCCTCGTTGTGCGCCGTCTCGATGAGCTTCTTGACCTCTTCGTCGACGAGCGCCGCGACCTCTTCCGAGTAGTCCCGCGGGTGCGACATCTCGCGGCCCAGGAACGGCTCGGTGTTGTCGCCGCCGAACTTGATCGCGCCGAGGCGCTCGGTCATGCCGTACTGGGTCACCATCGCGCGGGCCGTCGCCGTGGCCTTCTCGATGTCGTTCGCCGCGCCGGTCGTCGGGTCGTGGAAGACCAGCTCCTCGGCCGCGCGCCCGCCCAGCATGTATGCCAGCTGGTCGAGCATCTCGTTGCGCGTGGTCGAGTACTTGTCCTCGTCGGGCAGGACCATGGTGTAACCCAGGGCCCGGCCGCGGGACAGGATCGTGATCTTGTGGACCGGGTCGGAGTTCGGGGAAGCCGCCGCGACCAGGGCGTGACCGCCCTCGTGGTACGCGGTGATCTTCTTTTCCCGGTCCGACATGATCCGGGTCCGCTTCTGCGGGCCCGCCACGACGCGGTCGATCGCCTCGTCCAGCATGTGGTTGTCGATCAGCTTGCGGTCCGAGCGGGCGGTGAGCAGCGCCGCCTCGTTCAGGACGTTGGACAGATCGGCACCGGTGAAGCCGGGGGTGCGGCGGGCGACGGCCGAGAGGTCGACGTCCGGAGCGACCGGCTTGCCCTTCTGGTGGACCTTGAGGATCTCCAGACGGCCCTGCATGTCCGGACGGTCGACCGCGATCTGCCGGTCGAAGCGGCCCGGGCGCAGCAGCGCCGGGTCGAGGATGTCCGGGCGGTTCGTGGCGGCGATCAGGATGACGCCGCCCTTCACGTCGAAGCCGTCCATCTCGACGAGCAGCTGGTTCAGCGTCTGCTCGCGCTCGTCGTGGCCGCCGCCGAGGCCCGCACCGCGGTGCCGGCCGACGGCGTCGATCTCGTCGACGAAGACGATCGCCGGGGCGTTGGCCTTGGCCTGCTCGAACAGGTCGCGGACACGCGAGGCGCCGACGCCGACGAACATCTCGACGAAGTCGGAACCGGAGATCGAGTAGAACGGGACGCCGGCCTCGCCCGCGACGGCGCGCGCCAGCAGGGTCTTGCCGGTGCCGGGCGGGCCGTACAGCAGCACGCCCTTGGGGATCTTGGCCCCGACGGCCTGGAACTTCGCCGGCTCCTGCAGGAACTCCTTGATCTCGTGGAGTTCCTCGACGGCCTCGTCCGAGCCCGCGACGTCGGCGAACGTCGTCTTCGGGGTGTCCTTGGTGATGAGCTTGGCCTTGGACTTCCCGAAGTTCATCACCCGGGAGCCGCCGCCCTGCATCTGATTCATCAGGAACAGGAAGACGAGGACGATGAGGACGAAGGGCAGCAGGGAGAGCAGCACGCTGAGGAACGGGCTGGTCTTGTCCGGAGAGACGGTGTACCCGTCCGGGATCTGACCGGCTTCGAACTTGGTCTGGAGGTTCTGGGCGAGCTGGACGCCCTGGTCCCCGATGTAGTTGGCCTGGAACTTGGTGCCGTCGTTGTCGCCGAGCTTCTGGTCCTTCTTCAGCTCGATCTTGATCATCTGGCTGTCACCGGTGGTGAGCTTGGCGCTCTCCACCTGGCCACTGTTGATCGCCTTGATGACCTCGCTGGTCTCCACCGACTTGTAGCCGCCGCCGGAGCCGACGACGTTCATCAACACGACCACGGCGAGGACGGCCAGCACGATCCACATGACCGGCCCACGGAAGTATCGCTTCACGTCCATCCATACGGGGCGCCAGGCGCCCCGTCCCTCCTGCCCGTAGGTAAATGCTGCTGTGAGTAAAGACTGTTCTTCGGAATGTACCCCTGTATTGTCACCCGCGGCCTCGTGGGACGGCTGACAGAACTGCTTTCCCCTGCTCCAACGGCAGGAATCGTTCCAGGGTTCCCCTGAGCGGGCCCCGTCCGGGGCCCGGTCCCGTCCGGGGCGTCAGCCGCCGTAGACGTGCGGGGCGAGGGTGCCGACGAACGGCAGGTTGCGGTACTTCTCCGCGTAGTCGAGGCCGTAGCCGACGACGAACTCGTTCGGGATGTCGAAGCCGACCCACTTCACGTCGATCGCGACCTTCGCGGCGTCGGGCTTGCGCAGCAGCGTGACGACCTCCAGCGAGGCCGGCTGGCGCGAGCCGAGGTTCGACAGCAGCCAGGACAGGGTCAGGCCCGAGTCGATGATGTCCTCGACGATCAGGACGTGCTTGTCCTTGATGTCGGTGTCCAGGTCCTTGAGGATCCGGACCACACCCGAGGACTGGGTCCCGGCGCCGTACGAGGACACCGCCATCCAGTCCATGGTGAGCGGGGTGGACAAGGCACGCGCCAGGTCCGCCATCACCATCACCGCGCCCTTGAGGACGCCGACGATGAGCAGGTCCTTGCCCGCGTACTCCGCGTCGATCTTCGCGGCCAGCTCGGCCAGCTTCGCGTCGATCTCTTCCTTGGTGATGAGCACCGACTGGAGGTCGCTGCCCATGTCCTTCTCGTCCACCCGCATCACTTTCGTTTGCGGCCGGGGCTCCGGGGGTGCCCCCGGAGGACTCAGCCGTGTTTCAGCACCAATCAGCCCTGCCGGATGACAAGTCTGCCACCCTGCCGCTGGGCCTCGACCCGGCCGGGCAGGTTGATGGCGCCCTGGCCGCGCCATCCGGTGATGAGCCGGTCCACTTCCTCGATGTGGCGGGCGAAGAGGGAGCCCGCGGGGGAACCGGCCGCGACCACGGCCCTGCGCAGCACGCGGCGGCGGACGGCCGGGGGCAGGGCGTACAGCTTGGCGCACTCCAGCCGGCCGTCCTCGTCCCGTACGCCGGCCTCGGCATCGGCGGCCCAGGAGTCCAGTGCGTCGGCGTCGTCGCGGGACAGCTGGGCGGTGCGGGCCAGCGCCTCGACCACTCCCTTGCCCAGCGCCTTCTCGAGGGCGGGCAGTCCCTCGTGGCGGAGCCGGGAGCGGGTGTAGGCGGGGTCGATGTTGTGCGGGTCGTCCCAGACCGGCAGGGACTGGACCATGCAGGCCTTGCGGGCGGTCTGCCGGTCGATCTGGAGGAAGGGGCGGCGGTAGCGGTGGCTGCGGCCCGGGCCGCCGGGACCCCCCGAGACCTCCGGCATGCCGGACAGCGAGCGGATGCCGGAGCCGCGGGCGAGGCCCAGCAGGACGGTTTCGGCTTGATCGTCCCGGGTGTGGCCGAGCAGCACGGCGGCGGCGCCCAGGCGGTCCGCGGCCTCGTCCAGGGCGGCGTAGCGGGCGTCGCGGGCGGCGGCCTCGGGTCCGCCGTCACGGCCGACGCGCACGGAGACGGACTCCACCGGGTCGAGGCGGAGCGCGGTCATGCGGGTGACGACCTCGGCGGCGCGCAGGTCGGAGCCGGCCTGGAGGCCGTGGTCGACGGTGATGCCGCCGGCCCGGATGCCCAGCTTGGGCGCCTCGAAGGCCAGGGCGGAGGCGAGGGCCATGGAGTCGGCGCCGCCGGAGCAGGCGACGAGTACGAGTGGCAAGGTGCCGGCCGTCGCGGCGGGGGTCCCCCCGGACGGGATCGGGGAGTGGCCGGCGGGACGGTCGGTGAGGTCGGTGAGGACGTCGTGGAGTACGCGGCGGACCGCCAGGCGTATCGCCGCGACCGCAGGATGGGGACCCATGTCCGGTGCCCTTCGGTGGAGTTCGGATGCCTCGAAGGCTGGGGGTGTGGTGCTGGAACGGCTGCTGTTCGGTGCTGTTCGGTGCTGTTCGACGCTGCCCGGTGCCCCGGCTCCCGTGAGGAGCCCCCCGCTGGGAGCCCCCGCGAGACGAGGGTTGTCACTCAGAGTGCGTCGATGGTGACAGAACCGAGCCGTTCCCTGAGCATCGCACGCCCTTCCACGCCTCACGGTCCCTCGGACGGGTGACGCTGCTTCCCCCAGTGAGACATGTTTACGCCCCCTGAGTCACTCCCCTTTGCTTCTATTCGCCCTTGCGGTGCACCCGCGCGACCCAGTCCGCGGGCTTGGCGATCTCCGCCTTCGTCGGCAGTGTGTTCGGCGAGGTCCAGACCCGGTTGAAGCCGTCCATGCCGACCTGGCCGACGACGGCGCGTACGAAGCGCTCCCCGTCGCGGTACTGGCGCAGCTTGGCGTCGAGCCCCAGCAGCTTGCGCAGCGCGGCGTCGAGGCGCCCGGCTCCGCTGGCCCGGCGCTGCTGGAACTTCTCGCGGATCTCGGCGACCGAGGGCACCACGGCGGGGCCGACGCCGTCCATGACGTAGTCGGCGTGGCCCTCCAGCAGGGACATGACGGCGGTCAGGCGGGCGAGCACCTCGCGCTGCTCGGGGGTCTGGACGAGCTCGACCAGGGAGCGGCCCTCGTCGCCCTGCTCGGAGTCGGGGCGGGCGCCGGCGAAGGACTGGGCGGCCTCGCGCAGCCGCTCCAGGACGGTCGCCGGGTCCACCTCGGTGGCGCCGAGGAACGTCTGGATCTCGCCCTCCAGGTGGTCGCGGAGCCAGGGGACGGCCGTGAACTGCGTACGGTGCGTCTCCTCGTGCAGGCAGACCCACAGCCGGAAGTCGTGCGGGCGCACGTCCAGCTCGCGCTCGACGTGGACGATGTTGGGGGCGACGAGCAGCAGCCGGCCGCCGCCCGCGGCCGAGCCGGGCAGGTCGCGCCCGGCCGGGGCGAAGGTCTCGTACTGGCCGAGCACGCGGGAGGCCAGGAAGCTGAGCAGCATGCCCAGCTCGACGCCGGTGACCTTGCCGCCGACCGCGCCGAGGACGGCGCCGCCGGGGGCTCCGGCGCGGCGGTCCTGCATCTTGCCGAGCAGCGGGGCGAGGAGCTCGCGGAAGCCGGCCACGTTGGCCTTGACCCAGCCGGCCCGGTCGACGACGAGGACGGGGGTGTCGGGGACGGCGGCCCCCTCGGGGATCATCCGGGTGAACTCGCGGACGTGGCGTTCGGAGGTCTTCGCATGCCCGCGCAGCTCCGCCACCACGGCGCGGGCCTCGTCGCGGCTGACCTCGGGACCCGGCCGCACCAGCCGGGTCGCGGTCGCCACCGCGAGATTCCAGTCGACCATCTCGGCACCACCGATGCTCGTCATGCGTCAACGGTACGTGGACCGGCGCCGCGGCGGAGCCCCTCGGATGCGCTGCGCATGCGCTACGAAGTGCGGGCGACGGCGGCGGCGAGCTTGTCGAGGCCCTTCTCGGCGGCCCCGGCGTCGGGGGTGTTCGCGGTCAGGAACGCGAAGGCCAGCAGTCGCCCGGAGGAGTCGACGACGGTCCCGGCGAGGGAGTTCACGCCGCTCAGGGTGCCCGTCTTGGCCCGGACCAGGCCGGCCGCCGGGGAGCTGCCGGCGTTGCGGCTGCGCAGGGTCCCGGTGAATCCGGCGACGGGCAGTCCGGTGAGCACGGGCCGCAGCTCCGGCCGCTGCGGGTCGGCGGCCTTGGCCAGGAGTCCGGTGAGCAGCCCGGTGCTGATCTTGTCGGCACGGCCCAGGCCGCTGCCGTCGGCGAAGCGGGAGCCGGCCAGGTCCACGCCGAGGGCGGCGAGCCGGTCGGTGACGGCCTTCTCGGCGCCCTCGAAGCTGGCGGGCTGTCCGGAGGCGAGGGCGGTCTGGCGGGCGAGGACCTCGGCGATGTCGTTGTCGCTGTTGGTCAGCATCCGCTCGACGAGCCCGGCGAGCGGGGTGGAGAGGGTGGTGGCGAGCGGCTGGGCCCCGGCGGGCGCCTTGGCCCTGGCGGGGGCGGCGGTGACCTTGATGCCGCGGTCCCCCAGCAGGGCCGCGAAGGAGCGCGCGGTCTCCTTGGCGGGGTCCTCGACCCGGTCGACGGGACCGGAGGTGGAGTCGTCGACGCGGCCCTCGTCGGCCGCCAGGGCGGTGACCGGCGCGATGTTGGGGTTCTCGCCGATGGGGTGGCGGGCGGGGCCGGTGAAGAGGGTGTCGTCGTAGCCGAGGCGCACGGAGTCGGTGCCGGCGGCCTTGAGGGCCTGGGCGGTGTCGGCGGCGAGGGCGACGAGGCTGCCGCCGGACCCGGCGGGGCTCTTCTTCTTCGCGGTGAGGGAGGGGTCTCCGCCGCCGACCAGGACGATCTCCCCGGGGCCGGCCCCGGGGGCCACGGTGGTCCGGATCCGGTGCTCGGGGCCGAGCGCGGTGAGCGCCGCCACCGCGGTGGCGATCTTGGTGGTGGAGGCGGGGGTCATGGCCTCGCGCGCCCCGGACTCGAAGAGCACCCGGCCGGTGGCGGTGTCGATGACCGAGGCCGTACGGAGGCTCCCGAGCGCGGGGTCGGCCAGCAGCGGCCGCAGCGCCTCGGCGAGCCGCCCGGAATCCGCGGCCGCGACCCCGCTGCCCGCCGTGCGCGCGCTGCCCGGGCCGATCCCGGGGAGCACCCCGGGGGCGCTGGGCGCGGCCTGCGGCAGCAGCCCGGCGCCGCGGTCACCGCCGTGATCTGCGCCACCCGTAAGGCCCCGGGAGGCGGCCCTGTCCCGCTCGGCCTTACGCTGGCCGGAGTCCCAAGGACCGGCGGCGGCCACCGCGGCCACCGACAGGGCGAGGCCGGCGACGGCCGATACGGCGATGAGCTGCCACGTCTTGACCAATGGCACCTCGGACCAGCCCCTTTCGCGATCACACATGTGCGTGAGGGACACTTAACCACTGCGTCTTGCCGCGAGCATGGCACCCCACCCGGCAGGGCTGGGCCGGACGCCCTATCAGTCAACGCATGGAGGAGCAGGACGTGGAGTTCGACGTCACCATCGAGATCCCCAAGGGTTCGCGGAACAAGTACGAGGTGGACCACGAGACCGGCCGGATCCGTCTGGACCGTCGCCTCTTCACCTCCACCAGCTACCCGGCGGACTACGGCTTCGTCGAGAACACCCTCGGCGAGGACGGCGACCCGCTGGACGCGCTGGTCATCCTGGACGAGCCGACCTTCCCGGGCTGCCTGATCAAGTGCCGCGCGATCGGCATGTTCAACATGACCGACGAGGCGGGCGGCGACGCCAAGCTGCTCTGCGTGCCGGCCTCGGACCCGCGCGTGGAGCACCTGCGCGACATCCACCACGTGTCGGAGTTCGACCGCCTCGAGATCCAGCACTTCTTCGAGGTCTACAAGGACCTGGAGCCGGGCAAGTCGGTCGAGGGCGCGAACTGGGTCGGCCGCGCCGAGGCCGAGGCCGAGATCGAGGCCTCCTTCAAGCGCCTCGAGGCCCAGGGCGGCCACCACTGAGTCCGCTCAGCCCCTGAATGACAAGAACGGGCGGTACCCCTTCACCGAGGGGGTGCCGCCCGTTCGTCGTCCGGTTTCGCCGAGGACGAAACGGTTCCGCATACTGATACCCGGGCTGGTCGGGGACTGGAGGACGTGTGGCGGAGGGCGAGGGATCCGGGGGCACGGAGGACCGGAAGCCGAAATCCGACGAGGCGCGCAGCGCCTTCGCTCCGCCCGCCGGAATCGAGCCGGAACCGGTCGACGAGGACCAGCCGACCTCGGAGTTCGCCGTGCCGCAGGGGGTTCCCGAACCGGCCGCCGAGCCCGAGCCCGAAGGCTCCGCTTTCGCGCCCCCGGCCACGTACAGCGCCCAGCACTCCCCGCCCGCCTACACCCCCGGCGCCGGGTTCCCCGTCTCCCTGATGAAGGAATCCCCCTGGCAGGACCGCATGCGCACCATGCTGCGCATGCCGGTCGACGTACGGCCCGTCCCGGAGGCCGTGCAGAAGCACGCCGAGGCCGGGCCCGCCGTGGGCCGCGTACTCGACCTCACCCTGCGCATCGGCGAGCTGCTGCTGGCGGGCGGCGAGGGGGCCGAGGACGTGGAGGCCGCGATGTTCGCGGTGGCCCGCTCGTACGGGCTGGACCGCTGCGAGCCCACGGTCACCTTCACCCTGCTGTCGATCACCCACCAGCCCTCGCTCGTGGACGACCCCGTCTCGGCGAGCCGGACCGTACGCCGCCGCGGCACCGACTACACCCGGCTGGCCGCCGTCTACCAGCTGGTGGACGACATCAGCGCGCACGAGTTCGAGCTCACGCTGGAGGAGGCGTACCGGCGCCTCGCCGAGATCCGCCGCAACCGGCACCCGTACCCCTCCTGGGTCCTGACGGGCGCCGCCGGGCTGCTCGCCGGGGCGGCCTCCACCCTGGTCGGCGGCGGCGTGCTCGTCTTCTTCGCCGCCGCGATCGGGGCGATGCTCGGAGACCGGCTGGCCTGGCTGTGCGCCGGGCGCGGGCTGCCCGAGTTCTACCAGTTCGTGGTCGCCGCGATGCCGCCCGCCGCCATGGGCGTGGCGCTGAAGCTGGCCGAGATCGACGTACGCGCTTCCGCGGTGATCACCGGCGGGCTGTTCGCGCTGCTGCCCGGGCGGGCCCTGGTCGCGGCCGTGCAGGACGGCCTGACCGGCTTCTACATCACCGCCTCCGCCCGGCTGCTGGAGGTCATGTACCTCTTCATCGGCATCATCATGGGCGTGCTGGTCGTGCTGTACCTCGGGCTCCAGCTGGGTCCCTCGCCGAAGCCGGAGGAGGTCCTCCAGATCACCCAGCGGCCGCTGATCCAGATCGCGGCCTCGATGGTGCTGGTGTTCACGTTCGCGATCCTGCTCCAGCAGGAACGCTCCACCGTGTGGATCGTGACGCTGAACGGCGGGGTCGCCTGGGTGACCTTCGGGGCCCTGCACTACGCGGGCGGCATCCCGCCCGTGCCCTCCACGGCCATCGCCGCCGGGCTGGTCGGCCTCTTCGGCCAGCTCTTCTCGCGTTACCGATTCGCCTCGGCCCTGCCGTACACGACGGCGGCCATCGGCCCGCTGCTGCCGGGCTCGGCGACGTACTACGGGCTGCTGCTGATCGCCGAGAACCGGCTGAACGAGGGCCTCGGCTCGCTGGTGAACGCCGCCGCCATCGCGCTGGCCATCGCGATCGGGGTCAACCTGGGGTCGGAGACCTCGCGGCTGTTCATGCGGATCCCGGGGGCCGCGAGCGCCGCCAAGCGGCGCGCGGCGAAGCGGACCCGCGGGTTCTGAGGGCCCCGCGCGCGCCTGCCGGTACGCGTACGCCCCGGAGGCCTGGCAACGGCTCTCCGGGGCGTACGTACGGCTGTGGACCGGCCGGGCCGGCGGTATCAGCGCTTGGCGTGGCGGCGGCGCTCACCGGCGGCCGGGGCCGCCTCGCCGCCCTTCGCCTTCGCCTCCTTGCGGGCCTTCAGCACCTCGAAGATCACCGGGATGAGCGAGAGGAGGACGATCAGGACGAGGATCGCCTCGACGTTGTTCTTGATGAAGGCGATCTGGCCGAGCCAGTAGCCCGCGACCGTCAGGCCCGCGCCCCATGCGATGCCACCGATGACGTTGTACGTCAGGAAGGTCCGGTACTTCATCGAGCCGGCGCCCGCGACCATCGGGGCGAACGTACGGACGATCGGCACGAAACGGGCGAGCACGATGGCCTTCGGGCCGTGCTTGTCCATGAATTCGTGCGCCTTCTCCAGGTTCTCCCGCTTGAAGAGCTTGGACTTCGGCCGGTTGAAGAGCTTGGGCCCGAAGAACTTGCCGATCATGTATCCGACCTGGTCACCGATGATCGCGGCAGCGGAGATCAGGGTGCAGACCAGCCACAGCGGCTGCTTGATGTACTCGCCGTTGGCGACCAGCAGGCCCGCCGTGAAGAGGAGCGAGTCTCCCGGCAGGAAGGCGAACAGCCCCGACTCCGCGAAGACGATGACCAGGATGCCTATCAGACCGAAGTGCGAGATCAGATAGTCCGGGGACAGCCACTCAGGGGCGAGCGCAAGCGTGTACACGAGTTCCGGGCTCTCCTGGATCGGGGGGTGTCGCGGCGGGCGTCCGCGGGTGCGCCGGACAAGACGGCGGTTTCAATTATCAACGCACAGGACCCCCTCCCGGTTCCAGGTACCGGGAGGGGGCCATGTGGGGAACATCCGACGGTCCGAGCGGTGCCCGGCTAGACGCTGCGGACGGCGTTCGCGAGGATCGCGTCCCGTACGAAGACCGCCAGGCCGGGCCGGACCTTGTCGTAGTAGGCCGTGAAGCGCTCGTCCGCGACGTACATCTCACCCAGGCACGTGTGCATCTCGTGCGAGCAGGTGTAGCTGTTGCGGTCGATCCAGCCGCGGTGCTCCTCGGCCACGTCCATGGCCTCCTCGGAGTCCGCGGCCGCACCCGAGTCCAGCAGCGCGGCGAACCGCCGGTTGATCTCGTCCGCCTCGTCCTGGAAGCGCTTCCAGTCCTCCTTCGTGTACGAGGCCGTCCGGCGCGCGGACTCCTTGTACGCGTCCGTGTTCCCCCAGCGCTGGTGCGCCTCGTCGGCGTACTGGTCGGGGTCGAAGTCCCCGAAGACCTCGAACTTCTCCTCCGGCGTGAGGTTGATGCCCATTCTCTCTGCCTCCATGGCGTGCTCAACGGCCTCGGCCATCTGCTGGAGCCGGGCGATCCGGTCGGACAGGAGGGCGTGCTGCCGGCGCAGGTGCTCCCTCGGGTTCGAGTCCGGATCGTCCAGCAGGACCGCGACCTCTTCGAGCGGGAAGCCGAGCTCCCGGTAGAACAGGATCCGCTGCAGCCGGTCGAGGTCGGCGTCGTCGTAACGCCGGTGACCCGCGGTGCTGCGGGTGCTCGGGGAGAGCAGGCCGATCTCGTCGTAGTGGTGCAGGGTGCGCACCGTCACTCCGGCGAATCCGGCGACCTGTCCCACGGAGTAGCCCATGGTTTCCGCTCCTCTGGTCGGTACGCCGTTCACTCTGGGTCCTCACGCCGCGTGAGGTGCAAGTCCTCCCCCGAGCCGGTCCGCCGCGGGGGGCGCTGCGGCTATCCCATCGCCTTGGTGCCGTCCAGGGACTCCCGGACGACGTCCGCGTGGCCCGCGTGCCGCGCGAATTCCTCCACCAGGTGCAGCAGCATCCAGCGCATCGACACCTTGGTGTTCTCGGGGAACCAGGGCGCCGGAGGCAGCGGGAAGGTCTCGTCCAGGCTCGGCAGGTCCCGTACGAAGGCCGCCAGCTCGGCGGTGACCCCGTCCCAGAAGGCCTGGACGGACTCAATGGTCTCGTCCCCGACCAGCCGGAAGGCGTCGGCCCAGGCCTCGGGGTTCTGCTCGGTCTCGCCCGCCCGCCCCTGCGCCAGGCGCAGCCAGGTCAGCTCGACCCCGGCGACGTGCTTGACCAGCCCGGACAGCGACAGCTCGCTGGCGCTGGGCCGGCTCGCCGCCTGCTCCTCGGTCAGTCCGGCCAGCGATTCGCGGATCGCCGTGCGCTGGGATTCGACGAAGAGGAGGAGCGTGCCGCGCTCGTCGCCCGGGACCTCTTCGGAGATGTGAGCCATGACCAACCGCCTTTTCCGTGGTTCTTGCCTGCTCCTGCTGACAAGAACCACGTTACGGAGGCATGCGGTCAGATCCTGTCCTCATTGGACTCAATGGACTCAATGGACTCGATGAACCTCACTGTGCCGCGCCTTCCGGGCGGATTGCCGGGAGCTGCGTCTGCGGCTTCGGGAGCAGGGCCTTCGACAGGTCCTGGTTGCCCTTCTCGTCGAGCCCGTACATCGACTCGTAGATCTTGCGGACCGCCGGCCCGGACGCCCCGGAGCCCGTACCGCCCTGGGAGATCGTCATCACGATCGCGTAGTCCTCGGTGTACGAGGCGAACCAGGAGGTGGTCTGCTTGCCCTGGACCTCCGCCGTACCGGTCTTCGCGTGCATCGGGATCTGCTTCTGCGGCCAGCCGCCGAACCGCCAGGCCGCGCTGCCCGTGGTGGCCACCGACGCGAGCGCGCCGTCTATGTCGTCGCGCAGCTCCTCGTCCATCGGCAGCCGGCCCTGCTCCTTCGGCGCGATCTCCTTGACCGAGGTGCCGTCGGCGCTGACGACCGCCTTGCCGATGCTCGGCTGGTGCATCATGCCGCCGTTGGCGATGCCCGCGTAGATCGACGCCATCTGGATCGGGGTGACGAGGGTGTCGCCCTGGCCGATCGAGTAGTTGATCGCGTCGCCCTCGCGCAGCTGGTTGCCCTGGCGGCAGTTCTCGTACGCGATCTTCTCGGCGTACGAGCCGTCCTTCTTGCCGTCCCGGCACCAGGCGGCCTTGTTCGCCTCGAAGAAGTCCTTCTTCCACTGGCGGTCGGGGACCCGGCCGTTCACCTCGTTCGGCAGGTCGACGCCGGTCGCCTTGCCCAGACCGAACTCGTGGGCCGTCTTGTAGAACCAGTCGCTCGGGTCCTTCTTGGGGTTGATCCCGCCGTCCTTCTTCCACTCCTTGTCCGCGATGCCGTAGTAGACGGTGTCGCAGGAGACTTCGAGGGCCCGGCCGATGGTGATGTCGCCGTAGCCCTGCGACTCGAAGTTGGTGAAGGTCTGGCTGCCGACCGAGTACGAGCTGGGGCAGCCGTACCGCCCGTTGAAGGGGTACCCGGCGTTCACCGCGGCGGTCGAGGAGACGACCTTGAAGATCGAGCCGGGGGCCGCCTGGCCCTGGATCGCCCGGTTGAGCAGCGGGTAGTTGGAGTCCTTGTCGGTGAGGGACGCGTAGTCCTTGGCGGAGATGCCGCCGACCCACGCGTTCGGGTCGTACGTCGGGTTGGAGGCCATCGCGACGATCCGGCCGGTCTTGGCCTCCATGACGACGACCGCGCCCGAGTCGGCCTCGTAGTTCTTGTGCGTGATCTTGTCGTACGTCTTGCGGGCTTCGAGCATCGCGTTGTTCAGCTCGCGCTCGGCGACCGCCTGCACGCGCGAGTCGATCGAGGTGACGACGTTGGAGCCGGGCGTCGGCTTGTCGGCCTGCGCCTGTCCGATGACCCGCCCGAGGTTGTCCACCTCGTAGCGGGTGATGCCCGCCTTGCCGCGCAGCTCCTTGTCGTACGTGCGCTCCAGGCCGGAGCGGCCCACCTGGTCGGAGCGCAGGTACGGGGAGTCGGTCTTCCTCGCCTTGGTGATCTCCGCGTCGGTGACGGGCGAGAGGTAGCCGAGCACCTGCGAGGTGTTGGCCCCGTCCGGGCCGGCGTAGCGGCGCAGGGCGGTCGGCTCGGCGGTGATGCCGGGGAACTGCTCGGCGTGCTCCCTTATCTCCAGCACCTGGTCCGTCGTCGCCTCGTCGGTGACGGGGATCGGCTGGTACGGGGAGCCGTTCCAGCACGGCTTGGGCGTCTTGGCGTCGCACAGCCGGACGCTGTTGACCACGTCGTCCGGGTTGAGGCCCAGGACGCCGGCGAGCCGGGTCAGGACGTCCTTGCCCTTGTCCTTCATCTTGGTGAGGTCGGTGCGGCTGGCGGAGACGACCATGCGCGTCTCGTTGTCGGCGAGGGGCACCCCGCGGGAGTCCAGGATCGAGCCGCGCACGGCGGGCTGGACGACCTGCTGGGTGTGGTTGTTCTTCGCCTCGTCCGTGTACTCCTGGCCGTTGCGCACCTGGAGGTACCAGAGCCGCCCGCCCAGCGTGAGCAGCAGGGAGAAGACGACCACCTGTATGACGACCAGGCGGTTCTGGACCCGGGGCGTGCGCCCCGTCTCCGGAATGTTGCTCAACTCAGGTCTCCCCCGGAACGCTGCCCGCCGCTGACTCGCCCGAGTCTAGAGCGAGCCCGGAACGCGAAACGAGGCCGGAAGTGGATCAGGGCGGGATCGGGGCGGGATCAGAGCGGTACCGGGCCGGCATCAGGCCCGTATCGCGGCGGCATCGGAGCCGGATCAGCGCCGGATCAGCGCCTGATCAGAAGGGGAAAGTGGTGCGGCCGTGCTGCACCGAGATCCACTTCTGGGTGGTGAAGGCCTCGATCGTGGCCTCGCCGTTCAGCCGACCCAGCCCCGAGGCCTTCTCCCCGCCGAACGCGGCGAGCGGATCGTCCCCGATCGTCGAGTCGTTGACGTGGATCATCCCGGTCTCGATCCGCTGCGCGAACCGCACGCCGCGCTCCACGTCCCGCGTGTGGACGGCGCCGCTCAGCCCGTACGGGGTCGCGTTGGTCAGCCGTACGGCCTCGTCCTCGCCGTCGAAGACCACCAGCAGCGCCACCGGGCCGAAGATCTCCTGGCCGAGCAGCGGGGAGTCCTCGGGGAGGCCGGCCAGCACGGTCGGCTCGACCAGGTTGCCGCGCGTAGATCCGCGGACGAGGGCCTGCGCCCCGGATTCGACGGCCTGGTCCACGAGCGCGGTCAGCGCGTCGGCCTGGAAGGAGTTGATCAGCGGGCCGATGTGGGTGTCGGCCTCGTGGGGGTCGCCGGTCTTCAGGCCCCGCACGCGGGTGGTGAACTTCTCGGTGAACTCCTCGGCGATCGAGGCGTCCACGAGGATCCGGTTGGCGGCCATGCAGACCTGGCCCTGGTAGACGAAGCGGCTGAAGACGGCCGCGTCCACCGCGTAGTCGAGGTCGGCGTCGTCGAGGACGACGAGGGCGCTGTTGCCGCTCAGCTCCAGGACCGTCCGCTTGAAGTGGCGGGCGGCGACGGAGCCCACGTGCCGGCCGACCCGGTCGGAGCCGGCGAAGGAGATGACCTTCGGGACGGGGTGGGTCAGGAGCGCGTCGCCTATCTCGGCGATGTCCGTGACCAGCACGTTGAGGAGTCCGGCGGGCAGGCCCGCGTCCTCGAAGACCTTGGCGATGACCCCGCCGCCGACCACGGGTGCGTTCTGGTTCGGCTTGATCACCACCGCGTTGCCCAGCGCCAGGGCCGGGGCGACCGACTTCAGGGTGACCAGGAACGGGAAGTTGAAGGGGCTGATCACGGTGACGACGCCGACCGGGAGGCGCTGGACCCGGTTCTCCTTGCCGTCGACCGGCGAGGCGAGGATCCGGCCCTCGGGGCGGATGGCCAGCTGGATCGACTCGCGGATGAACTCCTTGGCGAGGTGGACCTCGTACTCGGCCTTGGGACGGGTCCCGCCGAGCTCGTCGATCATCGCCTCGATGATCTCCTTCTCGCGCTCCTCGGTGATGCGCAGGGCGCGTTCCAGGACGGCGCGTCTGGCGTACGGGCTGGTGGCGGCCCACTCTCTCTGGGCGCGCTCGGCGCCGCGGTAGGCCCGGTCCACCTGCTCGACGGTGGCCACGGTGATGGCCGCGAGCTTCTCCCCGTTGTACGGGTTGACGTCGATGATGTCCCACGAACCGGTGCCGGCCAGCCATTCGCCGTCGATGTACTGGTGAGCCAGGTCGTCGAATATGGACATGCCATCCCTTACTGCGAGCGCGCACCCGTGCGCTGCACCGGAGACCGATCGGTCATCATGCACTGATCAGACGTCATACTACGTGCGAATCAAGACAGTTGGAGCAGGCCGCGGAGAAGATCCCGCGTCCGGTCGGGGTCGGGGCAGTCGGCCTGCAGCCGCTCCATCGCCCTTTCGTACTGCGCCACTTCCTCGTCTTTGTCCAGGTAGAGGGCACTGGTGAGCTGTTCCAGATAGACGATGTCCTGGAGGTCTGACTCCGGGAAGCGCAGCAGGGTGAAGGCTCCGCTCTCGCCCGCGTGGCCGCCGAAGGAGAACGGCATGACCTGGAGCTGCACGTTGGGCCGCTGGGAGACCTCGATGAGGTGCTCCAGCTGTCCGCGCATGACGTCGCGGTCGCCGTACGGGCGGCGCAGCGCGGCCTCGTCGAGGACGGCGTGGAAGACGGGTGCGCTCTCGGAGACGAGCACCTTCTGGCGCTCCAGGCGCAGCGCGACGCGGCGGTCGATCTCGGCCTTCGTGGCGCCGGGCATGCCGCGGCTGACGACGGCCGTGGCGTAGGCCTCGGTCTGCAACAGGCCGTGGACGAACTGGACTTCGTAGATCCGGATGAGCGAGGCCGCGCCCTCCAGGCCGATGTACGTCTGGAACCACCCGGGCAGCACGTCGCCGTAGCTGTGCCACCAGCCGGCCGCGTTGGCCTCGCGGACGAGCCCCAGCAGGGACTCCCGCTCCGCGCCGTCCGTGACTCCGTAGAGCGTGAGGAGGTCCTCCACGTCCCTTGCCTTGAAGCTCACCCTTCCCAACTCCAAGCGGCTGATCTTCGATTCGGATGCGCGGATCGAGTAGCCGGCCGCCTCACGGGTGATGCCGCGGGATTCTCGGAGTCGCCTGAGCTGAGAGCCCAGGAGGATGCGGCGCACCACAGAACCGCTTGCTTCTGCGGTCACTAGTCCTGCCCTCCCCATCGCCATGTGTACGCGTGGTCTGCGCGTGATGTGCGTCGCCGGGGCCCCCGCACCCCAGGCCCCGCAGTCTGCCACCAAAACGCATCGGTCCGTACTCGTTCTGTAACGGAATCCCGCCTGCCGGAAAAGAAGTCCGTAAGTATGCGTAGGAAGAAATGAGCAAGAACCATCACGGGAGTGGACAGGTCCGGCGCGTGCACGTGCATCTGCCCTTGCATCCAGCTTCTGCATTCGGAACGATGGTGCCGCGCACCTGCGTGCTCTTTCGCGCCGGCGCCGGACCCACCCCGCAGTTCTTTCTGGACGGAGCGCGCCGCTCCGCCCGCGAATCCCGGGAGTGCCTCGCATGGGGACGAATGGATCGACCATGCTCGAGCCGTTACGGCAGGGGCTGCCCCCGGTCGACCCCACGGCTGTCTCCGGGTCCGCCTCCTGCGCTCTGCCCGCCCGCTTCGAGGCGGTGCGGGGCGCCCGTTCGTTCACCCGGTCGACCTTGTCGCAGTGGGGTCTCGACGAGCGCTTCGACGACGTGGCCCTGGTGGTCTCCGAACTCGTCACGAACGCGCTGCGCCATGCCCTGCCGGAGGACGCGGGGGTCGGCGGCGGCTCGGGATCGGGGTCGGGGTCGGGGTCGGGATGCGGCTCGGGCTCGGGCTCGGGCGATCCGGAGCCGACGGTACGACTGCACCTGATGCGGTGGAGCACCCGGCTGGTGTGCGCGGTACGGGACCCCAGCGAGGACCGGCCGGGCGGGTCGTTCGCACCGGAGCGCACGCAGGAGAACTGCGACCTGGAGTCGGGGCGCGGGCTGTTCCTCGTGGACGCCTACAGCGACAGCTGGGGCTGGCACCCGCTCGCGGGCCGGCTGACCGGCAAGGTCGTCTGGGCGCTGTTCATGCTGCACGAGTAGGCGGCGGGGACCCGGGGCGCGAGCGGGACCTGACGCCCATCGGACCGACATATGACGAAAACTGGCCGGGGTTGATCATTGCGATCAGTCCCGGCCAGTGCACGTGCATGGCTTGATCAGCGCGCCGTTCCTCCGGCCGTCCCACGGGCCGATCAGGCGATCAGGTGGTCGAACTCGCCGTCCTTGACGCCCAGCAGCAGCGCCTCTATCTCGGCCGGCGTGTAGACGAGCGCCGGCCCGTCCGGGAAGCGCGAGTTGCGCACGGCGACAGCGCCACCCGGCAGCTTGGCGAACTCCACACAGGAACCTTGCGAGTTGCTGTGTCTGCTCTTCTGCCAGGTCACTCCGTCGAGTTCTGCAGCTGCCATCCCGTTGTACGCGTGGTCCACAGGAAGCCCCCGATAGTGCAGATGTCAACTGCACCGGATCATAGCTGTGTTCATAAGCGCATGCATGGGCAGATGCACGTGCACGCGGAGGGTGCTCCCCTGATCACTGTCAGGGAAGAACTCGGGTGGATCAGGGGCGAATCAGACCCTTATAAAGCCTGGATCAAGCTCCGACCAGGGCCGGGCACCGACCGCCCTTCAGACCTTCTTCAGATTTGTCCGTACGCGTGCGGCCCTGTTCGATGGTCGGAACCGCACCGGAATTCCCGTCACCCGTAGGGGGAACGCGCATGCTCCGCAATGCCCTCGAGCCCTGGCACCTGATCCTGCTCCTCGTGGTCTGCGTGCTGGTCTTCGGCTCGAAGAAGCTGCCCGACATGGCCCGCTCCGTGGGCCGGTCGATGCGCATCCTGAAGTCGGAGACCCAGGCCCTGCGCGGCGAGAGCGATCGCCCCTAGCGCGGCAGTGGCGGCCGCTTGCCCCCCATGTGCGCCCGGTCGGCGGCGGCCGTGCCGTCCTCCCAGCCCGCGTGGTCGGTGGCCCCGCGCAGCCGGGTGGTGGTCGTACGGGGGAACATCTCGTCGGCCCGGGAGGTGACGGCGACGTCGCGGGCCACCAGGGCGGGCAGGTTGTCGGGAGCCTCGGCCGCGGCGTGCTCGGCGGTCTCGGCGAGGCGCTGGCCGAGCCGGCTGGCGTACGCGAGCAGGAAGGACTGCCGGAACGTCTTGGTCCGCTTGCGCCCGCCGGAGCGCTGCGCGGCCTCGGCACGGGTCATGGCGGCCGTGCCCTGCACGAGCAGGGAGGTATAGAGCAGCTCGACGGCCTCCAGATCGCTCTCGAACCCCACCACGGTGGAGAACTCGAAGGCGCTGTTCCACACGGCCCGACACCGGTTGGCGGTGGCAACGGCATCCAGCAGTACCGCCTTCGCCTCCTCATAAGGGGACTCGACGCCGATCCGGCAGGCCGCCGGCACCTGGGCGGGCCCCTTGCCGCTCGCCGCGAGCACGGCCTCGTCGACGGTGTGCCGGGCCATCAGCTCCTGCGCCTTGGCGCTGAGCGCCTCCGCCTCCTCCGGGAACGTGGTCGCCTCGGCCTTGGCGAGCAGAGCCCGGATGCGCCCGAGCATGCGGGGCTCGATGTGCGCGTGCTCCAAGGCATCGGCGGCCGGATCCCCCGGCAGCGGTCCGACCGGCTCGATGGAGGGCAGCCGGATCAGCAGCCGGAACACCTCGAGCAGGGCGGTGGCGAGGCTGAACCGATCGGTCTTCTCCCGCCCCACGAGCCGTTCCCCGTACTCCCCGTCCTCGACCCACCACACCTCGGCGTCGGTCCACCGCTCGGGCAGCCGGGCGTACCGCCGCGCCTCGGCGGCGATCAGGTCGCCGGTGATCCGCACATGCCGGTCGCCGAGGTCCCGCCGCACGAGCCGGAGCACATCGACGGGCTGCCACCCCCGCTCCCAGGCCTGCCGTACGTACGCCTCCCCGCGCCCCAGCAACTCCCGCCCGACCCCACCCCACTGCCCGCCGTCCCCGACGAGCACGGACGCCCCGGCATCCAACCCGGCATCGTCCTGGCTGTAGAGCGCGGCCTGACAAGCCCGATCGACAATCTCTCTCACCACCCCAGCTTGTCACGCCCCCCACCACACCCCCGGCGGGCGCGGACCCATCCAGCCCCGCCGGCGTTTGAGGCGCGGGGCCAAATCCAGCCCCGCCGGCGTTTGAGGCGCGGGGGTCCGGGGGCGGAGCCCCCGGGAAACGGAGAAAGGGCGGGGCGGGGAGAAAGCCCCGCGCAGCGGCCCCGCCGGCCCCGACCACCCCGCCCCACCCCCGGCGGCCCCGGCCGAAGCCGACCCGACCGCCAAGCAAGGCGCAGAGCTCCGGTGGCCGGCCCCCCAACACGGCGCGCCGCCAGGCGGAGCCTCACCCCACGCGCCCGAAGAGCGGGGCCAGCGCCAGTTCCGCCGCGCCCTCGGCGACACCGTCCTCGGACGCGGCGACCTCCGGAACCGGGCCGCCCAGGGTGCGCGCCTCCAGGACGCGGCGGACGCCCGTCGTGAAGACCTCCGGTGCGGAGTCCACCACGCGTCCCCCCAGCCACACCCGGTCCACGTCCAGGAGCGCGACCACGTTCGCGGCGCCCTCGCCCAGGATCCGAGCCGCCTCCTGGAGGTCCCCGCGGGCCACCGCGTCCAGGCACAGCACCTCCGCGCACCCGCGGCCTCCGCACCGGCAGGGCGGACCGTCCAGCATCAGAACCTGGTGCCCGAACTCCCCCGCCGCGGAACGTTCCCCGCGGAAGACCTCGCCGCGGAGCCGGAGCCCGGCCCCCAGGCCGGTGCTGAGGTGCAGGTACACGGAGGTTCCGACGGCCCGGCGGCCGGGGACCGCGACCCCCGCGTTGGTGTCCTTGTCCAGCAGTACCGGCGGGGCGTCGGGCCCGAGCCGGTCCGCCACCGCCTGCCGCAGCGGGAACCCCTCCCACTCGGGGTATCCCGTCACCCGGCCCAGTACGCCGGCCCGCCAGTCGAGCGGTCCTGGCGCGGCGACGCCCACGCCGAGCAGGGACCTTGCGCCCGCGTCCCCGCACAGCCGGTCCACGGCTCGTACGACCTCGTCCGCGACGGCATCCGGTCCGGCCGCGAAGTCCAGGGGGCCGCGGACCCGCTCGATGACCGTGCCCAGCATGTCCACCCGTACCGCCCGCAGCTCGTCGCGGTCGGCGTGCACCCCGACGGCATGCCGGGCGCCGGCGGCCAGCTGGAGCAGCGTCCGCGGCTTGCCCCCGGTGGACGCGCCACGGCCGGCTTCGGCGACGAGTCCCTCCGCACGCAGCCGTCCCGTGATCTTGCTGACGGCCTGCGGGGTGAGGCGCATGAGGGCGGCGAGCTCGGTGCGGCCGAGGCCCTCAAGACCCGCTTCGCGGAGCAGGGCGAGTACGAGCGCGTCGTTGTGGCCTCGCAGCGCCGGTAGGTTCGCGCCGCTTCCGTTGCTTCCGCTACGCCAGTCCACCTCTCCATTGTCCACCCTCCTTGCACTTAAGCAACACTGTTGCCAAAGTGGATGCATGAACGCCTCCCCCTCCGCTTCCCCCACGCGGTCGAACGGCCCCCTCCGCGTCGGTCTCATCGGTTACGGACTCGCCGGCTCCGTCTTCCACGCGCCGCTCGTCTCGGCCACCGAAGGGCTCGTCCTCGACACGGTCGTCACCTCCGACCCCGGCCGGCAGGCCCAGGCGCGCGAGGCATACCCCGGCGTCCGGATCGTCGGCACGGCGCAGGAGCTCTGGGACCTCTCCCCCGCCCTCGACCTGGTCGTCATCGCCTCCCCCAACAAGACCCACGTCCCGCTCGCGGAGGCCGCGCTGGGCGCCGGCATCCCGGTCGTCGTGGACAAGCCGCTCGCCGCCACCGCCGCCGAGGCCCGCGAGCTCGCCGCCCTCGCCGACAAGACCGGCACGTTCCTGTCCGTGTTCCAGAACCGTCGCTGGGACAACGACTTCCTCACCCTGCGCCGCCTCATCGCCGACGGCGAACTCGGCGAGATCCAGCGCTTCGAGTCCCGTTTCGAGCGCTGGCGCCCGCAGCTCAAGGGCGGCTGGCGCGAGTCCGGCGCCCCGGAGGAGATCGGCGGCCTGCTGTACGACCTCGGCAGCCACGTCGTCGACCAGGCGCTGGTGCTGTTCGGCCCGGCCGTACGCGTGTACGCGGAGACCGACGTGCGCCGGCCCGGCGCCGAGGCGGACGACGACACCTTCATCGCCGTCACGCACGCGAACGGGGTCCGCTCCCACTTCTACGTCAGCGCGACCACCGCGCAGCTGGGTCCGCGCTTCCGCGTCCTGGGCTCCCGGGCGGGCTACGTGAAGTACGGGCTCGACCCGCAGGAGGCGGCCCTGCGCGAGGGGCACCGGCCGGGCGTCGGAGACACCCCGTGGGGCGAGGAGCCCGAGCACCTGTGGGGCCGGGTGGGCTCCGGCGAGTCCCCGCTGACCGGCGGCGGAGCCCCGGTGCCGACCGTACCGGGGGACTACCCGGCGTACTACGCGGCGGTGGAGGCGGCTCTGCGCGAGGGCGGCCCGGCGCCGGTCACCGCGCACGAGGCGGCGCAGTGCCTGGCGGTGCTGGAGGCGGCGCGGATCTCGTCCCGGGACGGGGTGACCGTCGAGCTGAGTGCCGCCATGTCCTGAAAATGGACAGTTTGAGGGTCGAATGCGATCTATCCTGCACAGGTTGTAGATCATCACACGCGTGAAGAACGGAACCTGTCTGTGAAGCTGCCCCGGATCGCATCGGCCGTCGCCGCCGCCGCGATAGCCCCGGCCGTCCTGCTCGCGTCTCCGGCCTTCGCCGCCGACACCCCGGCGCCGGCCGCACCGACCGTGCCGGACCAGGCCGCGGACGAGCCGACGGGCAAGCCTGCGGACAAGGGGACGGACAAGGAAGCGGACAAGAAGGCGGAGAAGCCGGCCGAGGACCCCCAGGCCGCGAAGGACCGGGCCGCCGTCCAGGCCATCCTGGCGGATCCGGCGAGCGGGCCGGGCGTACGCGAGGCGGCCGAGAAGGCACTCAAGGGATCGGCCGCGGACCTGCGGAAGTTCCTTGAGGTGGAGTGGGCCCGGGAGCAGTTCACCGACGACCGGGTACGGGTCTCGCAGATCATCAACGCGGGTGGCCGGGCCGTACAGAAGGCCGGCAAGGCCGCGCTGAAGACGGACACCCAGGCCGCGCTGACCGAGTTCCTGGGGCACGGGCAGCACACGGCCCGCTTCGAGGACGACAGGGTCGAGATGCTGCGGATGCTCGCCGGCGCGGGCCGCGGCATCACCGAGGCGGTCAACCGGCTGATGGACAGCGGGACGCCGGAGGAGGTCCGCGAGTTCGTCGCGACGGGGCAGCACAAGATCCGGGCGGTGGACGACCGGGTGGCGCTGTTCGCGATGCTCGACGGGGCCGGCCCGGGCCTGAAGGAGGGCATCGTCAACCTCCTGAAGGGCAACCCGACCCCGGCGGAGCTGCGCACCTTCGTGACGACCACGCAGCACGAGCTGCGCGACGACGACAACATGGTCCTGATCTGGGCGATGCTGAACAAGGCCGGCCCGGAGCTGAAGAAGGCCGCGATCATCGCGATCAACGGCACCCCGGCGGACCGCGCCGAGTTCCTGAAGACCGGACAGTTCACGGCCCGCGACAAGGACAAGGCCGCGGCCGACGCGCAGACCGGCAAGGACGGCACCGGCACCGGCACCGGCACCGGCACCCAGCAGACCGGAACGGGAACCGGGACCACCGCCGGGACCACCGGAACGAAGTCGGCCGCCAACACCCACACGACGACCACGGCGGGCGGTTCCGGCGGCGCGCTCGCGAACACGGGCACCCAGACCGCCCTGATCGCGGGCGGCGGCGCCGCCGCGCTCGGCGCGGGCGCCGGCCTGGTCTTCGCCAACCGTCGCCGCCGCCGCGCGTCCACGAAGGGCTGACCTGCGCCTCGTACACACGCGCACGGAACTGGAAACGCAAGGGGCGGGACCGCAGATGGCGGCCCCGCCCCCGTACACGTAACGCGTCAACGCGTGAACGCGTGACGACTACGCGCCCTTGAACTCCTGGCGCTGGCGCCCGAGGCCCGCGATCTCCAGCTCCACGACGTCACCGGCCCGCAGGTACGGCTTCGGCTCCGGCTGGCCCATCGCCACGCCCGCCGGGGTGCCGCTGACGATGACATCGCCCGGGTACAGCGTCATGAACTGGCTCAGGTAGCGGACGATCTCGCCGACCGGGAAGATCTGGTCGGCGGTGTTGCCGTCCTGCTTGAGCGCGCCGTTGACCCACAGCTTCACGTCCAGGTCCTGCGGGTCCGCGACCTCGTCGGCGGTGACCAGCCAGGGGCCCAACGGGGTGAACGTCTCGCAGTTCTTTCCCTTGTCCCAGGTGCCGCCGCGCTCGATCTGGAACTCGCGCTCCGATACGTCGTTGACCAGCGTGTATCCGCCCACGTGGGCCAGGCCCTCCGCGGCGGAGGACAGGTAGCGGGCGGTGGCGCCGATGACGACGCCGAGCTCGGCCTCCCAGTCGGTCTTCACACTGCCGCGCGGGATCAGCACGGTGTCGTCCGGGCCGACCACGGTGTCCGCGGCCTTGAGGAAGAGGATGGGCTCGGCCGGCGGCTCGGCGCCGATCTCGGCGGCGTGCCCGAAGTAGTTCAGCCCGATGCCCACGATCTTGCCGATCCGGCCGACCGGCGCACCGATCCGCAGGCCTTCCGCGTCCAGGACCGGAAGCTCGCCGGACTCCGCCGCGTCCCGCACCCGGGACAGCACGGAGTCGTCGGCGAGCAGGGCGCCGTCCACATCCGTGATCAGGCCGGACAGGTCGCGCAGGGACCCGTCCTGGTCGAGCAGCGCGGGGCGCTCTGCCCCGACCGGTCCGACACGCAGCAGCTTCATGGGCATTCTCCCGTGGTCGTGGGTGGTCGGCCCATGGGCGAGCCCGGGCCTGCCGATGGGTTGCGGCCATCGGAGAATTGGTTGATCCTCCAAGATGCCCGGCCAATCCGCAAGACCCTGTTCACAGACTGGAACGCTTGCGGTGCTGGAGCCAGGCCCGCTCGGCCACGGACCACGCGGTGGTGGTCACCAGGTACAGCCCCGCCGCCAGCGGCACCACGGCCGCCGTGATCAGCGTCCCGAACGACAGCAGCGGCAGTACGCCGCCCAGCTTGCGCATCGCCTCCTGCTGCTCGGCGCTCACCTTGGCGGCCGCGACCGGGACGGGCGCCTCGGCGGCGGCCCGCCGTCCCCGTACGGCGCTCCACGCGGCGACCGCCGCGATGGCGGCGAACAGCCCCAGGAACACCAGCCCCTGTGCCCCGAGGAAGCCGCCCGCCCCGAGGGCATCGCTCCACCGGGCCCCGAGCGGCGCGGCGAACAGCCGGTGGTCCAGCAGTTCGCCGGACGAGGAGAAGGCCTGGTACATCAGGAAGAACACCGGCAGCTGGAGCAACACGGGCAGCAAGCCGGCCACCGGCGTCGCACCGCGGAACGCGGCCCGGTTCAGCGGATGCAGGGCGAGCCGTACGAGCACGGTGAACAGCACGATCGCGGCAGCGGTCGCGGACTCGGCCAGTGCGGGCTCCAAGAGCCGGCCCAGCTCTTCAACAAGGCGGGTGAAAACGGACACGCGGGCCCTCCGAGGGGTCTCGTCAACGTCGAAAAGGTGCATTTCGGCGCGACGACCACGAGGGGCAAACCGACAAACGAAAGGGAGAAGAAAAGAAAGAGGAGAAAGGATGCCCCTACGCGGCCGTCAGGACGAGGCGGCCGGGCGCCCTGGGCCGCGACCGGCCCGAGGCATCGGGATCGCGCTGCGGCAGGAACGCCGTGCGCTGCTCGCGATCACGTATCGCGGTGCGTATGCGGTGGGGCGGCACCGGCCGTACGAGCCGGGCGGCCAGGGCCGCGGCGCCCACGGCGACGGTGGCGGCGAGGGCGACCACGACGGCGCCCAGCCCGCCCTCCCCGGCGAACAGCCCGAGGAGGCCGAGGAGTCCGGCGAACAGGAGCAGGGACATCAGCAACCGCCGACGATCAAGCCGTGCCATTCCGAGCCCCCTCCCAAGATCCGATCGCTACCCACCACAACCAAGAACGCGATCTATCTCCTCAAGGTTCCCCAGACCACGAGCCGATATTTGGAGGTGTACTCGGGCGTGCAGGTGGTGAGCGTGATGTACGCGCCGGGCTCGGCGTACCCGTACTCCGGCCGGACCGTACTGCGCGGCACGGCCGCGATCACCCCGGTGTCCCGCTCGCTGGTCTCCCCCATGGTCTTGCCGACCACATACGTGTACCGCTGCCCCCGTACGTCGACGATCAGCTCGTCCCCGGCCCGCAACCGGTTGATGTACCGGAACGGCTCGCCGTGGGTGTTGCGGTGCCCGGCGAGCGCGAAGTTCCCCTGCGCCCCGGGCTGCGCGGTCCCGGGGTAGTGCCCGGCGTACCCCTTGTCCAGCACGGCCCGCTTGTCGACGCCCTGCGCGATGGGCACGACCACCCCGAGCCGCGGAATCCGCAGGACCCCGTACGCGGACTCCCGCGCGGGCGCCCTGGACGGCGAAGCGGAAGGCGGCAAGGAAGGCACCGGATCCACAGAGGAACCGGCCCCGGCCCCGGCCCCAGCCCCAGCCCCAGCCCCAGCCCCAGCCCCAGGATCGGGATCGGGATCGGAAGGAAGAGCCCCGGGCTCGGAAGGAAGAGCCCACTGCTCCTCCAACTCCCGAACCTCCTCCCGGGCGGAGGCCAGGGCCTGCCGATTGGTCCACCACACCTGGTGCACCACCAGCAACAACACCACCACGCCCACGGTGACGGCCAGTTCGGCGGCCCCCCACAGCACCCCGGCGAGACCGGCTCGCCGCCCGCGCCGGCCGCCCCCCTGCACCACCACACGCATGTGATCCCGCACGGGCCGCACCTTAAGTCCTCCCCCGTCAACAGACCAGGGCAGTACGGTGTGAACCATGCGCCCTGACACGCCTGCCGAGCACATCGCCGAAGCCGAGCGCCTCATCCGCACGGCGACCCGTTACCCCGAGGACCAGGAGCCCCTGCTCCTCCAGGCCGCGGCCCACCTCGAACTGGGTGACGCCCGGGACCGCGCCAGCGCGCTGTACGACCAGCTCCTCGCCTCCTCACCCGCCGATCCGCACCTGATCAAGGCACTCCAGGCGGCGAACCTGTGGGAGTACGGCCACGAGCCCGAGGCCCGCGCCCTCATCCAGGGCATCCGCGCGGCGGCGCCGGCGGACCCGGCCCCCTGGGAGGTCATCGCGGAAACCCTGGAAGCGCACGACGAGTTGACCGCCTCGGAGGAGTGCTTCACCGAGGCCGCCGGCCTCCTCATCACGGAGGACGCGCCCCTCACCCAGGCCACCACGGCCCTCCTGACGGGCCGCCACCGGGTCCGCCGCCTCCTCGGACTCCCGCACGACGAGTGGGACATGGTGGCCGACACCCGCCACATCGGCCCGATCCCGCTGGACGAGCTGCACGACCCCAAGCGCATCTGGGCCCTCGGCTCCGACGACCCGGCCGAGCTGCGCGCCGAGATCGCCCGCCTCCGCGCCGAACTGGGCGACCGCCGCGCCGCCCTCTCCCGCCCGTTCCCGGTGGCGATCCTGCACTGGCCCGCCCGCGAACTGGCCGAACTCCTCACCTCGTACCCCACCCTGGCGGCGGAGTACCCCTCGCACGAGGCCCACCTGGCGCACATCGAGTCCTCACTCCGCGCCCTGGCCGCCTCGGGCACCACGAACCTGGGCATCGTCACGGCCAGCGTCCCCTCCTACGAGGCCTTCGCGGCATCCGAGAAAACCTCCCCGGCCTCCCCGTCCCTCCTCCCGGAGTACGCGACGACCCTGGCCGCCCGAGGCAAAGCCACCCCCTGGCCCCCCACCCCCAACACCCCCTGCTGGTGCACCTCAGCCAAGCCCTACGCCGAATGCCACGGGGAGTCCAGCGGCCGATGAGCAGGGGACGGCTCGTTCTGCAGGCGCCAGGGGAGGTCTGCGTCAATACGCTGGGCGGAGACCATGTCCTGCTGGCTGCGGAACAGGACTCCGAAATGATGGCCGTGCTGGACTGGCTCCGCCGGCGCGACGTTGCGGGGCTTTACACGGGGGCCATAGCCAACGCGGTCGATTACGTCCTCGATGGTCCGAGGACAGGCCGGTACGACCTGCTGGGATCCGATGTCCATCCAGGTGAAAAGGCCTCGGTAGGCGCCAAGCTGGAGTACGAGGTGCTGCGGTCGTTCGGTCTCCCTAAGGAGCCGCCGCTCGACACCCTGATCGCCGGAGTGCCGGTCGACATCAAAGCGACGGTGGGCTCAAACTGGTCAATTCCAGCCGAAGCGCACTGCCGGATATGTATCTGCACGCAGATACAGCTCGGGAAGAGCAGGCACCGTTCCTGGCTGGTCCGCGCGCACCGCTCCTGGCTCTACCGCGGCGCTGGCAACCGCGACGGCAAGCGCGGACTCGCGGTCCATGCCCGCGACCACTGGAGCGTCCCGCTCTACGATTGGACCCCGCTGCCCGTTAATCCGCTGACGCTCCTCACTACGGAACAAGCGGCCCAGGTTCTGGCCCAGAAGCCGGGGCAGGAACCGCGGCTCACAATGATGTTCCAGTTCCTGGAAGGGCACATCATCCCGCGGAGCGTAATCTCGACGGTGGGCGCCGGAAAGCACGACCCTCTGAGGCGCGCCAGGAACGTGCGGGCCAGCCTGGAACGCGGCGGCCTTACTCTGCTCTGTGGCAAGTTCCCGCAACAGCGTGATCTGGCGGCGGCCCACAAGATCACACTGGGGCCGGAGGACTGGGTCGCCCTGCGGATGGACGGAGAGCACGACGGTGCCGGATGAGCCTGAGTGGCAGCCGCCCGAGGGTTCCTGGGCATCCTCGGCGGCTCGTCGGCGCAACATGCAGGCCATTCGGAGCCGTGATACCAAGCCCGAGAAGGTCATCCGGCGGCTCATTCACGCGAAGGGCCTGCGCTACAGGATCGCCACCCGCCCGCTGCCGGATCTCCGTCGCACGGCGGACCTCGTGTTCCGGCCGGCGAAGGTGGCCGTCTTCGTCGACGGCTGTTACTGGCACGGATGCCCAGAGCACTACGTGCCACCCCGGACGAATCCGGGCTACTGGTCGGACAAAGTCGCCCGGAACATCGCCCGGGACCGTGATACGGATCAGAGACTGAGAGAGGCGGGCTGGCTCGTGCTCCGGTTCTGGGAGCACGAGGAGTCAGGCCTCTGTGCGACGAAAATCGCCGATGCCGTCCGGGAGCGCCGGGAACGCTCCCAGGACGGGAACGGCTAGCTGCTGGTCTGCCCCACAGGCCGCGCGGCGCGCAGCACCCTGGCAATGGACTCGCCGACGGCGCGGGCGACGGGCGGCGGGAACGCGTTACCCACCTGACGGTACTGGGCGGTCTTGCCCGGCAGCGGCTTCTCCGTCTTCTTGTCCCCGGCGAAGTCCCACTCTTCGGGGAAGCCCTGGATGATCGCAGCCTGGGTGACGGTGAGCATCGGGCCTTCGGGGCGGAAGAGGTCCCGGTCCCAACTTTCTTTCTGCTCCACCTCGCCGGGCGAGTTGGCGACGCCCATGGCGTTGACTCCGAGGACCTTCCATGCGGCCTTCGCGCGGCTCGGTCCGAGGTCGGCACCACCGTGCTTCTTGGAGCCGCCCACGAGGGTCGGGGCGATTCCGTCAGGCTGCCCTTCCCAGCGCACCAGGTATTTCTGCGCCTTGGCCCCCAGCGCGCCGCCCTTGTCCACGAAGTGCTGGAACCGTGCCCTCATCGACTCGTCGAGGGCAGCACGAACGGTGAATGCGCCCGGCTTCGCCACCGGCCACGCGAACTCCGTGTCTCCCAGCACGTCCGTCCGGATCGCGACAAGAATGGCCCGCGGACGCAGCTGCGGCACTCCGAAGTCGCTGGCTTCGAGAACCTCCCAGCCGCAGACCGTGTAGGAACCCTCGTACTTGACTTCCTCGCCCGTCTGCGGATCCTTGGCCAGACCGCCTTCGAGGCGCGCCACTACCCAGTCGCGGTAATCCTGGAACTTGTCGTCCTTGATTCCCCGGACGTTTTCAATCATGACCGCCTTCGGCTTGAGCTCGTCCACGAGTTCAAGCATGCGGGGGAAGAGGTCACGTTCGTCGTCCTTGCCCAGCTGCTTTCCCGCATGCGAGAAAGGCGGGCACGGAACGCCGCCCGCAAGAAGGTCAAGGTCGCCCTCACCGAGAGAGCCACCCAGAAACGCGATCGGCTTTTCCAGCTCGGCGAGCGGCTTAAATTCGTTGACATCCTTGTGAATGATGTCGCAGTATTCTCGCTCGAATTCCCAGCCGTCCCGGCGATCAATGTTGCGCCGCAGCGTCGCGGCGGCGTACTGGTCGATCTCGACGAGCGCTAGGTGGCTGAAGCCAGCCTGGTGGAGGCCGATGGCCTGTCCCCCGGCTCCGGCGCAAATCTCAATCGAGGTCAGCGTGCGATCGCTGGCACCCATCGAGTCCTCCTGGTGTGGCAGATGCAGACAGGCAAGTGTCGCATCCGCCACCGACAGCGTGTTCCTTCCAGGCCCGGGCAGGCGCACAGCCTTCAGTGGAACACCTGCCCAGCAGCGGTCTCAGCAGGCCCGTGCCGTTCCCACGTGCTCCAGGAGGGCCCGTACGTCGGCCTCGTCCATGCCCGCTGTCACAGGCCCTTCCTCCTGTAGGTCACCCAGCTGCCGCACGGAAGGATCGTCAAGGATCGCCCCCATGAACTCAAGCTTTTCAGCGAGCCTGAGCGCGACCACTTCATCGATCGTGCCTGAGGACGCGAGCACGGTCACTCGCGTCTGAGCATCCGGAGCCAGTCCCAGACGGTGGATGCGGTCCAGGCTCTGAAGGAACCGGCCCGCCATAAAATCCCGGTCGACGTAGACGGCGTCATGGCACTCATGGTGGAGGCTGATCCCTTCGCCCAGCGTGGCCGGGTTGGAGATCAGGACGCCGCAGGCCGGATCTGTCCTGAACCTGCGGATCTCCTGCTCCCTGTCCGTCGTTCCGCCATGGACGACCGCAGGCTGGAAATCCGTGAGGATGCGCTCCAGGCTGGTGATGTTACGTACGAACGTCGACCAAACCAGCGTCTTCCGCCCAGCGGCCGCGTTCTTCGCAACGATGTCGCGGACTTCGAGGTACTTCGGTGGCACTTCGTGCTGGTGCAAGTTCTGCAGCAGCTTGAAGAGCGACTCCCCCTCGGGGATCTCCAGGGGTGGTACCTGGAAATTGAGGGGCTCATATTTGCTGCTTCCCTCGACCAGCAAGGCGGGGCTGGTGGCGGCCATGAGCAGCCTGAGCATCGCCTTCCCGAGACCGTCGAAGTCCTCACGGGACAATTCTGCCCGGGAGGTAAAGCGTCCCACGAGAGCGTCGTAGATCTCCCGGTGCAGCCCTTCCAGGGGCACGGTCCGGATGACCGGCTGGAAGGGCGGCAGCCCCAGTTCCTTCTTAGTGGTGCGCGTGAAGAGGGGCCGGAGCACGGAGCTGGCGTGCGCAAGGTCCCCGCCTGCCACGGCCTGGGTTACCACCCGGCGCCCGTGACCGGGCCACACGAACGACAGCAGGTTCTCCAGGTCGCGCGCACCGTTCGGGGCGGGCGTACCCGTGAGGATCAGCCGGCGGCGGCTGAGTGGGCCCAGAGCCATGCAGGCGCTCCCGTACGTGCCGTCGGAGCCGAGCTTCATCCGGTGGGCTTCATCCAGGATCACCATGGAAGGCGCCGCGCGCAGCCAGCCCGCGAGCCCGGTGAGAGAGCGCTCGAGCCGCTCGTAGTTGACGACCAGGATCTCAGTGTGCGGGTCCGGGGCCCGTCCCATGACCTTGGTCACCGGGGCCTCGTCGAAGCATGAGCCGCTCTCGTTGATCCACGACTCATAGGCGGACTTCGGGCTGACGACCAGAAGCCTGCGGGCGTCGCCCTTCTCCTTCGCCGCCGCGTATACGGCGAGCCCGACGCGGGTCTTACCCGCCCCCGGGACGCTGAAGTTGGCGCCGTGGCGCATGGCTAGCAGCCGGGCGATATCCCTGCGCTGGAAACTCGTCAGATCTGCTCGCCAGCCCGCACCAAGACGGCCGACGAGAGACTCCGTGTCCACCCCTTCCGACGGCTCGGGGCTGTGCTCCAGGTAATCGGCTGCCTGATCCGCGTCGTCGAGGACGTCATTGACGAGGGTGAGGAGCTCCTCGTCCCACTCCACGGATTCGGCATGCGGCCAGTCCGACAGGACGTGGAGCCCCGACAGGAAATCGTCGAGAGGTACTTCCAGCATCAGTGGACCGCGCTGGCCGCCCACAGGGAACCCTGCTGCCAGGTGCGTCAGCTCCGCCCCGAACGGCTCAGCGGCGCGGAGGACGGCCTTGGTCCGGGTGACGTCGAGACCGAGCCTCAGCGACAGGTCACCCATCTCACCCAGCTCGGTCACGCCTGCTCCTGCCGCACGGCGGTAAGGAGCCACGCGACGCCCTCACCGTGCTCCTCAATCCGCGCGGCCTCTCGGGCAAGCTTGAGGAGGCTGCTCTTGAGGGAGAGGAGGGCCTCGTCGAGGGTCTCCTCATCCAGGTTGCGCGAAGCACGGGCGAGCGTCATGTCCGTCACGCACTGATCGATGCTCTGGACGGCATCGTGGAGACGATCCGGAGCCGCCTGCTTCCGCTTACGCACACGGGCGTCCTTGCCCGCCGGCACCAGGGCTTCCTCCACCGCTTCCCGTGCCTGCTTCCACAGCGCGGCCGCTTGGTCGGACTGCTCCTGGGTCACCGTGTCCGGAGCCCGCTCCACCGCCTTGGCGCGCAGCAGCAAGTTGGTGAACTCCTTGGCCTCCGCCACCTGGGGGCTGTCGCCCCGCACGGCACGGTTCAGCCCCGGGATCACCCGGGCTTCCTGCGGCTGAGCGGGAACCTTCTGCAGTTCCTCCGACAGGTGGCGCTGGAGGTACCGGGTCCTAAAGTCCACGTCCGCGAGGCGGACATCAGTCTTGGAGAAGTCGAGCACGATCAGGGCGAGCTTGTTCTCCTTCAACAGGTCAGCCTGCGCCGGATTCTGCCGTGACGCCTTCGCGAAAGCCCGATGCACTTCCCTCAGTTTTTCCTGCTGGTCTTCGAAATCCATCAGTTTGAGTCCGGCCGGACCGTTCTTGGAACGGTTCACCAGGTCGTTGAGGGTGGCCAGAACCCATCGGTCCTGCTCCGCCGTCTCCGTCCGGATCCGGAACTCCTTCGCGATCTCGGCGATCGGCCGGCCTGCGGTGACCTGCTCCTCGATGGTGAGCAGCCGGTTGATGTACGAGTACGGCCGGCGCGTGTCATGACGCAGCTGAAGGGACAGCTCGACGGCATTGATATCGGACCAGGTGCAGGACTCCGGGAGCACACCGACCCGGACGCTCGGAACTCCGAGCTCGCGCAGGGCAGCTACCCGGGTGTTTCCGTTAACGAGAATGCCGTCACGCGTGATGAGCCCCGGCTCGTTCTGGCGGTACTCCTTGAGGCTGCTCATGAGCTCATCGAAGTCGCCGTCCCGCTTGGCCGGGTTCGAGGGCAGCGCCTTGAGCAAGTGGTCAAGGTAGGCCTGGCCGTCGGAGCCCCACGGGTTGGCCGTGAGCAGTCGGTCGCGCTCGGGGTCGAAGCTGCGCTGTGCCCGGATCCGGTGCGTGGAAGGGTTGAAGTACACCTGGTCGATGGGCATATCGATGACCTGCACCACCAGAGGCTTCGTCCGCCACTCGACCGTCAGCGTTTCCTGCAGTCCACCGCCGGCGCTGACTTCCTTGAGCCGCTTCTCCACCAGTTCCTGGTTCTCAACGGCTCGGGGCGGCCGGCCGAAGTCCATGCTCACGGGGTCTTCTCCTTCTCACTACAGGTCCATGGTGTGCGTGGGGCGAAGCGGGAGCCGGCGCATCGCGCCGGCCCCCCAAGTGTGCGCCTGCTGGTTGTGGCTGCTCAGGCGGGGGGAAGCGAGAGGGCTTCACGCACCTTGTTCCGGGCGTCCGCCGGCAACGTCCGGATCGCCGCCCACAAGTGCTCCACTTCTGCGAATTCCCTGGCGTCTGCCAGCATCCAGTCCGCGAGAGTCTTGCGGTCCATGCTGCCGAGCCTGCCCAGGCGGGCCAGAACGTCGGGAAGGTCGGCCGTCAGCCCCCTGCCACCGACACGGCACCGATTGCATTCGGCCACGTGTTCCACGACAAGGGTTCCGTCCGGCTGGAGCACGGGCCGCCGCGCGATGTCGAGCTGGGCCGACACGTAGGTCCCCGGGAAGGTCTCGCCCGACGTGATGCCGCACGAGCGGCAGTGGTGCCCGTCACGCGCCAGAACCTCACGCCGCTGGGTGTCCGTGATGGACGCAGCCGGCCGCGTTCCCTTCCCGGGCTCCCACACCGGTTCGCCCTGCGCCACGAAACGCTGCTCGTGCTGGCCGAGCGTCAAGTCCTCGCGGTTGGTGTCGATCCGCCAGCCGAAGTCCCGCAGATCGCGCACCCTGCGGTCCGCCTGGCTCACCCCGGGGAACGCCTTCTTCACGTCTTCCTTCGTGAAGACGTTCCCCTCCCCCACCACAGCGACAAGCCACAGCCCGGCACGCTTCATGGTGCCCAGCTTCTGGTCCGTCCAGGACGGAAGCCCCATTGCGCTCTCCTCGTTCCGTTGTTCCGATCCGCCTCAGAATCAGCCGCCCCGAGCCCGAGGTATCCCCCCACCAGCACTCTCAGCGGACG
The DNA here is from genome assembly GCF_000717915.1 of Streptomyces sp. NRRL S-244. Classification (GTDB taxonomy): domain Bacteria; phylum Actinomycetota; class Actinomycetes; order Streptomycetales; family Streptomycetaceae; genus Streptomyces. Next base: position 97,439 of record NZ_JOCX01000014.1, read on the forward strand.
ACGTAACTCTTGCCCAGCGGGGCACGGCAAAGCCAGCCTTCATCCGATTTCGAGGCCAGATGAAAACATCCGGCGGTTCACCTGACGGCCTTTTACCGTGAAACTTCGGAGAGGCTGTATCGACCGGGGGAGAATGGAGCTGTGGTGCCACGCAGGACGAGGAATTGGAAAGCGCTGTCACCGGAACTGTCCGATGAACACCGCGCGCTGGTGACGATGCTGCGCAGGGTCCGCGACTGCAGCGCGCGGACTCAGGCTCAGATCGCCCTGGACGGCCACATCGTGGCGACGACTCTCTCCAACCACCTCAACGGCGGACGGATCCCGGAAGAACCACAGGTCAAGGCATTCTTCAAGACGATCGAGCAGGAGTTGGAACGGACAGACAACGCGGCTGTGGAGCTCCCCTGTTCACTGAACGACCTTCTGGAACTGCGGCGGCTCGCCCGGATGCAGCACTGTCACTGCGTCCCGCACACCCGCAGCGCCAGTCCCGCTCCCGCAGTGGGTTGTGACGATTCGCCGGCTTCTCCGGTGTCAGGGCCAGAACCGGCCGCAAACGCCGTTTCACCCCATTCCAGAACGCGACCGCTTCTTCCTCGTCTCACGAGACGGCGCCTGAGCTCCCGTTCCCGGGCCTTGTCCCGTGCTTCCGTGCTCGCCGCGTCGGCACGGAAGCAGGTGCCGGTCCCCCCTGAGAAGGGGGACCGGCCGCGCAAGGACTCCTCTCGTGCCACTTGGACCGAGCTGGAGACCTTGACCGCGTTCATCTCAAGCGGCAGGGACCGCGACGCGGGACTGCTCTTGTGGCGCGCCGGAAGGACGCTTTCCACGCCCGAACTCATCGACGCCGTCGACTCCTGCCGGGCTGCCGGGCTCCACGAGGCCGCCGAATCCGTGCTCTCGGGTGTGAGCGAACGCGTGGACCGGCAGGCCGTGTTGAACATCACCGCCGCATTCCAGCGTGCCGGCAGACATGAGGACGTCGGTTTCCTGCTGGCGGCCGCCGTTCAGCAGTAGAGCGGCAGCTGGAGCTGTTGGTGGCCGCGGGCTTGGGCTGTGGGTGGGGTGGGGCGGGGGGTGGTGAGGGTGAGGAGGGTGTGGAGGGCCTTGATGACCTCCTCGGGGGTGTCGCGGATCATCGACGGGGTTGCGCTGACCACCAGGATGCCGTGGGACTCCAGGCGCAGGCGGCGGTGGAGGGTGGCGTGCCAGGCGTCGCGGGTGTAGTGGTACTCCGCCGAGTCGATCTCCAGGGCCACGCCCTCGTCCGGCCAGTACGCGTCCGGGCTGGCCAGGAAGGTGCCGTCCGGGGTGTACAGGCGGGCGTTCCACAGGGGGGTCGGGAGGTCCGTCGCCGTCAGGGTGTCCCGGGCCAGGGCCTCGGCGATCGAGCGGACCCCCGCGACGAGTTCCGACGCGGCGGCGCGGATCGCCGGGCGGGTGAGGAGGCGGGCCGCGCGGAGCTCGGCGTGCAGGTCCTGCGGGTGGCACCAGCCGGCCTGGACGACATGGGCCAGGGTCGAGCGGATGTGGTCGGGGTCCTCGGCCCGGGCGGCGAAGTCGGCCGCCGCGCGCACCGGGCGGGTGCTCGGGATGCCGGAGACCGCGATGGTGCGCGGCCAGCGGGCGGTGGCCAGCGGGCGGACCTCCGGGGTGCCGGTGAGCCGGCGCGGGGCGCGGACCAGGACGTCGGCGGGGGTGTGCAGGACGTCGCGGATGCCGAGGAGGGCCAGGGCGGCGGCGCCGGTGAGGACGGCCGTGTCGCCGGACAGCGGGTCCGCGGTGGGCTCGGCGGCGTACAGGACGGCGGCGAGGGCGCGTTGGCGGTGGTCCGGGGGGCCGGTCTGGAGGAGGTAGACCCGGGGCAGTAAGCGCTGCCAGGGCCCGCCGGGGCGGGTGCGGGAGGTGATCGTGCCCTCCGGGACGCCGGAGGCGGCGAGCTGGTGGCGGGTGGCCAGGTTGAGCTGCCTGCGAGCGGTCGTCTGCGCCGCCGTCCGGTTCGGCCCCCGGTTCGGCGCTCGGTTCGGTTCCCTGTGCGTCGGCCGCTTCGGCGCCCGCTGCTTCGTCTGACGTGTGGTGATCATGCTGGCGGTATGCCCGGTCCCGGGGCACCGACACCCCGCCCGGGGGCCCGTCAGCGGCCCGGGTGGTCCGGGGAGAGGAAGACGATCACGCCCGTCTGCGTGCCCGGGCGGGCCGCGACCTCGTGCCAGCCCAGCCTGCGATACGTGGCCACCGTGTCCGTGGCCAGTCGGGAGGTCAGCAGCCAGGCCCGGCGGTCCGGGGCGTCGGCGGTGATCTCGGTGAGCAGGGCGCGGCCGGTGCCGTGGCCGCGCGCGTACGGGCGTACGGCGAGCTCGTCTATCTCCAGCGCACCCGTCAGGAGCTCCCGCACCCGCGCCGGACCGAGCTGCGCCGCGACCTGGGCGTACCCGCGGTCCTTGGGGAAGGCCGCCGGGGTGAGCCAGCCCGTGGCGAAGCCGTCGATGCCGGCCGCGGACTGGGCGAGAGCAGTACGGAAACCGCGGCGCCGGGTGTCGGCCTGGAGGCGGACCGCGAACTGGCGAATGGTTTCTGCGTCCTCGTTCCACGGCGGGGCGGAGAAGACGTCGGCATAGGCGTCGACCAGTTCGTCCGCGAGGTCGAGGACGGCCTGTCCGTAGCAGATCACGATGTCCGAGCTCCTCTTTCTTCCCGTTTTACCGTTTGGGGTGGGAGAGCCAATTTATGCCGATCGGGTTCCCGAGGGCACGTATCGCACGGATCCGGCGAGTGTGCGACAAATCCCCTCCCCGTCTTCCGTGTCGGGGACCGCGCAGCCGCGTTGAGCAGCCCGTGGACAGACTGATTCGGGCGGCCGGCCGGTGCGCGCTCGCCTTCCTCCTCGTCCTGGGCGTGGTGGCGCTGCTGCCGCGCGCCGTCAAGGACGCCGTACCGGACGGTGTGATCGGCGGAGCCGTGCTCGTCCTGGGGGCGCTGGGCGCCCGCCGGGTGGTCAAGCCCCCGCGTTAGCCTCGTAGTAATACCAGTCGGATCAGATGAACTTGATTGAGGAGTTGGGCATGGCGCGCGTACCGAGTTCCGCAGTGGCGGCCGCCGGACTGGTCGGCGGCTACGCCGTCGCCCGGTGGACCAAGAAGCGCCCGCTGGGCGGTGTCGTGCTCGGCGCCGCCGGACTGGCCGCCGGGCGGGAATGGCACCGGCGCGGCGGCGCCCCCGCGGCGGCCGGGCTCGGGGCGCTGTACCTCGCCGGCTTCGCGGGCGCGCACCCGCTGGCCAAGAAGGTCGGGGCCTGGCCGGCCGTCCTCGGGGCCGCGGCCGTCGTGGCGACCGCCTCCTGGGTCGTCGCCGACCGCGGCTGAGGCGCCTGGCGCCGACCGCGGCTGAGCCGTCGCCGCCGGCCCCGGCCGAGGCGCCTGGCGCCGACCGCCGCCGAGGCTGAGGCCGAGGCCGAGGCTGAGGCTGAGGCTGAGGCTGAGCTGAGGCCGAGCTGAGGCCGAGCCACAAGACACCCCCTGGGGGCGTACGGCTACGCCCCCAGGGCCTGCGACACCGTGTAGATCAGCAGTCCCGCCAGGGCGCCGACCACCGTGCCGTTGATGCGGATGAACTGGAGGTCCCGGCCGATGTGGGCCTCGATCTTCCGCGACGTGTGCTCGGCGTCCCACCCGGCCACGGTGTCCGTGATCAGCGAGGTGATCTCGGTGCGGTAGTTGGTCACCACGTACACCACCGCGCCCTCGATCCAGCCCTCCACCTTGTCCTGGAGCCGGCCGTCCGTGGCCAGCCGCGCCCCCAGCGACAGCAGCGAGGACCGGACCCGCAGCCGCAGCTCGCTGTGCTCGTCCTCCGCCGCCGAGATGATCATCGCCCGGATCGCGGTCCAGGCGGAGGCGATCACGTCCTGCACCTCCCCGCGCTGGAGGATCTCGGACTTCAGCCGCTCCACCCGGGCCCGGGTGTCCGTGTCCGACTGGAGGTCGGCCGCGAAGTCCGTCAGGAACCGGTCCACCGCCCCGCGCGCCGGGTGCTCCGGCATGTCCCGCATCTCGGTCAGGAAGCGGAGCAGCTCCTTGTACACGCGCTCGCCGACCTTCCGGTCCACGAACCTCGGGGTCCAGCCGGGGGCGCCGCCCTGGACCGCGCCCATCACCGACTCCCCGTGCGTCACCAGCCAGTCGTGGGCCTTGGCGCAGACGAGGTCGACGACGCGGCGGTGCCCGCCGTCCGCGACGACCTTCTCCAGGGTCTTGCCGATCCCGGGAGCGATCTCGGCGGTCTCGGCCCGCCGCGTGATGGCCTCCCCCACGACCGCCTGCACATCGGAGTCGCGCAGTACGGTCAGGGCCCCGCGCAGCGCGGTGGCCAGCTCGGCCGTGACCCGGTCGGCGTGCGCGGGCTCGGCCAGCCAGGATCCGAGGCGGGCGCCGATGCCGAGGGAGTGGAGGCGGGCGCGGACCACGTCCGGGGAGAGGAAGTTCTCGCCGACGAACTCCCCGAGGGAGACGCCGAGCTGGTCCTTCTTGGTCGGGATGATCGCGGTGTGCGGGATGGGCAGGCCCAGCGGGCGCCGGAACAGCGCGGTGACGGCGAACCAGTCCGCGAGCGCGCCGACCATGCCGGCCTCGGCGGCGGCCCGGACGTAGCCCGCCCAGCCGCCGGCCCCGGCGTGCTCCGCCCAGGTGGTCAGTACGTAGACCAGGGCGACCAGGACCAGCAGGCCGGTCGCGGTGGTCTTCATGCGGCGGACGCCGCGGCGGCGCTCCTCGTCGGCCTCGTTGAACACGAACCCGCCGGTGCCGGTGCTTGCGCCTCTGCCAGTGCCGGTGCCTGTACCAGTGCCAGTGCTTGCGCCTGGGCCCCCTGGGCCCGTGCCTCTGCCAGTGCCTGCGGCCTTGGTGCGGTGGTCCACGTGGTCCTCCCTTCCCCCGGGCGCCGGTTTTGTCTGCATAGCATCCGACTCCCGGGACCCCTCAGGAGTTCCCGGCACGCCGATCCGTCACCGAGAGCCGGCTCCGCCAGGCACCCCCTAGAGCTCCTTGCGCAGCTTCGGCCCGCCGCCCAGGGGCTTCTGCCGCTTCGGGGGTTTGACCTTGACCTCCACCCCGCCCCAGAAGGCCAGGCCCGTCACGACCACCCTCGGGGCGCCCGGAGCCACCGGGCCCGAGGTGTCGCCGCGCTGGTCGAAGGCGCCCATGAAGCCGAAGCCCCGTACGTCGACCTCCACGCCCGGCGGGACCGTGATCTGGATGCCGCCCATGATCGCGATGCAGTTGATCACCACCTCCCGCTCCGCGAAGTTCGCCTCGCGCAGGTCGAGCTCCCCGCTGCCCCAGAACGCCACCGCGTCCAGCCGCGGCGGCACCGTCCAGGTGCCCTTGCGCTGGAACGAGGACATCACCGCGACCGCCGCCGAGGCCGACGCCGGTACGCCGCCGCCCCCGATCCGCGAGGCCCACGAACCGTCGCCCGCCGCCGGGACCGGGGCCGGCGCCGAGGCCGCGAGCGGCATCGGGTGGCCGCCCGGCGCCGGCAGATCGCGGGTCAGCGGCTCCAGTTCCGCGTACGTCTTCGACTTGTACGCGACCTCCAGCCGCTCCTCGAACTCCTCCATGTCGAGCCGGCCCTCGGCGACGGCGTCCCGCAGACGCTCCACCACCCGGTCGCGGTCGGCGTCCGACGCCCTCAGCTCCGGCAACGGCTTCTCCGGCCGCTCGTTAGTCATGGGAACAGCCTATGTAGTCGTACGGAAGAGTTGTATGGCCCAACCCTGGTAACGCCCCCTGCCCACCCCTGATTTAACCCTGGTCGTACATCCTCGCGATCACGTCCTCGATGTCCGGCTCCCGCACCGACAGGTCCAGCAGCGGATACCTCGCCGCCACCTCCGCCACCAGCGGCGCCGCCGAGGCCCCCGCCGGGAACGCCAGCCACTGCCGCGGCCCGTCCACCTTCACCACCCGCGCGCCCGCCACGCTGATCTCCGGAAGCTCCCGCTCCAGGTCCACCACCAGCGTCCGCTCGCCGCCGCCCTCCCCCATCGAGTGCAGACCGGCCAGTGCGCCGTCGTACATCAGCCGCCCGTGGTCGATCACCATCACCCGCTCGCACAGCTGCTCGATGTCCTGGAGGTCGTGCGTCGTGAGCAGCACCGTCGTGCCGAGCTCCGCGTTCAGCTGCCGCAGGAAGGCCCGTACCTTCGCCTTGCTCACCACGTCGAGCCCGATCGTCGGCTCGTCCAGGTACAGCACGTCCGGATCGTGCAGCAGCGCCGCCGCGATGTCCCCGCGCATCCGCTGCCCCAGCGACAGCTGCCGTACCGGTACGTCCAGCAGCTCGGCCAGGTCGAGGCGGTCCACGCACCGCTCCAGGTTCTCCTTGAACCTGGCCGGCGGGATCCGGTACATCCGCCGCATCAGCCCGTACGAGTCCTTCAGCGGCAGGTCCCACCACAGCGTGGTCCGCTGCCCGAACACCACCCCGATGCGGTGCGCCAGCCGCATCCGCTCCCGCGCCGGGTCGATGCCCGCGACCCGCAGCCGGCCGCCGCTCGGGGTGAGGATGCCGGTCAGCATCTTGATCGTGGTCGACTTCCCGGCGCCGTTGGGCCCGATATAGCCGACCACCTCCCCCCGCGCCACCTCGAAGCTGATCCCGTCCACGGCCCTGACCTGCCGTTTCTCCCGGCGCATCAGACTCACCCGGCGCCGTACGTCGAAGACCTTCTCGACCCCGTCCAGCTCGATCAGCACATTCCCGCCCACGCCGCTCAGCTCCCCGTACTCCGGTACGAACGAAGTCCCGCCCGCCACGCCAGCGACGCGGGTACGAACACCACCACCGCCACCAGCGGGCTCACGAACGCCACCCACCCCGGCAGCCCCAGCGGATACGGCTGCCCCAGCACGTACAGGGCCGGCAGCCAGTTGACGAAGGCCAGCGGAACGACGAACGTGACCCCGCGCAGCATGTCCTTCGCGAACACCGTCGGCGGGTACTGGAGCATCGTGTTCCCGCCGTACGTGAAGGAGTTCTGCACCTCCGCCGCGTCCCCGGCGACGAACTGGAACGCCGCACCGGCCACCATCACCGCCCCGAAGATCGCCGCCCCGGCCAGCACCATCACGGGCACCAGCAGCACCTTCCCGACCGTCCACTCCACGTCCAGCGCCGAGACCGCCCAGGCCAGCACCGCCAGCCCCTGCCCGATCCGCCCCACCCGGCGCAGCGCGAAGCGGTCGGCGGCGACCTGCGCGAGCACCGGGACGGGGCGCACCAGCATGGTGTCGAGCGAACCGTCGCGGATGCGGACGCCGATCCGGTCCGTATTGCCGAGGAGCAGGTCCGCCAGGCCCAGGGAGGCCGAGGAGGACCCGTACAGGAGGGCGATCTCGGGCAGCGTGAAGCCGCCGAGCACGTCCACGTGCGAGAACATGATCCAGATCGCGACGAAGTCGAGGAGCGTGATCGCCGCGTTCCCGAAGGTGGAGAGGAAGAACGACGTCCGGTACGCCATCGTCGACCGGACCCACATCGCCACGATCAGCCCGTAGCCGCGCAGCCCCTCCACGGCCCGGTTCCGCACCGGCACGTACAGCGGTACGTCCACCGGCACTTCCACCGGTACGTCCACCGGCCCTCCGGACCGCGCCGGAGCCACCGAGGCAGCCCCCACGGCCCCCACGGCCTCCACCGCCCCGGCCTCGAGCTCAGCCACCCTGGACGACCACCTTCCGCGTCGCCGCCGACTGCAACAGCCGCCCCGCGCCCAGCAGTACGAGCACCCACACCGACTGGAAGCCCAGCGCCCGTACCGCGCCCCCGGCGCCCGCGTGCACGCCCATCAGCACGTCCAGGGGCACCTGGAGCATCGCCGCCCACGGCAGGACGCGGACGAACTCCCCGAAGGCGCCCGGGAACACCGTCAGCGGAAGCAGCATCCCGGAGAAGAAGACCGTGACGACGACGGCCATCAAGTTGATCCCGGTCCCGTCCATCAGCCAGAACGCGGCCAGCCCCAGCAGGTACCGCACCCCGAAGCTGACGAGCAGCGCGAGCACCACCGACACCAGGAACAGCAGCCAGCGCAGCGGGTCGGCGGGCAGGGCCAGTTGGAAGGCCAGCGCCCCCGCGAGCAGCGGCACGACCCCGCGCCCGAGCAACTGGAAGCCCGCCCTCCCCAGATCGGCGGCGAGCCACCACATCTGGAGGTCGGCCGGCCGGTACAGGTCGACGGCGATGTCACCCGTACGGATGCGCTCCTGCATCTCCTCCTGGAAGCCGCCGCCGATGAGCGCGCCCGCGGCCAGCAGCGACTGGCTCACCCAGACGAAGGTCAGCGCCTGCGACTGGTCGTAGCCGCCCAGCCCGGGCCGTTCGTCCCACAACGCGACGTACGTGTACGCGAGGACGAAGCCGAAGACGGTGTTGGTGAACACCCCTGCCGCCGTCGCCGTCCCGTAGGTGGCGTAGCGCCGGAACCCGCCGGCCGCGACGGCCGGATAGAGCCACGCCCCGCGCCCGGTTCCGCGCGCCGTTCCGTGCCCGGTTCCGCGCGCCGTTCCACGAGGCGTTCCACGAGCCGTTCCCTGGCGCACCGTATCCCTCCGTTTTCCCGGTCGTTCCTACGTCGGCCAAAGCGCGCGAGCTTAGTGCGGAGGGGCGATCCACGCGACCGGTTTATGCCCGTCCGACGCGGAACGAGCGGCCAATCGGGTAGACAGCATGAGGTACAGACGTGGATATTTCGTACGGCGTCGAGGAGTCCTGGCGATGAGCGACCAGTCACCACCACCGGGCTGGACGCCTCGCGACCCGGACACCCCCGCAGGGACCCCCTCGGCAAGGCAGCCACAGACACCCCGGAAGCCGCAGAAGCCGCGGAATTCGCAGGGACCGCAGAAGCCGGCCGGCGCGAGGCAGGCCCGCCGAGCCGCCAAGAAGGCGGAGCGGAAACGGAAGCGGACCGGCTGGCGCCGCCTCGTCCCCACCTGGCGCATGGTGCTCGGCGCCGTCCTGCTGCTCGCCCTGCTGATCGTCGGCGCCTTCGTCGCCGGCTACCTGCTGGTGCACATCCCGCCCGCCAACTCCGCCGCGACCGCCCAGTCCAACCTCTACCTCTACGCGGACGGCTCCCAGCTCGCCCGCGACGGCGAGGTCAACCGCGTCAACGTCCCGCTCTCGCAGATCCCCCGCACCGTCCAGGAAGCCGTACTGGCCGCGGAGGACCGGGACTTCTACTCCGAGCGGGCCGTCGACCCCAAGGCGATGGTCCGCGCCGCCTGGAACACGGCGACCGGCAAGGGCACCCAGTCCGGCTCCACCATCACCCAGCAGTACGTCAAGAACTACTACCTGGGCCAGGAACAGACCATCAAGCGCAAGGTGAAGGAGTTCTTCATCGCGATCAAACTCGGTCGCGAGAAGTCGAAGGACTACATCCTGGAGGGTTACCTCAACACCAGCTACTTCGGCCGCAACGCGTACGGCATCCAGGCCGCCGCCCAGGCCTACTACGGCAAGGACGTCGACAAACTCAACCCCGCCGAGGGCGCGTACCTCGCCACCCTCCTCAACTCCCCCAGCGCCTTCGACGTCGTCGCCCACCCCCAGAGCCGCGAGCGCGCGCTCGCCCGCTGGAACTACGTGCTCGACGGCATGGTCAAGAAGCAGTGGCTGCCGGCGGCCGAGCGGGCCGCCACCCGCTTCCCCGAACCCGGCAAGGTCCGCCCGGCCGCCGGGCTCTCCGGCCAGCGCGGCTACCTCGTCGAGGCCGTCAAGGACTACATCGTCGAGCACAAGATCCTCGACGAGAAGACCCTCGCCGAGGGCGGCTACCGCATCACCACGACGATCGACAAGCGGCGGCAGAACGCGTTCGTCGACGCCGTCGACGAGAAGATGGTCAGCCAACTCGACCCGGAGAAGAACAAGGCCGACCGCGTCGTACGGGCCGGCGGGGTCTCCATCGACCCGGCCACCGGCAAGGTCGTCGCCATGTACGGGGGCATCGACTACACCAAGCAGTACGTCAACAACGCGACCCGGCACGACTACCAGGTGGCCTCCACCTTCAAGCCGTTCGTGTTCGCGGCCGCCGTCGAGAACGACTCCCGCACCCAGGACGGCCGCCTGATCACCCCCAACACCGTCTACAACGGCGACAACAAGCGCCGCGTGGTCGGCACCCGGACCCCGTACGCCCCCGAGAACGAGGGGCAGATCTCGTACGGGAACATCACCGTCAACACCGCCACCGACCTCTCCGTCAACGCCGTCTTCGCGCAGATGGTCGTCGACGTCGGCACCGCCAAGGTCAAGCGGACCGCGATCGACCTCGGCATCCCCGCGGACACCCCGAACTTCGACGCCGGCCCGGCCATGGCGCTGGGCACCATGCAGGCCAGCGTCCTGGACATGACCCAGGCCTACGCGACCCTCGCCGACCACGGGCGCTACACCCCGTACACCCTCATCGAGAAGATCGAGAAGGCCGACGACGACGTCCACCTGCCCGACCGCACCCCGAAGCAGACCATCAGCCGCGAAGCCGCCGACACCACCACGTCCATGCTGGTCAGCGTCGTCGACAACGGCACCGGCACGGCCGCCCTCGCCGCCGGGCACCCGGCCGCCGGCAAGACCGGCACCGGCGAACTGGACCGCTCCGCCTGGTTCGCGGCGTACACCCCGGACCTGGTCACGGTCGTCTCGATGATGGGCCAGGACCCCGATACGGGCGCCCTGGAATCCCTGTACGGGGCTCTCGGCGAGGCCCGGATCGGGGGCGGCGGGTACCCGGCCCGGATCTGGGCGCAGTACACGAAGACGGCTCTGGAGAACAGCGACCCCCTGGACTTCGACCTCGATCTCCAGCCGGGCGCGGCCCCGTCCCCGCCGCCGTTCGTCCCGAGCAGCCCGGAGCCTTCGGAGGACGAGAGCACCCCCGAATCCCCGCCGCCGCCGAGCCGGCCGAACCGCCCGGGCCGCCCGACGCCGCCCACCGGCGGCCAGGACCAGGGAGGCCAGACCCAGGGCCAGAACGAGGGTCAGACCACCGGGGGACAGACCACGGAGGGCGACACCACGGGGGGCCAGACGGACGCGGGCACCTCCACCGGAACGAGTACGGGGACGGGGACGACCGCAGGCACCACGACGGGCTCCACGGCAGGCGCGCTCGGCGGCGTGACGGGCGGCCTGCGCAGGCGCCCGCCGTCGGAATACCTGGAGTAGCCGCCCCGGAAGCGCGGATCAGTGACCGGAGGTCGCCTTCAGCCCCACCACGGCGACCAGCAGCAGGCAGATGAAGAAGATCCGGGCGGCGGTGACGGGCTCACCCAGCACCGCCATACCGAGCACGGCGGCGCCGGCCGCGCCGATGCCCACCCATACGCCGTACGCGGTACCGATGGGCAGGGTCTTGGCGGCGTACGAGAGCAGCACCATGCTGGCGACGATCCCGGCACCGGTGAACACGCTGGGCCACAGCCGGGTGAAGCCCTCCGTGAACTTCATACCGATCGACCAGCCGACTTCGAGCAGACCGGCGACGAGAAGCAGAACCCAGGCCATGACAGGCACCTCCGGAACGAGAGCGAACGGGGTGCGTCGTCTTGTCGTCCAGCCACGGCTACCCGGTACGGCGCGTCTCGTCGGGGGTTCCCCACCACCGTAGCAAAGCGCACACGAAAGGGCCGGTGACACCGGTCACCGGCCCTTCGACGCCGGTCCGTCGCCGGAGGCGTGCTCCGCGCTCCTACAGGTAGAGCCCGGTGGAGTCCTTGGACCCCTCCAGCCGCTCGGCGGCCACGGCGTGCAGGTCCCGCTCGCGCATCAGCACGTACGTCGCACCCCGCACCTCGACCTCGGCCCGGTCCTCGGGGTCGTACAGCACCCGGTCGCCCGGCTCCACACTGCGTACGTTCTGCCCGACCGCGACCACCTCGGCCCAGGCCAGCCGCTTGCCCACGGCAGCGGTGGCCGGGATCAGGATGCCGCCGCCCGAGCGCCGCTCGCCCTCCGGCGAGTCGGACTTCACGAGCACACGGTCGTGCAGCATGCGGATGGGCAGCTTGTCGTGGGTGGTGGTGTTGGTGTCGTCGCTCACGTCACGAACCTACCCGCCCGCGACCGGCCCGTACGCCGCAGGGTCATCAGCGCTTGCGCCGCGCCGATACGACGAGCAGGCCGATCACACCGGCCGCGACCAGCGCGATGGGCGCGATCCGCTCGAAGCGCGGGGCGCCGTCCTCGTGGCGCAGGCCCTCCCGTACGTCCGTCAGGAGACGGTTCACGGCGACGACGGCACGCCCGGCGGTGTGGTCCACGGTCGAGGCGACCCTGGCCTTCGCGTCCCCGATGATCGTCTTCGGATGCACGCGCACGCCGATCTCGTCGAGCGTCTCGGCGAGCTGCTCGCGGCGGCGGACGATGTCCGCCTCGATCTGTGCGGGGGTCCTGGCTTCGGGCACGGGCACCGCGCTGCCTCCGTCGTCGTCGGGTCGAGTAGGGGGCGTAGCCCACCATGAACAGTCTGTCAGCTTAGTCTCGGACGGTACCGATCCCCTCCCGAGGAGACTGTTGACATGAGCGAGCGACTCCAGCCGGGCGACACCGCCCCCGCCTTCACCCTGCCCGACGCGGACGGCAACGAGGTTTCGCTCGCCGACCACAAGGGCCGCAAGGTGATCGTGTACTTCTACCCCGCGGCGCTGACGCCGGGCTGCACGAAGCAGGCCTGCGATTTCACGGACAACCTGTCGGTGCTGGCCGAGGCCGGTTACGACGTGATCGGCGTGTCCCCGGACAAGCCGGAGAAGCTGGCGAAGTTCCGCGAGAAGGAGCACCTGAAGGTCACCCTGGTCGGCGACCCGGAGAAGAAGGTCCTGGAGTCCTACGGCGCGTACGGCGAGAAGAAGCTGTACGGCAAGACGGTGACCGGCGTCATCCGCTCCACGGTGATCGTGGACGAGGAGGGCAAGGTCGAACGCGCCCTCTACAACGTCAAGGCCACGGGCCACGTAGCCAAGATCATCAAGGACCTGGGCATCTGACGCCACCCACCCTCCCCCGACAGCGGCCCGCACCCACCCGGTGCGGGCCGCTCCGCTTATCGGACGAAAAAACCCGTAACTGTCCGACTATCACCCCGTTACTCCGTACGAGAGCCGCACACGCGGCCGGAAACGGAGGGGGCGTCGGATGGCGACGAGCCAATACACGAGGGAACGCCTGACGGAGGCGGCGCGTACGTCGCGGACGCTGAGCGAGGCGGTGGAGAAACTGGGGGCGATCCCGCGGAGCGGGTCCCGGGAATACGTTCGCGTGCGCATGCGGAAGCTGGGGATCGACACATCGCACTTCGAGCGGGAGGGGGTGAAGTGGACCATGGAGGTCCTCGAGAAGGCTGTGGCCGCCTCCAGCAACATGTACGAGGTGCTCCACCGACTCGGCCTGGAGGCCGTGGGCGGACACCACGCTCACATCAGCCGCAAGGTGAAGGCATTCGGCATCGACACCTCGCACTTCACCGGCCCGAGGCGGACGGAGCGAATGCGGGACAACAGACGCCGTCGCACAGCCGAGGAGATCCTCTGCAAGGACACCTCACCACAGGCCACAAGAACGCCCAACTCCCGGCTGCGGCGCGCCCTCCTGGAGGCTGGGGCCCACGAGTGCTGCGCCTTCTGCGGCATCGAGGCGGTCTGGCTGGGTGAGCCGCTCGCCTTGGAGGTCGACCACATAGACGGCAACTGGCGGAACAACCTGCGAGAGAACTTGCGGTTCCTCTGCCCCAACTGCCACTCCACGACTGATACATACCGCGGCCGAGGCAAGGTGCGACGATGACCACCGCCAACCGCTACACGAAGGAAGCCCTTGCCGAGGCGGCCCAGCTCTGCTCGAGCATCGAGGAGGTCATCGCCCACCTGGGCACGCGACCGTACTCCCGGCTCACCTCCTACCTTCTGAAGCGGTTCGGCGACCACGGTATCGACGTGTCCCACTTCCCCGCCGTTGGCCGGCCGCCGCGGCCGACGGCGGCGGAGCTCCGGCACGCCGTGGACGCATCGCGCTCACTCTCCGAGTCCCTTCGCGTCCTCGGCCGGCCGGACAACCATCGTCAGCGCGCACGCCTGAAGGCATGGATCGCGGAGGAGGGCATCAGCACCACCCACTTCCTGGGGCAAGCCCACCAGCGCGGCAAGCCATCGCCCACCGCCAAAACACCGGACGAGATACTCGTCCGGCATGACAGGCAGCGGAGAACCGGCACCAAGGCGCTGCGTCGCGCGCTGCGCGAGATCGGTGTCCCGGAATGCTGCGACCGGTGCGAAGCACCTCCCGAGTGGCGCGGGCGCCCCATGACCTTGGAGATCGACCACATCAACGGCGACTGGAGCGACGACCGCCGGGAGAACCTCCGGCTGCTGTGCCCCAACTGCCACGCGATCACCAGCACATGGTGCCGAGGAGGCCGTCGCCGGTCGAGTTCCTGATCTTGCGCATTTTCGTACAGCCGCCTGCCGCTATCATGGCAGGCGGCTAGCGGCGGTGGCGCAACGGCGACGCAGCAGACTTAGGATCTGTGGCCCGTGAAACGGCTTGAGGGTTCGAATCCCTTCCGCCGCACAGCAATGGCCTGCGAATCGAAAGATCGATGCGCAGGCCATTTTTGTACCCGCCCTCAGGCGACCAGGGCGCGGATGAAGGGGACCAGGGCGCGGAAGGCCTGGCCTCGGTGGGAGATGGCGTTCTTTTCCGCCGGGGTGAGTTCCGCGCAGGTGCGGGTTTCGCCCTCGGGCTGGAGGACCGGGTCGTAGCCGAAGCCGCCGGTGCCCGCCGGGGTGTGGCGGAGGGTGCCGAGGAGGCGGCCCTCCACGACGCGTTCGGTGCCGTCCGGGAGGGCGAGGGCCGCCGCGCACGCGAAGTGGGCTCCGCGGTGCTCGTCGGCGATGTCCCCGAGCTGGGCCAGCAGCAGGTCCAGGTTCGCCCGGTCGTCTCCGTGCTTGCCCGCCCACCGCGCCGAGAAGATGCCGGGGGCGCCGTTCAGGACGTCCACGCAGAGGCCGGAGTCGTCGGCGATCGCCGGCAGTCCGGTGGCCTGGGCCAGGGCGTGCGCCTTGAGGAGGGCGTTCTCGGCGAAGGTGACGCCGGTCTCCTTGACGTCCGGGATCTGCGGGTACGCGTCCGCGCCGACCAGCTCGTACGGCAGGCCGGCGTCGGACAGGATGGCGTGGAGCTCGGCGACTTTGCCCGCGTTGCGGGTGGCGAGGATCAGGCGGCTGCTGGTCATGGACCCCATTATTCCGCGTCCGTCATGACGGCCACCTGCGGCCCCGTCAGCCCG
The DNA here is from genome assembly GCF_000717915.1 of Streptomyces sp. NRRL S-244. Taxonomy (GTDB): domain Bacteria; phylum Actinomycetota; class Actinomycetes; order Streptomycetales; family Streptomycetaceae; genus Streptomyces. The sequence goes on from NZ_JOCX01000014.1 coordinate 112,794, forward strand.
GGGTGCAGACCTTCGAGAGTTCCTTCGCGGCGTCGGCGACCGGCTGGATGTCCGGGGTGGCGTTGCCGTTCTCGATGGCCGTGCGGACGTTCTTGACCGCCGTGGTCATGGAGGAGACGGCCTTGCTCAGGTCGGCGTTGTCCGTCTGGTCGCCGACCTTCTTGAGGTTCGCCTCGATCTGGTTCAGCGCGTTCTGGGCGTCCTGCGGGCTGTTGCCGGCCTGGGAGACCGCCTGCTGGAGGTCGTTGGCGCCGTCGGTGATGGCCACCGCCGTGTTCGCGCAGTCCATCGCCGTCGAGATCGCGTCACAGGACGTCAGCGCCGGGACGGCGAGAGCCGCTGCGAGCACGACCGCCGCTATGCGGTGCTTCGGGTTCATGGTTCGGGTCTCCCAGGAATCGACACGGATGCGAGAAGTGAGAAGCGAGAAGCGAGAAGCGAAATACGAGGACGGGCGCACGGCTTTGACACCGTGCGCCCGTACCCGGGGGGACGCACCAGCGGCCCCCGCGGTTCTGCGGCCTAGAGCTGGAGGGCGCCCAGCTGGATGGCCTCCAGGTCGGCGCAGCCGCCGGCGGCCAGGTCCAGGAGGGCGTTGAGCTCCTTGCGGTCGAAGGGCTCGCCCTCGGCGGTGCCCTGGACCTCGACGAAGCGGCCGTCGCCGGTGCAGACCACGTTCATGTCGGTCTCGGCGCGCACGTCCTCCTCGTAGCAGAGGTCGAGGAGCGGCTCGCCGTCCACGATGCCGACGCTGACGGCGGCGACGGTGCCGGTGAGCGGCTTGCGGCCGGCCTTGATCAGCTTCTTCTGCTGGCCCCAGGCGACGGCGTCGGCGAGGGCCACGTAGGCGCCGGTGATGGCGGCGGTGCGGGTGCCGCCGTCGGCCTGGAGGACGTCGCAGTCCAGGACGATGGTGTTCTCGCCCAGCGCCTTGTAGTCGATGACGGCGCGCAGGGAGCGGCCGATGAGGCGGGAGATCTCGTGGGTGCGGCCGCCGATCTTGCCGCGTACGGATTCGCGGTCGCCGCGGGTGTTGGTGGAGCGGGGCAGCATCGAGTACTCGGAGGTGACCCAGCCTTCGCCGCTGCCCTTGCGCCAGCGCGGGACGCCTTCGGTGAAGGAGGCGGTGCAGAAGACCTTGGTGTCACCGAAGGAGATGAGGACGGAGCCCTCGGCGTGCTTGCTCCATCCGCGTTCGATGGTGACCGGGCGGAGCTGTTCGGGCGTACGGCCGTCGATGCGAGACATGCGTCCGAGCCTAGTCGGTGGCCGGGTGCGCGAGAGCCGGGTGGGCGAGAGCCGGGTACGCGAAGACCCCGTCCGGGTGGGGCCCGTACGGGGTCTGGCGGAGGTCCGAGCGGGAGCTCAGCTCACATCATGTCTTCGATGTCGGCGGCGATCGGGTCGGCGTCGGTGCCGATGACGACCTGGACCGCGGTGCCCATCTTGACGACGCCGTGGGCGCCGGCGGCCTTCAGGGCGGCCTCGTCGACCTTGCTGGGGTCGATGACCTCGGTGCGCAGGCGGGTGATGCAGCCCTCGACCTCTTCGATGTTCTCGATGCCGCCGAGCCCGGCGACGATCTTCTCAGCCTTGGTGGCCATGTGTTTCTCCCTGAGTTCTACGAAGAACGAGTCTCGGCGGTCCCGGTCCAGCCAGCGCGATCCGCTTTGTCACGGTAGCCCACTGTTGGCCCAGCTACGCGAGCGTGGGTCCGGCTTCTGCCGAATGATGACGATCAGCAGCAACCTGCCCTCCGGGCGGGTGAATGCGACCGCACCACAAGTGGTCTACACCAGTGTGCCGCACCGGACGCACCTGCCCAAAAACGGGCCCGCCAGGAGGACGCCGATGAGCGCGAGCAGCACCGCAGCAGCACCGCAGCCGAAGTGGTGGAGCGGCTTGTACCCGGGGCTGCAGAAGATGGGGCGAAGCCTCCAGCTGCCGATCGCGGTGCTGCCCGCGGCGGGCCTCCTCAACGGGCTCGGGCAGCCCGGCGTCTTCGGCGAGGAGGGCCTGAACTGGACGATCGTGTCGAAGGTGATGGTGGCCGCGGGCGGCGCGCTGCTGAACGCGGACATCGGCCTGCCGCTGCTGTTCTGCATCGGCGTCGCGATCGGCATGGCGAAGAAGGCGGACGGTTCGACCGCCCTCGCGGCGGTGGCGGGCTTCCTGGTGTACCGGGGCGTGCTGCACGCCTTCCCCAACGACTGCCCGATCGGCACGAAGGCCGTCGGCGGCGGCTGCATCGGGCCGAACAACACCTTCGTGGAGTTCACGTACCAGAACCCGGGGGTGTTCGGGGGCATCATCATGGGCCTGCTGGCGGCCTGGTTCTGGCAGCGGTTCCACCGGGTGAAGCTGGTCGACTGGCTGGGCTTCTTCAACGGCCGCCGGCTGGTCCCGATCATCATGTCGTTCGTCGCGATCGCGTTCGCGGCGCTCTGCCTGTGGATCTGGCCGCCGGTCGGCAGCGCGCTGGAGTCCTTCTCCGACTGGCTGGTGGGGCTGGGCTCCTGGGGCGGCGGCATCTTCGGCGTCGCCAACCGCGCGCTGCTGGTGATCGGCCTGCACCAGTTCCTGAACGTGCCGGTGTGGTTCCAGTTCGGCAGCTACACCAAGCCGGACGGGACGACGGTGCACGGCGACATCAACATGTTCCTGGCGGGCGACCCCAACGCGGGGCTGTTCTTGACCGGCTTCTTCCCGATCATGATGTTCGCGCTTCCGGCGGCGGCGCTGGCGATCACGCACTGCGCGAAGCCGCAGCGGCGCAAGGAGGTCGGCGGCCTGATGCTGTCGGTCGCCCTGACGTCCTTCGTCACGGGCATCACGGAGCCGCTGGAGTACTCGTTCCTCTTCGTGGCGCCGGCGCTGTACGTGATCCACGCGGTGCTGACGGGTGTGTCGATGGCGGTGACGTGGGCGCTGGGGGTGCACGACGGCTTCAGCTTCTCGGCGGGGCTGATCGACTACGTCATCAACTGGAGCCTGGCGACCAAGCCGTGGCTGATCATCCCGATCGGGCTGGGCTTCGCGGTCGTCTACTACGCCGTCTTCCGCTTCGCGATCACGAAGTTCGACATCCCGACGCCGGGCCGGGAGTCGGACGAGGAGATCGCCGCCATGGAGGCGGAGAACACGAAGGCGTAACGAACCCCGCGCCGCGCGAGGCCCTCGGATCCACGGATCCGGGGGCCTTCCGCTTGTCCCGGGCCGCGGGTCGCCTCCGCGGACCGAGTGTGGTGTAGACCACAGGAAATCGAAGGTTCCTTATCTATCCCCGACCATGCTACAACTGGTCTACACCATCAATTGGTGTAGACCACGCAAGCCCGGTCCGGAGCTCGCGTACCCCCATTTTGAGACGCCGCCATCCCCCGTTGCACGCGCTGGGCGGCGCCTTGCCTTCTGGAGGAACCTCATGTCCACAGCCACCGCTGCGGAAAAGAAGAAGGGCGCGGGCGTGATGGCCGTCATGCAGCGCATCGGCCGGAGCCTCATGCTCCCCGTTGCGGTGCTCCCGGCCGCCGCGCTGCTCGTCCGCCTCGGCGACAAGGACATGCTCGGCGATCCCTCGCTGCCGACGTTCCTGACCAAGATAGCCGGATACATGTCCGCCGGCGGTGGCGCGATCCTCGACAACATGGCGCTGCTGTTCGCCGTGGGCATCGCGATCGGCTTCGCCAAGAAGTCCGACGGATCGACCGCCCTCGCCGCGGTGACCGGCTACCTGGTCTTCAAGAACGTGCTCGCCACGTTCACCGATTCCAACCTGCCGAAGGTCGCCAAGGCGGTCGACGGCAAGGTAGTCATGCTCGAGGCCCCGGTCGACGCCAAGGTGCTCGGCGGTGTCGTCATGGGCATCGTGGTCGCCCTGATCTACCAGAAGTTCTACCGGACCAAGCTGCCCGAGTGGGCGGGCTTCTTCGGCGGCCGCCGTCTGGTCCCGATCCTCTCGGCCTTCGCCGGTCTCGTCATCGGTATCCTCTTCGGCCTGATCTGGCCGGTCCTCGGCACGGGTCTGCACAGCTTCGGTGAGTGGCTGGTCGGCTCCGGCGCCGTCGGCGCGGGCATCTTCGGTGTCGCCAACCGTGCGCTGATCCCGGTCGGCATGCACCACCTGCTCAACTCCTTCCCGTGGTTCCAGGCGGGCGAGTTCCAGGGCAAGAGCGGCGACATCTCCCGCTTCCTGGCCGGTGACCCGAGCGCCGGGCAGTTCATGACCGGCTTCTTCCCGATCATGATGTTCGCCCTCCCGGCCGCCTGCCTCGCGATCGTCCACTGCGCCCGCCCCGAGCGCCGCAAGGTCGTCGGCGGCATGATGTTCTCCCTCGCGCTGACCTCCTTCGTCACCGGTGTGACCGAGCCGATCGAGTTCACGTTCATGTTCATCGCCCCGGTCCTGTACGCGATCCACGCGGTGCTGACCGGTGTCTCCATGGCGCTGACGTGGGGTCTCGGGATGAAGGACGGCTTCGGCTTCTCGGCAGGCGCCATCGACTACCTGCTGAACCTCGGCAAGGCCACCAACCCGCTGGGCCTGGCGGTCGTGGGCCTGTGCTTCGCGGCGGTCTACTACGTGGTCTTCCGCTTCGCGATCACGAAGTTCAACCTCCCGACGCCGGGCCGTGAGTCCGACGAGGAGCTCGCCGAGCTGCTCAAGGCCGAGGCCAAGTAAGCGCGGCCGCGTACGGCGAAGCCCCCGCTCTCCCTTCCGGGAGGGCGGGGGCTTCCTCGTGCGTACGGCCGGCCGAGGGCCGTGCTCAGACCTCGTAGACGGCGCCCGCGTACGCCAGGTCCACCGGGCCGTCGTAGACCGCGCGGGCGTCGGCCAGGTTCTGGCGGGCGTCCGTCCACGGCGGGACGTGCGTCAGGACGAGCCGGCCGACCTTGCCGCCGCGCGCGAACTCCCCGGCCTCGCGGCCGTTGAGGTGGAGGTCCGGGACGTCCTCCTTGCCGTGCGTGAAGGAGGCCTCGCACAGGAACAGGTCCGTGCCCTCGGCCAGCATCCCCAGCTCGGGGCAGGCGCCCGTGTCGCCGGAGTACGTCAGGGAGCGGCCGCCGTGTTCGACGCGGATGCCGTACGCCTCCACGGGATGGCTGACCCGCTCGGTGCGGACGGTGAACGGGCCGATCTCGAAGCTGCCGGACTTCAGGGTCCGGAAGTCGAAGACCTCGCTCATGGAGCGCTCGTCGGGGACGTCGTCGTACGCGGTCGTCAGGCGCTTCTCGGTGCCGTCGGGACCGTAGACGGGGATCGTGCCGCACCGGCCGCCCTCGTGGCGGTAGAAGCGGGCGACGAAGTACGCGCACATGTCGATGCAGTGGTCCGCGTGCAGATGGCTCAGGAAGATCGCGTCGAGGTCGTAGAGACCGACGTGGCGCTGCAGCTCGCCCAGGGCGCCGTTGCCCATGTCGAGGAGCAGCCGGAAGCCGTCGGCCTCGACGAGGTAGCTCGAGCAGGCCGATTCCGCGGACGGGAACGACCCCGAGCAGCCGACGACGGTGAGCTTCATGGAGCGAGAACCTCCGGGGACGGTCCGTGGACGGAATGCGGGCCGTGCGTGGGTCGAGCGTAAGGCGCGAAACGTCAGGTCGCTCCTCCGCGGCAGGCCGTTGTGGGGGGAATCACCTGTGCTGTCACCCGGGGGAGCGACGGTGGGCACGGGCGTGCCGGTGCCGGGCCCGGCGCGCTTCCGGCGCGCTTGCGGCGCACTGCCGTGCCGGGGTGCTGGGGCGCGGCTACCTTCGGAATATGGACACGTCCTGGTGGCCCGCGGCGGTCGCGGTGGTGGCCGTGGTGCTGGTGGTACTGGTCGCGGGGCGGCGGCCGGGGCGCGCCCGGCGGGCCCCGCCGCCGCACGGGCCGGGCGCGGCGCCGCAGCCGCGGGCCGGTGAGCTGTGGTGTCTCGCGGACGGGCGGCTGTGCCTGGTGCTGGCGGTGGCGTCCGTACGGGCGCACCGGGCTCGGGTCGCGTGGATCACCGGGAAGTACGACGACCGGCGGGCCGGGGTGATCCCGCTGCCGCCGGGGACCGTGGGGTCGCAGGGCCGGGCGGGCTTCCTGGAGGCGGACCGGCCGGCGGAGGTGTGGGTGTGGGAGTTCCGGAACCGGCTGGGAGTCCTGGATCCCGCGGTGTGGGACGAGGTCAAGGGACTCGGAGGCGGTGCGTGATCCGGTTGCGGCGTGTGTACGACCCCCCGGAGCCGGGGGCCGACGGCGTGAGGGTCCTCGTGGACCGGCTGTGGCCGCGGGGTCTGGCCAAGGCGGCGGCCGCGGTGGACCGGTGGCCGAAGGCGGTGACCCCGTCCGGCGAGCTGCGCAAGTGGTTCCACGGGGGCGGGGGCTCGGCGCAGGAGTTCCGGGCCCGCTACGAGGCGGAGCTGGCGGAGCCGGAGGCGGCGGCGGAACTGGCCCGCCTGCGCACGCTGGCCGAGGCGGGCCCGGTCACCCTCCTGACCGCGGTCAAGGACCCCGCGTCGAGCCACGCCGCCGTTCTGGCGGAGCTGCTGTCCGGCTGACCGGCTGACCGGCTGTCCGGCTGAACGGCTCCGCCGGGCGGGGCCCCGCGCCTCGGACGCCGGCGGGGCCGGTGCGGCTCAGGCCCAGAGCTGGCCCTGGAGGGTTTCGATCGCTTCTTCGGTCGTCTTCGCCGTGTAGACGCCCGTCGACAGGTACTTCCAGCCGCCGTCGGCCACGACGAAGACGATGTCCGCGCTCTCGCCCGCCGCGACCGCCTTGCGGCCCACTCCGATCGCCGCGTGCAGGGCGGCGCCGGTGGAGACGCCCGCGAAGATGCCCTCCTGCTGGAGGAGTTCGCGGGTGCGCGTGACCGCGTCCGCCGAGCCCACCGAGAAGCGGGTGGTCAGGACCGAGGCGTCGTACAGCTCCGGGACGAAGCCCTCGTCCAGGTTGCGCAGGCCGTAGACCAGGTCGTCGTACCGCGGCTCCGCCGCGACGATCCGTACGCCCGGCACGTGCTCGCGCAGGTAGCGGCCCACGCCCATCAGGGTGCCCGTCGTGCCCAGGCCTGCCACGAAGTGGGTGATCGAGGGGAGGTCCCGCAGGATCTCGGGTCCCGTCGTCGCGTAGTGCGCGCCCGCGTTGTCCGGGTTCCCGTACTGGTAGAGCATCACCCAGTCGGGGTGCTCCGCCGCCAGCTCCTTGGCCACCCGGACCGCGGTGTTCGACCCGCCCGCCGCCGGCGAAGAGATGATCTCGGCTCCCCACATGGCCAGCAGGTCACGCCGCTCCTGCGAGGTGTTCTCCGGCATGACGCACACGATCCGGTAGCCCTTGAGCTTGGCCGCCATCGCCAGCGAGATGCCGGTGTTGCCCGACGTCGGCTCCAGGATCGTGCAGCCGGGGGTCAGCCGGCCGTCCTTCTCGGCCTGCTCGACCATGTGGAGCGCGGGGCGGTCCTTGATCGAGCCGGTCGGGTTGCGGTCCTCCAGCTTGGCCCAGATGCGGACGTCGTCCGAGGGCGACAGCCGGGGCAGCCGCACGAGCGGCGTGTTGCCGACCGCGGCCAGCGGGGAGTCGTAGCGCATCAGACGGAGCCGCCGGCGACCGCCGGGAGGATGGTGACGCTGTCGCCGTCCTTGAGGGCGGTGGAGATGCCGTCCAGGAAGCGGACGTCCTCGTCGTTGAGGTAGACGTTCACGAAGCGGCGCAGCTTGCCGCCGTCAGCGCCCTCGACGATTCGCTCTCGAATGCCCTTGTGGCGCGTCTCCAGGTCCGCGAAGAGCTCGGACAGGGTGGCGCCCTCACCGCTGACGGCCTTCTCGCCGTCGGTGTAGGTGCGGAGGATGGTGGGGATGCGGACCTCGATGGCCATGGCAGGCTCCAGTGGTGAAGTAAGGCGGGAGGGGCATAAGGGCGCGCGGCGCAAGGGCCCCCGCGCGAGGGGCTGTGGTGCTCAGGCGGCAGGACAGATGCTGCTGGCGAGACGGCACAGGTCGACGTGCAGCCGCGCCACGAGCAGCAGCCTGCCGGGCGTCTCGATGCTCACGTCGTGGGGAACCATGCGGTCATGTTAACGATTCCCGGTCCCCCGTTTGGAGTGTGATCCCGCATCGTGGACGCAAACCGCTCACATCGTGGTCAGTAGCCCTCCACGACCTGCACTTCTTCCTCCGTGATGACGCCTTCGACGATCCGGTACGAGCGGAACTGGAACTCGCCGAGGCCGTCGGTGTCCGCCGTGGAGACCAGGACGTAGTGCGCGCCGGGCTCGTTCGCGTACGTGACGTCCGTACGGGAGGGGTAGGCCTCGGTCGCGGTGTGCGAGTGGTAGACGATCACGGGCTCCTCGTCCCGGTCGTCGAGCTCGCGGTAGAGCTTCAGCAGATCCTTCGAGTCGAACTCGTAGAACGTGGGCGAGCGGGCCGCGTTGAGCATCGGGACGAACCGCTCGGGGCGGTCGGTGCCGGCCGGTCCGGCCACGACGCCGCAGGCCTCGTCGGGGTGGTCCTTGCGGGCGTGCTCGACGATCCGGTCGTACAGCGCCTGGGTGAGGGTCAGCATGGTCGACAGGATAAGCAGACGGGCCCTCCCGTACCGAGGTGTGGTACGGGAGGGCCCGGATGCTGGACAGAGTCGGTCAGGCGACGGGCTCCGAGGCCCTGTCGGCCTTGTTGAACGCGGCTCCGGCCGGGTTGCGCTTCTTGAGCACCAGGTAGGAGACGCCCAGGATCAGGCCCCACAGCGGCGCGCAGTACAGCGAGACGCGGGAGTCCTTGTCGATGCCCATCATCACGATGACCATGCCGATGAACAGCAGGGCGAACCAGCTGGTCCACGGGGCGCCGGGGGCGCGGAAGGCGGACTGCGGCAGCTCGCCGCGGTCGGCCTTGGCGCGGTAGCGGATCTGGCAGACCAGGATCATGATCCAGGCCCACATGCCGGAGATGGTGGCGAAGGAGACGACGTAGTCGAAGGCCTTGCCCGGGGCGACGTAGTTGATCCAGACGCCGACCAGCATCAGCGCGGCGGAGAAGGTGGTGCCCACGAGCGGGGTGCCGCTCTTGGTGAGCTTGGTGAAGAACTTCGGGCCCTGGCCGTTGAGCGCGAGGTCGCGCAGCATGCGGCCGGTGGAGTACATGCCCGAGTTGCAGGAGGAGAGCGCGGCGGTCAGCACGACGAAGTTGACGATCGCGGCGCCGACGCCGAGGCCCATCTTCTCGAAGGCCAGCACGAACGGGCTCTCGCCCGCCTTGAAGTTGGACCACGGGATGACCGACATGATCATGATGAGCGCGCCGACGTAGAAGACGGCGATGCGCCACGGCACGGTGTTGATGGCCTTGGGCAGGGTCTTCTCGGGGTCCTTGGACTCGCCGGCGGTGACGCCGACCAGCTCGACCGCCAGGAAGGCGAACATGACGATCTGGAGCGTCATCAGCGTCTCGCCGATGCCGTTGGGGAAGAAGCCGCGGTCGCTCCAGAGGTTGGAGACGGAGGCGGTGGCGGCGGCGTCGGAGAAGCCGACGGTGAGGATGCCGGCGCAGATCAGGATCATGCCGACGATGGCGGTGACCTTGACCATGGAGAACCAGAACTCCAGCTCACCGAAGAGCTTCACGGAGATCAGGTTGGCGGCGTAGAGGATGACCGTGAAGATCAGCGCGTAGGCCCACTGCGGGAAGCTGTCGTGGGTCCAGTACGACATGTACTTGGCCGCGGCCGTCACCTCGGTGATGCCGGTGACCACCCAGAAGAGCCAGTACGTCCAGCCGGTGGCGTACCCCCAGAAGGGGCCGAGGAACTCCCGGGCGTAGTCCGAGAAGGAGCCCGAGACCGGGCGGTACATCAGCAGCTCGCCGAGGGCGCGCATGATGAAGAAGATGACCAGGCCCGCGATGGCGTAGGCCAGGATCAGGCTGGGTCCGGCCTTCGAGATCGCCTTGCCGGCGCCCAGGAAGAGGCCGGTGCCGATGGCTCCGCCGATCGCGATCATCTGGATCTGGCGGGCTCCGAGTGCGCGGTGGTAACCCTCGCCACCCTCGGCCGCGGCGCCCTCGCCGGGCGTCTTGTCGTGCTGCTCGACCTGCACAGAGGTCATGTCTTGGTGCGCCTTTCTCCACGCCGACCCGCGCCTTCGAAGGCAGCGGATCGGGTCCTCGATCCCCCCGGATACGGATGGAGTTGCACCCGGCGGTCAGCCGGTTCAAGCGGGCCGGGGGACATGGGTGGCGCCCCGTCGGCGGTCGTGAAGATTTATCACGGGCTTACGGGTGTCGGAGGCGCGGAAAAGTGACCTGGAGCACAATAAATTCAGGACATAGGTCCTGAAGCGCGTCAGACCACCGCATCGCGGTGATCTGATCGTTATCCGGATTTGAGCGTCCGCTGAGCGAACGGCGCCCGCTCCGGCGGCTGCCCCGTTGGTTCACTGCGGGGGCTCAGAGCGTTTCGATGAGCGTCTCCTGGAGGCCACCGAGCCACAGGTACGCCATCACCATCGGCTTGCGCGGATCGTCGTCCGGCAGCCGGAAGAGCATCGCGCTCTCGTCGTCCTCGGTGATGTCGAGCCGGGCCGCGATGGTCAGGCGCAGGTCGTTGAGCGCGCCCAGCCAGCGCAGCGGGAGCTCTCCGGTGAGCTCCAGCACCGCGGCCGCCCCCTCGCCGCCGGGCGTGAGCCCGTCCAGGCTCCGTACGACGGCCAGCGCGTCCTCGCGCTTGCGGGCGCGCAGGTCGTTCTCGGTGAACCGGCGGAACTCCGCCGACCGGGTGGCCAGCTCGGCCGGGTCGACGCCCTGGTCCTCGGGGCCGGGGCCGCCGTAGGCGTCGGGGAAGAGCCGGATCAGCGCGGGGTCGGAGGGCCGCTCGGTGGGCCCCTGGTTGCCCTCGGCGAACAGCACGGCCAGCGGGTCGGCGTCCTCTTCGGGCTCGGGCGCGCCCGGTCCGATGAGCTCCAGCAGCTGCACGGCCAGCGAGCGCAGGATGGAGATCTCGATCTCGTCCAGCGCGATGGCGGCGCCGCCGCCCTTCAGGGCTTCGAACATCCCGGTGGAGCGCCCCATCAGAAGCGGTCCTGGGAGAGGGTCGCCCACAGGCCGTAGCCGTGCATGGCCTGCACGTCGCGCTCCATTTCCTCGCGGCTGCCGCTGGACACGACCGCCCTCCCCTTGTGGTGGACGTCGAGCATCAGCTTGTGCGCCTTGTCCTTCGAATAGCCGAAGTACGCCTGGAACACGTACGTCACGTAGCTCATGAGGTTGACCGGGTCGTTGTGCACCAGGGTCACCCAGGGGACGTCGGGTTCAGGGACAGCGAAGGTCTCTTCGGCCGACTCGGTGCGTTCGATCTCAATGGGAGCAACACTCACTTGTCCCATGCTGCCACTGCGACCGGCCGGTCGCACAAACGGGTCCCGAGATCTCGTCACTTTGACGAAATGTGCGCTAGCATCCGAGGCATGAACCCTGCGGACCTGGGCCTGCCGGTGGACGTGCCGTCGACAGCGCTCTTCACGGATCATTACGAGCTCACGATGCTGCAGGCCGCCCTGGCGAACGGCACCGCCGACCGCCGGTCGGTCTTCGAGGTCTTCACCCGGCGGCTGCCCGAGGGGCGCCGCTACGGGGTGGTGGCGGGCACCGGCCGCGTCCTGGACGCGGTGGAGAACTTCCGCTTCGACGCGGCCGTGCTGGAGTTCCTGCGCGAGCGTGCCGTCGTCGACATGCGGACGCTGGACTGGCTGGCCTCGTACCGCTTCTCGGGCGACATCTGGGGCTACCCGGAGGGCGAGGTCTACTTCCCCGGCTCGCCGATCCTGCGCGTCGAGGGCAGCTTCGCCGAGTGCGTGCTGCTGGAGACCGTGATCCTGTCGATCCTGAACCACGACTCGGCGATCGCGGCCGCCGCCTCCCGGATGGCCTCGGCGGCCGGCGGGCGGCCGCTGATCGAGATGGGCGCGCGGCGCACGCACGAGCTGGCCGCGGTGGCCGCCTCGCGGGCCGCGTACGTCGGCGGCTTCACCTCCACCTCGGACCTGGCGGCCGGCTTCCGGTACGGGATCCCGACGGTCGGGACCTCGGCGCACGCCTTCACCCTGGTGCACGACACCGAACGGGACGCCTTCCAGGCCCAGGTGGCCTCGCTGGGCAGCGGGACCACGCTGCTGGTGGACACGTACGACGTGGCGGAAGCCGTACGGACGGCCGTCGAGGTCGCCGGTACGGGGCTGGGCGCGGTCCGGATCGACTCCGGCGACCTGCTGCTCGTCGCGCACCGGGTGCGCCAGCAGCTCGACGAGCTGGGGGCGACGGGGACGCGGATCGTGGTGACCTCGGACCTGGACGAGTACGCGATCGCCTCGCTGGCGGCGGCTCCGGTGGACGCGTACGGGGTCGGCACCCAGCTGGTGACGGGCAGCGGGCACCCCACGTGCTCGATGGTCTACAAGCTGGTGGCGCGGGCCACGTCGGCGGACCCGAAGGCGCCGCTGGTGCCGGTGGCGAAGAAGTCCACGGGCGGGAAGACCTCGATCGGCGGCCGCAAGTGGGCGGCGCGGCGGACGGACGCGGAGGGGGTCGCGGAGGCGGAGGTGGTCGGGACCGGCGCGGTCCCGGCGGCGCTCGCGGACGCCCAGCTCCTGGTCCAGCTGGTGAAGGCGGGCGAGGTGGTCGCCCGCGAGCCCCTGGAGGCGGCCCGCGCCCGCCACCGCGAGGCCTGCGCCGGCCTCCCCCTCTCGGCGACGCAGCTCTCGCGCGGCGAGCCGGTCATCCCGACGGAGTACGCCTAGAGCCCGGTTTCGGGAAGGGGCGGGGTGGGGGATGAGCCCGCGCAGCGGCAAACACGACTACCGAAGGACACGCGACATGCACCGCGCACTGATCGTCGTCGACGTACAGAACGACTTCTGCGAAGGCGGCAGCCTCGCGGTCGCCGGCGGGGCCGATGTCGCCGCCGCGATCACCGAGCTGATCGGCCAGGCCACGGCCGGTTACCGGCACGTCGTCGCCAGCCGCGACTGCCACATCGACCCCGGGTCGCACTTCGCCCGCCCCCCGGCCGAGCCGGACTACGAGACCTCCTGGCCGGTCCACTGCGTCGCCGGGACCGAGGGCGTCGGGTTCCACCCGAACTTCGCCCCCGCCGTCGCCTCCGGAGCCGTGACCGCCGTCTTCGACAAGGGGGCCTATGAGGCCGCGTACAGCGGGTTCGAGGGGGCCAACGAGAACGGCACCCCGCTCACCCAGTGGCTGCGGGACCAGCGCGTGAGCGAGGTGGACGTCGTCGGGATCGCCACCGACCACTGCGTGCGGGCCACGGCCCTCGACGCCATACGCGCCGGCTTCACCACCCGCGTGCTGCTGGACCTGTCGGTCGCCGTGGCCCCCCACACCGCCGCCCGGGCGCTGGAGGAGCTCCGCTCGGCCGGCGTCAAGCTGATCGGCGAGAGCCCCCGCTAGACGAGAGCCCCCGCTGGACGAGAGCCCCCGCTGGAGGGCCGCCGAGGCCCTGCCAGGCCCCGCCGGGCCCTCTAGTGCCCCAGCAGGGCCCGGATCGGGTGCCAGAGCTCCTGCGCCCGGTCCGGGGCGCCGCGCCAGAGCAGGCCGTCCGGGTGGTGCAGGACGGCCGTGACCTCGTCCGGGGTCGGCGGCTGTGCGTTGCCGCGCAGGTACACCGCCCGCATGCCGAGGTTCCGCAGCCTGGTCAGGGCGCGGGCCCGGTTCGCGGCGTGCACCAGGACGCGGACGTTCCCGCCCTCGCCGCAGGGCCGCGGCAGCGTGAGTGCGACCACCACGCTGCCGCCTGGCAATCTGACGAAACCTCCACCGGGCATGATCTTCAGCTCCCCCGTCAATAAGAAAAACTCGCACCCGCATCTAAACGCGATCGGCCGCCGCCCGCTAGGGGGCGACGGCCGATCATGTTTTGACCTGCGGGTTTACCGAATTACTTGGCGGCGGGGCCGACCTCGACCGTCATCTGGAGACCGTCGTACGGCTCCTTCACGATCTTGATCTTGGTGTTGGTGTCAGCGACCTTCACCGAACCGGTCGGGTTCTCGTCGTAGTAGTACTTGCCCTTGTGGTCGTCGAAGACCAGGTTCGCGGGCTTCGGCTTCAGGAACAGCGACTCACCGTTCTTGTGCAGGGTGAACGCGTCCGTCGAGTACGCGCTGAACGTCGCGTCGTACGGCTGGATCTTGTTGCGCAGCAGGGTGCCGTCCGCCCACTTCATCGGCTTGGCGTTGGCGTCGATCGGGAGGATCAGACCCGAGCCCGGGTGCTGGCTGGTGTTGTTGTCCTTCTGGGACTTGTCCCACAGCCAGATCAGCAGGCCGTCCTGGTACGGGTAGTGCTCGACCCAGCCCGGCTTGGAGTTGGCCCAGCCGAAGTTGTACGGGCCCACCTTGAGGGTGGAGTCGTACGAGACGTAGCGCCGGTTCTCCGCGATGTAGTACTGCGGGTACTCCTTGGTGAACCCGGCACCGACGCGGGAGAAGCCCTTGCCGGTCCAGCCGTTGTCGCCGTTCTCGGCGCCGTCGGTGAACAGGGTCTGGCCGTCCGCGGTGATCGCGAGGGCGTCGGCGGTGAAGCCCTTGCCGCCCGCGCCGCCGTCCGTCTGGTAGCGGAAGCGGAGGTCGATCTTCTTGCCGGCGTAGGCGTCGAGCGGGAACTTCAGGTCCTGCCAGCCGCCGGAGACGTCGGTCAGACCGGCGTTGCCCGCGGCGTCGGCCGGGATGGCCTTGCCGCCCGCGGTGCCGTTCAGGACGGTCCAGGTGGCGCCGCCGTCGGTGGACACCTCGGTGTAGAGGTAGTCGTAGTCCTTCTCGATGTCCCACCAGCCCTTGAGGGACAGTGCGGCGGAGGACTTGCCGGTCAGGTCGACCGTGCGGGTGAGGGTGTTCTTGAGGTCGTCACCCATGTTGCTCCACCACTGCGAGGAGCCCTCGGCGGGAGCGACGATGTCGGTCTTGACCTGCTTCTTCGGCAGCTCGACGACCAGCGCCTGCTTGTCCTTGGTGTTGTACTCCGACACACCCAGCTTGTGGGTGGACTTCGTCGCGGCCTTGGCCGTGTCGTAGTTCAGCCAGCCCAGCTGGAGCTTGTCCCAGGCGGTCATGTCGCCCGGCATGTCACCTATGGAGTCCTTGCCCTCGCCGAGCCAGGAGCCGGCCGACATCAGGGACCAGAAACCGACCGAGTTCTCGCCGCCACCGGAGGTGTCGTAGAGGTCCGGCAGACCGAGGTCGTGACCGTACTCGTGCGCGAAGACGCCGAGGCCGCCGTTCTCCGGCTGCATCGTGTAGTCGCCGACCCAGATGCCCGTGCTGCCGATCTGGGTGCCGCCGGCCTTGTTGTTCGCCGGGCCGGTCTTGCCCGCGTCGGTGCCGTAGGCGTACCAGCGGTGCGCCCACAGGGCGTTGGTGCCCTGGACACCGCCGCCGGCCGACTCGTCCTCGCCCGCGTGGACGATCTGGAAGTGGTCGATGTAGCCGTCGGGCTCGTTGAAGTTGCCGTCGCCGTCGAAGTCGTTGCGGTCCCACTGGTCGTACTGGGCCAGCGTGGCCTTGATCTCGGCGTCGGTCTTGCCGGCCTTCTTCTGGCCGTCGACCCAGGCGTTGACACCGTCGCGGACGGTGTCCCACACGTTGGCGCAGTTGGTCTGGCCGCAGTAGTTCGAGCCGTAACGGGCCTCGTTGTTCGGGATCTTGACCCAGTCGGCGACCTGGCCGTCGACCGAGTAGCGACCCGAGGAGGTCTTCTCGTAGTAGGTCTTCAGCGAGTCCTTGCCCTGGCCGGTACCGAAGTACAGGTCCTGGAAGTAGTCGCGGCTGAAGTCCTTGCGCCAGGCCGTGCTGTTGTTGTCCTTGCGGTCCGGCTGCGCGATGGTGTTGTGCAGCGGACCGGGGGTGCCGCCGTACTTCGGGACCGCGGGCTTCGGGCCGTCAGGACCGTCCGGGTCGAACATGGTCGTGTTGTCGACCTGGTCGCCGAACTCGACGAGGATCGTGAAGATCTTGTCGGTCTTCTCGCGGCCGAGCTCGACGTACTTCTTGTCGTCGAGCTTGACGACCTTGGAGGCGCCGCGCTGCTCGACGGTCTTCTTGCCGGACAGCACCTGGTCAAGGGCTGCCTCGCGGGCCTGGGCCTGCTGGTCGCTGAACGGGCCCTTCAGGTTGTGCTGGACCTGCTCCTTGGCGGGAGCGGTCGGGTCCTGGCGGTCCGCGGCGGGCGCGGTCGACGGCGCCTCGGAAGCCTGGGCGGTGACGAGGAAGGCGCCGGAAGCCGCGGTTGCGGCCAGGGTCACACCGACGGCTGCGGCGCGCAGCGCTCGTCTGCGAGCGGAATTGCTGGTCACTTGATGTCGTTCCCCTCCCGCGGCCGCGACACAGGTCGGAACATCTCCGTTGGAGTGGGGGGTTCCGCGCGGCGCGCGTCTCAAGTGACGACATTTGACCGGAGAGTCGAGGGAAAAGACAGACCTTGACTTGTTCCTTACAACTGCACTATGCGGTCAGGCAGTTCCGGTATACGGACGTTCCTCTGCCAGACGGGACGAAGGCCGCGTCCCGGCCCCGCCGTGTGACGGGGGAATGATCCCGTACGCCCCCCGTGCGCCGGGCACCGTGGGTTAGGTCACGCTTACTGGCGGTTCCGCTCGGGAATCCCCCGACGTAGAGTCGCCTGACGCGCGACCCAGTTGAGCAGACTCCCCCTCCCCGCCTTGAGGACGGATACCGCCATGCCGCGTCCGACCGCCGCCCAGTTGTTCTACGGGTCCGCCACCGTCGTCGTGTCGACCATCGCCATGCTCCTGCTCTCGCAGACGAGCACGGGAGGCGGGATCGCCGTCATCACCACCGCCGCACTGGCCCTCGGACTGCTCGTCGCGCTCACCGCGGCCAGCCCCCGCCGGCGCGGCCGGCACGCGGCTCCGGCCGGGACGGCCCGAGCGGCCGCCCGTACCCCCCGCGTTTCCCCCGGTGTTACCGAAATCACTCCCGGGATCGCCCCCGGAATCACCCCCTCCGCCCCCGCCGCCCCCGGGAACGCGCCCGAGCCGGTCCCCGCGGACGCGGCGGCGGCCGCCCGGGTGCCTGAGCCCCGGACGGCCGCCGTCGAACAGCCGGTGCACCACTGAGCCGTATGCGGCCCCGCCGTACCCCGGTGCGCTCCGCCTTTACGCGCTGACCACCACGGTCTTGCCCACCTTGTCGTGAAGGCCTTGCTTGTACGGCTTGTCCACGAGGATCGACACGATCAGCACGATCTCCCACAGGCACGGGCAGCAGATGAGCGCCGGCAGCCAGAGCATGGCGGCGCGGCCGAGCGACGCGCCCGACTGCGGGACGCTGCCGTCGTTGAGCATCGCGACGCGCAGCCCGAGCGCCCGCTTGCCGATGGTCCTGCCGTCCTTCTTGGTGAACCACCAGTCGTAGCCGACGAACAGGACGATCGAGATCAGCGTCATCACCAGGCCGCTGCCGCTGTACGACTTGGTGAAGACCTCGCTGACGTCCTCCCCCTTGCTGGTCTCCACGGTGTACCGGTTCGTGCCGAACGCCAGCTGGATGAGGAACAGCGGCACGAGCACGATGATCACGTCGATGATGCGGGCCCCGAGCCGCTTGCCGAAGTCGGCCAGCGGGGGCATGCCGGCGAGCGGGTCGGGCATGCCGTAGCCGCCGCTCCCGCCGTACGGGTCTCCGGGCGGCGGGGGTGGCGGCGGGGGCGGGTATCCGCCGCCACCGCCCGCACCACCGCCCGTACCGCCGTACGGGCCGCCCGGCGGCGGGGGCGGCGGGCCGCCCGGGGGCCGGTCGTACGGCGAACCGCCCGACGGAGGCGTCGGTTCCTGGGGCTTCTTGAGGAACGGGTCGTCCTCGGGCGGCTGGCCCGGCGGCGGCTGATCGGTACTCATGGCCCGAGTCGAACCCGGCTCCGCGAACCCCGCAACGGGACGGCGTCCGTTCGGGGGAAGGAGTCCGGCACCGGCCCGCGGGCCGGGCGTCAGCGGGCCACGTACGTCTTGGCCGCCCGGTCGTGCCAGCCCCGGCGGCGGGGCCGGTCCCCGAGGCACCAGAGGCTGCCGGGGAGCCCGAGGACCGCGTACACCAGCCAGCGGCGCAGGGCCGCCCCGAACGTGGGCGGGCGGAGCGTGGCGGCGGACAGCACCCGGATCCCGAGGAGCTTCTTGCCGGGCGTGCGGCCCCAGCGGGCGGTGGGGAGCACCTCGTAGAACACCCCGAAGAGCAGTACGGCGCCCAGGACGAGGCCGAGGTATCCGGCGATGGTGGTGTCGAACAGCCACACGGTGGTGGTCCGGCCGCTGCCCATGGCGGCGTCGACCTTGGCCTCCAGGTGGGCGGTGGCCGCGGGGACGAGGGGCCGGGCGACGCCCGCCGCGACCGCGCCGAGCACGAGGGTGTCCAGCGTGCGGGCCACGGCGCGGCGTACGAGCCCGGCGGGCCGGATGGCCCGCTCCGCCATCCGCTCGAACACGGCCCGCTCGGTGACCCGGGGGACGCCCCGGCCGGCCGCCGGCGCCGGACCGGCTTCGAGGCCGGGATCCGCTTCGGCGGGGGCGGCCGCCCGGCGGGGGGCGGGTGCGGAGGCCTGGCCGGCCGGGACGGGCCGCCGGGCCGCCGGGGCCTGCGCGGCCTGCGGCTCCTCCGGCACGAAGGGGTCGGCCTGCGCCTCGGGCTCGGGCCAGGCAGCGGCGTCACGACGGACCGGAGCCCCCGGGCTCCCGGGCGCGGGGCGCGCCGCCGGGTCACGGCGTACCGGGGGCTGCGACCACGCGGCGCGGTCCACCGCGGCCTCCGGCTCGGGCCGGGCGGCCGGGTCGCGGCGGGGCGGGGCCTGCGACCACGGGGCGGGGTCCGAAGGCGCCTCCGGCTCGGGGCGGGTCGCCCGGTCGCGGCGGGGCGGCGCCTCCGGCTCGGGGCGGGCCATCGGGTCCCAGCCGGCCGGGATCTCCGGCTCCGGGCGGGGTGACGGGTCGCGGCGGAGGGGGGTTTGCGGCCATGACGAGGTGAGGCCGGACGGGCCGGCGCTGCCGCCGGGGGCGGCGGGCCACTCGGGCTCGACGGGAGCCGGCGCCGGGGCGGGGGCGGCCGGGGAGCGGGCCGACAGGATGCCCACGCTCTCGGCGGAGCCCCGTACGGCGGCCTGCGCGGGGAACCGCTCCGCGGTACGGGCGAAGGACACCCCGGGCCCGCGCGGGGCCCGTTCGGCCGCCTCCAGCGGCTCCGGGCGCGGCCCGCGGCCCTGCGAGACCCCCGCCGACGCCGAAAGGGCGGGCGCGTGGCCCCCGTCGGGCTCGGGCTCGGGCTGCGCCGGGCTGCCCCAGGACACCCGGTGGTCGCGCGGCCCGCCGAAGCCGGACTGGTGCAGGGGATCGGCCTGCCACGAAGCCGCGGGCGCGGCGGGAGCGGCGGGCTCCGGCAGCGGCTCCGGCCCCGGCTCCGGCTCCGGCTCCGGCAGCGCCTCGGTCACGCCGGTCTCGTCCAGGAACACCGGCCCCGTCTCGTCGGACCGGGCGACGGCAGGGGCGGGGGCGGCGGCAGGGGCGGGGCGGCTCGTACCCGGAACCCAGTTGAGGCCGTTCCAGTACCGGACGAACCCGGGGATGGACGGATCGGGGTAGTAGCCCTCGCGGGCCGCGTGCTCGCCGTCACCAGGGGAGGCCGTCAATGTCCCCAACTCCGATCGTGGCTTGAGGCTTGTGCAAGGGGAGGACCATAGCCAAGAACCGTGCCCCGACAGGTCCGGTAACGGGAGAATCCAAGCCTTTGAGCGAACGCCACGCCCTACGGCTGTTTTCGGACACCCGACAGGATCCGGCCAATCCCCGGTCCGGTGCACGAAGTCGCGTCATACCCGGGCACATCGCTGCTCTCACCGGGTGTGGGGCGCGGACCCGGCCCCACGCCACGAACCGGAGAACCGAAGAACCGAAGTGAGGCCGCCATGCACCACCCCGTCGTCGAGCGCGAGCTGGAACTCAAGCTGGTCCTGTCCCCCGAGCGCAGCGTCGCCGTCCCGGCCCGGCTGGTCTACCTGACGGACGACCCGTTCGCCGTGCACATCACCTTCCACACCGGCTCCAGCACCCCGGTCAACTGGACCTTCGCCCGCGAGCTGCTGGTCGAGGGGGTGTTCCGCCCGTGCGGCCACGGAGACGTCCGGATCTGGCCCACCAAGGTCGACAACAGGGCCGTCCTCTGCATGGCGCTCTCCTCCCCCGACGGCGACGCCCTGCTGGAGGCCCCGGCCGCCGCCGTGTCGGCGTGGCTGGAGCGCACGCTGCGCGTGGTCCCGCCCGGCACCGAGGCGGATCGGCTGGGCCTGGACGCCGCGCTGGCGGAGCTGCTCGCGCCGACCCCGGCCGACGACCTGTGGATGCGGGACCCGTGGCCGTCGGACGAGTCGGCGGACGGGGACCTGTGATCATGCGGATCCGCCACCTCCGCCTCGTCCACCCGGCACCCTCCATACCCGGCGTACGGTCAGAAGAGCTTTCCGGGGTTGAGCAGGCCGAGCGGGTCGAAGGCCTGCTTGACCGCCCGCTGCATCTCCAGCCCCACCGGCCCCAGTTCGCGCGCGAGCCACTCCTTCTTGAGGACCCCGACCCCGTGCTCGCCGGTGATGGTCCCGCCGAGGGCCAGTCCCAGCGCCATGATCTCGTCGAAGGACTCGCGGGCCCGCCGCGTCTCGTCCCCGTCGGCCGGGTCGAAGCAGACCACCGGGTGCGTGTTGCCGTCGCCGGCGTGCGCGCAGACCCCGATGAGCAGGTCGTACGCGCGGGCGATGGCGGCCGTCCCGTCCAGCATCTCGGCGAGCCGCGAGCGCGGTACGCAGACGTCGTCGATCATCGTCGCGGGGCGCAGGGCGTCCAGGGCGGTCAGCGACATCCGGCGCGCCTGGAGCAGAAGTTCGGACTCCGCCTCGTCCTCGGCGGGGACGACGGCGGTGGCCCCGGCGGCCCGGCACAGCTCCCCCACGGCGGCGAGGCCGTCGGGCGCGTCCGGGGTGTCGAACGCGGCCAGCAGCAGGGCCTCGGTGGTCTCGGGCAGGCCCTCCCCCAAGCTCTCGGCTTCGCTCGAGCAGGGGGGACCCCCACGCCCGAGCGCGTTGACGGCGCGGACGGTCGTACGGTCCATCAGTTCCAGCAGCGAGGGCGCGAGCCCGGCCTCCATGACGGCGCAGACGGCCGCGCAGGCGGCCGCGGCCGAGGGGAACTCGGCGGCCAGCGCGAGCTGCCGGGGCGGCGCGGGGCGCAGGGCGAGTACGGCCTGGACGACGACGCCGAGGCTGCCCTCGGAGCCGACGAACAGCCGGGTGAGGTCGTATCCGGCGACGCCCTTGGCGGTGCGCCGGCCCGTACGCAGCAGCCGCCCGTCGGCGAGGACCACGTCGAGGCCGAGCACGTACTCGGCGGTGACCCCGTACTTGACGCAGCACAGGCCGCCGGACGCGGTGCCGATGTTGCCGCCGATCGTGCACTGCTCCCAGCTGGAGGGGTCCGGCGGGTAGAACAGGCCCCGGTCGGCGACGGCCCGTGAGAGCACCGCGTTCACGACGCCGGGTTCGACGACGGCGATGCGGTCGACGGTGTTGATCTCCAGGATCCGGTCCATCTTGACGAGGGAGAGCAGGATGCAGCCGTCGGAGGCGTTGGCCGCGCCCGACAGACCGGTGCGGGCGCCCTGCGGGACGACGGGGATCCGCAGGGCGGTGGCCGTGCGCAGCACGTGCTGCACCTGTTCGACGGTGCGGGGCAGGACCACGGCCGCCGGGGTGCCGGCGGCGCAGAAGGTGGCCATGTCGGTGGTGTAGGAGGCCGTCACCTCGGGGTCGGTGAGGAGGGCCTCGGCCGGGAGCCCCTCCAGGAGGCTCGCGCGCAGACGCGCGGGGAGATCGTGTTCCCCGGCGCCGTCCATGACATCCATGACATCCATGAGCCCAGCGTGGCACCGGGGGCCATCGGTGTGAACACGGCCGCGACGGGCTTCGGACACCTCGGCGAACTCTTCATATTGACGCACAGTGACCCCATGGACCGTGCCACCCGTACCGCGCGTATCTCCCGTATCGCCCGTACCGCTCGTACTGCCCGCGCCGCCCGCGCGGCCCGCATCGAGGAGGAAGCACAGCAGCCCGCGCCCCCCGTGACCTTCACCGGCCGCAAGACGCTCGTGGCGGCCGGGGTCGCGGTGGTGCTGATCGCCGGGGCCCTGGTGATCCGGCCGGCCCGCCAGAGCGACGACGCCCGCCCGCCGGGGCCCACCGAGCGCGCCGCGTCGGCGGTCGGCATGGGTGCGCCGGCGGCCGCGGTGGATCTGACGGCGCTGGTCGCGGACCGGGAGAAGTGGGTCGCGGGGCACGAGAAGGACGACGCGTCCTGGGCCGTGCTCGGGGCGGCCTACCTGGAGCAGGCGCGCCGGACGGCGGAGCCGGCCTGGTACCCGAAGGCCGAGAAGGCGCTGAAGCGGTCGCTGGAGATCCGCCCGGCCGAGAAGGGCAACTTCGACGCGATGACGGCCATGGGCACGCTGGCCAATGCCCGGGCCGACTTCGGGACCGGCAAGAAGTGGGGCGAGCTCGTACGGGCGCAGGCGCCGAGCCGGTGGACGGCGTACCCGGTGCTGGTGGACGCGTACACGGGCCTGGGCGACTACAAGGCCGCCGAGCGGTCGATGGAACGGCTGCTGGACCTGAGGCCGGGGCTCGCCGCGTTCATCCGGGCCTCACAGGTCTACCGGGACCGCGGCTGGCGCGAGGACGCGACGATGGCGATGGAGCACGCGGGGGGCGCGGCGAAGGCGCCGGCGGAGAAGGCGTACGTCCTGTTCCGGCTCGGGGAGCTGTCGTGGGAGCGGGGCGACGCGGCGGAGGCGCTGCGCCAGTACGAGGGCGCGCTGCGCGCGGACCCGGCGCAGGCGCAGGCGCTGGGCGGCCGGGCCAGGGCGCTGGCCGGGCTGGGCCGGGGCGGGGAGGCGGTCCGGGACTACCGGATGGCGCTGGGCCGGGCGCAGGTGCCGAGGCTGGCGCTGGAGCTGGGCGAGCTGCTGGACGCTCTGGGGCGCCGGGACGAGGCGAAGGCGCCGTACGACATGCTGCGTACGGCCGCTGCGCGGGGCGCGGCGGACGGGGTGAACGAGTCGGTGGTCCTGGGCCTGTTCGAGGCGGACCACGGGGATCCGGCGGCGGCCGTGCGGCGGCTGACGCAGGAGTGGTCGCGGCACAAGAACATGGAGGTGGCGGACGCGCTGGCGTGGGCGCTGCACAAGACGGGTGACGACACGGCGGCGCTGGAGTACGCGAAGAAGTCGACGGACCGGGGGATGCGCAGTGCGGAGTTCGCGTTCCACCGGGCGATGATCGAGCGGGGCCTGGGCGATGAGGCCGGGGCCCGGCGGTACTTGCAGGAGGCGCTGCGGACCAACCCGCGGTTCTCGCCGGTCCGGGTCCAGCAGGCGAAGGCGGCCCTCGCCACGATCGGCCAGCCGCCGCCGGGCGGCCCGGAGAACATGCAGCCGGCCAAGCCGTGGGTGGCCCCGGACCTCCCGAAGGCGGCCAAGCCGAAGCCCTCACCGTCACCCAAGCCGGGCCCCGCCGGCGCCTGAGGCGCTGGGGGTCCCCCCCAGCGCAGCGAGGGGGAGGCCCGGGGGGGCAGAGCCCCCGGACCCCCGACCGCGGCCTACAGGTTGCCCCGCTTCTCCTGCTCCCGCTCGATCGCCTCGAACAGCGCCTTGAAGTTGCCCTTGCCGAAGCCCATGGACCCGTGCCGCTCGATGATCTCGAAGAACACCGTCGGACGGTCCTGCACCGGCTTGGTGAAGATCTGCAGCAGGTAGCCGTCCTCGTCGCGGTCGACGAGGATCTTCAGCTCGCGCAGGGTCTCCACCGGCACGCGGGTCTCGCCCGCCCACTCGCCGAGGGTGTCGTAGTACGAGTCCGGGGTGTCGAGGAAGGCCACGCCCGCCGCCCGCATCGACCGTACGGTCGCCACGATGTCGTTCGAGGCGAGCGCGATGTGCTGGACGCCTGCGCCGCCGTAGAACTCCAGGTACTCGTCGATCTGCGACTTCTTCTTCGCGATCGCCGGCTCGTTGATCGGGAACTTCACCTTCAGGGTGCCGTCCGCGACCACCTTCGACATCAGCGCCGAGTACTCGGTCGCGATGTCGTCGCCCACGAACTCCTTCATGTTCGTGAAGCCCATGACCTTGTTGTAGAACCCGACCCACTCGTTCATCCGGCCGAGCTCGACGTTGCCCACGCAGTGGTCGATGGCCTGGAAGGTCCGCTTGGCCGGGCCCTCGACCAGCGGGGCGACGGAGACGTAGCCCGGCAGGTAGGGGCCGGTGTAGTCCTTGCGCTCGACCAGCGTGTGGCGGGTCTGGCCGTACGTGGCGATGGCGGCGAGCACGACCGTGCCGTGCTCGTCCTTCACCTCGTAGGGCTCGTCCAGGCCGCGCGCGCCGTGCTCGACGGCGAACTCGTACGCGGCCCGCGCGTCCGGGACCTCGATCGCGAGGTCGACCACGCCGTCGCCGTGGTCGGCGACGTGCTCGGCGAGGAAGCGGCCGTGGTCCGTCGTCGCCTTGATGACCGAGGTCAGGACGAAGCGCGCGGCGCCGTTGGTCAGGACGTAGCTGGCCGTCTCGCGGACGCCGTTCTCCGGTCCGGAGTAGGCGACGAGCTTCATGCCGAACGCGGTGGAGTAGTAGTGCGCGGCCTGCTTGGCGTTGCCCACGGCGAAGACGACCGCGTCCATCCCCTTCACCGGGAAGGGGTCTGCCTCACGCGCGGTGTGCGGGATGGTCTCGAGGTTCACCAAAGACTCAGTCATGAGCGCAGAGTCCCGCCGATCCACAAGCTGCGCAATAGTTTCCTGTTTGGCTGTACAGACTGCTCAGTAGAGGCGGAGGATTGCTGAGAGATCTGTGCAGTATGACCACCCCCGCGCCCGGGAGGCACCCATGGGGATCGACGAACTCGACGGCCGCCTGATCGTCCTGCTCGCACGCGAGCCCCGGATCGGGGTCCTGGAGGCCTCGCGCCGGCTCGGCGTGGCCCGCGGCACCGTGCAGGCCCGGCTCGACCGGCTCCAGTCGAACGGGGTCATCCGCGGCTTCGGCCCCCAGGTGGACCCGGCGGCCCTCGGGTACCCGGTGACCGCGTTCGCGACGCTGGAGATCAAGCAGGGGCAGGGGGTCGACGTACGGGCACACTTGAACGGCGTGCCGGAGGTACTGGAGCTGCACACCACGACCGGGCAGGGGGACATGCTGTGCCGGCTCGTGGCCCGCTCCAACGCCGATCTGCAGCGGGTCATCGACCGGGTGGTCGGGTTCGAGGGGATCGTGCGCGCCTCGACGGCGATCGTCATGGAAAACCCGGTGCCGCTGCGGGTGATCCCCCTGGTGGAGCAGGCGGCGCAGGAGGGCTGAACCGGTCGGGTCGGCTCCCACGCCCGGGTTTCGAAGAGCGGCGCGTTGCAGATAAACCTTTTGCAGAGAAGTCTTTGCAACCCTACGGTCGCCCCATGCCCGAAGAGCGGAACCCCGAAGAGCCCAGAGTCCGTACGCTCGACGCCCGCTCCCTGCGCGGCCTCGCCCACCCGCTGCGCATCCGCATGCTGGCCGCGCTGCGCCACGAGGGTCCGGCCACGGCTTCCCAACTGGCGGAGCGGCTCGGCGAGTCCAGCGGCTCCACCAGCTACCACCTGCGCCAGCTCGCCGCGCACGGCTTCGTCGAGGACGCGCCGGAGCAGGGGAAGGGCCGCGAGCGCTGGTGGCGGGCGGCCCACGACGGCACCCGGTTCGACGAGCGGCTCCTGTACGCCGAGGACCCGGCCACGCGCGGCGCGGCGGACCTCTTCCTGCACGAGATCGCAACGATCCACACGCAGGAGACGAGCACCTGGCTCGGGACGGCCCACGGCTGGTCCCAGGAGTGGCGGCGCGGCTCGGACATCAGCGATTTCACGCTGCGCCTGACCGCCGCGCAGAGCCTCGAACTCATCCACAGGCTCCACGAGTTGATCGGCAGCTACCGCGACCTGCCGCCGGCGGAGGGCACGGAGACGGTCCGCTTCCACGTGCACGCGTTCCCGCGCGCCGACAGCGCGGACAGCGCGGACAGCGCCGACAGCGCGAACAGCGCCGACAACGCGAACAGCGCCGACAACGCCGACAACGCCGACGCCGCATGAGCCGGCGGCCCTTCGCAGCGGTCCTGGCCGCCAACGCCATCTCCATAGCGGGGAGTTCCGTCACCCTGATCGCCGTCCCGTGGTTCGTGCTCCAGACCACGGGCAGCGCCGGCCGGGCCGGGGTCGTCGCCTTCTGCGCCACCCTGCCCGTCGTCATCGCCGCGCTCGTCGGCGGCCCCGTCATCGACCGGCTGGGCCGCCGCCGGGTCTCGGCCGCCTCCGACCTCGTCTGCGCCGCATCGGTCGGCGCGATCCCGCTGCTGCACTACGCGGGCGTGCTGGAGTTCTGGATGCTGTGCGCGCTGATGGCCGTCGGGGGCCTCGTCCACACGCCGGGCCTGACCTCCCGCGGCGTCCTGCTGCCGAACCTCGCCGAGCACGCCGGCACCCCGTTGACCCGGGCGGCGAGCCTGTACGACGCGGTCTCGCGCGGAGCCCGGATGATCGGGGCCGCGCTGGCCGGCGTACTGATCGCGGCCTTCGGCGCCGAGTCCGCCCTGCTGCTGGACGCGGCCACTTTCGCGGTCTCGGCGCTGCTGGTCGCCGCCTTCCTGCGCGGGGTCCCGGCCGCCGAGCCGCAGCCGGCCGCCGGGAAGATCTCCTTCGCCGGCTACCGGGCCGAACTGGCCGAGGGCTGGGCCTTCCTGACCCGCGCCCGGCTGCTGATGGGCATCACCGTGATGGTGATGATGACCAACGGCCTGGACCAGGGCTGGTCCGCCGTCCTGCTGCCCGTGCACGGCCGCGAGGCCCTCGGCGGCGCCACGGCGGTCGGCCTGCTCGTCTCCGTCTTCGGCGGCTTCGCGCTGCTGGGCGCCCTGCTCTACGGAGTGTGGGGGGAGCGGTTCCCGCGCAGGGCGGTGTTCACGGTGGCCTTCCTGCTGTGCGGGGCTCCCCGGTACGCGGCCGCCGCCTTCACCGACACCCCGCTGCCGCTCGCGGTGACGATGGCGCTGTCCGGGCTGGGCGCGGGCATGCTCAACCCGATCCTGACCACCGTGGTCTACGAGCGGATCCCGGAGGAGCTGCGCAGCCGCGTCTCGGGCGTGACCACGGCGGGCTGCGAGCTGACCATGCCGCTGGGCGGGCTCGCGGCGGGCCTGCTGGTCGACGGGTTCGGGGCGACGCCGGCGCTGCTGCTGTTCGGCGGCACCTACCTGCTGGTCACGCTCTCGCCGCTGGTCTTCCCCGCCTGGCGGACGATGGAGCGCGTGGCGGAGAGCGGATCCACCGAGGTCAGCAGGACGGAACCGGCTCTCCCCGGGTCAGCGCACGCAGCGCCTGCACCGCGTCCGTCAGCGAACTGACGGGGACCAGCCGGAGCCCCTCGGGGAGTTCGGACTGCGCGTCGGAGCACTCCGCCTCCGGTACGAGGAACACGCTCGCCCCGTCGCGCTGCGCGGCCTGCGTCTTCAGGGCCACGCCGCCGACGGCGCCGACCTTGCCGTCCGCGCTGATGGTGCCCGTACCGGCGATGGTGCGGCCGCCGGTGAGATCGCCGCCGCTGCCGTCGCCGTCGAGCTTGTCGACGATGCCGAGGGAGAAGAGCAGACCGGCGCTCGGGCCGCCCACGTCGGCGAGGTTCAGCTGGACCTTCACGTCCTTCGGGTCCTTGTGGAGGTAGCCGAGGGCGGCCTGGGTGGCCGTGGACTGCGAGGCGGCCATTTGCTCCAGGTTGTGCGCCTCGATCTCCTTGTCGCTTCCGCCGGAGGGGTAGACCGCCTCCTTGGGCATGACCGCACGGGTGCTGTCGAACCAGTCGTCGACGAGCTCGGGCAGGGTCACGGTGGTGGAGGGACCGGTGGCCTGGATGGTGGTCATCCGGAGCTGGCCGGTGGTCTGCCGGGTCGGGGCGCCCGTCACGGAGATCACGGGCTTGCCGTCGCGGTCGCCGAGCACGTCGGCCGTGAGGCCCGGCTGGGCGATCACGAAGGGCAGCGGCGCGAAGGCCGCCGCGGCGAACAGCCCGAGCACGGGCACGGCGCAGATGGCCAGGGCGGCGGGACGCGGCAGACGTGTGAGGCGAGAGAGCACCCGGCCAATGTATCGGGCGCCCCCGCCGCCCCCGCGCCCCACCGTGCGGGACGCGGCGGGGACGCCGGTGCGACGCGGCGGGACGGCCTTCCTCGCGGCCTTCCCGCGGCCCCTTCGGGGCCCCTCGCAGCCTTGCCTTCCTCCCGCAGAGGTCCCCGGTGCCGGCGGCCGTACGGCTCAGCGCAGGGCGTCGGCCACCTCGCGGGCCGCGTCCACGACGCGCGGGCCGACCCGCTCCGGTACGGCGTCGGCCAGCATCACGACTCCCACGCTGCCCTCCAGCCCCGTGATGCCCACGAGCGGGGCTGCCGCGCCGCTGGCGCCCGCTTCGAGCTCTCCGTGGGTCAGCGTGTACCCGGGCTCGGTGAGCGTGCCCTGACGGGCGGCCAGAATGGCCCGCCCGGCGGCCCCCCGGTCCAGCGGGTGGCGGAAGCCGGCCCGGTAGGCCACGTGGTAGTCCGTCCAGGTGGGCTCGACGACGGCCACGGCGAGGGCCTCGGTGCCGTCGACGAGGGTCAGGTGCGCGGTGGCGCCTATGTCCTCGGCGAGGGACCGCAGCGCGGGCAGGGCCGCCTCGCGTACGAGCGGATGCACTTGCCGCCCGAGCCGCAGCACGCCCAGCCCGACGCGGGCCCGGCCGCCGAGGTCGCGGCGGACCAGGGCGTGCTGCTCGAGGGTGGCCAGCAGGCGGTAGACCACGGTGCGGTTCACACCGAGGCGGTTGGAGAGCTCGGTGACGGTCAGACCGTGGTCGGTGTCGGCGAGCAGTTTGAGGACCCTGAGTCCTCGGTCCAGAGTCTGGGAGGTTTCCGCGGTCACGACGCCTCTCCCTCTCTCGGTGAGCGGCGGTGACTCTCGGGGTGGATGCGGCGCCGGTCCCACGGCGACGCACGAGAGGCCGCCGGTAGCGGCCATGGCACCGGCTGCGCTCCCGCGGCGGCTCTGCCACGGGGCGTTCGATGCGGGGACATTAGCGAGCGGGTCCGCTCAGCGGAAGGGCTCGTCCAGAATCCGGGCGCCAACTACCCCTTTGTGCCGGTTAACGATCGCCGCCGGAGTCGTTTCGTTACCTCGGCCGACCGGCGGGGCCTGTGCGATCGGCCGACACGGATCTCGGGTTCCGCGCCCCGGGCGCGGCCGTACCGCCCCCGGGCCCGGACACGGAACGTGACGGCGCCCCCGTGCGAAACTCCAACGGGATCACCGCATCCGGGTGGCCCATTCCTGGACCTTTTTGATCCGTTCCCGCAGCTGACCCGCCGTCGCCTCCGCGCTCGGCGGCCCGCCGCACACGCGCCGCAGCTCGGTGTGGATCACCCCGTGCGGCTTGCCGCTCTGGTGGACGTACGCGCCCACCATCGTGTTCAGCGACTTCCGCAGCTCCAGCAGCTCCTTGTGCGAGACCACGGGACGCCGGTCGGCCGGCAGCTCCAGCAGGTCCGCCTCCGCGTCCGGCTTGCGGCGGCTGTGCGCGATCTGCCGCGACTGCCGCTTCTGGAGCAGCATCTGCACCTGGTCCGGCTCCAGCAGCCCCGGGATGCCGAGGTAGTCCTGCTCCTCCTCGCTGCCCGGGTGCGCCTGCATGCCGAACTCGGCGCCGTCGTAGAGCACCCGGTCGAAGACGGCGTCGGACTCCAGCGCCTCGAAGGACATCTGCTCGTCCTCGCCGGTGTCCTCGTCCTCCTGCCGGTTCGCCTCGTCCATCTCCTTCTCGGACTCGGCGTACGGGTCCTCCTCGCCCTTCTTCTTGGGCTTGTCGAGGACGTGGTCGCGTTCGACCTCCATCTCGTTGGCGAAGCCCAGAAGATAAGGAATGGTCGGGAGGAAGACGGAGGCGGTCTCGCCGCGCCTGCGCGAACGCACGAAGCGGCCGACGGCCTGCGCGAAGAACAGCGGCGTCGAGATCGTCGTGGCGTACACGCCGACCGCGAGGCGCGGTACGTCGACGCCCTCGGACACCATGCGGACGGCGACCATCCAGCGGTCGTCGTTGCCGCTGAACGTGTCGATGTTCTTCGAGGCGCCGGTGTCGTCGGAGAGCACCAGGGTCGCCTTGGTGCCGGTGATCTCGCGGATCAGCTTGGCGTACGCGCGCGCGGAGTCCTGGTCGGAGGCGATGACGAGCCCGCCCGCGTCCGGGATGCCCTTGCGGACCTCGGTCAGCCGCTGGTCGGCGGCGCGCAGCACGTTCGGCATCCAGTCGCCGCGCGGGTCCAGCGCCGTGCGCCAGGCCTGGGAGATGGCGTCCTTGGTCATCGGCTCGCCGAGGCGGGCGGCGATCTCGTCGCCGGCCTTGGTGCGCCAGCGCATGTTGCCGCTGTAGGACAGGAAGATCACGGGGCGCACGACGCCGTCGCCCAGCGCGTTCCCGTACCCGTAGGTGTAGTCGGCGGAAGAGCGCCGGATCCCGTCGTTGCCTTCCTCGTACGTGACGAAGGGGATGGGGTTGGTGTCGGACCGGAAGGGCGTACCGGTCAGCGCGAGTCGGCGGGTCGCCGGGTCGAACGCCTCCAGGCAGGCCTCGCCCCAGGACTTCGAGTCACCGGCGTGGTGGATCTCGTCGAGGATGACGAGGGTCTTGCGCTGCTCGCAGCGGTTGCGGTGCAGCATCGGGCGTACGCCGACGCCCGCGTACGTCACGGCGACCCCGTGGTAGTCCTTGCTCAGCGGCCCGGCGGAGTACTCCGGGTCCAGCCGGATGCCTATCCGGGCGGCGGCCTCGGCCCACTGCTTCTTCAGGTGCTCGGTCGGCGCGACGACGGTCACCTGCTGCACGACGTGGTGGTGCAGCAGCCAGGACGCGAGCGTCAGCGCGAAGGTCGTCTTGCCTGCGCCGGGCGTCGCGACCGCGAGGAAGTCGCGGGGCTGGGTCTGGATGTACCGGTCCAGCGCACCCTGCTGCCAGGCGCGCAGCTTGCTGGCGGTACCCCAGGGGGCACGGCCGGGGAAGGCGGGTGAGAGGTGGTGGGAGGCGGTAGTAGTCACGGTCTCCGGTTCGGGCTCTCGGCGGCGGTCGTACGTAGGACAACCGGGCCACCCTACCGGGGCCGGCCGACCCCTCGGGAAGGGACAGGCCCGTGACCTCGGCGGGTGCGGCGAGCGTCACATCCGGCGCAACCGCTCGGCGATGCGGGCGACATCGGCCTCGTCGCCGGCGGCGACATCGATGACCAGGCCGTACGCGGCGTCCTGGTCGACGTCGGCGAGGTCGATGCCGTTCACGGCCAGGAAGGTCGCTGCGGCGAGCCAGGCCGTCCGCTTGTTCCCGTCGACGAGGGGGTGGTTGATCGCGATCCCGTGCAGCAGCGCGGCGGCCTGCTCGTACGGGTCCTCGTACGCGGGCGTACCGAACATCCGCGCCCGCGGCCGGTGCACGGCGGATTCCAGCAACCCGGGGGCCCGCAGCTCGACGCTCTGGTCGAGGCAGGCGAGCCCGGCCAGGTCGACCACCTCGGCGAGGGTCAGGTACCGCACCCCCGTGCCGGCGCTCCCGCTGCCGTCGCGGCTCCCGCTTCCGCTGGTGCCGCCGCTGGTGCTGCCGCTGCCGCGGGTGCCGCTCACTGGCCGAGCCGCTTCAGGAGCGCGTCGTGCCGCTGGGCCAACCGCGCGGCCTCGCCGCCGACCCGCGCCCGCTCCGCCCGCAGGTACTGGCGCACGGCGTCGTACGCCACGTCCTCGGGGGTACGCCCACTGGCGTCGGCAAGATCGGCGAGCTCGGCCCGGTCGCCACGGTCAAGCCGAATGATCAAGTTCTCCACCCCCGCAGCGTACGCACCCGCTCCCCCGCCCCTCACCACCTTTTCGAGCCCGGCCGGGCCGCGGCCCGGACCGGGCTCGCCCGCTCACGCCGGCGCAGCCCCCTGCTCCGGCCGCTCCCCGTACAGCCGGGTCGCGACCCACGCCCCCACCAGCGCCACGCAGGCCATCGGCAGGAAGACCACGACGAACGCGGCGGGGTGCGAGGCGGCGTGCGAGGAGGCCGCCCCCTCGGCGGCAGCGGCGTGCGCGGCCGCCCCCACCGCTCCCCCGCCCAGCGCGGCGACCGCCCCCCCGCCCGCCCCCAGCAGCACCACATTGGCCAGCGCGTCCGAGA
>NZ_JOCX01000015.1 GCF_000717915.1 Streptomyces sp. NRRL S-244
GGCTGCTTGGCCCGGCCGCGGGGGTGGGCGGGGTCGCGGGGGTGGCCGGATTCGCGGGAGAGACCGGGACGATGCCCGCCTCGTGCGCCACGACGGCGGCCGCGGCCCGGTTCTCCACGCCCAGCCGGGCCAGGATCGAACTGACGTGGGCCTTCACCGTCCCCTCCGCCAGGTGCAGCCGACGGGCGATGCGGGCGTTGGACAACCCGCCGCCGAGGAAGGCCAGTACGTCACGCTCACGGACGGTCAGCGCCTCGACCCGGGCGCGGGCGGCGCTGCGGCGGTCGGCCCCCGGGCCGGCCGCGCCGGCCGCGAGGTGGGCGACGACGCGGGCCGCGACCTTCGGTGAGAGGTAGGCGGCACCGTCGGCGACCGCGTGCACGCCCGCGATCAGTTCCTCGGGCTCCCCGGACTTGACGAGGAAGCCGGCGGCGCCGCCGCCGAGGGCGCGCAGGATGTAGTCGTCCTCGCCGAAGGTGGTCAGCATGAGCACGCCGGTTTCGGGGGTGGTACGGCGGATCTCCGCCAGGGCCTCGATGCCGCCGAGGCCGGGCATGCGGATGTCGAGTACGGCGACGTCGGGGCGGTGCCGCAGGGCGAGTTCGACGGCTTCGCGGCCGCCGCCCGCCTCCGCGACCACGCGGATCACCGGGTCGGTGGACAGCACGGCGCGTACGCCGGCCCGGACCATCGGCTCGTCGTCGGCGATGAGGATGCGGATCACAGGGCGGCCCTTCCGGTGAAGTGGTCGGCGGAGGCCAGGCGGCCGTCCAGGAAGCAGAGCCGGTAGACGTCACCGGACAGGTCGTCGAACGGGTCGGCGGTCGCCACGTAGTGCTCGCAGGCGGCCCCCGGCGGGAAGGGGGTGGGGCGGGCCGGACGGGCCGTCGTCTGCCGGTCGGGGAGGACGGGTGCGATGTCCTCGCGGAGCTGTCCGACGCGCAAGCTGGCGAAGTCATCGGCGGGGAGCACGGATTGACGGGCCGTCAGTACGTCCCAGGCACGCAGGCCGACGAACAGCAGCACGGCGGTGGCCATCGGCACGAGCACGGCGGCCACCGCGGTCCGCCCGAGCCCCTTGCGTGCGCGGCGCCGCTCGGCGGCGGACCCGGCCGCCGCCCGCCGCGCGTCCGTCCCGGCCGGCCGGGCTTCCTCCGCCTGGGTGGCGGTGGGGCCGTCGGCTCGCGGGACGGCGGCGGACGGGTGGTACGGAAGGCGGGCTCGGACGGTGAAGCCTCCGCCCCGCGGGCCCGCGGCGAAGCTTCCTCCGGCCAGCCGCACCCGCTCGTCGAGCCCCACCAGACCGGACCCGGACCCGGAACCGGATCCAGCCGCGCCAGGGTCGGAGCCAGCGCCGGAGTCGGGGCTGGTCGAGGGCGGCGGGCCGTTGGTCACCTCTACCTCCGCGACGAACATCCCGTACCGGACCGTCACCGTCGCCGCGGCGCCCTGCGCGTGTTTGACGCTGTTGGTCAGCGCCTCCTGCACGACCCGGCACACGGCCCGTTCCACGGCCGGAGGGAGGCCGTCCGGCGGCGATCCGTCCGCCAGCAGTCGTACGTCGAGCCCGGCGGCGGCCGCCCGCCGGACCAGGTCGCCGACATCCTCCGGATCGGCGAGGTGGTCGAGCCCGGCGGCAGCGACGCGATCGCCGGGGCGGCCGCCGTCACCGCCACCGCGCAGGACGCCGATGATCTCGGCGAGGCGCTCCACCGCGCCCCCGGCACCCGCCCGTATGGACCGGGCGGCCGCCCGGTGCTCCTGCGACAGCCCCGGCGCGAGTTGCAGCGCGCCGGCCGACAGGGCGATCAGGCTGAGGTCATGGCCGAGGAGGTCGTGCATGTCCTGGGCGATCCGGGTCCGTTCCCGCAGCCGCGCCTGCTCGGCGACCAGCCGCTGCTCCCGCTCCAGGCGCGCGGCGCGCTCCCAGCCCGCCTGGACCAGCTCCTGGTACTGGCGGTGGAACCGCCCCGCGAACCACGGCAGCATCCCGGCCCCGACCAGCACCACCACGAACCGCCCGCCCCACACCATCCAGGTCGGCACGGCCGCCACCACGGCCACCGCCGCAACGACCACCACGAGCAGAGCGAGCGCGGTGCCCCGCGTCCGGCCGGGCCGCGCGCCCGCGCGGAAGGCGCACGCCGCGGTCGGCAGCGCCCACCACAGGCTGACCGGGGTCAGCGCGGCCGACACCCCCGCGCCCGCGAGCAGCACCTGCGCCGGTATACGGAAATCCATGATCATTCGCCTCACGGACCCGACCCTACGCAACGGCCGCCGAGCCCGGATCTGCCGAAAGTCTCATGGCCCGGGCCGGCGTCGGCGCGGTTCGCCGCCCTCAGAGGCGGTGGATCCGGGTGATCCCGTACCACTTCGAGACACAGCCGGCGACCCAGTCCCGCTCGTAGTCGGAGGTGAAGAAGGGCTCGGCCAGGCTCCCGATGTACAGGGGCCGGTACCCCAGGTCGGTGGCGCCCTGCGCCGCCCCGCTCCGGATGCGGGAGTTCTGGGCGTCCCAGGCCACCGCGCGGGTGACCGTGACAGTGGTGAGCTGCTGGACGTTCGGGACGAGCGCGGCCAGCGCCGCCAGCGTCAGGCCGCCCGCCGCCACGACGGCGGCCGGCACCACCACCGGGGCGTTCCGCCGGCGTGCCAGGGTCCGGCCGGCCCACTCCCCCAGCAGGGCTCCGTAGGCGCACAGCGCCAGTTCCATCGGCACGAGGTAGTTCGTCCACGTACGGGCGTACGTCCACCCGCTCGGGCCGTAGCCGCTGCGCAGGCCCAGCACCACCGCGAACGACCCGAGCACCACCACCGGTACGGGGAGCAGCAGCACGGCGGCGAGCATCGGCCGCGATACGGCCCGGCGCCTTCTCCACGCCGCGGGCGCGGGTGTACGGAGCCCGGCCCCCAGGCCGAGGAGGACGCCGGCGGCGGCGGCTCCGAGGTAGGCCCACTGGCCCGTGACGGAGTCCCACATGTGCAGCCAGTCCTGGAAGGCGTCCCCGAGTTCGCCCGCGGAGAGCATCGACTCCCGCTCCGGCTGCTGGGCGCGGCGCCACCGGGCGCCGGGGGACGTGTAGAGCACGATCAGCCCGCAGACGAGTCCGGCGCACCAGAGCACGCACCAGGTGAACGTGTGCCAGGTCCGCGCCAGCCCCAGCCGGGGCAGGGCCAGCAGGCCGGCGCCGGCCGCGAGCAGACCGCTGACGAGGGCGAACGGCTCGCTCAGGGTTCCGAGCGCGAACGCGATGAGGAACGCGGCGGCGAAGCCGCCCGCGCGTGGGCCGGCCCGGGGCCGGCGCACGGTCCAGATGGCCAGCAGGAGCGCCCAGACTCCGATGACGCTGGGAATGGTGTGGGAAATGGTGGCCGGAGCCCACAGGAGTACCTGATAGCTGCGGGTGCCGGCGTAGTAGACCAGCGCCTGGACGGCCAGGGAGCAGGCGGTCAGCGTCATCACCGTCGTGACCCGCGGTCTCGTACCGAGGAGCCGGAGGAACTCGCACCCGAGCAGGACGAGGCCGACCGTGAAGGTGACGGCGATGACGGTGGGCAGGATCTTGACCCCGGTCAGGCCGTCGCCGTAGATGATGCCGCTCAGGAAAGCATTGGCGATCCGTCCGTTCTGGGTCGTGTAGAAGTCGGACGTGATGCCGAGGACTCCCAGGTCACGGGACTTCCAGGCGGCGCACCAGTCGTCCGAGGTGGGCCGTACGTAGAGCCCGAGGAAGCACCCGACGGCGATCAGGGCCCCGGCGGCCGCCACGAGCGTTGCGCCCGCGCCCGGCAGCAGGCTGCGGATGAACGGGCGGTGGCCGCTCCCCCGGTCCTCTCCCTCTCCCTCGCCCTCGCCCTTGCTCGACGCAGTGCTCATTCGCCATTCCTTCGCAGGGGCCGGTCACACCAATGTGCACGGTGTGCCGACCACCGGCATCCGGAGTCACCCGGGCGGCGGGCATGTCGTGGCGGGCTCCGCGCACCCCGTCCACGATGGGAACTCCGGGCGCCGCACGCGCGGAAGCCGGACGGAGGGAGTGATGATGCCTGCTGTCCGGCTCGTGCGCTGGGCGGCCGTCACGACGGCTGTCGCGTGTACCGCCCTGCCCGTGTGTACCGCGGGATCTGCCGGCGGCCGGCACACCGACGGACGACAGCCGGTGTTCCTCGTCAGGCCCGTGGGCCACCACGGTCTCGGCGACGCCGAGGGCAGGTACGCGCCCCTGTCGGTGCTCGCCGCCCCCACCGTCGGCCTCCTCTCCAACACGGCCGCCACCGAGGGCATCGCACCGGCCACCGCCAAGGGTGCGCGGTACATGGAGCGGAGCAACGTACTGCGGTTGCCGTCCGGCCGGTGGAAGTACGTCCCCGTCGGCAGGACGGCGTCGGCCGTGGTGGCTGCCGGTGATCCGGCGGCCCGGCAGCAGATCGCGCAGAGCGGCGCCTGGCTGGCGGCCGGCCGGGTCCCGGGCAGCTCGCCCGCGCAGCGCGCGGCGGCCGCACGGGCGCTTTTGACCATGCGCGCCCTGCTCCGGCCGAACGGCGCCATGGCGGCGGGCTGGACTCCCGGCTGGATGTACTCCTGGCCCCGCGACTCCAGCTTCGCCTGCGCCGCGTTCGCGCACACCGGCCACGAGGCCGAGGCGTACCGGATTCTGCGCTACAGCGCCGCGACCCAGCGGAAGGACGGCACCTGGGAGGCACGGACGAGACTCGACGGTTTCGGGCCGCCGGACGGCAGGCGGTGGCAGCTCGACGCCAACGGCTGGGTGCCCTGGGCCGCTTGGCAGTGGTACCAGACGGCCCCGCGGACCACCCGACACGCTCGGCTGGCCGGCCTCTACCCGATGATCCGCAAGGCGGCCGACCACGCGACGGCCTCCCTGCGGGCGGACGGGCTGCCTCCGGCTTCCCCGGACTACTGGGAGCTGACGACGACCACGACGAACATCGGTACGGCCGCGCCCCTGCTCGCGGGGCTCAACGCCGCCGCGGACCTCGCCTGGGAGCTGAACCGGCCGGGCGACGCGGTGCGCTGGGCCACTGCCGCCAAGCGGCTCTCCTCCGGGATAGCCAAGAGGTTCGCGCCCCTGGGGTACCAGCGCACCGTAGACGGGCAGCACGGGCACGACAGCGCGGCGGCTTTCATGGCGCCGCCCTTCAACACGGCTCCGGCCGACCTGCCCCGGGCCCTCGACACCACGTACAAGGCCCTGCTGCTGCCCAATGGGGGCCTCACCCCCGGAAACGATCCGACGGCGCCCTGGG
This sequence comes from Streptomyces sp. NRRL S-244, assembly GCF_000717915.1. Taxonomy (GTDB): domain Bacteria; phylum Actinomycetota; class Actinomycetes; order Streptomycetales; family Streptomycetaceae; genus Streptomyces. The sequence continues at coordinate 5,272 of NZ_JOCX01000015.1, forward strand.
GCGGGAACGCGTGGACGCCCAGTACCTCGTTCTTCGCCCTCGCGTGGGCGGGTACGGGGAGGACGGCGAAGGCGAGGCAGGTGCTGGACTGGGTCCTCTCCAAGAGGAACTCGCTCGGCGAGCTGCCCGAGAAGGTGAACCGCGCCGGTGAGCCGTCATCGGTGGCACCCCTGGCATGGACGGGCTCGATCGCCGTCCTCACCCTCGTGGCACTGGACGACAAGGGGCTCCCCACGCCGCCCCTGCGGTTCTCGTCCTAGCGGCCGCGGGCGGCCTGCGCGATCAGCGGGGGCTGGACCGCCCGGTGCCACGGGGAGGGGGTCCGGTCGCCCTGCGGCTCGGACCGGGCCGGAGGAACCGTCGTGACGATGTGCAGATCGGCGTCCAGGCCGAGGGCCGCCGCGACGGCCGTGCCGGACCGGTCGGCCACGCCCGCCGGTGCGCCCGTGTACAGCATCTGGGACTCCCGCCAGGACTCCGGACCGTCCGCGCCGCCCGCCACGCCGACCGTGCCCGAGCCCGTACGGCCCGCGAGCAGCGGGCCCGCGACACCCACCCCGCCGTAGCCGCCCGGACCGCCGGCCTCGGCGACCGGGGAGAACTCCGGCACGGCCCCGCCCATGGTCGCCAGGCTCGTACCGACGGTGCCCGTGCCGGGCCGGCGGAAGAACACGCGGACCCCGTCGCCCTCGGGGCGCACCGAGAGCACGCCCGTGGTCTGCGGCAGCCCGGTCGCGAAGGCGCCGGTCAGGGGGGCGCCCGGCGTCGGCTGGACCCAGGCCAGTACGGAGCCGGTCGTCGCCGCGTACACGTACCGCCGCCCCGACCCGTCGGTCGCGGCGACCGGATCGCCCAGGAGGCCTGCGCCGCCGAGGGCCTGCCAGGTCCCGAACGCGCCGTCCGGGGCCGTTTGGGTCCGGGCGCGCAGAGTACGGCGGGAATCGCGTACGTACACCGTGATCCGGCCCGCCGGATCCACGGCGACGGCCGGTGCGCTGATCGCCGAGGTGCCGGACCTGTCCGCGGTGTCCGGGGTTCCCAGTGACTGCCAGGGGCCGAATGCGCCGTCGGCCTCGCTCTGGACGGCGTACACGACGTCCCGGCCGTAGTCCTGAGGTGTCGTACCGAGGGTGGTGCGGGTGGCGAACACCGCGATCCGGCCGTCCGGGAGCCGGACCGCGCTCGCCCCGGCGTCGATGCCGGCACCGGGAAGGAAGGAAGGGCCCTGCCAGGGGGCCTTCGGGCCGGTGCGTGACCAGTACGCCATCCGGCCGTCCAGCATGGCGAAGGCCCACAGCCGTCCGGCGACGTCCTCGGTCATCCAGGAGGTGCCGTCGCCCCGGCTGTAGCGGATGGTCTGGTTCCATCCGGCGCCGGTGGGCCTGGTCGCGGTCTTGCGGTCGCCGCAGCCGGCGGGGCTGCCGCACCAGTCCTGGTGGTCCGTCCAGGCGTAGGTCTTCAGGTAGCCGAGCTTCTCTTCGGCGGTCTGCGGGTCGAGGGTCGGCGGCAGCGCGCTGTTCGGGTAGCTCACGTAGTTCTGGACGGAGAAGTGCGGCCGGTCCGTGCTCTGCGCGTAGCGTTCCGCGGCGGCCTGGACGAAGCGGGCGCCGTACATGTGGTCCTGGTGGTCGAGGAAGACGCCGCTCCCCGACTTGCCGGGGGTCGGGTCCTGCGTCCGTATCGTGGTCGGCTTGTACCGCGCGAACACGTCCGCGATGGCGGCCACGGCCTGGTCCTTCGTGTACGAGAACGGGTGCGTGACCGGCGTGCCGGAGGTCAGCTGGGCGCCCAGGGCGGGTATCCGGCCGTCCCACAGGCCGCGCAGGCTGTCCGGATTGTCCCCGGAGATGCTGCGGGCCTCGCGGAGCTGCATCCACACCAGGTTGACCTCGGGCCTGGCGACGAGGACGTCCACCTCGGCGCTGCCCCCGCCGGCCGTGGGTATGGACTTCCGCTCCCAGAGACTGGTGCGGTCGCCCGTGGCCATCTGGGCGTAGGCACCGCGGATGCCGTTCTGCCGGGCCTCCGCGTAGGCGGCGCGGTCGGCGGGGCCCGCGGCGTCGTCCAGGTGCGGGCTGTGGGCCTCGTTCCTGCCGTCGGACTCGCCGGAGGTCAGGTAGACGGTCGTGACCTTGATGCCCGTCGATATGGAGCGGCTCAGGTCGGGGTTCATGAAGAAGAGGTCGTCGTCGGGGTGTGCGACGACCTGGAGGGTGGAGCCCTCGGTCACGCTCGGCCTGACGACCGCGTCGACGGCCGCCGCCGGCCGCTCGCTCCCGTATCCGTAGGCCCAGGTCGTGACACCGGCCACACCGACGGAGACCGCCGCGAGCAGTGCCGCGAGGCGGGTGCGGCTGGCCAGGGACATGTACAGCGCCTTGGGGATCGGTCCGGTCCGGGAATCCGACGGGGAGGTCGGGATCGGTGTCCCGATGGCTCCATTGCTTCCGGAGACGACCGGGGCCGATTATGCCCCGCACGTTTGCGACTGACACACCCTCAAAAGGCATATGGCAGTAACTGAGTTAAATGACAGAAGTGTGCGGTTTGCCCATTTTGCCGCTTACCGCACCATTCCTCCTCAGCTCCCCTTCTTCGGCTCCTCGGCGTTGCGCCACACCGTGAGGTCGAGCGTGATGTAGCTGCTCGGGTCCTTCGCACCCGACCTGCCCCGGTACGTCGCCACCGCGATGTGGCCCGCGTCACTGAGCACGCAGATCTCCGACCCGTCCGTGAGCTGATCGAGGCCGATCTTCTCGGTGTAGCGGGTTTCGGCGCGGCAGGTCTCCAGCGAACCCTTCTGCGAGTTGTTCAGCACGACCAGCTTGCCGTTGTCGGTCCCGACCTTCGCGTCCCCGAAGAGGGTGTCGACGTAGAAGTAGAAGTCTCCGTGGTTGTACATCACGCCGCTGTTGCCGCCGGAGCCGGGGCGCGGCGGGTTGTCGGCCAGCATGAGCTGGTAGTTGGCCGTCAGATTGATGCCCTGGTACGAGGCGGGGGTGGGGTCGGTGCGCTTGCCGCCCTTGTCCTGGGAGCCGCCGCCGGGGGCAGCGCTGCCCGTGCTTCCGCCGGCGGAAGACGTGCCGCCCTTGCCCTTGTCCCCGGAGTTGTCCGGCAGCAGGGAACCGAGGACCGCGAGGCCGATCACGGCCGCCACGACGGCCCCGGCGATGACCGGTCCCTTCGCCTTGCGCTGCGGGGCGGGGGGCGGGTAGCCGGGGTGGTGGGAGGGCGACGGGGTGTGGTGGCCCGCCACGAATCCGGGAGGCGGCGTCTGGTAGCCGGGGGGAGGCGTCTGGTAACCGGGCTGGGTCGGGTAGCCGGGCGGCGGCGTCTGATACCCGGGGGGAGGCGTCTGATGGCCGGGCTGGGTCGGGTAGCCGGGCGGCGGCGTCTGGTATCCGGGCGGCACGCCCGGAGCGGCGGGACCGGTCGGTGCGTGCGTCGGAGCGGCGGGGGCGCTCTGCGTCGGCGCGGCGGCCACGCCGAGAACGGCCGGCGGGGCCGGGGGCGCGCCCTGCGCCGGAGGCTGCGGGGAGACTTCGGTCGGCGTCGGCGTCGGGGCCGCGGCGGGCTGCGGCGGCGGGGTCTTCGCCGGTTCGGGCAGCTGGAGGCGCTCGGTGATGGAACCGGCGACCGCCCGGGGCAGCCAGTCCTCGCCCTGGCGGAGCGGGGCGGGGGAAAGGTCGTGGCACATCTGGATGACCTCGGCCAGGGTGGGCCGGTCCGCCGGGTCGCGGCTGAGGCACCGCGTCACCAGGGGCCGCAACTCCTCCGGCAGCGCGCTGAGGTCGGGGTCCTCGTGCACGATGCGGTACAGCACGGCGTGCGAGGAGCCCTCGCCGTAGGCGGGCGCACCGATCGCCGCGTACGCCACGATCTGGCCGAGGGCGAAGATGTCGGTGCCCGCGGTGACCGTACCGGCCGAGGCCTGCTCGGGCGCCATGAACGCGGGCGTGCCGACGCTGACGCCGCTGCCGGTCAGGGAAGTGGCGTCCGCCGCGCGGGCGATACCGAAGTCGATCACGCGGGGGCCGTCAGCGGCGAGGAGTACGTTCGCGGGCTTCAGGTCACGGTGGACGATGCCCGCGCCGTGGATGACGTGCAGTGCCTCGGCCACCCCGACGGCGAGCAGCAGCACACTGCGCAGCGGCAGCCGCCCGTACTGGGCCACAGCGTGCGCGAGGGAGGGGCCCGGTACGTAGGCCGTGGCCAGCCAGGGCTGGGTGCCCTCGGTGTCGAAGTCGATGACGGGCGCGGTGTAGAGGCCCTGCACCCGCTGTGCCGCCCGCACTTCCTGCTGGAAGCGCCGCCGGAACTCGGGGTCCTCGCTGAACTCGGGCCGGATCACCTTGAGGGCGATGGGCCGCCCGCCGGGCGTGTAGGAGAGGTACACCTTGCCCATGCCGCCCGCGCCCAGCACTGCGGTCAGGCGGTATCCGCCGACCGTCGCCGGGTCGTCGGGCCTGAGCGGCTGGAAAAGGTCGGTAGAAGGCGCACTCATGAAAAATCCATCCCCTGTCACGGCAGTTCAGCCCGCTGAAGCCCCGAGGCCAACCGAGAGGGTACCCAACTTCGCGTGGCTCGCCCCCATCGCGGGCCACCGTACCCGTGCCCGGGTGAGGGTCCTCAACGGATCGTGTGGAAGTTCCGCATTGGTGTGTCCGCGGGGCTTCAGCCGAGCCGCCCGGCCGGTCCGACGACGAGTACTGCGCCTGCTCGCCTACGAGTTCGGCGCCGTGGGCGCGCGGGCGGGCGGGCGGCCGCGCGCGCGGGCAACGGGGTCGCTCAGCGAGCGCGTGGCGCGATCCGTCGTGTCAGTCTCCGCCGCCGCCACCGCACGACGAGCCGCCGCCACCGCACGACCAGCCGCCACCGCAGCCGTGACCGCCGCCGTCGCCTCCGCCCGATCGCCCTCGCGTCGACCCGCTGCCCTTGTTTCCCCGTATCGCCGCGATGAGCACCACGATGAGGCCGATTCCCACGATCACCAGGTATCCCATGTCCTGCACCCCGTTGCTGTCCGTTCCGGTCTGTACGAGGAGGATGCCCGGCATGATCGGCGCGACAAGCGCCTTTTGAGGAACTCCAGAGCTTCGGGGTCGGCGCGCGCTCAGGGCCTGTCCGGCGGATCTTGCCGGGCGGCCCGCCGTTAAATGCCTCGACACCGGTCGCGGTGATCGGGGACTCTTCGCGCGATGACAAGAATCGAAGACACGCCGCCCGCGTGGGACGAGCGCACCCAGCTCACCACGTTTCTCGACTACACACGTGACACCGCCCGCGCCAAGTGCGATGGCGTCTCGGCGGAGAACGCCCGCAAGGTGCTCTTGCCGGGCTCACCGCTGATGACCATGAGCGGATTGATCAACCATCTCCGCTGGGTCGAGTACTACTGGTTCCAGGTGGTCTTCCTCGGCGAGGAAGACCAGGGGCCCTGGACCGAGGAGGACCCCGACCGCGAGATGCGTATCGCCGTCGACTTCCCGCTCACGCAGTTGCTCGACGAATACGCCGCACAGAGCGCCCGTTACCGCGAACTGGTCGCCGGGAACGGCCTGGACGAGCAGGCCCAGCGAGCCATCCGCGACGGCCGCCATGTCGACCTGCGCTGGATCCTCCTCCACCTCACCGAGGAGACGGCCCGTCACAACGGCCACCTGGACATCCTGCGCGAGATGCTCGACGGCACGACCGGCAACTAGGCCGTGTCTTTCGGATCAGGCCGGATCAGCCCGCGGTGTCTGGTGCCGTGCATCGCAAGGCGGAGGAGGGAGTCGACGCGGTGGGGGCACCTCCCAGCGGTAGCTGGGGGACGTCGGCGACCGACGAGAACGCGGCGAGGTGCGGCGCCAGACACCGCGGGCCCGGCATGATCCGAAAGACACGGCCTAGATCCGGCAGGGATCACGGGCGATGCCGAGTCCGATCGGGGCGACGGTGACGGTGCCTTGGAAGACGTGGCCGCTTGTCGAACCTCGTCGCCGCCGAGATGGTCGGGCCGCGTGCACGGGTGTCCGCCGCCGGACAGGCCGTAAGGACGCGTGATCGCGTTCGGCTGCGTGTGCCGCACCGGCGAGCCGTCGCCCTGGCCGTCGGCGTCATGACGGTCACCCGATCGGCCGTACGGAGCGGTGGGCGCCGCCCAGGGGGATGCAAGGGTGGGAGGAGGCCCCCAGCCGAGGCCGGGTCGGATGAGGAGGCATTGCCGGTGCCGAGTCTGGATTCCCTGGTGTCGTTCGCGCCGTTCTTCGTGCCCGTCATCACCGGCTTGGTGGGCGGGATCAGCCTCGTCCTCAGGGATCGCCGCGAGGCGCGGAGTGCCGACCACCACTACCGCAAGAGGCTGGAGAAGGCGCAGATGGAGGTCCAGTTCATCACCGGCTGGATCGAGGCCAAGAAGCTGGCGCCGACCGGGGCCCCCGACCCCGAGCCGGGCCACTGGCTCGACGAGTGCTACGTATCGGTACGCAGCTTCGAGGCCGCGGCGCGCCGTCACCGTGGAGGGCCGGGGAGGCTGCGACGTCTGCTCCTGCTGCGCGAGCTGCACGGCGCCCCGGCGCAGGCCGTGCGGATCCTGTACTGGCTGGCCGTCCTCGCGTGCAACGCGGCCCTCGCGTGGTGGGTGAGCATGATCGTCGACGGTCCTCCCGCCTTCTTCGGGACGGATCCGGAGTCCCAGTCCGACGACGTCGACGCGGTCCTGGGGGTGGCGGGCTGCTTCCTGCTGGTGGCGGTCGTCCTGTGGGCGTGGACGGTGCACCTGGACGCGTCGGAGCCGAAGGAGGGCCACCGCTCACGGATCGACCCGGCCGCTTGGAGAGCGCGGGAGGAGGAGCGGAAGCGCGCAAAGGACGGGAAGACGGATGAGGGGGACGACAGGGACGACGGCCCGGACGGCCCGGACGGCACCGCGAAGTGACCGGCCCGTGCCGACCGCCACCTGATCCGCCCAGCATGCTGCAGAGCAGCCGCGGTTGTGGGACGTGCGGGCCGGCCGCCCGCTGGCCACTTTCGCCGGGCAGGGCGGCGCGATGCGGCGGCCACCGCCTTCGCCGCCGGGGCTGAGAGGATCATCCGGCCCGACCGGATCCGCCACTCCCCCGTGGCCGGCGACTCCTCACCGCGACCAGCCAGGAGGCCACGACGTGACCACGTCGACCACGACCACGACCACGGTCGTACAGCCCGACGAGTCCCGGGCCGCGCGCCTGATCACCGATGGGCTCGACCCGAAGACGTGGATCATCGCCGACACCCTCCTGATCGGCTGGTACACCGGCCGCCTCGCCGGGATCGGATGGGGCCTCCTCGGCTGCCTGTTCGCCGCCGTCATACCCCTGGCCTTCATCAAGTACGGCATACGCCGCGGCCGCTGGACCGACCGGCACGTCGGCCCGCGGCAGCAGCGGATCGTCGTGATGGCCTTCGTCGCCGTCTCGGTGGCCACCGGCATCACCTTGCTCTGGGCCCTCAGCGCCCCGCGAACCATGATCGCGTTGATCTCGGCCATGCTGGCCACCCTCGTGGCCCTCCTCGCCGTGACACCTGCGTGGAAGATCAGCGTGCATGCGGCCGTCTCCGCCGGGAGCGTCGCCATGCTCGCCATGGTGTACGGGCCCCGGGTGCTCCTCGCGTACCCCCTGGTCGCCGTCGTCGGGTGGTCCCGGGTAGAGCTCAAGGACCACACCGTTGCCCAGGTCCTCGCGGGCGCGGCAGTCGGCGGGGCCATCGCCACCACTACGTTCGCGCTGGTCCGGTAGGCGGCCGCGGGCGGCCCGACGGACGGGAGCATCCCGGACGTCATCCCATTCGTTCACAGGACTGAGTACGGACGACAGCCGGACGAAGGGGAACCACCGTGGAGAAGAACGCCTGGGCCGTCACCGGGGAGCTTGCCGTCTTCCTCGACGAGGCGGCCGCTCATGTCCCGGCCGAGCAGCGCCGGGTACTGCAGGTACTCAAGATCGGGGAGGAGTTCGGCGAGGCGGCCCAGGCCGTGATCGGCGCCACCGGAACCAACCCCCGCAAGGGCCTGTCCCACTCGTGGCGGGACGTGGAGGCGGAAGTGTGCGACGTACTGGTGACGGCGATGGTCGCGCTGCACCGGCTCGGTGTCGCGGACCCGGCCGCGATGTTCACCGCGCACCTGGAGAAGACCGCCGCCCGGACCCTGGCCGCCCGGGAGGCGTGAGCACGTGGATTCCCCGAGAAGAGCGGCGGTCGGGGCCGTGCTCGGGGCCGCGCCACGGGCGGCCGGCCCGCTCCGCGGAGGGTTCCGCGGAGCGGGCCGCCCGGGTCAGGAGGACTGGTTCGTCAGGATGCCCGGGTCCGACAGGCCGGCCGCGCCGGTCTCGACCTTGCCGGCGAAGCGGCGGCCGAAGTCCGGGGCTTCGGACGCGGTGACCGTCACGTCGTACCAGCGTCGCGTGCTCCGCAGGGGAACGCTGTACGTCACGGTGGCGCCCTTGGCGACCGTGAGCCGCTTCGGTCCGCCGCCGTAGGCGTTGGTCACCGTGAGCGTCGCGGTCGATGCCCCGGCGTTGGTGAGGGTGAGGTCCAGGTTCCCCGTGGTGGCGTTGTGGCGGGCGGTGACCTCGGGGCCGGGGGTGGTACCGGGGTTGCGGAAGCCGCGCAGGAAGCCGTTGGGGCCGTGGACGGTCAGGTCGGTGACGCCCGCCGAGTAGCGGGTGTTCCAGGTGTCCGAGATCGACTTGCCGGCCTCCGTGGTGTAGGTCCAGGGGGCGTCGGTCCGGTTGGCGGAGGTGATGTAGAACTGCGCACCCAGGTCCGGGCCGCCGCAGAACGTCAGCCGGAACTTGCCCTCGCCGGTGAGCGCGGCGCCGTCCACGTACGGGGCGTACTTCAGCGGACGGGTGTTGCACAGGCCCTTCTCCTGGCGCGGCATGGTCCCCACGGCCGGCGGCGTGGCCAGGAAGTTGGGGTGGCGCTCGCGGTCCTGCGGCTCCCAGGGGCCGGTGTCGGGCAGCCGGACCGTGTTGGTGTCCGTGCGCGCGAAGTCGAAGGCGGAGGTCAGGTCACCGCAGACGGCGCGGCGCCAGGGCGAGATGTTGGGCTCCTGCACGCCGAAGCGCTTCTCCATGAAGCGGATGACCGACGTGTGGTCGAAGGTCTCGGAGCAGGAGTAGCCGCCGGTGCTCCACGGCGAGACGACGAGCATCGGCACGCGCGGGCCGAGACCGTACGGGCCGGCGACGTAGCCGGCCTTGCCGGGGAAGACGTCCAGCGTGGTGGAGACGGTCGACAGGCCCTGGTTGGCGTCGGCGGGGGCGTACGGCGGGACGACGTGGTCGAAGAAGCCGTCGTTCTCGTCGTACGTGATGAACAGCGCGGTACGGGCCCACACGTCGGGGTTGGAGGTCAGCGCGTCCAGCACCTGCGCGATGTACCAGGCGCCGAAGTTGGCCGGCCAGTTGGAGTGCTCGCTGAAGGCCTCGGGAGCGGCGATCCAGGAGACCTGGGGCAGGGTGCCGGCGGTCACGTCGGCGCGCAGCTTGTCGAAGTAACCCTCACCGGTGCGGGCGTCGGTGCCGGTGCGGGCCTTTTCGTACAGCGGGTTGCCGGGCTGCGCGCCCCGGTAGTTGTTGAAGTAGAGGAGCGAGTTGTCGCCGTAGTTGCCGCGGAAGGCGTCGTCGATCCAGCCCCAGGAACCGGCGGCATCGAGTCCGTTGCCGATGTCCTGGTAGACCTTCCAGGAGATGCCGGCCGCCTCGAGGCGCTCGGGGTAGGTGGTCCAGCCGTAGCCGGCCTCGGCGTTGTTGAGGACCGGGCCGCCGCCCTTGCCGTCGTTGCCGGTGTGGCCCGACCAGAGGTAGTAGCGGTTCGGGTCGGTCGAGCCGATGAACGAGCAGTGGTAGGCGTCGCAGATGGTGAACGCGTCGGCGAGCGCGTAGTGGAACGGGATGTCCTCGCGCGTCAGGTGGGCCATGGTGGCCGGCGTCTTGGCGGGCACCCAGTTGTCGTACTTGCCCTTGTTGAAGGCGCTCTGGCCGCCCGCCCAGTCGTGGTTGAGACCCTGGAGGTACTCCATGCCCAGGTCGTCGGACGGCGGCCGGAACGGCAGCGTCTCCTTGCCCGCGTTGTCGGTCTGGTGCCAGACGGACTTGCCGCTGGGCAGGGTCACCGGGCGCGGGTCCCCGAAACCACGGATGCCGCGGAGCGCACCGAAGTAGTGGTCGAAGGAACGATTCTCCTGCATCAGGACCACGATGTGCTCGACGTCGGCGATCGTCCCCGTCGTCCCCTGCGCGGGGATGGCGGCGGCGCGCGCGATGCTCTCGTTGAGCAGGGTCAGGGCGGCGGCGCCCCCGGTGAGCTGGAGGAAGCGGCGACGGTTCAGTTCTGCCATGGCGAGAGTGACCTCTGCTTTGCATCGAGGGGTGCTGGAGCGCCCCCAGAACAGCGTGTCGGGGCTACTGGAGAGGGAGCCTGACGTGACGGTGGCGGATACACCAGACGAACGGCAGTCGGATTCCGCAGGAGTTCGGCCATTTCCCGTGGACGCCGCGGAGCCTCGGCAGACCTCCACGCACGCCAAGGCGCAGCCGAACGGCGCACGGACCGCTTCCGGGTCCCGGCCGAATTCCGCCATAGGCTGGATCCCGCCCGCGACGGACAGGAGGCCGAGATGACCGAGACGACGGTGGCCGAGGTCATGGCCGAGCTGGCCGCGCTCGAGGACCCGAAAACACGCGCGGTGAACGAGAGGCACGGTGACGATCACGGCGTGAACCTCGGCAAGCTGCGCGCCCTCGCAAAGCGGCTGAAGACGCAGCAGGAGCTCGCGCGCCGGCTCTGGAAAACGGATGACACCGCGGCGAGACTGGTGGCGATCCTGATCTGCCGCCCGAAGGCGTTCGATCGTGACGAATTGGACGTCATGCTGCGCGAGGCGCGGACGCCCAAGGTGCACGACTGGCTCGTGAACTACGTGGTGAAGAAGAGCCCGCACGCGGAAGAGCTGCGGCCCGCCTGGTCGGCAGATCCGGATCCGGTGGTCGCGAGCGCCGGCTGGGCGCTGACCACCGAACGCGTGGCGAAGAAGCCCGAGGGCCTCGACCTCGCAGGACTGCTCGACGTCATCGAGGCGGAGATGAAGGACGCCCCGGACCGCCTGCAGTGGGCGATGAACCACTGCCTGGCACGGATCGGGATCGAACACGCAGAGCACCGCGCCCGCGCGATCGCCATCGGTGAGCGTCTGGAGGTACTCAAGGACTACCCGACTCCCCCGGGTTGCACGTCTCCTTTCGCGCCCGTCTGGATCTCCGAGATGGTGCGACGACAGCAGGACAAGACGGTGGCTTGAGCGGCAGGAGCTCGTCGTCACGGGCGGGCGGATGGCCGAGCGGCCGACCCCGCTCTCGTTGCACACGTACGGCTGCCCGCAGGCGACGCCCGCCCTGCGCTCGAATCACGCCAACGAACCCCTACACTTAGGCCAGCCTAACCTAACAAGTTTGCTTGCGGGCCGGTGTGCTCATCGCCGGCCGGCCCCACCGTCACGAAGGAACCGAGACCGCATGAGACCCGAGTCCGCTGTCCTCGCCACCCCGCGCGCCGACGTCTACACCGAGACCGTCGAAGACTTCGGCACCGTCCGCTTCACTCCCGTCGACCCCGCGCCGGACTCCGCCGTGTTGCACGCCTGGGTCGTCGAGGAGCGCGCCGAATTCTGGGGCATGAACGAAGCCAGTCGGGAGCTGGTGCAGGAGATCTACGAGGACGTGGACCGCCGAGACACCCATCACGCGTACATGGTCCGGCTGGACGACGAGCCCGTGGCGCTCTTCCAGACCTACCGGCCGGAGGAGGACCGGGTCAGCGAGTGCTACGAGGTACGGGAGGGCGACATCGGCGTCCACCTCATGCTGGCGCCGATCGCCGGCCGGCCCCGCCCCGGCTTCAGCCGTACCCTCATCGGCTCGCTCATCCGCTTCGCGTTCCGCGACCCGGCCGTGCGGCGCGCGGTGGGCGAGCCCGACGCGCGCAACGAGAAGGCCATCGCCCTGCTGGGCCGTATCGGCTTCGTCAGGCAGGGCGAGATCACGCTCCCCGAGATCGACTTGCCGGAGATCCACCTCCCCGAGAAGCGGGCGGTGCTCGCGTTCCTCGACCGCCCCGAATGGCTCGCCACGGCGCAGGATGGCCCTCTCCCGTCCAGTAGGCCGGCAGGACTTCTCACGTACCGCCACTGACGCCTGTTTGACCTTGCCGCGACGGCACGGTTTCTACTGAGGGCACGCGATCCGGAGCGGGCGCCGCACCGCCGGACTTTCCCGACAGGTGGCCCGTCGGGCCCGTCGCCGGCGGTGCGGCGCTCCTCTCCCGTCGATCGCGTACGGCTCGATCGCCCGAAGGAGAGGGACACGTCCATGAGCACGACCCCGGAGAAGAACCTGGCCTTGGTACGCACCGCCTACGAGACGCTGCAGAGCGGCGATCTCGACGCGAGCGCCGAGATGCTGACGGAGAACTTCATCGCCAACGTCCCCGGCATACCGGACCCCCTGTACGGGCGGGAGGTCTGGAAGCTGGGAGCCCAGGCCATGCTCGAGGGCTTCCCCGACCTGCAGATCCAGGTCGAGGACATGTTCGGCATCGACGACAAGGTCGCGGTGCGCGTCCGCTTCCGCGGCACGCACCGGGGCGCCTTCCAAGGGATCCGGGCGACGCAACGGCCCGTGAGCTTCCGCAGCATCGAGGTCTACCGACTGGAAGGCGACAAGATCGCCGAGGAGTGGGTCGCCCCCGACATGACGAGTCTCATGCAGCAGCTCTCAGCCGACTCCGGCCACTGACCGCCGGACACACGGGCATGTACTGCATAGTCGACCTGCACGGCATGTACGACAAGCACCGACGCTGCCGAAGGACACCACACATGGCCATGGCCGACGTCGACATCGATGAGCAGTTGGTGCGATCGCTGCTGCGGGAGCAGCACCCGGACCTTGCGGGGCTGGTCCTGCGACCGGTGGACGCCGGCTGGGACAACCAACTGTGGCGCCTGGGAGATGAGTTGGCGGTGCGCCTGCCGCGCACGCCGCGCGCCCCGTCCCTCCTGCGCAACGAGCAGCGGTGGCTGCCCGTCCTGGCTCCGCAGCTGCCGCTCCCGGTGCCGACCCCCGTGCGTATCGGCGAACCGTCCCCGCACTTCCCGAGTCCGTGGACCATCGTGACCTGGGTTCCCGGGGAGCCCGGGGACCGCGCGTCGATCACGCGCGCCCCCGAGGCAGCCGACCGTCTGGCCGGCTTCCTCGGAGCGCTCCACCGAGGCGCTCCTGCCGAGGCTCCCGCCCATCCGAATCGAGGCGTTCCACTCAAAGACGTTTCGCACGAGTTCGAGCGCAAAGTGCAAGACGTCGCCGACACCCCCGTGGCCGGCGACGTCCGAGCGGCCTGGGACGATGCCGTCTCGGCTCCGGACTGGGAGGAGCCGCCGGTGTGGCTCCACGGGGACCTTCACCCGGCCAACGTCCTCGTCTCGGCCGGCACGATCTCCGGCGTGATCGACTTCGGCGACATGACCGCCGGAGACCCGGCGACGGACCTCGCGGCCGCATGGCTGCTCCTTCCCGCGGGCGCGGCCGCACGATTCTTCAGCGCGTACGGAGGCGCGGACGAGGCGTTGATCCGGCGCGCACGAGGATGGGCCGTCCTGCGCAGCATTTCCCTCATCGGTATCGGCCGGGCCTGGGAACGCGGCCTCCCCGGTGGCCGGCCGACATGGGGACGTGCGGGCTGGGCTGCTCTTGATCGTGTCCTGACATCCCGCTGAGGTCCGCCCTCGTCAGCTCACTTCAACCCGTCGCGGGCTCTCGTCGCGCGCGCCGCCCGCCTGCCCGCCCGCCTGCCCGCCCGCATGCCCGCCCGCCCGTCCGGTATCAGCGGGGGTCGGATCCACCGCCCTCCCGACGCCTGCGGCGGTTACGGCCGAGAGCCCCCGCCAAACCGATCAAGCCGCCTGAGAGCGCGCCGGCCACGAGGATGCGCAGCAGGTCTTCCATCGAGTACTCCTCCTCTGGGCCAGGTTCACCGTCGCCCGGTCCGCCCTCGGCGTCCCCCGTGCTCGGGTGCCTGATCAACTACGAACGGAGACGCTATCGACGCGCACACGGCCTGGCTTGGACAAATTTGACCTCGCCCCTCACAGGGCGAGCGCTCCCTCCGTCACGCGGGCTGCGGCCATCTGGCCGGGAGTGGTCTCGGCCAGGGCGCGGAACTCCCGGTTGAGGTGTGCCTGGTCATAGAAGCCACAGGCAGCGGACACTTCGGTCAGATTCGCGCCCTCGCGAGTCAGCAGCCCCGCGGCCCGGTGGAAGCGCAGCACGCGGGCGGACGTCTTGGGCGTCAGGCCTACCTGTTCGGTGAACCGGCGGACCAAGTGGCCCTGGCTCCAGCCCACTTCGGCCGCGATGCGGCCGACCGGGATCGCCCCGCCGGCGCGGGACAGGAGTCGCCAGGCGTGGCTCACCTCGGGTGCGGGATCCGGGCCGCGCTCGATCCGGGTCGACAACGCGATGTCCAGCAGGTCGAACCGGGCTCCCCAGTCGGTGGTGGCGGCCAGTTGCTCCGCCAGCACTCCGGCCTCGGGTCCGAGGACGTCGCACAGCCCGACCACCGTGTTGGTCAACTCGCTCATCGGCACGGCGAACAGCCGGTATGCGCCCAGCGGGGTCAACTCGAGCCGGATCGCCTCCTGGCCGCCGGGATGGTCACACACCCGGGGTCCGTCCTCCAGACCCGCGACCAGCGAGCCGGTCACCTGACCGTGCGGGCTCCGGTCGTCTCCCACGTCTCCCAGTCGGCGTACCTGGGTGAACGGCTCCCCCAGATTGATCACGACGACCGCTCGGCCCGTGGGGACCAACCGCACGCGATAGGGCGCGGCCGCCGCCTCCCAGTAGCCGGCATAGCTGTGCACGAAAGGGCGCAAGTACGGAGGCCACGGGCGGGTAACCCGCCACCGGGCGCCCACCCGGGTCATCTCGACTGCCCGACCGGCCGCGCCCGCGCTTCCGCCCACCCGCATATCCCTCCGCCCTCCCATGGCGGCGAAGCGGCGAATAGCCGGCCGTGGCGCCGCGCCCGGTGATCTACTGGCATCAATCCAAGGAAGGAAGATCCACAATGCCCACCAAGACGTTACAGATTCCCACCGCGGACGGCCAGGCCGATGCCTTCGCCGCCTTCCCGGACGGTGGCGAGCGGCACCCGGGGGTGCTGCTGTACATGGACGCCTTCGGAGTGCGGCCCGTGCTGGAGGAGATGGCCCGCGAACTGGCCGGGCACGGGTACTACGTACTCGTCCCCAACGTCTACTACCGGCAAGGCCCGACGCCGGTGGTCGAACTTCCCGGGCACATCACGGCGGAGGACCGGCCCGCGATCTTCGGCCGGCTGATGCCCTTGGTCGAGGCACACACCACCGAACGCGCCCTGCGCGACGCCGACGCCTACATCAGGTTCCTCACAGCCCAGCCCGAGGTCAGCACCGGACCGGTCGCGACGATCGGCTACTGCATGGGCGCCGTACTGGCGATGCGCACGGCAGCGGCCCACCCCGACCGGGTGGCCGCCGTCGCCGGATTCCACCCCGCCCCCCTGGTCAAGGACACGCCCGACAGCCCGCACCGCCTCGTCGCCAAGCTCACCGCCGAAGTCCACCTCGGGCTTGCCGAGACCGACATGTCGCCTGAGGCGATCAGTGAGCTGAGCCAGGCCCTCGACGCCGCGGGCGTCGACTACACCTGCGAGGTCTACCCCGGCACCGTCCACGGCTTCACCATGTCCGACACCGACGCCTTCAACCCCTCGGCACTGCAACGCCACTGGGACCGCCTGCTCCCCCTCCTGGACCGCACGCTGACCGGCAGCTGAGGTTCCGGCTCGGGAGGGGGAGTACGGCCGACCCGGGCTAAGGCTGCGGGGGGCGGTCCTGAGGAGGCTTGTCGGTTCCCAGCTGCTCGTTGATCTTCTGCTGGGCCATGTCGACCTGGCTCTGGTACTTGTTGCCGGTTTTCGCGTCGACTGCGTCGCCGGCCTTGTCAACCCCTTGTCGGGCTGTGTCCTCATGGCCCTTGATCAGGCCCTTGAGCTTGTCAAGCATCGACATCACGGCCTCCTTGGAGATGCTGGCGCATCCAGCATCCCGACATCCGCCGGGATCCGCATCCCGAGCGCCACCTCGGGCGGGGCCTTTCCCGCAGTGGGTCTCAGCTGTGCCGCAGCTCGGCCTCCAGGGGCTTGCCGCCACAGCTCGCGGAGGTCACCTCCTGGTGGTCGGCGGCGAAGAGCTGCACCACCCCGTCACGGCCGCGCCGCGGACCCTGCCGATCCGGCAGCCCGCTCCCGCAGCAACCGCTTGTCCGGCTTTCCGCGGTCGGTCAGTGGAAGGGCCTCCACCCAGAAGACGGTGGTCGGGCGGTGGGCCGGAGCCAGCGCCTCGGCCACCAGCCGGCACGCCTCCGCGGCCGCCGCACGGGTGGGAGAGTGACCCGGCGCGGGCACGAGGAAGGCGCACACCTCCTCGCCGGTGCGATCACCGGCCCTGCCCACCACCGCGGCCTCGGCCACCCCGGGGTGCCGGGTCAGGGCCGCCTCGACCGGACCGCAGTAGATGTTGACACCGTCCACCATCACCACGTCCTTCACACGGTCGTCGAGGTAGAGGTACCCGTCCGCGTCGAAGTGGCCGAGGTCCCCGGTCCTGAGCCATCCGCCCCGCATCACCTCGGCCGTCAGGTCGGGCTGGTTCCAGTAGCCGGCCATCACCATCGCGGACCGCACCCACACCTCCCCCGTACGCCCCCGCTCCGACTCCGCCCCGTCCTCATCGCGCACCTGTACGTCCACACCGGGCGCGGGGCGGCCGACGGACGCCAGGAGGTACGGCCGGTCGGTCACCCCCGCGTCGTGATCGGCCGCCGACAGCCTGCAGATCACGCCGGCCTCGTTCATCCCGTAGCCCTGCCGCCACCTCGGCCGCGCACCCCAGCGCGTCAGCGCCTGCCGCAGCCGCTCCGGATGGATGGGAGAGTTGCCGTACGACACCTGGACCAGACCCGGTACGCCGCCGGCGGTCGCCGGGTCGTCCAGCAGCCGGTACACCATCGAGGGCGTCAGGTACGTGGACACGGGCGCCAGGCGCCGGCAGGCGGCGGCGAACTCCCCCGTGTCGAAGGGGCCGAGGATCTCCACCCGTCCTCCCTCGCGCAGATGCTCCAGGCACCGGCCCCCGGAACGCTGCGCGAGCGAGGTGACCGACAGGTAGACCGACTCGCGGGGCCCGCCTCCCTTGCGTCCCTCGCGTCCCTCGCGTCCCTTGGCTCGCGTATCGGTCCGGCCCGCCATCGCGCCGAACGTCGAGGCCACCCCCTTGGGCCTGCCCGTCGTACCGCCGGTGTACGTCACACGCGCCACGTCGTCCTCACGTGCCTGCACGGGCACCGGACGGCCTTCCCGGGTGCGGGCGAGCCGCATCAACTCCGCCGGACCGATGCACGGAACCCCCGTGTCCGGCACGGGGGTGTCGTTCACCACCAGTACCGGTGCGCAGTCGCGCAGCATGAAGTCCAGGCCGTGGGTGGCCGGGCCGACGACCACCTGGGTCAGCCGTGCGCCCAGTACGTGCGCGGCCAGCCGCACCAGCAGCGCCTCGGGCCGGTTGCCGTCCGTGACGCAGGCCAGACCCGTCCCGCGCCGCACCCCCAGCTCCCCGAGGACGCCGGCCAGCCGGTACGTATCGGCCAGGACCTCGGAGAACCCCATGACGACGGACCCGGCCCCGATCGCGGGCCGCCCCGCGTTCTGCTCGAACGCACTGATCAGGTCCGCGACATACCGCGCGCCGCCCATCGCTCCACCGCCTCCACGCCCGTGTCTGCCGCATCCCGCCGTCCGAAGTCCGACGTCCGCCCTCCGCCGTCCGCCGTCCGGCATCCCGGCCAGTCTCCCGCCCGGCCGTGGCCCTCGTCCCCGATTCACCGTACGGCGCCCGACGCGTCCAGGGCCGTACGGGCGCTCAGGGCCGCGCGGAGGCGTTCGTACGTGGGCGCGAGGCGCCGCAGGACCGCGGCGGCTCCCGCGTCATCGCCGGCGACCAGCAGGAACTGCAACTCACCCACGGTCTCTGCCTGTTCCGTCGCAATGGCTGCGGCTTCGCCCAGCCCCAAAGCGGCCAGGCAGGCCGCCGCGTCGCCCAGGCGGCGGGCGCCGACACGGACGCCGAACACCGTGAGCAGGGTCCGGATGCCGGGCTCCAGGCCCCGCGACAGCCGGGCGGCCAGCTCCTCCACCGCCGCGGCGCCGCCCACCGAGCCGGGCGGCATCGGCAGGTCGTCGCGGCCGGCCAGCCACCGCACCGCCCCTGGCAGCGACCGCCGCAGCGCCTCCGCCCCGTCGACCAGGCGCTCGCGCACGAACCCGGTGCGCAGCACGTACGGCGCATCGGTGTACGAGACCGACTCGGCCTCCCAGGCGGCGAGGAACGCCCCGGTGGGCAGGGTGGCGTACGGGTGCCCGTGCGGGTCGTGGAGCCGGACCCGTTCCTCGTCCGCGGTCAGGACCACGACGTAGTGGTCGCCGCCGTCGGCGCTCGGGGTACCCGGCTGGTAGAGCAACAGGCCCATGTCCACGGGCCCGACGAGCACCGGGCCCCGCGCGCAGGCAGCGCGCAGCCGCGCCAGCGCCTCACCGGGCGTTCCGCCGTCGCTGCGCTCGCACCGCCATCCCAGGAGCCCGATCGCGGAATCGAGCCCGGTCTCCGGATGCCAGCCGTAGGGGTCGAACAACGGCAGCGCGCCCGCGATGAACTGCATGCCGAACGGCGAGCCCGTCAGCGTCTCGATCACGGCGGGCGCGGGCGCGTCCGGCCCGAGCACCATCGCGAGGGAGTTGGTGTAGCAGTACGGGCCGGAGCCCACGTAGTCGAGCACGACGCATCCCTTCTTCGAACGTGGGGACCACCCCATCGCCTCACACCGTGTGAGGGTCAAGCGTCAAGCGTTCGTGGCCCCCGGCCGCGCCCCCGGCCGCGCCCCGGCCGCCCGCGCGGCCGTTCGGGGTGCCGGGTGGGCGAGCCGCCTGGTCTCCGACCGTCCTGTGGGATCCGCTGGGTGCCTGGGCCGTCGCGGGCGCGAAGGGAGCGGGGCTTGTTGCGTGTGCTGATGGGCGTGCTCGGGGCCGCCCTCGTGTTGTCGGGCTTCTCCTCCGTCGTGAGCAACCTCGTCGTCCCGCGGCCGAGCCGGTCCCGGTTCACCCGGTTCGTCCACGACGCCGTCCGCCGGCCCTTCCAGCTCGCCGCCGACACCCGCTCCACTCCCGAGGGCAAGGACCGGGTGCTGGCGCCGATGGCGCCGCTGACCCTGGTGGCCGTACTGATCGGCTGGCTCCTGCTGTTCCTGCTCGGCTACGGCCTCCTGGAGGCCTCCGTAAGCGGTCTGCCGTTGCGCAAGGCGCTGGTGGAGGCCGGTTCCTCGCTGCTCACGCTCGGGTTCGCCAGCAGCAACCGCGAGAGCCTGAACGCCATCGACTTCTGCGCGGCGGCCACCGGCCCCGTGACCATCGGCCTCCAGGTCGGGTACCTGCCCGCGCTGTACGGGGCGTACCAGAGCCGGGAGATCGAGGTGACCCTGCTGGAGGCGCGGGCCGGTGTCCCGCCCTGGGGGCCGGAGATCCTGGCCCGCTACGCGCAGGCGGAGCTGCTGGACGGGCTCGACGAGCTGTTCCGCAACTGGGAGCGGTGGAGCGCCGCGGTGAGCGAGAGCCACACCACCTACCCGATCCTCGTCCAATTCCGCTCGCCCAAGCCGAACCGGAACTGGCTCGTGGCCCTGGTGGCGGTGATGGACGCGGCGGCGCTGCGGCTGGCGTTCAACCCCTCCCAGCCGCAGTACGCCGTACGGATGGCCCTGCGCGCGGGCTTCGTGTGCCTGCGCGACCTCGCCGACATCCGCGGCGTCAGCTACAACCACGATCCGCATCCGGAGGACCCGCTGCTGCTCACGTACGAGGACTTCCTCCAGGGCGTGGCGCGGATGTCCCAGCAGGGGTACCGCATGGAGCGCACGCCGGAGCAGGCCTGGCCGCACTTCCGCGGCTGGCGGGTCAACTACGAGGCCATCGCCCACCGTCTGGCCCGGGACATCGACGCCGTCCCGGCTCCCTGGTCCGGCGCCCGCCGCACCGGCACGCCGGTCCGCACCCCGGTCACCCCCACCGACCGCCGGCCGCCCGCGGACGCCTGACCGGGCGCCGCCGGCGGGGCGGTCAGCAGTCCGCAGGACACCCCGGCCTAGTGCGGGGTCCAGACGAATTTGCCGCCCCCGACCCACCGGACCTCGTCCAGGTCGTCGAGGTCGTGGATCGGGATTCCCGCCTCCGCGGCGACCAGCAGCACGTCCGTCATCGACATCGCCCTGCCGACGAACTCTCCGTCGACCTCCACGATGCGAAAGGGCGGGTTGCCGGGCTGGACGCCGAGTACGGTGATCCGCGCCGCGGAGAGATGAGGTGTCGATCCTTCGGTCATGCGGAAACGGTTCCATGCCGGGGCCCTTGGCGGGCGCGGCGACACGTTCCGAGGGGCCGATCGGCTTCCCGTACGGCCCCCCGTGGCACGGTACGGCGCCGCACGCCACCGGACGTCGCCGGACGCCACTGCCGCGAAGGCGCTACTCCCGTGCGGCCGCGCGGACCGCCGCCCCCGTCAGCGTCCTCGCCGTACGGGTGGCGCTGGCGATGGCCGCGTCGGGGGCGAGTCCGCACAGGTCGGTGAGGCTGAACAGGGCTTCCGCGCTGACGACCACGGCGAGGTCGCGCTTGAGCTGGGCGAAGGCCTCCGGATCCGCCACTCCCAAGGTGTCCTGGAGCGGAAGGAGCGCCTCGTCGATGAGGCCGAAGCGGATGCCGGGCCTCCCGGACGCCGCCTCCGGGCGGGTGATGGTGGCGGCGATCATCGCGCGCACCGCCCCCTGGCGGGCGACGACACCGCGCAGCAGGAATTCGCAGGCGAAGGCGACGCGTTCGACGGGGTCCCGGGAGCCCTCGACCGGTCGGAGCGCATCGGCGGGTGCGGGCCAGACGCCGGCCAGTGCCTCGCCGACCAGCGACGGGAGGTCGGGGAAGTACCGGTAGGCAGTGGCGTCGGAGACCAGTGCGGCGCGGGCGATCGCGGGCATGGTCACCTCGCCGCCGGTGGCGATGAGCTCGCGGGCGGCCTCGACGATCGCCGTACGCGTGCGCTTCTTCTGGTTGGTGCGCCCGGAGTCCGTCTCTGCCATCGCCATCCGTACGTCCGTCCCGTCCTCGTCCCGCGAGCTCTTGCACCTCTTGCCCTCGTCGGCTCGCTCTCGCCCCTTCGGCTTCACTTTACCATCACCGGCTCTCGTTATGAGAGTCCACTTGCATAACGAGAGCCACCCCCCTAATCTCATGAGAGCGAACTCTCACGAAAGGGGGCGGCCATGCCCGAGGTTTCCGTGGTCGGTCCGGACGGCGGCGAAACGATCAGCCTGGGCCGGGCCCGGATGCGCATCCTCGAAGACGGGAGCACGACCGGACACCGGCTCGGGATCGGCGAGATCACGCTCGCCCCGCACACCGAAGGGCCTCCGCAGCACCGTCACGCACAACACGACGAGGGCTTCTACGTCGTCTCCGGCACCGTGCACTTCACCGTCGGGGACACCACGCATGTGGCCCCGGCCGGCTCGCTCGCGATGATCCCGCCCGGCGCCCCGCACACCTTCGCCAACCTCGGCGACGAACCGGCGGTGATGGTCAACACCTTCACGCCCGACCTGTACGTGCAGTACTTCCGCGACCTGCGGGACATGATCGCCGCCGGCGAGGAGATGACCCCCGAGTCGACCGCCAGGGTCATGGGCCGCTACGCCACGGTTCCCGCGACCGACTTCGCCTGACCGCCCTCCTCCAGGCCCCCGATGGGCCGACACCGCCACCCCCCTGACAGCGAAGGACACCGCATGACCACCGCCACCCACACCCTCTCCCTCCCCTCCGGGGCCTTGGACGTCACCCTTGACGTCACCGTCGACGAACAGGGCGGCCACAGCGAACAGAGCCGCTCCTTCCTCCTCCTGCACGGCGGCGCCGGACCGCAGACGGTCACCCCGTTCGCGGGGCTGCTCGCCGGACAGCGCCCGGCCAGGGTGTTCACCCCGCTCCACCCCGGGTTCGGCGGCACCGCCCGGCCCGCGTGGCTGGCCGACGTCCCCACCCTCGCCCGTGTCTACGCGCGGCTGCTCGACGAGCTCGGCCTCACGGACGTCACCGTCGTCGGCAACTCCATAGGCGGCTGGATCGCCGCCGAGCTGGCCCTGCTCGGCAACGACCGCATCAGCGGCGTGATCCTCGTCAACGCCGTCGGCATCGACGTCCCGGGACACCCCGTCGCCGACGCCTCCTCGCTCACCCCCGCCGAGCTGTCGCGGCTCGCCTTCCACGACCCCGCGAAGTTCGCCGTCGACTTCACCGCCCTTCCCGAGGCCGCCCGTACGGTGATGGCCGCCAATCGCGCCGCCTTGGAGGTCTACTCCGGGCCGCACGCCATGGCCGACCCCACCCTCCGCGAACGCCTCGCCGAAATCGCGCACCCGGCGCTCGTCGCCTGGGGCGAGAGCGATCAGGTCGTGGACTGCGCGTACGGGCGTGCGTACGCGGCGGCGATCCCCCGGGCCCGGTTCGACCTCCTCCGCGGCACCGGGCACATGCCCCAGATCGAGACCCCCGAGCAGCTCCTCCCGGTGGTCTGGGACTTCGCCGACGCCCACCCCCGCGGCCGCGCCCATGCCCATGCCCACTCCCACGCCGTCAACCGGCCGAACCGCTGATTCCGATGTCAGCAGGTCACGGTCAGCGCGAACGAGCTGTCCACCGGCGTGCCCTGTAGGTCGTAGCTCTGGATTCCCATGTCACCGTCCACGCCGTCGCTCGTGGTGAAGTGACGGGGCGTCCGGAAGAAGGTGGCGTTGCGCGAACAGAACGCGATGCCGTGGTTGAACGTGAAGCCGTACTGACCGACCCCCTCGCGCCACACCCGGACCACGTCGGACGGGGCGGGCCTTCCTCGTTCCATTCGAGCGGCGTCTCGAAGAGGTGGCATTCACCGTCGAACTCGGTGAGGATCCGCACCGTCCCCGTGTACATGTTGGCGCAAGCACGAATGGCGACGGGGGCCGCCGACGGCGTCGCGGCGTGAGCGGAACAGGTGGACCCCATCAGGCCGATCAGGGCTCCGGCGAAGCAGGCGGTGGCGCGTGTTCGGGAGATTCCCGTGGAGCTGCGGCGGTACGACGTCTCGGGAATGGGCCCACTCGTGGGCGCCGATGCACGGATCACCGGGGACTGCCGAATTTCTGCCAAATCGCCTCAATGAGTGGCTTTCCCGTGCCGGAGCGGCGTGCTGAAGCAGTGCCCCGTACCCGCTCGGTATCCCTTGAGCGTCACGTGAGGCGAGGGAAGGCTGGAGTCGATGGTCGGGCGAAGAAGATTCCTCATGGCCGGCGCCATGGGGGGTGCGGTCACGCTTTCGCGGGGTGTTCTGGGTACTCCGGCGAGTGCATCGGACGGCCACGGTCACGGGTCCGCGGACACCGTGATCCCCAAAACCCCTCCGCTGGCGAAGTACGTCGACCCGCTGCCCACGCCACTGACAGCCGTCCCGGATCCGTCCGTCTATCCGGGCGCCGACTACTACGAGATCACGATGCGCCAGGGCTCGTGGCGCTTCCACCGTGATCTCGGGCCGGCGACGGTGTGGGGTTACTGGGCCACGAACCCGCACGATCCCCGCAAGGCCATCGGCATGGGGTATCTCGGGCCGACCATCAGCGTGAACAAAAACCACCCAACGGTCGTCAAGTACCGCAACAAGCTCCCGACCACGCATCTGTTCCAGTTCGTGATCGACGGTATCCGCAACGGGAATCCCCAGCTCACCCCGATCCCCCCGCCTCCCTACAAGCCCCACATGCCTTTCCCGCGGAATGTCAACGTGTGGAACGTCGTACACCAGCACGGCGGTTTCACGGCGCCGCAGTCCGACGGCATGCCGCTGCATTCGTTCAGCCCGGACGGCATCCACGCCGAGGCCTACACCACCCTGGACCCGAAGCGGGTCAAGCCCAACGAAGCGATCTGCGCCTACACCAACCACGAAGAATCGAGCATGCTGTGGTACCACGACCACGGCATGGGGATGACCAGCGTCAACGTCTATGCGGGCCTTGCCGGTCTCTACCTCGTCCGTGACCCGGCGGACGAGCGGTTCGGGCTGCCGCAAGGCGAATTCGAAGTACCCCTCATCCTCCAGGACCGGACCTTCAACGCGGACGGTTCGCTCGCCTACACCATGACCCTCCAGCAGGGCGAGGACACCCCGGTCGTCAACGGAAAGGCGTATCCGTACCTGGCCGTGGAGCGGCGCCGCTACCGGCTGCGCATTCTCAACGCTTCCAACGAACGTTTCTGGCGCCTGAACTTCACCGTTCCCACGGACGTGCTGCCCCAGCCCACACTGCCGTTCTGGCTGATCGGTACCGACGGCGGCTTCCGCGCTCCACTGCAGATGCTGAACTTCCTGATCGGGCCTGCCGAGCGGTACGACCTGATCGTCGACTTCAGCAAGGTGCCCATGGGTACGGACGTCACGTTGACGAACTACAACGCGCCGGTCCACTTCCCGGGTGGCGACGGACCGGAAATCTCGGGAATCATGCGGTTCAAGGTCACCGAGCCCTTGTCCGGGGGCGGGGACAAGACGACCCCGCCCAAGGAACTCGGACTACCGGCGGTCGAACCCATCAGGCCGAAACCGCACACCCGCCGGCGGGAATGGGTGCTGTACCAGCACAAGCTCTTCGGCACCATGACCTTCAACGCGGTGCCGTTCATGGAACCGTCAGAGGATTTCATCAAGGCGGGCTCGACCGAGATCTGGGAGTACATCAATCCCAACCACGACGCCCACCCGATGCATGTCCACCTCGTCAACTTCCAGGTGCTGAACAGGCAGCCGATCGACGCGACCGCATACCAGGAGCAGTACGAGAAGTGGATTGACGGCGGCCGCAAGCCGGAGGACAGGCCGGTGTTGGCGAACTACCTCACCGGGCCTCCGATTCCGCCGGACCCGGACGAGGCGCAGTCCAACAAGGACACGGTCAAGTCCTATCCGGAGACGGTGACCAGGATCATCATCCGGGAATTCGACCCGCCGACGGACACGATCGCGTCGATTCCGGGAAGCGGCACCGAATTCCCCGCGGAGTACGTCCACCACTGCCACATCCTCGAACACGAGGACGACGACCTGATGCGCCCCTGGACGATCGTCCGGGACTGACCCGATGGATGGGCGGCGCCCGACGTCGGCGCGATCTTCGCCGACCGGGCGCCGATCAGGTCCTGCCCTTGGGACAGTGCCGCTCCATGAAGGCGAGAAACGCCTGCGCCCTCGCCGCCATCCCCCGTGCCGTTTGGACTTGACTGGATGTCAACTTCAGTGCGTCGCCGATCCGTTCGGCGTTCCAGCCCATGCGGAACAGGCTGTGCACCACGGCGGGCCGCAGGGCTTGGACCACCTCCGGCTCCTCCCCCGACACCACGGCCCGGGCCAGCTCCGCACCCTGATCCATGCGCGCCAGCTGCACCCTCATCCGGCGCCGCTCGAGCGGCGTGGTGCCGCCCCAGATGCCGTCGCTCTCGTCCGAACGGACGGCTATGGCAAGGCACTCCTCGCGGACCGGGCAGCCGGCGCACAACTCCTTGGCGGCCGTGATCTGAGGCTCGCTCAACGGCACGCCGTACGCCGGGAAGAACAGGGCCGGGTCGGCGTTCCGGCACGCCGGCGCGGACAGCCCGGGCAAGACCGGTGTGGCGCTCGCCTCGATCGCGCTCCGACCACGCTGGACGACAACCGGACGTATCACAGTGGATCCCCTATCGGTTCGATCGCGTCAGGGAAGCTCCCTACACAGGAAACGTCGGATATCCGGCAGGAGTTCAGAACACTCGCTTTCGTGGCCGACGGCGCCGGCTTCGCTACTGAGCGTCGACGGCCGGCGGCCGGTCCGGACCGAGCCCGGAACAGGCCCGGGAAGCGAGGGTGATGGCAACGGAGACCGCCGCCAGAGCAGCGATCGCGGCGCCGGGGGTGAGGTACGTGGCGACGCCGCCACCGATGGCGGCTCCGATGCCCTGCCACGTCATCCGGCCGGCGGATTCGACACCCTGGACCTGGCCGCGGACCGGATCGGGAGTCAGCGCGAGAAGCTGCTCCTGAAGCGGCAGGGTCGCGGCGAACCCGGCGCCGGAGAAGAACACCGCCGCCATCACCACCGGCACGGGCGGATGGAAGGCGAAGAGCAGGTACGGGGTGGCGAGCAGCAGCCGCAAGGCGAAAGCGCAGCGGTGCCGCCGGGCTGCGGTGAGCAGTCGTCCGACCGCCAGGTCTCCGAGCAGCATGCCGGCCGATCCTGCGGCCAGGAAGGCGCCCGCGTGCCCGGGCGCGTAGGAGATGAACAGGGCCTCACAGCCGACGATCAGCCCGTTGGGCACCCACAGGTTCAGCAGGAGCACCCGCTGGCGCTTCCGGGAGAAGAGCGCGATGTTCGTCGTCCAGGTCTGGCGCAGTCCGGGCCGGCGGGCCAGCCGGATGGAGCGTTCCCTGATCGTCGCGGCCACGACGCCGAGGCCGAGTCCGGTCAGGGCGGCGGCGATGACGAAGACCTCCCCCGGGCTGAGGTGGCGCAGCAGTACGGCGCCGACGGCGTAGCCGAGGATGGCCGTACCGCCCGAGGTGATGTTCATCAGCGAACGTGCCAGTGCGTAGGTGGAGGCCGGCACCACTTCGGCGATCAGTCCCATCCGGGTTCCGGTGCCCAGGGATTGGAAGAAGCCCAGCACCAGGAGAAGGCCGAACCGGGCGGCCAGCGGCAACCCCGGAACCGCTTGCGCGGCAACGCCCACCAGCGAGGCGCCCTGGAGGGCGACCAGGGTCCGGCGGGGGCGGTTCCCGTCGGCGACCGACATGAGCGTCAGGGCGCCGAGCACCGTCGCGAAGGTGGCGCCGTGCATGCTCACGGCGGTCAGGAAGGGTGATGCGGTCTGCTGATCGACCAGCGTGCCGAGCGCAAAGCCCGACAGGGTGCTCGCGGCGACGGTCAGCGTGAAGCCGGCGTACAGGCCGGCGAACTCGCGGTTGCGGAGCAAGGAGCGGTATCCGGTGGCGGGTGGGGTGGTGGGCGGGGTGGCGGGTTCGGCAGTGGAAGAAGGCATGAAAAAAGCCTCCGGACACACCCGCTGGGGTGCCGAAGGCGAACGCGATCATTGTAGCAGGCGGCGTACGGGCCGATGAGGGGCGGGAAATTGACATCCGCAGGGCTCGCGAATTACCTTCGCCATTACTTCAGGGTGTCAACCATCTACATCCTTAAGCATCCTTTCCACCCGGGCAGCACCATCAGACGAAGGGCCCACCCATGAACCCCGCCCAGCACGGAGCGGCCGTGGCCGCCGAGGCCGCCGGATTCGTCGCCACGGTCAAGGCTGCGGACCTCTCCACCCCGGTGCCGACCTGCCCCGGCTGGACCCTCGCGGACCTCACCCAGCACGTCGGCAGCGTGCACCGCTGGTTCACCGAGCTGCTCCGCCGGCGCATCCAGCAGCCGCCGACCAGCCGCGAGGTGGACCTGCGCCTGCCGCAGGACCGCGACGG
Organism: Streptomyces sp. NRRL S-244; assembly: GCF_000717915.1. Taxonomy (GTDB): domain Bacteria; phylum Actinomycetota; class Actinomycetes; order Streptomycetales; family Streptomycetaceae; genus Streptomyces. The sequence continues at coordinate 33,035 of NZ_JOCX01000015.1, forward strand.
CCTCCCGGACTGGCTGGCCGCGAGCGCCGCGGAGGCCGCCGAGGTGTTCGCCGCCACCGACCTGGAGGCGCCGATGTGGGCCTGGGGAGTCGACCAGCACGCCCGGTTCTGGGTCCGGCGCATGCTCTTCGAGACCCTCGTCCACCGGGCCGACGCGGAGATCGCACTCGGGATCCCGCCGCACATCGACCGCGCGCTGGCGGTCGACGGCATCGACGAGTTCCTCACCAACCTGCCGTTCGCGTCCCCGTTCGCGCCGCTGACCGCCCAACTGCGCGCCCCTGACCGGACCATTCGCTTCAGCTGCACGGACGGCGAGGGGGAGGGCGACGGCGACTGGCTGGTCGGCTTGCGCCCGGACGGCTTCGCACTCGTCGCCGACCACGCCGAGACCCGTACGGCGGACGCCACCGTACGGGGAGCGGCCGCCGATCTGCTCCTGCTCCTCTACGGCCGCCTGGACCGCCAGAGTGACGCCTTCCGCCTGCTCGGCGACCAGGACCTGCTCACCCACTGGTTCACCCACTCGGCCTTCTAGCGTTTTCGTCACGCCGGTCGCGGTGACCGGCCCGCGGCTCATCCCTGAGCGCGGGCCGGGCTCCGGCCGAGTGGGTGGACCCGGCGGACCGGGTGGACCGCGTGGACCGGGTGGACTTGGTCGTCAGATCCCGAAGGGGTCCGCGTAGCGGACGGTGCCGCTCGGCAGCGGGTGGGCCTCGTCGAGCGTGAGGGCCATCATGGCCTCGTCCGGGACCTCGATGCTCAGGCCGATGCCGTGAGCGGAAGCGCGGGTGAAACCGAACCGCGGGTAGTACGCCGGGTGTCCGAGGACGGTGACGTAGCGCTCGCCCATGTCCTTGGCCGCCCGCAGAGCCGCGCGGACGGCGGCGGAGCCGGCGCCGGTCTTCTGGTACTCGGGCAGTACGGCGACGGGGGCCAGGCACAGGGCCGGGGTGTCGCCGATGTGGCAGCGGGTCAGCAGTGCGTGACCGACGGGCTCGCCGTCCCCGTCCCCGCCCGCGTCGGCGGAGACGATGGACAGGCCGTCGATCCACGAGGAGTCGGTGCGCAAGGCGTCGACGAGGTCGGCCTCGAGCGGAGTGTCGAACGCGGCGAGGTTGACGGCACGGATGGCGGGGACGTCCGCGCGGGTCTCGGCGCGGGTGATCCAGCTGCTGTGGGTACGCATGAGGGATGGATTCCGTTTCCTGGTCGGTTCGTAGGGGGATGTCCTCGCAAGCTCACGCTCTCGCGCGGGAGGCGGGCAAGCGATTTCCTCCGCCTCCCGGTCGAACCCACCGGTTCCGGCCAAACCTCCCTTCCCGGGATCCCCGGAACGCGGCCAGCGCCCGAAACGATCAGCCGTCAGGGCGGAAGCGACGGTGCCGGCAGGTCGGCCAGATCCGGCTGCTCCGCCCTCCGCGCTGCTGTGTACTCACTCCCTCCAGTTCCCCGGACAGCTGAACGGCGCCTCCCCCGACCTCGGGCGGAGGGCTGCGCCGCCATGCCTCGTACCGGGTGAACCGGGTTCCCTCACAGCCGAGTTGGAGGAGCCGCAGCATGACCCGCACGACCCGGAAGAAGAAGAACGTCCTCGCGACGGCGACAGAAACGGCGACGGACGCCGAGAAGCCGAAGGCCACCGCGCTGCCCGCGCTGCCCGCGCCGCCGGAGTTCACGTTCACCTGGGGCCAGCACAGCAAGGCCATGGAACGGCTGACGCTCGGACAGATGGCCCGCCGCGTGCCCGCCGCCCTCGTGCAGACCGCGCAGCTGGCCTGGGCGGTGAACCGCACCGCGTTCCTGTGGCTCGTATGCGCCCAGCTCCTGGGCGGGGTGTGCACCGCCGCCGCCCTCACCGCGGTGTCCCGGGCCATGGGCCCGCTCCTGGCCGGCGGCAGCGCCGGGCAGCGGATCGCCGGCGCCACCTGGCCCCTGGTCGCCGCGGCGGCCATGACGGCCCTGGGGGCGCTGGCCTCCATCGCCTCCGGAAGCGCCGCCCGGCGCCTGAACCCCGGCATGTCCACGATCGCCGACCTGGCCATGGTCGACGCCCACATGGACGTCGAGCTGGCCGCCTACGACGCACCCGACTTCACCGAGCGCTCCGAGGCTGCCGAAACCGGATCCGCCCGCTCCGCCATGCTGCTCCAGGACGCGCTCGGCTTCACCGGCGGGCTGATCGACATGGTCGCCGTGGCGTCCGTACTGTCCCTGGTCCACCCGCTGCTCCTGCCGCTCCTGCTGCTGTCGGTGATCCCCCGGGGCCTCGGCTCGGTCTTCGCCGCCCGCCTCGACTACCGCCTCCACAACGAGACGGTCGCCTCCCGCAACATCCGCCACATGATGCGCTGGCATCTCACCACCCCCAAGTTGGCCGACGAGCTCCGGGGCAACAGCATGAGGACGTACGCGCACCACTGGTACGCGGCCGTCTGCGAGCGGATCGACTCCAAGATGGTCGGCTCCGCCCCGCGCTACCTCGCCGTCTACCTCACCGCGGCCGCCGTGTCCGGCCTGTTCATCGTCCTGACCTGGATGTCCCTCGGCGCCCTGGTGATCGGCGGCTACATGGCGGTCGGCGCGGCCGGTACCGCCATCGTCGCCATGCGCACGTCCACGGCGGCCCTGTCCCAGCTCGTCGTCTACGGGGCGGCGATGTTCCAGCACGCCCTCTACCTCGGCGACTACGGCGCCTTCATCGCGCAGTCGGCCGAGCAGTCCGCACCGCGCGGGGCGCAGGTGCTGGAGGCTCCGCAGAAGATCCGGCTGGAGGGGGCCTCGTACACGTACCCGGGCAAGGACACCCCGGCACTCGGCCCGGTCGACCTCACCGTGAACCGCGGGGAGGTCATCGCCCTCGTCGGGGAGAACGGCGCAGGCAAGTCGACCTTCATCCGGCTCCTGACGGCGCTGACGACCCCGACGGCCGGGAGCGTGTCGTGGGACGGCGTGCCGACCGCCGACGCCGACCAGCGGTCGGCGTGGACCCATGTCGGGCTCGTCACCCAGTCGTACGGGTACTGGCCCTTCTCGACCCGGGAGAACATCACCCTCGGGCAGCCCGACGCGCGAGGTGAGGACGCCGTGTGGGAGGCCCTGGCCGCCGTCGGCATGAAGGAGGCGGTGGAGGAGTTCCCCGACGGTCTGGACACGCTGCTGGCCCGCTCCCTGTACGGCGGCCACGAGCCCTCCGGCGGCCAGTGGCAGCGGCTCGCCTGCGGCCGGGCCTTCCACCGGCGGCCCGCACTCCTCGTCATGGACGAGCCCACCTCGGCGATGGATCCGCGCGGGGAGCACATGGTCTTCTCCGGGCTGCGGGACATGAAGGACGGACGGATCACGGTGATCGTCACGCACCGGATGGAGAACTGCCGCCTCGCCGACCGGATCATCGTCCTCGACGCCGGCCTGATCACGGAGCAGGGCACGTACGAGGAACTGGTCCGGCTGGACGGCTCGTTCGCCGAGCTCGTACGTCTCTCCCAGGACCGGTAAACCGTACGGGCGGCCGCAATGGCCGGCTCATGGCACGCGGCACGCGGGAGACGCCGCCGGCCGAGCCGCATGCGGCCGCCCTCGCCGGGCGGCCGGTTCTCCCGGTTGCATGCCATCTGACCTGGCGTTTCTCTTGATCAAGTCGCCCGTTCGGGCGAGGCGCCGCTAGCATCGGATCCGTTCGAGCCACGTGGGGGAATCCGTTCCAGACGGGAGTCCGACCTGATGGCCACACCACGTCGTATCGCTCGTGTCCTCGCCGCCGGCGCCCTGTCCGCAGTGCTGCTCTCCGGCGGGGGTGTCGCCGCGGCCACGTCCGCCGCCGCGGCGACACCGACTCCGTCGGCTGCCGGGGAGATCACCCTCACGGCCAAGCCGACCGAGGTGAAGGCCGGCGAGAAGGTCACGTTCACCGGCCGCACCAAGGGCCTGCCGATCGGCACGAAGGTGGTGCTGCAACACAAGAACGGCTCCAAGTGGACCACCCTCCACGCCAACACCCTGGTCAAGCAGGGCTCCAGCTTCTCGTTCGACAACACCTTCAAGAACAAGGGCAAGGAAGAACTGCGCGTGACGGCCGGCAACTGGACCTCGCCCTCCACGACCGTCATCATCCGCTGACGGTCGTACCGAGGCGCCAGGCCCTCGCTCCTTCGCGCTCCCTCCATATGGCGTAACGGTCGTTGAGCAGCACTGACCATGATCAATAGCCTGCCTTCCGGCGCGTGACATCGCGTCTGTCGGAGGGAAGGCGAACGATCCCCAGTGAAGCTCCCGATGTTGAAGCGCGCGGCCTGGCCCGCCGCGGCGACCGCCCTGATGACGCTGCTCGGCACCACCACACCGGCCGGTGCGGCCGACGCATGGCAGAAGGTGGGCGACGACGCCCGCGGCGGTGTCAGCGGCATCGCGTTCGAAAGCCGTACCGCCGACGGATCCGGGGTGCACGCGCTGGTCGTGCACGACAACAAGCGGACCGGGCAGAAGCACCTGTCCCGGATCACGCACGGGGAGGGCGCCGACGGCATCTCCCCGATCACCTGGGACGGGCCGGAGCCTTCCGACCTGGAGGCGATCGAAGCCATCCCGCAGATGCCCGCCGAGTACCTGGCGCTGGCCAGTCGCGGCATCGTCTACCGCCTGAAGGTCGTCGGCAGCACGGCGACGGTCGTCGACTACGCGCCGCTGCCGGCGATCGGGGAGGGCGACGACTTCGAGAGCTTCGCGCTCGTGGCCCAGAACGGGAACCTCGCCGCCCTGTGGGCGGACCGTGGAGCGGGTGCGGATCGTCCTGCCACCCTGTACGCGGCTCCGCTCTCGTTCGCCTCATGGGGGCAGCCGCAGTTCGGCAGCGTGACCCGTCGCGCCTACCGGGCGACGTATCCCAACGACGCCGCCGCGCGGCACATCTCCGACATCTCGGTGACCGACTCCGGGCGGATCATCGTGAGTTCGGCGGCGGACGCGGGCGACGACGGCCCGTTCGACTCGGCGGTGAGCGAGGCCGGTCGCGTGACCGTGTCGGCGACCGGCCGGGTACGGGTCACGCTCGCGCCGTCCCCGGCCGTGCTCGAGAGGTTCCCGCAGTACAAGATCGAGGGGTTGGAGTGCCTGGCAGGTTCCACCGACGCCCTCCTCGGCACCGACGACGAGAACCTCGGCGGGTACGTACGGACCATGCCGTTCTGCGAGGCCTGACCACCTGTCGGGGACCCGAGGGGCGAGCCGTGCCACGGGCACGGCTCGCCGCGCGACCGGCCTGGCGCGGGCCTACCCTGGTGATGGTTGTCTGGGCCCTCGGACGGCAGGAGAGCATGCCGTGAAGCCGACCCACATCCGGCTGCGCCGGACCTGCGTGGCTGCCGCCGCCGCGGGCATGCTCATCGGACCGGCCGCCACGGGCTGCGCCGCGTACGGGGCGAAGCCCGCGGCGGCAAACGCTCCGGCGGAGTCCGCCCCCTCGCCCGCCCCCTCGTCCTCCCCCGGCACCGACGCGGAGTTCCCGCAGCTCACGCCCGCCATCGCAGCGCGACTCGACGCGGCGGTGCGTCAGGTCATGCGCGAGACGCAGGTGCCGGGTGTGACCGTGGGGCTGTGGGCTCCCGGCAAGGGGAGCTACGTGAAGACCTTCGGCGTGGCCGACAAGGCGACGCGCGCGCCCATGGCGACCGGCCTCCACGTCCGCATCGGCAGCGAGACCAAGACGTTCACGGTCACCGCCCTCCTCCAGCTGGTCGACCAGAAGAAGACCGGCCTCGACGACCCCGTCGGCACGTACGTCAAGGGGGTTCCGAACGGGGACCGCATCACCCTGCGCCAGCTCGCCGGCATGCGCAGCGGGCTCTTCAACTACAGCTTGGACGGGGACTTCATCAAGAAGCTCCAGGCCGATCCGCAGCAGAGCTTCACACCCCGGCAGTTGCTCGACTACGCCTTCAAGCACCCCGTGCAGTTCCCGCCGGGCGCACGGTTCGACTACTCCAACACCAACCTGATCCTGCTCGGCCTGGTGGTGGAGAAGGTCACCGGCCGGCCGCTCCACGAGGTCATCACGGAGAAGGTCCTGGCACCGGCCGGGCTCCGCCACACGGTCTTCCCCACGAGTGCGGCCGTGCCGGACCCGTACGCGCACGGCTACACCGACCAGACGGCCTCGGGCAAGATCGAGGACGCGACCCACTGGAACCCCTCCTGGGCCTGGGCCGCCGGAGCGATGATCTCCGACCTGCAGGACCTGCGCAGCTGGGCCCGCACCCTCGCCACCGGCAGGCTGCTGACGCCCGCGACCCAGGCCGAGCGGCTGAAGACCACCCCGATGGACCTTCCGGGTGACGGATACGGGCTGGGCATCTTCAACGTCCAGGGCTGGATCGGCCACAACGGTTCGATCCCCGGGTACGAGGTCCTGCCGGTCTACCTGCCGCAGGCCCAGGCGACCATGGTCATCCTCCTCAACACCGATGACCGGTACGAGAACCAGGAGCCGAGCACGCTCTTCGGCCAGGCGGTCACCTCCATCGTGACCCCCGGTCACGTGTACCCCGGCCACAAACCGCCCGCTCCCGGAACCGGCTGACTGGCTGGCTGACTGGCCGACTGACCGCACCCGGCGGACGGCTCGCGCGCGTCCCCCGGGTGCGGTGGGGTGTCAGCTCCTGTCGGCGTCGAGGGCGGTGTCCGGGATCCAGGAGCCGTGGATGCCGGCGGTGACGCGGCGCGGCAGATGGACCGCGGCGACCCGGCCGAGGTCCGAGGCGTCGAGGACGAGCAGCCGGGAGGAATTCTGCTTGAGGTCCGAGACCACGGTGAGCAGGTAGCCGTCGTCCTCGCGGGTGCCGTCGGCGGCCGGTACGAAGACGGCCTCACTGGGCAGCCGGGCGTCGCCGACCTCGTGGACCCGGCGGCTCCCCCTGGTGCGGTCGTACTTCACGATTCCGTACCCTCCGAGGCCGTCCTGGTCGGGGAAGGAGACGGCGTACTGGTAGCGGTTCTCGGCGCCCAGGTACGCCTCGTTGAGGGTGGGGAACTCGACGGCCAGGTCGTCGATGATCTGCTCGCCGACGCGGCCGGCCGCCAGGTCGATGACCCAACGACGTGTGTACGAGCGGGCGTTGGGCTCCGCACCACGCCCCGGGGCACCGACCCACCAATTCCAGGAGAGGTGGAAGCCCTCGCGGTCGACGGTGGGGCCCTCCAGGACGATGCGGCCCTGGTCGTCCTCGTAGGCGTTGGCGGCGTGGAGCATGTTGCCGGGCTCGATGGAGAACCAGCGGATGTGCGCCGCGCCGTCCGCGCCCCGCGGCATGACGCCGATCCGGGCCGGCTGGTCGTCGTTCCAGGCGTAGGGGATGCCGGAGTGTTCGTTCGGATCGAAGGTGACCGTGCCTTCGATGAAGACGACGTGCCGACGGGTGAGGGCGAAATCGTGCTTGAGGGAGGCAGTGGCCCCGGGGATCTCCGCGCTGTGCGTGATCTCGCCCTTCGCGTCGGCGACGTGGTACGTCAGGTACGGCGGGACGGGCGAGGAGCCGAAGAAGTGCAGCTCTCCGGTGACGGGGTCGGTCTTGGGGTGCGCGGTCATGGCGCTGCGCAGCTTGCCGTTGAAGTCGTGGGCGCCGACGGTGTCCAGGTCCCGGGTGAGTTCGAAGGGGAAGTTGGCCTCGCACAGGGCGAGGAGGCGTCCGGCGTGTTCGATGACGTGGGTGCCGGCGGTGCTGGCGGTCAGGTCGGGGCCGTGCTCGGTCATGTAGGGGGCGCCGTCGAGGGCGGGGGTGTGCACCCAGCGGTTGCGGTACCACTCGGCGCGGCCGCCGCTCTGCGGAGCAGCCGGCCGGTCAGCTCCGGGGGCAGGCTGCCCTCGACGGTGAGCTCGGTGGCGGTGATCTCGTCGACTGCGGGCTCGTAGTGTCCGGTCAGGTACGGCTTGCGGGTCATGGCAGGAACCTCACTTCTCGGTGTGCGGTGCGATGGGCAGTGGGTGGTGCGCTGTGGTGGTCGGTGCGGGTGGGCCGGGGTGTGCCTGGGCGTCCCGTACGCTGCTCGGCCCGGTTCGCGGGCCGCCGCGGCGGACGAGGGCCGGCGCGAGGAGGGCGGTCGCGGCGAGGACCGCGGCCGCGATGCCGAAGGCGGTGCGGTAGCCGGCGGTGAGTGCCTCCAGGTGAGGCTGCCGGGTCGCGGCGTCGGCGGTGACGGAGCCGGCGAGCGTGGCCAGTACGGCAAGACCGATCGCTCCGCCGACCTGGCGCGTGGTGTTCACCAGTCCCCCGGCCAGGCCCGCGTCGGCGCGCGGGACGCCCTCGACGGAGAGGGCGGTGAGCTGGACGAAGGCGATGCTCAGGCCCAGGCCGATCAGAAGGCTCGGACCGAGTACGTCGGCGGGGTAGCTGCCGTGGGCGCTGATCCGCGCGAGCCACAGCAGTCCACCGGCCTCGGTGAGCAGGGCCGTCGTCACGGTCGCCGTGGACCCGATCCGGCGGGAGATGCGCGGTGCGAGCGTCGAGCCGAGCATGTTGGCCGCGGCGAGCGGAAGTTGGCCGAGGCCGGTGATCAACGGGCTGGATCCGAGTACCTGCTGCTGGTAGAGCGGCAGGAAGAAGAACACGGCGATCCACACCGACCCGAGCAACGCCATGAGTACGTTTCCGGCCACGACCCGGGCACCCGCCGTGAACAGCCGCGGTGGCAGCAGCGGATTCGGGTGCCTCCGTTCGACCAGGGCGAACACCGCCAGGAGCACGGCGGCGAGGGCGAAGGCCCCGAGCACCCGGGCGTCCGTCCATCCGGAGCGGCGGGCGGAGGTCAGGCCCCATACGAGGGCGGTCAGCGCGAGCGTCACGGCCGCGGTGCCCGGCAGGTCGAACCGCCCGCCGTCCGCAGCGGGTGCCGGAGGTACGAAGGCTGCCACTGCGGCCAGTACGACGGAGGCGCCGACGGCGACGGCGTGGAAGATCCAGGACCAGCCCCAGGCCTGCGTGAGGACGCCGCCCAGGAGGACCCCGGCCGCGCCGCCGGCTCCGGAGACCGCGCCCCACACCCCCAGCGCCCTGCCGCGCCCGGGGCCGGCCGGAAACAGGTCCATCGTCAGCGCGAGCGCGGCCGGGGCGATGGCGGCTGCGCCGAGGCCCTGCGCGGCGCGGGCGGCGATGAGGGCGGCGGGGGTGGTCGCGAGGCCCGCCGCCAGGGACGCGGCCGCGAAGAGCCCGAGGCCGGCGAGCAGGACGCGGCGGCGGCCCAGGAGGTCCGCCGCGCGGCCGCCCGCCAGCAGCAGTGCTCCGAAGGCGAGACCGTAGGCGTTGACCACCCAGGTCGTGCCGCCGTCCGACAGGCCGACGCCGGACCGGATCTGGGGCAGGGCCACGTTCACGATCGACGTGGCGAGCATGACGGTGAACTGGGCCGCTGCCAGTGCCGCGAGTGCGGCCCATGGGCGGGTGGTGGTTCCGGGATGCTTCTGCACGACAGACTCCATCTATGTGTGGTTGACCACTCACACTCGGGCCGAAAGAAAAGGCGGGACCCGAACGCCCCGCCGACGCGCAGCCGGGCGGACAGACTGCCCGCCCGGCTGCCCGGCTGCCCGGCCGCCCGGCTCAGTAGTGCCTGATGCCGGCCGACAGGGTCCGGCTCCAGGGGGCATCCACCTCGTCCGCCCCCGTCGACGCGATCAGATGACACAGCATGCCGCGGGCGAAGAACTCCTGGACCTGCTGCTCGCTGCCGCCCGAGGCACCACGCACGTACTCCACCAGCCGGGCATAGCCCTGGCGCACCACCTCTCGCACGGCCGGCTCGGATGCCGCGGCCGCCTGCGCCTGGAGCTGAATCAGCATCAGGTCGTTGTCGCCGATCAGCTTGGCGTACGAGCCCCCCATGGCCGCCAGCACCACGTCGGGACCACTCCCCTGCGCCTCGGCCGCCGCGCGCTCCAGACTGGCCCGCACCTGCACGAAGCAGTGCTCGACGACGGCGACGAACAGGGACTCCTTGCTCGGGAAGAGCCGGTAGACGTACGCCTGCGAGATGCCCGCCGCCTTGGCGACCTCGGTCGTGGTGGTGCCGAAGTAGCCGCGGGCGGCGAAGGCGCCGATGGCGGTGCGCAGCACCGTCGCCCGGCGCTCCTCGGCGGTGGACAGCTGACGGGGGCGTTCCGGCTTCATGTGAGTACTTAACCACTCACACTTTCGGTGCGTCAAGTGGGCCGGGCCACCGGCCCGAAACGGGTAACTCCCCCGGAAGTTCCCGCCCTTGGCCCGTTTCCTATCATCTGTTCGGTCCCGGCTGCCGGTGGCGACGGCGTGTCACCGCGGGCAGCGGGAGTGAACACGATGAAAGGCAACAGGACTTGGGATTCACCGCTAAGTATCGAATACCTCTGGTCGCGGCGTGTGCCGTGGTGGCCGCCGCGGGCGGTCTGCTGGCCCCCGCCGCTTTCGGCACCGAGGACACCGGCGCCGGCGCCGGCCCCGTAGCCGCCGCCGACGCCTCCGCCGATCCGTCCGCCACACCGGACGAAGCGGCGCCGCCGGAGGGCGAGGCGCCCGACGCGGCGGACGGCGACGCCGTCGTCTCCGCCAGCGACCACACCCCCTTCAGCAACGGCGTCATGAGCATCGGCGGGACTCGCGCGGCCGCGGCCCCCCGGGCCGCCGCGGCCGCCGCGGCCACTCCCCCGCAGGGCGAGGGATGGAAGCTCTCGGGGGCCACCAAGTGGCTGGCCACCGGCTATACGATCAAGTTCCCCGACCAGAAGTCCGCCGACTGGCTGGCCCCGTACATCAAGGCGACGGCCGCCGACCTCCAGCGCATCACGAACCTCCCCGTCACCGTCGACACCCACCCCGTGGGCTGGGACTACGTCCGTCCGAGGGGCGAGGTGGTCATCAGCGTGCTGCACCGGCCCTGCGTGCCGCCGGCGGGCGAGGGCAGTATGGGCAGCACCGGCTGGAAGGTGGTCCGCGACGGATCCGGGACCGCGAACCTGAGCTGCGGCTTCACCTCCTCCTCCCTCGCGGACACGGTGACCAGCGGCCACGCCTACATCGACGACGAGTTCTTCACCACGGCCGGCAAGCCCACCGCGGCCATGGGCGAAGCCATCATGCGCAACCACATCAGCCACGAGATCGGGCACACGCTGGGCCTGACCCACGCGAACCGGAGCCTGACCAAGGGCGATTGCGTCAAGGGCACGGACTCGGGCGAGTTCCCCGTCATGTGCACGCCGACGTACGCGTACAAGGACAAGCGGGCGGGCACGTACGTCCAGCAGTTCGACGTGCAGGGGCTCCGCCTTCTCGCGGCCGGCGCCGGTGCGACGCTCTCCCCGCAGGGCAAGGTCTCCGGTCTCGGCGGCAAGTGCCTCGACGTCAAGGGGGGCAAGGCGGACAACGGCACCCAAATCCAGCTGTACACGTGCAACGGCACCGTCGCGCAGTCCTGGATCCTGGGGAAGGACGGTACGTTCCGCGCGCTCGGAAAGTGCCTCGACAACGCCCGGAACCTGAGCACCAACGGCAACAAGATCGCGCTCCACGACTGCAACGGCACCGCCGCCCAACGGTGGTCGGTCAACGCCAAGGGGCAGATCGTGCACACCGCCTCGGGGAAGGTCCTCGATGTCACCGGCGGCGCGACCGCCAACGGCACCGCGGTCCAGCTCTACACGGCGAACACCAACAAGCGGCAGGTCTGGGTGACCCCCAAGTAGCCCGTCCCCAGGGATGAGCCGGCGGGGACGCGCGCGTCGATCGATGTATGCGTCCCCGCCGCACGCAAGCTCTTCTGGGCGGCCGCTTCGGGAGGGGGAGAGTTGCGGTAGGGGGAGTACCCACCCCTTTCCACTCTCAACTTATAGCGCACAGGGGGGCTTGCGGCAAGGCCCCCGTGGTACCGCAAAATCGCTCCTCGTAGCCAGAAGCAGCGAAATAGGAGATGCACGGGGTGCCTGTGTTGACAACGAAGACCACCAGCGCGTTCGACCTCCCCGACCACCTCTCCCCCAAGGCCGACCCGACCCTGATCGCCCGCGACGAGCAGCACTTCGCCGCTCTCGCCCACAGCCTCGAACAGGCCGTCACCGAGCTGTCCGGCCGCCTCGACGAGCTGCGCAAGGCGCCCGGCGGCCTGGGCCGGGAGGCGATGGAACGGGACAGCGAGATCCACCGGCTGACCTCCCGACTGCGCGCCCTGCGCCGGTTCGGAATGGACCTGTGCCTCGGGCGCATCGTCTCCGTGGACGACCCCGAGCCCGTCTACATCGGCCGGCTCGGCCTCACCGACGGCGCCGGGCGCCGGCTCCTGATCGACTGGCGCTCCCCCGCCGCCGAGCCGTTCTTCGCCGCGACCCACGCCGACCCGATGGGTCTGGCGAGCCGCCGCCGGTACCGCTGGACCCGCGGCCGGATCGGCGACTACTGGGACGAGGTGTTCACGGCCGACGGGTTCGAAGGACACGCCGCGCTCGACGACCAGTCCGCGTTCATCGCCAGCCTGGGCAGCACCCGCTCGCCCCGGATGCGCGACGTACTCGGCACCATCCAGGCCGACCAGGACGCCATCATCCGCGCGGGTTCCCGCGGCGCCCTCGTCGTCGACGGCGGTCCGGGCACGGGCAAGACCGTCGTCGCCCTGCACCGCACCGCCCACCTCCTCTACTCCGACCCCCGCCTCGGGCACCGTCGGGGCGGCGTGCTGTTCGTCGGTCCGCACCAGCCGTACCTGAACTACGTCGCCGACGTCCTCCCCAGCCTCGGCGAGGAGGGAGTACAGACCTGCACCGTGCGCGACCTCCTCCCCGAGGGAGCCGGAGCCCCGGTCGAGACCGACCCCGACGTGGCCTTCCTGAAGTCGTCCGCGGACATGGTGAAGGCGATCGAGAAGGCCGTCAGGATCTACGAGGAGCCGCCCGCCGAGGGGATGACGGTGTCCACCCCCTGGGCCGACCTGTGGCTGAGCGCCGCCGACTGGACGGAGGCGTTCGAAGAGGCGGCCGGCGTCCCGCACAACGAGGCGCGCGAGCAGATCTGGGACGGGCTGCTCACGATCGTGATGGACAAGCTCGACGACGATGAGGTCGAGGTGTCGCCCGACCAGCTCCGCAGGGCGCTGTTGCAGGACGAGGAGCTGGTCACGACCCTCAACCGCGCGTGGCCGCTGCTCGATGCGGCCGACCTCGTCGGAGACCTGTGGTCGGTTCCCGCCTACCTGCGGCTGTGCGCTCCTTGGCTCGGCCGCGAGGACGTACGGAAGCTGCAGCGCGCGGACGCGCAGGCCTGGACCGTGTCCGACCTGCCGCTCCTCGACGCGGCGCGGCAGCGGCTCGGAGACCCGGAGGCGGCCCGGCGCAAGTTCCGGCACGACGCGGCCGTCGCCGCCGAACGCGAGCGCATGGCCGGCGTCATCGACGACATCCTGGCGGCAGCCGACTTCAACTCGGCCGGCGACGACAGCGAGGGCGCGGTGCGGATGCTGCGCGGCCGGGACCTCCAGGACAGCCTGATCGACGAGAGCGCCCTGCCGGGCGCCGATCCGGACCGGCTCGCCGGCCCGTTCGCGCACATCGTCGTGGACGAGGCGCAGGAACTGACCGACGCGGAGTGGCAGATGCTGCTGCTGCGCTGCCCGTCCCGGAGCTTCACGATCGTCGGGGACCGGGCGCAGGCCAGGCACGGGTTCACGGAGTCGTGGCGGGAGCGGCTGGAGCGGGTCGGGCTCGACCGGATCGACGTGGCTTCCCTGAGCATCAACTACCGGACGCCGGAGGAGGTCATGGCGCAGGCGGAGCCGGTCATCCGCGCCGCACTCCCCGACGCCAACGTGCCGACTTCCGTCCGCGGCAGCGGTATTCCCGTCGTGCACGGTTCCGTCGCGGATCTGGACTCCGTCCTCGACTCGTGGCTCGCCGCGCACGCCGACGGGATCGCCTGTGTCATCGGCGATCCCTCCTTCCGGGCGACGTCCCGGGTCCGGTCGCTGACCCCGCAGCTGTCGAAGGGCCTGGAGTTCGACCTGGTCGTCCTCGTCGACCCGGAGGCGTTCGGCGAGGGCATCGAAGGAGCGGTCGACCGCTACGTCGCGATGACCCGGGCGACCCAGCGGCTCGTCGTCCTCACGAGCCCCTGAGGCCGGCGGGCGGCCCCTGCCGTACGACGCGGGGCAGGGGCCGCCTGCGGGCAGCGGGTGGGACGGTGGATCAGTAGGCGTCGTACTGGCCGAACCAGTCGACGATGTAGTGGGCTTCTCGGCTGCTCTGGTTCCAGAGGTCGATGACCTCGTGCGGGCCCGGCTTCGCCTGGACCAGGTTCGGAACGTCCTTGCCGGCCGTCCAGTTCAGCGTGGAGGACACGGGCCTCGGCGGCGGGGTCGGGCTCCCGTTCCGGTACGCGTCCATCGCGTACGGGTCGGGGGCCACCGAGAGGAAGCCGGGACCGGAGGTGCCGGTCACGGTGACGTTCAGTACGTACGCCTCGACGGGAAGGCGGTCGCGGTTCCCGGAATCCATGTCCATGGGCATGTAGCCGCCGGCGAGACACGGCCAGGTGCCGGCGCCGCCCCAGCGGCGCGAGTCCAGGAGCCGCCACGGGCCGCCCGTCGGGATGCCGGGCGTCGTGCTCGTGAAGGCCGCCTTGCTGCCGGCGCCGTAGTAGCCGACGACATCGACGATGACGTCGGTACCCGCCCAGGCCCCGTTGCGGACGGTGATCTTCCCGTCGGCGCCGACGGGCACGATGACGGAGTTCGCGATCGTCTGGCCGGCCGTGAAGTTCAGGTTGGACGTGGTCGGCGCCGTCTGCCCGCTCGGGAAGACCGTCAGGTGGCCGGCCTCCCGCGGATTGGTGACGGTCACGTTCAGCGCCACGGCGCTCACCCCGGCGGGGATCCCGCTCTTGCCGGTGATCTGCACGCCGAACGTGCCCTGCCCGGCGACCTGGCCGCGCGCCGCGCCGAGACCCTCACGGGTGTCGACGAAACGGACCGGGTTCAGCGAGGTGTAGCCGTCGTTCGCGGAACGGTCGAAGTAGCCGGTCACGTCCGCGATCAGGTCGACCGCGTTCCAGCCGCCGTTGTACAGCTCGACGTACCCGTCCTTGCCGACCGGCACGATCACCTGGTTCGGAACGGTCTGCCCGGCGACGTAGTTCATGTTCGAGGACTCGGGCCGCTGCTTGCCCGCGGGGTAGACGGACACGTGTCCGCCGGCGGTGGTGTTGGTGACGGTGACGTTGAGGACGACCGCGGCGGCCCCGGCCGGGACCTTCCCCTTGCCCGCGACCTTCATCCAGACCGACGAGTAGGCGCCGACCTTGGCCTTGGCCGCGCCGACGCCGGACCGGGTGTCGAGGAGCCGGGTGGGGGTGTGCGGGACGAAGAACGAACCGGCCGTCGAGAACGCGAGCCGGTTCACGGCCTGCACCTTGTTGACGCTGTCCGTGGCGGTCACGGTGATCGTGTAGTCGCCGGGCCTCGGATAGGTGTGCTTGTTGTGCCCGCGCGCTTCCCCACCGTTCATGGTGATGGTGTCCGTCGTACCGTCGCCCCAGGCGATGGTGACCTCGTGCGCCACGGGCACGCCGTTGTAGAGGTTGACGTTCAGGGAAATGCCGCGAGCGGTCGTGATGTCGGCCGACATCACGACTTCGAGGTTCGAGGCGGCGGCGGAGGCGGCGGCCTTGTCCCCCTCGCTGCCCGGCAGGGCCGTTCGCACCGTACGGTCGCCCGGGCTCTGGAACGCCCCGGCCTCATCGGCGGCAACCTCGGCCGGCGGCACGGAAACCCCGGCCGTGCCCGGGCCGTCGGCCTGCGCCACACCCGGTATGAGACCCACACTCGCCGCGATGGCGGCAGCTGAAACCACGAGTCGGCGACTACGCACCGGCCCCCCCATTTTTCTGTTACGGCTTGAACAAGTTCGAAAGCCCGCCCAGAGTACGTCAGCAGACGCCCGGGTACACCGGCTCCTTCGGCCGGGTCTTGGTCGCGCGGACGAACGGGCGGTCCCGGTCGGTCACGTGGGGCAGCGGGCCCGCGGCGCGGAGTACGACGTCGAGGACCGCGTCGGGCTCGGCCGCGTAGCAGTGCGCGAACCACGGCATGTTGGCCTCGACGATCGCCCAGCCGCCGTCGGTGAGCCGGCCGACATCGACGCACACGGCGCTGGGCAGCCCTTCGGCCGTGGCTTCGAGGACCTCGCGGGCGAAGGCCCGGGCGGGCGCGTCCAGTGGTGCGGGATCGGGGTGCCCGTACACGGCGTAGCGGCTGCCGGCGGCGACCTCCCCGTCGAGCACGAACAGCCTGTACTCGGCCGCGAACTCCACGACGCCGCTGACGAGGACCGGTGTGGCCGCGTCGAGGGCGGCCGGCAGTGCGCTTCCGTCCTCGTACACCGCGGCCGGGAGCAGGTCGATCTTCGCGGAGGGCGGTTTGACGAAGGCGGGTTCCCGCAGGGACCGGGCCTCGGCGAGCGTCGTGAGCCGTACGGAACGCCGCAGGAGGGGATGCTCCACCGTGGCCAGCCAGTCGTCGGCGGGTTCGAGGAGCCCGAGGCCGAGCCGGCCGGACAGGACGTCGGCGGCGAGCGGGCCCCCATACCAGTACGTCTCGCGGCCCTCGGCCTGCCTGACGTGGGCGACGACGTCATGGCCGCGCCACGCCGCTGCCTGCGCGAGGAGTTCCGCCGTGGTGGTGCGGGGCGGGTTCAGGAGCAGGGTGGGCGTGGCGCGGTCGTCCATGGCGGCGAGCCTACAAGGGGGCCCCGGGGGCCCCGGGGGCCGGCTCGGCCCCGTGGGCCGGAGTCAGGCAGCGCGCCGGCCGGCCGGGCGCTCCTTCTGCCCGTTCACCACGCCCCGCTCCAGGACGGCCGTCCGCTCGACCACCGTTCCGGGCTTGGTCCCGCCCTCCTGCCTGATCTGTACGCCACGGCTGCCGAGGTACGCGTACGTCGAGCGGTCGAAGACCAACTCGGTGCGTGCGCCGCGCCGTTCGTCGACGCGGGCCAGCGCGATCCCGTCGCGTCCGGCGGCGTCCCGGGAATGCTGGACGACGACGACGCCCGGGATCCTGGCCGCCGCCTGGTAGAGCGCCGCGGCGATGCGCGACGGTACGAGCTGCTCGCCGATGATCGAGCCGATCTCCTCGAAGGCCTCCTGGTCCCGGTCGCGTCCGCTGCCGCCCGCCGCGCGGATGGCCGTCAGCAGGGCGTCCGGGTCCGCGGGCTGCGCCTTGAGCCAGTCGTACGAGAAGTTGACGGCCTCTCCGGGGATGTCCCGGCCGTTCACGGGCTTGGACAGGGGTGCGTCCTTGTCCAGGGTGATGCCGCCCTTGGGCTGCTGTCCGGGCTCGTCGAGCCAGCCCTTCGCCCCGTCGGGCGACTTCCACACCTCGCGGGTGTGCAGCGGCTGCACCCAGGTCCCGGTCCGGTCGGCGTCCACGTCGACGGACGTGGTCTGGTACGAGACCTGGCTCTTGATGTAGACGTACTGGCCGGGACCCGGGTCCGGCAGGCCGGTCTTGGCGGCGGCCGCGGCGATCTGCTCGACGGTGGAGGCGAGTTGTGCGGAGCTTCCCGTCTCTATGGACACGACGGGCGCCTCGACCGCGGCGGTGCGGGCGGACGCACCGGCGCCGGCCGGGCCCTGGGCGGCGTTGAGCGCGATCACGCCCGCGAGCGCGGCGGCGGTGACCGGGATGCCGATGAGCAGGGGCCGTCGTACGGACCGGCGGGACGGGGGCCGGTCCGCGGCCGGAGCCGGGGCCGTGGCGGTGGCGGTGGCGGTCTGCCGGATCTCGTTCATCAGGTGCTCCTCAAGCAGGCTCTGACGGTCGAGCGGCAGGTCCGGGCTTCCCGGGGGCGGCAGCAGCCGTCCCAGTTCCGCGTGGTCCAGCGGTTCGTCTCGCCGCCACTTCTTGCGGATCATCGGGATTCCTCCTCGTAGGACTGCGACTCTTGTGACCGGGCCGCGGCAGTGCGGCCGCCCTGTACTTGTCCGGAGCGGGGAAGCGGTTCCCCGGATCTTGCCAACTCCTTCTCGGAGAGCCCCCGCAGCCGGGTACGGGCGCGGGACAGGCGGGAACGGACGGTGCCGACCGGGACGCCGAGCGCGGCCGCGGCCTCGGCGTAGCCCAGCCCGGACCAGACGCACAGGGTGAAGACCTCCCGCTCGCCGCGCCGCAGTGCGCGCAGCGCGCGCTGGGCGGCGGCGAGCTGATCGGCGTCGGCGAGGCGGGCCACGAGCTCGTCGGCGAAGTCGGGCACCGTGTCCCTGACCGGCAGTCGGCCGAGCGCGCGCTGGTGGCGCCGGGCGGCGCGCGTGGTGTTGCGCAGTACGTTCACGGCGATGCCCATCAGCCAGGGGCGCGGGCTGTCGCCCTCGTCCCGCAGCTTCTCGCGCAGCCGCCAGGCCTCCAGGTACGTCAGCGAGACGACGTCCTCGGCGAGCGTCCGGTCCCCGGTCGCCCGTACGGCGTGCCGGTGCACCAGCTGGGCGTGGTCGCGGAAGAGCTCCCGGAAGGCCTCCGGGTCCCCGGCTCGTATCCGGGCGTGCATTGAGTAGTCCACGTCGGGTTCTTGTCTGCCGGACGCGGGCGGTTCCCGTGTCCTGGGTCACATCACGGCGCCGGGTTCCTCGCGCGGGGCCGGCGGATACCGTATCCGCGGATCCTCAGCCTCCTCACCGCATGTTCACCGTTGCCGCATGCCGCGGCGGAACCGAACGTGACACGGTGGATACGTCGTGCAGTCGGCCAGCGCAGCTCGGAGGGGTTCCCATGTACTTCGTACGCCAGAAGACGGTCCGGACGGTGACGCCCGCGCGGCGCCGAGTGGCGACGGTGGCGGCGGCCCTGACCGCGGCCTCCGCCATGGCGCTGGTGACCGCGGCACCGGCGAGCGCCGAGGTCAAGGCCACGTGCGGGACCTACATCTGCGTGGCCACCGCCTACCAGGGGCGGGACTACGTCCAGGACATCACCGTCACGACCCGGGACGGACTGCCCGGGACGCTGCGGGCCTTCGTCGGCGATTACCGGAACAGCAGGGCCGGCGTCTCGCAGGCCCGGTTCGTGGTCAACCGCGAGATCAGGGCGTACCCGCGGCTGGCCATCTGCGGTGGCCTGGATCGCAGTGGCAGGGTGATCGAGAACCACTGCGTGCTGATCCCCTGACGGATCCCGGTGGCGGGGCCGGCACCACGCGGCACCACGCGGCACCACGCGGCACCACACGGCACGACGCCGCGCCGTGTGGTGCCGGCCCGCCCCGACGGCCGTGCTGGGAAGATGGCGGCATGGAACGTGTGACGGGAATCGGCGGGTACTTCATGCGGGCGGCCGATCCGGCGGCCCTGAGCGCCTGGTATCGCGAGTGCCTGGGCCTGGATGCCGATGAGCACGGCCTGTGGCAGCAGGGAGCCGGGCCGACGGTGTTCGCGACGTTCGAGTCCGGGACCGACTACTTCGGGTCCCCCGCCCAGCAGACCATGCTCAACTTCCGGGTCCGCGATCTGGACGCGATGCTCGCGCAACTGCGCGCCAGGGGCGCGGACGTGGCCGAGGAGACGCAGGACATGGAGGGTGTCGGCCGGTTCGGCTGGGTCACCGACCCCGAGGGCAACCGGGTCGAGTTGTGGGAGCCCCCGGCCTAGGGGGCCCGCCCAGGGTGCACGCCCAGGGGGTTTCCCGGCCCGGGTGCCCGGCGGGGCGGGCGGGCGCATGCTGGTGGGAGGGGGCGCCGGGGGCTGTGGACGGGACGTGTTCATGGGCGTGGGCAACGTGCGAACCGGGTCGCCCCGCCGACGGCTGTTCTCGGGCCGGGACCGGGCGGTCATCGCCGCGGCCTCGCTGTCGATGCTCCTCGTCCAGATGGACTGGTTCGCCCTCAACCTGATGCTGCCCGTGATCGCCCGGGACTTCTCCACACCGACCACCAATCTGCAGTGGCTGGTCAGCGGCTACATGCTGACGCTGGGCGCACTGATGATCACGGGCGGCAGGGCGGCCGACGTCCACGGGCGGCGCACCGTCATCGTCTGGGGCCTGGTCGGCTTCGCCGTGGTGTCCGTCGTGTGCGCCGCCGCGCAGAACGAGGTCTGGCTGGTCGTGGGCCGGGTGGTCCAGGGGGCCACGGCCGCGATGGTCTTCCCCGTGGCCGTGGCGGTCGTCACCGCCTACTTCCGTGACGACCGGCAGGGCCGCGCGGTGGGTACGGTGCTGGCCTTCAGCGCGATCGGCACCGCACTCGGTCCGTTCGTGGGCGGTGCGTTCGCCGAGCACGTCAGCTGGCGGGCGGTGTTCCTGCTGAACGTGCCCTTCTGCGCCGTCGCGGCCTTCCTGATGCTGCGGTTCGTCAGCGACACCCGCGACGAGGAGGCCGGTCACGGCCTGGACCTCCCCGGGGCCGTCACCGTGGCGGGCGGTCTCACCGCCGTCATGATCGCGATCGACCAGGGTGGCCACTGGGGCTGGGCCTCCGCGGCGACGCTGTCGTGTCTCGCCGCCGGAGCGCTCCTGCTGGTCCTTTTCGTGCTGATCGAGCGGCGGACCGCCGAGCCGCTGCTGGACCTGTCCCTGCTGCGCAACGGGCCGTTCGTGACGGTCACGCTGGCCGGCTCCGTGTCCAACATCGTGTACTGCCTGGTGGCGGTGCTCTCCGCGCTCTACCTCCAGCAGGTCCGCGGGCTCTCCCCGCTGGACGCGGGGCTGGTCTTCCTCGCGCTGTCCGTCGGCGCCGGGGCGGCCAGCTACTGGTCCGGCCACCTCGCCCAGCACCGGCGGCCGGAAACCCTGATGGCGGGCGGAATGCTGCTGAGCGGCGTGGGCCTGCTGGCGCTGACCTGGACGGACCCGCTCCCGCTGTACACGGCCGTCTTCGCGGTCGTGGGCTTCGGAATCGGCCTCGGCTGGGCGCTGACGAACGTGGCCACCCAGTCGTACGTCCCCTCGAGCCGTCTCGCCGCCGCCTCCGGGCTGGTGCTGACGTCGCTGGTCCTGCTGGGCGCGATGGCCGTGGCGGTGGCGGCGACCGTGCTGGAGGTCCTGAGCGGCTCGGAGCAGCAGGCGGCTTCGGACGGACCGGCCATCGAAAGCGTGCTGCGCGTCGCGGCGCTGCTCTCGCTCGCGGGCGCGGCCGTCCTGGTCCCGCTGATCCGCAGGCAGCGGGCACCGGGCCCGGCCCCGACCGTCAACCTGCCGTCGCTCTGACGCCCCGCCGAACGCCCGTTACAAACCCTGAACCCATTCGGCGCAAGGCGGGAAGAGCGCCACGCGCGGCGGGCGTCCACGCGGGAAGGCTCCGTCTCCAGGCCTCCCTTGGCCTGCTCCGCGCCCTCCCGCAGTCCGCGTCAGCACGGCCTTGACAGATGCCCGATACAAGCAAGAGTCACGGGTATGTCTGCATTGGGCAACACGCCCCGCGTTGGTGGCGTTTGGTGGCGAATGGGGACCAGAGTGTGCCTCCTCGGCAGGACGCCGGGAACTGTTCGGAGCCCACCCGCCCTCACGGCCGGGCAGGGCCGCTGTCTGTTGAAGGGGTCATCTCCATGTCTGCTTCTCTCGCCACCCGCCGGGTCCTCTCCGCGTTCCTGGCCGCAGGCGCCCTGGTCGGCGCCGCCGCCCTCCCGGCGGCCGCCGCCGACAACCACGGGCGCGGTCACCGGGGCACGCAGTCCTCGATCGTCATCGGCGACGTCCAGTACGACAGCCCCGGTCGCAACGACCGCTCCGCCCGCGCCCTGAACGGCGAGTGGGTCGAGGTGAAGAACACCGGCCGCCACAGCGTCAACCTGCGCGGCTTCACCCTCACCGACCGGCAGGGCAACCGCTACCAGTTCAGGGACTTCCGCCTCGACGGCCGCTCCAGCGTCAAGGTCCACACCGGCCAGGGCCGCGACACCCGCCACGACGTCTACCAGGACCGCCACCAGCAGGTGTGGGACGAGCGCGACAGCGCCACGCTCCGCGACAACCGCGGCAACGTCCTCGACTCCGACTCCTGGGACGGCCGCCGCCACCACCACCGCAACGGCTGACCGGTCCCGCCCCTGACGGGGTGACCGGGCCGGCGGCCACACCGAAGAGCGTGTGAACCGCCGGCCCGCCGCGAGCGGCGTGTCACGGCCATCCGGCCGCGGCGCGCCGCTCAGGTCTGTGCGGAGGCCGACGGGCTCACGCCCGGCTCGGGGGTGTTCCGGCCGCGCTGCGGCAGCAGGGCCTTGCAGGTTTCGAAGGCCTGCGCCGACTGCGGGTCGGTGGTGGGGAAGCCCCTCGTGCCCGGCGCGTTCGGGGTGGCCGAGGGCAGCACCACGCCGTGGTCCTTGAGGCAGCTGGTGAACGCCTTCATGGCGCTGCCGTCGCCGCCGGGGCCGCCACCGGGGCCGCCGCTTCGCCCGTTGAACTGGGGGCGCAGATTCGCGCATGCCCGGGTTGCCTCGTTGCGCTGCGGGTCGGCCGACGCCCGGCGGCCGGGGCCTCCTGACGCACCGCCCCAGCCACCGCCACCGGCACCGGCACCCGGCCCTCGCGTGCCGGTCGGGCGCGGGGCCATCGTGACACCGTGCTGGGCCAGGCACTGGCGGTACGCGTCCATGGCCTTGGCGTCCGGTGACGGTGCCGCGGAGGCGGAGGCGGAGGCGGAGGCGGAGGCCGCCGTGCGTGCGGCGCCCGCGCCGGAGGAGCAGGCCGCGAGCAGCAGCCCGCACGCCGCGAGGGCCACGGCGGACAGCGCGGCAGTCGGCCGGGGCGTGGTCCAGGGCATGTCCGTTGTCTCCTCGGGGCGTCGGTCCGCCGGCGGCACGGGCGCGTCGGCGACCGCGACTGAACCGCACGGAGATGGGGGCGACCGGGGCATCCGCTGGGAGTTTCCTGACAGTGCGCGGGCCGACTCGGCCCGGGGGCGGACGGAGCCCGCACCGTACGCACCGGATCGGGCGCTATGCCCGCTCCAGCCGGGCGTGGCGTTCCCAGGGAACTCCCAGGAAGCTCCCAGACCCTCCAAAGTGCGGGCGGCCAGGATCCCGCCCCATGAAGGTGCTCCCACGGCGGCGCAGGGCCGTCCTGATCAACTCGGTGCTCTCGGTGGCGGTCCTCGCGGGCGCCGGCGGCGCGTACGCGGCCGTGACCAGTGACAGCGGTGGTCCGGCGCGCGGCGGCGCGCGGACCGTCGCGGTCACCAAGGGCACCGTCCTCGCGACCGTTTCCGGCTCGGGGTCCCTGAGCTCGCCGAGCGATGCCGGGGTGAACTTCGCCACCGGCGGGCGGCTCACCGAGGTCGACGTCAAGCCGGGGGACAAGGTCACCAAGGGACAGCTGCTCGGGAAGGTCGACGCGACCGCGGCGACGGAGACGCTCGCCCAGGCTCGGGCCGCGCTGACAGCGGCCCAGGCGAACGTCACCAAGGCCGAGGCGGGGCAGGTGGGTTCGGCGTCGAGCGGTGGCGCCTCGTCCTCGCGGGGCGGTTCCGCACCGGCCCCGACCCCGACCCCGACCGTGGACCCGGCGCAGGTCGCCCAGGCCCGCGCCCAGCTCACCCAGGCGCAGAACGCCGTGGACGCCGCGCAGCGCGCCGTCGACGGAACCGTGCTGAAGGCACCGGCCGCCGGGACGGTCGCGTCCGTCTCGGCGAAGGTGGGCGACACGGTCTCCGGTACGAACGGCAGCGGCAGCGGCAGCGGCACGGGTGGCGGCAATGGCGGCTCCGGATCCAACTCCGGCTCCTCCGGCGCTGCTTCCCCGGCCTCCCTCTCCGGGTTCGTGGTCCTCACCAACCCGTCCGGCATGCAGGTGACGGCGAACTTCTCGGAGGCCGACGCCCTCAAGCTGAAGCCGGGCCAGCCGGCCACGGTCACCCTCAACGCGATGACCGGCAAGGTCCTCAACGCACAGGTCCTGTCGGTCAGTTCCCTGCCCACCGGCAGCGGTTCCTCCTCCGGCGGCGGCAACTCGGGCGGCGGCGGGAGCGCCGTGCAGTACGCGGCCACCCTCACGATCACGAGCCCCACCGACGACCTGCGCAGCGGCCTCAGCGCCAGCATCCAGGTCGTCATCGGCGAGGCGTCCGGCGCCCTCTCGGTCCCGACCGCCGCCGTGTCCGGGACCGGTGCGAACCGTAGCGTCACCGTCGTCAAGGGGGACGGCACCGCCGTACGGACGCCGGTCACCGTCGGCCTCGAAGGCGACAGCACCGACCAGATCCTCAGCGGGCTGACCGAGGGCGAGCAGGTGCAGCTGGCCGCGGTGTCCTCGACCGGCAGCGGGGGCTTCCCGGGCGGCGCCTTCCCCGGTGGCGCCGGAGCGGGCGCCACCCGCAGTCGCGGGACCGGCGGGGGCGGCTTCCGCACCGGCGGGGGCGGGGGTGGGCGCGGATGACGCCGCCGGTGATCGAGGTGCGCGCGCTGCTCAAGACGTACGGGCACGGCGACGCCGCCGTACGTGCGCTCGGCGGTCCGCGCGATCCCGCCACGGGCCGCCAGCCCGGTGTCGAACTCCTCGTGGAGCAGGGTGACTTCGTAGCCGTCATGGGCAGCTCGGGTTCGGGCAAATCGACGCTGATGAACATCCTCGGCTGTCTGGACGTCCCCACGTCGGGCCGCTACCTCCTCGACGGGATCGACGTGGGCGGCCTGGACGAGCACCAGCTCTCGCTGGTCCGCAACCGCAAGATCGGCTTCGTCTTCCAGTCCTTCAACCTGGTGCCCCGCACGAGCGCCGTCGCCCAGGTGGAACTGCCGCTGGCTTACGCCGGGGTGAAGGCCGCCGAGCGGCGCCGGCGCGCGGTGGCGGCACTCACCCTGGTGGGCCTCGCCGACCGCCTGGACCACCGGCCCAACGAACTCTCCGGCGGCCAGCAGCAGCGCGTGGCCGTGGCCCGCGCGCTCGTCACCGCGCCAGCGATGCTGCTCGCCGACGAACCGACCGGAAATCTGGACAGCCACAGCACAGAGGAGGTCCTGGCCATCGTGGACCGGCTCAACGCGTCGGGCCGTACCGTCGTCCTGATCACCCACGAGGACGAGGTGGCCCGGCACGCCAAGCGCGTGCTGCGCCTGGTGGACGGGCAGATCGTCGAGGACGTCCGGCAGGCGCCCGTAGGCGGTCCCCCTCCCGCGGTGTCCGAGCCGGCGGCGCACGCCGCCGTGGTCGGAGGCCTGCGGTGAACCCGTTCCAGACGCTGCGCTTCGCCTTCGGCGGCCTCGCGGCGAACAAGGTGCGCTCCGCGCTGACGATGCTGGGCGTGCTGATCGGTGTCGCGGCGGTGATCCTCCTCCTGGCCGTAGGCAACGGCTCCTCTCAGGCGGTGAAGGACTCCATCGAGAAGCTCGGCACCAACGCCCTGACCGTCTCCTCCGGCAGCGGATTCGGCGGCTCGCGCTCCGGTTCCGGTTCTGGTTCTGGTTCCGGCAACGGCAACGGAAGCGGCACGAAGCCGCTGACCGTCGAGGACGCGCGGGCGCTCGCCGACCCCTCGGCGGCTCCGCACATCGAGTCGGTCGCGCCCGAGGTCACCACCTCGCAGACCGCCCTCTACGAGGGCACCTCGCACACGGTCGGCCAGGTCGTCGGCACGTACCCGGCGTACTTCAAGGCCTCCAACAGCAAGGTGGCCAAGGGCGACTACTTCAGCGCCGACGACGTACTGGCGTCCCGCAAGGTCGCCGTCATCGGCTCGACGACCGCCGCCGACCTGTTCGGCACCGCCGACCCGGTCGGCCGCAAGATGGTGCTCGGCGGTACGCCGTTCACCGTCGTCGGGGTGCTCGCCGCCAAGGGCGGCACCGGGTTCCAGGACCCGGACGACGTGGTGGTCGCCCCGCTGCCCACCGTGCAGAACGCCTTCACCGGCTTCGGCTCGGTCAGCCAGATCCTCGTCGAGGCCACGTCCGCGGAGGCGACGGCCGGGGCGCAGAGCGAGATCACCACCGTCCTGATGGGGCGGCACGGCATCAAGGACCCGGCCGCCCTCGACTTCCGGGTGTCCAGCCAGGCCTCGCTGCTGACCACGCAGGCGTCGACGAACAAGACGTTCACCGTGCTGCTGGGCGCGGTCGCCGCGATCTCCCTGCTGGTCGGAGGCATCGGGATCACCAACATCATGCTCGTCACGGTGACGGAGCGGACCCGTGAGATCGGCATCCGCAAGGCGATCGGGGCGCCCCGGGGCGTCATCCTCGGCCAGTTCCTCGCCGAGTCGACCCTGCTCTCGCTGATCGGCGGCGGGCTCGGCGTCGCGGCCGGGCTGATCGGCTCGCACTTCACCATCGTCGGCATCAAGCCGGTCGTCATACCGGAGTCGGTCGTCGGCGCCTTCGCCATCGCCGTGGTGATCGGGCTGTTCTTCGGCGGATACCCGGCCAACCGGGCCGCGAGCCTGCGGCCCATCGAAGCACTGCGGCACGAGTGAGCCGGCACACGCGGGAACAGGGAGAAGCTGACATGGCACGACGCCGCACCGAACTGGAGAAGCAGCCCGAGGCCGGCGACGACCGGTACGCGCCGTTCGCCGAGGTGTTCACCGCATCGGCGGCCGGGGAGGACCGCTTCCCGGAGGAGCTGATCGTGGAACACCCCGTCGCGCAGGAACACCCCGTCGCGCCGGGCCCCGGCGGCGATCCCGAGGGGATCCTTTCCGAACCGCCGGACACCCGGGACATCTCGGCGGAGCTCGCCGCTCCGCCCCGGCCTCGGCTGCCCTGGCTGACCCTGCTGCTCTCGGGCGGGGTGGTCGCCGGGCTCGCCTTCACCGGGGGCGCCCTGGTCGAGAAGAGCCACCTCCAGGGTTCGTCCGGGGCCGGATCCGGAGGCCGGAACTTCGCGGCCGGGGCGGGCGGCCAAGGACGTACGGGCTCCGCCCGGGGAGGCAGCGGGGCCGCCGGCCAGGGGCAGGGCGCCACCGGACAGGGCCGCACCGGAGCCGGAACCGGGAGCGGGACCGGGACCGGGAGCGGCCAGAGCGGACCGCGGCAGGGCTTCGGCGGAGCGACGGGCGGCCCGGGCGCCGGGGCCGGAGTGACCACCGGTACGGTGAAGCTCGTCGACGGCACCACCCTCTACGTCACCGACGTCCAGGGCAACGTCGTCAAGGTCACCACCGACACCGACACCCAGATCACCCAGGCCAAGAGCGGCAAGGTGTCCGACCTCCAGCCGGGTCAGACCGTCACCGTGCGCGGCAGCCAGACCCCCGCCGGCGACGTCGCCGCGACGACCGTCGCCCAGGGCGGCGCGGGCGGATTCGCAGGCGGCGGCGGATTCGCAGGCGCGGGCGGCGGCCGGGGCTGAGCACGAGAGGGAGGACCCCATGGACACGGCCACGCCCGAGGCGAGGCTGCTCGTCGTCGACGACGAGCCGAACATCCGGGAGCTGCTCTCCGCCTCGCTGCGGTTCGTGGGCTTCCGGGTCACCTCGGCGGCGAACGGCGCCGACGCCCTGGCGGCGGTCGCCAAGGAGCGGCCCGACCTGGTGGTGCTCGACGTGATGCTGCCCGACATCAGCGGATTCGCCGTCGTACGCCGTCTGCGCGAGGCGGTCGGCAGCGGATCCGGGGCCGACCACCTGCCGGTGCTCTTCCTCACCGCGAAGGACGGCGTGGACGACAAGATCAGCGGACTCACGGCCGGCGGCGACGACTACGTCACCAAGCCGTTCAGCCTGGAGGAGCTGATCGCCCGGATCCGCGCGATCCTGCGCCGCACCGGCGCCCCGACGGGCGAGGGCCGCCTGGTCGCGGGCGACCTCGAACTGGACCCGGTGGGCCACCAGGTGCTGCGCGGCGGCCGGCCCGTCTCCCTCTCCCCCACCGAGTTCAGACTGCTCGCGTACCTGATGACCCACGCCGACCGCGTCGTCTCCAAGATGCAGATCCTGGAGCACGTGTGGGCGTACGACTTCGGCGGCGACCACAGCATCGTCGAGTCGTACATCTCGTACGTGCGCCGCAAGGTGGACTCGGGCGCGGACGGCTCCGTCAAACTCATCCACACCGTGCGCGGCATCGGGTACGTCCTGCGCCGCCCGCAGACCTGATGGCGGCGCGGCTCGCGGGCCTCTCGCTGCGCTCGCGGCTCGTGCTGCTCTCCATCGCGCTGGTCGCGCTCGGACTGACCGTCAGCGACACCGTCGTCCTCGGTTCGGTGCGCGCGCAGCTGGTGGGGCGGGTGGACCAGCAGCTCGAACGGTACGGGAACTCGGTGGCGTACCGGGTCCGGGCCGAGGGCACCCCGCAGCCGCACCTCGGAAGGGCGGGCGGCGCGCCGGGGCGGGCCTGGCTGCCGAGCCAGTACGTGGTGGCGTTCGCCGACGCCGACGGCAGGGTGTCCGACCAGTTCCGGGAGCCCGTCGCCGCCGGGGATCCGGGCCCGCTGTGGCCGGCGATGGACGGGGCGCAGCTGCGGGCCAGGCTCGGGCGGGCGTTCGAGGTCCCGAGCGACCACGGTGACGGCACCTGGTGGGTGCTGATCGTGCCCGTGGGCAGCGACGATCCGGCTCTGCCCGCCGGGGTCGTGGTGGCGGCCCCGCTGGATGACGTCTCCTCCACCCTCGACCACCTGGCCACCGCCTTCGAGCTCATCGGAGTCGCGGTGTCGCTGCTGCTCGCCGCTGCCGGCTGGTTCGCGGTACGGGCCGGGCTGCGCCCGCTGCGGCGGATCGAGGAGACCGCGGCGGAGATCTCGGCCGGGCGCCCGCTCTCGCACCGGATGCCGGACGCCTCGCCGCGTACCGAGACCGGCCGGCTGACCAGCGCGCTCAACGGCATGCTCGCGCAGATCGAGTCGGCGTTCGCGGTGCGCGCGGCGTCGGAGGAGCAGATGCGGCGCTTCGTCGCCGACGCCAGTCACGAACTGCGTACGCCGCTGGCCGGTATCCGGGGCTTCGCGGAGCTGTACCGGATGGGCGCGCTCGCCGACGAGGCGGACGTGAAACGGACCATGGCCCGGATCGAGAGCGAGGCGGTGCGGCTCAGCGGTCTGGTGGAGGACCTGCTGACCCTGGTCCGGATGGACGAGCAGCGTCCGCTGGAGCTGGCCCCGATGGATCTGCGCACCCTCGCGGTGGACGCCCTTCACGACACCCGGGCGCTGGACCCGGCGCGCGAGGTGACGCTGACCGGTCCGGGCGGCGTCGGCCTGCCCGGCCCCGCACCGGTGTACGGCGACGAGGCGCGGCTGCGCCAGGTGATCGCCAACCTGGTCGGCAACGCCGTCGCGCACACGCCGGCGGGTACGCCGGTGCGCATCGGGGTGGGGAGTGCGGGCGGCGGCGAGGTGATCGAGGTGGCCGACTCCGGTCCGGGCCTCACGCCGGAGCAGGCGGCCCGGGTCTTCGAGAGGTTCTACCGGGTGGACGCCTCCCGGAGCCGGCAGGCCGGCGGTGGGGCGGGGCTCGGCCTGGCGATCGCCTCGGCGCTCGTACGGGCGCATGGCGGCGGACTGGAACTGGAGACTTCGCCGGGCGGCGGAGCCGTGTTCCGCGTCCGCCTGGAGTCCGCCGGCCACTGACCGTACGGCCGCGCCGGCCTGCTTCGGGCTGCTACGGGCTGCTACGGGCTGCTACGGGCTATTTCGGCCCGCTTCGTGCTACTTCAGGCCGATCTCTTCGCACGCGGCCCTGTACTTGTCGGTGCAGATCTCGGCGATGGTGTAGACGCCGTCCTCGACCACGGTCGACCTGACGTTGCTCTTGGTCAGCGGAACGCCCGGGACGAGCACGGACGGCACGCCCTTGGTGGTCGGGCTGTCGACGATCTGGTTGATCAGTCCGTCGATCTTCTCGCCCTGGGCGAGGGCGACGGCCATCTCCGCGGCGGCTGCGGCCTCGGGGGCGTAGCGCTTGTAGACGGTCATGTACTGCTCGCCCGCCACGATCCGCTGCACGCCGGCGAGTTCGGCGTCCTGACCGGTGACCGGGGGAAGGGTGGAGACTCCGGCGGCCTTGAGGGCGCTGATGATGCCGCCCGCCATGCCGTCGTTGGCGGAGTAGACGCCGATGATCTTTCCCTTGCCGAGTGCGGAGAGCGCGGCGGCCATGTTGGTGTTGGCGTTCTCCGGCTTCCAGTCGACGGTGTCGTACTCCTTGCCGACGTTCACCTTGCCGTCGAGGACGAAGTGCGCACCGGACTTGAAGCCCTTGGCGTTCGGGTCGGTGACCGAGCCGTTCATCATGACGATCTGGCCGTCCTTGGCCTTGTCGCCGAGCGCCTCCAGCAGGGCCTTGCCCTGGACCTTGCCCACGTCTTCGTTGTCGAAGGAGGTGTAGGCGTCGATCGGACCTTCGGCGAGGCGGTCGTAGGCGATGACCGGAATACCGGCGTCCTTGGCCTTCTTGACCGAGCCGGCTATTGCCTTCGCGTCCACCGCGTCGATGATGAGGACATTCACCTTGCGGGTGATCATCGCTTCGACCTGGGCGTTCTGGGCGGCCGCATCCTGCTTGGCATTGGCATAGACCACTTGGCCCTTACCGCGCGTGAATTTGGCGATTTCCTTCTCGATCAGCGGCTTGTCGAACTTCTCGTAGCGCGCCGTCTGGTCCTCCGGAAGCAGGAGACCGACCTTGATGGCCTCGCTCTTGGCGGAGCCGCCCGCGCCGGCGCCCTCCGTACTGCCGCAGGCGGCGAGCGAGGCGGAAACCGCGGTGGCGGCGACCGCTACGACGACCCGACCGAGATGCGTGTTCACGAGGTAAACCTCCCTGAGCAGGCCGTGTCCTTGCGGCCGAGGTAGACGCAGTCAACTCGGCGCCGACACCCCCGTCAAGAAGTGAATTATTAACGTGATGGCAACGTTGCCATCACGCTCCGCATCGACGCAATTCGGCTATTAGCGCGCCTTTTCCGCACGATTGACCCTGCGGCGGAAGTTCAAGTTATGAAGAGGTTCGGGCGGGCAAATGCCCGGCGTTTGGAGGAGGCGCCGCGTGCGAGCCGTCGGCGCCTCCCGTCACGAAAGCCTCAGGCCTCGGCCGGCCGGCTCACCGGCTCACGGCGCATCGCCCAGAGGGTCGGGCCGCCGCCCGGGAGTCGGACCTCGCCGAGCACGGTGAAGCCGAAGTGCTCGTAGAAGGGGAGGTTGGACGGCTTGGAGGATTCCAGATAGACCGGCAGGCCGGCCGCGTCGGCCTTGGCGAGGCCCGAGCGCAGGAGGGCGGCTCCGTGGCCCTGGCCCTGGGCGGCCGGATCCGCGCCGACCACGGCCAGATACCAGTGCGGCTCCTGGGGCCCCTCCCCTGCGGCCGCCTCCGCGGCCTGCCGGAACAGCGGAGCCCGGTCGCCCAGGATCTCCGACAGCTCCTGGATGGTCTCGGCGTCGGGGACGGCCTTGTCCTGTGCGCCCGGCGGAACCCAGAAGGCGGCTGCCGCGTTGGTGTACTCACAGACTCCGTGGCGCACGTACTGCCGGGTGAAGATCGTGCTGAAGTACCGGCCCAGCCCCGCTTCGCGCGCGGCCTCGTCGGGGAAGAACCAGCGCATCATCGGGTCGTCGTCGAAGGCGAGGGCCAGGGTGCGGCCGATCAGTGACGCGTCGTCAATCGTCGCCGTTTTCGGCGTGTTTGTTATCGACATACGGGTCATTCTGCACCCGATGATCTTCAAGGCCGGAGCCAGGGTCGGGTTCGCCGCCCGGGCGGCCGGGCTCAGCGGTTGCGGGTCAGGGCCGCCGGGGCTCCGGCCGACTGGGCGCCTTCGGATTCGAGCGTCAGCCGGTCCGCGGACTCCATCGTCAGCACGTAGAGGTTGCCCTGGGGGCAGTCGAACGTGGCCGCGCGGTCGGTCGGATGGCTGGTCACCGCCGCGAAGACCGCCGTGTTCCCCTTGATCTGCTGGAGTTTGAGGGCCTCCGTGCAGCCCAGATCGCGCCCGGAGGAGACCTCCTTGACGTTGCTGACCTGCTTGCCGACGATGTCGCCCGCAGCCCCGGCGTTCAGCGTGACGGCGACCGCGAACTCACCTGTCCTCGCCCGGGTGATCCCGTCCGCGTCCGGCGTCCCGGGCCCGGTGCCGGACCACGTGCCGACCCACGACTCCGGCAAGGAACCGGCCGTCGACACCGCGGAGGACGAAGGCGCGGACGGTGAGGGCGAGGTGGCGGAGGATCCACCCCGGCGGCCGTCGTCGCCGTTCGACAGCACGATCGCGAGCGTGACGGCCACCGCGAGTGCAGCGCCGCCGGCGGCCGCGCCGATCACCAGGCGCCGCCGAGGGCCCCGCCCGGGCCCGCTCGCCGAGGGTGCCGGAGCGAACGGCGGTGGCGGCGGGGGAAGCGGCGCGGTGCCGGTCCCCGCCGGGGCTCCGGCCGGCGGCTGCGATGCGGTCAGCAGTCGCCGGAGTTCGGCCTCCCGGCGGCCGGCCTCCGCGACCAGGGCCGGCGGCGCCGCCGCGCCCCAGTCCCCCTCCTGCGCCGCGCCGAGCCGGTCCCGTACCTCCTCGGCCGTCGGCCGTGCGGCCGGGTCCTTGGCCAGGCATTCCCGTACCAACGCGAGGAGCGGTTCCGGTACGCCGTCCAGCACGGGCTCGTCGTGCACGATCCGGTAGAGGAGGGCGGGCAGCGACAGCTCCTCGCCGCCCGTCAGGAAGGGACTGCGGCCGGTCGCCGCGTGGACGAGGACCGCGGCCAGCGAGAACACGTCGGCCGGCGACTGTGCCACGGCGCCGGTCGCCTGCTCCGGCGCGAGGAAGCCGGGCGTGCCGATGACCGCGCCCGTCTGCGTATGGCGAGGGTCGCGGACGGCGCGGGCGATGCCGAAGTCGATGAGGAAGGGCCGCTCGGGACCGAGCAGCACGTTCGCCGGCTTGATGTCACGGTGCACGACACCCGCCGCCCGTACGGTGACCAGCGCGGCCGACAGCTCCCGGGCCAGGCACCACAGGGCCGGTTCCGGCAGCGGCCCGTACCGGTGTACCCAGTCGCCCAGCGACGGCGCGGCGATGTACTCCGTCGCCAGCCACTGCGGCAGCACCCCCGGCGGGCTGAAGTCCACCACCGAGACCGTCCACGGGCTGCGCACGCGGTCGTTGGTGCGTATCTCCCGGGCGAACCGCTCGGCGAAGTCCGGCTCCAGACTCAGCTCCCGGTGCACGGTCTTGAGGGCCAGCGGCCGGCCGGACGGCGTCCGGGCCAGGAACACCTCGCCCATCCCGCCCTCGCCGAGCCGCGCCAGCAGGCGGTACCCGCCGATCTCCGGCAGGTCACCAGGCCGCAAAGACTCCACCGACTCCCCCGTCCCCCACGAACGTTGTGCCGGTCCGCGGTGAACGGACCGTCCGGTGGGCCAACTTATCCGACGGGTCCGTACCGCGAGCGGTGTCCGGTCGGCTCTGCGGCCGCCGGACACCGCTCGCGGGATCAGGAGATGGTGATGAACTTCGCGATGCTCGGGACGCCTTGGGCGTCGAGTGCGAAGAGCATGTAGCTGCCCGGCAGGACCACGCCGGTGTCCGACGGTACGGACACCGTGTACGCGCCGGTTCCCGTGGCCGTGGAGACGAGGGGGACCCGCCGCTGGTCGTTGTCGGTGGAGTGGGTCGCGGCAGCTGCGCGCATCAGGACGAACGACGCCACCGGGGCCTGGGTGCTCACCGTCAGCGACGTGCCGGGCGCAGCCCTGGAGGGCACGCCCGCGGTGATGGCGGGACGCGGCTTCGGCGATCCGTCCGCGTTGAGCAGGTACGGCGGTGTGAAGACGGCTCCGTCGGCGTGGTTGGTCGCGCAGTCACCGCACAGGCCACCGCCGCCCGAGAAGATCCGCCCGTCCGGCAGCAGGTTGGCCACGCTGTGGTAGTTGCGCGGGATGGCCATGGTGGCGAGCGGGGTGAAGCGGCCGGTCGCCGGGTCCCACAGCTCGGGCGCCAGCACCGACGTCGCGTCGCTGAAGGGCACCGGATAGGCCTGCCCGCCGAAGACGGCCACCTTGCCGTCGGGCAGGACGACGCTGTTGCCGAAGGCGCGGGCGTGCTCCATGTCCCCGGTACGGGCGGCCCGCACCTCCTGGCCCCCCGAGATGTCCACGGTGTAGGCGCGCCGGGTGGCCGGGGTCTTCTCGTAGGCGGGCGCGCCGCCGAGGGTGAGCAGTTTGCCGATGTCGTACGCGACCGCGTTGCCGGTCATGGCGTCCTGGCTGTCGGCCCGGGTGCCGGCGGCCGTGATGCTGCCCTGGCCGCCGGTGGAGATCCAGTTCATCTGCTTGCTCGGGCCCAGCTGGAGTACCTTGCCGCCCGAAGTGGCGTACAGCCACATGTGGTTGTCGGCCCGGTACGGTCCGGCCGGGTCGGCGGTCAGCGCCGGGGCGGCCGGGACTCCGGGGAGCTTTCGCCACGTACGGGTGTCCGGCGACCAGGCCTCACCGGCCTTGTCGGTGCTCGCGGTCCCGCTCCAGGATCCGCCCAGGACGAAGGCCTCGCCGGTGGAGAGCAGGGTCATCGCCTGGTAGCCGCGGGCGATGTTCATGCTGGTGGTGGCGGACCACTCGTCGGTGGCCGGATCGTAGATGCTCGCCTTTTCGGCGTTGCTCCCGCCGGTGACGAGCACGCGGCCGTCCGCCAGCATCGCTATGCCGGGACAGAACATGTCGTGGCCGGTGTTGTCGATGCGGCGCTGCGTGACCTTGCCGGTCTTCAGGTCCAGGATCGCGGTCTGGGTGTAGCCGTTGCTGCCCCCGAAGCGGTCGACCGCGTACGCGGACCAGGCGAGCAGTTTGTCGCCGGGCAGGGCGGCGGTGGCGACGGGTACCAGGGGGAAGCCGGTGATCCGGTCCCAGGAGCCGTGGACGGCCGGGCTGGCCGGTCCGCTGAGGCGTATCTCCCCGGCCGAGGTCCACGGGCCGCGGGCGCCGGCCTCGGTGGTCACGGTCAGCCGTATGTAGCGCGCGGTCTCGGTGCGGACGAAGGTGGCGGTCTTGACGGTGTCGTCGTCGCGCCAGGTGCCCGCGGCGACCGGCGCGCCGAAGGCCGTGCCGTCGGTGCTGGTGGTGATGGTGTAGGCACCGGCGCGGCCGTTGGCCCAGTCCAGGCGGGGGTGGTAGACGAGGGCGGAGACGGCCGTCGTGCGGTGCATGTCGATGGTGATGCTGTGCGGCAGGGGGGCGGGGCCGGCCGACCACTTGCTGTGCCAGAGGGTGTTGGCGTTGCCGTCGAGCACGTTGGCCGCGCGGCCGTCCTCGCCGCCGGTCTCCTCGTCGCTGGCCGCGGCCGTCCAGCCGGTCCGGGGGAGGTCGACGGTGGCGGCGGGCGTGCCGGGGTCGCCGAGCAGGTTGATCTCGGCGGCGGAGCTCCAGGGGCCGCGGCCGCCGGCTTCGGTGAGCGCGGTCAGTCGTACGAACCGGGCCCCTTGCGGGGCGAACCCGAGCGTCTTGGCGCTGCCGTCGTCCGCGAGGGTGCCCGTGGCGACGGGGCTCGCCGCCGCCCAGTTCTGTCCGTCCGTGCTGAGGGTGATGCTGTACTCGCCGACGCGCCCGTTGGCTCCGTCGGCGCGGGGGAGGTAGACGAGCGCGGAGACGACGGCGGTGCGGTGCATGTCGATGGTGATGGCGTGGGGCAGGGGGGCGGGGGTGCCGGCCCACTTGCTGTGCCAGAGGGTGCCGGTGTTGCCGTCGAGCACGTTGGCCGCGCGGCCGTTCTCACCGCCGGTCTCCTCGTCACTGGCCGTGGCCGTCCAGCCGGTCCGGTCGAGCACCGGAGCCGTGGGTTCCATGGCGTTGGCGGGCGCGATGCCGTGGTGCGGCGACTGCTGCGCGGTCTGCTGGTCGAACGGAACGGGCGCGGGCCGCGGCCCGGGCGCCCGCCCGGCCGCCGCCGGACCGCCGACCCCGAGCCACGGCATCAGACCGATCAGCAGCGAGCCGAGGCCGAAGGCGATGAGCAGGTGGGAGCGGCGTAACGCGCGGGGAAAGGCGAGGAAGCGTCGCCTGTGCTGCAATCTGACCTCCTGGGGTGAACTGGCGCATACCCCACAGAACATAGGCCAGCGGGGTTATAACTCACCTGAAAGCAGAGAGAGTTGGCGCGAAGCTGCATATTCGGCCGGTGAGTGCTGACATTCATCACTTTCTCCCCCGCCTGCACGGCTCGATGCTGGGTGGTGAACGCCATGAAGCGACGGGGTGGAGGGTGTACGTGACAGCGGTGGAGCGGGTGGAGGGGGACGTGACGTTGCGGCCGGGCCGGACCGGGATCGCTCGCGTGTGGGGCGGGGCGCTGTGGGCGGTGCTGCTACGGCGCCGCCGGCCGGAGCCGGGGCTGCGGCACTCCGCCGAGCTGCGACAACTGGTGCTGGTCCTGGCGGCGACTGAGGCCGTCACGGCCGTCCTGCTCTCCACGATGCTGCCGCCCGTCGTCCGGCCGGTGCACGCGGTGCTGGAACTGCTGCTGATACTGGCCGGGCTGGGCCTGGTGGCCGCGGTGGTTCGGCATCCGCACACGGTGGAGGCGGAACGGGTCGTCCTGCGGACCGGGTTCCTGGGAGACGTGACGCTGCCGCGCTCGTCGGTCCGGTCCGTGGCGCCGGTGGTGCGTACCGTTCCGGGCCGGGGTCCGCGGGGCGTGCCGGGTGAGGCGGGGGCGGTGGCCTGTTCGGTGGGAGGCTCGCTGAACGTGGCCCTGCACCTGGCCCCGCCCGTCCGCCTCGACCTGGGTGCCGCCGGGGTCGTGGACGCTGCGACGGTCTACGCCTCGGCCGACTCCTGGACCGCCTTCGCTGCGGCCCTGCGCGCCGCCCCGCGACGCTAGGCCGTACGGGCCCTCGTGCGGGGTCGCTTCGGCTCTCGCCAGATTTTTCAAAGAGGCACCCATCCATGGGCGTCGGCGCTCCGAAGTAGCAGCGAGACCCTCTCCGGGAGCTCGCTTCACCCCCGTACGATCTGCGGTTCCCTCTCCCGGGAGCCGCGGAACAGGAGCGAATGTGATAGCCAAGCGCACTGGTCGCCTCGTGGTGCTCGCCGCCGGGCCCGCCGCCGTGTTCCTGACCCTCGGGCTCTCCGGCCCGGCTCTCGCCGCGGACGGCGGGAAGGCGTACCAGATCGACCTCGCGCAGCTCAACGACTCAGGATCCCGGGGTACCGCCATGCTGAGCATCAAGGGCAACCAGCTGACCGTGCAGATCCAGTCCGAGGGCATGGTGCCCGGACAGCCCTCCGCGCAGCACCTGCACGGCTCGACCAAGGGGCACGACTTCCAGTGCCCGGACGCCAGTGACGACACCGACCGCGACGGGGTCCTCAGCAACACCGAGGCCACCGTCGACTACGGCGACATCAACATCTCGCTCACCACCTCCGGGGACACCAAGGCGGCCAGCGGTCTCGCCGTGGACCGGATGCCCGTCGCCGACAAGCAGGGCAAGCTCTCGTACAAGCGGACGATCACGGTCGCGCAGGACGTCGTCGACCACATCAAGGACCTGCACATCGTGCAGCACGGCATCGACCGCAACCACAACGGCACCTACGACGTCCAGGGGGCCGGCAAGAGCGAGCTCGACCCGAAGCTCCCCCAGGAGGCGACGGCTCCGACCAACTGCGGAATGGTCATGGGCGCGTCGGTGGGCTCCCTCCCGGTCGGCGGCATCGAGACGGGCGGCGGTATCGACACGGGCGGAGGCGCGCCGGAGAGCGCGACGATGCCGGCCGGGGCGGCCCTCGCCGTGTCCGCGGCGGCCGCCGGTGTGGTGTTCCTCGCACGGCGGCGCACCGCGTCGGCCCGGGTCCGTACGGAAACCAAGGGTGCCGCCGCATGAATGCCCGCCGGACCTCCGCAGGCCCTGCGCGCCGCGCCCTGGCCGCCGCCGCCCTGACCCTCGCCACGCTCGTCCTCGCGGGGTGCGCGGGCCAGGGCCCGGCGGCGCCCGCCGCCCCGGCGCACACCGACGCGGGGAGCGCTCCCGCCCCGGCGGCATCCGCGAGCGGCCACCAAGCGCCGCCGAAGGGCGGGGCGCAGGCCCAGCCCGCCCTGGCCCGGTCGGAACCGCAGAAGATCGCCATCCCGTCCCTCGGCCTCTCCAGCACCCTGGAGACGCTGCGCCAGAACCCCGACGGCACGATGCAGACGCCGAAGAACCCCGGCCTCGCGGGCTGGTACGAGCCGGGCCCCACACCCGGCTCCCAGGGCCCGGCCGTGATCGCCGGCCATGTCACGTGGAACGGAGCGGCGGCCGTGTTCGAGAAGCTGAAGACGATGAAGAGCGGTGACACCATCCAGGTGACCAGGCAGGACAACAAGACGGCCACGTTCACGGTGGAACGCGTCGCCGAGTACCCGAAGGCCGAGTTCCCCACCCTCGAGGTCTACAAGAACCTCGACTACGCGGGTCTGCGCCTGGTCACCTGCGGCGGCGACTTCGACCCGAAGAAGCACTACTACGACAGCAACGTGGTGGTCTTCGCCCGCATGACGAGCACCGCGTAGGCCAACGAGCGGCCGACGTCGCCGGAGAGCCCGCCGCACCCGCCGCACCGCTCGGACGACGGGCTCTCCGATGCCCGGCAGGCTGCCCTCGCCGTCACGGAACCACCACCGAATGGCCCCGTGGGCCGCGCTCGCGCACCCTGGAAGGGTGAAGACCGAAGGGCCCGCCACGGCCCGCGGCGCCGTCGCGGGATTCCTGGAGAATCCCGTCATCGGCATGGCGCCGTGGATCATCTTCTCGCTCGTGGTCGGGCCGGGCAGGTTCGAGATCGCGGTCGTACTCGCCCTGGCGACGACGATCGTGCTGGTCGGGGCCGGGCGGATCGTCAACAGGGGCAGCTCGTGGAAGCTGCTGGAAATCGCCGACCTGGTCTTCTTCACGGTCCTCGCCGTCGTCGGCCTCCTCGCGAGCGACGGCACCCTGCGGTGGCTGGAGACATACGCGGGCGAGGTGTCCAACATCGCCCTCGCCGTGATCGCCTTCGGCTCCATGGCGATCCGCATGCCGTTCACCCTCCAGTACGCGCGGGAGCAGGTCGATCCGGAGTACTGGAACAAGCCCACGTTCCTACGGACCAACTACCTCATCACCGGGGTGTGGGGGCTGGCGTTCCTGGTGGCCGCCGCCGCGGGCGCCTACGGGGACCTGGTGCTGCACAATCCGAACAACATCTGGACCGGATGGATCATCCAGATCCTGGCCATCGTGGCGGCCCTGAAATTCACCGCCTGGTACCCGGACGTCGCACGCGCCCGGGCCCTGCGCGAGGCGGGCCGGCCCGGCCCGGAGCCGCCTCGCCTCGCCGGGATGTTCGTACCCCTGGCCGGACTGCTGGTGCCGATCGGGATCGCCGTCCTGATCTTCGACAGCAACGTGTGGTGGCTCGGCGTGGCGCTGATCGTGGGTGGAGGCATGCTCACGAAGCGCTTGACCGCACACCACTGATCCGAGGCCGTCGGGGGCTCGCGAGACCGGCGCCCGCGTGCGCCGGTGTCGTGAGGCGGGCGCGGGCTTCAGGTACCGGCGCGTCAGACGTGGGCGATCAGCGCGTACCTCTCGTCGGTGACCGGTCCGCCCCACAACTCGGAGGCATCGCCGAGCGGTTCGACGTGCAGGCGGGCGGCGAGGGGACGGACGGCGGCAGCCAGGTCCGCGGCGGTGATGCCGCCGTCCCAGGGCAGTGACCCGGCTCCTGCGACGTACGGTGTGCCGCCCTGTCCGGATTCCCGCCACCGGCCCTCGACCAGGACCAGCCGCCCACCGGGCCGCAGCCGGGCGGCCCATGCGCGCAGCGCGGCCCGGGGGTCGGGCAGGGTCCACAGCAGGTGGCGGGAGAGTACGACGTCGTACTGCTCCTGCCCGGTCGGCGGGGCGCCGGCGTCGCCGACCAGGAACCGGGCCGCGAGACCCGCGGCCGCGAGCTTGGCCTCGGCCTGTGCCACCATCTGCGGCGCCAGGTCCACGCCGGTGACGCGGTGCCCCGCCTCGGCGAGCAGCAGCGCCAGGGACCCGGTGCCGCAGCCGACGTCGAGGACGTCGGCCGGCGCCCGGGGCACCCAGGAGGACAGGAGCCGGGCCCACCCCGCACGGGTGTGTTCCTGGCGCAGGCCGTGGTCCGGTTCCTCGTCGAACGTGGCAGCGGCGGCGTCCCAGTACGCGGCGATGGCGGAGGTGCGGTCGGGCGCGGGATCGGGCGTGGTGTCGGGCACGGCGTTCATCATGCCCGCCGCACGCGGGGGCGGGGGGCGGAAGATGACTGGATCGCCGCGGTGCGGTACGAAGTCCCTCGTGAACGATCAGATCCAGCCCCCGTCCGCCGCCGCGACCGTCCGCGTGTTCATCGCCCTCGCCCCGCCCGACGACGCCAAGGAGGAGCTGGCACGGGAACTGCGGCCCTCCTACCGCGCCTACCCGGGCATGCGGTGGAACCGCATCGAGGACTGGCACATCACGCTGGCCTTCCTCGGCGAACTCCCCGTCGCCTCGGTCCCGCTCCTTCAGCCGCCGCTCGCCGTCCTCGCGGCAGCGCACCGGCCCCTGGAACTGGCGCTGCGCGGCAGCGGGCACTTCGACCAGCGGGTCCTGTGGAGCGGGATCGACGGGGAGGTCGAAGGGCTGCACGTGCTCACTTCCCAGGTCCGTGCGGTCGTCAGGGAATGCGGCATCGCCTTCGAAGACCGGCCGCTGCGCCCGCACTTGACGCTGGCCCGCGCCCGCCGCAGCGATCCGTCCAGCACCTTGGAAGTCGCGGCCACGCTGGCCGAGTTCACCGGCCGCACGTGGCCGGCCGAACGTCTGCACCTGGTCGGCAGCAACATAGGCCGCGGCCCCGGCCCGATCCACTACCGCGACATCCAGTCCTGGGAATTCACCGGCCGGCCTTGAGCCGCGAGCTCCCGAACCCCCGAACCAGGGCTGGACGCCGAGCGCGCCCGTATGGCGTACTCCCCCGCCTGCCGATCCCGTAAATAACTCATGCGTATAAACTCGGACGATTTTACTCAACCGAGATCCTTGAAGGCGTGTCCGATGGCAGCAACTTCGCGCCGATCGGACAAAACTGGTCCGCCATCGGGAGCCAAGACGCAATGTCACCGACGCAGAACCTGAACCGGGACTGTTTCAGCAACACAATGCGGAGGTATCACGATTGAGCTACATCAGGACGGACAACCGAAAACGCTCCGCCGACCAGTTGACGACCCGCCGTATCGCCACAGTGCTCACGTTCTCCGTCATAATCTCCCTGGCCAGCTTCACCGGCCCCGCCGCCGAGGCCCAGGCGGCCTCCCCCTATGGCGCCAAGGCGGTCGCAATCGCCGCGTCCAAGCGGGGTGCGCCCTACGTGTACGGAGCGACGGGGCCCAAGGAATTCGACTGCTCGGGCCTCACGCTCTACGCCTTCCGCAAGGCCGGCCGGGTGCTTCCCCGCACCGCCGACGAGCAGTACGAAAACACGCGCCACATCGGCCGCGTTCAGCGCGTACCGGGTGATCTCGTATTCTTCCCCGCAGGCGCGACCATAGGACACGTGGGAATCTACGCCGGTCACGACAAGATCTGGCACGCCCCAAGGCCGGGCACGCGCGTACGACTCGAACGCATCTGGAGCGGAAACGTGCGCTACACCCGCGCCACCTGAGCGGCAGTCACTGATCCCAGGGCGCTCCGAAACGCGCGAGGCAGTGCCACACCCTCTTGATCGCCTGCGGATCGTGGTCACCCGCCCGAGCGGCATCTCCGAGTATGCGGGGATCAAGGACGCCGTCGACCGCGATCCGGGTGCCCAATTCGACGTACTCCTGGCCCCGGTAGCCGGGACGGAGGCGGAGCTCGTCGACCGTGAGCCGGAATCCGAGGTGCCATTCCAGGGGGCAGTCAAGACGGCCGGCGGCCTCCTCCACGGCCGTGTCCTGGAAACAGGGGTCCAGAACCAGTGCCTCCACATCGCGGTCCAGCCGGACCGGCCCGTGCACCTGCGCCTCGATGTAGTCGTCGAGTGCGTCCTGACTGTCGGCCCGGGCGAGCTCGATCAGCCCCATGCGGTCGGCGACGCCGAAGTCCGACGGTTCGAGGAAGCTGTCCGGGTAGCAGAACGTGGTCCGCATCAGCGTGTCGGCAGTGAGCCGGAAGTGAGCGGAACCGAAACGCGGCGCCGCGCCGACCGCCTTGTCGCGGAAGTTCAACCCCCCGTAGGCGGGACGGGCATGAGCGGGTTCCGCATCGTAGGCACCGTTGAAGATCCTGCTCTCCCAGCGCCACCGGTCTCCGCCGGGGTGGGCCGTCAGGCCGCCGTTGCTCGTTCCGGTGACGAACTGCGAGTGATAGACC
The DNA here is from genome assembly GCF_000717915.1 of Streptomyces sp. NRRL S-244. Classification (GTDB taxonomy): domain Bacteria; phylum Actinomycetota; class Actinomycetes; order Streptomycetales; family Streptomycetaceae; genus Streptomyces. The sequence goes on from NZ_JOCX01000015.1 coordinate 75,239, forward strand.
TCGTCGTCGACCATGGCGTCCAGCACCGCCCGGCCGTGTGCCACACGGTCGGGGTGGAAGTTGAGGGTCACCCGCAGCGAGGCGTCGGCCGGAGGGCCCGAAGACAACTCCGCGACATGACGAAGGGCTCGGTCCTGTGGCGTCTGGAAGGCTTCGGAACTCATTCGGACAGTGTTTCCCGAACCGATCATCTGCTGCGCTTCATTTTCCCCTCCTGGCGGCCTGGCGGTGGCGCCTCGGCTTTAGACTCGCGCCGTCCTCGATCAGGAAGGCACACGATGAACGGCTCACCCGCCCCCAAGCACTACTCGCCCTTGTGGAGCGGCGACACCCGCCGCACTCCGCCCTTCGTGGGCAGCGAGCGCGAAACGCTGGAAGCCACCCTGGACTGGTACCGGGAGACCTTCGAGCTCAAGTGCGCCGGCCTCTCCCAGGAGCAGCTGTCCGCGAAGGCCGTGCCGCCGTCCACGCTGTCCCTGCACGGACTGGTACGGCACCTGGGCGGCGTCGAGCGCTGGTGGTTCCGGATCCAGTTCGCCGGCGAGGACGTACCGATGCTCTACTACTCCGACGACGACCCCGACCAGGACTTCGAGAGCCTGGACGGTGACGCCGCCGAAGCCTTCGCCGTCTGGCGGGCGGAGTGCGAGCGGTCCCGGCAGATCACCGCCGCCGCGGCGTCGCTGGACGACACGGGGATCCGCAAGAGCACCGGCGACCCGATCTCACTGCGCCGCATCCTGGTGGACATGATCGCGGAGTACGCCCGGCACAACGGGCATGCGGACCTCCTGCGCGAATGCATCGACGGCGCCACGGGGAGGTGACCTGGCCTCGACCCGGGCTCATCCGCGGCGAGCGGCAGGCGCGCCCGGCGGCGACCGCCCGGCCGTGGACCGCGTACGAACGGGCCGAGCGCCTCGTGACCCGGTCGGGCGCCGGTCACGAGGTCCCCGCCGGGAGGCTCCAGGCGTGGGCGTTGCGGTGCGCGAAGTCCGCGAAGCGGGTCGGCGGGGCCCCCGTGACCTTGAGGACGTCGTCGTTGGGGCGCGCGCCGTGGCCGGAGGCGATCGTCCCCGTCAGCCAGCGGAGCATGACGGAGTAGTCGGCGGGGACCGCGCCGGCCGCCACGGCGCCGCCGATCCAGGTGCCGCTGTCGATGTCGACGTGCGTGACCGGTCGGCCGGCGACGCGCGCGACGGCGGCGGCGACCTCGGCCATCGTGAGCGCTTCGGGGCCGGTGGGCTCGTACGTCGCGCCCGCGTGGGCGTCGGGGTCGATCAGCGTCTCGGCGGCGACCGCGGCGATGTCCGCGGCGTCGACGAACGCCTCCGCGCCGCCCGCCGTCGGGACCGTGATCGCGCCGTCCATGACGGGCAGGTGCCCGTCGGCGAAGTTCTGCATGACCCAGGCGGGCCGGATGACCGAGGCGGTCATGGCCCGGCGTCCCATGAGGTCGAGCTCGACGGCCCGGATGTCGACTTCCGGCGGGGCCTGGTCGGCGCCGTACGCGCTCAGGTACGTGACGTGCCGTACCCCCGCCGCCTCGGCGCGGTCCAGGAAGCCGGACACCAGCCGGGCGTACGCGACCCGCAGGACGGGCGTGACGAGGTAGATGCGGTCGACGCCGGCGAGGGCGGGGCCGTGCGTGGCGGTGTCGTCCCAGTCGAACGGCACGTCTGCGCCGCGGCGCGCAGCGGTTCGCGCGTGGTGGCCCCGTTCGGCGAGCTTCTTCGCGAGGAGCGACCCGGTCCGGCCCGTACCGCCCAGTACCAGCGTGGTCTGCCGTGAGGTGTTGGTCATGAATCCCACGATCCAATCAAGGAGGGAGGGAATCAATGCGCACATCGCGCGTCTTCTTTACGCCAGGCGCTCACTTTCTTGACCGCGAAGTCAGCATCGGCAGACACTCGTCCCATGGACCTCCTACAGGATCACCTGACGAGGGCGCGCGCTTCGGGCGGTGTCTTCGCCCGGACGGTGGCCGAGCCCCCGTGGGGGCTGCGGCTGTCGGGCAGCATCCAGCTGGCGCTGCACGCCGTCGTCCAGGGGCGGGCGTGGCTCTGGCTCGACGATCCGCAGGATGCCCTCGAACTGGCCCCCGGCGAGCTGGCACTCGTACGGGGCGGGCTCGATCACCACATCGCCCATGAGCCCGGGGCCGCGTGCCTGGAGCCGGAGGACTTCAAAGCGCGGCACGCCGGCCCCGACTCCGATGACCGGCAGGCGCAGCGGAGCACCGTGTTCCTGTGCGGCGCCTATCAGTTCTCCGGCGACGTCGGGGAAGGCCTGCTCGGGGCATTGCCCCAGGTCCTGCCGCTGTCCGCGGCCGTCGGCGATCCCCTGCACGATGTCATCGGCGTGGTCTCGCGGGAGCTGGCCGCCGCCGAGCCCGGGCAGCAGACCGTACTCGACCGGCTCCTCGACGTCCTGCTGGTCCTCGCGATCCGTACGAGCTTCAGGACGAGCGGCAACGCGCCCCGCTGGTTCCGCGCTTCGGCCGATCCCCGGCTGGGCACGGCGCTGCGGGCCATGCACGACGATGCGGCCCGTCCGTGGACGGTGCCCGAACTGGCGGAGCTCAGCGGGCTGTCGAGGGCGGCGTTCGCGCGGAGCTTCCAGCGGGCACTCGGCCAGGCCCCGATGCAGTACTTGACCGACTGGCGCATGACGGTCGCGCGAGACTGCCTGCGCGCTGGTCAGCCGACGCTCGCGGAGGTCGCCGAACGCACCGGCTACGGCTCCCCGTACGCCTTCGCGGCGGCCTTCCGCCGCCACCACGGGCTGCCGCCCGGGGTGTGGCGCCGACAACAGGAGGAACAGACGGCCCTGTTGGCTGCCGGTACGGGAACGGGCGGCGACGGAGTCCACTTCGTCTGAGGACCCGGGGCCGGAGGGTGAGGCGCGCGCCGCTCGTGCTACCGGGCGAACCGTTCCCGGAGGGCCGCCAGGCCCGTCGCGTACGTGCCGTCGCCGAAGAGCTGCTCGACCTGGGCGACGGCGTCGGCGGATTCCGCCTCGTACGTGCCCCGCCAGCGCACCTCCGCGCCCTCCTCGTGCGGGTGGACGGAGAGCGTCGCTTCGTAACCGCTGATGGGGAAGGCCGGGGCCTCGACGGAGTAGCGGTACGCGTGGGCGGCCGGGTCCTTGGCGAGGAGGCGTTCACGGAGGACGACCTGGCCCTCGTACGTGAAGGCCCGTACCGCGCCGGGGGTTTCGGGGTCGGCGCCGTTCTCGATGGTGGAGGGCAGGAGGTGCGGGTGCCAGTCGGGGAAGGCGCCGAAGTCGCCGATGACCTGCCAGACCTCGGCGGGGGCGGCCGGCACGACGACGGTGCGCAGGAGCGTACGGGTCACCATGTCCCGTCACCCCGCAGCGTGGCGTCGGCGCCGCCGTCGATGAAGACGATCTGACCGGTGACATGGGTGTTCTCGGGGGAACTCAGGAAGTCGAGGAGCGGGGCGACCTGTTCGGCGGCGGCGTGGCCGTGCAGGGGCATGGGCACGGCCGAGTCGAAGACCTCGCGTATGCCGGGGGTGGCGAGCAGGGGCTCGGTCATGGGGGTCAGGACCGTGCCGGGGGCGACGGCATTGAGCGGAATGCCGGCGCCCGCCCATTGTGCGGTGGCGGCGGTGCGGCGGACCCAGCGGGCGAGGGCGTTCTTGGACGAGCCGTAGATGACGTGGCCTTCACCGCGCTCCACGGCGGCCTGCGCGGCGGCGGTCGCGGCGGTCTCGTCGCCGGCGAGGGCCGCGTCCGCGATGGCCGGGTCGTGGGGGTGGATCGCGGTGACCGACGAGATGACGACGGCGCGGGGGTCGGTACCGGCGGCGAGCAGGGGGCGCAGCCCCTCCAAAGTGGCCACTGCGCCGAAGTAGTTGACCTTGACGGTCTGCGGGTCGAAGAGGTGGACGCCCGCGGAGGCGATCACGGAGTCGAGGCGGCCGCCGGTCAGCTCCCGCGCCCGGTCCACGAGCCGCGCACGCCCCTCGGGCGTGGACAGGTCGGCGTCGATGTCCGAGTCGGCGAGGTCGGCGCCGAGCACGGTGTGGCCCTGTGCACGGAGGCGGGCGGCGGTTGCCCCGCCGATGCCGGAGGCGGCTCCGGTGACGAGGTAAGTGCGGGGCCGGGCAGGGGACATGGGCACTCTCCTTGACTCGTATCGCTCGTATCGCTCGTCTGCGATCTGTGATCTGTGATCCAGCGACGCGCGAGGTTTTGATCAACATACATTTATTGGCATGGCGTGCCAAGTAGCGAGTTCGTGCCGCAATGGGTGCCACGGTTGGCTCCCGGCCCCCGGCCAGGCAGCATGGGCCCCTACGAGCGGACGCCTGTGACCAGGGATGCGGAGGGGGACATCGGGATGGCGGCAGAACGAGGCCGGCCGCCTCTGACCGAGCGGCGGCGGCAGGAGACCCGCGTCGAGATCGCGGAAACCGCGGCGGCGCTCTTCGCCGAGCGCGGGTACGAGGCGACGACGGTCGAGGACATCACCGCCGCGGCCGGCGTCTCGCTGCGCACCTTCTACCGCTACTGCTCCTCGAAGGAGGACGCCCTCACACCCCTCGTCACGTCCGGCGTCGGCCAGCTCGTCGACGCGCTGGCCGCCCAGCCGGCGGACGAGCCGCTGATCGCCGCCGTGGAGCGGGTCTTCACGACGCCGATGTCCGAGCGGCGCCTCGCGGACGCGGAGCCCGGCCGCGCCCTCGTCCGCCTCATGGGCGGCGTTCCGGCGCTCCGTTCGCGCTGGCTGGCGGCCGTACAGGAGATGCGCGACCGGCTGCTGCCGGTGCTCGCCGCCCGGACGGGCAGACCTGCGGACAGCCTGGAGGTACGGCTGCTGGCGGGCGCCGTGCTCGACGCGTTCACGGCGGCCGTGGAGCAGTGGGCGGGCCCGGACGAAGCCGAGGACCTGCTCGTCCTCACGCGCCGGGCGCTCGCGTTCCTACGGCTCGACGAGCTGTAGCGGGGCGGACGGGCGGTCGGCCCCGCCTGTGTGTGGCGGGGCGGCTTTCACGGCAGTCGTCCTTCCGCCGCGGCGTGGGCTCGGGCCTCCGCCGTGCACTGCTGCACCGGCTCGCCCTCCGTGAGGCGGTACGGGGCCCGGGCGTCGAGGAGCAGGGGGACCAGGGCGCGCAGGGGTTGGCGTAGCGGGACGAACGCGCCCCCGTCCGAGCGGGTGACCCGTACGCCGTGGAGGGTGAGGCGGCTGCCGACTTCGGTGTACCGGGCCGGTGTGAGGCGGTAGCCGCAGGGCGGGTCGGTGAGGGTTTCACCCTCGGCCGGGGCCTGGTTGTCCGCGCCGCCCAGGAGGACCGGGCCCTGGTCGCGGTAGCCGGTCAGGCGGGCCGACGCGGTCGTCGACGCCAGCGTGCCCGCCCGTTGGGAGACGTACGCGAACAGCCCGCGCAGGCCGGTGAGCTGGGAGTTCACGCGGCGTCGGCGGTTGACGGCGGGGTCGGCCGTTTCCGCTGCGCCGGCCGGCTCGACGCGGCTTTCGATCAGCAGCGTGACGGCGTGTTTGATGCCCGCGGCATTGCGCAGGATGCGCTCCTGGCCCTCGCCCGCGACCTGCTTGACGGGGGCGCCGGTCACGGGGTCGGTCCAGATGCCGTAGGTGCCGGTGGAGTACCCGGCGGCGTGCGCGGCTTTCCGTACGAAGGCTCCGGACAGCGCGCGGGCCTGCGCGTACACGCCGGGGTCGGTGTTGGGGTTGCGCGGCCAGAGGTCGAAGAGGTCCTTGTCGTACGTCCTGGGCGTCGCCCGGTACTCGTGCAGGTCGTAGACGAGGTCCGGCCGCCGGTCGCGCAGTACGGCCGCGACGGCCCGCGCCTCGGGCGAAGTCAGCGCGAGGTGGTCGCGGTTGATGTCGATGCCGGTCGCGTTGACCCGGGTGTCGGCGGCCCGTCCGTCCGGGTTGGCGGTCGGGATGACGAGCACCGTGGCGCGCTCCAGGAGGCGTCGGGTCCCCGGGTCGCGGGCGTGGGCGAGGTCGCGGATGGTGGTCAGACATGCCTCGCGCCCGGCCGGCTCGTCGCCGTGCTGGCTGCAGACCAGCAGGACGGTGACGGGTGCGGGTGCGGAGCGGGTGCCGCTGACGCTCACGAGCCACAGCGGGCGGCCGCCGGTGCTGATGCCGATCGGCTGCCGCCGCAGAGCGGTCCGTTCGCCGCCCCGGTCGACGGCGTCGAGGAAAGCCCGCTCCTCGGACTCCGTGGTCCAGCGCGCGCCGTACGTGGCCTCGAACCCCGTACGGGGCACGCCGTCGGCCGCCCGGGCGGCGCCGGCCGCCCAGGGCACGGCGAGGACGACTCCGGCGGCGGCAGCCACGGCCCGGGCGAGCCGGTGGAAGAACATGGAAGGCCCCAGCACGGTCGAAGGATCACGTCGTGATGTCAACCGCTCCACGACCCGAAAGGCACGCAACCCGCCGACGAGGCCCACCGCCGGGGTTGCGGGCCTCGGCCGCCCTACCGTGGACGGGGCGGTCGACCGATCCGCGGCGAGCAGGAGGAGCAGGGCATGTCCGGAGCAGACGCGGCAGGTGGAGCAGAGGCCGAGGTGGCGGTCCTGATCGTCGGGGGCGGGCCGGTCGGTCTCACCGCCCGGGCGCTGCTGGCACGCTGGGGCGTGTCGACGCTGCTGGTCGAGAAGCACACGGAGCTGTCGCCGTTCCCGCGGTCCCGGCTGGTCAACGTGCGCTCGATGGAGATCTTTCGCCAACTCGGGCTGGCCGCCCAGGTCACGGCCGCCGCGTTCGCGCCCGAGTACGCCCGCGTCCGCTTCCGCGACACCCTGTACGACGAGGACTTCGCCACCGCGGGGATGGTCGGGGTCGACGCGCCGGTACCCGAGAGCCCCGTGATCGGCGTGCTCACCTCGCAGGACCGCCTCGAACCCACCCTCCTCGCCGCCGCCGACGGCGAGGCACCCCTGCGGTTCGGGGTCGAACTCATCGACCTGGCCGAGGGACCCGACGGGGTCGTGGCCGTACTCCTGGACCGCCGGAGCGGTGAGGAGACGCGCGTCCGCGCCCGCTACGTGGTCGCCGCCGACGGCGCCAACTCCACCGTCCGGGAGCGCCTCGCCATCGGCACCACCGGCCCGGGCCCCATGGGCGACTTCACCACCGTCGTCTTCGACGCCGACCTCGGGCCCTGGAGCGCCCATCAGCCTGCCGGGGTCTACTTCACCGCGCACGGATCGTTCGGACCGGTCCACCCCGAAGGGGGCTGGCTCTGGTTCGGCCCCACGCCCGGGGACGCCGCCCGCACCGACTGGTCCGGCCTCGTCTCGCGGGCTCTCGGCCCCGGCGCCGGCGTACGGGCCGACGTGCGGCAGGTGCAGCACTGGGTGATGAACGCCTTCGTCGCCGAACGCTTCCGCCACGGCCGGGTCCTGCTGGCCGGCGACGCCGCGCACGCGATCCCCCCGATCGGCGGCCTGGGCATGAACACCGGCATCGCCGACGTGCACAACCTGTGCTGGAAGCTGGCGGGCGTGCTCCGCGGGTGGGCCGGGCCGGGCCTCCTGGACACGTACGCGGTGGAACGGGAGCCCGTCGCCCATCGGACGCTGCGCCAAGCAGTGGCCAACGCCCAGCTCATGCTCCAGGTGCTGGAACGGCGCCGCGACCAGCTCCAAAGCGGCGCACCAGCGCAGGCAGGGATCCAACTGCCCTGGTCAGAGCGGTACTTCGCCCAGCTGGGCCTCGTACTCGGCACCGCCTACCGCTCCGCCGCCGTCCTCGACGGCGACAGCGACAGCACCCACCCCGAGCCTTCCGACACCGACACCGACACCGACACCGACGCCGATACCGACTACGTCCCCACCCCGGAGCCCGGCCATCGCCTGCCGCACCTCTGGCTCGCGGACGGCCGTTCCACACTCGACACCTGCGGCGAGTGGTTCACCCTGCTCACCCCGGACCCCGCCCACTGGGAGCGCCAGGCCGCCACGCCGTGGCCGGTACGCATCGAGAACCTGCCCGCGGAGCACGCCGACCGCTGCGGCCTCGGCCCGCACGGAGCACTGCTCATCCGCCCCGACGGCCACATCGGCGCCCGCTGGAACGACCCCTCGCCGCACGACTCCACCCTCCGCCACACCGTCACCGCCGTCACCGGCTCGGCACCCTCCTGACCACCCCGCAACCCTCCCGAAGGCCGTGTTCAGCGCGCCCGGCCGGACCGGTCCTTCTCCGCCACGGGCCAAGCCTTCAGCGAGAAAACTCTTGATGCCGCAGTAGAATGGCCGGTTGTTCGACGCCGGTCCGGAACAACCCGGGCAGACCTGGGCTCCGCCGGCGACCCGGATGTCCCCCCGGGAGCGAGACGCGAGGGCCGATGGCAGCCACACCTGAGCGCGGTGACCTGACCCTGCTCGACGACAGCGACGCGCACGAGGAGTCCGGCAAATCCGCCCGGTTCTCCGCGGGGCCCGCCGCCCCCACGCGTACCCTCCTCGACATCTTCGAGGCGTCCGTACGGGCGTACCCCGACGAGCTCGCCCTCGACGACGGCTCCGCCCAGCTGACCTACCGGGCGCTGGCCCTCGAGGTCGAACGCCGCAGGCGCGCGCTCGCGGCGGCCGGCGTGGGACTCGGCGACCGGGTCGGTGTCCGCGTGCCGTCCGGGACCAATGAACTGTATGCGGCCATTCTCGCCGTACTCGCCGCAGGCGCCGCCTACGTCCCGGTCGATGCCGAGGACCCCGACGAGCGGGCCGAGCTGGTCTTCGGCGAGGCCCGCGTACGGGCCGTGCTGGGCGGCGGACAGCGCGTCGACGTCACCGGCCTGCCGGACGTTCCCGTGTCCGCCGCGCGCCCCGGACCCGAGCACGACGCGTGGATCATCTTCACCTCCGGCTCCACCGGCAAGCCCAAGGGCGTCGCCGTCAGCCACCGCAGCGCCGCCGCGTTCGTGGACGCCGAGGCCGCGCTGTTCCTCACCGAAGAGCCCATCGGCCCCGGCGACCGGGTCATGGCCGGCCTGTCCGTCGCCTTCGACGCCTCCTGCGAGGAGATGTGGCTGGCCTGGCGGTACGGCGCCTGCCTCGTGCCCGTCCCCCGCTCCCAGGTCCGCAGCGGCGCCGACCTCGGCCCCTGGCTCGTGGAGCAGGAGATCACCGTGGTCTCCACGGTGCCGACCCTGGCCGCGCTCTGGGAGCCGGAGACCCTCGACGAGGTCCGGCTGCTGATCTTCGGCGGCGAGGCCTGCCCGCCCGAGCTGACCCAGCGCCTGGTCACCGAGGGCCGCGAGGTCTGGAACACGTACGGGCCCACCGAGGCCACCGTCGTCGCCTGCGCCTCGCTCCTGACCGGCGAGGAGCCGATCCGGATCGGTCTCCCGCTGAACGGCTGGGAGCTGGCCGTCGTCGACGAGTCCGGCGAGCCGGTGCCGATGGGCGGCAGCGGCCAGCTCGTGATCGGCGGCGTCGGCCTGGCCCGCTACCTCGACCCGGAAAAGGACGCGGAGAAGTACGCCCCGCTGGAATCCCTCGGCTGGGAGCGCGCCTACCGCAGCGGCGACCTCGTCCGCGCGGAACCGGAAGGCCTGGTCTTCCTCGGCCGCGGCGACGAGCAGATCAAGCTCGGCGGCCGCCGGATCGAGCTGGGCGAGGTGGACGCGGCGCTCCAGGCCCTGCCCGGCGTCGCCGGCGCGGCCGCGGCCGTCCGTACGGCCCGCAGCGGCAACCAGCTGCTGGTCGGCTACCTGGTCGCCCAGGAGGGCTGGGACCACGCGGCGGCGGTCGGGCGGCTGCGCGCCGAGCTGCCCGCGGCCCTCGTGCCGCTGCTCGCGCCCGTCGACGAGCTGCCGACCCGCACCTCCGGCAAGGTGGACCGGGACGCCCTGCCCTGGCCGCTGCCCGAGCTGGAGACCACCGGCCCCACGGAGCAGCTGTACGGCACCGAGGCCTGGCTCGCCGAGCAGTGGACCGAGACCCTCGGGGTGGCCGTCACGGGCGCCGCCGACGACTTCTTCGCGATCGGCGGCAACAGTCTGGCCGCCGCCCAGCTCACCACCCGCCTGCGCACCCGCTACCCGCGTGCGGCCGTCCTCGACATCTACCAGCAGCCCGTCCTGCGCAAGCTGGCCCGGCGCCTGGAGAAGTCCGTACGGGACGACGAGGCGGCCCGGGTCGTCGCACCCGTTCCGCTGCGGTCCAAGGTGGTGCAGTCGCTCCTGCTGCTCCCGCTGTTCACCCTGGTGGGCCTGCGCTGGAGCGTGGCCCTGCTGGCGCTGGGCAACGCGCTGCACTGGTTCGGTGCGTATCCGTGGGCGCCCGCCGCCTCGTGGTGGTTCGTCGTCCCCGGTGCGGCGCTGCTCTTCAGCCCGCCGGGCCGCCTCGCCCTCGCGGCCGGCGGCGCGCGCCTGCTGCTGCGCGGCGTGAAGGCGGGCCGCTACCCGCGCGGCGGAAGCGTGCACCTGAGGCTGTGGACGGCCGAGCGGCTGGCCGAGTACGTGGGCGCGACCTCGCTCACCGGTTCCTGGCTGGAGCGGTACGCGCGGGCTCTCGGCGCCAAGGTCGGCCCCGAGGTGGACCTGCACTCGCTGCCTCCGGTGACGGGCATGCTCAAGCTGGGCCGCGGCTGCGCCGTGGAGTCCGAGGTGGACCTCTGCGGGCACTGGCTGGACGGCGACCGGCTGGTGATCGGCCCGGTCAAGGTCGGCGCGGGCGCGGTGGTGGGCACCCGCAGCCTGCTCTTCCCCGGCGCGCGGGTCGGCAAGCGGGCCGAGGTGGCCCCCGGCTCCGCCGTGGTCGCGACGGTCCCCACCGGACAGCGCTGGGCCGGTGCGCCCGCCGTCAAGCTGGGCAGGGCCAAGCGCAACTGGCCCAAGCAGCGCCCGCCGCGCGGGCTCCTGTGGCGGGCCGCTTACGGGGCGGCCGGCGTCGGCCTCACCGCGCTGCCGGTGCTCGCCACCGTGCCCGCCCTGCTCGTGGTGAGCCGGTTCGTGCCCGCCGACGCCGGACTGGCCGAGGCCCTGCGCGGGGCCCTGATCGCCGTGGTGCCCGGGGCGCTCGCGTACGGGTTCGCGTACGCGGCCCTGCTGCTGGTCTCCGTACGCCTGCTCAGCCTGGGCCTGCGCACCGGAACCCATCCGACGCACAGCAGGGTCGGCTGGCAGGCCTGGACGGTCACCCAGCTGATGGACCTGGCGCGCGAGACGCTCTTCCCGCTGTACGCCGGCCTGATCACCCCGGTGTGGCTGCGGCTGCTCGGCATGAAGATCGGCCGGGGTGCGGAGGTCTCCACCGTGCTCGCGCTGCCGAGCCTCACCACCGTCGGCGAGGGCGCGTTCCTCGCCGACGACACCCTGACCGCCCCGTACGAGCTGGGCGGCGGCTGGATGCACATCGGGCACTCCCAGATCGGCCGCCGGGCGTTCCTCGGCAACTCCGGCATGACCGCGCCCGGCCGCAGCGTGCCGGACGGCGGGCTGGTCGGCGTCCTGTCGGCGACCCCGAAGAAGGCCAAGAAGGGCAGCTCCTACCTGGGCCTGCCGCCGGTCCGGCTGCCCCGGTCCGCCGAGAGCTCCGACCAGAGCCGGACGTACGATCCGCCGGCGCGGCTGCTGTGGGCGCGCGGGCTGGTGGAGCTGTGCCGGCTCCTGCCGGTGTTCTGCTCGGCCGCGCTGGCCGTGCTGATGGTGGCGGCGCTGTGCGCGCTGGCCACGGCGGGCGGCGGCCCGGGGGTGTGGGGCACCGCGCTGCTGTCCGGGGCGGTCCTGCTCGCCGCCGGGGTGGCCGCGGGCGCGGTCTCGGTGGTCGCGAAGTGGCTGCTGGTGGGCCGGCACCGGGCGGGAGAGCACCCGCTGTGGAGCGGCTTCGTGTGGCGCAACGAGCTGGCCGACACCTTCGTCGAGGTTCTGGCCGTGCCGTGGCTGGCCGGATCGGTGCCCGGTACCCCGCTGCTGAACCTGTGGCTGCGCGGGCTGGGGGCCCGGATCGGCCGGGGCGTGTGGTGCGAGAGCTACTGGCTGCCCGAGTCGGACCTGGTGGAGCTGGGTGACGGGGTCACCGTGAACCGCGGGTGCGTGTTGCAGACTCACCTCTTCCACGACCGGATCTTGAGGACGGATACTGTGGTCCTCCGCGAGGGTGCCACGCTGGGCCCGGGCGGCATCGTCCTGCCCGGAAGTTCGGTCGGGGCCCACAGCACACTGGGGCCCGCCTCTCTCGTGATGGCCGGGGAATCCGTCCCCGCCGACACCCGTTGGCTGGGCAACCCGATCGAGGCATGGCGGACCTGACGAGGGCCCGGGCACAGCGCAGGGAGCGGAAGCGGCAATGAACGGCCAGAGAACAGCGGCATCGGACCCGTACTTCCCCGACAACGGAGACTCCCGTTACCGCGTGCACCGGTACGAACTCGCTCTGGAGTACCGGCCCGGCCCCAACCGGCTGGCCGGTACCGCCCGGATCAGCGCGATCGCCGGGCGGGCGCCGCTCGCCGAGTTCCACCTGAACCTGGCCGATTTCAAAATAGGCCGGGTCATGGTGAACGGCCGTGCCCCGCACTACACCCACCGGGGCGGCAAGCTCCGCATCCGCCCGGCCAAGCCGCTGTCCGCCGGCGCCGCCTTCACCGTGGAGGTGCACTGGGCGGGCAATCCCAAGCCGGTGCGCAGCCCCTGGGGCGGGCTCGGCTGGGAGGAGCTGACCGACGGCGCGCTGGTGGCCAGCCAGCCGGTCGGCGCGCCCTCCTGGTACCCGTGCAACGACCGGCCCGCCGACAAGGCCTCGTACCAGATCTCGGTCAACACGCCGTCCTCGTACACGGTGGTCGCGGGCGGGCGGCTGCTCACCAGGACGACCAAGGCGTCCACGACGACCTGGGTGTACGAGCAGCCCGCACCCACCTCCAGCTACCTGGTCGGCCTGTCCATCGGCGTGTACCAGACGGTGCTGCTCGGCGACCCCGGGCTCGGCGGGGTGCCGATGAGCGCCCACGTACCGGCGCACCTGTTGCCGCAGTTCTCCCGCGACTTCGCCCGGCAGCCCGCCATGATGCAGCTGTTCGAGGACCTGTTCGGGCCCTATCCCTTCGGGGAGTACGCGGTGGTCGTCGCCGACGAGGAACTGGACGTTCCGGTGGAGGCCCAGGGCCTCTCCCTGTTCGGTGCCAACCACGTCGACGGCGCCCGCGGGTCGGAGCGGCTCGTCGCCCACGAGCTGGCGCACCAGTGGTTCGGCAACAGCGTGACCATCACCGACTGGCGGCACATCTGGCTGAACGAGGGCTTCGCGAAGTACGCCGAGTGGCTGTGGTCGGAGCGCTCCGGCGGCCGCACCGCGCACGAGCAGGCGGCCGCCGCGCACCGGCTGCTGGCCTCGCAGCCGCAGGACCTGCGGCTGGTCGACCCGGGCCGCAAGCTGATGTTCGACGACCGGCTGTACCAGCGCGGGGGGCTCGCGGTGCACGCGATCCGCTGCGCCCTGGGCGACGGCGCGTTCTTCCGCATGCTGCGCGACTGGACGACGGTGCACCGGCACGGCGTGGTGAGCACCGCCGCCTTCACCACGCACGTGGCCCGGTACGCGGCCGATCCGGTGGACGAGGTGTTCTCGGCCTGGCTGTACGAGACCTCCCTGCCGCCGCTGCCGGTGCCCCCGCCCGTACGGCCGACGGCTTCGACGCCGGCGAAGCCCGCGTACCCGCCGACCAACGGCCGGCCGAGCCGGGGCCGCACGTCCGCCTGAGGCGGGCCGGGGCCGCGGTCAGCCGCGCGTCTCGGCGGCGCCGAGCTCGTACGAGAGGTGGTGCGGGGCCAGCGCGGTCAGGAAGGCGTGCGCGTCGAAGATCTCGCCGGGCGCGGCGACGAGGCCGACCGTCTTGACCCGTCCCGTGAGGATCCGGCTGACCGCTTCGACGACGAGCGGCGCGGTGACGGCGTAGATGTCCTGCCCGCGGGCCACGGCACGGCGCCGGGTGAAGCCCGTGCGGACGGTGACGTCGACGAGGAAGGTCTGCGCCGACCGGCCCCGCTCGTCGACCGGCTTCGGTGCCACGGCGTCCGGGGCCAGCACGTCCTTGACCGCCTCGACCGTCATGAAGGTCCGGATGTCCGGGGCGGACAGGTGGTGTGCGATGGTCACGCTGTCCGTGGTGGTGAACTCGCCGATCACGGCCTGGTCTCCGACCGGCGCCGGGAAGGACCACCGCCCGGTGGGCGCCGCGTCGGTACGCAGCTCCAGTCGGCCGTTCGCGTAGACGAGCCGGCGGCCCTCGCGCCGGCGTCGCGAGACCTGGCTCGACCCGCGGGTCCCGGCGGTGGGCTGCCAGCTGCTGAGGGCGAACGCGATGTCGATCCCGTCGGCCGCCGGGGCGTCGCCCAGCGCGGCGGTGGCGAGCAGGTCGCCGAGGCCCCCGTAGAACGCCATCGCGGGCATGACCACGATCCCGGCGTCGCGGGCCCGGTCCGCGAAATCGGCGAAGGTGTCGGCGGCGGCCTCCACTTCGCCCGCGACGTCGAGGTAGGCGATCCGTGCGCGCAGGGCCGCCTCGATCACCGGCGCGGAGGTCTCGGCGAAGGGCCCGGCGCAGTTGATCACGGCGGCCGCTCCGGCCAGTGCGCGGTCGAGCGCCTCCGGATCGTCGGCGGATGCCGGCCGGACGTCGAGTCCGGGGAATTCGGCGGCCAGTGCGCGGAGCTTGTCGGCGTCGCGGCCGGACAGGACCGGGGTCAGCCCCCGGTCCAGCAGTTCGGAGACGACGAAGCGTCCGGTGTGCCCGTACGCGCCGAAGACCGTTACCGCCGCCGCCACTCGATTCGATTCCATCAGGCTCCCCCGTTCGAACGATCACTTGGATGCCATCGTGCCCGCGCAGGCCGTCGGCCGGGAGTAGCGGTAATGCCACGCCCCGTACACTTTCGGACATGAGCCTTGTCGCGCTGGCCGTCACGCCCGGGGTACCCCACTTCGAACTCGCCGCGGCCTGCGATGTGTTCGGCGTCGACCGGTCCGATCTTGCGGACCCCTGGTACGAGTTCGCCCTGTGCGGCCCGGACTCCGTGCCCGTCGGCGGCCGCTTCCGGGTCGAACCCGACGCGGGACTGGACCGGTTGGTGCACGCGGACACCGTGATCGTCCCGGCTATCGCCGACCTCGACACGGATCCGCCCGCGGAACTGGTCGCCGCGGTACGCGCGGCCCACGAGGCGGGTGCCCGGGTGGCCTCCCTGTGCACGGGGGCGTTCGTACTGGCGGCAGCGGGTCTGCTGGACGGGCGCCGGGCCACCACGCACTGGCTGCACGCCGCCGCGCTGGCCGCCAAGTACCCCCGGGTGGAGGTCGATCCGGGCGTGCTCTACGTGGACGACGGCAGTGTGCTCACCTCGGCCGGGAAGGCCGCCGCGATGGACCTGTGCCTGCACCTGGTCCGCCTCGACCACGGCTCGGCCGTCGCCAACCAGGTCGCGCGCCGCCTGGTCGTACCGCCGCACCGGGCCGGCGGCCAGGCCCAGTTCGTCGCCACTCCCGTGCCCGAACCGCGCGATCACCCCCTGGGCGCACTGTTGTCCTGGACGATGGAACGGCTCGACCGGCCGCTGACCGTGGAGGACCTGGCCCGCCGGGCGAACATGAGCTCGCGCCATCTGGCGCGGGTGTTCACCGATCTCACCGGCACCACTCCCCTGCGCTGGCTGCTGACCCAGCGCATCCACCGCGCCCAGGAGCTCCTGGAGACCACCGACGACACCATCGGTTCGATCGCCACGGCCACCGGCATGGGTACCGACGCCACGCTGCGCCGCCATTTCAACCGTACGGTCGGCGTCCCGCCGGACGCCTACCGGCGCACGTTCCGCGCAGCCGCCCGGTAGGGGCGGAAGAACGCGCGGAGTTCCTCCGCGTACAGCTCGGGTTCCTCGAAGGGTGCGAAGTGGCCGCCGCGCGGGGGCTCGGTCGCGTACACGACGTTCGCCGTGCGCTCCAGCCAGGCCCGCGGCGGGCGGACCACGTCGCCCTGGAAGATCGAGAAGCCGGACGGCACCTCGACCCGGCGGGCGTGCTGCGCGGGCGGGATCGCGGCGTTCGCGCGGTACATGCGCAGGGAGGATCCGATCGTCCCCGTGAGCCAGTAGAGCGTGACGTTCGTGAGGATCTCGTCCTTCGTGAAGCTCCGCTCGATGTCGCCGTCGCAGTCGCTCCACGCCCGGAGCTTCTCGACGATCCACGCGGCGAGTCCGGCCGGCGAATCGGTGAGCCCGAAGGCGACGGTCTGGGGTTTCGTACGCTGCATGGCGGCGTACCCGCCCTCGGTCGCGCCCCACGCCGCGGCGCCCTCCAGCCAGGCGCGCTCCTCGGGGGCGAGCTCCGCCGGGTCGCCGGTGAAGAGCGGCAGGCCCGCGTCCGTACGGTGGACGGCCACGACCCGGTCGGGGTGGTCGAGCGCGAGGTAGCGGCTGACGTGGCTGCCGACGTCCCCGCCCGCCGCGCCGAACCGCTCGTACCCGAGCACCCCCATGAGCTCGGCCCACAGCCCGGCGACGGCGATGGTGTCGAGGGGCGGGCCGGTGGGGCGCTCGGAGTACCCGTAGCCCGGCATGTCGGGGACGACCACGTCGAAGGCGTCGGCGGGATCGGCGCCGTGCGCCGCGGGGTCGGTCAGGAGCGGGACGACCTTCGAGTAGCGCCAGAACGAGTCCGGCCAGCCGTGGCCGAGGACCAGCGGCAGTACCGGCGCCCCGGCCGGTGCGACGGCGCGGGCGTGCACGTAGTGGATCCCGAGGCCGCGGAGCGGCACGCGGAAGTGGGGCAGGCGGGCGAGCGCCGCCTCCTGTGCCGGCCAGTCGAACCCGTCCGCCCAGTAGGCGACGAGCTCGCGCAGATAGGCGAGGTCGGTGCCGAGGGACCAGCCGGCGCCCTCGGGCGCGTCCGGCCACCGCGTGGCGCGCAGCCGCGCGCGCAGGTCGTCGAGCGCCGCCGGGTCGGTGTGCGGGGTGAACGGCTCGGGGCGGGGGGAGGCGTCCGGCATGGGGCGCATCCTAGTGCCGGCAGCGGTCAGCAGCGGCTCGACGACCCGTTCTGGCGGGTGAGGTTGTCGTTGGACATCCAGCCGGACGCGTTCGTGTCGGTCGCGCGGACGTAGGTCCACTTGTTGCCGTACGCGTTGACGACGTAGCACTGGTACATGAGCTTCGTACCGGACTTGGCCACCGCCACGGCGGGGCATTCCTGGTAGGGCCCGGTGGTGATGTGGTAGGTGCCGGACATGTAGCCGTGGGTTCCCGGGTTCCGGTCCTGATGGCTCCAGCCGGTGCAGCTCGTCGACACGGGAGTGGGCTCGGCGGGCGGCGGGGCCGATGCCTTCGGGGTCGCGACGCCGCTCTTGCCGCCCGGGGTGGGCGTCGGTGACTTGCCGGGCTTGGCGGAGTCCTTGGACGGCTTCGGGGACCGGGAGTTGCGGCTCTGCGCGGCGGAAGGGCTGCGGGTGGTCTGCGGGGGCGCGGCGTGGGCCTGCGCCGCGCCGCCCTTGCCGCCGTGGTCGCCCATCGCGGCGTACGTGACGCCGCCTCCGGCCAGGACGACGGCGACGGCCGCCGCGATGACGACCCGCCCGCGGGCCGCTCCTGCCGTGCCGGAGCCTTGGGGCGCGATCGGCGCGCCCGTCGCGGCGAAGGGCCCCGGCTGCCCGGGGGCAGGGACCGGGGTCGGACGGCCGGCGTACGGCGGTTGCGGGGCCGGCCGGGGGTACGGGACCGGGGCGGGGCCGTAGCCGGGCGGCGGTGTCGGTACGGCGGCGGGACGTACGGCAGAGAACGGAGCCGCGGCGGGCGGGGCCGCGGCGGGCTGGGCTGCGGCGGGCTGGGCGGTCGCAGGCGGCGCCATCGGCGGGCCGGGCGCCGCCGGAGCCGCGCCGGGCGCGCTCCTGCCCTCGGCCACCGCCTCCAGCATCTCGCGGGCCCGGCCGGCGGTGGGCCGGCTCCCCGGCTCCTTCGCCATCAGGGCGCGCAGTACGGGCGTGAGCGCTCCCGCCCGGCGGGGCTCCGGCAGCGGCTCGGTGACGATCGCCGACAGCGTGGACCAGGCGGACGTACGGCGGAACGGATACGTGCCCTCGACCGCGGCGTACAGCGTCATGCCGAGCGACCAGATGTCCGACGCGGGGCCGGGTTCGCGGCCCTGTGCGCGCTCCGGCGGGAGGTAGTCGAGGGAGCCGATGATGTCGCCGCCGCGGGTCAGCTTGGCCATGTCCTCGTCGCCCGAGGCCTGCACGGTGGCTATGCCGAAGTCGGTGAGCACGACGCGGCCGTCGCGCTCCAGCAGCACGTTGGCCGGCTTGACGTCGCGGTGCAGGACCCCGGCCCGGTGCGCGGCGTCGAGCGCGTCCATCAGCTTGGCGCCGATCGCCGCCGCCTCGCGCGGTTCGAGCGGGCCCCGCCGCTCCAGTACGTCGTCGAGCGAGGGCCCGTCGACGAGTTCCATCACGATGACCGGGAGGCCCTCCTCCTCGGTGACATCGTGCACGGTGACCACACCGCCGTGCCGGATGCGGGCGGCGGCCTGGGCCTCGCGCCGCATCCGCGCGCGGAGATCGGCCAGTTCGACCGCGGAGGCGTCGGTGTAGACCCGCATGACCTTGACGGCGACTTCCCGGCCCAGCAGTTCGTCCACGGCGCGGGCGACCACGCCCATGCCGCCGCGTCCGATCATCGCGGTCACCCGGTACCGCCCGCCGAGCACCTTGCCGACCAGCTCCGCGCCGTTCGCCTCCCCCGCCGTCACCCCACGCCCCGTCCATAGCCGTTCGTCAACTCGCGTACCGAGCACGGCCAGCGTAGTGGTACGCACATTCGGATCGGCGCAGGACACGGAGAAGGCCTCGGGCGGTCCGCACGTCGTCGGCGTGCGGACCGCCCGAGGCCGGGGAGGGCCCACCGGTCGGTCGGTGACCGGTCAGTCGGTGCCGAACTCCATCGCCGCGCGGTCCAGCAGCTCGTCGTCCTCGGAGACCTCGCCACGGGAGGCGATGGCCTCGGCGCCGCCCTCGGGCATGGCGCCGATCAGGCCGGTCGCCGCCGCCTGCGCGGCGCCGATCAGCTCGGGGTGCGCGGTGCCGACGATGCCGAGGCCCGCGTACTGCTCGAGCCGGGCGCGCGAGTCGGCGATGTCGAGGTTGCGCATGGTGAGCTGGCCGATCCGGTCCACCGGGCCGAACGCCGAGTCCTCGGTGCGCTCCATCGAGAGCTTGTCCGGGTGGTAGCTGAAGGCCGGGCCGGTGGTGTCGAGGATCGAGTAGTCCTCACCGCGCCGCAGCCGCAGGGTGACCTCGCCGGTGACCGCCGAGCCGACCCAGCGCTGGAGCGACTCGCGCACCATCAGGGCCTGCGGGTCCAGCCAGCGGCCCTCGTACATCAGCCGGCCGAGGCGCCGTCCCTCGTTGTGGTAGTGCGCGAGGGTGTCCTCGTTGTGGATCGCGTTGACGAGACGCTCGTACGCGGCGTGCAGGAGCGCCATGCCGGGCGCCTCGTAGATGCCGCGGCTCTTGGCCTCGATGATCCGGTTCTCGATCTGGTCCGACATGCCCATGCCGTGGCGGCCGCCGATGGCGTTGGCCTCCATCACCAGGTCGACCGGGGAGTGGAACTCCTTGCCGTTGATCGACACCGGGCGGCCCTGGTCGAAGCCGATGGTCACGTCCTCGGCGGCGATCTCGACCGACGGGTCCCAGAACCGCACGCCCATGATCGGCTGCACGGTCTCCACGCCGGTGTCGAGGTGCTCCAGGGTCTTGGCCTCGTGGGTGGCGCCCCAGATGTTGGCGTCGGTGGAGTACGCCTTCTCCGTGCTGTCGCGGTACGGCAGCCCGTGGGCGACGAGCCACTCGGACATCTCCTTGCGGCCGCCGAGCTCGTGGACGAAGTCGGCGTCGAGCCACGGCTTGTAGATGCGCAGGTGGGGGTTGGCGAGCAGGCCGTAGCGGTAGAACCGCTCGATGTCGTTGCCCTTGAAGGTCGAGCCGTCGCCCCAGATCTGTACGTCGTCCTCGAGCATCGCCCGGACCAGCAGGGTGCCGGTGACGGCGCGGCCGAGCGGCGTGGTGTTGAAGTACGCACGACCGCCCGAGCGGATGTGGAACGCGCCGCAGGCGAGTGCGGCCAGGCCCTCCTCGACCAGCGCCGCCCGGCAGTCGACCAGGCGCGCGATCTCGGCACCGTAGGTCTTGGCACGGCCGGGCACCGACGCGATGTCGGGCTCGTCGTACTGGCCGATGTCGGCGGTGTAGGTGCAGGGGACGGCACCCTTGTCGCGCATCCACGCGACCGCGACGGAGGTGTCGAGGCCGCCCGAGAAGGCGATGCCGACGCGCTCGCCGGTGGGCAGGGAGGTGAGAACCTTTGACATGGGAAGAGTATGCACTTAAACGCATGGCTATGCAAACGCGCTCGGGTCCGGGGCCGCCGGCCGCCGATCGGCCATCCGGCCCGTGGCCCGACTCCTTCGTACGGGTGCACTCCCCTGCTCCGTAGCTGCGCGGACCCCTGCGGCGGCCGGGCCGGAAGCATGATCACCGCGATGTCTCGGGCACTCGGTCCGGCGGCCGGCCCCTACCGGCCGGGCGGTGACGGCTTCGGCGAGCTGTCGGTGCCGGACAACCTGCGCCACGCCCACGTGCTGCCGGCCGGCATCGTGGCCTGCGCGACGGCGGGAGACGTACGGGCGGCGGCCGCTGCGGCGGTGTCGGCGTCGCCGGGCTGGCCCTGGGCGGGGGTCTCGGCTTCAACGACCGCAAGTGGGGCATGGCATGACCTGCGACCGGCTGCGGGAACGATGTCCGAGAACCGATGGGGGCTCCGGCAGCCGACGGGTACGGTTTGGCCCATGTATGTTTCCACAAGTGCCGAGGATGAGAACACCGCGCGGCCGGAGGCCATCAAGGCCGTCGCGCGCCAACTGCTCGTGAAGCTGGGGGCCGCCGGGCTGTCCTTGGAAGCCGTCGCCGAGGGCGGCGGTCTTGCCGTCGCCGACGTGGAGGGTGTCTTCCCGCACCGGGACGACCTGTTGACCGCGCTCGTGATCGACGCCTACGACGGTTCCGCCGCCGCGATGGAGAAGGCCGACCGGAGCGCCGGCGCCGCCGGTGCGCCGGCCGGGGCGCGGCTCCTCGCGGTGACGCGGGCACTGCGGGCGTGGTCCTTCGACAACTCCGCGGAATTCACGCTGATCTACGGCTCCCCGGTGCCCGGCTACCACGCCCCGCAGGACACGGTTGCGGCCGCATCGCGCACTCCCGCGGTACTGGCCGGCATCGTGCGTTCCGCGCTGGCGGCCGGTGAACTCACCCCGCCGCGGCGGGCGGTGCCGGGGCCGCCGCTGCTCCTGCCGGAGGCCGTGCAGCTCTTCGGCGGCACGCCCGAGGCCCCGTTCTCGGACCTCGTCGAGCGCGGCATGGTGCTGTGGAGCAATCTGATCGGGCTGCTGGTGTTCCAGGTGTTCAGCCGTACGCACGACAGCGTCCGGGACGAGTCCGCGTACTTCGACTTCGCCATTGCCGTGGCGGCCGAAAGCATCGGACTGGACGTTCCCCTGGACGGAACGCAGGCCACGAACGCGTCCGTCTCACGTAAGATCAGTTAAGCGGGTCGAGAGCTCCCGCCCGGTCTGCCCCCCGTCAGGCCGGGCGGGTTTCCCCGCCGTCGGCCCGCGCCCCGTGACTTCCCCGGTGCGTACCGGCCGGACCGGCCCCCATCCCCCGAGGGCCGGACCGAGCCGGGTCGATGCGACCGGCAACTCACTCGGCTACCCCCGTGAAGCAAAGTCAGCTGTCAGCTATCGACGGGGTCCACGGTGGCGGACTCAAGCCAGATTGTCAACTGACCGCTAATCTGCAAAACTGGAAATTAGCTGAGAGCAATACCGGGGAGGCGGCGGGAGGGAGATGCGCAGTGTCCGAGACTGACGACCGGCCCGCACTGGCAGTGCGCCTGGACGACCTCTTCAAGACGGTTCGCCCCAAGGGCAGGCGCTGGACCAATGCCGAGGTGGCCGAGGAGCTGAAGCGGGTCAACCCCGAGATCAAGGCCGGCGGCGTGTACCTGTCGCAGTTGCGGACGGGCAAGCGGTCCAACCCCTCACCGGACCTGCTGGCCGCCCTCGCCCGTTTCTTCGGCGTATCGGTCGCCTACTTCTTCGACGACGAAGCCGCCGAGTCGGCGCTCGGCGAGATCGCCGCCATCGAGGCCCTGCGGCAGGCAGGAGTGCGCTCCGTGGCGATGCGCGCGGCCGGCATGAAGAAGGAGAACCTCGAAGCCATCATGGCCATCATGGACCAGTACCGGCAGCTTCAGGGCCTTCCTCCCGTCAACGACCCCGCAGAGCCCACGGGATCCGCGGGCTCCTCGGATCCGGAGTGAGGGACCGCCCTTCCGACGCGGGCGTCACCCGGTGGCGGCCGATCGCCCTCGCCACCAGTCCACCGTGGCCTTGACCTGCTCGTCGACGGGAGTGGCGCGTGCGGCGAACTCGGCTTCGTACGCCGTCGAATCGACGATGAACGGGCGGTCGAACTGGTAGCGGACCTCCTTCAGTTCGCGGAGCAGCGGCGAGAAGAGCGAGGCCGCGCCCAGTACGGCGGACGGCAGCCGGCGCACTGCGACCGGTCCCGTTCCGGCTTGGGCGGCGAGCCGGTCCACCATCTCCCGGACGGACAGCGCGGGTCCCGTCGGGGCGTGCCAGGCGCGTCCCCAGGCCCGCTCCTCGCCCGCGACCCCGACCAGGGCCCGGGCCACGTCGGGGAGGTAGCTCCAGCTGTGCGGGGCGTCCGGGTCACCGAGGGTGGACACGGGCTTGCCGCGCAGCAGCGGCGGCATGACCCGCCCGGCCAGGTGCCCGCCGTCGGTCACGCCGGGCCCGAAGAAGTCCGAGGCCCGCACCTCGACCGCCCTGATGCTGCCCTCCTCGTGCAGCTTGAGCGCCGCTGCCCAACCGGCGGCGCGCACCCGGCCCTTGGTCCCGGCGGCCGCCAGGGGCAGCCCCTCGGTCAGGGGGCCGTCTACGGGTCCGTAGCCGTAGAGGTTGCCCAGCATGACCAGGACGGCTCCGCTCTCCTCCGCCGCGGCACAGACCGCCGAGACCAGCGAGGGCCAATCGCTCGCCCAGCGGTGGTAGGGCGGGGCGGCGCAGTGGTGGATCGCGGCCGCGCCCCGCGCCGCTTCGGCCAGCCGCCCGCCGTCCGTGGCGTCCAGCGCGACGTGCTCGATGCCGGGCTCCGCGCCACGGCCCGACCTGGTCACGACCCGTACCGAATGCCCCTCCTCCGCCAGGAGTCGAGCGGTGGCGGCCCCTGCGGGCCCGAATCCGATGACGACATGAAGACTCACAAGCGCACACTAGCGCGACGACCGGACATGATACGGATGAGCCATCCAGTTACCATGTCCGCATGACGACGACGCCACTGCGCAAGGACGCGGCCCGCAACTGGGACCGGATCATCGCCGTCGCCCGGGCCCTGGTCGACCAGGGCTCGCCGCTGCAGCTCAACGACGTCGCCCGCCGCGCCGGACTCGGCGTCGGCACCGTCTACCGGCACTTCGCGACGCCCGAGGCACTGCTGGAGACCGTCGCCACCCCCTGCCTGGAGGCCCTGACCGCCCACGGCGAGCAGGCACTGTCCGACCCCGACCCCTGGCACGCGCTGGAGGGCTTCCTGACCCGAACCCTCGAAGCGCAGGTCACCGACGCCTCCCTGGCCCCGGTCACGGCCGCACCCGAAGACGCCCTGCCGCGCACCACGGAACTCAAGTCGGCGCTGTGGTCGACCGGCCGGGTACTGCTCGGCCGGGCCCGCGAGGCGGGAGTCGTCCGCCCCGACCTGGCCTCGGGCGATCTCGTCCCGCTCATGTGCGGCATCTCCTACGCCGTGGACGTCCACGGCGGCGACCCCGCCGACCGCGTCGACACCGCCCACCGCTACCTGGCCACCCTGCTCGGAGGCCTGCGCGCCGCCACACCCCCGAGCGCGTGATCACCTGAGCTCGCCGGTTTCGCGGGGCAGGGCCACGCCGCTTCTCTCATGCCTCGCCGGGGAGACCGGGGAGCCTGACGTCCTTCGCCTCGCCGTGCACCGTGACGGCGCCGGAGTCGACGGAGATCCCGGACGGGACGAGGCCGAGCGGCAGGGCCGGTATTTTGCGTTCCGCCGCCTTGAGCGCCGCCACGATCTGCGGATTGGCCGGGTCGAGGGGACGCCCGGCCAAGGACGCCGCCGTCGGTTCGAGCGTGACGGTGTCACCGGTGAGCGTGAGCGCGGCGGTCACGACCAGCGGTACCCCCATGACGGACCGGGTGATCTCCAGCCGCCCGTCGTGCCCGCTCAGCCTGACGCCGGGACCGCGCTTGGCGCCGAGTGCGTCGAGGGGGACCTTGAACTCCGCCCGCGCCCCGGCCGCCGAGTAGCCTCCCGCCGTTGCGGACACGTCGTGCAGGTCGACGGAGGCGGTGACGGGCAGCCCGTCCTCCGTCCGCGCCCGGCCGTCGACCTCCACCTCCGGGTAGGTTCCCGACGCCGCGTTCCACAGGAACGGGAAGCCTCCGATCGAGACGCTCGGCGCCGCCACCAGGGCGCTCTGCCGCGCCGCGATCCGGTCGGCCATCCGGCCCTCGGCGACACCGGCGGCGACGCGGTCGGCGAGTACGAGGCCGGCGAGCAGCGCGCATGCGCCGGCCAGCGCCCACCGCCGGGCACGGCGCGGGCGGCCCGGGCGACCTAGACGGCCCGGGCGGCGCGCGGCAGTGCCGCGTACGGCAGTGCCGGGGGCAGCAGTCCCCCGTACGACGGCCTGTGCGCGGGCGTCGGCTCGGGCGGTGCGGTGATTCATGTGTTCCTCACGGGTTCGGGGACGGAGGAGGTACGGACGACCTCCTCTTCGCCGCCTTCGATGTGCATCTGCGGCAGCAGCCGGTCGAGCCAGGGCGGGAGCCACCAGTTGGCCTTGCCGAGCAGGACCATCGTGGTGGGGACGAGGAGCCCGCGGACGACCGTGGCGTCGAGCGCGACCGCGGTGGCGAGGCCGATCCCGAACATCTTCACGACGGGGTCGTCCCACAGGAGATAGCCGAGGAAGACGCACACCATGATCAGCGCGGCGGAGGTGATGATCCGTCCGGTCCTCGCCAGCCCGGTGATCACCGCGCCGCGGTTGTCGCCGCCGGCCAGCCATGCCTCGCGGACGGCGCTCAGGAGGAAGACCTCGTAGTCCATGGAGAGCCCGAACAGGACCGCGAACATGAGCAGCGGTACGTACCCCGGGATCGGCACGGGTCCGCCGAGCCCGAGCGGTGCCGCTCCCCAGCCCCACTGGAACAGCGCGGTGAGCACGCCGTAGGCGGCGGCCACCGAGAGGAGGTTGAGCACGGCCGCCTTGGCGGCGACCAGCGGGGAGCGGAAGGCCAGCAGGAGGAGCAGCCCGGCGATGGCGAGGACGACCCCGATGACGGCGGGCAGGCGCTGCGCGAGCCGTTCGTTGAGGTCCAGCTGGGTCGCCGGGATGCCGCCGACGTGGGCTTGCCCGCCGGTGTCCTTCGTGACGGGCGGCAGGGTGCTGTCGCGCAGGCGGTGCACCAGGGCGGCGGTGCGCGGATCGCCGGGCGCGGTGGTGGGGGTGACCTGCCAGCGCACGGTCCGGCCGTCGGGGCTCAGTTGGGCGGGTCCGACCGCGGCGACGCCGCCGGTGTCCTTCAGCGCTCCGCCGACGGCCGTGACGGCCGGGTCCGCCGGTCCTGACGCCGGCTTCGGCAGCGTGCCGGTCACCTGGAGCGGTCCGTTGACGCCCGGGCCGAACGCGGACGCGAGCCGGTCGTAGGCCGTACGGCCGGCCGTGCCCGGGGACTTGTCGCCGCCGTCGAGCTGCCCGAAGGACAGCTGGGCCGCGGCGAGCGCCGGCAGGGCGAAGAAGGCGAGGCCGGCGAGCAGGTACCGCCACGGCCGGTCGGCGACGTGCCGGGCGATGCGCGCCCAGCCGCGGGCGGGCGGCGGGGAGGTCTGCGGCCGGTCCGCGGCGTCGGGGGCGGGAGCGGGAGCGGGGGCGAGGCGCCGTCCCAGGAGACTGAGCAGCGCGGGGAGGAGGGTGAGGGTGGCCGCCATGGCGACCAGGACGGCGATGCCGGGGGCGAGCGCCAGCGCGCGGAGCAACGGCAGGCCTCCGAGGGCCAGGCTGGCGAGCGCCGCGATGACCGCGGTGCCGGCGAAGGCCACCGCCTTGCCCGATGCGCCGATCGTGAGGGCGGCGGCGTCCTCGATCTGCCGGCCGGTGGCGAGGAGTTCGCGGAAGCGGGTGAGGCAGAAGAGGCTGTAGTCGATGCCCACGCCGAGGCCGATCATCGCCGCGATGGTGGCGCCGGAGGACGGCATGTCCGTCAAGTGGCCCGTCAGGCCGATGACTTCGAGCGAGATCCCGAGTCCCACGACGGCCGTGGCCAGCGGTACGGCGGCCGCGATCGGCTTGCGGAACCCGAGGTAGAGGACGGCGAAGGCCGCGGCGAGCCCGATGACCTCGCTGCGCCGGGTGGACTTCTTGTCGGCGGCTTCTGCGAGGTTGCCGCCGGGGGTGACCTCGATCCCGGCCGCTTCGGCCGGTTCGGCCGCGTCCATGAGGTCGTGGACGACCTCGGCGGTGATGTCCCGGCCCGCCAGGTCCAGTTCGACGGCGAGGTAGGCGGTGTGTCCGTCGGGGGCGAGGGCCGCGCTTCCGGCCGGTTCGTACGGTGTGGTCACGGCGAGGACGTGGTCGCGGGCGGCGAGGGCGCGGGCCGTCTCCTGGACGGCGCCGCGTGCGCGGTCCGAGGTGAGGGGCGGGCCGTCGGGGGGCGTGTGCAGGACGAGGGGCTGGCGGCCGGAGGCGGAGTCGGCGAACGCACGGGCGGCGTCATGGGCGGCCTGGCTGTCGCTGCCGGGTATGGAGACCGTCTCGGTGGTGGCGCTGCCCAGCACGCCCACCGCCGCGGCGAGGCCCACCAGCAGCAGGAGCCAGGCGGCGACGACCCGCTTCGGCCGTCGGGCGCACCAGCGCCCCAGAGTGGCGAACATGCGTACGGGATCCCCCTCGTCAGGCGCGGCTTGTCCGGTCATGATTGCACTCGTGGTGCAATTAAATCAACGCGCGCCCCATTTGCGACAATGGCGACGAGTGAGACCGGGAGGGGTCAACGTGCAGCAGTCGGCCGGGCAGTCAGAGGAACGGCTCACGGACGGCCGCGCCGAGCGCAGCCGCCAGTCCCGCGTGAAGATCGCGGACGCGGTGCTGTCCCTGCTCGACGAGGGCGAGTCGCACTTCCCCGCGGACCGCGTCGCCGAGCGCGCGGGAGTCTCCCGCCGCCTGGTCTTCCACCACTACGCCGACATGTCCCAGCTGGTGGAGACGGCGATCGCGCGGCGCCTGGAGCAGCTCATGGAGCAGACCAGGCCCCTGCCGACCGACGGCCCGAGAGCCGCACGGGTCGCGGCGCTCACGGAACAGCGCTCACGGATCCTGGAGTGGATCACTCCGGCCCAGCTCGCGCTGATGCGGCTGGAGCAGAACGGGGACCGGATCAGGGAGGTCACCCGGCAGGTCCTGGACTTCGCCCGGGGCCGGCTGGCCGACATCTTCGCCGAGGAGCTCGACCGGCTGCCCGCAGAGCGCAGGACCGAGGTGCTCCACGGGCTGGACGCGGTGACCACGTGGGGCGCCTGGTACCACTGGCGCAGCAGTGGCCTGAGCGTCGAGGCGGCCTCCCGGACGATGGAGACGTCCGTACACGCCCTACTGGCCAGTACGGATCCGGCCGGGCCGGCCCGGCGGCCGTAAGGCACCTACTGCGCGTCGGCCCCGGTCAGGACCCGGGGATCCGAGGGCGCGGGCCGCCGCAGGCCCCTCATACCCCTTCCTTCCCGCGCGAGCCGCCGGTGCAGGGCGGGGCCGCCCGCCGCGATGGCCACGAACAGGACGGCCGCGGTGATCAGGCTCGGCTCGGAGACCCACAGGCCGAGCAGCTGGTCCAGCAGCAGGGCCGCCGCGACCAGCAGCACCTTGCCGAGCAGCAGTCCGGAGTGCAGGCGGCGGCGGACCGGCCGGCCGAGGCGCGCCCGGCGGCGGTGCGCCAGCGTCATCGCGGCTCCGGCGCACGCGACGAGCGCGAGGAGGCGCAGCGCGTGTTCCCAGGCGGGGGTGCCCGATCCCCACGCCCAGACCACACCCATGACGGCCCCCGCGACTACGTAGACGACGACGTGGATCCGGCGCTCCGGCATGACTGCCTCCTGACCCTCCAGGGTCATACGACACAAACAACTTGCACTTCGAGTGTCATAACTTCGGGCGCATCCGTCAAGCCCGGCCGCTTTCGAGGCTCCGGAGGGGTTCGACTAGGGTCGGCAGGGCAGCGCACCCATGAATCACCATCGACCACGAGGAGCAGCCGTGAGCCGGCCGGCGTCCACCGTTCTGCAGCAGGAGATCGCCCGGGAACTCCAGGTGTCGGAGACCTTCGACGCCCACCGGGAGATCGAGCGCCGGGTGGCCTTCCTGGCCGAGCGGCTCACCTCCACCGGCCTGCGCTCGCTGGTCCTCGGCATCAGCGGCGGGGTGGACTCCACCACGGCCGGACGGCTGTGCCAGCTCGCCGTGGAGCGGGCCCGCGAGGCCGGCCACGAGGCGACGTTCTACGCGATGCGGCTGCCGTACGGGGTCCAGGCCGACGAGAAGGACGCCCAGCTGGCCCTCGGCTTCATCAAGGCGGACCGGGTGCTGACGGTGGACGTGAAGCCCGCCAGCGACGCCGCGCTGGAGGCCGCCCTCGCCGGCGGCACCGCCTTCCGGGACGCCCACCACCAGGACTTCGTGCAGGGCAACATCAAGGCCCGCCAGCGCATGATCGCCCAGTACGCGGTGGCCGGCGCCCACGACGGCCTGGTCGTCGGCACCGACCACGCGGCCGAGGCGGTCTCCGGCTTCTTCACGAAGTTCGGCGACGGCGCGGCCGATCTGGTCCCGCTGACCGGCCTCACCAAGCGCCGGGTGCGTGCCGTGGCCGACGTCCTGGGCGCCCCCGCGGAGCTGGTCTGGAAGACCCCCACGGCGGACCTGGAGACCCTGGACCCCGGCAAGGCCGACGAGGACGCGCTGGGCGTCACGTACGACGACATCGACGACTTCCTGGAGGGCAAGCCGGTCGACGAGCGCGCCTTCGACACGATCGTCCGCCGCTACCGCCTGACCGAGCACAAGCGCCAACTCCCGATCGCGCCGTAACGGCCGCCCCCGGGGCGCGGGGAATCGCGGCGGGTCGGGGGCGCTCCTACGATGAGGGGGAGCGCCTCGGGGGCTTCGGGGTATGTCGTCGAGCCTGGCAGGGGTGACCGGTCATGGGCGGGTGCCGTCCGTTGCGTGGGCGCCGGGTCCGGCGGGCGGGCGTGCCCGCCGCGGTGGCGCTGCTGCTGGCCGCGCTGTGCGCGGGTACCGGCCCCGCCGCCGTACGCGAGGACTTCGATCCCGCCACCGTGCAGAAGCTGGACGCGGCGATCACGAAGATCATGAAGCAGACCGGCATGCCGGGCCTCAACGTCGGCCTGTGGATGCCTGGCCGCGGCGTGTACGAGAAGTCCTTCGGCATCGCGGACCAGCAGACCGGCACGCCCATGAAGTCCGACCTCTACTCGCGGATCGGCAGCGTCACCAAGACCTTCACCGTCACCGGCGTCCTCCAACTGGTCGACCAGGGCAAGGCCGGCCTCGACGACCCCGTCTCGCGGTACGTCTCCGGCGTCCCCGGCGGGAACTCGGTCACGCTGCGCCAGCTGGCAGAGATGCGCAGCGGCCTCTTCGACTACACGACGGACGAGAAGTGGCTGGCCGGCGTGCGCGCCGACCCGCACCGCACCTACACCCCGCGCCAACTCGTGGACGTGGCCTTCCGCCATCCCCCGAACTTCGAGCCCGGCGCCAAGTGGCAGTACAGCAACACGAACACCGTCCTGCTCGGGATGCTGATCGAGGAGGTCAGCGGGCAGAGCCTCGCCGACTACCTCCGGGAGCACGTGTTCGCGCCGCTGGAGCTGAACGACACCTCCCTGCCCGGCGACAGCGCCATGCCCGACCCGCACGCCCACGGGTACACCGACTTCACGCCGAAGGGCACCGTCGCCGACGCCACGAACTGGAACCCCTCCTGGGCCTGGGCCGCAGGCGGGGTCATCTCCGACCTCGACGACCTGCACACCTGGGCCCCCGCGCTGGCGGACGGCCGGTTGCTGACCCGCGAGACGCAGGCCGAGCGGCTCCGGACGCTCCCGATCGAGGGCGTCCCCGGCGCCTCGTACGGCCTGGGCATCCTCGACTTCAACGGCTGGCTCGGCCACAACGGGGAACTGCCCGGCTACGAGACCATCGCCGCCCGGCTCCCCGCCGAGAAGGCCACCCTGGTGGTGCTCGTCAACAGCGACATCGACTACCGGGGCAAGAACCTGTCCGGCATGATCGGGAACGCGGTCACCTCCATCGTGACCCCCGGCCACCTCTGGCCCGCGCCGGTGGCCACCGAGGCGAAGTAGCCCCCGGACGCGGCCCGCAGGCGCCGGCACGGGGGCTCGCGCGAGGGGCGGCGGGGGGCCATGTGACCATGGCCTCCTTTGGCACATCCGCATTTCGGCATTTCAATTTCCGCATTTCATGGGGGGACCATGCGCACCCGTACCACCACCGTCTCCGCCGGCCTCGCCGCCGCGCTCGCGGCGGTGCTCCTGCTGGCCGGCTGCACCGCGTCCGGCGGCACCCCGAAGGGCAAGGGCGGCGGCAGCAGCGCCGCGGCGCCCGCTCCCGTCACCCCGGGCGGCGGCTCCGCGTTCGAGGGACCCCGCCCCCAGGACCAGAACCTCCTCGCCTGGACGGGCGACCCCAACGACGCGGGGCACGTGACCGCCCAGTCCGCCGCCGGGGTCGCCGGGCGGGTCACCCTCGTACGGATCGTGCTGCGCGAGCAGATCACCTGGTCCAACATCTGGCTCGGGCTCGCCGGCATCGACCCGGGCGCCCAGCTCTCCCAGAACTACCTCGGCGTCTACGACGCGAACGGCACCCTGCGCGCGTCCACCGCGGACATCTCCCCGCTGCTGATGACCGACGCGATCGCCAAGCCGTTCCCCCTCGCCAAGCCCTTCACCGCCGCCCCCGGCACCTACTTCATCGCCCTCCTCCTCAACGGCACCTGGGCCACCAACGCCCTCACCCTCAAGTCCACGGGCGCCGGGATCTCGGTGAACGCGGGCCTGACCCCGCCGAACCTCCGCTACAGCACCCTCCTGACGGGCCAGACCTCCCTGCCGGCCACCGTGAACCTGGGCGAGCAGTCCACCAGCACCATCAACACCGGCTGGGCCAGCCAGTGGTACGCCATCTCCTGAGCCGGGGCGCCCGGCCGGGCCGCCGCGGCCGAGGCCCAGCGGGTGCGGGGTTCGGCCGGATGAGCGAAGCTGGGGAAGGTCGTAGCCACGAGGCGGCGCCGGAGCCGGCCCGCCGATGCGAGGAGGGCCGCGTGGACGCATCACGAGTCGGTGGGCCCGCACCCGCGACCCGAGCCCGGGTACGGGTGCGGGTACGGGTGCGGACGGCCACCCTGCTGTGCGCGGCCGCGGCCCTCGCGGCAAGCGCCGTACCCGCTTCGGCACAGGCGCCCCGGGCCGTCATGGATCCGAGTCCGGTCGTGGTCGTCGACTGCTTCTCCCAGGCCCAGGTGCGCCCGCACGAGTACCTGCTGGCCTGCGGCGACGGGAACAACCGCCTCGTCGGGCTGCGCTGGGACAGGTGGGGGCAGCGGACCGCGACGGCCACCGGCACCGACATGGTGAACGACTGCACCCCGTACTGCGCGGCGGGCCGCTTCCGGGCTTACCCGGTCAAGGTGACCCTGAGCCACCCGCGGCCCTGGCCCGACCACCCCGACGTGCAGCGCTACACCACCATCCGGCTCCTCTACACCGACACCGCTCCGCCCCCGGTCGCCAAGGACGTGACGTACAAGCTCGTCTACTGACCGGTGCGATCGGCCTGTCCGCCGAGGCGGGCGCTGATCAGGTAGTCGGCCTCCTCCGACAGCCGGGCCCGCCGCTCGTCCTCCCGGGCGCGTTCGAGCTCTCCCCGCAGCGCCAGCTCGGTGCGCAGTACGGTCGCCCGCGGCACCGGGATCCGCTGTCCGGGTTTCTCCGTGAACGGCTGGAGCTCCGCCGCCGAGACCTGGGCGTCCTGCGACGAGCCGCGGCGGAGCGAGAGGAACACCCGGGCCAGCCAGTCGGCCGGGATCTGGACCATCAGATCAGTCATATCCGGGAAACGACGGGCCGCCCCCGCCGTGACTGCCGCTCCCCCGGCCGGCTCAGTGGCCCTCCCCCGTCGCCTGGCAGGCGGTGGAGATCGACGACATCCACGCGAGGACCGCATCGCGCTGGTCCGGGGCCAGTCCCGCCTCCAGCTCCGCCTCCCGCCGCTGTACGGCCGGGAGCGCGTCCGCGTAGCGGGCGGCTCCGAGGTCGGTGAGGTGGAGCTGGTGCGTCCTGCGGTCGGTGGGGTGCGGGGAGCGGGTGATCAGGCCCTCGCGTTCGAGCGTCGCGAGCATCTCGTTGGCGGCCTGGCGGGTGCTGCCGACGGAGCGGGCCAGCTGGGCGACCGACTTGCCCGGGGACTCCTTGACCATCATCAGGGTCGCGAACTGCGGCACGGTGAGCCCGAACTCCTCCAACTCGGCGCCGATCGCCGCCCGCATGCTGAGCCAGGTGTGGCGGACCAGGAAACTCAGCACTCGGTCGTGGCTCTTCTCGCCCACGAGGCGACCTCCGAACTCTTATTGATTGACAGGAACTTGACGAGTTTGCCAGGATGACGCCGCGCTGGATCGTCAGGTCCCTGTCGATTCTAGCGCCAACTCCTCCTGATCGAAGGTAGTCACGTATGTCATCCGCCACGCCACCGAGAGCCCGCCAACGGCTCATCCTGGGCGTTCTCATTTTCGCCCAAGTCCTCATCTGGCTCGACGGCACGATCCTGTCCACCGCCTTCGAGACGCTGACCGACCCCGTCCGCGGCCTGGGTGCCACGCCCGGCCAACTCCAGTGGGCCACGGGCGCGTACACACTGGCCTTCGCCGGGCTGATGTTCACCGGGGGCGCGCTCGGCGACCGGTTCGGGCACCGCAACACGCTGCTGGCGGGCATGGCCCTGTTCGGCGCCGCCTCGGGCTTCGCCGCGTACGCCTCCACTCCCGGCCAGCTCATCGCGGCGCGAGCGGTGATGGGCGTCGGGGCCGCCTTACTCGTCCCTGCCACCATGGCGGTGGTCAGCTGGACCTTCGAGCCCGAGCAACGGCCCGCCGCCTTCGGTACGTTGTCCTCGTTCGCCGGGGTCGGGATCGCCGCGGGGCCGATCCTGGCCGGCGGGCTGCTCTCCCGTTTCTGGTGGGGCTCGGTGTTCCTCGTCAACGTACCGGTGGTCGTGCTCGGCCTCGGCTTCATCGCGCGGTACGTGCCGAACTTCCGCAGTCCGCAGGTCCGTCGCCTCGACCCGGCCGGGCTGCTCCTGTCGACCGGCGGCCTCGGGCTGCTCGCGTACGGCCTGATCCGCGCGGGCCAGGAGGCCTCGTTCACGGAGCCGGGCGTCTGGGGCAGCACCGCCGCGGGCATCGCGCTGATCGCCGCGTTCGTCGTCACCGAACTGCGGATCGCCGAGCCGAGTTTCGACCCCCGGCTGCTGACGCAGCGCCGCTTCGCCGCCGGGAACGTCGCCCTGATGACGGTGTTCCTGGCGATGACGGCGGGCTCCTTCTACCTCGCCTTCTACCTGCAAGGGGCGCGCCAGTACTCGGCGCTGGACGCCTCGCTCCTCGGGCTGCCGGGCGCGCTCGGCGTGGTCGTCGGCTCGCCGATCGCGGTGCGGCTGACCGGCAGGACCTCGGTCCGGCGTGTCGGCGCGATCGCGCTGACCGCCGCGGCCCTGGCCATGGGGGCGGTGGCGCTGTTCGACGCGAGCACGCCGATCGCCTGGTACCCGGTGGTCATGCTGGTGCAGGGGACGTCGATCGGCATGGTGATCGCTCCCGTCACCGGCGCCGTACTGGGTTCCCTGCCCCTGGAGCGGGCCGGCGCGGGAAGCGCGGTCAACAGCACCCTGCGCCAGACCGGCAGCGTGCTGGGGATCGCCGCGGGCGGCACGATCACGTCGATCGTCTACCGGCACGCGATCGAGGGCTCGCTGACGGGCCTTCCGGATCCGGTCCGGGACCAGGCCCGGGTCTCGGCGGAGCTCGCCCGCCATGTCGCGGCCGCGACGCACGACCCCGGACTCGCCCGGGCGGCCGACGCCGCCTTCATCCACGCCATGCACGTGGGCGCCCTCTGGACGGCGGGATTCGCCCTGATCGGCGTGGTGGTCCTGCTCATCGGATTCCGCCCGGTCCGCCGCCAGAACCCCGCCGAGGAGGCCCGCCCGAGCCCGGCGACGAGTTCGACCGGGTCATGAGGGCGAACCCGAGCCGCGGCCCTTCGGTGGGCCGCGGCGCGGGGGTGGGGTGGGGTCAGGGCTTCTTGAGCTCGTCTATGCAGAGCACGAACTGCTTGCCCGAGCTGCGCCGGGAGCCGCGCATCTGCTCCTCGTAGCCGATGTCCGACACGCCCTTGCACTGGTTCGTGTCGAGGGAGTCGGGGATCACCTTGACCACCTTGTACTGGGCGGTCGCGCCACCGCACTTCACCACCTGGAGGTCGGGGCTCACGGTGTTGCCCTTGTTCGTCAGGCAGTCTCCGACCTTCGCCTTGTCGGCGTCGTCGCGGCTGGCGTAATAGCCCACCGCGGCCGCGATGACCACGACCACGGCGACGATGATCTTCAGGATCTTCATGACCCCCATGCGCTTGCGCGGCGGCGCGGGCGGGGCGGCGAACTGCTGCGGGTAGGGGTACTGCTGCGGCGGGGCGCCGTACGGCGGCTGGCCCGGCTGCTGGGGCTGTCCGTATCCCGGCTGGGGCGGGTAGCCCTGCGGCGGCTGCTGGGCGTGCGGGGCGGGCTGGCCGTACGGGCCGGGGCCCGGCTGGGGCGGGTAGGTCATGCGGGAATCCCCCGAGAGCGTGTGCACTGTGCGTTGTTTGACGTGCGCACGCTATAACAATGCACTGACACGAGCCGCATCGCGCTCAGGCGGCCGGAGCCCTACCCGCGGAAGGCGGTCGCGCGAACAGTGGTGCCGCAGAGTGCGAACTCACCGCCGTCGCTGGGCGCCAGCTGGTAGCGGCCGCCCGCCACACCCACCACCATCGACGGCGCGACGAAGGGATCCGCGCCGGAGGCGCAGTAGCCGTCCGCCTCGCCGAGCACGGGCGTGAAGGTGAGCTGCGCCGAGGCGCGGCCGCCGGCCGCCAGTTGCACCGGCCCCGACTTGCCGACGCGGATCACCTGGAGCGGCTTGTTCTTGTCCGGCGAGCCCTGACCCGCGAGCGCCACGGTCGGGAAGCCGTTCAGCACGCACGGCTTCGTCCCCTTGTTGGTCACCGTGATCCGTACCTGGGCGGACCCGGTCGGCTGTGCGCTGTTCGCGACGACCTGGGTGCTCGTGCACGGGGCCGGCGCCCGGCGCGGCTCGTCCGCGGTGGCGGCGGTCCCGGAACCGGCCACCAGCGTTCCGGACGCGAAGCCCGCCAGCAGGAGTACGGACGAAGCCTTGATCGCGACGCATCGCGTTGCGCGTTTCATGGGTTGTCCTCCACGGTTCGCCCCTCCCCCAGCGTCCCACCAACCCGCGCCGTCGGCGCGGGCGGCTCACGCCCCCGCGTGGAGGTGGGCGGCCCACAGGAGCGGGGCGCGCCTGCGGTCATAGCCGGGCGGCAGGTCGTGGCCGTCCCGGACCTGGCGCACTGCGGCGTGCAGGGCGCGGGCGGCCCGGTCGGGGTCGATCGCCCCCGAATCCGTCCGGAGGCCGTCGTAGAAGGCCCGGGCGATGCGGACGGCGGTCTGGTCGTCGATCTCCCACAGTGTGCCGATGACATGGGGGAAGCCGGCGAGCTGGAAAGCGGACGTGAGGTGGATGGCCTCGTCGAGCAGGCCGACGGTGTCGATGGCCGCCGTACGGCAGGCGGACAGGTAGGCCAGCCTGGCGTGGTCGAGGGCGACCGGGTCCAGGCTCTTGACGGTGAACGGGTCCTGCGCGTGGTCGCGGAGCAGCAGCCTGCTCCGCGAGGGGTCGGCGGGATCGCTCGTTCCGTGGCAGGCGAAGTGCGCGATCGCGCAGTGGGGCAGGTGCGCCAGTACGTTGGCCTTCGTGGGGGCGGTGCCGCCCTCCGCCCGGTCCTGCTCCCTGAGGACGACGCGGTGCGGAAAGCGGGCCTCCAGCATGTCGGCCTCGGCGTCGACGAAGCGCAACCGGCCTGCCCCGGGCAGGCCGGGCGTGGTGGGCATGGCGACGATCAGCGCACGGTCGCCGGCGGCGGTCGCAGCGGCGGTGGCAGTGGTACCGGCGCCCGCGCCCGGGGGCCGACCGCGTTCGCGGGCGTGGCGCAGCGCGCGTACGGTCGGGGTGTAGGAGGAGACGACCCGGTCCATCACGGTGCGCCGGTACGGGTCGTCCGGCGCGTCGGCGTGATGACCGGCGGCATGCAGCGGCAGGAGTCCCAGCAGTCCGCCCGGCGCCCACCACACACGGGGCAGGGCCTCGGCGCCCTCCGCGTCGGGCGCAGGCGGACCCTTGTGCCCCAGGGCCTCCAGTACGGGGCCGGCGGCGGCGTCCCACAGCCATTCGAGGACGTCGACGAGTACGGCCTGCGCCTCCTCCCGCTCGGCAGGGTCCGCCCCCGAGAGCGCCGAGTACTGCGCCCGCCGGAAGGCGTTGATCCGGTCGACCACGGTGGCCTGGCCGAGCCCGGGGAGCGCGAGGCTGGTGAGCCCCTCGGCCGTGAGGAGCAGCGCGTCGCTGCGGTGGCCGCTGACGTTGAACACCACGATCGGGCCGTGGGACGCCTCGGCCCTGAGTTCGTCGACGGTGGGCGGCAGGGCGAAGGAGGTGAAACCCTCCAGGTCGCGGATCTCGGTGAGGAGGGCGGTGAACTCCTCCGCCAGTCGGTGCCGGTCGTACGTCGCCGTTTCCGCGGGCTGGTCGAGAGCGTCGCGCAACTCGGTGAATCTGAGCGCCAGTTCAGGGTGGCGGCCGCGCAGGTCGGTCAGGTCGCCGCGGCTCTCCAGTGCCTGGCCGAGCATGACGGCGCGGCCCACCTCCAGCAGGGCCAAGGCGCGCTCCGCCCGCCCGGTCGCGGTCCCGCCCGGGGCTGCGAGCGCGAGCGCGGCTGCGGTACCGGCCAGGCCCGCCACGTCGCCGATCGCGTCCTGCCGGTCCTGGCGTTCCAGCCGGCGCCCGGCCATCTGCGGCATCAGGCGCACGGCCGCGTCCGCCGCCCGCGCCGCGCGTTCCGCCGCACCGGACTTCGCCAGCAGACGGGCTGCGGACAGCCCCGCGTGGATCCGGACGGACACCGTTGACAGCACGGTCGTCGACGCCGCGGTCCAGGCCGCCACCGCCGCGTCCCGGTCCGCCTCGTCCGCGTCCTGGTCGAACCGTGCGAGCAGCGCGTCTGCGAGGTTGTTCAGGTAGACGGCACGCTCGGGGTGGTCGGCGGGAGCCGCCTCGACCGCCTGCCGGCCGACGGCGACCGCCTCGTCCAGGTCCGAGCGGACACCGGTCCGGCCGAAGCGGAACCTCAACGCCGGGCCGAGGTTGGACAGGTACCGCGGGCGCTGCGGATGGCCGGGCGGAACGGCATCCACCGACTGCCGATGGCGGTCGATCGCCGCGTCCAGGTCCCCGAGGACGCCGAGCCGCCCGAACCGGACCTGGAGTGCTCCCCCGAGGTTCGACAGGAACATCGCGCGATCGAGATGGGTGGTCGGCGCCGTGCCGACCGCCTGCCGCCCCACCTCGATGGCGGCGTCCAGGTCCCCGATGTCGTGCAGCCGCGCGAACCGGGCCCGCAGCATGTTCCCGAGGTTGGAGAGGTACCACGCGCGCTGGGGGTGGTCGGCCGGGACGGCCTCCACCGCCTCCTGGAGCCGGTCGATGGCGTCGTTCAGATCCGCGAGGGCTCCGATCCTCTCGTACCGGGCCCACAGTCCTCCGCCGAGGTTCGACAGACACATGGCCAGGTCGGGACGGCCGGGACGGCCGGGACGGCCGGGACGGTCGGGACGGTCGGGACGGCCCGCAGCGGCCGCCTCCACCGCCTGCCGGCCCACCTCGATGGCGGCGTCCGCATCCGCGGCGCGGCCGGCCCGGACGAACCGCTGCTGGAGCGCGATGCCGAGGTTCGACAGGAACACGGCGCGACCGGGGTGGGCTTCGGGCGCCGTGTCCACCGCCTGCCGGGCCGCCTCTACGGCCTCGCCCAAGTCCCCGACGGCGCCGGTCCGTTCGAAGCGGAGCCGTAGGGCGTTGCCGAGGTTGGACAGGACCTCGGCGCGGCCGGGCTGGTCCACGGGGAACATGGACGCCGCTTCCCGGTACCGGGCGATGGCGCCGTCCAGGTCCGGCAGCGCTCCGGCCCGCTCGTAGCGGGAGCGCAGCACGCGCCCCAGGCCGGTCAGGACCAGCGCGCGGTAGAGGCCGTCATCGGGGGTGGTCCGCGCCGCCTGCCCGAGCAGGGCGATGGCGCTGTCGAGGTCCTCCGTCGCTCCGGCCCGGTCGAACCGGGCGCTCAGCGCCTCTCCGAGGTTGTAGAGGTACATGGCGCGGCCGGGCTCCCCGGCGACCGCCGACAAGGCCTCCCGGAAGCGGTCGATCGCGCCGTCGAGGTCGGCCGACGGGCCGCCCCGGCGCGATGTGATCCGCAGCACGTTGCCGAGGGCGGTCAGGTGGATGGCGCGGTGGGGGTGGCCGGCGGGCACGGCCTCCACGATGCGCCGCCACAGGTTCGCCGTACCGGAAAGCCGCTCCGGGTCGTCCGACTCGTCCAAGCCCGCGAGCAGTTGCATGGCGTACCCGGCCGCGTTCTCCGCGAGGACGGGCACCAGCGGCTCCGGCAGGTTGTCGTCGCCGGCCAGGAAGCACGCGGTGAGTGCCTGCACGGCAATCCGCAGATCCGGTTGGTCCTGGCCCCGCCCCGGGTCCGGGCCCAGGTCCTGGTCCCGGTCCTGGTCCGTCCGCGCGGCCGTCGCCTGGTGGCGGAACCAGTGGAACCAGCCGAGCAGATGGCGGACGGCGAGGTCCTCGTCGGCGGGCAGCAGCTCCGCGAGCCGCCGCGCTTCGCTCAGGGCCTCGGCTTCCCATACCGGTGTCACGTCCCGCAGTTCCACAACACGCCGCAGCCGCGCCGCCATTGCGTCCATAGCCGCCTGAGCAGCCGGTCGTTCCGTGCGCGCTGGGTCCCCCGGATGACTCACGTCGGGTGATGCTAGTCCTACGATCCCCGCACCGGCGGGTAGTTCCTCGGATACGCTCCGCGACAGCTGCAACGAGGCGATGGCGGGGGCGAGGATGGCGGAGCCCGAGGAGACGGCGCGGGAGCTGGGGATCGTGTGTGCGAACGCGGACGCGATCCGCGGGCGCCTGCGCCGCGGTCCGGCCGGTGACGACGCCGTGCTGGAAGACGTGCTCACCGCGGCGCGGGGCGGGCGGGAGACCGGTGACGCGTTCGAGGTCCTGCACGCCGTCCTCCAATCCCTCGGCGACCCCCGGGGCCTGCACGCCTACAGCGAGACCGGCGGCTCGGCGGAGCGCGGGGTGCATGCCGCCGGCGTTGCCCGCGACCGCTCCGGCGAGCCGGTCTACGTGTGCCCGGGCCACCGCTGTACGCGCTACGGGTGGCCGGACCACGCGACGGCGCCGCTCTGCGCGATCAGCGGGGACCGGCTGCGCCTGGATCGGCTGTAGCGGTGGGGACCCTGCTGGGAGAACTGGGCAAGAAGCTGGCCGAGCGGTGGCTGTCCCTGCTGGTCCTGCCCGGCGTCCTCTACCTGGCGGTGGCGGCCCTGGCCCGGACGCTCGGCCAGGCCCACCCCTTCGCCGTGGGCCGCCTTGCCGGCCAGGTCACCGCGTGGGCCGGGGCGCCGGCCGCGCGCACCGTCGGAGGGCAGGTCGTGGTGCTGGCCGCGGTACTGGTCGGCGCCGCGGCCGTCGGGGTCGTCGCGCAGGCTCTCGGCTCCGCCGTCGAACGGGTCCAGCTGGCCGCCGACTGGCCGTCCTGGCCGGCTCCGGCCCGCGGGCTCGCGTACCGGATCACCGTCCGTCGCCGGCGCCGCTGGCGGACGGCCGCCGAGACCTGGCACCGGCACCGGGAGCAGGCCGCCGCCGCCCGGACGCGCGGCGAACGCGCGGATCCCACCGGGCGGCTCGCCGCCCGGGCGGCGATGGTCCGGATATCCGCCGAGCATCCCGACCGCCCCACCTGGAGCGGCGACCGCATCCATGCCGCGGCCGTCCGCGTGGACCGCGACCACCGGCTCGATCTGGCCGCGCTGTGGCCGCACTTGTGGCTGGTCCTGCCCGACACCGCCCGCGCCGAGGTCACGGCCGCCCGCCAGGCCCTCTCCCGGGCCACCACGCTGACCGCCTGGGCCCTGCTCTACCTGCCGCTCGCCCTGTGGTGGTGGCCCGCCGCCGCGATCGCCGTCGTTCTGGCGCTCGCCGGGCGGCACCGCACCCGGTCCGCCGCCGACACCTACGCCACTCTGCTCGAGGCCGCCACGCGCCTGCAAGCCCGCGATCTCGCGGGCCCCCTCGGGCTGGACCCGACCGGCCCGCTGACCCGCGAGGCGGGTGCCACGCTGGGCCTCCACCTGGCGCCGAGCCCGCCGCCGCGACCGTACGACGGGGGCCCGTGACGCACGGGGGTTCCGCTCAGACCGGTTCCCGGTCCCCGACGGCCTCCCATGCCCCGGAGAGCGCTTCGCCACCGCCCGCGGGGACGAACACGAGCCGGGCGCCGGAGGGCACCGGCGAGTCCCAGGCGGCCTCCACGTCGGCCATCGGGACGGCGACCGACTCGGTGGTCGGCGCCAGGGCCGGCATCCGGGCGAGCAGTTCGCGCAGGGCGGCATCGCGGCGTGCGCCCGAGATCGAGCCGAGTCCGCTCCCGCAGACGCTCACGTCCGCCTTGCGGAACCACGCGGACGGCACGGTCATGTCGGGCCCGGCCGCGGAGCCGACCTGCACCCACCGCAACGTACGCGTGAGATCGGCACGGTGGCGCAGGATTCCGTCGAGCGCCAGCTCCGCGGGGCGGTCCCACAGGTAGTCCAGGACGAGGTCCACGTCGGCGGCCGCCGCGCCGAACGCGGCCGCGATCTCCTCGTCCGGACCCGCCAGCCGCACCGTACGGTGGGCACCCAGCTCCGTCGCGATCCGCAGCCCCTCCGGGTCGCGCCCTGCCGCCACGACCGCGCCCGCGCCCTGGTCGAGGGCGAGCCGGATGGCGGCCCGCCCGGCGTTGCCGGTGGCTCCGAGGACGAGCACCGACTCGCCCTGGCGCAGCCGGCCCCGTTCGCGCAGCGCGATCCACGCGGAGGACGCGGGGTTCATGGCGGCGGCGACGGCGACCGGATCGAGCCCGTCCGGTACGGGCATCAGCGCGCCGGCCGGTACGGCGACCCGCTCGGCCATCGTCCCGTGCGGGGGTTCCAGCCCCGGGATGTAGACGAGTTCACCGGCCGCCGTCCGGCCCACTCCGTCGAATCCGGGGATCAGCGGGAGCGCGTCGCCGCCCGTGTAGTGGCCGCCCGAGGCGAACGAGCGCACCAGCGGGTACAGCGCGGCCGCCAGGACCTCGACGACCACCTCGCCGGCCGCGGGGACGGGCTCGGGCACGGACTCGTACCGGGGCGGCTGCCCCAGGGCGTGGACCAACGCTGCGTACATGAACTGGCCCCCATATGGGTGACGAGGCGACATCACGGACAGCCTGATTGTGACGGCTGCCCGCCGGACCCGCCGGCTGCGCCACGCGACAGGGCTTCGGCAGGCCGGCTTCAGCGGACCGCCGTGGCGAGGCGGTGCGCGCCGCCCGAGTGGACGAAGTCCGTCAGGGAGACCGTGTAGTCGCCCTCGTCGGGGCGGTACGCGGTGCAGTACTGCGTGGGATACCAGCCGGGGATCCGCCAGGCGGCCGGCTGGGGAATGGCCTCGCAGGTCCGGTGGCCGGGGGCCGTGCGGTGCCGCTGGAGGAAGTCCCTGGTGAGCATGGGCTCCATGAAGATGAGCTCGCCCGCGTACGCCCCGTAGATGAAGGTCTGGCCGCTGAGCGTGCCGGTGGACGGGGGGCGGCTGTCCAGGTGCGCGCCCATGGCGCCTTCCGCGGTCTGCGGGCTGCTCGCGGGGTAGCCCGCCGGCAGGTACGCGGCCGGGACCGGCTTGCCCGCCGCGGCCAGTTGGTCGCAGGCGATCAGGAGGGCGCAGCCGCCGGTCTTGATCGCCGACCGGACCCCCTGGGGGGCGAGGTAGAAGTGCACGTCGAAGTGGGCGACGTCGTAGCGGCCGTGCGGGTTGTGCCCGTGCGGGTTCCAGTTGAACAGCACCCATTGGAAGGGCACCGCGGATGCGGCGGCGGGGGTCGCCGGGAGCCCGAGCTCCAGGCTGTGGCCGCCGACGCATTCGTGCATGCCGTCGAGGTGCCCGTCGGCGTCCGCGTCGTAGCAGTGCTTGCCGTCGGTGGCGGCGGAGGTGGGCAGCCCGGTGACGGCCGCGGCGGTCAGGGCTATGCCGAGCGTTCTGGGTATCCCGCCCTGGTACTCGCTGTACGTACGGACCGCGCCGCCGCCGAGTCGGGCGGCCCGGCCGTACACGGAGCAGGCCGCGCTCCCGGTGTTCTCGGCGCAGGCGGGCATGCGTGCGGCGGAGCCGGAGGGCGGCGGCGGGGCCGCGGGCCGCCCGGTGGCGGACAGGAGCGCCGCCAGCAGCGCGGCGGAGCCGAGCGCGGCGACGGCGGTGGAACGCATCCGGCAGATGTTCATACGGCGACGCTCCAGGAAGTGCGTGCGTTGAGCGCGGTGGCGTCCACGCCGGTGACCTGGCGGGTACAGGACTTGATGCCGTCCAGGCTGTAGTCGGGCAGGACGTGGCGGATGTCGTGGAAGCCGTCCGGGGCCAGGGCTTCCACCTGGCGCAGCACCGGGTCGGGTTCCAGCCGGCGGTGGGCCGCGAGGAGCTTGGTGGTCTGCGGCCTGCGGGCCGCCTCGTAGCGCGCCGGCGCCTCGTCCAGGCCGTGGTGGGCCAGTTCGTACGCCAGCACGCGGGCGTCGACGATCGCCTGCGAGGCGCCGTTGGAGCCGGTGGGGTACAAGGGGTGCGCGGCGTCGCCGAGCAGGACGACCCGGCCGTCGGTCCAGGTGGGCAGCGGGTCCCGGTCGATCATGGGGTAGCGGCCGATGCGGGGTGCCCGGGTGATGATGCCGTGGAGGTCGAGGAAGTCGCTGCGCCAGCCCTCGATGTGGGTGAGGACCTCCTCCGGGGGGACCGCGCGGTCCCATTCGGCGCCGCCGCGCGCGTCCTCCTCGCCGAGGCCGTCGTCGGTGCGGCTCTCGACGACCCAGTTGAGCAGGCACCGCCCGCTCTCGTCGGGTCGGGTGACCGCGTAGGCGACGGCCTTCACCCGGGCGTTGCAGCCGAGGATCACCATCGTGCGTCCGTCGAGGAAGGGCGGGCCTTCGGTCACCCCGCGCCACATGCATATCCCGTTGCCGAGGGGCGGTCCTTCGTGCGGATGCATGGTCGCGCGCACGGCCGAGTT
This sequence comes from Streptomyces sp. NRRL S-244, assembly GCF_000717915.1. Taxonomy (GTDB): domain Bacteria; phylum Actinomycetota; class Actinomycetes; order Streptomycetales; family Streptomycetaceae; genus Streptomyces. Next base: position 118,971 of record NZ_JOCX01000015.1, read on the forward strand.
GATTCCGTCCGCGCCGATGAGCAGGTCGCAGGTGTACGGGTCCGGCCGGTCCGCCACGTACGCCCGGACGGGGGGCCCGTCCGGCTCACGGCCGCTCGTCCGGTCCTGCTCGTACCGTATGAGGCGGCCGCCGGTGACCAGGGCTCCGGGGCCGAGCCGGTCCAGGACGGCCGACAGCAGGATGTCCTGGAGGTCGGCCCGGTGCACCGAGTACTGCGGCCAGTTGTAACCGGCGGCGCGGCCGCGCGGCTCCGACCAGATCAGACCGCCGTAGCGGTGGTGGTACTCCAACCGGGCGGTCGCCACGGCCACTTTGTCGAGCGCAGGCGCCAATCCGAGTTCGGTCAGCTCCCGGACGGCGGCGGGCTGGAGATTGATTCCCGCTCCGACGGCGCGCAGGTTGGGGCACGCCTCCACGATGAGCAGATCGTCCAGCCCTGCCGCGTGAAGGCTCAGGGCCGTCGTCAATCCACCAATTCCGGCACCGGCTATGAGGATGCGCGGAGAATTCTTTCGGCCGTACGGAGACATGCCCTCTACCTCCTGGGAAAGACGCCTTCCGTTGAATGTGCGGTGTTGAAAACGAGGGGTCGAAAGCGGGGTGTCGAAAGGGAGGTGTTGCAACCGGGATGTTGAAAGCGCAGGTCAGGCGCCGATGTTCACCCGATCAGGCTACGGCCAAGTGCCGCCTGATGGGTGAGGTGGCTTTAATCGGGTGTCGGCAACAGAAAGGCAGCGACATGCCTGAAGTGACGTTCGAACCGTGCGACGTCCAGCGCCTCCAGCATGCTGTTGACTACGCCCTCCACGCCTCCAAGCAATCACTGGACGCTCTCCTGCCACCCTGGATGCCGGGCGATCTCAAACGGGAAATCAAGAGCGGATGCGTTGTATCGCATTGTGCAACGCTACTGTTCCCGGAAACAGTGGAATCCGCTCTCGCGTACTTCGACGAAAACGGCTGGCCCGCGTCGACCACCATACCGAGCGTGCTGGTCAAGCGCCGTCTGGTGGAGCGCCACTGGCTTCCGGACGATGCGGACATACGGGTGACGCGGCTGCGCGTCACGACCGGTCTGGCGCCGGAGGTCGAGGTCTTCCTCTTCCCCCGGTGCAGCCCCGGGTACACGGACGCCGTGGGTGCGCAGGAGCGCGTCCACGGTTTCGAGAACCACGTCGGCCTGTTCATGGACCGGCCCGACGAGAGGGCCCTGACCCGGCTGGCGGACCGGCTGGAGACCGGCGGCCGGATGGTCTACGAGGGCTCGGCGCACAACCCCCACGAGAACACCACGATGCTGTACTTCGCCCCCAGTGCCGCCGTGGCCATGTCGCGCCGCCGCTTCCCGCGATGGGAGCTGCAGTGCGCGGGAGATCTGACGGCGTGCGCGGACCGGCGCCCCGTCCGGACGGAGGCGGTGTGCAGCGCGTACGCGGCGCTCAAGGCGAACCACGTGGACGGCGGTCTGCCGCGGTCCACCCGGCGGCCCGTCCCGGTGGCGGTACGGGAGGGCTGACCGAGGCGGGCCATGGGCCCCGGACTCCCCGCCTCCCGTCCTGTTCCGGACGGGACGGGGAGTCTTCGGGTGCGGTCCGGTCCGGTTATCCGATCCGCCATTGCTGGGCCTTGCTCCCGGAGCAGGCGACGACCGTCAGCTGGTTGCCGGCGCCGTTGTCGGTCAGGCATCCGCCCTGGAACGCGATGTCCTTGATGTAGTAGGCGCCCGCCGCGGGGGCCTTCTCCAGGTTCCACCACACGCCTCCGTCGAAGGGGCCCGCGAGCTCGACGCGCGTGGTGTCCCCGAACTGCGTCAGCGCCCGCGACATCGCGGGGCCGGACGGGCCGCAGGTCGTGAAGCTGTCGTAGCTGTTCTTCTCGTGGAACCAGCCGAACGCGGTGGTGCCGCCCATGATGACCTTGGTGTTCGCCTGCGGGGCGGAGCCGCTCAGGCCGATCTTGAGCCCGTCGCCGACGTTGGTGATGGCACCCCAGCCGGCTCCGCCGCAGCCCTGCGGCGGGTTGGCTGCGCCGTTGCCGGAGCCTCCGGGGGTCGAACTTCCGCCTCCGGGCGCGGTCCCGCCTCCGGCGCCGCCGCCGCTCGGTCCCGAGCCGGGCTTGTTCCCCGGGTTGCCGGAGCCGCCGGCGGCCGACGGGGGATCGGGTACGGGTGCCGCGCCGCCGATGCCGCCTGCGGCGGCGCCCGCGCCCGCGTTCGCACCCGCGTTCTCGCCCGCGGGCGGGGCCGAGGCATTGGGCGTACCGGCCGGCGCGCTCTGCCCGGGGGCCGCGCCGGGGCTCTGGCTCCCGCTTCCGGACGCCGGTGCGGACGCGGAGGTGGAGGGGTGCTGTCCCGGGCCGCCCGCGTCGGTCCGGCGGGCGCCGGCGTCGATGTAGAAGACGGTGACGGCCACCGAGACCGTGATCGTCACGCTGAACCCGATCGCGAGCGGCGCGGAGACGGACGCGGGGATGCGCAGCCGGTCCCGCCACGACCGCCGCAGCTCGGTGGCGGCGCCGGCCGGCTCCGGACCCGCCCCGGCGACGACCGGTCCGGCCGGGGCGTCGAGCTCGCCGAGCGGCCGGCCGGCCGCCGCGCGCCGCGCCGCGGCGGCCATCACCGAGGCGTCGGCGTACCGCTCCTCGGGCCTCTTGGCCAGCGCCCTGGCCACGAAGGAGCGGACCGGCGCGGGGAATTCGGCGGGGAGGTCCGGCACCGGCTCCCTGATGTGCTTGAGCGCGATCTCGACCACCGACTCACCGGTGAACGGCGGCTCTCCGGTGAGCAGTTCGTAGCAGACGACGCCCATGGAGTAGAGGTCGGACGCCGCGACGGCCCCGAGCCCCTCCGCCTGCTCGGGAGCCATGTAGAGCGCCGTGCCCAGTACGGCGTGCGAGTCGGTGATGCCGGTGCTGGCCGCGCTGGAGCGGGCGATGCCGAAATCGGTGACCGTCACCCGGCCGTCGTCGCCGAGCATGAGGTTCGACGGCTTGATGTCGCGGTGCGTGACCCCCTGGAGGTGCGCGGCGTGCAGCGCGTCCAGGGCCTGGCCGGCGATGTCGAGTGCCTGCTCGACGCCGAGGGGCCCGCCCTGCGCCCGTACTTCGGTCAGCGTCCGCCCCTCGACGAGGTCCATGACGATGTACGCGACCTGCTCACCGGAGTCGATCCGGCTCTCCCCGTAGTCGTGCACGTCGACGATGCCCGGGTGGCTGAGGGAGGCGAGGACCGTGGCCTCCCTGCGGAAGCGCGCGGCGAACGAGGCGTCGTCGAGCAGCGCGGGCAGCAGGACCTTCACCGCCACCTGCCGTCTGAGCACGTCGTCGTCGGCGCGCCAGACCTCGCCCATGCCGCCACCGCCGATCCGCTCGGCCAGTGTGTATCGGTCCCCGAGGACCGTCCCCCGCCCCCACATGTGTCCCCCTGGTGGTCCGGTGCGCGCCGTGCTGGTGGTCAGCCGAAAGCCCGTCCGGCAGAGGATACTTGGGCGCCCGGGAGCGCCTGGACCCCGGCTAGTCGTGGGTGGTGGGCCAGTGCAGCCGGCCCGCGTGGATCAGCCGGAGCTGGCGGCGGGCGGTGCGCGTGACCGCCGCCCGTTCACCCTCGTCCTGTCCCGCGGCCAGGTAGGCGGACACCGTCATCACCATGTGGTCGACGTAGAGCCGCGCCAGCATGAGCAGGTCGTCCGCGCTCCAGCCCCTGCTCAGCGGATCGGCGGCGAGCCGTTCGGCCACCTCGCGGGCGAACGCGTCGAGCTGTCCCGCCACCGCCTCGCGCACCCTGCGTACGCCGCCGTGCCGTTCGCGCACGATGAAGCGGATGTGCGCGGGGTACTCCCGTACGAGTTCGGCCATCAAGTCCACGGTCGTGTCGATCCGCTGCGCCGCCTCGCCGGACGCGGCGAGCGTCGAGCGCACGGTGCCGTGCAGGCTCTGCAGAGCCTCGTCCACCAGGGCGATGCCCAACTCCTCGGTGTCCCGGAAGTGCCGGTAGAACGCCGTCGGGGTCACCCCGGCGACCCGGGTCACCTCGCGCAGGCCGAGGCTGCCCAGACTCTGCTCCTCCAGCAGCGACAGGGCCGCGTCCAGCAGGGCCCTGCGGGTTTTGTGGCGTTGGGCCTGGCGTGCCCCGATGGTCTCACTCATGACGAAAAGTCAACCCCCGATTCTCGAAATCTGCGCGCTTGCATTTAGACTGAGCAGTCAGTGCACAACTGTCTCCTATTTTGGAGGAAGCACGATGCTCTTCCTGATAGCGGCCCTCATGCTGATGGGGATCGCCCTGGGAACCGTCGCCCACGTGCCCGTTCACGTCTCCCTCGCCGCCACCGCCGCCATCGCCTGCTGGCTGCTGGTCTTCGCGGTCCGGGAGCGGACAGCCCGCCGGCACCGGCCGGCCGGCCGACAGGAGGGATGATCATGAACGTACCCGACACGGCGCTCCGCTCCACCGCCGCCGCCCGTACCCCGTCCCCCGCCCACACCCCTGCCCCTGCCCCCACCCCCGCCGTCCGTCAGGCCGACGGAATGGCGGTGGCCTCCTTCGTGTTCGGCCTCATCGGCCTCCTGGCGATGAACCTGCTCCTCGGGCCGGCGGCGATCGTCCTCGCCGCCCTCGCCCTGCACCGCGGTACGCGCCGACCCGGCCGCGCCCGGCTCGGTCTCGCGCTGGGCATCGCGGACCTCGCGGTCCTCGCCTGGCTGGTCAGCGCGGACCAGACCTGGTCGTGGAGCATCGGCTGAGCGACCCGTCCGGCGGCACCGCTACGGGAGCGGGGCCCCGCGGGCGGTGAGCCACAGGTCGTACCACTCCTCGTGCGTGAGGTCGGGCTCACGCAACGCGGCGTCGCGGCAGGCACGGATGCGCTCGGGGCGGCCGCTGCCCACCACGGGGGCGATCCGCGCGGGATGCCGCTGGAGCCACCACAGCAGCACCGTCTCCGGCGTCGTGCCCTTGGCGTCGGCCAGCTCCCGTACGAGACGGGCCGTCGCGTGCTCGTCGGGGCTCTCCTGCCGTCCGGTGAAACGGCCCTGCGCGAGCGCGCCCCAGGCCTGGAGGCGGACCCCGTACTCCAGGCAGTACTCGACCGTCCCGGACGGGAACCCGCCCGCCGCTGCCGCGGGCGTGTTGACGAGGACGCCGTCCTCCAGCCAGTCCCTGCGGTCCAGGCTCATCTCCAACTGGTTCGCGACCAGCGGGAATGCGAGGTGCCGCTGGAGGCGGGCGATCTGCGCGGCGTTCATGTTCGAGACGCCGAAGCGGCGGACGAGTCCCTGCTCGCGCAGCGAGGTGAGCGCCGCCGCGACGTCCTCCGGGTCGGCCAGCGGATCGGGCCGGTGCAGGAGCAGGACGTCGACGGAGTCGGTGCGCAGGCGCCCGAGGCTCTCCTCGACCCGCCGCACGATGGTCGAGCCGCGCAGGTCGTAGATGCCGGGGCGGTCCCCGTCCGCCAGGCGGATCCCGCACTTCGTCTGCAGCACGATCCGCTCGCGCAGGCCCGGGGTGCGGGCCAGGACCTCGCCGAAGACGGCTTCCGCCTTGCCCCGGCGGTAGATGTCGGCGTGGTCGAAGGTGTCGATGCCGCTGTCCAGCGCCGCCTCGATCGCCGCCTCGGCCTCGTCGATGTCGGCCGGTCCGTACGCGTCGGTGTCCCAGCCGCCGCCGAGCGCCATGCATCCGTACAGCAGCCGGGTGCCGTCCTTCTCCGGTGGTGTGATCGCCATGCCGCTCACCCTACGAGGCCGCCGGTTTCGTGACGGGCCGGGGGCGGGGGGCCTCCACGGGCTTCTTCTGCGGCGGAGGCGTCCTCGGCGGGTAGGAGGGCGGCACCTTCGGTCCGCTCGTACGGGTCGGCATCGTCGTCATGCGACCACGCTACGGGCTGGGGCGCCGTGCGGGCCGGTGAGTTCCCGAGGGAGAGCCGCGGCAGGCCCACCACCGCGCGGGCTGCGCGGTGGTGGGCCCGCCGGCGGCTCCTGCGGTGTGCTCGTTACGGGGCCATCTCATACGCCCCGGACAGCGCCTCGACGCGGTCCCAGACGCGGGCCGAGCGGGCTGCGTCGACGACCGGGCGCCGGACCGCGCCGAGAGCCCAGCCCTGCTGCTGCTCGGTGGCGGAGTCCTTGCCGTGGAGTTCGACGGCGTGCGCCGAGAAGTCCCGTACGAGGACGGCGAACAGCTCGTCCAGCACGTCCTCGTCGAGGCCGGTCAGCCGTGCCTGCTCCAGGATCAGCTGGCCGTGGACGACGAGCGCGAAGAGCTGGCCGACGGCGAGCAGCAGGTCGAGGTCGCGGCTCTGCTGCTCGTCCGGCGCGGCGGTGGTGACGAACTCGCAGAGCGCGTCGGCCTGTTCGCGGAACCGGGCGACGTTCGGCACAGCGGCGTACGCGTCGAACGCGGGGCGCCAGTCGTGGAAGCGGACCGCGCCGAGGCCGCGGGCCGGGCCCTGCCGGAAGAGGAACTCGTCGTCGGCCGCGTCGAGGCGGGTCTGCACGGCGGGGTGGTCCACCGGGTCCAGCAGGTGGTTGCGCATGAACTTGAGGATCAGCGCGAGGTTGACGTGGACCGTGCCCTCCAGCTTGGGCAGCCCGCGGATCTCGACGGCGGCCTGGGCGAAGTAGTTGTCCTTCTCGAAGCCCTTGGCGGCGATGACGTCCCACATCAGGTCGATGACCTTCTCGCCCTCCGTGGTCACCTTCATCTTCGTCATCGGGTTGAAGAGCAGGTAGCGGCGGTCGTCGGGGCCCGCGGTGCGGAAGTAGTCGACGGCGCGGTCGCTGAACAGCTTCATCCCGACGAGGCGTACGTACGCGTCCGCCAGCTCGCGGCGCACGTGCGGGAACGCGGTGACGGGGCGGCCGTAGAGGATGCGGTTCTGGGCGTGGGTGACGGCCTCGTACATCGCGTGCTCGCAGATGCCGATCGAGGCGGTGCAGAGGTTGAACTTGCCGACGTTGACGGTGTTCAGGGCGGCGTCGAAGGCGGCGCGGCCGGTGTGCAGGACGTCGTCCGCGCCGACCGGGTACTCCTCCAGGCGGAACTCGCTGACGTACTTGGAGGAGTCGACGACGTTCTTCACCAGGTGGTAGGCCGGGTGGCGGCTGTCGGCGGCGAAGAAGACGTACCCGTCCGGGCCCTCGACGTCGGTGCGGCGGCCGAAGACGGAGACGAGGCCGGCCGCGTTGCCGTTGCCGATGTAGTACTTGGAGCCGGTGGCGCGGAAGCCGCCCTCGCCATCGGGCTCCAGCAGCATGTCGGTGGAGTAGATGTCGGCGCCGTGGGTCTTCTCGGAGAGGCCGAACGCGAACACCTCGCCCTGGGAGAGGAGTTCGGCGGCGCGGGCGCGGGCGGCGGCGTTGTCGCTCTGCCAGACGGGGCCGAGGCCGAGGATCGTCACCTGCCAGGCGTACCAGTAGTCGAGGCCGTAGAACCCGAAGATCTCGTTGAGGGCGGCGATCCGGGCGGTGTCCCAGCGCTTGTCCGGCTGTCCTTCGGCGTCGGCGGACGGGGTGAGGAAGGTGGCGAACAGGCCTTCCTTGGCGGAGAAGGCGAGGAAGTCGCCGAGCCAGGCGCGGGTGCGGTAGTCCTCGATCAGCTTGCGCTTGCCGCGCGCCTCGAACCAGTCGACGGTGGCGCGCAGCAGCCTGCGGGTCTCGGGGTCGAAGTGCTGCGGGTCGTAGGTGCGCGGGTTGAACAGGAGGGAGTCGGCCATGGAGGTTCGCCTTCCGGAGAGGGTTGAGGGGTGAAGGTGCTGGTTCCGACGGTGCTGGTTCCGAGCTGGGGGGGGCGGCGGCTCAGGCGCGCGGGCGGGGCGCGGCGAGCCGGTGGACGGTGGCGAGTACGTCGTCGAGCCAGGCGATCGTCATGCGCTCGTACGCGATGCCGCCGCGGAGGACGACGTGCTGTAGCTCCTGGCCGGCGTCGAGCGGTGCGGGGGCCTCGGGGCCGGTGAAGTCGCGCAGCTCCCCGGCGAGGTAGCGGGCGAGCCGGTCGCCGTGGGCCCGGCGGTGCCGTTCGACCTCGCGGACCAGTGCGGCCGGGTCGTCGAAGGCCGCGCCGCGGATCTTGACGGCGAGGTCGTGGCGGAGGCTCTCGGGTTCGATCGGCTCGTGCAGCCACCGCGAGAGCGCGGCGCGGCCGGGGTCGGCGACGGAGTACTCCTTCTTGTCCGGCCGGGCCTGCTGGGCCACCTCGCGGACGGCGAGCAGGCCGTCGGTCTCCATGCGCTTGAGGACGCGGTAGATCTGCTGGTGGGTGGCGGTCCAGAAATAGCCGATGGACCGGTCGAAGCGCCGGGCGAGCTCATAGCCCGACCCCGGCTTCTCCAGCAGCGAGACGAGGATCGCGTGTTCGAGCGCCATGCCCCCGATCCTTCTATGCAACTCGTTGCATAGACAAGTCGCAGGGCCCGGGTGAGACGCGGCTCACCCGGGGCGTCGGCGGAGGACGAACCTTTACCCGCCCCTGATGGCATGCCCAGGTCAAATCTGCCAGGCTCTTCCGGCACACGCACAGCCCGCGGCCGCCCTCCGGCGCACCCGAGCCGTCCGGGCGGCCACCGAGCAGGCCGGAATCCGGCCGCCTCAAAGGAGTTCCGCGTGAGACCGACCCCCCACAAGGCCCTCGCAGCGTGCATATCCGCCTTCGCCGCGTTGGCCACCGCAGCACTGTCCATCACCCCGGCCACGGCCGCGCCGCACCGGGCACCCGCGGCGGCCGCCGCCTGCACCCCGGGCCAAGCGGTCGCCAACGGCGGCTTCGAGAGCGGCACTTCGCCGTGGACCCAGTCACAGACCAGCATCATCACCAGCCGCGCCGGTCAGGCCGCGCACGGCGGCGCCGCCTTCGCCTGGCTGAACGGTGTGGGCCGTACGCACACCGACACGCTCTCCCAGAGCGTCACGATCCCGTCCGGATGCAGCACCGCCACCCTCACCTTCTGGCTGCACATCGACACCGCCGAGACGACCACCTCGACGAAGTACGACAAGCTGACGGCGAAGATCGGCAGCACCACGCTGGCGACGTACTCGAACCTCGACAAGAACACCGGCTACACCCAGAAGTCCTTCGACGTGTCGGCCTTCGCGGGGCAGACCGTCAGCGTCGCCTTCACCGGCACCGAGGACTCCAGCCTCCAGACGAGCTTCGTCGTCGACGACGTCGCGCTCGACACCTCCGGTGGCACCACCCCGCCCGGGGACTCCACGCGCACCCCGGCCGCCCCCTCGTACACCGTCAACCTCAGCAGCAACGCCGCCGGCACCGTCTGGACCGGCCACGAGAGCGCGAGCTTCACCAACGCCTCCCCCACCCCGCTCAGCGAGGTGTACCTGAGGCTGTGGGACAACTACCACGGCACCTGCTCCGCCATGCCGATCACGGTCACCAACGTCACCGGCGGCACGGCGGGCGCCCTCTCGGTCGCCTGCACCGCCCTCAAGATCGACCTGCCGGCGCCACTGACCCAGGGGCAGACCGCCACGATCGGCTTCGACCTGGGCATCACCGTGCCCAGCGGCGCCGACCGCTTCGGCTACGACGGCGCCTTCAGCATGCTCGGCAACGCCCTGCCCGTCCTCGCGGTCAGGGACGGAGCGGGCTGGCACCTGGACCCGTACACCAACAACGGAGAGTCCTTCTACTCGCTGGCCTCCGACTTCCGCGTGGCCCTCGACCACCCGAGCACCCTGCTCGTCCCGGCCACCGGCGCCTCGGCGGACACCCCCGGCACCAGCGGGCGTACGGTCACCACGGCCACCGCGACCAAGGTCCGTGACTTCGCCTGGGCGGCCGGCCCGTTCAGCAAGATCTCCGGCACCTCCGCCGCCGGCACCCCGATCAACATCTACTCCGTGTCCGGCATCAGTTCGGCCGACTCGCAGTCGATGCTGACCACCGCCAAGTCCGCCGTGGACGCGCACTCGGCGCGGTTCGGCGCCTACCCGTACGGCGAACTGGACGCCGTCATCGACAACAACTACTGGTTCGGCGGGATGGAATACCCGGGATTCGTCCTCGACCTGGTCAGCACCACGGCGCTCACCCACGAGATCGGCCACCAGTGGTGGTACGGGATCGTCGGCGACGACGAGTACACCAGCCCGTGGCTCGACGAGGCCTTCACCGACTACGCCACCGACCTGGCCCTGAACAAGACGGGCGCCAACTGCTGGAGCAGCGTCTCGTGGGCCTCGTCCGCCGAGAAGATCACCAACTCCATGGGCTACTGGGACGCCCACTCCTCCCGCTACTCCACCGTCGTCTACGGCTACGGCAAGTGCGCCCTGCACGACCTGCGGCGCGTCCTCGGCGACACGGCCATGGCCAACCTGCTGAAGGGCTACGCCACTTCGCACTGGTACGGGGTCTCCACGACCGCCGAGTTCAAGGCCGCCGCGCAGGCCGCCACGACCACGGACCTGACCTCGTTCTGGACCCAGCACCGCATCGACGGCTGACCTGACGGGGGCCGCGAGCCGGCCCGGCAACGATTCGCCGCGGTGGGCGCCTTTCCGGCGCCCGCCGCGGCGAACTCATATGTGCCGACAACACCCTAGCCGTCACCTGTGACATGTGAAATATTACCTGCGCTTCGACCCAACTCCCCGAAAGGTCGCTCACGTTGCGCAGACTCCCAGCGGTGGTAGCGGCGATATCCCTCGCCCTCCTCGCCACCCCCGCGCTCGCCGCACCCGCCGCCCCGCCCCCCGCGGCGCAGCAGGCCCCCGAGCTCTCCCCCGCCCCGCCGTCCGCGCCGCTCGAGGTCCAGCGCCAGAGCCTGCGCCGCCAGGCCCTCGAAGGCGTCGCCGCCGGCACCACCGCGGCCGAGGCCGATGGCACGCTCCCCCGCAAGGCCGCGGTCGGCAAGCGGTACGTCGAACTCGCGCAGGAGCGCAAGGACAAGATCTTCGTGATCCTGGCCGAGTTCGGCGACCAGGTGGACAACACCACCGAGTTCGAGGGCAAGCCGCGCTTCGGCGGCACTCCCGGCCCCCGCCACAACACGATCGGCAAGCCGGCGAAGACCGACAACCACACGCTGTGGCGCAAGGACTTCGATCAGGCCTACTACCAGCAGCAGTTCTTCGGCACCGACCCCAGTGCCGTCACGCTGCGCAATTACTACCGCCTCCAGTCCTCCGGCCGCTACGACATGGACGGCCAGGTCAGCGACTGGGTGCGGCTGCCGTGGAACGAGGCCCGGTACGGGACGGACAACTGCTCCGAGCCCGGCCAGTGCCGCACCAACTGGGACCTCGTACGCGATGCCACCAACGCCTGGTACCACACCGAGCGCGCCAAGGGCCGTACGCCGGAGGAGATCAAGGCCCAGCTGGCCGAGTACGACGTATGGGACCGCTACGACGCGGACCACGACGGCAACTTCGACGAGCCGGACGGCTACCTCGACCACCTCGTCGTCGTCCACGCGGGCAAGGACCAGACCTGGGGCGGCGGAGACCAGGGCAAGGACGCCGTGTGGGCGCACCGCTGGTTCGCGTACTGGGACCAGGCCGGCAGCGCGGGGCCCGCGGGCAACAAGGCGGGCGGCGTCCCGGTCGGGGACTCCGGCATCTGGGCCGGGGACTATCTGACGGGTGGTGAGAACAGCGGAGTCGGGCTCTTCGCCCACGAGTTCGGGCACGATCTGGGGCTGCCCGACCTGTACAGCTCCGACGGGGACAACAGCGTCAACTTCTGGTCGCTGATGTCCACGGCCTCCTACCTCGGCAAGGGGCGGAACACCACCGGGGACTACCCCGGCGACCTCGATCCCTGGAGCAAGCTGCAACTGGGCTGGCTGGAGTACACGGAGGCCGACGCGGGCCGCAAGACGCGCGCGGTGCTCGGGGTCTCCGGCTACAACACCGAGGATCCACAGGCCCTGTTGGTGCACCTGCCGCCATCGGTGACGCGTACCGACCTGATCGACCCGTACGAGGGCGGCAGCCAGTGGTGGAGCGGCACCGGCGACCTGATGGACAACACCCTGACCCGGACGGTCGACCTGACGGGCGCCGCGGGGCAGACCGCCCGGCTCGACGCCCGCGTCTGGTACGACGTCGAGCAGGACTTCGACTTCCTGACCGTGGAGGCGTCGACGGACGGCGGCACCGCGTGGTCCCCCCTGCCGGGCACGGTCGGCGGCGCGGCGATCCCGGCGAAGGGGATCTCCGGAACGTCGGGCGGCTGGGCCGAACTCGCCGTACCGCTCGACCAGTTCGCGGGACGCTCCGTCCAACTGCGGCTGCGGGTGACCTCGGACGGCAACACCCACGGCAAGGGGGTCGCCTTCGACGACATACGGATCACGGCGGGTGAGCGGGAGCTGCTGCGCGACGGCGCCGAGGCGGGAGCCAACGGCTGGAACGCGCTGAAGTGGTCGCGTACGCAGGGCCGTACGGGCTCCGCCGAGCACCCGCGCGCCTACCTGGTCGAGAACCGGCGCTACACCGGCTACGGGGCCTACCTCAAGAGCGGGCCGTACAACTTCGGTGCCGGGAACGACACGGTGGAGTTCTACCCGTACCAGCAGGGCGTGCTCATCTGGCTCTGGGACACGGCGTACAGCGACAACACCACCAAGGCACACCCGGGCGCGGGCCTGCTCCTCCCCGTCGACGCGCGTCCGGAGCCGCTGCGCAACGCCGACGGCACCCTGCTCAACGCGCGGGCGCAGACCTTCGACGCGACGTTCTCGACGCGCCCGAGCGACGAGATCGTGCTGCACAAGGCGGGCGTGCCGGTGCTGATCCCGTCCCGGCCCGGGGTCCCGGTCTTCGACGACCGGCGGGGCGGCTACTGGAACGCCGACCTGCCACAGGTGGGCGTGAAGGTACCGGACACCGGGACGCGGATCGCGGTGGTGAAGGAGGCCTCCGGGGGCACCCTCACCACGGTGCAGGTCAGCCCCTCGCCCTGACGCACGGCGGCGGGCAGCCGTCCGGGCCGGACGGCTGCCCGCACGGGAACGGCCCCGCCGGGCCGGGGGACGCGTTACAGGGCGAAGGGGCCGTTCGCGCCGAAGGCCCGTTCGGCGAAGCGGGCGCCGATGCGGAGGTGGGAGGCGGCGTCCGGGTGGAGCTGGTCGGGGAGCGGCAGTTCGGTGAAGTCCGCCTCCCCGTACAGTTCGCGGCCGTCCAGGTAGTGGAGGTTCGGGTCCTCGGCGGCTCGCTGCTTGACGATGCGGGCCAGTTCGTCCCGGATGACGCCCAGCGTCAGCTTTCCGGCGGCGCGCTCCGCCGGATCGCCCGCCGCGCGGAACCGGAGCCTGCCCTCGCCGAGGGTGCTGAAGTCCGGGGCCGTGGGGCCGGGGGTGTCCTCGTGGATGGGGCACAGGACGGACGAGACGACCAGCAGGGGCGCGGTGGGGTGCCCGTCGCGGAGGGTGTCGAGGAAGCCGTGCACGGCCGGGGTGAAGGCGCGCAGCCGCATCAGGTCGTGGTTGACCAGGTTGATGCCGATCTTGACGCTGACCAGGTCCGCCGGGGTGTCCCGCATGGCCCGGGCGACGAACGGGTCGAGCAGGGCGCTGCCGCCGAATCCCAGGTTGACCAGGTCCACACCGCCGAGGGAGGCGGCCAGCGCCGGCCAGGTGGTGGAGGGGCCGGCGGCGTCCGAGCCGTGGCTGACCGAGCTGCCGTGGTGCAGCCATACCCGGCGGCCGCCGTGCGGTACGGGCTCGACGGGGGCGTCGGTGCGCAGCGCGACGAGCTCGGTGAGCTCGTTGTACGGAAGCCAGATCTCGACGTCCTTCGGGCGGTCGGGCAGAGGGCCGAACCGGACGGTGCCGACCGGGCCGGGCCGGGTCTCCACGGACCCGGTGCTCATGTCGACCGTACGGACGTTGCCGCCGGTCACACCGGCCTGCGCGGCGAGGCGGCCGTCGACGAGCAGGTCGTACACGCCATCGGGACGGGGCGGGGCGCCCACGTAGGCCATCTTGGTGCGCAGCGTGTCGAGTTCGATGACGGTGGCCCGGGTGCGGAACACCAGCCGTACGCCGGAGGGTTGTGCCTGCGCCATCGCCAGTTGCCCGTCGGTGTTCTGCGCGCGGGCCCACGCGGGGAGCCGGTGCGGGAGCAGGCCGTGCCCGGTGCTCTCCAGGTCGAGCGCGCCGCGCAGGAGGTCCGCGGTGAGGGGCGTGTCGAGGGGTGCGGCGGTCCCGTCGGAGGGGCCGGGTGCGGATGCGTGCTGGTGGTCCATGCCTCCAGCCTGTCAACCGGATGCCGGATCCGCACATCACTTTTCCCGGCCCGCCTCAGCCGATGTCGACCACGCGGGCCCAGGCGGGCGGCGTGTCCGGGACGTAGTCGGGGTCGTCCTCGTTCCACGAGCGCTGCCGGGCGAACAGGCCGATCACCGTGCGGCACGGGGGACGGGTGGTGGGCCACGCCGTCTGGCCGTCGGTCAGCACCACGATGACGTCCGGCCGCGCCCCCGACCGCAGGGCCTTCGCGAAGCCCGTACGCAGATCCGTACCGCCGCCGCCCACCAGCGGGATGCCCTCGGCGCGGCACAGCGGGTGGGCGATCCGGGCCGCCGCGTCGCACGGCACCACCGTGACCAGGTCCCGGCGGCCGCCCACCGCACGGGAGATCGCGGCGACCTCCAGCAGCGCGCTGCCCAGTTCCGCGTCGCTGACCGACGCCGAGGTGTCGATGACCACGCAGACCCGGGGCGGTCTGCGCCGCAGGCTCGGCAGCACCGCGCCCGGCACCCCGGCCGAGCGCCGCGCGGGGCGGCCGTACGTGTAGTCCTCGCCCGCGCCGGAGCCGGTGGCCGCCGAGCGGACCGCCGCCCCCAGCAACTCCCGCCACGCCTGCGGCGGGTGGAAGGCCTCCTCCGCCCACCGCTTCCACCCGCTCGGGGCGCTGCCGGGACGGCCGGTGATGCCCTGCGCCACCCGGAACCGCACCGCGTCCCGTTCCTGCTCGCCGAGCCCGTGCGCGCCGTCCTCCCCGAGGTCCCACTCCCGTTCCAGCCCGTCGGCGCCGCTGCCGCAGTCCAGCCACGCCATGTGCTGCGTCGCCGGTCCGAGCCCGAACTGCCGCAGGTAGTCCTCCATGAGCTGCCCCTCGGGCAGGCCGACGGCGGCCGGCTGGACGGCGCCCTCGGGCCGGACCAGCCCGTCGCCGTACACGTCGTCGTTGATCTCGAAGTCGGCCGCGATGTTCATCCGCAGCCGCTCCGCCGGGCCGTGCAGCCCGCGCTCCCTCGCGACCCGGTCGCCGCGCCCGTGGTGGTCGCGCAGCAGGTGCGACACCTCGTGCACCCATACGGCGGCCAGTTCCTCCTCCGGCGTACGGTCCACGAACGACGGCGATACGTAGCACCGCCAGTGCCGGTCGACGGCCATCGTCGGCACCCGGCGCGACTCCACCGTGTGCAGGGCGAACAGCGCGGTCGCGAGGTACGGCCGGACGCGGGCGGCGTGCAGCCGGGCGGCGAACAGCTTGTCGCGGTCCAATGTCCCCGGAGCTCCGCTCATCGCGTGCCGTTCGTGGCCGCCGCGGCGCGGGCCGTCGCCCGGTCCGCCCGCCGGGACAGGGTCACGACACCGGCGAGCCGCTCGATCGCCTCCGGTACGTCCCACTCCTCGCGGCGCAGCGCGGCGAGCGCGGTCGCCGGTACGACGACCAGGTCCGGGGCGCCCGTCTCCAGCGCCCGGACCAGCAGCGCCCAGGCCGCGTCCCAGCGCGCCTTCTCCGGACGCCCCCGGACCGCCTCGACCACGCCGTCGAGCACCGCTTGCCGCAGATCGCCCCGCTCGGGCAGAGCGGCGGCGGCCGGATCGGCGAGCAGCTCCTCGGGGTCCGGGAGCTCCATCCGGTCCAGACCCGCCAGCAGCTCCAGCCCGGGACCGTCCCCCACCGTGCCCCTGACCAGCAGGGAGAGCACGTCGCGGGAGGAGCCGGCCGCGGTGGCGAAGGCGATCAGGTGCAGGGTCATCTCCCAGCTCCGCGGCGACGGCCAGGGGCCGCCCCGGCGGGTTTCACCGGTGGGGAGCCGGTGTACGAGCCCGGGGCGTGCGGCGAGCAGTCCGCACACGGCGCGGCGGGCGTGCTCCACGGCCTGCGGCAGCGCGGAAGGGTCGAGGCGCGGCAGCGTGGCCCGGGGCCACGTCCCGCCGAGACCCCGTACGACGACGTCGTGGTCGTGGGTCCATTGGAGGTGGACGAACCGGTTGGCCAGCGGCGGGCTCAGCTCCCAGCCGTCGGCGGCCGAGGAGCGCGGGTTCGCCGCGGCCACGATCCGTACGCCGGGCGGCAGTTGGAGCGCGCCGATCCGCCGTTCGAGCACGAGGCGGAGCAGGGCGGCTTGTACGGCCGGCGGCGCGGTGGACAGCTCGTCCAGGAACAGCAGCCCCCGGCCGGCCCGTACCAGGCGTACGGCCCAGTCCGGCGGGGCCATCGGAACACCGTGCTGCGCGGGGTCGTCTCCGATGATCGGCAGGCCCGAGAAGTCGGACGGTTCGTGCACGCTGGCGATCACCGTGGTCAGCGGCAGG
Organism: Streptomyces sp. NRRL S-244; assembly: GCF_000717915.1. Classification (GTDB taxonomy): domain Bacteria; phylum Actinomycetota; class Actinomycetes; order Streptomycetales; family Streptomycetaceae; genus Streptomyces. The sequence continues at coordinate 135,483 of NZ_JOCX01000015.1, forward strand.
TCCAGGGAGGCCGCGAGCTGGGTCAGCGCCGCGGTCTTGCCGATGCCCGGCTCGCCCCACAGGAGTACGGGCAGGTCCGCGGCCACGGCCAGGGTCAGGGCCTCCAGTTGGGTGTCGTGGCGCGGCTCGGTGGTGGCGTCGCGCAGCAGGGACAGCAGTGCGCCGGCGACGTCGAGCTGGGTGGCGGGCGCCGGGTCGGAGGGGGTGTCCGGGACGGGGGAAGGGGCGTCCGTCACGGCAAACGGGGTGTATGCGGGCATGTTTGGTCACCTTTGGGGTTCGTGGTGTGCGCCGGGTCAGCGGCGGGGGCGCGAGCGGCGCTCGCGCGCAGGGCGGATGCCCGGGAGCAGATCGCCGGGCTTGGGTCTGGGCCGGGGGCCGGTCAGGTCCGCCCTGAACAGCCCGTACGTGATCCGGCGCCGCGCGGCCGCCTCCAGTTCGTCCCGGAGGGCTCCGTCGCGCAGCACCGCGTCGGGGCCGAGCAGCCGCTCGACGGCGGCGAGCGCGCCGGCGGTGTCGCCGTGGTCGAGGCGTTCGCGTACGCCGGCCAGGCAGTCCGGCCGGCGGTGCGCCTGGTCGATCGCCTGGAGGCAGGGCAGCGGGGTCCCGGTCAGGGCGACCAGCAGTTCCTCCCGCCGGATCTCGGCCGGATCGTGGTCGAGCGGGGCCAGTACCCCGTCGACCAGGCCGATCCGGTGCTGAGAGCCCCTGCATTCGACGAGGTGAGGCTGCTCCGCCCGGTCCGCGGTCCCGGACGGACCGGGCGGCGCGTGGTCCGGTACGAGCGCCGAGGCGACGAGCGGGTGGAGTCGTCCGGGCTCGATCGCCCCGGTGCGGAGCAGGTCCAGGTCGGGCAGGACCCAGGTCGCCGCGTCGGGCAGGACCGGCGGCGCGGGGGCGCCGGAACCGGTGGCGGCTGCCGAGATCCGCACGGCGGACGGCCGGCCGTCGCCCTCCCCCACGAGCTCCAGGTCCAGCCGGCGCCGGGACCCGAGCCGCACGCTGACGGTACGGGTGGAAAGCCCCTCGGCGTCGAGCAGGATCGCCGCCTCGGCCGCCCAGCGGTCCACGGCACAGCGAAGCCCCTGAGGCACAAGTCCCGGCGGATCGCACTCCCTTGAGGGGAGATCTGCGCCGGATCGGATGCGGAGCCCATCGGCCTGCCGCGCGTCCCAGAGGTGGCGGTGCAGGTCGAGGCGGAAGCGGGGGTCGGGGTGGGGATGCGGATGCCGGCGGGCGCCGGGCCCGGCGCGGGACCCGTCCCACAGCGCGAGGCTGATCCGCTGACCGGCATCGGCCCACGCCGGCGGGGTCCGGGCCACGAGGTGTACCGGATCCGCGCCCCCGGCCCGGCCGTACCGGGCCAGGGTGAGGGTCAGGCCCGGTCGCAGCAGTCCGTCGGGGGCGATCCGGGGCATGTGCCAGCGCAGCAGGTCGGGAGCCAAGTGGCGGAGATCGGCGCGGAGTCGGGCGGCGAGTTCGCGCCCGTGGGTGCGCGCCGCGGAACGCAGGCCGAAGTCGAGGTCGATGCCTGCGGCGGCGCACGCCCCGGCCCAGTCCCCGGCAAGGCGGCGGGCGGTGGCGGTCGCGATCATGGAGGGCGGCACGGCGAACTCGCGCACGCGCAGCCAGAGGGAGAGACGGGAGGAGCCGTCGGCGGCGGGAGTGAGCATCAGCACTCACCTTGCGCGGACGGGACCCCCATTCCGTGAGCGGTCTGAGTGATCATCGCGATGACCATAACCCCCCACCGGCCGGATCTGCCAGGTGTTTTGCGGGCTGCCGCACGCAGCGGGTGCGACTCGGGTCGCAGGGTCCACCAGACCTGAGGGGGACGCCGCGGACCGGGCGGGCCTCGGACCATGGCGAGGTGAATGTGATGAACACGCACGTGCAGATGTCCCCCTGGGAAGCCCTCCTCGTACTGGGCGCCTTCGCGCTCGTACTGGTGCGGTGGCTCCCTCCCCGCCCCCGCCGGCCGGTCACCTTCGGCGCGGCGGCCGTCGTCGTTCTGTCCGGGGCCGTGCTCGGCGTACTCGGGCTGCGCTGGCAGATGGTGCCGGTGCTGGCCGGCGCGGCCGCTGCCCTGCCGTTCGCCCTGTCGCCCCTCCTGCGGCGCGCGCCGCGCAGGGCTCCGTGGTGGCTGGCTCTGCCGGGGTCGGCGGTGTGCCTCGCCCTGGTCGTCGCGGGCCCGGCGGCTCTCTGGGCCCTGCCCACGCCGGTGTTCCCCGAACCGACGGGCCGGTTCGCGGTCGGCACCGGCGTCATGGAGCTGACCGACCCGGAGCGCCCCGAGACCGCCACCGCCGCGCCCGACGACCGGCGTACGGTCGTCGCCCAGTTCTGGTACCCCGCACGGAAGCCGCCCGCGGGCGCTCCCCGCGCCCCGTACCTCGGCCGTACGGAACCCGAGGCGCGGGTGGTCTCCAACGCCCTCGCGGACTACTCCGGTCTTCCCGGGTTCCTGCTGGACGGCCTCCCGCGCGCCCGCACGCACGCCGCCTTCGACGTCCCCGCGGCGGACGGCGCGGGCGGAAACGGCAACACCGAACGGTTCCCCGTCGTGCTGTTCTCCCCCGGCCTGGGCGGGGTCCGTACCCAGAACACGGCCTGGGCCGAGGAGTTGGCCGCCCACGGCTACGTCGTCGTCGGCCTCGACCACCCCTACGACTCCTCCGCGGTCGTGCTCGCCGACGGCCGCACGATCCGTACGAAGGTCTCAGCGACGGGCGACGACGCCGAGGACGAGAAGCGGGCGGCCGCGTGGACCGCGGTCCGCGCCGCCGATCTGAGCTTCGTGCGGGCCCAGTTGGGCCGCATCGACAGCGGGGAGATCGCCGGCCCGCTCACCGGGCACCTCGACACCGCCCGCGTCGCGGCGTCCGGCCACTCCCTCGGCGGCGGGGCCGCCCTCCAAGCCGCCCGCCAGGACCCCGGGTTCGCCGCCGTCATCGATCTCGACGGCTTCCCCCACGATCCGTCCCCGCAGCCCTTCCGTCAGCCGGTGCTCGCGCTCACCCAGGCCATCGGCCCGGACACCGACCCGGACTACCTCCCACACCTCACCCGCGTCCTCGGCCTCAGCAGCGCGACGACCTACCGGCTCACCGTCCCCGGAACCGCCCACCTCACCTTCACCGACGCCCCGTTGTACCTGCCGCCCCTCCCCTCGCTCGTCGGCTCCCTGGACCGGACGGAAGGCCCGCGCATCACCGCCGCCGCGAGCCTGGCCTTCCTCGACGCCGCCCTGCGCGACGGCCGGGGCGATCCGGCCGCGGCCCTGTCGGCGTACGGCACCCTCGCCGTCCACCGACCCGGGGACCGATGAGCCCCAAGTCCGCTGCATGAACAGTCGGTTGAACTCCGGGGTGGGTCGGTCACGCCGTGCATATGCTCCCTCCGTACGTCGTACGCCACACCTCGAAACCTAAGGGGACCGCTTCGTGAGTGTCCGCATCCAACCCTCCTCCCAGGTCGACGAGAGCGCCGAACTCGGGGACGGGACCACGATCTGGGATCTGGCGCAGGTACGGGAGGATGCGCGGCTCGGGCGCGACTGCATCGTCGGACGCGGGGCGTACGTGGGGCCCGGCGTGAAGATCGGCGACAGCGTGAAACTCCAGAACTACGCGCTCGTCTACGAGCCCGCCGAACTCGGCGACGGAGTGTTCATCGGCCCGGCCGCCGTGCTCACCAACGATTTCTACCCGCGGGCCGTCGACCCCGACGGCCGGCAGAAGCGCGGCGGCGACTGGGAGGCCGCCGGTGTCGTGGTGGCCGAGGGGGCCTCGCTGGGGGCCCGGTCGGTGTGCGTGGCCGGGGTGCGGATCGGGCGGTGGGCGCTGGTCGCGGCCGGCGCGGTCGTGTCCCGGGACGTACCGGACTTCGCACTGGTCGCAGGGGTACCGGCGCGCCGCATCGGCTGGGTGGGCCGGGCCGGGGTCCGCCTGGTGGAGCGCGAGGGCGAGCCGGGCGTGTGGGAGTGCCCGCGCACCGGCGCACTGCACGAGGAGAAGGACGGAACCCTGGCCGAACTGACCTGACGGTACGTCGGCAATTTAGGTCAATGGCATTTCCGCAAAACCGCAATCAACGAACATCCTTGGGCATACCTTGTCCCTGTACACGGGATCTGAGCAGGCAACAGGCTTTGTTCAGTGGGGGGTTGTACACGACGAGGGCATCGCGGACCAAGTGACGACGGACGGCGCGCAACGCGCCCGCCCGGCGCTGCCGTTCGCGCGTGCTCCGGTCCGGGGCATCGCTGGGGGGATCCAGTGGGCGGCCTCGGACGGTTCGTGCCATCGGGGGGAATCACACCGCCGGCACGTGCGCCGTCATGCGCAGTTCCCTCCGCCGAACGACGACCGCCGGGTCTGTCCGAGGAGCGATCAGAGGGGGTAGGTGTGTTGGAGCCGTACAGCTCGGACATACGAAGTGCGCGCAGCACACGGGAAGCCGGGGTGGGGACCCGGTGACCGCAACACGAGCAGCTCGATTAGGAGCATTGGCCCACGAGGACCCGTCGCTGCACGCGCTCGCCGAGCGGCTGCTCGCGCTGGCCGAGGCGGGACTGCCCGAGATGTACCTGCCGGGCGCCGACACCTTCGTGTTCACCCGGGCGGGCAGGGTCACCTCCGACGGCGTCCGCCGGATGGAGGCACGCGGGACCAGCACCCGGTACGCGGCCATCACCGCGCTGGGGGCACGGTTCCTGCCCGAGGACCGCCAGCGCGCCCTGTTCGGCGGACACGGCGTCGAGGAGTACGCGGGTCTGCTGGTGGAGCGGCTGCCGGCGGTGACGAACCTCGGCGACGCGGCGCTCATCGCCTGGGCGGCCGCCGAGACCGGCCACCCGAAGCTGGCGGACGCCCTGGCGCGGGTGGCCGTACTGGACGTCCCCGGACGTCCGCAGTACACGGTCGAGGCGGCCTGGGTGCTCTCCGCCCTCGCCGCGGCCCGTACCGCGGCGGACGTGGAGGACCGGCTGGCGGTCGCCCGCGACCGGCTGCTGGCGGCCAGGGCGCCCGGCGGCCCGCTGTTCCCGCACGCCACCGGTCCGGGGCTGGTCCCCGGATACCGCTCGCACGTGGCCTGCTTCGCCGACCAGACCTATCCGCTCCAGGCGCTGGCCCGGCTGCACGCGAGCGGCCCGGACCCGGAGGCCCTCGCGGCCGCCGACGCCTGCGCCGCCCGGATCTGCGAGCTCCAGGGGGACGGCGGACAGTGGTGGTGGCACTACGACGCCCGCACGGGCGGCGTGGTGGAGGGCTACCCCGTCTACAGCGTGCACCAGCACGCCATGGCGCCGACCGCGCTGTTCGACCTCGCCGAGGCGGGCGGCACCGACTTCGGCGCCGCCATCCGCCGGGGGCTGCGCTGGATGACGGACGTGCCCGAGATCAGCGGGCCCGACGGCACCCCGCGCGAGCCCATGATCGTCGAGAAGTACGGGGTCACCTGGCGCAAGGTCTACCGCGGGGACCCCGCCAAGGCCGTCCGCGCGGCCCGCGGGCTCACCACCAAGGTGGCCCCGCAGGCCCGGCTGGCCCCGCTCGACCGGGTCTTCCGCCCCGACGTGATCGACCGCGAGTGCAGGCCGTACGAGTTCGGCTGGCTGCTCCACGCCTGGCTCGGGGGGCTGGAGAGATGACCGCACGGCACGACCGCCAGGGCCGGCCGTCCCGCCACACCCTCTTCGGGGTCACGCTCGACGCCCTGACCATGGACGAGACCGTGCAGCGCTGCCTCGACGCGGTGCAGCGCGGCGAACAGATCGAGATCGGCATGGTCAACGCCGCCAAGCTGGTCAACATGCGGCGCGACCCCCGCCTCGCGGCGGCGGTCTCCGGCTGCGACCTCGTCCTCGCCGACGGCCAGGCCGTGGTGTGGGCCGGCCGCGTCCTCGGAGTCCGGCTGCCCGAGCGGGTCGCGGGGATCGACCTGTTCATGCGGCTGCTGGCCGCCGCCGAGACCGCCGGGGTGCCCGTCTACCTGCTCGGTGCCCGGCAGGACGTACTGGAGCTGATGCTCGGCCGGATCGCGGAGCGCTTCCCGGCGCTGCGCGTGGCCGGCAGCCGCAACGGCTACTTCGACGACGCCGACCAGCCGGCGATCGCCGACGCCGTCGCGCAGAGCGGGGCACAGCTGCTCTTCCTCGGCATGACCTCGCCCAAGAAGGAGATCTTCACCGCCGGCCACGGCAAGCGCACCGGCGCCCACGTCGTGCACGGCGTCGGCGGCTCCTTCGACATCCTGGCCGGCATCACCAAGCGGGCCCCCGCGGTCTGGCAGCGCATGGGCCTCGAATGGTTCTACCGCGCCCTCCAGGAGCCGCGCCGCCTCGGCAAGCGCTACCTCACCACCAACACCGCGTTCCTCCTCATGACGGTCCGGGAGCTCATCCGCCGTACGCCGTCCGCTCTACCGCCCGCCACATCGTCTGCCGGTTCCGCGAACAGGAGTCACTGATGCGCGTCGTCGTCGTGGGACAGGGATACGTCGGCCTCCCGCTGGCCATCAGGGCCGCCGAGGTCGGACACCAAGTGATCGGGTACGACGTGGACGCCCGGCGGGTCAAGAGCCTCGCCGCCGGCGAGTCGTACGTGGAGGACGTCTCCTCCGAGCGGCTGACCCGGGCGCTGGAGCGCGGCTCGTACCAGCCCAGTGAACTCGCGCGCGACTGCGGCGGCTTCGACGTCGCGGTCGTCACCGTCCCGACCCCGTTACAGGACGGTGCCCCCGACCTGCGCTACATCGAGGAGTCGGCGCACACGCTGGCCCGCTTCCTGCGGCCCGGCGCGACCGTGATCCTCGAATCCACCACCTACCCGGGCACCACCGAGGAGCTGTTCGGGCCGATCCTGGAGGACGGTTCGGGCCTCACCGCCGGGGCCGACTTCCACCTCGGCTACAGCCCCGAGCGCATCGACCCCGGCAACACCGTCTGGGGCTTCCAGCAGACGCCCAAGGTCGTCTCGGGCGTGGACGCCCGCTCGCTCAAGGCCGTCGAGACCTTCTACGCCGACCTCGTCGACAAGACGGTGCCGGTGAGCTCGCCCAAGGAGGCCGAGCTGGCGAAGCTGCTGGAGAACACCTTCCGGCACGTGAACATCGCCCTGGTCAACGAGATAGCCATGTTCGCCCGCCACCTCGACATCGACGTGTGGCAGGCCATCGAGGCGGCGTCCAGCAAGCCGTTCGGCTTCATGAAGTTCACCCCGGGCCCCGGGGTCGGCGGCCACTGCCTGCCGATCGACCCGTCGTACCTGTCCTGGCGGGTCCAGCGCGAGCTCGGCCAGAGCTTCCGCTTCGTCGAGCTGGCCAACGACATCAACAGCCACATGCCCGAGTACGTGGCGCGCCGCGTCATGGACGCGCTCAACACCAAGCGCCGGTCCGTCAACGGATCGAAGATCCTGCTGCTGGGGCTGGCGTACAAGAAGAACACCGGCGACGCCCGCGAATCGCCCGCGGTGCGCATCTCCCAGCTGCTCCTGGACATGGGCGCCAAGGTGCGCGCGGCCGACCCCCACGTGGTGGAGGGCCTCAAGGTCGACTCCCGTCTCGTGCGGGTGGAGCCGACCCGCAAGGAGCTGGCCGCGGCCGACGTGGTCGTCCTGCTCACCGACCACGATTCCTTCGACTACGCGATGGTGACCGAGCACGCCTCGTTCGTACTCGACTGCCGCAACCGGCTGTCGGGACCCACCGTGGAGGTGCTCTGACAGCATGCCCAGGATCATCTGCGTGGCCGGAGCACGGCCCAACTACATGAAGATCAAACCGGTGATGGACGCACTGGAGCGCCGCGGCGCCGAGGTGGTCCTCGTCCACACCGGCCAGCACTACGACGAGTCCATGAACGACGTCTTCTTCCGCGACCTGGGCATCCGTCCGCCCGACCGGTACCTGGGCGCCGGGTCCGGTACGCACGCCCAGCAGACCGGCCGGGTGATGGCGGCCTTCGAGCCGCTGGTGGACGAACTGGCCCCGGACGCGGTGGTGGTGGTCGGCGACATCAACTCCACGCTGGCCTGCGCCCTGGTCACCGCCAAGGCCGGCCCGCTGCTGGCCCATGTCGAGGCGGGCCTGCGCAGCCGGGACTGGAGCATGCCGGAGGAGGTGAACCGGGTCGCCACCGACCGCGTCAGCGACTACCTGCTGGCCCCCTCCCCCGACGCGGCCGTGAACCTGCGGGCGGAGGGGTACCGGGAGGACCAGATCCACGTCGTCGGCAACGTCATGATCGACACCCTGCTCGCCAACCTGGAGCGGGCCAGGGCCTCCGACGTCCTGGACCGCCACGGGCTCACCCGGGGCGGGTACGGCCTGGTCACCCTGCACCGGCCGGCCAATGTGGACGATCCCGCGGCCCTGCGCGGTCTGCTGAAGGCACTGGGCGAGATCGCCGACCGCTGCCCGCTCCTGCTGCCCGTGCACCCGCGGGCGGCCGAGCGGCTGGCCGAGATCGGAGTCCCGGGCGGCATCCGGATGGTCCCGGCCGCCGGATACCTGGACTTCATCGCGCTGCAGGACTCCGCCCGGGTGGTGCTGACCGACTCGGGCGGCATCCAGGAGGAGACCACCGCCCTCGGCGTGCCCTGCGTGACGCTGCGGGAGAACACCGAGCGGCCGATCACCGTCGAGGAGGGCACCAACGTACTGGCGGGCACCGACCCGGAGCGCATCACGGCCACCGTGAACCGGGTGCTCGACGATCCGCCCGCGCCGCGCTGCCCCGAGCTCTGGGACGGCCGCGCGAGCGAGCGCATCGCGCAGGTCCTGCTGGAGGGCGGGACGGCGGGCACGCGGCCGCGGCCCACCGATCTCGTCCCGTAGGACCGGCGGCGCCGCACCACCGCAGCACCGCATAAACCGAAGAAGAGCAAGAACCGTAATCCGCACATGAAGAGAGCGGCGGCGCGTGGACGACACGACGCCGCCGCGAGGGGGAAGACCATGGATCTCGCGGAGATCTGGCGGGTCATGCGCAGGCGCTGGTACGTGCTGCTGCCCGGACTGCTGCTCACGGCCGCACTCATCGCAGGCGTGTACCTGCTGGTCCCGGTGGAGTACCGGTCACAGAGCACGGTGACGCTCCTGAACTCGAAGAAGGCCACGGTGGCCTTCGACGGCAACCCCTTCCTGAGCACCCAGGCCTCGCTCACCGGCATGGCCGACGGCCTGGCCCGCAACCTCAACTCCGACGACTCCCGGGCCGACCTCAAGGCCCAGGGCGTCACCGGGGAGTACGAGGCGAAGATCGCCGACAACGCGCAGGGGCCCTTCATGTGGCTGAGCGTCACCGGAACCGAACCGGCCGCCGTCCTCCAGTCGGACCAGGTCTTCACCGCGTACGCCGAGAAGCGGCTCCAGGAGTTCCAGTCCCAGCAGTCGGTGACGCCCGAGGCCATGATCCGCATGGCCACGATCGTCCCGCCCCAGAAGCCGGAGGCGCAGACCAAGACCCGGCTCCAGTACCTGATCATGGCGGGGGCGCTGGGCTTCGTACTGAGCCTGGTGGCCACGTTCTTCGTGGAGGCGCGGCGCCGCAGGCCGGACAAGCCGGGCCGGCACCGGCCCGCTCCGGCCGAGAACGCCGAGTCCGAGGCCGGCGAACCCGGGGCGAGCGACTCCCGTACCGCCCGGGCATCGGCCGGAGCCTCGCCGTGACCGGGACCGACGCCGGTGTCCAGGCTCCGGCCGAGCCCCCGCCCGAGGCGCCCTCGCTGGGACGCAAGGTCGGCTCCGCCGCCCGGTGGAGCCTGGTCAACACCGTGGTCATGCGCCTCGGCAATTTCGTCACCGGCATCATCCTCGCCCGCTTCTTCCTCGGTCCCGAGGCCTGGGGCGTGTACGGGATCGCCCAGACGGTGCTGCTGGTGCTGCTCTCCGCGAACGAGCTCGGCGTCTCCCTCGCCATCGTGCGCTGGGAGGGCGATCCGCGCCGCTTCGCCCCGACCGTGCTCACGCTGAGCGCCACCTCCAGCTGCCTGCTGTACGCCGTCCTGTTCACGGCGGCTCCCGCCGTGGCCCGGGTGCTCGGCTCGCCCGAGGCTTCGGGGATCCTGCGGGTGATGTGCGTGTGCGTGGTCCTGGACGGTCTGTCGCAGGTGCCCGCCGGGTTCCTCACCCGGGAGTTCGCGCAGGGCAAGCGGATGGCCATCGACGGCGTCAACTTCGTCCTCAGCACCGCTGTCACCCTGCTGCTGGCCGTCCAGGGGTGGGGCGCGATGAGCTTCGCCTGGGGCTCCGTGGCCGGCAACGCGGCCGCCCTCCTCGGATGCTGCCTCGCCGCGCCCGGCACCCTGAGGTTCGGCTGGGACCGCGAGCAGGCGAAGGCGCTGCTCCGCTTCGGGCTCCCGCTCGCCGGGGCCAGCATGCTGGCCCTCGGCGTGGTCAACGTGGACACCATGGTGGTGGGTTCGGCCCTGGACCAGCTGGCCCTCGGCTTCTACGTGCTCGCCTTCAACATCTCCGGATGGCCCGTACGGATCATCTCCGAGGCGGCCCGCCGCGTCTCCTTCGCCGGGTTCTCCCGGCTGGCCGATTCGCCGGGGGCGCTGGCCGGCGGTTTCGGGCGCGCCCTGGGCGTGGTGATGACGGGCACCGTCCCGCTGTGCGTGCTGCTGGCCGCCCTGGCCGCGCCGATCGTGGGGCTCGTCTACGGAGACCGCTGGCTGCCCGCGGCCGCCGCGCTGCCCTGGCTGATGGCGCTGGGGCTCGTACGGATCGGCTGCGAGCTGGCGTACGACTGCCTGGTGGCCATCGGCCGGCGCCGCTCCCTCATCGGGGTGCAGGGACTCTGGCTCGTCGTCCTCGTCCCGGCCCTGGTGCTCGGCGCGGGCGCGGGCGGGATCGTGGGGGTGGCCCAAGGCCACGTCCTGGTCGCCTGTGCGGTCGTGGTGCCGGTGTTCCTGTACGCGCTGCACCGCGGCGGCGTGGCCTTGCGGACCGTGGCCCGGGCCTGCGCCTGGCCGTTCCTCGGCGGCGCCGTGATGGCCGCCGTGGTCCTGGGCCTGGAGCGGCTCCTGGGCGACGGGGTCCTCGCGCTCCTCGCGACCGGGACCGCGGGCACCCTCTGCTACGTCGTGTGCGTCCTGCCGAGCCGCGGCTTCCTGCGCGGTTCCGCGCCGGCGGGTACGACCGCGGCGGCAGGGGCGTAGCCGCCGTGGCACGCGACCGGAGGCGTCTCGTGGCCTGGCTGCTGGCCGGGCTCGTACTGGCCGTCGTACTCGCGCTGTACGACGCCGACCGGACCGGGGTCAGCGAGCCGTCGGCCGGGCCCTCGGCCGGGCCGTGCCCGGACAGCGCCCTCCGGTGCCCCGGCGCCACTCCCCCGCCCGAGATCACGCCGTCCGCCTCGCCCTCCGCGGATCCGTCCGCATCGGGCAGTCCGAGTCCTTCGGCCAGTACGGCTCCGACCTCGGCCGCGCCCTCGCCGGGTTTGAGCCCGGCGCCCGGGGGCCCGTGCTCCTCGCCCGGCGCGTGCGGGTTCCCGGACGCCGGCACCACCGGACCGCGGATCGCGCTGGAGCGGCACGACACGGGCAACATGTCCGTGAAGACCGACGGCATGGTCATCAAGGGCTGGGACATCCGCGGTTCCCTGGACGTCTACGCCAACGACGTCACCGTCATCGACAGCCGGATCACCTCCACGAACTGGTGGGGGATCAACCTGCGCCCCGGCTTCAGCGGTCTGCGCGTCCTGCACACCACCATCACCGCCGTACCGGGCAAGGGCCCCGACAACGGCGGCGTCGACTACGCGGTCTCCAACATGGGCGGCAGCTCGATCGAAGTCGGCTGGTGCGACATCTCCGTGTTCGGCAACGCCCTCTCGATGGGCCAGGGCGAGATCCACGACAACTACGTGCACGACATCGTCCCCTTCCGCAACCAGGGCGGCGAATGGCAGCACACCGACGCCGTCATCAGCGGCGGCGGCAACAAGGGCCGCCTCACCATCCGCCACAACACCCTCCTGAACCCCGTCCCCGTGCACCAGGGCGCCAGCGCCGCCGTCGGGCTCTTCGCGGACACCGGCAACGTCTCCTCCGTGGTCGTGGACGGCAACTGGCTGGCCGGCGGGGCGTACGCGCTCTACGGCGGCGGGCCCGGCGCGACCGGCATCCAGGTCACGGACAACGTGTTCTCCGCCGAATACCACGCGAACGCCGGCGCCTACGGGCTGGTCGCCGCCTGGAACGCGGGCGGCGCCGGGAACGTATGGCGCGGCAACCGTACGGCCGACGGCCGGCCCGTGGTCCCCGAGCCCGCCCCCTGACGACCTGACGTTCGAACCGAGAGGACATCATGCGCCGCATCGCCCGGGCCCCCTGGGAGCTGCTCAAGCGGGCCTTCGGCTGGCTGGTGCTCTTCGAGGCCAGGAACAAGGTCCTGCTCGCCCCTTCCGCCGTGCGGTTGCGGTCCTTCGAGGACGCCGAGACCGCCCGGCTCGCCACCCTCCTGGGCAGCCCGCCCGCCGCGCTGGTGGCCACCGTCATCGCCACCCACCGCCGTCCCGAGGCACTGCGCGCGGCGGTCCGCTCGGCTCTCGGGCAGACGGTCGCCGACCAGGTGGTCATCGTGGTCGACGACGGCGCCGGCCTGCCCGAACTACCGCAGGACCCACGGCTGTTCGCGGTGTCGCTGGCGCGCAACACGGCCACGGCCGGAGTCGTGCGCAACGTGGGGATACGGCTGACCCGCTCGCGGTACGTGGCCTTCCTGGACGACGACAACCTGTGGGAGCCCGACCACCTGGAGCAGGCCCTCGCGGTGCTGGAGCCACCCGGCGGGCCCGAGGCCGTGTACACAGCGCTGCGCCGGGTGCTGCCCGACGGCTCCGAACGGGACGTGCTGTCGGTGCCGTTCGACCGCCGCCGGGCCGCGCACGAGGCCTTCCTCGACACCAATGCCTTCGTGGCGCGCCGCACCCGGTCCCTGTACTTCAGCCGGCTGCGGCGTACGCCCGAGGTGCTGCCGCGCGAGGACTGGGAGCTCGTACGCCGCTACGCGCGCCGCCACGAGGTCCGGCACGTGCCCCGGCCCACGGTCCGCTACCTGGTCAACCCGGAGAGCTTCTACACCGCCTGGGACGGGCAGACGCCCACCGGGTGACCCGGCATCCGGCTCAGGGGCCGGGCGTGGCGCGCAGCGCGGACGGGCTGGCCAGGGCCCGCGCCGCCGCCAGGCTCGCCGGCCGGCCGAGCGCGGCGCGCGAGGTCTCGCGCAGCAGTACGGCCCCGCGGAAGGCGGCGGTCGCCGCCGCTCCGTGCCGACGGCCGTACAGCCTCACCCGGTTGAGGGTCAGCAGGGTCCACAGGCGGGGCGAGACCTGCGAGTCCCCGCCGAGGTGGACCGCGCGGGCGGCGGGTTCGAGACGGGTGGCGAAGCCGAGGTCCCCGGCCCGCAGGCAGTACTCGGTCTCCTCCGAGTACAGGAAGAAGGATTCGTCCCAGGCGCCGCACGCGTCCAGGCAGTCCCGGGAGAGGGCCATGAGCGCGCCGGTCGCCCAGTCGGCGACGGTCGCCCGCTCGTAGGCGGCCGGGTCGGTGACCAGCTCGCTCCAGCGCGGGAAGCGACCGGCCCGGCGATTGCCGATCACGGCCTCCCCCAGGGCCCGCGTCACGCGCGATTCGCGGCGCAGCGAGTGCTGGAGGGTGCCGTCCTCCTCGTACAGCAGCGGGACGCTGATCCCGACGCGGCGGCCGCCGGACAGGGGTGCGTCGAGCGCGTCGACGAGGAGTTCGGCGCAGCCCCGCCGCATCCGGATGTCCGGATTGCACACGAGGGCGGCCCGGAAGCCGCCCTCCCACGCGGCAGCGGCCTCGAGGGCGGCGTTCACCCCGGCCGCGTACCCGGCGTTGCGGCCGGTCTGGACGACCGTGGCCCCGGGGGCCAGCGAGCGGATGACGTCGACGGTGTCGTCGGCGGAGTCGTTGTCGGCGACGACCAGGCGCCAGTCGAGCCCGGCCATGCCCTCGGGCAGGGAGGCGAGGAACTCGGGCAGCACCCGGGCGCTGTTCCAGGTGACGACGAGGACGGCTACGGGACCGGCGCTGCGAGATCGGTCCGGGTGGCGGCGGGAGGGCATGCGGACTCCACGGTCGGGGGCTTCGGCGGCGCGCCGCGCCGGATGAAGCCGAGGTAACTGCCTCCGGCGGCGATCGTCAGGAAGAACATCCCGGCGAACATCGGGAAGCTGAGGGCGTCGAAGGTGGCGCTGCTGACGAGGGCGACGAGGGCGGAGGCGAAGAACGCCTGGCCGAGCTCCCGGTCGGACTCGTCGGCGGCGAGGCGGCGGATGGCACCGCCCTGGTGGATTCCCGTGAGGAACAGGGCCAGGAGGGCGAGCAGGCCGAGCAGGCCCATCTCCGCCAGGGTGAGCATGTACTGGTTGTCGGTGAAGAAGTAGAGGTCCGGCGTGAAGGTCCCGAGGCCCCGCCCGAACAGCGGGCGCTCCTCCACGTAGGGGACGATCGCGCTGTACTTGACGGTACGGGCCTGGGTGCTGCTGTCGGAGTTCGACAGGAACGACCCGAAGAGCGTGGTGATGGTGCCGATCAACCCGGGTACGGCGACCTTGAAGCAGGCCACGGAGCCGAACAGCAGCCCGATCGCGGTCCAGCGGCGCTGCGGCTTCCACCGCGGCACCATCACCAGGACCACGATGAGCACCCCGATGATGGAGGTCCGCGACACGGTCAGCGGCAGGGCTCCGCCCATGAGGGCCACCGGCCCCCAGCGCCGCCGGCGGCTGAGGTGGGCGCGGACCGGGTCGAAGGCCTGCTGGACGGCGAAGGGCAGCATCAGGGCGAGCATGCCGCCGAACTCCAGCGGCTGGGCGGTGGTGGAGCGCGGCCTGGTGAACGCCCCGCGGTCGAGCGTGGTGATCTGCGCGACGCTGGAGCGGAGCCCGGGGATGCTGATGTGTTCGGCGATGTTCGTCGCGGTGAAGAAGTCGTAGTAGCCGATGGCGGCGACCACCGATCCCATCACCACGGCCCGGCGCAGCAGGACGTCGAGACGGGCCCGGTCCTGGATGCCGGCGGAGACCAGCACGACGATCGACACCCAGACGAGCAGGCCGATCAGGCCGCGGTCCGCGCCGAGCACCTCCTTGTGGGTGCTGCCCCGGGTGGCGTCGGCGAGGTACGAGGCCAGGACGGAGACGGCCAGCAGCCACATCACGACCCGGGGCAACCGGGTGCCCGCGGCCGGCCGGATCCGGCCGGTCAGCCAGGTCGCCAGGTACCAGAACAGGCCGAGGAGGGCGAACACGTTGGCCGGGGTGCCCACCCCGCCCATGCCCGGGAGGGTCAGGTTCGAGGGGATGAAGAAGGCCAGCCCCAGGTAGCCGCTGAGCAGCGCGGTGGCGTCCGGCGTCCGGCCGGGCAGCCTCCTGCGCACGCGCGCCTTGGGTGCGCCGGCCGAGGCGGCCGCGGCGGCCGCCTCGCGCCTGCGGCGGCGGGCCACCAGCAGGGTCTCCGTCACGAAGGAGAGCGTGAAGCCGGCGGTCACGCTCGCGATGACGACCCCCAGCACCTGCTGGTAGCGGCTCTTGAGCTGGGGCACCGGGGTCTGCGGCAGCACCACCGGGGCCGTCTGGACGAAGTACGCGGGCTGTACTTTGGCGGCCGCCTGGAGCGCGTTGAGCTGCTCGCCGGCGAAGGTGGTGAGCGTACTGGTCTCCTTGAGCACCTTCGCCCGGTCGGTGCCCGTGACGGTCAGCGTGAGCATCGGGCCCGAGGTGTTCGCGGCGAAGCCGACCGTGTACGGGTCGGTCACGCCGAGGCCGTGCAGGTCGCGGGCCGCGTCGGCTCCGGACAGGGTCCTGATCAGCACGTCGGCGGTGACGACCAGCGAACCGCCCGCGTTGGAGATGGGGTTGCCGAAGGCGGGGGCCAGTTCGGCCACCGCCGTGGAGTCGAGCAGGGCCACCGAGCTCTGCGACTGGTACGCCACGGGCACCGAGCGGTACAGGTGCAGGCCCGCGAGGAGTCCGATCACCGTCAGGGGCACCATCACGTACCAGCGCCGCCGCAGCACGGCGGCTATCTCACCGATGCTCACGAATGCCCCCTTGCGCCTGCCGGAACCGATGGCGGGCGGACCGGCGTCCTGGAAAGATCGAACGCGACGGAAGGAATCCTGTGTCGCCTGGTGAGTTGTTCCGCACGCTTCGCCGCCGCTGGTACGTCCTGGTCCTGGTGGCGGCGCTCGCGGCCGCCGGGGCCGTGCAGGTGCTCCGCCCCACCCGGACCTATGTGAGCTCGGCGATCGTCGTGCTCAAGCCGCCGGTCACCGGCAGCCAGCCCAATCAGCTCGCCAATCTCCAGCCGCCGCTGGCCGCCGTGTCGTACGCGGCGGTGCAGCAGATCGAATCGCCCGCCGGGGCGGACGAGTTGCGCGCCGCGGGAGTGGACGGCACCTACCGGCTGATGCCGCGCAACAGCGGCACCAGCGTCACCCCCCGCTATCTGATCCCCTCGCTCCAGGTGCAGGCGGAGCACGCCGATCCCGCCGCCGCCAACCTGGCCGTGCTGAAGGTCGTCGAGGCGTACACGAAGCGCATCACGACCATGCAGGCCGAGCAGCAGATCCCGGAGAAGGCGCGGATGAGCGTGACCCTGCTGGTGCCGCCGACCGCGGTGGCGCAGACCGGGACCAAGAGCCGCGCACTGGCCGGGACGGCACTGCTGGCCGGGGTCTGCGGGGTGGCCGCCGCGCTGTGGACCGATCGGCTCGTGACGCGCCGGAACCGGCGCCGGCGCGAGGGCGCCGACACCGGTCCGGGGGACGAGGGCGAAACCGAGAGCCGGGTCCTCGTGGCCGCGGCGGCCCGCTGAGTACTGCTGGTTCATCAAATCCCTCGGCGTTTCCAGGACTGCCACCAGAGCCACTCGCGCCCCCGGTCGGCGACGGCCGAGAGCACCAGCGGCTGGAGGTACGGCATCACGCGGGCCCCGATCCGCCGCCGCCTGCGCAGCGCCCGGTACTCGGGGAGCCCGGTGTACTGCGGCAGGCACTCGGCGGCGAACGCCTCCAGTTCCTCCACCGGCACCACCCCGGTGCGCCCGCGGTCGTACGCGCGGTAGGCGCGCCGCAGCGCGTACCGGGCGAGCCGGGTCCGCGCCAGGGCCGACAGCCGGCCGGCCTCCGGGAGCAGGCCGGCGCACTTGTCCAGGACCGAGTCGAAGGCGACGAGGCGCTGGCGCAGGTCGTCGAGCTGCCCGCCGAAGTCGGTGGTCGACATGTTGTTGCCGTGGACGCGGTAGAAGGCCTGGTCGGCCCCGCGGACGTAGCCCACGTCGGCGTGCGCCGCGAGCCGCATCCACATCTCGATGTCGCCGGCGTGCGGGAGCTCCGGGTCGTAGCCGCCGACCTTGCGCTGGAGGCTGGTACGGACGACCACCTCGGGCGAGGTGATGCACCCGGTGCCCTCCCGGAACCGCCGCTCCAGCCACCACCGTCCGGGGTAGACCACCGATCCGGTGCTCCGGGTGCGGGCCGCGGGCAGCGGTCCCCCGTGCCGGAACCGGAGCGGCCGGCCGTAGGCGAAGCCGGCCTCGGGGTGGGCGTCGAGCAGGGCCGCGGCGCGCACCAGGGCTCCGGGGACCAGCCGGTCGTCGGCCGAGAGCAGGGCGACGTAGTCCCCGTCGGCCCACTCCAGGAGGCCCTCGTTGTAGGTGGCGATGTGGCCCTGGTTCTGCTCGTGGACCCGTACCTCGATGCGCGGGTCGGCGGCGGCGAGGGCCCGGGCGACGTCCGCGGAGTCGTCGGGCGAGGCGTCGTCGATGATCAGTACCCGTACGTCGACGCCCGGCTGCTCGTCCAGGACGCTCTTGACGCAGTCGGCCAGGAAGTGGCCGTACTTGTAGCAGGGGATCACCACGCTGACGGTGCTCACTGGCCGCTCACCTCCGTCGAGCCGTCCGCCGCGAGGCCGTTCGGCGCCGTGGTGGTGAAGACCGGGCCGACCCAGTAGTTCACGGAGCCGAAGGTGTTGGTGGGGAAGGCCGTGGAAGCGCCGTACTTGTAGAGGCCGTTGGCGCCGCCGCTGCCGTCGGCCGGGGCGACCAGCGGGTAGGAGCGGTGCGCGGCCGTGAAGTAGCCGCCGTCCACCGAGTACTTGCCGTTCGGCGCGTGGTAGGAGGCCACGTAGCTGGTGCCCGCGGTGATGGGCACCGGGGTGGCGAAGTGGAGCTGCTGCCAGCCGGACAGGGTCTCGCTGCCGAAGGTGCCGGTGGCGAGGAGGGTACCGTCCGCCGACCAAAGGCTGCCGGTGTGCGTACCGGTGTTCCCGGGGCCCTTGTAGAAGGTGATGCCGGTGACGTATCCGCCGACCGCGGACTGGAAGCGGGTGCCCAGCTCGACGGAGTTGGTGTCGTCGCCGACGTTGGCGGTGCTCGGCTCGGCGGTGGGTCCCCACAGGGTGCAGGGACAGTTCACCGTGGGCGGGCTCGCGCTGGTGGTGAAGGTCCAGGTGACCGGCGCGGCCATGGAGTTGCCCCACAGGTCCGCGGCCTGCACCGAGGCCGTGTACGTGGTGTTCAGCACCAGCTCGGTGGACGGGGTGAAGGTGGCGCTGTTGGAGGCGGTGAGGACCTTGCTGCCCGGGACGGTGGCCCCGCCCGGGTCCTTCAGTGCGAAGGAGAGGGTGTCGGAGTCGATGCCCTCGCTGAAGGTGGCCTTGACCGCGGAGGTGATCGCGGTGCCGGTCGCCGCGGACTGCGGGGTGATCGAGGTGACGGTGGGCGGCGTCGTGCTCGCGCTGGAGGTGTCCAGGACCGCGTCGACCCAGTAGTTGCTGCCGGACGCGGCCGTGGACGGGAACCCGCCCGTGGCGCTGTAGCGGTAGACGCCGTTGCCCCCGTCGCTGCCGCTGCGCAGTGCGGTCAGCGGGGCGAGCCCCGCGTCGGCGGAGGCGAAGGTGTTGTCGAAGGAGTACCCGCCGTGGGGCGCGAAGTAGGAGGCGATGTACGTGGTGTTGGCTTTGACCGGGACGGGCGAGGAGAAGTTCAGCTGCTGCCAGCCGGACGCCGTCTCGTTGGTGAAGGTGCCGGTGGCCAGGCGCTGGCCCGAGCTGCTCCACAGGCTGCCCGTGTGGGTGCCGGTGTTGGCCGGGGACTTGTAGAAGCGGACGCCCGTGATCGAGCCGGGCGCCGAGGAGCGGATCTTCACGCCGAGTTCGACGGCGCTGCCGTCACCGGCGTTGACGGTGCCCGGTACGGCCGCGGCCGGCCAGACGGTGCAGGGACACTGCTGGGGTCCCACGGTCAGCGGCACGGTGGTGGTGGCGCCGATGTTGACGCTGTCGTCCACCGCGCGGACCTTGATCTGGACGGGTCCGGGGGTGGTCGGGGTCCACTTGTAGGTCCAGGACCCGACTCCGGTGGCCGCCTTCCAGGTGGTGCCCGCGTCGGTGGATACCTCCACGCGGGCCACCACGCCGCCGCCGCTGTCGGTCGCGGTGCCGGTGATGGTCACCGGGCGCAGCGCGGGCACGGTGGCATTGGCCGCCGGGCTGGTCACGGTGATGGCCGGGCCGGTGGAGTCGGTGGAGGCGGTCGCCGTGACGAGGTTGCTCTGCAGGGACTTGGGCTGGACGCCCATGTCGGCGAACACGTTCACCGTGGCCTGCTGCATCCGCTTGTCCTCGGTGACCACGGTGTCGTCGGGGTTGCCCGTCGGCATGTTGGTCAGGCCCCAGGACCACTGCACGGTGCCGGCCCCGAACACCAGGGCGTGCGAGGTCGGGTCGCGGAAGGCGACCAGGCTGTGCGTCGCGGTGCCGTTCCCGTACGTGTTGCCGTAGTCGAGCCGGAGCTTGCCGTCGTTGATGTCGACCGTGGTGGAAGACATCGCGATCTGCCCGGGCGGCCGCGCCGCGTCCTCGACGTCGCTGTCCCACTCGTAGCCGAGCGTGCCGGCCGGGAAGGTGGCGGTCTGGGAGGGGGTCAGGCTCGCGACGGTGGTGCCCCGCCACAGCCGCATCTTGGCGAACGCGCCGGGCACGGTGATCGCGTCGCTGCGGTAGCCGTTGACGCTGAACAGCGAGCCGGTCAGCTGGTTCTGCGGCTGGTACGGCCGTCCGTTCGTGGAGCTGGCCGGGTCCATGAAGGTGCCGGTCCAGATCCCGCTCGGGTCCGGAATGCCGTTGGGCTGGGGGAAGGAGAGCTTGGTCTCCTTGTAGCAGACCAGCGTCCGGTTGGCCGTGGCCGCGCCGTCGATGCTGGGCGCGAGCCGGGTCTTCCAGAAGACCTCGTTGCCGCTGAAGTAGGTCTGGTGGACCCCGGCGCGCCGCGCGTTCAGCGCGTTGGTGAACTGGTCCTGGGTCCAGTACTCGTCGTGGCCCGAGGACATGAACACCTTGTGGTTGCCCAGCTGCGTCGCACCGCGGGTCGACATGTCGATGCCGGACATGTAGCTCACGTCGTACCCGTTGCGCTCCAGCCACGAGATCATCTGGTACTCGGACCCGTAGATCCCGTTCTCCCCGCCGATGTCCATCGGCCGGTTGTAACTGACCTCGTAGGCACGGCCGTCGGGCGCCGGTCCCCCGCCGTCGTACAGGTCCTGGCCGCCGTAGTTGTTGTACGCCTGCCAGGTCTGGTCGCTGGTCTGCACGACGATGTCGGAGTGGCTGGAGTCGTTGCGGACGACGAACGGGTACGGCATGACCCCGTTGCCGTCCGCCTGGTCGAGGTTGGCGATGTACAGGCCGGACACGGCGTCGGCCGGCACGGTCCACGTCGCGGTCACGGGCCAGTTGCCGCAGTCGACCAGGCCGGTGGCCGCCTTGGTGGTGCAGCTGCGCGGGTTGCCGCCCGCGGGGAAGTTCGCCGGGTAGGTCTGGGCCGCCTGCGCCGCGGTCGACATCAGGCGGGCACCGTCACCCCCGTAATGGCCCAGCCGGTAGACCGACACCCGGTAGGAGGTCGGCGACTGCACCTTGAACTGCACCGTCTCGCCCGCCTGGACGCTCGTCTGGGCGCTGAAGCCCTTGATGTCCCCGTAGGCGCTGGGCGAGAACCAGTCGGACATCGGCGTGCCCGGCTTGGAGTTCTCGCACACGATCGCGTTCGTGCCGGGACCGCAGGGGTCCGCCGCACCCGCGACCGAGGACGGAGGTAAGACCGTGGCCATCAGGGCGGCGACCACGGTGAAGAGGCCGTACCGGAGCAACCTTGTCCGTCTGTTCATCTGTACCTCTTTGTTGTGCGTCGGCGCGGCGCAGGGCGTCAGCGCAGCGCGTCGGTGAGCGCGTCCACGACCCGCTGCTGTTGGGCGGCGGTGATCTGCGGGAAGAGCGGGAGCGAGAGCATCCGGTCCGCGGCCCGCTCGGCGTGCGGGAAGTCCCCGCGGCCGTGGCCGAGGTGAGCGAAGGCCGGGGTGAGGTGGACCGGGGCCGGGTAGTGCACGCCCGCGCCGATGCCCTCCGCGTTGAGCTTGCCGACGACCGCGTCGCGGTCCGCGCCGCCGACCCGGACGACGTAGAGGTGCCATACGTGGACGTTGCCCTGCGCCGTGACCGGCAGGGTGACGCGTCCGGCGGCGGCCAGATCGGCCAGCAGCACGTCGTAGCGGGCGGCGGCGGCGCGGCGGGCCGCGTTGCCCTCGGCGAGCCGGGCCAGCTTGGCCCGCAGCACCACGGCCTGGAGGCCGTCCAGCCGGCTGTTGAACCCGGCCACGTCGTGCCGGTACTTGGCGATGCCGCCGTGGTTGGCCAGGGCCCGTACGAGGTCGGCCTTCTCCTCGTCGTCGGTCACCACCGCGCCCGCGTCGCCGTACGCGCCCAGGTTCTTGCCCGGGTAGAAGCTGGTGGCGGCGATGCCGCCGCTGCCGGGCGTACGGCCTTCGCGGGCGGCGCCCTGGCTCTGCGCGGCGTCCTCGACGACCTTGGCGTACGAGGGCAGCCCCGCGGCGAGCTCCGCCGCGGGGGCGCACTGCCCGTACAGGTGCACCGGGACCACGGCCCGCGTGGCCTTGCCGACCGCGTCCAGGGCGGCCTGCGGGTCCATGAGCAGGGTGTCGGGGACGCAGTCGACCAGGACCGGCCGGGCGCCGATCCGGGCGACGGCTCCGGCGGTGGCGATGAACGTGTTGGCGGGCAGCACCACCTCGTCGCCCACGCCCACCCCGCTCGCACGCAGGGCGAGTTCGAGCGCGTCGGTGCCGTTGGCCACCCCGACGCAGTGGCCGACCCCGGCGAAGGCGGCGTACTCGCGCTCGAAGGCGCGGACCTCCTCACCGCCGATGAAGGCGGTGTCGGCGAGCACCCGGTCGAATCCTGCGCGTAATTCCTGCGCGACCTCGGCGTGCGCCGCCTTCAGGTCCACGAGCGGTATCTGGTTCATCCGACTGTGCTCCCCATCCGTGTTTCCGGCCTCGTGTGTGTCTCGGGCCTCATCCGTGTCCCCGGCCCCCGGCCGGTCTCCTCGCCGTCGGCCCGCAGCTCGTCGAGCGCCGGGCCCCCCGCCTCGCGCAGCCGGCGGGCGGGGCTTCCGGCCCACACCTCGCCGGGCGGCACGTCGGCCAGGACCGTGCTTCCCATACCGGTCAGCGACCAGGCGCCGAGCGTGGTGTTCTCCCGTACGAGGGCGCCCGCGCCCACGTACGCCCCGCGCCCCAGCCGCACCCCGCCGCCGAGGCGGACCCCCGAGGCGAGCGTGGCGAAGTCCCCGACCGTGTCGTCGTGCGTGAGGACCGTGTGCGGCATCACCGCCACGTGGGCCCCCACCCGTACGGCCGCGGTCAGCACGCAGTGCGCGAGCAGCACCGAGCCGGGGCCGAGCACCGAGGACGCCGAGACCGCGGCGGTGGGGTGGACCACGGTCGCGTACCGGCGCTCGGGCAGGGCCAGGCGCCGCACGAGACGGGCCCGTACCGCGTAGTCGCGCGGGCTGCCCACGCAGACCACGACGCGGGCGTCCTGGTACGGGTGCCGGTGCACCAGCTCGCCGCCCCCCAGCACGGGCACCCCGTCGACTTCCCGGCCGTGCAGCGCCGGGTCGTCGTCCAGGTGCCCGGCGAGCCGCCACCGGGGGGCGCGGCCGCGCTCCCGGTCGGCGGCGGCCGTGTCCCGTACGGCCTGGGCGGTCTCGCGCGCGAAGCCGCCCGCGCCGACGATCAGGAGGTCCTCGGTGACCCGGGCGTGCGGGCCGGTCATCCGCCGGCCTGTTCGCGCAGCACCGCGACCACCCGGTCCTGCTGGTCCTGCGTCATGGTGTGGAACAGCGGCAGGATCAGCGAATCGCGGCTGATCCGCTCGGTCACCGGCAGCGGAGCCGCCCCGTGTCCGGCGTACGCCGGCTCCAGGTGCGAGGCCATGATCCCGCGCCGGACCGAGATCCCGGCCTCGGCCAGCACGGCGAGCAGCTCGTCCCGGCCGACCGGGAAGTCCCCGGTCAGCAGCACCCAGTACGACTGGAAGTTGCCCTCGCCGTGACCGGGGTCGCGGACCGGGCGCAGGCCCGGGATCCCGGCGAGCAACTGCCCGTAGCGGGCCGCCAGTTCACGGCGGCGGGCCACGATCGCGTCCAGTTTGCCGAGTTGCACCAGACCGACCGCGGCCTGGATGTCGGTCATCCGGTAGTTGTAGCCGACCTCCAGATAGGCCTCGGCGATCGGCTTGCTGCTGGCGTGCCGCTGCGCCGCGGACACGTTCATGCCGTGCTCGCGCAGCCGGCGCAGGCGCTCGGCCCACTCGGCGTCGTCCGTGGTCACCATGCCGCCCTCGCCGGTGGTGATCACCTTGCGCGGGTGGAAGGACCAGGCGGCGAGCAGGGCTCCGTGGCCGACCGACTTGCCGCCCACGGTCGCGCCGATCCCGCAGGCCGCGTCCTCCACGAGCGGGAGGCCCCAGTCGGCGCAGGCCGCGCGCAGGGCGTGCACGTCCGCCGGCACCCCGCCCTGGTGGACGGCGAGGACGGCCTTGGTGCGGGGGGTGCGTACGGCGTCCACGGTGTCGGGGGTCAGGTTCCCGGTGGCCTCCTCGACGTCGGCGAACACCGGGTGCGCGCCGACGTAGCGCACCGCGTTGGCGGTGGCGATGAAGGACAGCGAGGGGACGATCACCTCGTCGCCGGGGCCGAGGTCCAGCGCGATCAGCGCCAGGTGCAGGGCGGTGGTGCACGAGCTGACGGCGATGCCGTGCTCGGCGCCCACCCGCTCGGCGAAGGCCCGCTCGAACGCGGCGACCCGGGGGCCCTGGGCGACCCATCCCGAGAGCACGGCGTCGGCGGCGGCCTGCGCCTCCTCCTCGCCGAGCCACGGGATCATGACCGGGATGCGGGCGGGGGCGGGAGTGGTCGCGGCGCTCATCGGCCGGCCTCCCCGGCAGCGGCCGAGCGCGCGGCCGCGTCGGCCGCGCGCTCGGCCCGCCACCACTCCACCAGGTCCCGCAGCCCGCGGCGCATGTCGATCTCGGCGGTGAAGCCGAGGCGTTCCGAGGCCTGGGAGGTGTCCGCGAGGCGCCGGGTGACCCCGTTCACGGCGCGGGCCGGCCCGTGTTCCGGCGCCATCGCCTCCGCGCCCATGGCCTCCAGCAGTCCCACGGCCAGGTCGCGCAGGCTGGTCTCGGTACCGCTCGCGACGTTGAACACCTCGTCGGTCAGGTCGGATTCGGCGGCGAGCAGGTTGGCCCGCGCGATGTCGCGTACGTCGGCGAAGTCCATGGTCTGGGTGCCGTCGCCGAGGATCAGGGGCGGCTCCCCCGCGGTGATCCGCTCCATCCAGCGGATCAGCACCTCGGTGTACAGCCCGTGGATGTCCATCCGGGGCCCGTAGACGTTGAAGTAGCGCAGCGCGACGTAGTCCAGCCCGTACATGGCGTGGAAGCTGCGCAGCATCCCCTCGTTGAAGGCCTTCGCGGCCCCGTAGAAGGTGTCGTTGTTGTACGGGTGGTGGCGCTCGGTGGTCGGGAAGGTCTCCGCGAGCCCGTAGACCGAGGCGGAGGACGAGGCGACCACCTTGCCCACCCCGGCGGCGACGGCCGCCTCCAGCACGTTGAACGTGCCGTCCACCAGCACCTCGTTGGCCAGCCGCGGCTCCTCCGCGCACTGGGTGATCCGGATGGCGGCGAGGTGGAAGACCAGCTCGGCGCCCTCGGTCGCCTTGCGTACGGTCTCCCGGTCGCGGATGTCGCCCTCGACGACGTTCACCGCGCCGCTCTTCAGGGCGCGGGCCAGGTTGCCGAGCCGTCCCCGGACGAAGTTGTCGAGCACGACGACCTCGCGCGCCCCGTTGTCCACCAGCTGGTCGACGACGTGCGAGCCGATCGTGCCCGCCCCGCCGGTGACCAGAATCCTCTTGCCTCGTACGCTGCTCAACGCCCTGCCCCTACTGAGTCGGTCGTGGTGTTTCGTGCTGGTGCGCCCGGCGCGGTGTGCACGCCGGGCGAGATGGTGCGGGTGGCGGATCCGCCGGCCGTCGGCGCCCGGTGTCAGCGCCCGGTGCGCAGTCCGACGACCGCGCCGCGGAACTCCAGGCTGCGGGAGGCGGCTTCGAGGATGTCGAGCACCTGGAGGCCCGCCCAGCCGTCGGTGAGCGCCGGCCGCCGGGTCCTGATCGCGGCGGCGAACTCCTCGACCATGCTGCGCAGGGCCTCCTTCTCGCCGAGCGCGGGCGCCACCATGTCGCCGGTCCGGTAGGAGGCGAGCACGTCACGGCGCTCGTCCGCGCCGATCTCCTGCGGGGCCGTCATGTCCACCCCGCGGTCGAAGACGGCGACGCGCTGCGTGGGGTTGAGGTCGTCCCAGACCAGGGTGCGCTTGGAGCCGCCGACCATCGTCGTGCGGACCTTCACAGGGGACAGCCAGTTGACGTGGACGTGGGCGATGGCGCCGGTGTTGAGCGTGAGGGTCAGATAGGCCACGCAGGACTGGCCGGCACCGATCGGGTCGGCACCGTGTGCGGCGACGGCGACGGGGTGGACGTTGTCCGGGAGGATGAAGTCGAGGACGGAGAGGTCGTGGGGGGCGAGGTCCCACAGGACGTCGATGTCCTTCTGAACGAGCCCCAGGTTGATCCTCACGGAGTCGAAGAACTGGATGTCGCCGAGTTCGCCGGAGCGGACCATGTCGCGGATGCGGGCCACCGCCGGGGTGTAGCAGTAGGTGTGGTCGCACATGAGGGTGAGGCCGCGTTCCTCGGCCTCGGTCACCAGCTTCAGGCCGTCCTCGTAGGTGGCGGCCAGCGGCTTCTCCACCAGGACGTGTTTGCCGGCGCGCAGGGCGGCCAGGGCGACCTCGAGGTGGGTGCCGGCCGGGGTGGCCACGGCGACGGCGTCGACGGCCGGGTCGGCCAGGACGGCCGCGTAGTCGGAGGTCGCCTGGACGGTGGAGTAGTGACCGAGCACCTGCCGCGCGCGGTCGACGTTCAGATCGCAGAGCCAGCGGAGCCGGAACCCCGGACTGGACTGGAAGTTGCGGACGAGATTGGGTCCCCAGTAGCCCGCTCCGACGACGGCGACGCCTAACGGCTTGGCCGGCCAGGCACCTGCGATCGTGGCCTCGCGCCCCGCACCCTTCGCGGCGTCCTTCTCGGGTTCCTTCTCGGATTCCTTCACAGCGTTCACCTTTCCTTCCGCGCACGCCCGCGGGCGCAATCGACAACCCATGGCCGGGACGCGTGCGAAGGAAGGGGGTGCCGCCGACGGCCGGCGCCGGGGCGCATGCGCGACCCGTGCGTGACCTGCCCAACGGTGATGGCCCCCCACGACCGATGCCCTACGTGTTGCGACGTACTTCCGCCCCCCGGCCGCCCGGCGCCCCTCGCACCGGTCCGGCCACGGGCAGGCGGCCTGTTCCCCCAAGCCGCCGTACCCGCATGTAACCCCAACTGCCCAACTGCCCTGCTCCCACTGGATTTCAGCGTCGCCGAAGCACGCCGAATCCGGTCGGCTGCGTTCAATCTAGACCACCGGGACTACCCCCGGGGAGAGTTGGAGGAAACGGTCGGCGCGGGTGTTCGAGCGTGCATACTTCCGGGGTGACCAGCATCGTGATCCCGGCCCACAACGAGGGCCGGGTCATCGGCCGGCTCCTCGACGCGCTCCTGGCCGACGCCCCGGAACCGGGGCCCGACATCGTCGTGGTGTGCAACGGCTGTACGGACGACACCGCTGCGGTGGCGGGCGCGCGGGGGCCCCGCGTACGGGTGGTGGAGATACCGACTCCCTCCAAACACACGGCACTTCGCGTCGGCGACGAGCACGCACAGGGCTTTCCGCGCCTGTACGTGGACGCCGACGTGGAGGTCGGGGCGGCCGACGTACGGGCGCTGACCGGCGCCCTCGCGGCGCGTCCGGAGCTGCTCGCCGCGGCCCCCGGCCGGGACATCCCGCTCTCCGGGTGCGCCTGGCCGGTCCGTGCGTACTACCGGGTCTGGCAGCGGCTGCCGGCCGTCCGCGAGGGGCTGTTCGGGCGGGGCGTCATCGCGGTGACCGAGCCGGGGCACGCCCGGATCGCCGCCCTGCCCCCGCTGATGGCCGACGACCTGGCGGCGTCCCTCGCGTTCACGCCGCAGGAGCGGCGGGTGGTCGAGGCGGCCCGGGTCGTGGTGCATCCGCCGCGCACCTGGGGGGACTTGATCAGGCGGCGGGTCAGGGCGGCCACCTCGTCCGCCGAGCTGGAGCGCTTCCAGGCCTCGCGGGCGCCCGGGGGCCCTGAGGGGGCGCGTGCGCCGTCCGCGCGCACCGGCACCGGAGATCTGCGCGCCCTGCTGCGGGCCCAGCCGAGCCTGCTTCCGGGGGTGGTCGTGTTCGTGGTGGCGGCGCTGGCCGCCCGGCGGGGGGCCCGCAAGGCGATCCGGTCGGGGGACTTCTCGACGTGGCTGCGCGACGAGAGCAGCCGACAGCAGGCCTGAGCAGCGGGGATCCGCCGAATCGGGCCGTACGCCGCCCAGTTGGCCCGTACAACCATTAGGGTTTCACTCGTACGTACGAGTGACCAGACCGTCGGCACCGGGAGCTCCAGAGCATGTACCTCGCGGACCGCTCCGCGCCCGCCGGCGCGAAGACCGCACCGGACGGCGGGCCCGTCCGGGCACCCGCGGTCGCCTCGACCGTCCTCGCGCTGGGCGCGGTCAGCCTGATCACGGACGTCTCCTCGGAGATGGTCACCGCGGTGCTGCCGCTGTACCTGGTCGCAGGGCTCGGGCTGAGTCCGCTCGGGTTCGGCGCGCTCGACGGGGTCTACAACGGGGTCAGCGCGCTGGTGCAGCTGACCGGCGGCCACCTCGCCGACCGCGTCCGCAACCACAAGCTGATCGCGGGCATCGGCTACGGGCTGTCCGCCCTGTGCAAGCCGCTGCTGCTGCTCGCGCACAGCCTGGGTCCGGTGGGCGTGGTCCTCGCGCTGGAGCGCACCGGCAAGGGCCTGCGCACCGCTCCGCGCGATGCGCTCATCTCCCTTTCCACACCTGCCGGGTTACAGGGCCGCGCGTTCGGCGTACACCGCGCCATGGACACCACCGGGGCGCTGCTCGGCCCCCTCGCCGCCTTCTTCATCCTGAACATGGCGGTCGGCGGGTACGACGCCGTCTTCGGCGTCAGCGCGTGCATCGCCGTGCTCGGTGTGGTGGTGCTGATGCTGTTCGTCCCGTCGGGGGCGGGGCCGGGTCCCGGTCCCGTGGGGACGGCGAAACCGGACGGCACGAAGCCGGACGGCACGAAGCCCGCCGGCGCGAAGCCCGCCCGGGTGAACCTCCGCGAGGCGGCGGCGCTGCTGCGCCTGCCCCGGCTGCGCGCCCTCGCTCTCTGTGCCGCCCTGCTGGGCCTCACCACCGTCAGCGACGCCTTCCTCTACCTGTTGCTCCAGGACCGCACCGGCATCCGCGAGCAGTGGTTCCCGCTGCTCCCCCTGGGCACCGCCGCCGTGTTCCTGCTGCTGGCCGTGCCGGCCGGCGCCCTGGCCGACCGGATCGGCCGCCGCACCGTCTTCCTCGCCGGGCACGCCCTCCTGCTGGCGGGGTACGGGCTGCTGCTGTGGGCCCCGCACTGGCCCGCCCTCCCGTACCTGGTCCTCGTCCTGCACGGCCTGTTCTACGCCGCGACCGACGGGGTCCTGCCCGCCGCCGTCGGTGCGACCGTCCCGGCGAAGCTGCGGGCCACCGGCCTCGCCGTCGTCGGTACCGGCCAGGCGCTGGCCCGCTTCGTCTGCTCGCTCGCCTTCGGCGCCGCCTGGACGGTGTGGGGCGCCGGTCCGGCGCTCGCCGCCGCGGCGGCCGGTCTGTGCTGCTGCGCTGCCGTCGCCGGCTTCGTACTCCGTCCGTCGGCCCCGGAGTCCGGTCCGGGGCCCGGTCCGGACCCCGCTCCCGACCCGGCCCGACTCCCCCGAGGAACCCGATGACCCGCTCACGCCGGCTGCTCGTACTCGCGGTGGCCGTGCTGCTCCTCGGGGGTCTCGGCACCGCGCTGGTACTGCGCTCCGCCGCCCGCGCCGAGCAGACGCACGAAGGGGACCCGACGGTCGCGCAGGGCCGGGTCACGCTCGGGCAGCAGAACCGGCTGGCCTTCCTCAACGGCGCGCAGGGCCCGCACCGCGGGGCCCTGGTCTCGGTCCCGGGCCAGACGCCGCAGGCCGAGCGGACCGCCTCGGGCCTCACCTGCCGGCGCTTCCACGCCGCCGCCGGCACCGGTGTGTGCCTGAACTCCTCACCGGGCGCGCTCGCCCAGGACAACAAGGCCCTGATCGTCGACCCGGACCTGCGCACGCTGCACACCTTCCCGCTCGCAGGCACCCCGTCGCGGGCCCGGGTCGCGCCGAGCGGCCACTTCGCCGCATGGACGGTGTTCGTCTCCGGCGAGTCCTACGGCGCCGCGTTCTTCTCCACCCGTACGACGATCGTGGACACCCGTACGTGGGCGGTCGAGCCCGACCTGGAGAAGTTCTCCATCGTCCTGGACGGCCGCCCCTACTCCTCGGGGGACGTGAACTTCTGGGGCGTCACCTTCTCCAAGGACGACGACACCTTCTACGCCACCCTCGGCACCGCCGGCCAGACGTACCTGGTGAAGGGCTCGGTCTCGCGGCGCAGCGTCACCACCCTGGCCCAGAACGTCGAGTGCCCGTCGCTGTCCCCGGACGAGACCCGGGTCGTGTACAAGAAGCGCGTCATGCGCGGTGCTTCGCTGTGGCGCGAGCACGTACTGGATCTGCGCACGCTGCGGGAGCAGCCGCTCGCGGAGAAGCGCAGTGTGGACGACCAGGCGCTGTGGCTCGACGACCGTACGGTGGCCTACGCCCTGCCCGCCGAGGGCGCGCCGGACACCACCGACCTCTGGACGGTCCCGGCAGACGGCTCGGGCACCCCCCGCCTCCTCACCCCGGCGGCCTCCTCCCCGACCCGCCTGGGCTGATACGGGGCCACCTGCCTGACGTCGCGGCCCTGTCGGCACCGCACCGGGCCCGGATGCGTACAGACTCGTTCCTCGTGGATCTGCATCTCACGGACAAGGTGGCGCTGGTCACCGGAGCGAGCAAGGGCATCGGCCTGGCCGTCACCCGGGCGCTGGCCGGCGAAGGCGCCTTGGTGGTCGCCGCCGCCCGTACGGTGAGCGGCCCCCTGACGGAGCTGGCCGCGGGCGGGCGGGTGCGGCCCGTCGCGGTCGATCTGGCCACCGCTGACGGACCCGGGCACGCGGTACGGGAGGCGGCCCTGGCCTTCGGCGGGCTCGACGTCCTCGTCAACAACGTCGGCGCCGTCCGGCCCCGGCTGGGCGGGTTCCTGTCGCTGACCGACGAGGACTGGTCCTGGGCCCTGGACATCAACTTCCTGACCGCCGTCCGCACCACCCGGGCCGCCCTCCCCCATCTCCTGGAGCGCGGTGCGGCGTCGATCGTCACCGTCAGCTCGGTCAACGCGTACCTGCCCGACCCGGGGGTGATCGACTACTGCGCGGCGAAGGCGGCGCTCGCCAACTTCTGCAAGGCGCTGTCCAAGGAGGTCGGACCGCGCGGCGTACGCGTGAACACCGTCAGCCCCGGCCCGGTCGAGACGGCCCTGTGGCTCGGGGAGCAGGGCGTGGCCGCCACCGTGGCGGGCGGCACCGGGAGCACGCCGGACGACATCGTCGCGGGCGCCGCCGCGCAGTCCGTCACCGGGCGCTTCACCCGTCCCGAGGAGGTCGCCGACCTCGTCCTGCTGCTGGCCTCCGACCGGGCCGGCAACACCACGGGCTCCGACCACACCATCGACGGCGGACTCGTCACCACGCTCTGATTCCTGCCGCGATCCGGCTGCTTCGCGGCGCGCGGGCGGCGGTCAGGTCCGCTTCTCGGCGAGGATGCGGTCCGCCGCGTAGTGGGGGCACGAGGCCGTGTGCCAGGTGACCGTCAGGGTTCCGGCCTCCGCCGACAGGGTGCGAGCGGTGCCGTCCTTCGGGCCCGCCTGGCAGTACGTGCACACCAGGGGTCTCGGCTTGGGGAACTCCAGCATGGTCGGCCCTTCCCGCTCAGACGCACCGGATACGCCAACTCCTATCAAACCTGGGCGGATCCCGGCCCGATACCTGCCGGTAGGGTCGGAATTCCTGCAACCCGGCCGGAGATGTGATCCGGGCGTGAAGTAGCGTCTGGGCATGAGCATGCCGCCACCGTCCCCGTACTCCCCCGGTCCGTACGGACCCCCGCAACAGCCGGGTCCGTACGCCGGTCAGCAGTACCCGTACCCGCCCCCACCGCAGCCGCAGCCGTACCACGGTCAAGGCGGGTGGGGGCAGCAGCCGACGGGGCTGCCGCCGGGCGGCCACCGGACCGGGAAGAGCGCCGGCGTCATCGTGGCCACGGTGGTGGGGCTCGTGGTCGCGGGGTTCGTGTTGAACCGGATGAAAGACGTGAACCAGCACACCAGCGGAGTCGGGTTCCCCGCGGCCAACTACCGGCTCACGGTGCCGAAGACCCTGCTGGGCGGTACGTACGCGCTCTCCGAGGACCTGTCGCAGACCCAGGGCAAGGAAGCGATCAAGGGCTATGACCCGAAGATCCGCAACCCGGAGCCCGCCACCGGCCGGTACACGTCCGGATCGGCGACGGATCCGGACGGGGTCCTCGTCCTCTCCGGGATGTACGGCCAGTTCAAGGACCCGGCGGATGCCCGCAGGAAGATGATGGACGGGGCCTCGAAGGCCGACGGCGCGAAGACGGCGGTCCTCCCGCGGGACATCACGCCGAGCGGCGCGGACATCACCGTGACGTGCCAGGTGCTGACGTCGGTCGAGGAGGGTCAGACGACCACCCTGCCGATGTGTTCCTGGGCCGACGAGAACACGAGTGCCGCGGTCGCCGTGGTCACGCCCGAGACCGCCCGGCAGGACCCCGCCTCCGTCGACCTCGACGGCTTGGCCAGGACGACCCTGAAGGTGCGCGCCGAGGCCAGGCAGCCGATCAACTGACCGGGCCGGGCCGGGTCAGGCGGGGCCGGGCCGGGTCAGGCCAGGAGCTTTGTCTTGGCTTGTTGGAACTCGGCCTCGGAGAGGGCGCCCTTGTCCTTCAGTTCGACGAGCCTGGCCAGTTCGTCGACGTGCGACCCGCCGGAGGAGGACGACCCGGCCGTCTTGCGGATGTAGTCCTGGAAGGCGGCCTCGGTCTCCTTGGCCTGCTTGGCCTCGCGCTGGGTCATGCTCTTGCCGCGGGCGATGATGTAGACCAGTACGCCGAGGAACGGCAGCAGGATCACGAAGATCAGCCACCCCGCCTTGGCCCAGCCGTTCAGTTCGTGGTCCCGGAAGAGGTCGGTGACCACCTTGAACAGCAGGAACAGCCACATGATCCACAAGAAGAACCAGACCATGCTCCAGAAGACACTCAGCGCGGGGTAGTCGTCCATGGACGCCTCCTTCGGGCGGGCCCGATGCCCGCGATCAGCAGTATTGGCGCGCGTACCGCCTTCCGCATGTCGAGCCGGCCCCTGACGGCCTCCCCCGCCCGCCCGAACGGCGCCACCGCCGAGGCCCCCGCCCGTATCGCACGTTCCGCGGGACTCACCCGTTCGGGGTTCCCGTCCGGCCGGTGCTTCCTTCCGCAGGGCGGAGGCGGCACCGGCCGGTCAGGGGAGGAGCCTCAGGTGGCGAGGGTGGCCACCGGCTCCAGGCCGTAAGTGCGGGCGTAGCCGTTCTCGGTGCCCACGAGCAGGTCCACCACGTCGAAGTAGCGGTCCCAGAAGGGGGTTTCGCGCAGCGCGTCGATCAGCAGCCGGTAGGCGTCGTGGTCGTCCGCCTCCCAGACCCAGACGTCGGTGACCCGCGCCGAGTAGAACTCCGTGTCGTAGAAGCGGGAGCGGACGCCGCGGGTGCGGGCCTCGATCACCGGGACGACGTGGGTGGTGAAGGCCCGGACGCGTTCGGCCACGGTCATCGCCAGCCACTCCGGCGTGGTCTTGACCAGCATGAACGCGGTGACCGGCGGCTCGGTTCCGTCAGTGGGCATCGGCTGCCTCCGGGGTGGCGAGGACGGCGGGCTTGAGGGTCTGCGCGCACCACTGCGCGAATCCGGTGGCCGGGCCCGCCTGCGGCGAGCGGTCGACGCCCGAGTCCAGGCCCTGGTCCTTGGCGCGCTTCATGTCGACCATGCCCTCGACGAAGGCCTCGCCGAGGCCGTAGCCGAGCAGGGTGGACCGCATCTCGTCGAGCGGCTGGCGCCGGTAGCGGACCGGACGGCCCAGCTCCTCGGTCATGATGCGGGCCAGGTCGTCGGGCGACAGGTCCTGCGGGCCGAGCACCGGGACGCTGCCGACGCCGGTCCACGAGCGGTCCAGCAGCAGCCCGGCCGCCGCTCGGGCGATGTCGGCAGTGGCCACCATCGGGGCCTTGCGGTCCGCTGCGGCGGTATCGGTGAAGACGCCGTTCTCGCGGATCGAGTCGGCCTCCTCCAGCAGGTTCTCGAAGAAGGACGGGTTGGCCAGGGCGCGGTAGGCGACGCCGGAGCCGGCGATCAGGTCGTCCATGGCCAGGGAGGCGGTGACCAGCCCGGCCCGGGCGGCCTGCGGGGTGCCGCGGCCGAGCGCCGAGACGCCGACGACACGGCTGACGCCGTGGGCGGCGAACGCCCGCGCGGCCGGGCGGGTGAAGCCGCTGTACGCCTCGTCGGGCGTGGCCGAGACGTCCGGCGGCACCAGCCAGAAAACGGCGTCGGCCCCGGTGAAGGCGCGCTCGACGGTCGCGGCGTCGCCGTGCGAGCCGGTGACCACCTCGACCCGTCCGCGCACGGCTTCGGGGAGCCGGGCAGGATCGCGGACCACGACGCGCAACTCCTCTCCGTGTGCGGGCGCGGCCTCGACCAGCAGTGACAGCAGCCGCCGGCCGATGTTCCCGGTGGGGGCGGTAATGACGATCATGAATTCCTCACGGTCTTTGTCGGCTTGGTACGCCCTTCATCGTGCGGACGCCAACGGCATTGCCACAATGGGAACTTCAGCATCCAATCATTGCCTGGAACGGAATAATGCCGGTGAGCAGCCCAGACCCGAACCTCGACGCCAATCTCGCCGTCGCCCTCGACGCCCTTCTGACCGAGCAGAGCGTCACCCGTGCCGCCGCGCGGCTGCACACCTCCCCCGCGGCGATGAGCCGCACCCTGGCCCGGCTGCGCCGGGTGCTCCAGGATCCGCTGCTGGTGCGGGCAGGCCAGGCGATGGTGCCCACACCCCGCGCCGAGGCGCTGCGGGACGAGGCCGCCGCGGTGGTGCGCCGGCTGGAGGCACTGCTCACCCCGAGCGGCGGTATCGACCCCGCCGCGCTGCGGCGCACCTTCACCGTCCAGGCCTCGGACCTGGTCGGCGCGGCGCTGGCGCCGGGTCTGCTCGGGCTGGCCCGGCGCCGGGCGCCGGGGGTCTCGCTGCGGGTGCTGGCCGAGGAGTGGGAGGCGGGCCCCGCACTGCGCGAGGGCCGGATCGATCTGGAGATCGGGGCCATCGACCACACCGACCCGGAGACCCGGGTCGAGGAGCTGGTCACGGTGCGGATGGCGGCCGGCGTCAGGGCCGGGCACCCGCTCGCCGAAGGAACCCTGACGCCCGCCAGGCTGGCCGCGGCCGAGCACGTGGCGGTCAGCCGCCGGGGACGCTTCACCGGCCCGCTGGACGCGGCCTTGGCCGGGCAAGGGCTCAGCCGGCGGGTCAGCGCCGTCCTGCCCGGGCATCTGGCGGCGATGGCACTGGCGGCGGCCGGCGACGCGGTCTGCCTGGTGCCGACCGCGCTGCCGGGCGAGCCCCCTTCACCACTCGGCGACGCGGCGCACGCGCTGGGACTGCGCCTGCTGGACATCCCGCTGCCGCTGCCTCCACTGACGATCGGCATGGCCTGGCACCCGCGCCACACCACCGACGGGGCCCATCAGTGGCTGCGTGGCGCCGCGCGCCGGGTACTGCGTCCGGCCCGGGAGGAATAGCCCCCGGTGCGGGTCCGCGCACACCCGGGCGCCGGGCTCACGCCGATTCCGCCGCCACCCGGCCGGAGGCCACCGCCTCCACCAGCGCCCGGTGGTCGCGCTCGTTGAGGTCGGCATAGGCCTCCGCGAACCGGGCCAGCGCCCGGTCGAAGACGTCTCCGCTGCCCAGGTAGGCGGCGATGGCGATCCGGTCCCCGGACCGGGCGTGCGCCCGGGCCAGCGTGGTGCCGCACACCTCGCCGAACGTGCGCATGCCGCGCGGCACCATGAGCGCCGGCTCGACGCTGCCCTTCCAGTCCCGCAACTGCCTTACATAGAAGTCCCGTTCACGGCCGTCGATCCCCGTCAGCCGGTGCCAGCCCAGGAAGATGTCACTGGCCGCCTGCATCAGGCGCTGCCCGGCCACCACCCGTTCGCCCTGCATGGCGTACTCGCCGGGGCCGGCGTACGGGGCGAGGACCGACTCCCCCGCCTCCTTGGCCTGGAGGATCAGCGGGTCGCCGCCGTCCCGCCCCAGGAGCAGGATGATCCAGCACCGGGTGCCCACGCTGCCGACGCCCACCACCTTGCGCGCCATGTCGACGACGGTGAACTGCCGCAGCAGGTGCAGCCGGTCCGACGGAAGGGTCTGCCCGTAGCTCTCGACCAGGTCGCGGATCTGCTCCTCCAGCGTGCTGCGCTCCTCGTCCGGCAGCAGCTCCGAGAGGGGTGTGACCAGCGGCGGGAGCGACCTGAACCGGCTTTGCCCGGCGACCACTTCGGTGAGCTTTCCGGCGGCCTGGAGGCTGTCGCGCCCGCGCGCCTTCGCCAGTACCTCGGCCAGCTTCCGGCGGCCGCGCGAGCGCAGTTCGGCCGCAGCCAGCGTACGGAGCTGTTCCGCGTCGACCCGCGAGTACCAGACGTCGAGGTGGCTCATGACGGCGTAGCGGCGCATCTGCTCGCGGTAGGACCTGGCGGTGGACCGGACGATCTCGGTGCGCTCGCGATCGGTGAAGCCGTTCTCCCGCCCGGCGATGGCCAGGCTCACGGCCAGCCGCTTGACGTCCCATTCCCACGGGCCGGGCAGTGTCTCGTCGAAGTCGTTGATGTCGAACAGCAGATTGCGCTCCGGGGAGCCGAGGAGCCCGTAGTTCAGCATGTGGGCATCGCCGCACAGTTGGACCCGCAGTCCCGAGTCCGGCGTGTGGGCCAGGTCTGCCGTCATGACGGCGGCGGCACCGCGGTAGAAGCGGAACGGCGACTCCACCATCCGCCCGTACCGGATCGGCACCAGTTCCGCCACCCGGCCGGCCGACTGCCCTTCGAGTACGTCCACCGGATCCTGGCGGTGTGCGGGCGGCTCGAACTCCCCGTGGCCGGATCGGGGTGCCTTGCGGCGGGCGGCCCGGCCGCGTACGGCCCGTTCCTCGACGGACAGCCGCCGAAAGTCGCCCTCCGCCCTTGTGGCACGCATTGCCATCGCCATGCACCTCCAGGCCACGTCACTCGGGCCCCTGCTGCCCAGCATGGCACTCCCGGCAGTGCGCCGCCGTCCGCACGAAGCGGCCCCCTGGAGACGCTCGGCCCCGCTCAGCCGTGCTCGGCCCAGCCGGCTCGGCCCTGTCAGCCCTGTCAGCCCTGTCAGTCCTGCTCGGCTCCCGGCCGGTTCGGAGTCGGACTGCCAAGCCGCCGGGCGAGGAACGGCTCCTGCGCGAGGACGGCCCCCGTGGTGATGCCGATGGCGACGGCCACGCACACCACGATCAGCCAGGACAGCAGCACGAAGACGGAGCCGGCCGAACCGAATTGGTCCAGTGTCCGGTTGAGGGCCCTCGGCATGTAGAAGCGCGCGGTGATCGAAAGGGCGGTGACGCCAACGGCGGTGATCACCGCTCCCGGCAGCAGGGCGAGCCAGCCGACCAGCCCGCCCAGCAGCAGGTGCTGGGTCCACCACCACACCAGCGTCTGGAAGACGAGCGTGAGCGGAATGCCCAGCCAGAGCCCGAGGCCGAACCCTTCGCGAATGGGGCCCTGCACGGCCAGCAGGCAGATCCAGCCGGCGATCCAGACGAGCCAGCGCCAGATCGCGATCCGCGCCCCCGTACGCGGGATCTCCCACGCCCGCTTGCACAGCCGCTGCATGGCGCGGCTGACGGCGGTCGCGGACAGCAGCACCATCAGGGCGCCCACCAGGCCCACCGCATTCTGGAATTCCCCGTCGGAGCCGGCGAAGATTTCGTTCAGCTGCTCGCTCGCCGCGCCGTTGAGCCCGAACACCGCGCGCACCGATGCGGCCAGTTGCTCCCGTACGGCCTCCGGGGCGAACGAGGCGAAGACGAAGAGCAGCGGCACGGCGGTCAGGAAACACTGCGCGGCGAGCCGCGTCGCGGAGTCGAAGATGTCGACCGCCAGCATGCGCTCGGCGGCGTTGGTGACCACCGGGAAGCGGGACTCGGCCCGGTGCTTGAGCCGCCGGGCCGTCGCCGTCGCGGCGCGCCACCGGGTCCGCCACCACGAGGGGTGCGGGGCACTGCGCGCGTTCCTGCCGGAGGGCATCAGTACACCGACAGCACCGGCGGGGTGGTCGTCGTCATCGGGGGGTCTCCTCGGGGAAGGGCCTCGCCTTCATTCTGGTTCATTCTGGCCCCGCCGACCTGGCGCGTCGCGG
This sequence comes from Streptomyces sp. NRRL S-244, assembly GCF_000717915.1. GTDB lineage: Bacteria > Actinomycetota > Actinomycetes > Streptomycetales > Streptomycetaceae > Streptomyces. The sequence continues at coordinate 173,529 of NZ_JOCX01000015.1, forward strand.
CGATCGGCCGGGCCGTCGGACAGGCGACGTGTTCCGGGGTGCGCGAAGGTGCGGGCGTACGGACGCGGTGCTGCAATGGGCTCTAGGCCGCACGCACGGGTGAGGACGGGGGACGGGAAGGAACGGCTCCATGACGCAGCCGGCGGAAGCCGCGAAGCTCGGCGAGCTGCTCCGGGCACCGGGGTACCTCAAGACGCTGCTGTTCTGCGGGCTCGTCGGCATCCCGGTCTCGCTGGCCGCCTTCTGGTTCCTCGCCGGACTCCAAGAACTGGAACGCCTGGTGTGGGTGGACCTCCCGCACGCCGCCGGATTCGACTCACCGCCGTGGTGGTGGCCGCTTCCGTTGCTGCTGATCTCCGGCATCTGCGTCGGGCTGATCGTCACCCACTTCCCCGGGGCCGGCGGGCACGTCCCCGCCTCCGGTCTGCACCCGGGCGCTTCCAGCCCCGCAGTCCTGCCGGGGGTGCTCCTCGCGGCCGTGTTCAGCCTCCCGCTCGGCGCCACGCTCGGCCCGGAGGCCCCGCTCATCGCGCTGGGCGGCGGACTCGCGGTCGCGCTCCGGCACCTCACGGGAACCCCGGAGACACCGGCGAGCACCGCACTGCTGGGCGCGGCCGGATCGGCAGCGGCGATCGCCGCCATCTTCGGCAATCCGCTGATCGCCGCCGTGCTGCTGATGGAGATCGCGGGCGTGGGCGGGCCCCGGCTGTTCGCCGTGATGCTGCCGGCGCTGCTGTCGAGCGGCATCGGCTCGCTCGTGTTCACCGGGTTCGGCCGCTGGACCGGTCTGTCGACCGGCAACCTGAAGCTGGACCCGGGCGTGGAGTTCCCCCGGCTGGACATCGGTGACGTGGTCTGGTCGATCCTCATGGCCGTGGTCATCGCCTGCGCCGTGCACCTGATCCAGCACGGGGGCCGGCTGACCGCCATCCGCGTCGCCGGACGGCCGCTGCTCGTCACGACCCTCTGCGCGCTCGCCGCCGGGGTCTGCGCGGCCGCGTACGCATTGGGCACCGGCCTCAATCCCGCGGACGTGGCCTCCTCGGGCCAGGGCACGATGGGCCGGCTGGTCGGGGATCCGCACGCCTGGGGCGTGGGCGCGCTGATCGCCGTCCTGCTCTGCAAGGGCGCCGCGTTCTCCCTGTGCCTGGGCAGCCTGCGCGGCGGCCCCATCTTCCCGTCGCTGTTCCTCGGCGCGGCGGCGGGCGTCCTCTGCTCGCCCCTGCCCGGACTGGGCGTCGGCGCGGGGCTGGCGGCCGGCATGGCCGCCGCCACCGTGAGCGCGCTGCGGCTTCCGGTCAGCACCGTGCTGCTGGTGGTCCTGGTCCTGGGAAGCACCGCGATGATGCCGGTGGCGATCCTCTCCACGGTCGTGGCCTTCGTCACGACCGAACTCCTCCCTCCGGGCCCCCCGATCCCCCCGGTCGGCCGCACCCCCCGGCCCGCTCAGTGACCCCAGTCGCCGGCGATCGCCCGCAGGGCCGCGAGGTGGCGCCGGTACGCGGCGCGGCCCTCCGCCGTCACGGCGATCCAGGTACGCGGACGCCGGCCCACCCTCCCCTTGTGGACCTCGACGTATCCGGCGTCCTCCAGAGCGGCCACCTGCTTGGAGAGCAGCGAGTCGGTGACCTCCACGAGGTCGCGCACGAAGCCGAACTCCGCCTTGTCCAGCGGCATCAGGGCCGCCATGACCGAGATCCGGACGGGTGCGTTGAGCAGCGGATCGAGCCCGTGCCGCGGGTGGGAACCGGCGTGGAGTCCGCCTCCGGGGTCCGCCGTCACGAGGACCGCCGCTGTTCGAGACCGGCCCCGACGGCAAGCGGCAGCGCACAGGCGAGCGCGCCGACTGCGGTGAACGGCACGCTGTCGGCGAAGAGGGTGCTGCCCAGCGCCACCGTCCCGGCGAAGACCAGGCCCCACGTCGCCACGATGACCCCGTGCCTGGCACCGAACCCGCGCCGCACCACCGGCTGCCGGGCGGCGTACGCACTCAGCCCCCCGACCAGCACCACCTGGGCGACCGCCAGGGTGGAGGCCGCCGCGAACCCGTGCCACAGCAGCGCCGCCGGCACCAGGAGCAGCTGGCTCCCTCCGAACACCGCAAGGTAGCGCGCGTACCACCCGCTCCGCCGCCGTGCGGCCTTCTCCAGCGCTGCCGCCTTGCCCAAAGCCCCGACGGCGTTTCCCGACGTACCCACAGCAGGTCCCCCTCAACTCCGATGCCCATCAGCTACTTTCCAGAATGATCTCTACTTTCCATTTTGGCAAATAACGGGTGGGGGCGGTCCGGTACGGCTACGCGGGGGCGGGGGTCGGGTGGGCCGGGGAGGGGGTGCGGGGGCCCCGGGTGGCGTAGTGGACGTACTCGTGCTCCAGGCGGAAGCCGGCCCGCCAGGCCAGGAGGCGGCTGGGCCGGTTGTCGCGGGCGCAGGACCAGGTCGGGATCCGGCCGCGGGCCGCGATGTCCTCGCACAGGGCGCTCACGCAGGCGAGTCCCAGGTGCCGGCGGCGGTGCCCGGGATCGGCCAGCACCGCGACGTCCTCGTACCGGCTGCCCGCGAAGTACGTGCACGCCACCGCCAGCAGTTCGCGCCGCTGGAAGGCGCCCCACGCGGCGCCCGAACCGGCCAGGCCCTGCGGGCCGCCCCAGGTCCCGTGGATCCACGACGCCTGCGGCCCGAGCCCCGCCAGCGCCTGCGCGTCGCCCGCGAGGAGGCGCCGTACGGTCACCCCGCGCGGCGGACGGGCCGGCAGGGCGGGGGCCCGGCGGACGTACATCATCCGCTCCCAGGGGGTGACTCCCTCCAACGCCGTGCGCAGCGACGGCACGAACCCGGCCGGAGCGTGCACGTAGTGCGTTGCCAGCGGGTCCAGTTCCCCTGCGGCGAGGCCCCGCGGGTCGCCGCGCAGCAGCGCGTGGTCCCCGCAGGAGACCGCCAGGACCCGGGGGTTGCGGGGGCGGTCGCACCACCATCGGCCGTTCCCCGTTCTCAGCACGTGCTCGGCGAGCGCGCCGATGCCCGGGGATCCGGCGGGGAACCACGGGGCGAGGGACGGGAGGAGGGAAGGGTGCAGCTCGATCACGGGCCACCTCTGGGGCGGAAGGGAGGAGGCCGGGGCGGCCGGACGGGGGCCGCCCCGGCAGCGGATCAGGCGGCGCGCGGACGCGCAGGCCGATGTCCGTGGACTCATCCAACCTGAGCCGGAGCCAGCGCCTCAAGGCCTCTTACGGGTCCCTGATCCGGCGTTGACGCAACTCGTCCACGCAGCTCATCCGAGCCCGGGGACCGCGGAGACCACCAGGTCGATGAGCTTGATGCCGACGAACGGCAGGACGAGGCCGCCCAGCCCGTACACGGCCAGGTTGCGGCGCAGCAAGTCGTGCGCGGACGCGGGCCGGTAGCGGACGCCGCGCAACGCCAGCGGGATCAGCGCCACGATGATCAGGGCGTTGAAGATGATCGCCGAGGTGATCGCGGAGGTCGGACTCCGCAGGCCCATGACGTTCAGGGCCCCGAGCCCGGGGTAGGCCGACGCGAACATGGCGGGGATGATCGCGAAGTACTTCGCGACGTCGTTGGTGATGGAGAAGGTGGTGAGCGCGCCCCGCGTGATGAGGAGTTGCTTGCCCACTTCGACGATCTCGATGAGCTTGGTGGGGTTGGAGTCCAGGTCCACCATGTTCCCGGCCTCCTTCGCGGCCGAGGTGCCCGTGTTCATCGCCACGCCGACGTCCGCCTGGGCGAGGGCCGGCGCGTCGTTCGTACCGTCACCGGTCATCGCGACCAGCTTGCCGGGCCCCTCCCAGTCGTGGACGGCGACCAGCAGCGGCGTACCGCCCGACCGGGACACCTGCGCGGCCCGGTCGGCGGTCTCGGCCGGTACGCTGCCGCCCCGCATCGCCACCCAGTCGCAGACCTCCTGCACGGCCCCCTTGCGGATCGCGCAGCCGTTGCCGCCCGCCCAGCTCAGGTTGATGCCGCTCATCCGGGTCTTGGCGCTGAAGTGGACGAAGCGCGGATTGCTCAGCTCGTGTTCCGCGGGGGCCTTCAGGCCGTACCGCTCGGCGAGGGCGACGACGGAGCGGCCCTCGGGGGTGTCGTCGGCGAGGGAGGACAGCTGCGCGGCGTCGGCGAGCTTGCCGTGGTCGATGCCGGGCAGCGGGACGAAGCGTTCGGCTTCGCGGTTGCCGGTGGTGATGGTGCCGGTCTTGTCGAGGAGCAGGGTGTTCACGTCGCCCGCCGCTTCCACCGCCCGGCCGCTCATGGCCAGGACGTTGCGCTGGACGAGCCGGTCCATGCCGGCGATGCCGATCGCCGACAGCAGTGCCCCGATGGTGGTGGGGATCAGGGTGACCAGCAGGGCGACCAGGACGGCCGTGGCCTGGTCGGCGTGCGCGTACCCGGCCATCGGCTGGAGGGTGATCACGACCAGGATGAAGATCACGGTCAGGGCGGCCAGCAGGATGTTGAGGGCGATCTCGTTCGGGGTCTTCTGCCGGGCCGCGCCTTCGACCAGGGCGATCATGCGGTCCAGGAAGCTGTGTCCCGGGCGCGAGGTGACCCGTACGACGATCGAGTCGGACAGGACGGTGGTACCGCCCGTGACCCCGGAGCGGTCGCCGCCCGACTCGCGCAGTACGGGCGCCGATTCGCCGGTGACGGCCGACTCGTCGACCATGGCGGCGCCGTCCACGACGTCCCCGTCGGCCGGGACCGTCTCGCCCGCCTCGACCAGGACGAAGTCGAAGGGCTGGAGTTCGGCCGGGGTGACGGCCTCGGCCGGCGCGTGGCGCAGGTTCGTCCCGTACGTCCAGTGCTGGAGCCGCAGCGCCACCGTGTCCGTACGGGCCTTGCGCAGCGACTCGGCCTGGGCGCGGCCGCGGCCTTCGGCGACGGCTTCGGCGAGGTTCGCGAAGAGCACCGTCAGCCAGAGCCAGACGCTGATGACCCAGGTGAAGACCGACGGGTGCAGCAGCGCCGACAGCGTGGTCAGCACGGAGCCGACGGCGACGACGAACAGCACGGGTTTGCGGACGAGTTCGCGCGGGTGGAGCTTGCGGACGGCCTCGCGTGCGGAAGCGGCGAGCTGCTCGGGCTCCAGCATGCCGGCGGGGCCGGGGCGTTGGTGCTTGCGGGAGGGCTGGGTCACCGGGGCCGACGCCCGTTGTCGGTGACGCCGGCGGTGGTGACGGTGACGTCGGTGATGCGGAACCGCAGTCGGCAGATCACCGCGTCCGTGTCGCGGCGCACCGCGTGGGCCACGACCGAGCCGCGCTGGTTCTGCAGCAGCCGCTGCCACAGGTGCGCGGGCTCGGTCTCCGGGATCAGTACGGTGACCTGCGCGTCCGGGTTGGTCGCGGTGAGTTCGCGTACGTAGCCGGAGACGGGGCGGCCCAGTGCCCGGGTCGGCGAGGTGACCTCGACGAGCTCGACTCCCGGGTTCCACAGCTCCCAGTCTCGGCGCAGGGCCTCGGCCGCCTGCCGGTCCTCGGACGCGCAGTGGGTGACCGTGACGGCGAGGACCTCGTCGCCCAGCGAGCGGGCGGCGGTCAGCGCCTGACGGGTCAGCTTCGACAGTCCGGAGACGGGTACGACGACCAGCGAGCGGGAGCGTGTCGGGGACTGCGGTATCCGGCCGAGCTCCAGGCGCTCCCCGATCTGCGCGTACGTCCGCTGGATCTTCTCGAAGCCGAGGACGAGCAGCGGCAGGGCGAGGACGATGATCCAGGCGCCCTCGGTGAACTTGGTGGCGGTCACGACGACGGCCGCCACACCGGTGAGGACCGCGCCGAAGCCGTTGAGGGCCGCCTTGTTGCGCCAGCCCGCCGGGCGTTCCCCGTACCAGTGCCGGACCATCCCGACCTGGCAGATCGTGAAGCCGACGAACACGCCGATCGCGAAGAGCGGGACGAGGGTGTTGGTGTTGCCGCCGGAGAAGGCCAGCAGGGCCGCGGAGACGGCGGCCAGGGCGAGCACGCCGTGGCGGTGGACCTGGCGGTCGGCCTTGAGCGAGAAGAGGTGGGGCAGGTGGTTGTCGCGGGCCAGCAGGCTCATCAGGACGGGCAGTCCGCCGAAGGAGGTGTTCGCGGCGAGCGCCAGCAGCACCATCGTGGCGAACTGGACCACGTAGAAGGCGAGGTTGTGCCCGAAGGAGGCGTCGGCGAGCTGGGCGAGGACGGTGACGCCCTCGACCGGCTGGAGGTGGAAGCGGCCGATCAGGATGGACAGGCCGATCAGCATGACGCCGAGCAGGGCGCCGAGCGCGACCTCGGTGTGCTGCGCGCGCCGCGCGGCCGGGGCGCGGAAGGACGGCACGGCGTTGGCGACGGCCTCGACACCGGTCAGGGCCGAACAGCCGGCCGCGAAGGCCTTCAGCAGGAGCAGGGCGCCGACCGCCCCCGAACTGTGTTGCAGTGCGCCCTCGCCGAGCGCGGAGGCGTGCCCCGCCGCGGACGCCGTGCTGACGGGCCCGTCCCGGAAGAGACCGACGGTGATCATGGCGAGGATCGAGCCGACGAACACCGCGGTCGGCACCAGGAAGGCCTTCGCCGAGTCGACCACGCCGCGCAGGTTCACGCCCGTGACCAGCACCAGGACGGCCAGGCAGATCCAGACCCGCTCGCCGTACAGCTCCGGGAACGCCGAGGTCAGCGCGGCGACTCCGGCCGTGACCGACACGGCGACGTTCAGCACGTAGTCCAGGATCAGCGAGGCCGCGGCCACCAGGCTCGTACGCCGCCCGAGGTGCCGCTTGGCCACGGCGTACGAGCCGCCGCCGTCCGGGAACGCCGCGATCACCTGCCGGTACGAGGCCACCAGGACCGCCAGCAGCACGGCGATCGCCACGGTGACCGGGAGCGTGAACCCCATCCCGTACGCGCCGGCCGCCGCGAGCACCAGCACGATGGACTCCGGCCCGTAGGCGACGGACGCCATGGCGTCCAGCGAGAGCGCGGCAAGCCCCTGGAGCGCGGTGAGCTTGTGCCGGTCGCCGGCCCCGGTATCGGGGGGCTCCTCCGCGCCGGGGACCCTGGTCGCCGTCTCCGTCTTACCTGTGTGCATGGCCATGTTGTTGCCGGTCCCTCCGATTGAGCAAAGACGAGGGACAGCGTCTGGGCGGGAATGCGTCATCGCCAGCCGTCTTGGCGACATCCATACGTCCGCCGCCCCACTCTTCACGCACTCCTGACGACAGCGGACACGTCGGCGGCGGGGAGGGCGAGGACCATGGTCAGACCGCCGCCGGGGGTGTCTTCCGGTGTGAGCGTTCCGGCCATCGACTCGGTGAGGCCGCGAGACAGGGCGAGGCCGAGCCCGACGCCGGTGGTGTTGTCGGTGTCCCCCAGCCGCTGGAACGGAACGAAGGCCTTCTCGCGGTCGGCGGCGGGCAGCCCGGGCCCGCGGTCGACGATCCGGAACTCGACGCGGTCGGCGAGCGCGCTGGCCGTCAGCAGCACCGAGGTCCCCTCGGGGGCGTGGCGGGCGGCGTTGCCGAGCAGGTTCGCGATCACCCGCTCCAGCAGCGGCGGGTCGGCGAGCACGGCGGGAACCGTCTCCAGCCCCCGGGTCTCGACGGCGGGCGCATCGGGCGGCAGGGCTTCCAGGGCGGCCGGCAGCACCTCCTCCAGCACGGTGGGGCGCAGGCTCAGGGTCAGCGCCCCGGCCTGGAGGCGGCTCATGTCGAGCAGGTTCTCGATCAGCCGGTTGAGGCGGGCCATCGACTCGTCGGCGGTGGCGAGGAGTTCGGCCCGGTCCTCCTCGCTGAACTCCACGTCGCTGCTGCGCAGGGAGCTGATGGCGGCCCAGCCTCCGGCGAGCGGCGTGCGCAGGTCGTGGCTGACCGCGGCGAGCAGCGCCGTACGCATCCGGTCCGCGGCCCTGACGGGTTCCACCTCGGCGGCCGCCTCGGCCAGCCGGGCCCGCTCCACCGCGGCGGTCACGTGAGCGGCGAAGGCGGTGAGGACGCGGCGCTCGGAGGACGGCAGCGTACGGCCGCGCAGGACCAGCCTGGCGTCCTGCCCGACCGGCACCCCCGTCTCGGGAACGCCTGTGCGCGGAGGGGGCGTTGACGCCTCGGCCACCGGTGCGTCCAGCAGCTCGACGGAGTCCATGCCGAAGGTCTCCCTCGCCCGTTCCAGGAGCGCGGGAACCGTCTGGTCGCCGCGGACGATCGAGCCGGCGAGCGAGGAGAGCGTCTCCGCTTCGGCCGTCGCCCGCGCCGAGCGGCGCGAGAGGCGCAGTGACCGGTCCACCACGGCCGCCACCGTCCCGGCGACCACCGCGAACACCACCGTGGCCAGCACGCTGTCGAGGGTCGAGGTGAACGCGCCGACGGGCGGGATGAACCAGTAGTTCAGCAGCAGCGAGGCGGTGACGGACGCGACGACGGCGGAGACCACCCCGCCCACGCAGGCCACGCCGACGACGGCGAGCAGGAAGAGCAGGGCCTCGCTGGTGAGGTTGAGGCTGCCGCGCGTGTGGTCGAGGAGGAAGGTGAGCGCGATGGGCAGGACGAGGCCCAGCACCGGCCCCGCGATGAGGCGCGACGTCGGCAGGGTGCGCCGGCGGGACGGCAGCAGGCGCCCGCTGCCCGCCCGTTCGTGGGTGACCATGTGGACGTCGATGTCTTCGGAGTGCCCGACGACCGTCTCCCCGATACCGCGCCCGGTGAGGAAGCGTTCGAGGCGGTTGCGGCTGCTGGTGCCGAGGACCAGCTGGGTGGCGTTCTCGGCGCGGGCGAACTCCAACAGCGCGGTCGGGACGTCGTCTCCGACGACGCAGTGGTAGCTGCCTCCGAGGCTCTCGACGAGGGCCCGCTGCCCGGCCAGCGCGGCGGACGAGGCGCCCGCGGCGAGGCCGTCGCTGCGGGCGACGTGCACGGCGAGCAGGTCGCCGCCGGCCGACCGGGCGGCGATCCGGGCGGCCCGGCGGATGAGCGTCGCCCCCTCCGGGCCGCCGGTGAGCGCGACCACGACCCGCTCCCGGGTCTCCCACACCCCGCCTATGCCGTGCTCCGAGCGGTACTTCTGCAGGGCCTCGTCGACCCGGCCCGCCACCCACAGCAGCGCGAGCTCCCGCAGGGCGGTCAGGTTCCCGACGCGGAAGTAGTGGGCGAGCGCCGCGTCGACCTGTTCCGCCGGGTACAGATCCCCGTGGGCCATCCGGCGCCGCAGCGCCTCGACGGGCAGGTCGACGAGTTCGAGCTCGTCGGCGCGGCGCACCGCGTCGTCGGGCACGGTCTCGTACTGCGGCACCCCGGTGATCTTCTCGACCACGTCGCCGAGGGACTCCAGGTGCGCGATGTTCACGGTGGTGATCACATCGATCCCGGCGGCGAGCAGCTCCTCGATGTCCTGCCGGCGGGCGGAATTGCGGCCGCCGGGAGCATTGGTGTGCGGGAGCTCGTCGACCAGCGCCACGTCGGGCCGCCGGGCGAGTACCGCGTCCAGGTCCAGCTCCTCCCCCGGGGCGCGCGGCAGGAGTTCGAGGCCGGCGAGCTTCTCCTGCGTACGACGGCGCCCGCGGCAGTCGACGTACGCGACCACCACATCGGTGCCGCGCTCGGCCCGGCGCCGGCCCTCGTCGAGCATCCGGCAGGTCTTGCCCACCCCCGGTGCCGCGCCGAGCAGGACCTTCAACCGCCCGCGCCGGACTTCCGCCGCCACCACCGAACCCGCCTCCTCGTTCCCGACGCGCGCGTAGGACACGACACCGCCAGGTCATCATCGGGCGAGTGCGGTGCCCGACGGGGTCCGGCCCGGGGACCTTGACGCGGTTCTGTCGCGGCCGTCCGGTGCGCGGGCCCGCGACGTGCAGACTGCGGGTATGGCAACGCTGAACGGATCCCCCGCCTCCCCCGCGGCCCTACAGGCCCTCGCACTGACCAATTACGGGCATTTCACCACCATGAAGGTCGAGGACGGCGGGGTGCGGGGGCTGGCCCTGCACCTCGCCCGGCTGGTCGCGGACTGCCGTGCGGTGTTCGGGGCGGAGCTGGATCCCGCGTGGGTGCGGGAGTGCGTACGCAGGGAGGCCGGCGGCGGGCGGGCCGGGGCGGTCATGGTGCGGGTCACGGTCTTCGACCCCGGGCTGGACCTGACGGCCCCCGACCGGGCGGGGCGGCCGGGCGTACTGGTGACGACCCGGCCCGCCGCGGGCGGCGCCGGCCGCCCGCTGCCGGCGCTGCGCGTGCAGCGACTCCCCTTCCACCGCGACACGCCGTCCGTGAAGCACGTGGCGCTGTTCGGGCAGCTGCGGCTGCGGCGGGCGGCACGGCTCGCCGGGTTCGACGACGTGCTGTTCTCCGGTGCGGACGGGCTGGTCTCCGAGGGCTGTACGTGGAACATCGGCTTCGTGGACGAGGCAGGGGCCGTGGTCTGGCCCGATGCCGAGGTGCTTCCGGGGACGACGATGCGGCTGCTCCGGGCCGCCGGGGCCGGGCACGTCACGGCTCCGGTGACGGATGCCCGGCTGCGCTCGATGCGGGCGGCGTTCGCCACGAGCACCGGCCTCGGCGTACGGGCGCTGGCGGCGGTCGACGACATCGTCTTCCGCGCCGACGACCCGGTGATCGGCGCACTGCGGGAGTCCTACGCGGCCGTACCGCTGGACCGCCTGTAGGCCGTCGGCGGTGCGGCCGGTCAGCAGTGGTCCATCTCGGAGATCTGGAAGACCGTACGCACGGTCTGGCGGTCGATGAGGCGCGCGAGCCGCCGGAGCGGGTCCGAACCATCCGTCACGGTGCCGAGGGACAGGCTCACCTTGACGCTCTGGTCGAACAGGTGCCACAGGGCCGGGTTCGCCGCGAAGACCCGCGGATCGACCTCCAGCCGGTTGCCGTCGAGGTCCCTCAGGACCAGTCGCTGCGCGACGCCGTCGTGCCAGGCGACCGAGACGAGCCGGTCGGTGCGGACCCGGCGGTGGTGGAGCAGTCCCCGGGTCGTGAGCATGCCCGGGGTGGCGCGGACGCGGGTGGGCCACAGGACGGCGAGCAGTGCGAGGCCGAGGGCCGTCCAGAGCAGGACGCGCTGCCAGTGGGTGCAGCCGGCCGCGGCATCGACGGCGAGGAGCAGTCCCGGGAGCAGCACGGCGATGCCGGCTGCGGCCCGGGCGTCTGACGCCCAATTGCGGTCCTCCGCGAGTTTCGGTCCAGGCATGCGGTCCATGGAACGGCCCCGGGCGGGCCCCGGCCCGCTGTGCTGACGCTCTTCTGACACCGGAACCGGAAACCCTGACGTCCTTCTGATGCGCAGGGGTGGAACTCCATATGAAACGCATCAAAAGGCCGTTCCCGTCCGATACACCGGCGGGCCGCGCGGGCACTGTGGAGGTGGCGGGACACCGCCCCCACCAGGAGAATCGGAGACATGGTCCATGGACGCTGAGAACGTCGTCGGGCTGATCATCGCCCTCGCTCTGCTCGGCTACCTCATTGCGGCCCTGATCAAGCCCGAGAGGTTCTGACAGGGGTTCCGACAAGGGTTCCGACCGACCCGACCCGACCCACCCGAATCGGGACCAGCGCGTCCGGACGGGAGGCACCACATGTCCGGGTATCGACTCCACGACAGCCTCGCCCTGATCGCGGCCCTCGTGGTCCCCTTCCTCGTGGCGCTCGCGCTCGTGCCCTTCCGTACGGATCTCTCGGCGACGAACTCCGCCCTGATCCTGGTCGTCGCCGTGGTCGCGGTCGCCGCGCTCGGCACCCGCGTGGCCGGGGCCCTCGCCGCGCTGTCGGCCGCGGCCTGGTTCGACTTCTTCCTGACCCAGCCGTACGGTCGCTTCACGATCACCGACGGTGACGACGCCCAGACGGCCGTCCTCCTCCTGGTCGTCGGCCTGATCGTCTCCCAGCTGGCCGTCCGCGCACGCCGCCTCCAGGGCGCCGTGACCACCGATGCCTCGCACCTGTCCCAGCTGGAGGGCACGGTCCGGCTCGCCGAGGGCGGGAGCTCCCCCGAGGCCGTCGTCGAGCACGTGCGCCATGAGCTCATCGGCCTGCTGAACCTGCGCGGCTGCCGCTTCGAGTACGGGTCCCTCATCGGTCACCTGCCCCGGCTGGAGCACGACGGGGCCTTGTGGCTCGGCCTCGACACCGGGGAGACCGAGGCCACGTACTGGCCCGACCGGTGGCCGGAAGGCGAGACCGAGCTGCGCGCCAACGGCGGCGGGCACTACTACGGCCGCTTCCTCCTCGACCCGGTCCCGGGCCCGCTGCCCTCGGAGCAGGCCCGGCTCGTCGCCGTCGCCCTCGCCGCGCAGGCCGGCGCCGCCCTGGACTCGGCCGGGCTGGCCCACGGCGGCTGAGCCTCGCCGCTGCCGAAGCGGTTCTGCGTCAGGGTGGCATCAAGAGATCCGGCCTGCCCGTATGGAGCCCGTCAAGAGGTCTTAACGCACGCCTGAGCTCGCGGTTTGCTCTACATCGGCCGTCTTGGCCGAAATCCATTTCATCACTTCATCCAGGAGCTCACGATGGCCGATCTGGCCTTCGTCGTCACCACGGTCGCGGTTTTCGCACTGGTGGCTCTCATCGCCCGAGGGGTGGCCAAGCTGTGACCGCCGAGAACATCGTCGGCCTGCTCGTGGCCGTCTCCCTGCTGGGATACCTCGTCCTCGCCCTCGTGTACCCGGAGAGGTTCTGAGCACTGATATGAGCCCCGTAACCGCTGGTGTGCTGCAGCTGCTCGCGCTCGTCGCCGCGCTCGCCCTCGCATACCGCCCGCTCGGCGACTACATGGCCCGCGTCTACTCCTCCGAGAAGCACTACCGCCCGGAGAAGTGGATCTACAAGGCCATCGGCGCCAACCCCTCGGCCGAGATGCGCTGGCCCGCGTACCTGCGCGGCGTCCTGGCCTTCTCCGCAGTGAGCGTCCTCTTCCTCTACGCCCTGCAGCGACTGCAGGGCAGCCTGCCCGGCTCGCTCGGCTTCGTGTCGATCGACCCCGACCAGGCGTTCAACACCGCCGCGTCCTTCGTGGCGAACACCAACTGGCAGTCGTACTACGGCGAGCAGGCCATGGGCCACGTCGTGCAGACCGGCGGCCTCGCGGTGCAGAACTTCGTCTCGGCCGCGGTCGGCATGGCCGTCGCCGTGGCCCTCGTACGGGGCTTCGCCCGCTCGCGCACCGGCGAACTCGGCAACTTCTGGTCCGACCTGGTGCGCGGCACCGTCCGGATCCTGCTGCCCATCTCCGTGATCGGCGCGCTGGTCCTGGTCGCCTGCGGTGTCATCCAGAACTTCGCCGGCATCCACGAGGTCGGTCAGTTCATGGGCGGCTCGCAGCAGTGGAACGGCGGGGCGGTGGCCTCCCAGGAGGTCATCAAGGAGCTGGGCACCAACGGCGGCGGCTACTTCAATGCCAACTCCGCCCACCCGTTCGAGAACCCCACCCCGTTCTCGAACCTCTTCGAGATCTTCCTGATCCTGGTGATCCCGTTCGCGCTGACCCGGACCTTCGGCCGCATGGTCGGCAACCTGCGCCAGGGCTACGCGATCCTCGCGACGATGGCCACGATCTGGCTCGGGTTCACCGCGCTGATGATGTGGAGCGAGTTCGCCCACCACGGACCGGCCTTCGACATCGCCGGCGGGGCGATGGAGGGCAAGGAGGCCCGCTTCGGCATCGGCGGCTCGTCCATCTTCGCCGTCGCGACCACCCTGACCTCGACCGGCGCGGTCAACTCCTTCCACTCCTCGTACACCGGCTTCGGCGGCGGCATCGCGATGCTGGGCATGCAGCTCGGCGAGATCGCGCCCGGCGGCGTCGGTTCCGGCCTGTACGGCATGCTGATCATGGCGATCATCGCGGTGTTCATCGCGGGTCTGATGGTCGGCCGCACCCCGGAGTACCTGGGCAAGAAGATCGGCACCCGCCAGATCAAGCTGGCCGCCTGCTACATCCTCATCACCCCGGCGCTGGTGCTCTGCTTCACCGCCGCCGCGATGGCGCTCCCGACGCCCGGCAACTCGATGGCCAACCCGGGTGCGCACGGCTTCTCCGAGATCCTCTACGCCTACACCTCCGGCGCCAACAACAACGGCTCCGCGTTCGCCGGCCTCAACGCCGACACGCAGTGGTTCAACAGCACCATCGGCATCGCCATGCTGCTGGGCCGCTTCCTGCCGATCGTCTTCGTCCTCGCGCTGGCCGGCTCGCTCGCCGAGCAGCAGCCCGTACCGGAGACGGCGGGCACGCTGCGCACCGACAAGCCGCTCTACGCGGGCCTGCTCGTCGGCACGATCATCATCATCACCGGTCTGACCTATTTCCCCGCCCTCGCGCTGGGTCCGCTCGCTGAAGGGCTCGCCTCATGAGCACCATCACCCCCACCCGTGCGCCGCACGAAGACCTGCCCACCGGACACAAGACCCCGGCGGGGCGCGTCGGCGGCGGTCTGTTCGACCCCAAGGCGCTGCTCAAGTCCTTCCCCGACGCGGTGAAGAAGCTCGACCCGCGCGTCATGGTCAAGTCACCGGTCATGTTCGTGGTCCTCGTGGGGTCGGTCGTCACGACCGTCCTGGCGATCAAGGACCCGACGGACTGGTTCGGCTGGGCGATCACCGCCTGGCTGTGGCTGACCACCATCTTCGCCAACCTCGCGGAGGCCGTGGCCGAGGGCCGCGGCAAGGCCCAGGCCGACACCCTGCGCAAAGCGAAGACGGACACCGTCGCCCGCCGTCTGACCGACTCCGGCGAGGAGCAGGTCCCGGGCACGGGGCTCCGTATCGGCGACCTCGTGGTCTGCGAGGCCGGCGACATCATCCCCGGCGACGGTGACGTCGTCGAGGGCGTCGCCTCGGTCGACGAATCGGCCATCACCGGTGAATCGGCCCCCGTCATCCGCGAGTCGGGCGGTGACCGCAGCGCGGTGACCGGCGGTACGAAGGTCCTCTCGGACCGGATCGTCGTCAAGATCACGACGAAGCCCGGCGAGACCTTCATCGACCGCATGATCGCGCTCGTCGAGGGCGCGGCCCGGCAGAAGACGCCCAACGAGATCGCCCTCAACATCCTCCTCGCCTCGCTCACCATCGTCTTCCTGCTCGCCGTCGTGACCCTGCAGCCGTTCGCGATCTACGCGGACGCCAAGCAGTCGATGATCGTGCTGACCGCCCTGCTGGTCTGCCTGATCCCGACCACCATCGGGGCGCTGCTCTCGGCCATCGGCATCGCCGGCATGGACCGGCTCGTCCAGCGCAACGTCCTGGCCATGTCGGGCCGTGCGGTCGAGGCCGCCGGTGACGTGTCCACCCTGCTGCTCGACAAGACGGGCACGATCACCCTGGGCAACCGCCAGGCCGCCGAGTTCGTCCCGGTCAAGGGCACGACGGAGGCCGAACTGGCCGACGCCGCCCAGCTGTCGTCGCTGGCCGACGAGACCCCCGAGGGCCGCTCGATCGTGGTCCTCGCGAAGGAGAAGTACGGGCTGCGCGAACGCCACCAGGGCGAGCTCGCCCAGGCCGAGTGGATCGCCTTCACCGCCCAGACCCGCATGTCGGGTGTGGACGTCGACGGCAAGAAGACCCGCAAGGGCGCCGCAGGTTCGGTCATCGCATGGGTGACGGAGCAGGGCGGCCAGGTCGCCGACGACGCGGACCTCCTCGCCAACAAGATCTCCGAGGCCGGCGGCACCCCGCTCCTCGTGGCGGTCGAGGACGAGAAGGGTGCCCGGATCCTCGGTGTCATCCACCTCAAGGACGTCGTCAAGGAGGGCATGCGCGAGCGGTTCGACGAACTGCGCCGCATGGGCATCAAGACGATCATGATCACGGGCGACAACCCGCTGACGGCCAAGGCCATCGCGCAGGAGGCCGGCGTCGACGACTTCCTGGCCGAGGCCACCCCCGAGGACAAGATGGCCCTCATCAAGCGGGAGCAGGCGGGCGGCAAGCTGGTCGCGATGACCGGTGACGGTACGAACGACGCGCCGGCCCTCGCCCAGACTCGGCGATCCTGTCCGCGGTCATCTTCAACGCGCTGATCATCATCGCGCTGGTGCCGCTCGCCCTGAAGGGCGTGCAGTACAAGCCCACCAGCGCCGACAAGATGCTCCGCCGCAATCTGGGGATCTACGGACTCGGCGGCCTCGTCGCCCCGTTCATCGGCATCAAGATCATCGACATGCTCATCACCCTCATCCCCGGAATCGGCTGAGCCATGAACAACTCCGTAGGCAACACCGCCCGCCTGCTCGGCGCCGGACTGCGCGCCCTCCTCGTCCTGACCGTCATCTGCGGCGTGCTCTACCCGCTCGCCGTCACGGGCATCGCCCAGGTCGCCTTCGGCGACAAGGCAAACGGTTCCGAGATCAAGGACAAGAGCGGGCAGGTCGTCGGATCGTCCCTCATCGGCCAGACCTACAACCTCCCGAAGAACGACCCGAACGACGCCGAAGAGGCCGCGAAGCCGGACCTGAAGTGGTTCCAGCCGCGCCCCTCCAACGGCCTCGGCTCCAACAGCGTCAACCAGCAGTACTCCCTGATCCTCTCCGGCGCCACCAACAAGGCGGGCGACAACCCGGATCTGGTCAAGCTGGTGACCGACGCCAAGGACGCCGTGATCGCGGACAACTCCACGGCAACGTACAAGGTCAGGCCCTCGGACGTGCCGGCCGACGCCGTCACCTCCTCCGGTTCCGGCCTCGACCCGAACATCTCCCCGGAGTACGCGAAGATCCAGGTCCACCGGGTCGCGGAACAGAACGGCCTCGACGTCAAGCAGGTCGAGAAGCTGGTGGAGGACAACACCACCGGCCGCACCCTCGGCTTCATGGGCGAGCCCCGCGTCAACGTCCTGGAGCTGAACACCGCGCTCAAGGCACTGACCAAGAGCTGATGGCCGTCCTGCTCACTCGGACGGGAATCCGGTGGGGCGCGGAAGCTCCGCGCCCCACCGGTTCCTTATCCGCCCGCAACGAAGAAAGGCTGTACACCCCATGACCCGGGTGCTCGTGGTGGAGGACGATCCGCAGCTGGTACGTGCCTTGAAGATCAATCTCCAGGCGCGCAAGTTCGAGGTGGCGGAGGCCGGTGACGGCCGCGCGGCCATCCGCCTCGCCGCCGACCGCAAACCGGACGTCATCCTCCTGGACCTCGGCCTGCCGGACATGGACGGCGTGGACGTGATCAAGAGCGTCCGCGGCTGGAGCCGGGTGCCGATCCTCGTACTGTCCGCGCGCCACACCTCCGAGGAGAAGATCCGCGCCCTGGACGCCGGCGCGGACGACTACGTGACCAAGCCGTTCAGCATGGACGAGCTGCTGGCCCGGCTGCGGGCCGCCACCCGGCGGCAGGAGGACCCCGCCTCCCCCGCCGCCCCTTCCGGGATCACGACCGACGAGTTCAGCGTCGACCTCGCGGCCCGGAAGGTGGTGCGCGGCGAGCGCACGGTCCGTCTGACGCCCACCGAATGGCATCTGCTGGAACTGCTGATCGCCCATCCCGGTCATCTCGTCTCCCAGCGCAGGCTGTTGCTGGAGGTGTGGGGACCGACGTACGCCGAGCACACCAACTACCTGCGCGTGTACATGGCCCAGTTGCGGCGCAAACTGGAAGCGGACCCGTCCCACCCCCGGTACCTGATCACCGAGCCGGGCATGGGCTACCGCTTCGAACCCTGACGGACCTGACAGACACAGCACAGCACAGCACAGCACAGCACATCGAGTGGAACGAGAAGTCGGCACCAGATGAGACGCGGAAAGCTCCGGATCTACCTCGGCTCGGCGCCGGGCGTCGGCAAGACGTACGCCATGCTGTCCGAGGCACACCGCAGGATCGAGCGCGGCACCGACTGCGTCGTCGGCTTCGTCGAGCACCACGGCCGGCCGCGTACGGAGGTGATGCTGCACGGCCTGGACATGACTCCGCGACGCGAGATCGCGTACCGCGACAGCACGTTCACGGAGATGGACGTGGACGCCCTGCTGGCGCGCAGGCCCGCGGTCGCGCTCGTGGACGAGCTCGCGCACACCAACGTCCCCGGCTCGCGCAACGCGAAACGCTGGCAGGACGTCGAGGAGCTGCTGCAAGCGGGCATCGACGTCGTCACCACGGTCAACATCCAGCACCTGGAGTCGCTCGGCGACGTGGTGGAGACGATCACCGGCGTCCGCCAGCGCGAGACCGTTCCCGATGAGGTCGTCCGGCGCGCGGACCAGATCGAGCTCGTCGACATGTCCCCGCAGGCCCTGCGCCGACGGATGGCGCACGGGAACATCTACAAGCCCGACCGTGTCGACGCCGCCCTGTCGAACTACTTCCGGCCCGGAAACCTCACCGCGCTGCGCGAGCTGGCGCTGCTGTGGGTCGCCGACCGGGTCGACGAGTACCTCCAGGAGTACCGGGGCGAGCACAACATCCGCTCCACCTGGCAGGCCCGCGAACGCATCGTCGTGGGCCTCACCGGCGGGCCGGAGGGGCGCACCCTGATCCGGCGCGCCGCCCGGCTCGCCGAGAAGGGCGCCGGAGGCGAGGTCCTCGCCGTCTACATCGCGGCCAGCGACGGCCTCTCCTCGGCCTCCCCCAAGGAACTGGCCGCCCAGCGTACGCTGGTGGAGGACCTGGGCGGGACCTTCCACCACGTCATAGGCGACGATGTCGCGCACGCCCTGCTGGAGTTCGCGCGGGGCGTCAACGCCACGCAGATCGTGCTGGGCGTCAGCCGCCGGCGGCCCTGGCAGTACGTGTTCGGGCCCGGGGTCAGCGCCACGGTGGCCGTGGAGTCGGGCCCCGACCTCGACGTGCACCTGGTCACGCACGACGCCGCGGCCCGGGGGCGGCGCAGCCTGCCGGTCGCGCGCGGCGCCCGGCTGGGCCGCTCGCGCCTCATCTGGGGCTGGCTGACCGGCCTCGTCGGCCCGGCGCTGCTGACGCTGCTGCTGCACGCGGTCGTGCCCGAGCTCGGGCTCGCGAACGACATGCTGCTGTTCCTGACGTTCACCGTGGCCGCCGCGCTGCTCGGCGGGCTGCTCCCGGCCCTCGCGTCGGCCGCGTTCGGCTCCCTGCTGCTGAACTACTTCTTCACGCCGCCGCTGTACCGGCTCACGATCTCCGACCCGCGCAACATCGTCGCCATCTCGATCTTCGTCGGCGTGGCCGTGTCGGTGGCCTCCGTCGTCGACCTGGCCGCGCGCCGCACCCACCAGGCGGCCCGGCTGCGCGCCGAGTCCGAGATCCTGTCCTTCCTCGCCGGCAGCATCCTGCGCGGCGAGGACTCGCTCGAGGCCCTGCTGGAGCGGCTGCGCGAGACGTTCTCCATGCGGTCCGTGGCCCTGCTGGAACGCGCCGACGAGGTCGAGCCGTGGACCACGGCCGCCACCGTCGGCACCGATCCGGTCCGCCGTCCCGAGGACGCCGACGTGGACATGCCGATCGGGGAGAACATGGCCCTGGCCCTGGCCGGGCGGGTCCTGCCGGCCGAGGACCGCCGCGTCCTCGGTGCCTTCGCCGCGCAGGCGGCCGTCGTGCTCGACCGCCAGCGCCTGGTCGACGAAGCGGGCAAGGCCCGTGAACTCGCCGAGGGAAACCGGATCCGTACGGCCCTGCTGGCGGCCGTCAGCCACGATCTGCGCACCCCGCTCGCCGGGATCAAGGCGTCCGTCACCTCGCTCCGTTCCGACGACGTCGAATGGTCCGAGGAGGACAAGGGCGAGCTGCTGGAGGGCATCGAGGAGGGCGCCGACCGGCTCGCCGCGCTGATCGGCAATCTCCTGGACATGTCCCGCCTGAACACGGGCTCCGTCGTTCCGCTGATCCGGGAGACCGACCTCGACGAGGTCGTCCCGATGGCTCTGGGCGGCGTACCCGACGGCAGTGTCGAGCTGGACATCCCGGAGACCCTGCCCATGGTCGCCGTCGACCGCGGGCTGCTCGAACGGGTCGTGGCCAACGTCGTCGAGAACGCGGTCAAGTACAGCCCGGACGGCCGGCCCGTCCACGTGTCCGCCAGTTCGCTGCTCGACCGGGTCGAGCTGCGGGTCGTGGACCGCGGACCGGGAGTTCCCGACGAGGCCAAGGACCGGATCTTCGAACCCTTCCAGCGGCACGGGGACGCCCCGCGCGGCGCCGGGGTCGGCCTCGGGCTCGCGGTCGCCCGCGGTTTCACGGAGGCGATCGGCGGCACGCTGAGCGCCGAGGACACCCCGGGCGGCGGGCTCACCATGGTCCTCACCCTGCCGACGGCCGGGGACGCTCCCGCTGCCGCGGCGGAGCTGCCGGCGTCGGTGGTCACGTAAGGGCGACCGGGAGGCGGTGTGGCCGGCGTACGACGCGCACGCGCCGGCCGCTCGGCACCCCTGGCTCGTCAACGCCATCAGCACGCACTTCGTGTACGGGGACGCGATGGCCCGCCGGCAGACCACGTAGGCCGCCCGGCCCGCGGCACCCCCCTGGGGCCGCGGGCCGAGCGGCCCTTGTGTCGTGCGACGGCGACGAACGGGAGCGCGTTCCGTCGCTTCCGGCCCCCACGGTCCGGTCCGGTGGGCATCGTCCCGGCCAGTGTCAGGTCACTGGCCGCTCAGCTGCCGCCCGGTCGCCCGCGAACCCGTCTCACGCTGCCGTCGCGAGATCATTCTGCGCGCCGAACCCCCCGCCACCAGCCCGTCTTGACGCCCTCCTTCCGCCCGGCCGCCCATCCTTGACGCCCCACTGACGACTCCCCAGCGGGACGGCTGCGGGGGGGCCCGACCGGGGAGCCGATCAGGGAGCCGATCCGGGAGGTCATCGCGCTCGGCTCCGCGCCCTACGGCCTGCGGGGGCGGATGCGGGCGGCGAGTACGGCGACGTCGTCCTCGGCGTGGCGGGCGTCCAGGGCCGCCACCACCGCGTCCACCATCTCCTCCACCGTTTCACCGACCGGCAGCCGCAGCCCGGCCAGCCGGGCCAGCGAGACGTCGATGTCCTCGCCGCGCCGCTCCACCAGCCCGTCGGTGAACATCAGCAGGGTCTCCTCAGTGGTGATCCGCCGGGTCACACCCTCGTAGCCGCCCACCCCGGTGCCCAGCGGCGGACCCACCGGCACGTCGACCAGGACCGCCGTGCTGTCCGCCCCGAAGATCGCCGGCGGCAGATGGCCGGCGCTGGCGAAGTCCGCCACCCCGCGCGCGGGGTCGACCCGTACGAGCAGGCAGGTGGCCGGCCGCCGGGCCGGGTCCTCGGCCACCAGCGCGTCCAGCTGGCGCAGCACGCGGTGCGGGGCGAGATCCGTGGAGGCCACGTCGCGCAGCGTGGAACGGTAGGCGTTCATGTCGACGGCGGCATCGAGCCCGTGGCCCATCACGTCCCCGACCACCAGCAGCGTGCGGCCGAAGTGCAGCCGGACCGTCTCGAACCAGTCCCCGCCCACCAGGGCCCGGGAGCCGGCCGGCAGATAGCGGCTGGCCATCTCCAGATTGGGGTGCGGCCGGCCCGGCTCCGAGACCAGCGCCCGCTGGAGGTGCAGTGCCGTGTCCTCGGTGGCGGCCAGCTCCCGGGCGTGCCCCAGGTGCACCGCCGCCAGCCGGGCCGTGAAGTGGGCCGTCGCCGCCTCGTGGTCGCTGAAGCCGCCGTGGGCCCGTACGGCCAACACCGCGCCGTGGACCCGGTTCCGGGCCAGCAGCGGAACCGACACGAGGTGCACCCGGGTGCCGCCGGAGACCACCACCCACTCGGAGAGGGGGTGTCCGCCGTCCATGGCGCGTACGGAGGCCGACTCGTCGGTCTGCACGGTCAGCAGCCCGACGGCCCCGGCCACCGCGACCCGTCTCAGCCCGCCGTCCTCGGTCCGCAGGTCCACCGCCACGGCGTCGCACAGGTTGCGGAACAGGAAGCCGGCCAGCTCCTCGCACGTGGCGTTCTCGTCGAGCGTCGTCCCGATCTGCTCGGCCGCGGCCTCCATCGTGCGCAGCCGCGCGCGCAGCGCCTCGTACTCCCCCGGTGGCCCGGCGGACCTCCCGTCATGCTCCGACAAGACACCTCCCCCGGCCCCGGCAGCCGAAGAAGCCATTCCACCAGCACCGCCCGCCGGCCGCACGTGCGCCGCGCGCCTGCCGGGCCGGCGGATCACCGCGGCGTCCCCGCGGTCACCGCCCGCCACCCAGTAGAGTCGGCCGACTCAACGATCACGGGGGAAACCATGACCATGACCATGCCCACATCCATATCGATGTCGACGCTGCGGGGTACCGCGGTCCTCGCCGCAGCCCTGGCGGCGCTCAGCGTCTCCTGCAGCACGAGCCCGAAGGAGAGCGCGCCGCCCGCCGCCTCGTCCGCGCCCGCGGCCGATCCGAGCGCTGCGGCCACCCCGAGCGCAGCGGGCTCCGCGGCGCCCGACGCCTCCGCGCCCGCATCGCCCCCGGCGGCGTCCCATACGCCTTCGCCGCAGCGCTCCGAGCCGGTGAGCCTGGTCCGGGACGCCTTCGCGGGACTCCAGGCCACCCTGGGCGAATCGTGCACCCCGGGCAACTGTGCCTACTTCCTCGGCCGGGTCTACGACGAACTGCACCGCATGGACGCGGCGATGAAGGCCGACGCGAAGGGCCCCGGCCACTTCCCCGAGCCGATCGCTCTGATCAAGAAGCTCGACGCGGAGCTCGCCGGGGACCGGTCCTTCGAGAACCTGAAGAAGCACCAGACCACGCTGATCGGCACCCGCGACAAGATCAACACCTGGATGCAGGGCCACCCCGACGACTACCGCTGACGGGCGGCCAGCAGCACCTCCAGGGCCCGGGCGGTGTCCGGATGGCGGGTGATCAAGGCCGCGCCCGCCCGGCCCTGGTCCGGCGCGGTCCACGTGCCCTCGCAGCCCAGCAGGGCGGCGACCGCGTCGCAGGTCTCCGGATGGTCCGTCAGCAGCGCGGCGGCTCGGCCTCGGGCGGGGGCCGCGGCCGCCGCTGCCGGCTGGTCCAGCCACGGCGGCACCCACGTGTCCAGCGCGGCCAGCCGGCCGGGGAAGATCCGCCCGGCCTCGCGGATCAGCAGCGGAGCCAGCTCGGCGCCGCCGGACCGCAGCGTCGTGATCAGGGTCGGCAGCCAGGGCAGCAGCACTGGATCCGGGAGCCGCGCGAACGCGTTCGACACCGTCTCCACGACGAAGTCGGCCAGCTGCGGCACCGGCTCCAGCGCGTGCAGGAATCCGCTGAGGTAGCGCGGATAGGCGGGCACGACCAGGGGGTTGTCCAGCAGTTCGTCGCAGCGCGCCCGCAGCTCCGTACGGGAGAGCTGCCCGAGGTGCACCCGGGCCGCCCACAGCAGCGCCACCTTGGCCGGCTCCTGCGGATGCGACTGTGCGAAGGCCAGCTCCAGCTGGGTCCGGTCGCAGCCGAGCGACAGGGCCAGGCCCTCCATGCTGAACAGGAAGCCCAGCATCGCGGCGACCTGCCGGACGGTCGCGTCCTCGTCGGTGCACGCCGTCGGCAGCAGAGTGCAGTAGTGCGCGTAGCCCGTCTTGACGAACGACTCGATCCACGCGGGCAGCACCGGTTCGCTGGTCCGGTAGTAGCCCAGCAGCCTCCGCACCCGCCGCAGCACTTCCGGCGCGCCGTCGACGCTGCGCTCGGTGGCCAGGATCTCCAGGGCGCGCGTGCCCAGTTCGTCGGCGAGGCGGCGGCTGGGCAAGTACAGCGTCGCGTCCTCCACGGCCTGGAGCACCGTCGCCGTCGTCGCCTGCGGCCCGTACGCGGTGCGCCGCAGGCGCTGCTCCAGGACCTGCTCGATGCTGACTCCCTCGTAACCGAGCTCGATCAGCGCCCGCTGGTGCGTGCCCAGCGCGAGGTCCCACGACTCCTGGATCGGCCGCTCGCCCAGCCGCCGCTCGCCCATGATCGGCCGCGCCGTGCCCTGCGGCATCAGGTGGCGCAGCATCCACAGGACGTCGGAGCACTTCTCCAGCTCGGGGCGGGAGGCCATGTCCAGCAAGGCCCGCTGCACACCGCGCTGCTGGAGCCGCAGACCCAGCGGGGCGAGCCGGTCGTGCACGTCGCGCGCCAGCGGCGGCAGCGCGTCGTAGCCGACCTGGCCGATCCGGTCGCCGCCCATCATGATCTCGACGAGGCGGCGCACATCGCGCCGGCCCGGCACCGTGTCCTTCTCGATGCAGGTGATCGCCGCGTCCTGGAAGTCGTACGGTGTGGGCTTGGCCCGGTCGCGCATGCCGGCCAGCAGGATCGACGTCTCGAAGACGGCGATGGCGTCGGCGGTGGAGGCGAGGTAGCCGTTCCGGCGAGCGGCGCGCACGATCTCCACCGACCAGCCGAGCAGTTCGGCCTCGTCCAGGCGGTCGAGTACGGGCGGACGCCGCAGGAACCCGGACAGCATGTCGGTGGCCGTATCGGGAGCCGGCTCCTGCGCCGCCAGGGCGGGAGCCGCCGCCTTGCGCGGCTTCGCCGCCTTCTTCGTGCCCGCCTGCCCCGCGAGCCGGAACGGCCGTATCCGCGTCCGCTTGAGGTTCTTCGCCCACTGCGTGGCCGTGATCGACACGGAGCCCGCCGCGAGGCCGAACTGCGCCTCGATCGCCGCGTGGCTGGACGGGATGAGGCCGTACTGCCACGTACTCGCGCTCGGCGGGCTGATCTCGAAGGTGTCGGCGCCGTGGACACCGAACTCGGCGACGCGGCTGGCCGCGTGGAACGCCCCGCAGACGTACAGGCAGTCGGCGGGATCGGTGCCGGACGCGGCGAGGTGCTCGCGCATCCTGGTCCACATGTGGCGCTCGCGGTCCTCGTCCACGCGCACCCGGGCCGGATCCCCCGGCGCCAGCCGCCGGAACAGACTGCCGATCAGCAGCATGACCTGCCGGTACGTGTCGTGGTCGCTGTCGCCGAGGGGCAGTTCGACGTACTGGTGCCACCACTCCGACCAGTGCCGCACCCGTCCGTGGTGCAACAGGTGCTCCTCCAGTTCGGCGAAGCGCGGGCGCAGGTCGCCGATCTCCACGCCGACCGCGTCGCCGTGCAGCGCGGCCTCCTCCTCGGGCGCGGCGGGCGCGTCCGGGTCGGCCGGCTCCCCGGCCGGCTGCGCCCCGTCGTCCGCCTGCCACTGGAAGACGTGGTCCGAGGAGCGGTCGACGAGGATCAGCTCGACGCCCGGCGTGTCCAGCGCGTAGGCGATCGCCTGGTACTCGGCCGAGGCCTCCGTGATCGGTGCGACCACCGACAGCGGCGCCCATTCGGCCGGGAAACCGTCGACCTCGCTCGCGAACGCCTGCACCGCCACCGGGAGCCGGCAGTTGCGCAGCTCGGTCAGGAGCGGCGCCATGTCCTCGCAGAGCTCCAGGTAGACCACCTTCGGCTGCTTCTCCCGCAGCCGCCGTGCCATCGCGACGGCCGAGGCCGGCGAGTGGTGGCAGACGGGGAAGACCTCCAGCGGTTCGCGTACGGCGCGGTCGACGTCGTCGACGATGCCGAGGAGGATCCCCTCCAGCGCGTCGGGTCCGTCGGCGAAGGCCGTGGCGGCTTCCTGGAGCTGCGTGCGCAGCGCGTCGAAGGTCGTGCCGTGCTGCACGGGGCTCTCCTGTACCGCGCTCTCCTGCACTGAGGTCTCCTGTGCGGGGCTCATGACAGGGTGGCGATCGCGTCGCGGCCGCCCTCCAGGAACTCCGGCCAGGAGCCGCCCTCTTCCTTGCTGCGCGGCTCGACGACTCCGTGCAGGTACTTGTTGAGGATGGCCAGGTCCTCCGGCTCGCGCCGCGCCAGCGAGCCGACGAGCGAGGAGGCCAGCGTGCGGGCGGTCAGGGTGCGCTCGCCGAAGAAGTTGCCGTGCAGGATCGCGTCCTCGAGCACACCGATCTGCTCGGCGGTCGACAGCGCCGACTCCAGCTTCTCGTCGTCGCTGCCGGCCGCGGCGGCCGAGGCGCGCAGATCGGTGAAGCTCTGGAGCAGTACGTCGAGCAGGGTCGGCGGCACGTCCAGCTCGATCTGGTGGCGGCGCAGGAGTTCCTCGGTGCGGAAGCGGACGATCTCCTCCTCGCTCTTCTTGTTCGTCACCACGGGGATGCGGACGAAGTTGAAGCGGCGCTTGAGCGCGGAGGACAGGTCGTTGACGCCGCGGTCGCGGCTGTTGGCCGTCGCGATGACGGAGAAGCCGGGCTTGGCGAAGACGATGTTCTCGCTGTCCAGCTCGGGGACCGAGATGTACTTCTCCGACAGGATCGAGATCAGGGCGTCCTGGACGTCACTGGTGGAGCGGGTGAGCTCCTCGAAGCGCCCGATCGCGCCGGTCTCCATCGCGGTCATGATCGGCGAAGGGATCATCGACTCCCGCGACTGGCCCTTGGCGATCACCATGGACACGTTCCAGGAGTACTTGATGTGGTCCTCGGTGGTTCCGGCCGTACCCTGCACCACCAGCGTGGAGTTGCGGCAGATCGCGGCGGACAGCAGTTCGGCCAGCCAGCTCTTGCCGGTGCCGGGGTCTCCGATCAGCAGCAGGCCGCGGTCGGAGGCCAGGGTGACGATGGAACGCTCGACGAAGCTGCGGTCTCCGTACCACTTCTGGGAGATCTCCCGGTCGAGGCCGTCGGAGCGCTCGGACCCCAGGATGAACAGGCGGACCATCTTCGGGGAGAGGCGCCAGGAGAAGGGCTTGGGGCCGTCGTCGACGGACTCCAGCCAGGCCAGCTCCTCGGCGTACTTGATCTCGGCGGGGGCGCGCAACAGGTCGGACATGTCAGGGCCTTTCTCGGAATACGGGATACGGAACGCGGAATATCGGAGGAATCAGGTGAGGAACGTCTTGAGCTCGTGGACGAGCTTGCGGATGTGGCCGGAGAGCACCGGCGTGCCGAGGTCCTTGAAGCGCTCCCGGAACCACGGATTGACGCTGCCGCGGCCGGAGCTGGTCACCGAGCCGACCGGGATGAACTTGGCGCCCGAACGGTGGATGGCGGCCATGCTCTCGAACAGCGGCTCGGTCTGCCATTCGTAGAAGTCCGAGATCCACACCACGACGGTGTTGCGCGGCTCGGCGATCTTCGGCTGGGCCAGCGCCATCGCGACGGTGCCGTCGGTGCCGCCTCCGAGGTTGGTGCGCAGCAGGGTTTCGAACGGGTCGTGCACCCACGGGGTGAGGTCGAGCGCCTGCGTGTCGTACGCGATGAGGTGGACGTCCACCTTCGGCAGTCCGGCGAAGATCGAGGCCAGGATGGTGCAGTTGACCATCGAGTCGACCATCGACCCCGACTGGTCGACGACCACGATCAGCCGCTGCGGGGTCGTCTTGCGCGCGGTGTGCCGGTAGTAGAGGCGGTCCACGTAGAGCCGCTCCTCCTCCGGGCTCCAGTTGGTGAGGTTCTTCCAGATCGTCCGGTCGAGGTCGAGGTTGCGGAACACCCGTTTGGGCGGGACCGAGCGGTCCAGGGCGCCGACCGTGGTCTTCTCCACCTGGGTGCGCAGCACCTCGGCGACCTCGTCGACGAAGCGGCGGATCAAGGCCTTCGCGTTGGCCAGGGCCACGCCGGACAGGTTGTTCTTGTCGCGCAGCAGCTGCTCGATCAGCGACATGCTGGGGGTCAGCCGAGCGGCGAGCTGGGGGTCGGCCAGTACCTCGCGCAAGTGCATCCGCTTGACGAGGTCGGCCTCGATGGCACCGAGTTCCGGGCCGATTCCCCCGGCCCGGGCGCCTCGCAGCTCGCCGGGCTTGCGGCCGAGCGAACGCTCCAGCCAGCCCGCGTCGGACTGCCAGCGGGAGAGCTGCCCGGCCGTGACCGTGCCGGAGCCGGAGGAGAAGACGTTGAGCAGCACCTTGGAGACGAGTGCCGCGCGCCGTACCTCGGCGGCCCGGTCGCGTCCGCCGTCACCGTCATCGTCACCGTCATCGACAGCGGCCGACGCGGGCTCTGGGCCCGGCTCGGGATCCGGCTCGGGCGGAACCATCAGGCCGTCGAACTCGGCGGCCAGCTCCGGGTGGCGCTGCACGACCGAATCGACGGACGCCTGCGGGTCCAGCAGCGCGGTCGGCAGGCCGAGGTCCTCGACCACGGCCAGGCTCGCGGACTCCAGCGTCGCCTGCTCCTCCGGATCGAAGAGCCGGGCGAGGAGCCGCCAGTACAGCACCTGCCGGCGGTTGTCATCGGGGGCGGGGAGCACCTCGGCCCCCTGTTCCTGTCCGGTCATTTCCGCAGCAGCCTTCCGGCTCGTTCGCGCAGCACCGCCGCGGCGTCGGTCGCGGCCTTCTCGGCCTTCACCCCGGCCTTGTCGGCCGTGCCCCCGGCCCACGCCCCGGCGTGCACCGCGACCGCCTTCTTCCGTACGGTGGTCTCGACGGCGAGCGGCTGGACGGTGAAGGTCCCGGCGTCCCAGCGGAGCAGGCCGATGCACGCGTTCGACGTGGCGACGGCTTCCGGGGTGAGGGGTCCGGCGGTCGGGATCCGGTCCGCGTCCACGGCGAAATCGGCCCCCGCGAGGGTCAATGTGAGCGCACCCTCATCATCCGAACGGGTGGCATAGCCCTCCAGGAAGACGGGTACGGCGATCCGCGCCGGGTGCCGGTCCAGGGGCGCGGTCGCCGGAGCACTCGCGGCGGACAGGGCCACGCGGGCGGTCGCGAAGGCGTCGACGGCCTCGCCGGGGCGGGCGTACGCGTCGCTCCAGATCAGGTCGCCCTCGGCGGTGACCGGCATGTCGGCGAGGTCCATCGAGCGGCCTTCGCCGACCGCTGCCAGGAGCGACATGTGCGGGCGGAGCAACTGCCACAGGCCGGCCCCGACGACCGTGTCGGGCTTCGGCGCCGAGACGCAGGCCCGCACCAGCCGGGGCGCGGCCCCGTCCGCGGGCTCGAACACCGCGTGGACCTGGGCCTGTACGGCGGTCGCGTGCTCGTGCAGGTCGACGCCGAGCGGCAGGAGCCGGCCGGTGACCGTCCCGGTCACGGGTACGTCGGCGGCGCCGGGCAGCGTCAGCAGCAGCGCACGCGACCACAGGTCGGCCCAGCGGCGTACGGGGACACGGTCCAGGGTGGCACCCGGGCAGCAGGCGGCCAGTTCGGCGGCGAACCCGTCGAGGAGCGTCGCCAGGCGGCGCAGCGCCGGGTCGGGAAGCATGGCGGAGACGACCGGCGCCGACGCGGAGACCAGGTCGTGGTCGATGCCCTGCCAGCCGCATCGGGCGAGGTCGCAGAGCCAGGAGCGGGCTGCGGCGAGCAGGTTCGGCGCCTGCGGCCCGCCGGGGGCCGGGACGCTCCCCTTGCCGCGGGGCCGGCCGGTCACCTCCTCGACGCGGGTCGTCAGCGCGTCGTGGACGGAGCCGAGCAGTGCGGTACGGGCGGCGGCGAGGGCCGCGAAGTGGTCTTCGCCCGCGGCTCCGGCCGCCGTCTTCTCGGCGGCTTCGGCGGCCACGGCGGCCAGCGGGCTCCCCGCGACGGCGTCGGCGAGCTCGGACAGACCGGCGGCCTGGGCCGGCCGGGGGCGCAGGAGGCCGGTGACGAGGACCTCGTCGAAGGCGTCGACGGCGGCCAGGGCTTCGTCGAGCCCGGCGACGGTCTCGACGAGCGGGTCGGCGCGGTCCCCCGCACCCGTCGCCACCTCCCTGGTCGGCGGGAACCACTGCATCTCGGGCAACGGTGCGGTGGTCGGAGCGAGTTCCAGGTACGCCAGATGGCGCAGGAACCGGCTGAACACGGGCGCGGCGGCCGCGGTGTCCCCCTGCGGAGGCCGGGCGCCGACCATGTCGGCGGTGATGCCCGCCGCGGTCGGCTCACCGTCGGCGGCCGGGGCGCGCAGGTAGCGGGCCACGCGCGGGGCGCCGTACTGGAGCACCGCCTCGTTGATCAGGGCCCGGATGTGGTTGCAGAACGAGCCCCGCGCGCCGCCGCAGGGCCGGTTGTTGTTGGTGCTGCACGCGAACGCGTAGGTACCGGCCGCGACCGACGAGACGTAGACCCGCTCTATGTCCGATCCACTGGACACCACGCCCTGCAGGCGTCCGTCGGCGAGTTCGGCGAACGGGACCTTGGCGAGTTTGCGCGGCCGCGCGGGTGGTACCACCCGGGCCGTGCTCGACCTCTCCCAATCTGACAACGCACCCATCTCCTATGCAGCAAGGCGAGTTCCGCGCCATTCGGCGGACACTGCTGAACATAGGTGCGAGCACTGACAACGCCCTGGTCGCGGGCCGTCTTAGCCTTCTGCCAGCTGGGCCACCCAGCCGTACGGAAGCTCCGCGCCGTCGAGCGTCACCGCTTCGACGGTACGCGTCAGGGGGTCGATGTCGGCCTGTACGCCTTCGCCCGCGTAGCGCGGGTAGCCGGAGGCCCCGAAGTCACCGGTGGCCTCGACCACGGCGGTGCGCAGCACACCGCGCCGGGCGGAATCACCGGGCTCGGCGAGCCCCGGGCGCAGGACGACGGTGTACCGGCCGGGGGCCGATGCGGAGGCGGGGTCGGGCTCGGCTGAGGGGTTCATGCAGCCCAGGCTAGCCATCGCCCGGCCGATCGGCCGGTATCCCGGGGCCGCGCCCGGTTCGCGTCCGCCATGCGCCGTCCGCCATGCGCCGACCGCCCGACCGCCGTCCGCCGACCGGCACGGCCCCGCGGCGTTCGGGCGGCTCAGCGTCCGGGCGCCGCGCCCGTTCCGGCGCCCGTTCCGGCGCCGGTTCCCGCATGGCCGGTGCCGGCACCGGCGCGGGGTTCCACTTGGCGCAGTTCGGCGAGGAGTTCGCTCTGGCCTGCCAGCAGCTCGGTCAGGATGCGGCGGGCAGCGCGCAGGAGCTCGGCGACGTCGCCCCCGGCGAGGGCGTAGTTGACGGTCGCGCCCTCGCGCGTGGAGACGACGATGCCGGAGCGGCGCAGGACCGCCAGTTGCTGGGACAGGTTGGACGGCTCGATGTCGATCTCGGCCAGGAGTTCGCGTACGGGCCTCGGACCGTTCTGCAGGAGTTCCAGAACACGGATCCTGACGGGGTGTCCGAGCATGCGGAAGAATTCGGCTTTCGCCTGGTACAGGGGTACCTGCTTGCCCACGAACGCTCCCGCCGTTGCCTTCGACCCGTATGTGCGGTCCGGGGCGGGTGAGTTGCCCGCCCCCCCCTGCACCCATCATTCCGCCCGGTGGGCCCACGCGCGCCCCTGCTTGACCAATTTCGGATGTGCCGGATTGAAGACTTCTTCAATTCGTGGGCATGCGTGGGCTCGAGGAAGCGGCGCCTAGACCTCCAATGCGGATTCGATGCGCTTGAGCTGGTGCCGGGCCATGGCCAGATTGGAGTTCGCCTTGTTCAGCACGACGTACAGGAACAGCCCGTTGGTTCCCCGGCCCCGCAGCAGCCGGATCAGATGGTACTGATTCCCGAGGGTGATGAGCAGGTCTTCGATCTCGTCGTCCAGGCCGAGCATTTCCATGGTGCGGACCTTGGCCCGGATCACATCGGTGTTTCCCGCCGCGGCGACCGCCAAGTCGAGATCCTTGCCGCCACCGAGCGTTCCCAGTGCCATTCCGCTGGTGTAGTCGACCAGGGCGACCCCCAGGCTGCCCTCGATCGAGGTCATCGTCTCCTTCAACGAGACTTCCACATTCGCCATCGGTGCCCGCTCCCTCATCTCCGCGTTCACGGCCGGTGCCGGCTCGCGCCGCACACCGGACCACTTGTGAGGCTGACGCTACTGAGCGTGCGTGGAAGCGTGGGGAGAACGGGAGATTTGACGGAAAACCTCCCATCCCTCGTCTAAGATCCGCCCGGCACGCACGGCCGCGCGATCGCGCCGTGCTCCAGTGCCACGTACAGGGCGCCGTCCGGGCCGAAGGCCAGGCCGTGGGGCTCGCTCCCGGGCGGGTCAAGCGGGTACGAGTCGACCCGGCCCGCCAGGGTGATGCAGCCGATCCGGCCCGAGCCCCACTCGGTGAACCAGAGGCGGCCGTCCGGGCCGGAGGTGATCGCGTGGGGCCGGCAGGCCGCGTCGGCCAGCGGAAACTCGGTGATCTCACCGAGGGGCGTGATCCGGCCGATCCGCCCGGCCCCGATCTCGGTGAACCACAGCGCCCCGTCGGCGCCCGCGCAGATCCCCACGGGAGCGGCCTGTGCGGTGGGCAGCGGGTGCACGGTGACGTTCCCGTCCGTGGTGATCCGCCCCACCGCGTTCGCCTGGTTGAGGGTGAACCACAGCGCGCCGTCCTCCCCCGCCGTGATCATGCCGGGGAACCCGCCGGCCACGGGCAGCGGGAACTCCCGGACCTCGCCGTCCGTGGTGATCCGGCCGATCCGGTCGGCGTGCAGCTGCGTGAACCAGAGGGCGCCGTCGGGGCCCGCGGCGATGCCGTACGGGCCGCCGCCGGGGCCGGGGAGGGCGTACGAGCAGGACTCGCCGCCGGTCGTGATGCGGCCGATCCGGTGGTCCTGGGTACGGGTGAACCAGAGGGCGCCGTCCGGTCCGGCGGTGATGAGCGACGGGCCGCAGGAGGGCGAGTCCAGGGCGTACGTGGCGAGTTGCCCGTCGGGGGCCAGGCGGGCGACGGCACCCGCATGGACGAGGGTGCACCACAGCGCGCCGTCGGGACCGGCGGTGAGCGCGTACGGGCCCGAGGCCGGATCCGGGACGGGGAACGCGGTGGGGGCGCGCCGCCCGGCGGACTCGGGAGAGGTCGGAGATGGTACTGACACGGGTGCCTCTTTCAGAGGGGGGTGGGACGTGGACGCAAGGGCGTCATGCGGCCGGCGGGACCGCCTGGGCCTGCTCGTGTGCGTGCGCGTGCAGGTGCGGGTGCGGGTGGAGCTCCAGGCTCCGTCCCCGCCACCGGGCGCGCAGCATCCGGTCGTGGCTGACGAGGACGACCGCTCCGGGGAAGCCGGCGAGGGCGGTCTCCAACTCCTCGACCAGCGCGGGGGAAAGGTGGTTGGTCGGCTCGTCCAGCAGGAGCACATCGGCCGGTTCCGAGACCATGCGGGCCAGCGCGAGCCGCTGCCGCTGCCCCGCGGAGAGGTCCGCGATCCGCACGTCCAGACGGGACCGGTCGAACAGGCCCAAGGCCAGCAGCCGTTCGGCGTGCTCCTCGGCGCTCCCCGCCCGCCCCCGCCCGAACGCGGCGAGCGCGCTGTGGCCGTCCGGACCGGGCTCGGGCAGCTGCGGCAGGTACGCCGTCCGTGCCCCGCCGGGACGTACGACGTGCCCCCGGTCCGGGACCACCGTGCCGGCCAGGATGTCCAACAGGGTGGTCTTGCCCGCGCCGTTCGCGCCCGTGACCAGGACGCGGTCACCTGCCGAGAGGCTCAGCCCCACGGGTGCCAGTCGTCCCGCCACCTCGACGCCGGTCGCCTCCAGCAGCAGGCCGCGCGCACCGCCGCCCCGCAGCGAGGGTGAGAAGCGCAACGGCTCCGGCGGCGCGGGAACCGGGTGCGCGAGGAGCCGGTCCAGGCGCTCCCGGGCGTTGCGGACCCGGGAGGCCAGCGAGGATTGCACCCGGCCCGCCGCACGGTCGTACGCCATCTTGTTGCCGTCCTTCATCGCCCGGCCGGGCGCCACCCGGCGGGCCGTCACCGAGGCGGTCTCGCGCAGTCGGGCCACCTCCGCGCGCCAGGCCGCGTGGGCGTCGGCCCGGCGCTGCCGCTCGGCGGTCCTGCCGGCCAGGTAGCCGGTGTAGCCGTTGCCGTACCGGGTGACGACGTGGCGGTCTCCGTCCACCTCCCACAGCACGGTGCTCACCCGGTCGAGGAACACGCGGTCGTGCGAGACGGCGACCGTCGTTCCGGCGCGGCCCCGCAGGTGGTCTTCGAGCCAGTTCAGGGCGTTGTCGTCGAGGTGGTTGGTGGGTTCGTCGAGGAGGAGCACCTCGGGAGCGGCCACGAGGAGGGCGGCGAGGCGCAGGCGGACCCGTTCCCCGCCCGAGAGGCCGCCGACCGTGCGGTCCCGGGGGAGTTTCACCAGCCCGAGGCCGTTCAGGGTCCGCTCGACGCGGGCGTCGGCGTCGTAGCCGCCGCGCAGTTCGTACGCGGCCAGCAGGTCGGCGTACTCCGTGAGGACGGGGAGCCGGCCCGCGTCCTGCCCCGGCAGGTGCTCGATCCCCTCGGCCATGGCAGCTTCGAGCAGGCGCATCCGCCGCTCCATGGCCCGCAGTTCACTCAGGGCGCGGTCGAGGATCCGCTGCACGGTGTGGTGGGCGGGGAGCCGCTCCTCTTGCGCGAGGTGGCCGATCCCGCCGTCGGCCTGAGCGAAGACCTCGCCGCGGTCGGGTGCCTCCAGCCCGGCGAAGAGGCGGAGCAGGGTGGACTTGCCGGAGCCGTTCTCCCCGACGATGCCGAGGCGGCCTCCGGCGGGAACGGAGCAGCTGACCGCGTCCAGGACGAGGCGGCCGTCGTAGGACTTGGTGACGTCAAGGGCGCTGAGCTGTGGGGTCATGGGGGTCTGCCGATCCGTCGCGGTGGGTGGCGGGCGCGGGTGCATGCGTGGTGTGCGCAGTGCTGTGGACCATCGGAACCACTCCTTAAAAGCGACGTCGGTTGCGTTAAGATCCTGACATGGACTCTCCTTCCTCCGCAAGCGATCTTCCTGAACCGGCCGTCCGCAAGCGCACCGGCGGCCGCACCGCCCGCGTCCGCGGCCAAGTCCTCGCGGCGGTCGGGGAGCTGCTGGTCGAGGACGGCTGCGACAGCCTCACCGTGGACGCGGTCGCGGGCCGCGCGGGCGTCCACCGCACGACCGTCTACCGCAGGTGGCGGGACGTGGGCGGGCTGCTCGCCGATCTGCTCGACTCCGCGGCGGACGACTCCTGGAGCCCGCCGGACACGGGCTCGCTGGAGGAGGATCTCGCGGCCCTGAACCAGGAGGTGTTCGACGCCCTCGCCGACGGCCCGACCCTGACGACGGTCCTGATCACGGCGTCCTTCCGGTTCGAGGAGGCCGCCCGGGCCCTGAGCCGCTTCTGGGACGACCGCCACGCACGCTCGGCGCCTGTCGTCACTCGGGCGGTGGCCCGGGGGGAAGCTCCCGCGGCCACCGACCCGCGCGCCGTGCTCGTCGCCGCGACGGCCCCGATCTACCACGAGCTCCTGCTGCTCCGGGCCGCACCGGACCCCGCGCTCCCCCGCCGCTCCGCCCGCGCCGCGGCCGCGGCGGCGCGGGCGGGGGCCTTCGCCTCCCCTCCTCCCCCTGGTCCGGCCTGATCCGAAAGACCCGGCCCAGGCCGGGTTACCGCCTGCGGTCCACCACCGCCAGCAGCTTCCCGCTGGTCGCCGTACGGTCCAGACCGGCTCCGTCCACCACCTCGACCGCGAAGTCGAGCAGCCTCTCCTCCACCGCCGACCGCAGCTCCGGGTACGCGGCCAGGAACTCCTCCCGCGCCCGGTCCGGATCCGGAGCGTGGCCGCTCTCCAGCCGTACGGCGAGGCCCTCGCGGGCCGCGCCGGCCGTCAGGACGGCCTGGAGCTCACCGACGTACCCCAGGTGCTCCCCGGCGATGGCCACGAAACGCCGGTAGTTGAGGAAGTACGTCGCCACCCGCATCACCTCGCCCAGCCGGCCCAGCAGTTCGAAGCGCGGGGCGTGGCTGCCGCACGGGCAGCGTCCGGGCAGCGCGCGCCCGAGGTCGCCGATCACGTACCGGTCGAGGTGCTGGCCGCGCCGGGCGCGGGTGGTGAAGACGAGCCGGCCGGTCTCCCCCGGGGCCACGGGCCGGTCCTCGTCGGTGTCGACGATCTCCAGCGTGTGCAGGTCGGCGTGGAGGTGGTGGACGCTGCCGCCGCTCTCCGTGCACTGGTAGCCGAGCGGGCCGAGGTCCGTGCTGCCGTAGGTGATGGAGTGGATGACCTCGATGCCGAACGTCTCGGTCAGCGTCCTGCGCTGCTCCTCGGTGAAGTGCTCGCCGCCGTAGTAGATCTTGCGGAGACCTCCGTACGAGCGCAGCAGGTCCGCCTCCTCGTGCAGGAGCTGCCACAGGTACGAGGGCATGCCGAAGAGCGTGTCCACCTCGTACGCGGCGATCATCTCCGCGGTGGCGCGGTGGTCGGGGCCCGCCGCCATCGGCATCTGGACGCCGCCGAGCCGCTCCAGGATGGAGAAGAAGCTGATGAACCCGCCGTACATGCCGCCGCAGTAGAAGAGGTTGGCCGTACGGTCCCGGGCCGGGTCGTAACCGGCGGCGAGCAGGCCGCGGGCGGCGGCGTGCATCTGCGTGTCGTAGTCCTCGTACGTGAACAGCGACAGGGCGGGCGTGCCGGTACTGCCACCGCTGCGGAAGTACAGCTCGGCATCGCCGCGGTCGACCCCGCGGTTGAGGTCCTGGACGGCGGCCTTGTCCAGCAGCGGCCCGGTGGGCGGCGGGAAGAGGGCCGGGCGGGCGAGGTCGTCGAGGCAGGCGGTGGCGGCGAAGCGCGCGTCGGCCTGGACGGCGACGCGGCGGCTGTAGCGCTGGAGGGCGTAGACGCCGTCGTGCGGTTCACCGGCGTAGCCCGCGGTCATGGCCCCGACGGGGGTGACGCGGGTGGCCCCGGCCGCCAGCACCAGGGCGGAGAGTTCGGCGATGTCGGTGCGGCTGCCCGCGATGCCGGCCGTCTGGAGGTAGCGGCGCATGGGGCGCAGGGCGGCGATCAGGTCCTTGCGGGGCAGCGGCTTGACCCAGACGCTGCGGTGCAGCGGTGACGCGGTGAGGGCCGGGCGGGTGTCGGCCATGACGCGCCAGGTGCCGTCGGGGGCGGCCAGGACGCGGGTGAGGCCCAGGTGCTCCTCGAGACGGGCGAGGTGCTCGGTGGTGGTCAGTTCGGCGTACTCGGCCGGATCGAGGTCGCGATCCGACGCGGCGGGCGCGGGCCGCGCGGCCAGGGCGGCGGCGAGGCGCTCGGCGAACGCGTGCAGCACGTCGGTGTCCGCCGCATCGGTGTCGAGGTAGACGACCTGGGGGCTCGAGCAGGCCTGCTGCTCGAAGAGGCAGACGTCCTCGGCCAGGGCGGCCACCGTCGCCTCGTCGGCCCAGGCGTCCTGTGTCACGTAGGCGAAGGAGATCTTGTGTCCCCACTCCACCAGGCGGCAGCCGGCCGGGACATGGGCGGCGACGCCCTCGACGGCGCTCTCGCCGCCCCAGACCGCGACGGCGTCGGCGGGTGCGCACATCAGGCGCAGCCAGTCCTGGCGTGAGGAGGGGAAGCGGAGCACGATGATGCGCTCGGCGAGGGCGCCGGTCGGGTCCTGTGCGGCGAGTTCGGCGAGGAGGTGCTGGGCGAGGAAGGTGTCGGCGCTGCTGGTCTTGAGGACGTTGACGTTGCCGGCGAGGAGTCCCTCGATCAGGCTGAGCGGGGCGACGGTGGCGGCGTTGCCGGGGGCTATGTGGGCGACGAGGCCGACGGGCGCCCAGGCCTCGTACACCGTCTCCTTGGCGTCGGGGCGGCTGAGCCGCTGCGGGGCGGTGCCGCCCAGTTCGCGGCGGAGCTTGCGGGTGAGGGAGGAGCGGCCGAGGAACTCGGCGAGTTCGGCCAGGAGTTCCTCCCGGTCCGCGTCACCGCCCTCGGGCAGGTGCGGGGCCAGCCGCTCCCGTACCCGGTGGCCGGGGTCGCGCAGGGCGCGGGAGAGCGCGTCGCAGGCGGCCAGTACGGTCTCGGTGTCCAGCGGCGCGGCGAGCGCGGCCTCGACGGCCGCGGGCAGGGTGGCCAGCCTGCGGGCGGCCTCGTCGTCCCCGATGAAGGTGCCCTGCCAGTAGTGGTGGTTGAGGTTGATGGTGTCGGTCACGACATTCCCTTCATCAGTTCGGCGGCGGCCACGGCACAGCTGCGGTTGCGGCTGACCCCGGCCCGGCCGTGGATCGTGAACCACGGGGTGGTCAGCTCGCAGCCGCACTCCTCGCCCGGGTGGAGCGAGGCGAGGTCGCCCATGACGACGCTCTGCGCCGGTACGGAGGTGATGTACGGGGACACCAGGTGCAGGTAGCCGCGCTCGCCGTACGGGAGCGGTTCGAGGGTGCGGGTCGAGCGGATGAAGACGCGGGACCACACGGGCGCGTGGAGGTTGTGGTGCGCGCACTCGATGTACGGGATGCAGTGCTCGACCGAGCCGAAGGTGTCCCGGATCCGCTCCGAGGGAACGCCCAACTGCTCGGTGACGCGGGCGTACAGCTCGTGTTTCCCGATCTGCCGGTCGGTGTGGCCCTTCCAGCCGCCGCCGAGGATGATCAGGGAGCCTTCCGGCAGCTCCAGCGGCGGGAGGCCCATGGCCCGCATCCGCTCCAGCGTGAACCAGAGGAACGCCGGGAAGCCGAGGATGCGGACGGGTACGTCGTCCTCGGCGAAGCGGCGCAGCGCGGCGACGCAGCCGAACGGGTCGAACTCGTGCCCGTTGCCGGTGTTGCGCAGGGCGTACTCGACCTGCCGGGCCGGGGCGAAATCGCACAGGTAGTTGTCGGTGAACGAGGTGCCCAGGTTGAGGTCGCGGGCGGGCTCGTAGCTGTAGAGCAGGTAGTTGACCGGCTGGTCGGGGGTGATCCAGCCGTTGTGGTCGAAGATGCGGGCGACCATGCGCTGGGCGGAGCGGATGGTCCACTCGTCGAAGAACATCTGCGACTTCTGCCCGGTGGTCCCGGAGGAGGTCAGGTGGAGGTGGACCTCTTCCTCGGGTATGGACAGGACCTCGTGGCGCTTGAAGAAGTTCGCGTGCACCAGGGGCGCCCCGTACGGGGTGTCCGGCCGCGCGCCGTCGTCGTACAGGCTGCGGAAGAACGGGGAGCGGTCGCGGTGCCAGTCGTTGATCTCCGCCATGGCGGCGGCGAACAGCTCCTCCTCGGCGGGACCCGAGGTGTAGGGCTCGGTCAGGTCGCACAGCTGCTGTACCCGGGCGAGGGCGGCGGCGTCGGGGACGTCGACGGGGGCGAGATGGGGTTTCTCGGGGGTGGTGGAAGGAGTGCCGGGAGGGGTCGTGGAAGCGGTCGTGGAAGGAGTAGTGGGAGCGGTCGTGGAAGGGGTCATGAAGCAACCTCACGTACGGGCAGATGCGTCGACGCCCAGGCCGACACGTAGGAATCGAGGAAGGGCCGCAGCGGCGGGTCGACGACCAGCCCGCGGAAATCGATGTGCTCGGCGGTCCGGGACATCACCACGTAGTCGTGGAAGCCGTCCCCGTCCCGGCGCATGGCCGGATACAGGGCCCCGGCGATGAAGCCCTGGGCGGCGAAGGCGGAGAGCGCGGCGTGGTGTTCCAGCGGTACGAGCGCCTCCACGTAGCCCGCGCCGGCGCGGGTCAGGGTACGGGTGACCGGCTCCAGCCAGCCGGCGGCGGCCGCCGGGTCGGGGTGGGCCGTGACCAGGGCGCAGTAGCCGCCGGTGCGGTTGAGGTAGGCGTACACCTCGAAGCCGCCGTCGTCGGGGGTGAGGAGGATGTTGGGGGTGTGCAGCGGGTAGAACCAGCGGCCGGTGTCGGGGAAGTGCTCGTGGAAGCGGCGGCGGACGAAGGCCGGCGCCTCGATCATCTCCAGTCGGCGGGGGGCGGGCCCGGCGGGCACCGGCACGGGCGGTGTGGGCCGGGCGTCCGCGTAGCTGATGCCCAGGCTGGCCTCGGCGGTGCGCAGCAGCGGCAGCAGGGAGGCCGGGACCTCGGAGACGGGTACCCGGCGGTCCAGCACCCCGGGCGAGTGACGCGCGTAGAGTGCGAGGCTTTCGCGGCTGCTGAGGTCCACGGCGTTGGGCAGGATGCCGAGCGGGCGGAAGCCGTTGCGGGCCACGACGCGCTGGGGTCCGGCGCTGACGGTACGGACCGTGGCGTACACCGAGTCGAGCTTCCCGGCGTCGAGGGTACCGGCGCACACGGCCTCGGTCAGCTGTCCGGCGAGCCCGGATCCGCGCTGGTCGGGGTGGACGGCGAGCCCTTCGAGGCGGCCGACGCGGCTGCCGGGTTCGCTGTGCACCGCCGCCGATCCGGCGAGGGCGCCGGTACGGGGGCAGCGCGCGACGAGCCAGAGCGTGTGCGGATCCCGGATCAGCCGGGACATCTCGGCGGGGTCGGTGCCGAGGGCGGTCGGGTAGTGCGGGCCGTAGACGGCGTAGTAGAGCTGGCGGAGATCGGCGATGTCGGCCGGGGTGGCCTGCTCGATCGCGGCGGTCATCGCGTGCCTCCTGCGGGGGTGGGCTCCGGCGCGGGAGCCGGGTCGGGTGCGCCCGCCGTGTCGGGTTCGCCCGCCGGGCGGGAGTGGCCGGGCAGCAGGGCCAGGGCGAGGGCGGCGGGCACGAGTCCGGCCGCCTGGATCAGGCAGAGCGTCTGGGCGGAGAGGTGGTCGCCGAGGAATCCGAAGAGCAGCGAGGCGACCGGGAAGGTCGCGCCGAGGACGGCCTGCATGACGGCGAAGAACGCGGGCTTGTCGGCGGCCGGGACCAGCCGCTGGAACAGGGCCACGAAGCGGACCCCGATCACCCCGACGCACCAGCCCGTCAGCAGCAGGGACCCGGCGATGACGGGCCGTGCGGCGATCAGGCCGGGGACGGCGAGGGCGGCCGCCATCGCGCCCAGGCACGCGGTGCCGACCACGGCGGGCCGGCCGGGCACCCGGGCGCCGGTGAAGGAGCCGATGAGCGTGCCCACGCCGAGCGAGGCCTCCAGGAGGGCGACGGTGCCGCCGTCGCCGTGCAGCACGGAGGCGGTGTACAGCGGCATGACGACGAAGACGGCCGTGGTGAAGAGGTTGGCCGCGGTGAAGCAGAGCAGGATGCCGCGGACGTACGGCATGGAGCCCAGCAGCTGACGCAGGGTCCGCCGCGGCGCCTGCTCGCCGCCGGCGGCGTCGGCAGAGTCGGCAGCATCGGCGACGCCGGGGTGCGCGGCGGTGCGGAACCGTACGGTCGCGATGAGCAGGGCGGCCGTCGCGTAGGCGGCGGCGCAGCCGACGGCGAGGCCGGCCACCCCGGCCGCGTCCACGACGAGGGCGCCGAGCAGGGCTCCGCCGAGGCTCGCCAGCGACTGGGTGGACAGCTCGAAGCCGGTCGCGGCCTCGATGTCCGCGTCGTCGACCAGCTCGGGCACGGAGGTGGTCAGGCAGGGGTCGAAGAAGGCCTGGCAGGTCGCGAGGGCAAGGGCGGCGGCGTAGGCGGCGGCGACCGGGAGGTCGCTCGCGCAGGCCCACACGGCCAGCGCAGCGGCGGCGGCTCCCGCTCCCCCGGCCGCGGTGCGCAGCAGCGAGCGGTGGGCGAAGCGGGCGATGGCGCGGGCGACGAGCGGGGCCAGGACCACGGCGGGCAGGGTGCTGACGGCCATGAACAGGCCGGCCGCGAAACCGCCGTCACCGGACGCGGCGTCGCTGATGAGCCACCAGGAGATGCCCACCTGGAACATGCGCACGGCGGCCTGGGTGAGGACCTGGCCGAGCCATACGGTCCCGAAGGCGCGGTTGCGCAGGACCAGGGGCAGTCGGCGGCCGGAGGCCGGTGTCGCGGGCGGGGTCGGGGTCGGGGTCGAGTTCATCTGCGTCGTCATGCGGTCGGCCTCTCGTCGAGGACGCGGACGAGCTTGCCGGAGCGGGTGTTGACCACCAGGTCGCGGTGGCGGGCCCACTCGACGCGCAGCGGGTGTACGAACCCCGCTTCGACGCTGTCGGGGTAGAGCGGCCGGGCGGTGTTCAGCCCGGTGACGACCTCCTTGGCGAGGACGTCCAGGCCGGCCGCGTCCTGGCCGGGGGCAGCGGCGGGGGCGGTGGCAGCGGCGGGGGCGGTGACAGCGGCGGCGGCGGTGGTGGCGGTGGCGAGGCGCAGTACGAGGCCGTCGCGCCCCTCCCAGCGGCGTACGACGAGCTGCATGCCGGTGACACGGCAGTCGGTGTCGGCCTCGGCGACGGCGTTCGTGACGTCCTGCCAGTACAGCGAGACGGGGCCGACGCGCACGCCTTCCTCGGCCCGGCCGAGGATGCGGAACGCCCCGCCCTCGGTGTCGGTCCACTCCGCGCGGTCGCCGGCGGGGTAGCGGATGACGGGCATGAGACGGCGGTAGAGCTGGGTGACGACGACCCGTCCGGCGCGGCCCGGCTCGCGGATCGGTTCGCCGGTCGTCTCGTCGAGGATCTCGACGAGGGTGTGCGGGGCGAACGGGCGGTGTGTGCGCGTGTCTTCGCACGCGCCGGGCACCGGCCGGCCGAGGAGGCCGCCGTCGACGCTGGCATAGCCGAGCGAGCGGGGTGTGGCCCGGGGGAAGGCCGCTGCCAGGAGGCGGCGCTGGTCGTCGAAGAGGGCTTCGCCGCCGAAGAACAGGAACTCGACGCCGGGCAGTTGGCGGCCGGCGGAGGTCAGGTGCTCGGCGAGGCGGCACAGCGTGGTCGGCGTACCGGCGACGACGTCGGCGGCGAAGTCCTCGATCGTGGTGAGCGTCGAGTCGAGCGGTGCGCCGCCGCCTATGGGCAGGCGGACGTTGGCGACGGGAGCGTGCGCGAGCGAGTCCAGGATGAACAGGAAGCTGGCGTAGAGCTCACCGGCGTAGAAGAGGTCCGCCACCCGGTGCCCGGGCCGCAGGCCCGCGTCGACCATGCCGGAGCCGAAGGCGGTGACGAACTCCTGCCATTCCTCACGGGTGTAGCAGGAGAACCGCGGCGTGCCGGTGGTGCCGCCCGTCTTGAACACGACCGCTTCCCCGAGGGGGGCGGTCAGGACGCGGTTGTCGCTCAGG
Organism: Streptomyces sp. NRRL S-244; assembly: GCF_000717915.1. GTDB lineage: Bacteria > Actinomycetota > Actinomycetes > Streptomycetales > Streptomycetaceae > Streptomyces. The sequence goes on from NZ_JOCX01000015.1 coordinate 216,048, forward strand.
GTGTTGGCGGCCCAGAACGCGTCCTGGTCCACGACGGGCACGTCGGTGATCCGGCTCACGTCCGGCGGCAGATCCGCGTAGAGCTCGGCGTAGAAAGGGGAACGGTCGCGGGCGAAACGCACGAGGTCTGAAAACTGCTGGACGGGCATGCTGCCTTTACCTCGAAAGATGAAGATGAAAGTTGGAATAGGCGGGATACAGGCGGCGCGCGCTTCGGGGAGTGGTGGAACTCACACCACTCTCATCCGTTGATCAGTCAACAATGCGGACGATGCGCACAGTTGGCGAGCGCGGCGCTAACCTGATGTCTGTTCACATGATGAGACAAGAGGAACGCACCGCCAAATCGATCGATGGCCGGCCCACGGACTTCCGGCCCGCGGGGCCGAAACCGCACAGTCCGTGGTTTCCTTTCGAAGGGATTCGGCGCGCCATTGCGAATGCGCGGGACCGGCCATAATGAGGGGAAGGGCAATCTCCAGCGAACAGGACGACGACCTCGTGGGAACCGCACACCTGCCTCCGGGCCAACGCCTCGCCAAGGGCTGGCCCGTCTCCCACTACGGCCCGGTCCCGAAGTTCCGCCCCGAGCGCTGGTCCCTCCAGGTCTTCGGCGCGACCGCCACGGGCGACAAGTACGCCTGGTCGTTCGACGAACTCTCGGCGCTGCCCTGCGTCACCATCGAGACCGACCTGCACTGCGCCTCGGGTACGACCTCCACGGACCACGAGTTCTTCGGGGTCGCCGCCCGGACGATCCTGGAGCTCGCTCCCCCGGCCCCGCAGGTCACGCACGTCATGGCCTGGGCGGAGTACGGGTACAGCGCCAACCTGCGCCTCGGCGACTTCACCTCCGGCCGGACCGTTCTGGCCACCCACCACGACGGCGAGCCCCTCACCGTCGAGCACGGGTTCCCGCTGCGCCTGGTCGTCCCGCACCTCTACGGCTACAAGGGGCCGAAGTGGCTGCGCGCGATCGAGTACATGACGGCCGACCGGCGCGGTTTCTGGGAGGAGCGCGGGTACCACAACATCGCCGACCCCTGGACGGAGCAGCGCCACTCCTACCAGGAGGAATAGCCGGTCCGACCAGGCACTCCGCCTCCGGCACCCGGCCATCCGTGTCCCCGGCGGCCAGCGAATCGTTTGCGCAGGCATGACGACGACGCGCTCCACGCTCGCCACCACGGCGCGACACCGGGCAGCTGCGGATGACGGCGACCACGACCGCTCCCCGTACGTCCCCGCCCCGCGGCAGCCGGCCCACGCGGCCGTGTCTTCCCCGCTCTTCGAGCAGCTCGCCCGGGAGTGGGCGGCGCGGGGGGCCACCGTGCCGGGGCGGCCGGATCCGGCGTGGCGGCGGCTGATCTCCTGGGAGCACTTCGAACGGGAGACCGCGGCCACCGTCCGCAACCTGCACCTGCGCGGCCCGGAGCCCGTACCCTCCCCCGCGCCCGCCTCCCCGGGGAACCCTCCCCGGTGGATGCGGGCTTGAGGCCCTGACGGCCGGGAACGGCCGGAAAGTCACCGACCGGCGCGGATCCGGCCCGCGATCAGCCGGATGGCGCTGATCGTCAGGTCCGGGTCGTGCAGCTGCACGTAGTGGTCGCTTCCGGTGGCCAGGAGGTGCGGGGACTGCTCCCCCAGCTCCACCAGTCCCTGCTGGACCGCGGGCCAGGCGCGCTCCAGCGGTGCGAGGAGGACCTTCGGAGTCCCGGCCGGGGCCGCGAAGGGCTCCGTCTTGCTGAGCACGGCCATCGGTACCTTCGGCAGCGGCTTCGCCGCCCGCACCGCGCCGACCGCGCCGTCGATGTCGCCCTTCTCGAACCCCGGGTCGGCGTCGAAACGCGTACCGGGATTGTTGAGCAGCCTCACGTACGCGGGCCACTGCGCGCCGAAGTACGGCTTCATGTTCGTGCCGAACGCGTCGACGAAGACGAGGCCGGCCGTCATCTCCGGATGCCGCTGCGCGTACAGACGGGTGATCATTCCGCCGAACGAGTGGCCGACGAGCAGGTACGGTCCGGGCACGTGCGCCGCCGTCAGCACCCGGTCGAGGTCCGCGGCCATGGCGGCGAGGGAGCGCGTGCCGGTCTGCGGAGTGCTGCGGGTGGTGAGCGCCGGCGGGTTCGCGTAGCGGATGGTTCCGGGCCGGTCGTACGTGCACACCCGCGCGAAGGCCGCGACGCCCGGGAACACCGCCGGTGACTTGGGGACGGGCGGGCGGGTGTCGGTGAGGCTCCAGGTGTCGGAGGAATCGTGCAGCCCCGATTCCAGGACGACCGTGGGGCTGCCGCTCCCCTTGCAGCTCAGCCAGAGCCTTCGGCCGCCGCCCACGTCGACCTGGCGGGAGAAGTCCTGAGGGGCCCGGATCGACCCGGAGGCGGATGCGGACGCGGACGCGGCCGGGGCGCCGCGCAGCGGCGGCGGGCCGCCACACCCGGGCAGAGTGGCCAGGGCCGTCGCGGCCAGGACCGTGGTCAGGACTGTGGTCGGAAGCGGAATCCGCTGTCGCATCGGCATTCTCCGCTTCCCGTGTTCCGCGTACGCCTGTCCCCTGACCGTCCGGCCCGATCATCCGGTACGAGCGGCCCGGGCCACGGGATCGCCGCACGGGAATCGCCGCGGCCGGACACCGGACGCCGGACGGGGACCGGTCCGCGGAGGGTGCCCTCCGCTTCCGGTCCCCGGTCCCCGACATACCGATCCCGATGCCGATCCCGGTCAGGCCTTGCGCGAACGGCCGCCGCCCAGGCCCAGTCCGAGGCCCACCAGGACCGCCGCCGCGACCACGATCGCCGCGTCGATCACCAGGACCGTACGGACCCCGCCGAAGAGCGAGCCCTGCGTGGTGGCGAGGACACCGAGCAGCGGGATCCCGATCGTGAGGCCGACCTGCTGCGTGGTGGTGACCAGGCCGGTCGCCAGCCCCTGCTCCGCGTCGGGCACGCCGCTCGTCACGGTGAGCCCGTACGAGATGATCGCTCCGAGGTGGAACATGCTGGCCAGCGAGACCGCGACCGTCGCCACGAGCGCGCCCGACTCGGCGCCCACGGTGAGCAGCGCGGCGGTGAGCAGCCCCTGGCCGAGCAGCGAGCCGGTCAGGGTGCGCCGGGCGCCGAAGCGGCCGATGACCTTCGGTGCGTACGAGCCGGCGAAGGCGGAGGCGACGCCCTGGATGCCGAAGACCAGACCGGTCCGGAAGGAGGACAGCCCCAGCGTCTCCTGGAGGTACAGGGTCAGGACGAAGATGACCGTCGACATCATCGAGAAGGTCACCAGACCGCCGATGTTGCCCCAGGCGATCGTGCGCCGCTTCAGCATCGGCAGCGAGACCAGCGGGGCCGGGCTCTTGGACTCGACCACGGCGAAGGCGACGAGCAGGGCCAGGCCGGCGAGCAGCGTGCCCCACACGTCCACGCCGCCGAATCCGCGCTGGGCGGCCGTGGACAGGGAGTAGATGAGCGCGAGCAGACCGCCGGTGACGGTGACGGCGCCGGGTACGTCCAGGCGCGGCCGGTCGGGGGTGCGCGACTCGGGCAGCAGGCCGGGGGCGAGGGCGAGCACGATCACCGCGGTGACCGAGAGCAGCCCCATCGTGGAGCGCCAGCCGAGGGTGTCGGTCATGACGCCACCGAGGACCATGCCGATGGTGAAGCCGAGGGAGAGCAGGGTGCCGGAGATGCCGAGGGCCTTGTCGCGCAGCGGGCCCTCGGGGAAGGTCGTGGTCAGCAGGGACATGCCGGTCGGCACGATGACCGCCGCGCCGAGGCCCTGGAGGGCGCGCCCGGCCAGGAAGGACGCCGGGTCCCAGGCCAGGGTGGCCAGCAGCGAGGCGGCGCCGAAGAGGGCGAGGCCGATCAGGAACAGCTTCTTCCTGCCGTACAGATCGGCGATCCGGCCGAAGAGGAGGAGGAAGCCGCCGGAGGGGAGCGCGAAGGCGGTGACCGCCCACTGGAGGGCCGACTGGCTCAGGCCCAGGTCCTTGCCGAGGACGGGCAGGGCCACGTTCAGTACGGAGAAGTCGAGCGCCACCATGAACTGGGCGGCGCAGAGCACGAAGAGGACCAGCTTGGCCCGGCCGGTGAGCCGTTCGCTCCCGGGGGCTGCGGCCCCGAGGTCGCGGGTCGCGGTCCTCGTCGCCGCCGTCGCCGCCGTCGCCGCCGTCGCTGTCGTCGTTGTTGTTGTTGCTGTCTGAGAATCGATCGCCATGGCCACACCCTCGCGGTCCGGGAATGCCCGTGGAGAGTGGGAACTTATCCTGTTGGTGGCACCACCAGGCAGCCGACAGGGGGATTGAGTGGCTACACCGATCGACAAGCACCGCCGTTCCGAGCTGCGCGAGTTCCTGATGAGCAGACGGGCGCGGGTCACCCCCACGGAGGCGGGCCTGCCCGACGGCGGGGCCCGGCGCCGCACCCCGGGCCTGCGCCGGGAGGAGGTCGCCGTGCTCGCGGGGGTCGGGGTGTCCTGGTACCAGTGGCTGGAACAGGGCCGCGACATCACGGTGTCCCCGCAGGTGCTCGACTCCGTGGGCCGGGTCCTCAAGCTGTCCAGCGCCGAGCGCCGGCATCTCTACGTACTGGCGGGGCTCAACCCGCCCGCGCTCGAAGTGGCGCCCGCCGACCGGGACATGTGCCAGGGGCTGAAGCGGCTGATCGACGCCTGGATGCCGTTCCCCGCGCACATCATGGACGCGTACTGGAACACGGTTCTCTACAACGACTCGGCCGCGCTCGTACTCGGGATGCGCCCGGAGATCGTGCAGAACTGCCTCATCGCGTTCTTCACCGACCCCATCTACAAGGCCCGTTCGCGGCACTGGGAGGAGAACGCCTGCAACGTGGTCGCCCAGTACCGGGCGGCGAGCTCGGAGTGGCCCGAGGACGAGGGGTTCCGGGCCGTCATCGAGGAAGCGCGGGAGCTCAGCCCCGAGTTCGCGGTGCTGTGGGACCAGCGGGACATCCGGCCCGGCGGCCAGATGCGCAAGGAGATCGAGCACCCCGTCGTGGGGACGCTGTTCGTCGAGTCGACGCAGCTGCGCGTACCGGCCCGGCCCGACCTCTCGATCGTGCTGCACACCCCGCTGCCGGCCACCGACACGGCGGAGAAGCTGGAGTGGCTGACCTCGGCGGAGGGGCGCCGGGGAACCATGTACCCGATCGCCGGCTGACCGCCCCGTACACGGCTCACCCCGTACGCGGCTGACCTCGTACGCGGGTGCCCCGGACCGGCCGCAGCGCCGGCCCGGGCACCCGTCGGCGGGCGGCTACAGCCCTTCGGACCGCATACGCACGATCTCCTCCTCCACCGCGCGGAGCTCGTCCCGCCGGTCCATGAGGATCAACAGCTCCCGGTAGTTGGTCAGCGCGGTGACGAGAAGATCGCCCCAGCCGGGTTCCAGCGCGCACATGCGCCGCGCGGCGGCGACGGACTCGGCGCGCAGGGCCAGCGCGATCTCCGGCCGGTGTGCGAACTCGTAGCGGCTGTACTTCCACAGTGCGGCGGACAGCAGGGGCAGATAGGCCAGGGGGCTCACCTGGACCAGGACGCGGTAGGCCGCGACCCGCTCGCGGACCGGCGGCTTCGCCGATCCGAGGAGGGCGACCCGGGCTCGGAGGACTGCGTCGTGATTGATGTTCGCCGAGTGATTCATGACGGTGATTCTCAAAGCCGCACAGGGGCCCAAACAAGGGCAATCGACTGTGCCCTTGGTCCTACGAAAACACCCTCTGACCTGTCATGATGGGTACGTCTTCACCCCTGCGCCCCCCGGACGGCCCGTCGGCCTCCGCGACGGGATGCCGCCTCTCTCGCTCCTCCCCCCGCCTCCCTCCCCGCCCTCTTTCGCGTGCGCGTGGACCACTCGGAGGATCACCCAGGGATGAATGCGACATACCACCCCAAACAGACACCCAGGCGGTACCCCTTGAGTGGTCAAAGTGGCGTGGGGTTAGCATGTGAGCGCCGCCTAGCTCGAAAGATAAACCTGTGACTGTCAATGACGACTCGTTCACCAACTGGAAAAACCGCGAGGAGATCGCGGAGTCGATGATCCCGATCATCGGGAAGCTGCACCGCGAGCAGGACGTGACGATCCTGCTGCACAGCCGCTCCTTGGTGAACAAGTCGGTGGTCAGCATCCTGAAGACGCACCGATTCGCCCGCCAGATAGCCGGCGAGGAGCTCTCCGTCACGGAGACCCTGCCGTTCCTGCAGGCGCTCACCACGCTGGACCTGGGCCCCTCCCAGATCGACATCGGCATGCTCGCCGCCACCTACAAGGCCGACGACCGGGGCCTGTCGGTGGAGCGCTTCACCGCCGAGGCCGTCGCCGGGGCCACCGGTGCCAACAAGATCGAGCGCGGCGAGGGCCGCGACGTCGTCCTGTACGGCTTCGGCCGGATCGGCCGCCTCGTCGCCCGCCTCCTGATCGAGAAGGCCGGCTCCGGCAACGGGCTGCGCCTGCGCGCCGTCGTCGTCCGCGGGGGCGGCGAGGCCGATCTGGTCAAGCGCGCCTCGCTGCTGCGCCGCGACTCCATCCACGGCCAGTTCCAGGGCACGATCACGGTGGACGAGGCGAGCAGCACGATCATCGCCAACGGCAACGCGATCAAGGTGATCTACGCCAACGACCCGAGCGAGGTCGACTACACGGCGTACGGCATCAAGGACGCCATCCTCATCGACAACACCGGCAAGTGGCGCGACCGCGAGGGCCTCTCCAAGCACCTGCGCCCCGGTATCGACAAGGTCGTCCTGACCGCTCCGGGCAAGGGCGACGTCCCGAACATCGTGCACGGCGTCAACCACGACACGATCAAGCCCGACGAGCAGATCCTGTCCTGCGCCTCCTGCACCACGAACGCGATCGTCCCGCCGCTGAAGGCCATGGACGACGAGTACGGCGTGCTGCGCGGCCACGTGGAGACCGTCCACTCGTTCACCAACGACCAGAACCTGCTGGACAACTACCACAAGGCCGACCGCCGCGGCCGCTCCGCGCCGCTCAACATGGTCATCACCGAGACCGGTGCCGCCTCGGCCGTCGCGAAGGCGCTGCCGGACCTCAAGGCGCCGATCACCGGCAGCTCGATCCGCGTCCCCGTCCCGGACGTCTCGATCGCGATCCTGAGCCTGCGCCTCGGCCGCGAGACCACCCGCGAGGAGGTCCTCGACTACCTCCGCGACGTCTCGCTGAACTCCCCGCTGAAGCGCCAGATCGACTTCACGACCGCGCCCGACGCCGTGTCGATGGACTTCGTGGGCTCGCGCCACTCGTCGATCGTCGACGCCGGCGCCACCAAGGTCGACGGCGACAACGCGATCCTGTACCTCTGGTACGACAACGAGTTCGGCTACTCGTGCCAGGTCATCCGGGTCGTCCAGCACGTCTCCGGCGTCGAGTACCCGACGTACCCGTCCCCGGCGGTCTGACCCCGTCGCACCCCCGCTCCACTCACGGCCCGTTCCCCCGCCCACCCCGGCGGCGGAGCGGGCCGCGTGCGTGGGCGGGGACGCTGGCGCGGCTGTTCGACGCTTCCGGTGCTGGACGCGTCGGAGGCGGCCCCGTGAAACCCAGCACGTCGATCTCAGAATGATCCGCGACTCTTCAACGCCGCCGGTGTGCGCAATGGGTGGCAAGCCGGAGGCCGGGAGCTGGATGTGCTCCCGGGCCCCGTCACGTTCCGGCCGGGCGTCATGCGTAGGGGTCGAAGGGGATCGGGGGCTTCGAGGCGTTCAGGGCGTCGTTGAAGCGGCCGTCGGTGATCTTGATGGTGGCCGAGCCGAAGTCGGCGGTCATGAGCTTGTCGCGCAGGCCCGCCGGGTAGCCGTTCCAGCCGACGAGGCGCGGGTAGAACCAGTTGCCGGTGTGGTTCTCGGCCGGCTCGTCGTTGCCGTTGGCCAGGCGGTAGAAGTGCGTCGAGGCGCCGTCCTTGTGGTAGACGACCTTGGCATGGGTCCCGTCGAAGCGGACCTGCGAGCGCGGGTACCACTTCCAGCCGCTGTGCTGCGAAGTCGACACGTACTGGACCTCGTTGTCCTTGATCCAGACCACCACGTGCTCGAAGTCGTGCCGGTGCCCGATGGCCAAGGGGCCGAGCGTGGCCTGGTCCTTCTCGAAGTAGCCCGCGTACATGACGGCGCACCAGCCGTTGTTGCACTTCGCGCGGGAGTACGTGTTGGAGTTCTGCAGCTGTACGAGGTCACGGCAGTGGCCGTTCACCGCTCCCCCGGGCTTGAGCCCGGGGTTGAGCACGCCGCTGCTGCTGATCGCGGCGGTGGCGTAGCAGCCGTCCCCGTCGTAGTCGAAGGCGGGCGAGAAGGTCTGTTCGAGGCCGTCCGCGTTCTGCGGCAGGGCCGGTATCACGTCGGCGACCGCGACGGCCGGAAGGGCCAGCACGAGCGCCGCGGCCCCGAGCCCGGCGGTGGTCGCGGTCCGGCGGAATCCGGCCCACCGCCGCCCCGCGCGGGGGGCCTCGGCCCCGGCCCCTTCGTTCATCGTCCTCGTCGGTGACAGCAGGCTGCGCACATCATCTCCTGACCTGTACATGTAGATCCGGGCACCGAGGCGAACGCTAGCGGGGCAGCATCCAAGTCCGGGTCGAGTCAGGCGAATTCGAGATGTACGACGATGCGCGACGACGGGTCGCGCCCCGCTCAGCCGCCCACGCGGTCCAGCATCGCGCGGCGCCAGCGCTCCGTCTCGGCGATCTGGTTGAACGTGAACAGGTGCAGACCGGCCACCGCCGCCCCGGGCGCTCCGAGGGCGGGGGCGCTGCGGCGCAGCAGCCGTTCCGGGGAGTAGCCGCCGGGCGCCGCGAAGCGCAGGAACCACGAGGGGTGCCGGGTCAGGAACTTGGCGGATTCCCCCACGCCGATCTTCGTGGCCATGGCCAGCAGCTTCGTGCGCTCGACCGGGCCGGCGACCCCCACGTGCACGGGCAGCACGATCTGCCGGCCCCGTACCCGCCCGATCCACTGCCTCAGGGTCGCCGGGTCGAAGCACAGGTTGCTGACGATGTACGTCGCGTGCGGCTGCTTGTCCCGCATCGCCCGCACGGTGACCTTGTCGTCGATGAGGGGATGGCTCTCCGGGTATCCGGTGATGCCGACGTGCGCGAACGGGCTGCCCAGCTCGCCGAGCCGGCGCAGTACGGGCAGGGCCGCGTCGTACGCCCCGGCCGGCGGGTCGGCGTCGCCGGCCGGTACGAAGACGTCGTCGATGCCGGCGGCGACCAGCCGGTCCACGATGTCCGTGAGGTGGCCGGCGTCGGTGATCTGCCGGGCCGGCAGGTGCGGGACGACCCGGTAGCCGTGCCCGGCCAGGCGGGTGGCGAGGTCCAGGGTCGGGCCGATGCCCTTGGCCGGGGAGGCGGTGACGGTGACCGGTACACCGGCCGGGACGTGCGCCAGGACCTTGTCCTCGGTGGCCTTCGCCGGCAGGACCTCGTAGCGGACCCTGCGCAGGAGCTCCGCGAGGCCGCCCCCGGTGACCGGGGCCTGCGCGGGGCGTTCGGGATACGGCGTGGGCCGGGCGGACATGCCGCTCCTCCTCGGGTGGCGGTGGTGCCGCATCGGCGGCTTTCTCGGCCCCCATCATGCCGGGTGCGGAAATGCCGTCGTTCGCCGCGTACGGCAGGCCGCAGGCTTGGACCATGGAACACGTTGCCGCACTCACCGCGGAGCTCCTCGAAACGGACCGGACGGCGGGGGCCCGCCGGGCCGCCCCGGCGGCACTGCGGGCCGTGGCCTCCGTCGCCGCCACCGGCCGACGCCCGCTCCGGAGCTCCTGCGCAGCCGAACGGTCGGCGCTGATGGAGCTCTTACAGGTCGCCGCCTGGATGCTCTTCGACGCCGAGCGGCACGGGATCTCTCAGCGGCTCAGCCGCCGGGCACTCGCCCTGGCCCGCACCCTCCCCGAGGAGGCCCGCTCCGTCGAGCTGCTCGTCCTGTCCGTGCTGTGCCTGCAGGAGGAGCACCTCGGGCGCCCCGCCACATCGCTGCGCATCTCCTCGTCGGTCCTGGCCGGCCGGGACCTGCCGGCCCGGGTGGCCGCCATCTTCCACGTACGGGAAGCACGCGCCCGGGCCCGGCTCCGGCAGGGCCGGCGGGCGCTGCGGTCCCTCGCCGCGGCCCGGGAACTCCTGGCGGACGGGCCCTGCGAGCGCGATCCGTCCTGGACCTGGTGGTTCGACCGGTCGGAGCTCGACGGTCACCACGGTCTGGCCCTCGCCGACCTGGGGGATCTCGACGGCGCCGCGTCCCTCCTGCACGAGGCGGCGGCCGCGGGTGACGCACCCGCCTACCGGTCGCTGTTCTCCACCGAGCTGGCCTCCGTACTCGCCCGGGCCGGCGCCTGGCGCGAGACGGACGCGTGGCTGTCCGGCCTGGTCGGGTCCGTCCCGGACATCGGCTCCGTCCGCGCCCTGAACGCCCTGGCGCGCACGACCCGCACCATCGAACGCGGCCCCCGCGTCCCCCGCGCCCTGCGGGACACCAGCGGGCACCTCGCCGCGAGCCTGCGCGAGGAGACCGGCCCCGCGCACCCCGCCTTCCGGGCGGTCCGGCGGCCGTGAGATGGTCGCCCCGGCCTCCGCGACGGGGCCGCGCGCGAGGAGGGCAGTGTGACCGGCACCGGCAGTACAACCACCGGACGGGTACTGGTGGCGGACGACGACGCCGCCATCCGCCGCTCCCTGGAGCGCGGGCTGCGGCTGAGCGGCTTCACCGTGCTGCTCGCCGAGGACGGGCCCGCCGCACTCGCCCTGCTCGGCGACCAGGCCCCGGACGTCCTCGTACTGGACGTGTCGATGCCCGGCCTGACCGGCACGGAGGTCTGCCGCGGCCTGCGCGCCCGCGGCGACGAGACTCCCGTCCTGATGCTGTCGGCCCTCGACGAGGTCACGGACCGGATCGCCGGACTGCAGGCCGGCGCCGACGACTACCTGGTCAAACCGTTCGCCCTGGAGGAGCTCGTCCTGCGCCTGCACGCCCTGCTGCGGCGCCGCCCGGCCCCCGCTCCCGCCTCGGACGTACTGCGCGCCGGCCCCCTCGTGCTCGACGAGGCCCGCCGCCAGGTACACCACGGTCAGGCCGAACTCCACCTCACCCGGCGCGAGTTCGAGCTCCTGCTCCAGCTGGTGCGCAACGCCGGGATCGTCCTCACCCGGGACCAGCTGCTGGACCGGGTGTGGGGCTACGACTTCGAGGTCCGCAGCGACGCCGTCGACACCTTCGTCAGCTATCTGCGCCGCAAGCTGGAGGAGGGCGGGCGCCCGCGCCTGATCCACACCGTGCGCGGCGTCGGCTTCGTCCTGCGCGTCCCCGGGGCCCGGGAGAGCGGGTCGTGAAGCTCGCGACCCGCATCGCCCTCTCGGTGACGGTGGTGGTGCCCCTGCTGGTGCTCGCCGCCGGCCTGCTGGTGCTCGGGCTGGTCAGCCGCGATCTCCACCAGCAGCAGGACACCCGGCTCCAGGACCGGGCCTCCGCCGTCCTCCCGGACGTCAAGACGCTGCTCACGGCCGACCGCAACGGGAAGCCGAAGGTGGAGCAGAACCAGCACCGCAAGGTGCTCGGCGACGTCCTCGACGCCGGCCTGCGCGTCCGCACGGCGGACGGAACCGTCGTCCTGGAGGGCGGCCCGCAGCCCGCCGACCCGGTGCGGCTGCCCGAGCAGACCCCGGACGGACCGGTCACCGTCCGCGCCAAGGGCCGCGCCTGGCGGGTGCTGACCGTCCCCGTGGCCGGGCCCGCGCCGGGCACGCTCTGGCTGTTCACCCCGGCCTCGGCCGCCGACCCGCAGGTCGTCGCCGTACGCCGCCGGGTCCTGCTGGTGGCCCTGCTGGCGGCGCCGGTCGCCGGGCTGCTCGCGTACGGGCTGGCCGGCCGCGCCACCGCCTCCGTACGCAGGCTGAGCCGCCGGGCCGCCGAACTCGACCCGCGCGCGGGCGCGGCCGCCTTCGCCGGCGCGCCCGTGAACATCGCCGAGGTGGACGAACTGTCCAGTGCCATCGGCCAGTTGCTGGCCCGGTACGAGGAGCAGGCCGCCCGTACGGCGCAGGCGCTGGACACCGCCCGCTCGTTCTCCTCCGCCGCCTCCCACGAGCTGCGCACCCCGCTGATGAGCATGCGGACCGACCTGGACGTCCTGGCCGCCCATCCCGACCTCTCCCCCGCCGAACGGGCCGAGATCGTACGGGACTTGCAGCGCGACCACGCCCGCCTGCTGGACCTGCTCACGGCCCTGCGGATGCTCGCCCGGGGCGATCTGGTGGAGGTGTCGGCGTTCGCCTCCCTCGACCTGTCCGAGCTGGTGGACACCGTGGTCGGCGAGAGTGCCCGCCGCCATCCCGAGGCGCGGCTGGAGGCGGAACTCCCCGCGGAGCTGAGGGTGTTCGGATGGGATGCCGGACTGGCCATCCTGCTCGCCAACCTGCTGGGCAACGCGGCGGTACACGGCCACCGGCCGCAAGAGCCGGCCAGGATCGCGGTACGGCTGCACGCGGAGGGCGGGTACGCGGTGCTCACCGTGGACGACGCGGGGCCCGGCATCCCGTCCGGCGAGCGGGAGGCCGTCTTCCGGCGGTTCCACCACCGCCCCGGCAGCCCCGGCTCCGGGCTCGGGCTGACACTGGTCGCCCAGCAGGTCGCGCTGCACCGGGGCACGGTCAGGATCGGGACGCCGCCCGGCGGCGCGGGCACCCGCTTCGAGGTGCGCCTGCCCCTGTCGGCGGCGGACTCCCCGACCCTGCGGCTGCCGAAGCGACGCGACTGGATCTCCAGGGGCGACTGAGGACGCCGGCCGCCGGCCGACGGCCCCCGCGGACTCACAAAGTTTCCACAAAGACACCCCCTACCGTCCGGACGGGTCGGCCGCCAGTGAGCCGGCCCGCTCGTACCGAAGGGGATACAGCCATGCTCCCGAACCGTAGGACCGCCGCCGCCGCGATCGGCGCCCTCGCGCTGGCCGGCGCCCTGATCTCCGCCGCTCCCGCGCAGGCCGAATCGGCAAGCCCCGCGCCCGCCGCGCCGAAGACGGCCAAGTCCGCGCCGAAGGGCGACGGGGCCAAGGCGATCTGCAAGCGCCTGCCCAAGACGGAGACCCGCGTCAGCACGGCCATCGGCCGGCTCAAGGGCGATGCCACCGTCCCCGGCTCCGTCGCCCGCCTGGAGCAGCGCGTAGCGAACGCCCAGACCGCCGGCCACACGGAGGTCCACACCTACCTGAACGACCGCCTGACCTTCCGCAAGAGCCTGCTGCCCACCCTCCAGAAGCGGCAGGACGACCTGAAGGCCGTCAGCACCTGGTGCTCCGCGCAGGAGTCCAAGTGACCCGAGCGACCTCGCGCCGCCGTGCCGCCGCGGCGCTCGCCACCCTGGCCGCGGCGACGGCGCTGGTGCTCACCGGCTGCTCGCCCGGCGCGAGCGCCAAGCCCGGCGGCGCCCAGTCCGTGAGCGGCGCCGACGAGGCCACGGTCAAGGACATGCAGCAGAAGCTGGACGACGCCGAGAGCGCGGCCGCCCAGGCGGACTCGGACGCCGCCCAGAACAACTGACCCACCCCGCACGCACCCCGGCCCGCCCCCGATCCCCGGGGGCGGGCCGGCCGCGTTCTCACTCGCGCTCGGGCCGGTGCAATGCGCGCAGCCCCTGGAGCAGCAGGCCCAGGCCGAACTCGAACTGCGTCGCGAAATCGGCGCTGGTCAGCACGGGCAGGGCCGCGGTGAGGTGCGGGTAGCGCGCCGCCGTCACCGCTTCGCGCAGCCGCTCGGGGTCCGCGGGCCCCTGATCGCCGGGCTGGAGGGCGGCCTGCTCCTCCAGGGTGTGTCCGACGGTGAAGTGGACGACCGTCATCGCGGTGCGCGCCGCCTCCTTCGGACCGAAGCCCGCCTCGCTCAGGACCCCGATGAGGGTCTCGGCGAAGCCGAGGGTGTTCGCGCCGGTCGAGTGGGTTCCGGCGTAGACCCGTGCCCCGTCGCGATGGGCGAGGAGCGCCGTACGCATCCGACGGGCCAGGGCCGTCAGGCGTCCGCTCCAGTCGGGGTCCGGCGGCGGGGTGGAGCAGCCCGCCAGCATCCGTTCGGCCATGGCGGTGAGCAGGTCCTGCTTGGTGGCGAAGTGCCGGTAGAGCGCCCCGGCCCGGACGCCCACCGCGTCGGCCAGCCGCCGCATGGTGAGCGCGTCCAGTCCGGATTCGTCCAGCAGCACCAGGGCGGCCTCCACGGTACGGGCCTGGTCCAGTCTCGGGGGCCTGCCCCGGGCCGGGGGGCGGGCCGCGTCGGCGGAGGACGGGATTGACGGTGTGCTCATGGACCTCACTATAGTGAACGGCGTTCACGTGAACGCCGTTCACTAAATAGGGAAGACCCAGAGAAGAGGTTCCCGATGGACACCGATGTGATCGTCGTGGGCGCCGGGCCGACCGGCCTGATGCTCGCCTGCGAGCTCGCGCTGGCCGGCGTACGGACCCGGATCGTGGAGCGGCGGGACGCTCCGCAGCTGGATTCGCGCGCGCTGACCCTGCACCCGCGCAGTGTCGAGCTGATGGACCAGCGCGGGCTGGCCGACCGGTTCCTCGCGCTCGGCCGGACCGTTCCCGGCTGCCACTTCGCCGGCCTCGGCACCCGGCTGGACTTCGCCGCCCTCGACAGCCGCCACGGGTACACCCTGTTCCTGGCCCAGGCCCGTACGGAGGCCCTGCTGGAGGAGCGGGCGCGCGAGCTCGGCGTGGAGATCCACCGCGGGCGCGAGACCACCGGGCTGCGCCAGGACCCGGACGGCGTGGACGTCGACGTGCACGGCCCGGGCGGAGCCCGGACCGTACGCGCCTCCTACGTGGTCGGCTGCGACGGCGGGCGCAGCATCGTGCGGCACGAGGCCGGCATCGGCTTCCCCGGCACGGACGAGACGCTGACCGGGATCCTCGGCGACTTCGCGGTGGCCGACCTCGAGAGCCTCGGGCAGGCGCGCGCCGAGGGCGTACTGGCCGTCCCGCTGGAGGGGGGCCTGACCCGGTTCGTCCTGATCGACCCGGAGCGGATGCGGACGCCCGCCGCCGAGCCGGTCACCGTGGAGGAGTTCCGCGAGTCCCTGATCCGGATCTGCGGGAGCGACTGCGGGATCGGCCGGCCCCGGTGGCTGTCCCGGTTCGGCAACGCCACCCGGCTCGCCGAGCGCTACCGGTCCGGGCGCGTGCTGCTGGCGGGGGACGCGGCGCACATCCACTTCCCCGCGGCCGGCCAGGGGCTCAACACCGGGCTCCAGGACGCGATGAACCTGGGCTGGAAGCTGGCCGCCGAGATCCACGGGTGGGCGCCGTCGGGGCTGCTCGACACGTACCACGGGGAGCGGCACCCGGTGGGCGTGGCCGTCACCGAGAACACCGAGGTCCAGACCCTGCTGGCGGAGCTGACGCTGGTCCCCTCGTACCAGCGGCCCGCCGCGGCCCTGCGCAGACTGCTCGACGAACTGCTCGGCATCGAGGAGGTCAACCGCCGGCTCGCCGGGCTGGTCTCCGCGCTCGGCATCGGATACCCGGCCACCGGCCCCGGCGCCGATCCCCTGGTGGGCACGCGGATGCCGGACATCCCGCTGGGCATCGCCGGTTCCCCCGCTTCCCGGGTGTACGAGCTGCTCCACGAGGGCCGCTTCGTCCTGCTGAACCTCGCGCAGGAGCGGGGCTTCGACACCGGGGAGGGATGGGCCGACCGGGTCACCTCGGTCACCTCGGTCACCTCGGACGGCGCCCGCCACGCCCGCCTCGACGGGGTGGCCGAGGTCCTCGTCCGCCCCGACGGGCACATCGCCTGGGCCACCCGGACCGCCTGCTCCGCGGCCCGCCGGACCGAGCGGTACGAGGCCCTCACGGCCTGGGCCGGCCGGCCGTAGGACGAGCCGCCAGGGGGTGTCAGGCCCGCTTGCCCTGCAAGAAGCGGTGCAAGCGGGTCCACGGCCAGGTGTTGATGACGTCGTCCTTGGTGAGCCAGCCGCGCTGCGCCGTGCCCACCCCGTAGCGCAGGTACGGCAGGTGCGTCGTGGCGTGCGCGTCCGAGTTCACCGCGAACTTCACCCCGTGGCGCCTGGCCCGCAGGATGTCCTCGTCGCCGAGGTCGAGCCGCTCCGGATGCGCGTTGATCTCCAGGGCGGTCCCCGTCCGCGCACAGGCCTCGAACACGGCGTCGAAGTCGGCGTCCACACCCGGACGCCGGCCGATCCGCCGGGTGGTGGGGTGGCCGATGACGCGGACGTACGGGTTCTCGCAGGCCCGGATGAAGCGCCGGGTCATCGCGGCCCGGCTCTGGCCGAAGTGGGAGTGCACGGAGGCCACGCACAGGTCGAAGCCGGCCAGGAAGGAGTCGGGCCAGTCCAGGCCGCCGTCCGGGCCGATGTTGAGTTCGGTGCCGTGCAGCAGCCGCATCCCGCGCACCGTGCGGTCCAGCGCCCGTACCCGCTCGCGCTGCGCCAGGATCTTCTCCTCGGTCATGCGCTGCATGGCGAGGTCCGGCGCGTGGTCGGTGACCGCGTAGTACGCGTAGCCCCGGGCGGCAGCGGCGGCCACCATGTCCTCCAGGGAGGCGAGGCCGTCGGTGAGGTCGGTGTGGGTGTGCAGATCGCCCCGGATGTCGTCCTCCGCCACGAGGGCGGGCAGTTCACCCCGCAGTCCGGCCGCGACCTCCCCTCGGTCCTCGCGCAGCGTCGGCGGGATCCAGGGCAGGCCGAGCCGGGCGTAGACCTCCTCCTCCGTCTCCGAGGCGAGGCTCTTGCCGCTCTCCGCGTCGAACAGCCCGTACTCGGAGAGCTTGAGCCCCTGGCGCACCGCCAGGGCGCGGGTGCGGATGTTGTGCGCCTTGGATCCGGTGAAGTACTGGAGGCCGGCTCCCCAGGAGGCGGGCGGCAGGACGCGCAGGTCGACCTGGAGGCCGGCCTCCGTGCGGACGGAGGTCTTCTTCGCGCCGTGCGCGATGACGTCGGCCACGAACGGGAGCTCGGCGAGGGCCGTCATGAACGGCGCGGACGTGTCGGCCGCCACCAGGATGTCGATGTCGCCGATGGTCTCGCGCATCCGGCGCAGCGAGCCCGCGTACGTGCATCGGACGCACCCCGGGATCCGCTCCATCTCGGCGACGATCTGCTCGGCGATGTCCATCGCGGCACCGAGCAGGATGCGGCCGTCGGCGTTCCGGAGTACGGAAATCCCGTGCAGGATGTTCTGCTCGGTCTGCTCGCCGAAGCCCTTCAGGTCGCGCAGCTTCTCCTTGCGGATGGCGTCCTCCAGCTGCTTGACGGAGGAGACGCCCAGCTCCTCGTACAGGACGAGGGCCTTGCGGGGTCCGAGCCCCGGGATGGCGGTCAGGGCCCGCACCCCGGCCGGGACGGCGGCCCTGCGCGCCTCGATGTCCGGGACGTGCCCGGTGCTCAGGTACTCGACGACCTTCTCGGCGATCGACTTGCCCACGTTCGGTATCTCCCGCAGGCCCTTGACGTCGAGCCCGGCGACGTCGGCCGGGTGGCCGCCGATGGCGCGGGCGGCCTTCTCGTACGCGCGCGCCTTGAAGGCGTCGCCGCCGCTGATCGAGATCAGGTCGGCGTACTCCTGCAGCAGTGCCTCGACCTTCTCGTTGGCCCTGGCCATGCCTCCAGGGTGCCCCTTGTACCGGCGCCCGGCTCGGGCACTGCCCCAGAGAAGGTGAGGATTGTTCACTTTCCATTGACAGGGCGGGCGCCGCGGGCCAACAGTGTGCCGTCAGCGCCCGCGCACGCCTCGACCGAAGTGAGCCCGTATGACAGCGTCCGTACCCGCGTTCCCCGCCGGTTTCCTCTGGGGCGTCTCCGCCTCGGCGTTCCAGATCGAGGGCTCGCCCACCGCCGACGGCCGGGGTCCCTCCTCCTGGGACGCGTTCACCAAGGAGCCCGGGCGCATCAAGGACGGCTCGCACGCGGACGTGGCCACCGACCACTACCGCCGCTACCGCGAGGACGTCGCCCTGATGGCCGGACTCGGCGTGGGGGCCTACCGGTTCTCGGTGTCCTGGTCCCGGGTCCTCCCGGACGGCCACGGGCAGGTCAACGGCAAGGGGCTGGACTTCTACGACCGCCTGGTCGACGCGCTGTGCACGGCCGGCATCGCCCCGGTGCCCACGCTGTTCCACTGGGACACCCCGCTCGCGCTGGAGGAGAAGGGCGGCTGGCTCAACCGCGACACCGCCGAGCGGTTCGCGGCGTACGCCTCGGTGGTCGCGGACCGGCTCGCCGACCGCGTCCCGATGTGGATCACCATCAACGAGCCGGCCGAGGTCACCCTCCTGGGGTACGGCCTCGGCGAGCACGCCCCCGGCCGCGGCCTCGTCTTCGACGCCCTGCCCGCGGCCCACCACCAGTTGCTCGCCCACGGCCTGGGCGTGCAGGCGCTGCGGGCAGCGGGCGCCCGCCGGATCGGGATCGCCGCCTCGCACAGCCCGGTGTGGCCGGCCGGCGACGGCGAGGAGGACCGCGGCGCCGCCGAGCTGTACGACCTGCTCACGAACCGGCTCTTCGCCGACCCCGTCCTGACCGGCGCCTATCCCGACGAAGGCCTGGCCTCGCTGCTGCCCGGACCGGTGGCCGAGGACCTGAAGACGATCTCGGCCCCGCTGGACTGGTACGGGATCAACTACTACAACCCGATGCTCGTCGGCGCCCCGCAACCGGCCGCCGCCGCCACCGGGTTCGGCGGCATCGAGATCCCCGCCGGCCTCCCCTTCTCGTTCCGGCCGGTCGAGGGGTACCCGCAGACCGACTTCGGCTGGCCGGTGGTCCCGGACGGACTGCGCGAGCTGCTCGTCTCCCTGCGCGAGCGCTACGGCGACCGCCTGCCCCCGCTGTACATCACCGAGAACGGCTGCTCGTACGCGGACGACCCCGATCCGGTGACGGGGCGGATCGCCGACGCCCGCCGGATCGCGTACCACGAGGGCCATCTGGCCGCCCTGCACGAGGCGATGGCGCAGGGGGTCGACGTCCGCGGCTACTTCATCTGGTCGATCCTCGACAACTTCGAGTGGGCGGAGGGGTTCCGGCAGCGGTTCGGGCTGGTCCACGTGGACTACGAGACGCTGGAGCGGACCCCGAAGGAGTCGTACGCCTGGTACCGCGACGTGATCAAGGGCGGCAGATGACCGTCGGAGGGACGGCGGCGAAGACCGCCGGCCCGGCCGATCCGGCGGGCCCGGCCGGCGGGCGGTGGGTGAGCGCGCTGTCCCTCGCCAACCTCGGGGTCTGGGTCGGCTGGTTCGGCCCGCTCCAACTGCTCCTGGCCCGCCAGGCGGAGCAGCTCGCCCCGGACCACAAGGCGGCCACGCTCGCCCTGGTGACGGGGGTGGGGGCGGCCGTCTCGATGGTCGCCAACCCGGTCTTCGGGGCCCTGTCGGACCGTACGACGGCCTCGGTGGGCCGGCGGATCCCCTGGGTGGTGGCGGGGGTCCTGGGCGGGGCGGCCGGACTGCTCGTCCTCGCGCGGGCTTCGAGCGTCGCCGTGGTGATCGCGGGCTGGTGCCTGGTCCAACTGGCCCTCAACGCGGCCTTCGCCGCGCTCACCGCCGCCGTGCCCGACCAGGTACCGCGGCGTCAGCGCGGGCTGGTCGGCGGCTGGCTCGGGGTTTCGCAGGTCGGCGGCATCCTGGCCGGCACCGCGCTGGCCACGGTGGCGGGCGGCATCGCCGCCGGGTACCTCGCGTGCGCGGCCTTCTCGGTGCTCGCGGCCGTCCCGTACGTGGTGATGCGGCGCGACGCGCGGCTGCGGCCCGAAGCCCGGCCCGCGTTCCGGTGGCGGAGCTTCCTCACCGGCTTCTGGATCGACCCGAGGCGCCATCCCGACTTCGGCTGGGCCTGGTTGACGCGCTTCCTGATGAACCTGTCGTACTCCGTCAGCACGATGTACCTGCTGTACTACCTGACCGACGCGGTGCACTACGAGGGCGACGCCGACACCGGCGTCCTGATCCTGACGGCGCTCAACGCGCTCACCCTGCTGGCCACGGTGGTGGTCGGCGGTGTCCGCTCGGACCGCACGGGCCGCCGGAAGGTCTACGTCATCGGGGCGGGGCTGGTCATCTCGGCGGCCACCCTGCTGCTCGCCGTCTGGCAGACCTGGACCGGGGCGGTCGTCGCCTCGCTGGTCCTCGGGGTCGGCTTCGGCGTCTACACGTCGGTGGACTTCGCCCTGCTGACGGACGTGCTGCCGACGGCGCAGGACCGGGGCCGGGACCTCGGCGTCATCAACATAGCCAACGCGCTGCCCCAGGTGCTGGCTCCGGTGATCGCCGCGCCGGTCGTCACGCACTTCGGCGGGTACACCGCGCTGTACGCGCTCGCGGGCGCTCTGGCCGTGGCGGGATCGGTACTGGTCCGCCGCATCCGCGGGGTCCCGTGAGGAACCGGGCGCGCCCGCGGTGTCGCCGGACGGACCGGTGACACCGCGGGCACGGTGG
Organism: Streptomyces sp. NRRL S-244; assembly: GCF_000717915.1. GTDB lineage: Bacteria > Actinomycetota > Actinomycetes > Streptomycetales > Streptomycetaceae > Streptomyces. The sequence continues at coordinate 236,516 of NZ_JOCX01000015.1, forward strand.
ATCAGGAGTTGACGCAGACGTTGCCGGCGGCCGGGTTCAGCAGGCCGATGAGGTTGATGCTGTTGCCGCAGGCGTTGAGCTGGAGGTGGATCGGGATCTGGACCACGTTGCCCGAGAGGAAGCCGGGCGAGCCGATGGCGTAGCCCTCGGCCGTGGCGTCGGCGGAGGCGCTGCCGATCCCGCCGAGCGTCGCACCGAGCAGACAGGCCGCAACGGCCAGGGTACGGAGCTTCATGATGTGGGTCTCCCATCGCATGAGGGTGTGCGGGGGCCATCCCATACCAGCCCGGCCCGAACCCGGCCGATTCACCCGGTCGTGGGCCCCGTCCGCGGCGCGCGACCGCCGATCGGAAGACGTTCCGGAGACGTCCCACGGGATTCCCGAAGGTGAATTTTTCCGGAAAGGGCAATCTCCCGAGCCCTCTGGAGCGTATGCCCCTGTGGAAGCCTCTCCAGGAGACAACTCATGGAGGAAAACTCATGGCGATCTTCACCCACCTCGTTCCCGCAAAGCACCGCCGTCGCGGCAAGAAGGACATGACCTCGGGACGTGACGACAACGCCGGCAGGCGCCGTCACCGTCGCCGCCACTGCACCAACGACAACGGCCACCACGGCCACCATGGCAACAACTGGTAAGCACCATGGGACGGGTCGCGCGGCACGTACTGCGGCGGCTGCTGTCGGTGGCAGAAGACCCCGACGCGGTCGTCGCCGCCGCGCCCCCCGTCACTCCGCGCGAGGCGTTCCGCCGGTTCTGGCCCTACACCCGGGGCGGCCGCCGCTGGCTGGTCCCGATCCTGATCTTCAGCATGGTCGGCCCGCTCCTCGACGCGGCCGAGATCTGGCTCTTCAAGATCGTGGTGGACGAGGTCCTCGTTCCGCGCGATCTGGGCCCGTTCCTCTGGATCGCCCTCGCCTACCTGGGGCTCGTCCTCGCTTCGGGCATTCTCGAGTTCGCCGACGACGTGCTGTCCACGTGGGTCGGCGAACGCTTTCTGCTGGCCCTGCGGTCGGACGTCTACCGGCACGTCCAGGGACTCTCCCTCGGGTTCTTCGAGCGGCGGCGGCTGGGTGACGTACTGTCACGCATCACCGGCGACGTCGACGCGATCGAGACGTTCCTGCTCTCGGGCGTGGCCAACGCCCTTTACTACGTGGTCCAGTTGGGCGTCTTCCTCGGCCTGCTCTTCTACCTGAGCTGGGACCTGACCCTGCTCGCGCTCGTGATCGTGCCGCTCTTCTGGGGCGCGGCCCGGCGCTTCTCCCGGCTGATCAAGGCCGCCTCGCGAGAGCGGCGGCGGCGCAGCGGCTCGATCAGCGCGATAGCCGAGGAGTCGCTCGGCAACATCGCGCTGGTGCAGGCGTACAACCGGCAGGGGACGGAGGAGAGCCGGTTCGCCCGCGAGAGCGTGGGCCGCTTCCACGCGGCGATGGTCTCGGCCCGTATCCGCTCCGTGTACGGCCCGATCGTCGAGGTGATCGAACTGGCCGGCGTACTGGCCGTGATGGGCCTGGGTACGTGGAAACTGGCGCAGGGGCAGCTCACCCTGGGCGGGCTGCTGGTCTTCGTCGCCCTGCTGGGCCGGCTCTACAGCCCGATCCGCGACCTGTCCCAGCTCACGAACACCTTCTACGCGGCGTCCGCGTCGGCCGAGCGCATCATCGAGCTGCTCGACCAGCACCCGCAGGTCGCCGAGGTCGAAGCCGCCCGTGCCCGGAGGATCGGGCTCGCCCGGGGCGATGTCGAGTTCCGCGGCGTCTCGTTCCGCTATCCGGGCACGGCGCGATGGGCTCTGCGCGAGGTGTCGTTCCGCGTACGGCCCGGTACGACGCTGGCGCTGGTCGGGGCGAGCGGCGCCGGCAAGTCCACGGTCGGGAAGCTGCAACTGCGCTTCTACGACCCTGACGAGGGGGCGGTCCTCCTCGACGGCACCGATCTGCGGGAGCTGCGGCTGGCCGAACTGCGCGAGAACGTCGCGGTGGTGCTCCAGGAGACGCTCGTCTTCCACGGCACGGTACGGGAGAACATCGCGTACGGGCGGCCCGGCGCGAGCGAGGCGGACATCGTCGCGGCGGCGCGCGCCGCCGACGCCGACGGGTTCATCCGGCTCCTCCCCGAGGGCTACGACACCGTCGTGGGCCAGCGGGGGCGGACGCTGTCCGGCGGGCAGGCGCAGCGCCTGGCGATCGCCCGCGCGATGGTCAGGGACGCGCCCGTACTGCTCCTGGACGAACCGACCACCGGTCTGGACGCCGAGTCGGCCCGCCGGATCATGGGACCGCTGCGCCGGCTGATGGCCGGGCGGACCACGGTCGTGATCTCCCACAACCTGCTGACCGTCCGCGACGCCACGACCACGGTGGTGCTGGACGGGGGCCGGGTCGCCGAGTGCGGTACGCACGAGGAACTGCTCGTACGGGGCGGTGTCTACGCCCGTCTGCACCGCATGAACGGCGGCGTGCCCGGCGTGAACGGCTCCGGACCCGCCTCCGGTCCCGACTCCGGACCCGCCTCCGGACCCGCCTCCGGTCCCGCCTCCCCGCTGAAGGTCCTGTCATGAGCCTCGCGACCACCACCGCGACCCGCCCCGCGGGCCCGCCCCTCGCGCCCGGTGCGAGGCCCGCGCCCGGGTACGAGGTCCTGTCGCACCTGGCCCGGACCGGCTGGCTCGACCTGTACGACGCCTGGAGCGGGGAGCGGGACTGCCGGTGCGTCGTGAAGGTCCTGCGCCCCGACCGCCGCGGCGAGGGGCGGCTGGCCGAGCGGCTGGTCCGCGAGGGCCGCTGGCTCCAGCGCTTCACGCATCCGCACCTGGTCCGCGCGTACGAGACCTTCGCCTCGCCCGAGCCCCTCGTCGTACTCGAAACGCTGACGGGCGAGACGCTCGCCCACCTCATCGACCGGCTGCCGCGGCGGGCGGCCGCCGAGGACGTGGCGGTCCTCGGCGTGCAGTTGTGCTCCGCGCTGCACTACCTGCACCGTCAGGGCCTGCTGCACCTCGACCTGAAGCCGGCCAACGTCGTGGTGGAATGCGCTCGCGCGAAGGTGCTCGACCTCAGCGTCGCCCACGCGCCCGGCATCACCCCCGCCGGCGTCGGCACGTTCGGCTACATGTCGCCCGAACAGGCCCGCGGCGGGGCCCTGTCGGCGGCGGCCGACGTCTGGGGCATCGGCATCACGCTGTACGAACTCGCCACCGGGGACGTCCCGTTCGACATCGGCGACACGGTGGACGGAACCACCACGGACGGAACGACCACGGACGGCGCGGCCGCGGACTGGTATCCGCAGCTCGAAGAACCGGCCCCGCCCGTCAGCGCACACCGGCGGCTGCCCCCGGCCCTGGCGGCGGCCATCGACGGCTGCCTGCGCCCCGATCCGGCGGACAGGCCGTCGGTCTCCGAGCTGTCCGCCGCCCTCGACGCGACACTGCGCACGCGGCGCCGCGATACGCCCGAGGCGGGGTGACGGGAACCGGCCAGACCTGCGAAAAGGCGTCTGGTGGGGCGTGGCGCCGGCTATGTAATGTCACATCGCATGATGCTCTTACGGCGCACCGCCTCGCTCGCGGCCCTTCTCGCCACCGTCCTCCCCCTGGCCGTCACCGCTCCCGCGCACGCGGACGACACCTCCTCCTGCCGTACGACGCCCTCCGCTCCCCTCGACACCGAGCAGGCGCGACTCGCGGATGCGCGCAGCACCGCGCTCGTCGAACGCGCCGGGTTCGGGGACTTCGTACGGCGCTTCCCCGCCGCACTGTGCGCAGTCCGCAACCCCGCCGAGGCCGGGCGGCTCCTCGACAGCTGGGGCGGGGCGCTCTGGCAGTCCGCCGTACGCCGCGCCCAGGGGCAGCGGCCCGGCGGCGACCTCCCGGCCGGGGACGACCGCCCCCTGTACTGGACCCGGCTGGCCATGACCACCGCGCTCGCCCGCTGGGAGCCGGGATTCGCCGTCGACCGCGCCGCGCTGCGCGCCCGCTTCGAGGACGCCTCCCGCGGCCTCGCCGACAACGGCTTCCGGACGCCGGCGGGCGTACGGCGCGTCTTCATCAGCGGCTTCGACCCCTTCGGGCTCGATGCCGAGCTGCGCCGCGCCAACCCCTCCGGTTCCGCCGCGCTCCAGCTCAACGGGCGCCGGATCACCCTCGCCGACGGCAGCCCCGCCGAGATCCGGGCCGTCGTGCTGCCCGTGCGGTACGCCGACTTCGACGCCGGCATCGTGGAGCGGGCCTTCGCCCCGCGCCTGGCCGGCGGCCCGGGCGCGGCGGACGTGATCACCACGATCAGCCAGGGCTACCCCGGCATCTTCACCCTGGAGGCCTGGGCGGGCCGGGCCCGGTCGGCGGATCCGTACCCCGACAACACCGGCTCCCTCTCCGGCGGCACCCGCGAGCACCCGGTGACCGCCCCCGGTCTCGGCCCGGGCGCGGAGTTCATCCGGACCACGCTCCCGACCGCGGCGGCGACCGGCGCCGTGCAGAGCCCGTACCCGGTGCTGCTCAACACCGCCGTCACCGAGATCCCGGCGGGCGCCGCGGAGCCGGTGGACCGCGCGGACGGTCCGACCCCGGGTTCGAGGGCGGTGGAGGGCGGCGGGGGCGGCTACCTGTCCAACGAGGTGGCCTACCGCTCCAACCGCCTCCGCGGCGAACTCGCCCCGCACCTGCCCGGCGGCCACCTGCACACCCCGGTCCTCACCGGCCTCCCGGCGGACCCGAACGTGCTGACGGGCCCCGAGTTCGAGCGCAACGAGACCGCGATCACCGCGGAGGTCCGCGCCGTCCTGGAACACACCGCCGCCCGCCCCTGACCCGCCTACAGGGATCCGAGTTCGTCGCTCAGATCCGTCAGACCGAGTGAGCCGAGCGAGAGCGCGGCCATGTGCCAGCGTTTGAGGTCGAAGTCCGGGCCCTGCTTGGCCCGGGCCCGCTCCCGCCCCTCCAGCCAGGCCCGTTCGCCGAGTTTGTACGAGATCGCCTGGGCGGGCCTGCCCAGATAGCGGACGATCTCGCTGTCCAGGTAGGCCGCGGGCCGGCCGGAGTAGCGGCCGAGGAACTCCCGCGCCAGCGCGGGAGTCCACCGCTCCCCCGGCCGGAACGGCGAGTGCGCGGGGATGCTCAGCCGCAGGTGCATGCCGATGTCGATCACCACGCGGACGGCCCGCATCATCTGGTCGTCGAGGTGGCCCAGCCGGTGGGCGGGGTCGGTCAGGAATCCCAGCTCGTCCATGAGGCGTTCGGCGTACAGGGCCCAGCCCTCGGTGGTCGCATCGACCTTGGCGACGTTCGTCTGGTAGCGGGAGAGGCGGGCCGCGGTGAACGTCCAGTGCCCCAGCTGGAGATGGTGCCCGGGGAAACCCTCGTGGTACCAGGTGGAGACGAGGTCGTGGGTGGGGAAGCGGGTCCGGCCCAGCGTCGGCAGCCAGGTCCGGCCCGGGCGGGTGAAGCCCAGGGACGGCTGCGAGTAGTACGGCGCCGCGGGGCCACCGGGCGGCGCGATGCACGACTCGACGTGCCTGACCGGCTCGGCGATGTCGAAGTGCCGTCCGTCCAGGGCCGCCACGGCCTCGTCCATCAGGGACTGGAGCCAGACCCTGGTCTCCTCCACTCCGTGGACGCTCTTGCCGTGGTCGCCCAGCCAGGCCAGTACCACCCAGGGGTCCTGCCCGCCCGGCAGGATGCGCGTCGCCTCGGCCCGCATCTCGGGCAGCAGCCGGTGGAACTCCTCCCAGCCGTACGCGTACGCCTCGTCGAGGTCGAGGTCCGCGCCGGTGTGGTGGCGGGCGAAGCGGCCGTACCGCTCGCGCCCGACGGCGTCCTCGGCTCCGGCCCCGGTGGCCTGGGCCTCGTACTCGCGCCGGAACCACTCCCGCAGCTCCGCGAAGGCGCCCGTCGCCACCCGCGCCGCGGCCTCGACCTCGGCGCGCAGGTGCGGCGGCGCGCCGGCGGCGAGCGGGCCGAACCCGCCGCCCGCGGAGCCCGTAGAGCCCAGCCACTCCTCCAGTTGGGCCACGTTGGCCCGTACCTGGCGCGGCGCCGCCGCCACTCCGCGGCCCACGCCCTCGGCGAGGGAGGCCCGGTAGCCGCTCAGGCAGTCGGGCACGGCCCGCAGCCGCTGCGCGATCGCCGCCCAGTCCTCGGGCGTACGGGTCGGCATCACCGCGAAGACCTTGCGGACCCGGTGCAGGGGCGAGGAGATGTTGTTCACCGCGCGCAGGTGCTCGCCCGCCTCGTACTGGGCGAGTTCCGCGTCGAGCCGCTCCCGCAGCAGCCGTGCGCACCGCCGCTCGACGTCGGCGTCCACGCCGGCATCCGCTTGGGCGTCGCTCCCGGCGAGCCGTACGAGGGTCTCGCGCGCGAGACCGGCCTCGGCGGCGGCCCCGTCGGGCGAGAAGTCCGGCAGTCTGCCGGCGCCGGCGGAGGTGCCGAGGTTCGTGCCGGTGATCGGGTCGAGCGCGACCAGGGCGTCGACATGCGCGTCGGAGATCTGGCGGGGCAGCTCACGCTGAGGCCTCAACATGCCCGGAGCACTGCCCAGCGCCTCCCCCGGACACGCCCCGGGCCCGTGTCTTTGGCCGGTATCCCGCGGCCGTCCGCCCGGCCGCTCCCGCTCTGCGAGCAGGGCGGTTACGCCCCGACGTGCGCCATGTGCCGTCAGTACGCACGATGGACTACGGGACCGATGTGGCACGAAGACCGGGGTCCCGCACCCGAGAGAGAGGCGGCGCGATGACCAGCACGCCGAGTGGAAGTGGCACGCCGACCGGTACCAGCAGTGGCTGGGCGGCCGGCGGCACGACGTTCGCAGGTGTCCTGATGATCGTCGGCGGTGTCTTCGCCATCATCGAGGGCATCGTCGCGATCGCCAAGGACGAGGTGTCCCAGCAGGTCGGCGACTACACCTTCAAGTTCGACCTCACCGCCTGGGGCTGGATCCATCTCATCATCGGCATCCTCGTGCTCCTCGCCGGTGCGGCGATCCTCAAGGGCATGGAGGCCGGCCGCATCGCCGGTATCGCTCTGACCTGCCTGTACGTGATCGCCCACTTCATGTGGCTGCCGTACCAGCCGTTCTGGTCGATCGTCGCCATCGGCATCGGCGTGTTCATCATCTGGGCCCTGTGCACCGACACCCCGCGGCAGGCGAGGCCCTGACGGTGTGACGGCGGCGGCCCGACACCGCCCGACACGCCCGATACCCTCGTGCCGGTACGCGTACGTCACCGGCACGAGGAGCAGGGACAGCATGACGATTCACCGGCCGGGCCGGCCCGAAGACCTGCCGGCGGCCGAACTGCTGTGGGCCCGGTGGGCGTTGGTCGCCGTACTGGAGGCGACCACCGCGGCGGAGAGCCGCGGCATCCACCGCACCGGGCACTGGATCGACGGCGCCGCGCTCCGCCTCGACGACGCCGGCTGCACGTGGTGGGCCCTGGCCCGGATGGGCCAGGGCCGCTTCGTGCTCTACGGCGAGGACGAGTCGAGCGGCGTCAAGTGGCACAAGCCCGCGGTCGACATGCTGGCGCAGGGCCCGGACTGGCTCCCGTACGACAGGCTGCACGACCTGCTGGAGGGCTGGGAGCTGGGGTGCGTCTACTGGTACGAGAACGGCGCCTGGGCCCGCGCGCCCTACCCGGAGGACCTCGAGGACGACGGCCTGGACTGCGGTATGGACCGCTTCGTCGAGCGGCGGGAAGTCCTCGGCCTGCTGGCCGACCACGGCCCGGACACGGAGGAGCTCCTGGAGGCCGCCGAGGAGTACCGGCTGGCACCCCGGGCACTGGACGCCCTGGTCACGGCCACCGGCAACGCGGACCGGGACGAGGACTGGGACCTGCCCGCCATGCACCGCGCGCTGGACCTGGCCGGCCTCGCGGGGGAACCCGTCGCCACGTAGTGCACGGGTTCCCGAAGTGTTCTAGCGTCGTATGAGGCGTCCGCGTGGAGGTGAGAACGTGGAGGTGAGCAGGGTGGCAAGTCCGACCCCGGCCCAGTTCCGGGCCGTCCACGGCGACATGGGCCGGTGGCAGGCCGTCGACTTCGATGTGTACGAGCACCTCGTCGAGAACCAGTACGTCGTCCGCCCGTGGCCCCGGCCGGAACCGGGCGACCCCCCGCCGCCCCGCCGGGGCGCGGACCCGGCGACCGGACTCGGGCCGCCGCCTGACTAGGCGGAGGCCCGACCGGCGCGCGGAGCGGCGAGCCGCCGGGCGCCGCGGACCAGGCCGTACGTGCCCAGCGCCGCCGCCGGGACGGCCGTGACGGCGACCGCGGCCCACACCTGCGCGTAGTGCGCGGCCTGCGTGGGCGTCCGCTCGAAGGTGATCATCGGGCCCCAGGTGTAGTAGCCCCAGATCATGAGCAGCTGCGAGAGCACGGCCCGCAGGACGGCGTGCACCGCCGTGGGCGCCGTGGCCGAGACGAGCAGCACGATCGCCGCGTACGGTACGTACCCGGATGCGAAGCGGCTCGCCGCGGTCACGTTCCTCCCGTCGCCGTCGCCCGCGACGGCGATCCAGGCGGACAGGGCTCCGGCGGCCAGGGCCACGGCCGCGGTGACGGCCGCTCGCTGCGCGCCCCTCTTCATCTCGTTCTCCTCACCTGCCACGTGCCGACCCGGTCTCCTCCACCCTCCGTCGCCGGTATGCGCGGGGAATGACAGGAATATGACCGTTTCGTCACGAGGTGGGCGCGGGAAGCGGCCCCGTCTCCTCCGCGGCTCGGTCCCCCTCGGCGCGGTCCCCCTCGGCACGGTCCCCCTCGGCACGGTCCCCCTCGGCGCGCTCCTTCGCCGCCCGGCGGCGCAGCGCGTCCTCGTCCGTGTCCGCGTCGTACGTCACCAGCTTGGGCAGCGTCACGGACAGGGCCGCCACCGCCGCCACGCACATCAGGCCTCCACTCCAGAACGCCGGCCGCGTGCCCGTCCAGCCCGCGACCGTGCCCGCGCGGACCTGCCCCAGCTGCGGGCCCACGCTGTACGAGAGCACCTCGATGCCCGCCAGCCGCCCGCGCAGCTCCTCGGGGATGGTCTGGTTCCAGATCGTCGCCCGGCCCAGGCCGCTCAGCATGTCGCCGGCGCCCGCGACCGCCAGGCACACCAGCACCACCCGGATGTCGGTGAACCAGCCGGTCGCCGCGATCGCCACGCCCCAGACCGCGGCTCCGCACACCACGAACAGGCCGTGCCGGCGCACCCGCGAGGTCCAGCCGCTGGTCATCCCGAGGACCAGGGAGCCCACGGCGCCCGCCGAGTACATGAGGCCCAGCGCCCACACCGCGTCGAGCTCGTCCGCGAGGAAGGGGAAGATCGTGTTCGGGAAGGCGAAGAACATGGCCGCCAGGTCCACCGCGTACGTGCCCAGCAGCACGGGCCGGCTCCACGCGTAGCGCGCGCCCTCGGCGATCCCGCGCAGCGAGGGCCGTTCCGCGTCCGGCGAGGGCGGCGCCGGGGCCAGCCGGGTGCACAGCACGACGGACAGCGCGAAGCCCGCGACGGTGACGCCGTAGGCGGCCGGATAGCCCGCGTAGGCGACGACCAGGCCGGCGAGCGCCGGTCCGGCGATCGCACCGATCTGGTAGCGCAGCGCGTTGAGCGCGGCGGCCGCGGTCATCTGCTCGTGCGGCACGATCCGCGCCATCATCGAGTCCAGGGCCGGGCGCTGTAGCCCGGCCAGCGCCGAGACGCCGGCCGCGACCACGTACAGGGGCCACAGCAGCGGGTTCGGCAGCAGCGAGTTGACGAGCAGGATCAGGGCCAGCACCCCGAGCCCGGCCTCGCTCAGCAGGATCATCCGCCGCCGGTCGATCGCGTCGGCCAGGGCCCCGCCGTAGAGGCCGAAGACCACGAGCGGGACGAGTTCCACCGCGCCCATCGCACCGACCGCGAGCGGCGAGTCCGTCAGGTGCTTGATCTGGAGCGGGAGGGCGATCATCGCCATGAAGGACGTGAAGAACGTGATGGCGCCCTGGAAGAAGAGCAGCCGGAAGTCGCGGCTGGAGCGCCACGGGGAGAGGTCGGGAAGCAAGCGGGACGAACGGGTGGTACTCACAGCGGATCATCGTGCGGGAGCCGCCCGCGCCCGGGCAACGCGTTTTCGTGTTCCCGGGCGCGCGGCAGCGGCCGCGCCGGTCAGCTCGCGCCGGTGCCCAGGTGCTGCCACAGGAACGTGTACGCGAGCGCGTGGTTGACGGCGGCCTGTTCGTTGTCGCTGGCTCCGCCGTGCCCGCCGCCCGTGTTCTCGTGGAAGAGCACCCGGTGTCCCAGCTCCCGCAGCCGGGCGGCCGTCTTGCGGGCGTGGCCGGGGTGGACGCGGTCGTCGCGGGTGGAGGTCATCAGCAGCAGGGGCGGGTACGGCCGGTCCGCGGCGAGGTTGTGGTACGGGGAGAGGGCTTCGAGGTGGGGCCGGTCGGCCTCGCTGTCGGGGTCCCCGTACTCGGCGACCCAGGAGGCCCCGGCGAGCAGGCGGTGGTAGCGCAGCATGTCCAGGAGGGGCACCTTCGCGACGACCGCGCCGAACAGCTCAGGGTGGCGGACGAGCATGGCGCCCATGAGCAGGCCCCCGTTGCTGGCTCCGGTGATGCCGAGCCGGTCGGGGGTGGTGATGCCCCGGGCGGTGAGGTCGGCGGCGACGGCCGCGAAGTCCTCGAAGGCCCGTACCCGGTTCGCGCCGAGGGCGGCCCGGTGCCAGGCGGGGCCGTATTCGGAGCCGCCGCGGATGTTGGCGACCGCGTACGTACCACCGCGGGCGAGCCACGCCCGCCCGGTGAGCGGGCTGTAGCCCGGGGTCTGCTGGTCCCGGAAGCCGCCGTACCCGTAGAGGAGCGCGGGCCCGGGCCCGTCCTGGCCGGCGGGGCCGACGACGAAGTACGGGACCCGCGTACCGTCCGCGGACGTCGCGAAGAACTGGCGGACGGCCAGCCCGCGGCCGTCGAAGCGGGCGGGGGCCTGCTTGAGCGGCTCGCAGTCGCCGCCGATGTGCCCGTACGCGAGGGTGGAGGGCTGCAGGAAGCCGTCGACGTTCAGGAAGTACTCGTCGCTGACGTCCGCGTCGGTGTCGGTGACGGTCGCCGAGGACAGGGCCGGCACGTCCGCGAGCGGCCGGCGGCTCCAGCCGTCCGGGCCCGGGGTGAGAACCTCGATGCGGGTGGCGACGTCGGCCAGCGTCTCCAGGATCAGGTGGTGGCGGGTCCAGCTGTGCCCGGCCAGCGCGGTGCGCTCGTCGGGCGCGAACAGCACGTGCACGGTGCGGTCACCGGCGAGGAACGCGTCGAAGTCGAAGGCGAGGAGGGAGCCGGCCGGGTGTCCGAGCCAGGGGGTCTTCGGGGTGACGATCAGCCACTGCCGGTACGCGTACTTCCCCGCGTCGTCCGGGACCTCGATGCGGACGAGCCGGTCGCCGTCGGCGAGCAGGTACAGCTCGTCGTGGAAGAAGTCGGTGTAACGGGAGACGAAGTCGCGCTCGTGACCGGGGGTCGGGTCGTGCCAGCCCGAGGCGGACACGTCGCCCGCCTCGGCCTCGAAGACGACCTCGGCGTCCGCCGGTGCGGTGCCCCGCCGCCAGCGGCGGACCGTACGGGGGTAGCCGGAGGCGGTCAGCGAACCCGGTCCGAAGTCGGTGCCGAGGAAGACGGTGTCCTCGTCGATCCACCCGATCCGGGTCTTCGCCTCCGGGAGGTGGAAGCCGCCGGCTTCGGCGGGGACGAAGGCCCGGCCGTCGAGGTCGAACTCGCGGACCACGACGGCGTCGGAGCCGTCCCGGGACAGCTGGACCAGGGCCCGGCGGTAGTCCGGGTACCGCACCCGGGCGCCGGCCCACACCCACTCCTCGCCCTCCCGCGCCGCGAGGGCGTCGATGTCGAGGAGCACCTCCCAGACGGGGTCGTCCTTGCGGTACTGCTCCAGCGTCGTACGCCGCCACACGCCCTTGGGGCGGTCCGCGTCCCGCCAGAAGTTGTAGAGGTGCGCCCCGCGCCGGGCGGTGTACGGGATGCGGTCGGCGTCGTCGAGGACCTCGCGCAGTTCGTCGCGCAGCCCCTCGAAGCCCGGGTCGGTGGCGAGGGCGGCGGCGGTCTCCGCGTTCCGCTCCCCCACCCAGGCCAGCGCGGCCTCGCCCTCGACGTCTTCCAGCCACAGGAAACGATCTTCAGCAGTCACCCCACGATTGTGCAGCCCCGCGGGGGTGGCCGGAGCCGCGTCGGGTGAAGCGGGGTCTTCGGGTCCGGTTCCGGCGGGGGCCGGTCAGGCCGACAGCGGCCGGTCGTGGGCGCCGACGGGGGCGGGCAGGGCCGTCGATCCGGTGAGGTAGCGGTCCACGGCGGCGGCCGCCGCCCGGCCTTCCGCGATGGCCCACACCACCAGGGACTGGCCGCGCCCGGCGTCACCCGCCACGAAGACCCCTTCGGGCCGGCGGCGGGCGGGCCGCTCCCTCGGCGGGCCCCAGGTCGGCGGCACGCCCGCGGCCGGGGCCTCGGCCCAGGGGGGTGCCTTGGGCGCCGCGGGGCGCCCCGGTGGCGGGGTGGCGCCGGGATCGCCGGACTTGCCGGGGCCGCCTGACGTGCCGGGCTCGCCGAGGGCCGTGTAGTCCGCGTCCCGGGCGAAGTTGCCCCGGTCGTCCCGGGTGAGCCCGAGCTGTTCGCCCAGCCGGCAGGCCCGCTCGGGGCCGGAGAAGCCGAGTGCCAGCAGGACCAGCTCCGCCTCGATGACCCGCTCGGTGCCCGGCATGGGCCTGCGCCCCACGGGCTCGACCGCCGTGAGGTGCAGGGCCCGTACCCGGCCGTCCGCATCGCCCTCGAAGTGCAGGGTCGCGCTGGAGAAGAGGCGGGGATCGGTGCCGTGGCGCCCGCGCGCCTCCTCGTGGGCGTGGGAGATCCGGTACACCTGCGGGTGGACCAGCGGCCACGGCTCTGCCTCGGGCCGCCCGGGTCCCGGCTCCGGGCGGATGTCGAGCTGGACCACCGACAGCGCCCCCTGCCGCAGGGCGGTGCCCAGGCAGTCCGAGCCGGTGTCCCCGCCGCCGACGATCACCACGTGCCGGCCCTCTGCGGTGAGCGCGGGCTCCGCGAAGTCGCCCTCGCCGACCCGGTTGGCGCAGGTCAGGTACTCCATCGCCTGGTGGATGCCGTGCAGGTCGCGGCCCGGCGCGGCCAGTTCCCGGCGCTCCTCGGCCCCGACGGCGACGACGACCGCGTCATGGCGCCGGCGCAGTTCCGCCGCGTCCACGCGGCCGCCGATGTCGGCGTCCGTACGGAAGACCGTGCCCTCGGCCCGCATCTGGGCGATCCGCCGGTCCAGGTGGATCTTCTCCATCTTGAACGCGGGGATGCCGTAGCGGAGCAGGCCGCCTATGCGGTCGGCCCGCTCGTAGACGACGACGGTGTGCCCGGCCCGGGTCAGCTGCTGGGCCGTGGCGAGCCCGGCCGGGCCGGAGCCGATGACGGCCACGGTCTGTCCGCTGAGCCGGCCGGGCGGCGCCGGCGGGGCGTACCCGAGCTCCCAGGCCTGGTCGGCGATGGTCTGCTCGACGTTCTTGATGGTCACCGGGTCGGCGTTGATCGCCAGTACGCAGGAGTCCTCGCAGGGGGCCGGGCAGAGCCGGCCGGTGAACTCGGGGAAGTTGTTGGTGGCGTGCAGCCGCTCGGCCGCGGCCCGCCATTCGCCGTGCGCGGCGTACGCGTTCCACTCGGGGATGAGGTTGCCGAGCGGGCAGCCGCCGTGACAGAACGGCACGCCGCAGTCCATGCAGCGGTTCGCCTGCTCGGACACCAGGGGCAGCAGCGTCTGCCCGGCGTGCACCTCGCGCCAGTCGCCGAGCCGCTGGTCCGCGGGGCGCGACGGGACGGGGTTGCGGGGGGTCCGGAGGAACCCGTACGGGTCGGTCATACGCCGCCTCCCTGGTCACAGGCCGATACGGCGGTCAGACCAGGCTACGCCGGGTTCGGGACTCCCGCGGTGGCCAGGAACGCGGCAGTGGCCCCGGTGAACCGCTCGGGGTCGTCGAGCCACGGGGCGTGGCCGGCTCCGGGCTGGACGACGAGCCGGGCGTGCGGGAACAGGCCGGCGTACTCGACGGCCGCGGGCCGAGGCAGCGATACGTCGAACTCGCCCGCGAGGACGAGCACGGGAGCGTCGAACCCCGCGAGTGCCCTACGGGTGGCGTCGGGGTCGAAGGCGCCTTCGCCGGCGTAGGCGGCCGTGGCCCCGGCGTTCTTCTGGGCCTCGTCGGCGGCGTCGTAGGCCCGGGCGGCGTCGTCCCAGCGGCCGTGGAGGAAGGGGGCGATCGCCTGCCAACTGCCGGCGGTGCCCCGGCCGGCGACGACGGCTTCCAGGGCGGCGTACGCCTCCGCGTACCAGGGCTCGCCCCGGCGCAGACGGGCGGTGTCGAGCCTGTCCTCGCCCGCGATCGTGATGCCGACGCCCATGACGCTCGGGGTGAGCAGGACGAGCTTGCCGACGCGCTCGGGGTGGCGCCCGGCGTACAGGGCGGCCAGGTTCGCACCGGCCGAGTGCGCGAGCAGGTCCATCCGGTCGAGGCCGAGGTGCGTTCGCAGGGCCTCGACGTCGTCGACCTGCCGGTCGCAGCGGTAGGAGCCGGCGTCGGCGGGCACTTCCGACCGGCCGGTGCCGCGCAGGTCCAGCATGATCAGCTGGCGGTGCGCGCTGAGCCCGCCGAGCTCGCCGAGGTAGACGGAGTCCCGCATCGGACCCCCGGGCAGGCAGACGAGCGGCGGCCCGTCCCCGCCGAGGACGCGGTAGGCGAGCGTGGTCCCGTCGGGCGCGGCGAAGGTAGGCATGCCGCAGACCCTGCCAGCGGCTCCGCCCCCGGACAACCGGGTTTCCCCGTACCCTCCCCGTACGTTTCCCGGCACCCCACGGTCAGAGGCCCGCGCGGGTACGGGCGACCAGGTCGCGGGCCTCGGCGACGGTGGCCGTGAGCGCCTCGGCGGTGGTGCCGGGCGCGCCCAGCAGGCCGCGGACGCGGCGGCCGAAGCCGGCGGGTGCGCCGGGCAGCGTCTCGGCGACGGCCAGCGCGCCCTTCTCGCCCAGGCACCAGCGGCGGTCCGCTGCGAACAGCGCCTGCACCAGCACGCCCACGGCCCGGGACAGGCACAGCGAGACGTACAGGGCGTCCGCCCGGGCCGCGCCCTTCGCAGCGCCCTCGACCAGGAACTCCGCCTCCCAGGCCGCCGCGGTCAGCGCCTCGCGCAATGGCTCCGGGTAATCGGCTGTCCGCCGTCGGAGGTCCGCCAGCTCGCCCGTCGGATCGGCGAGCACCCGTCCGAGCGCCACCTCGCCCGCGTAGCAGGGCGACCAGAACCCGAGCGGATGGCCGGCCTGTACGCCGACCTCGTACCGGCCCTCGCGGCACTGCTCCCACACCTGGCCCACCCGGTCCAGATCCCGCAGGATCCAGTCCACGGCGGTCCCCTCGACCCGCAGCCACGCGCCGCCGTTCACCCAGGGGCCCCAGTCGCCGGGCGCGGCCACGTCCACTCCGGGTCCGGCCAGCGCGCGCAGCGCGTCGAGATCGAGGCCGCCGCGGTAGTAGACGCCGAGGTCCCAGTCCGATCCGGGTCGGTGCTCTCCGCGGGCCCGGCTGCCGCCGAGCATCACGCCGACGACACCGGGCACCCCGGTCAGGCGCCGCGCCATGTCCTTGATGATCGTTTCCACGGCGGGAGTCTCGCAGCCGGAGCGCGGACGCGGCCACCGGATTGCGGCCCAGCACCGACGCCCTACGAGCGGGGCCCCGGCGCCCGCTGCTCCCCCTCGGGAGCGGCCGCGAGCAGGGCCGCCGTCAAGTAGCGCCGTACGACGTCCAGTTCAGCGGCGGTGAACTCCTCGGCCGCGTCGACCAGGCCGCCGATCAGGGGGCCGAAGAAGGACCGGCCCAGCCCGACGGCCTTCGGCTCCACCGCCAGCAGGACGCGGCGCCGGTCGTGCGGGTCGCGGCCGCGGCGGACCAGGCCCAGCCGTTCCAGCCGGTCGAGGAGCGCGGTGGTACCCGCCGAGTTGAGCCGCAGGGCCTCGCCGAGCCGCCCCGGGGTGACGGGCTCACCCGCGCGCTCCGCGTCCAGCAGCCGGATCAGGGCTCGCAGATCGGTGGGGTGCAGTCCGTTGAGTGCCGCGAACTCGGCACCGCGCAGGTGGAGTTCCACGGTGACCGCGCGCAGCAGGTGGACCAGCCGCATGGCCGGGGTGTCGTCATCGTTCACTCGACGATTATCTCGTCGAGCGAGATAATCGGTCAACGAGACAATGAGACGATCCCGATCCCCGGAGGCCTGCCGTGACCGCGCCCCTGCCCGCGCCCGCATCCCAGGAGTTCTTCGCCGCCTACGACGCGCTGCTGGCGCGCTGGCCGGCCGGCACCGCCGAGCTCGACGTCCCGACCCCGTACGGCACGACCCGCGTGCACGCGTACGGGCCCGCCGGGGCCCCCGCGGTCCTGCTCCTGCACGGTGGCGGCGCGACGGGCGCCGTCTGGTTCGCCAACGCCGCGGCGCTCGGCGCGCACCGCCGGGTCCTCGCCGTCGACATCCTGGGCGACTCCGGCCGCAGCGTGCGCGCGGGCCGCCCGCTGCGCACCACCGCCGACCTGATGGCCTGGCTGGACGCGCTCCTCGACGGGCTCGGTGTCCGCAGCGCCGCACTGCTGGGGCATTCGTACGGTGCCTGGATCGCCCTGACGTACGCGCTGCACGCGGCGGATCGGGTCGACCGGCTGGTGCTCCTCGACCCGACCCAGTGCTTCGCGGGATACCGCCCCGGATTCCTGCTGCGCTCACTGCCCGTGCTGGTGCGCCCGCGGGCGGCCCGCGTGCTCGCCTACGTCGACCGCGAGACGGCGGGCACGGACACCGACCCGCAGTGGAAGCGGCTCTTCGCGCTGGCCGCCTCGGACGTCGCCCACCGGAAGCTGGTCGTCGGCCCGCGGCCGGACGCCAGGGCGCTGGGGGCCCCGCTGCTGGTCCTGCTCGCGGGCCGCAGCGGCGCCCACGATCCGGAGAAGGTCGCGGCCCGCGCCCGCGGGGCCGTACCGCACGCCCGGATCGAGACGCTCCCGCGGCTCACCCACTACGCGCTGCCCACGGCAGCACCCGCGGAGACGAACCGCCTGATCTCCGAGTTCCTCGGGGCCGACCGGGAAGGTCAGTCCAGGTCGAGGTGGTAGGCCCCGGCGGCGGCGTCGGCGAACAGCGTGAACTGGACCCGCGGACCCGGCTCGCCGCCGTGGTCGCCCGCGCCTTCGCCGTCGACGTCCACCTCGACCGGCTCGGCGTCCACGAGGACATACTCCCCGTAGCCCTCGAAGTCCCCGGGGCCGTCCGCGACGCCGATGTGGATCGGGGTCTCGTCGGGCAGCGCCGCCAGCGCCTCGCGGAGCCGGCCGGCGGTCCACACCTGCGGATTGTGATCGAACATGTCAGCCATGCCGCGACATTAGAGGGCGAAAGGTGCACCACGGCCACGGCGCGCCGGAACGTTTCCCGCATCCGCGGCGACCGTCACCCGGAGTGCGTCCAGAGGCCGCTCAGGTGCGCGTGGAGGACGTCCTGCGCCTCGTGCGGCGTGAGGTGGCCGATGAGGACGTGCGCGGTGAGGCCGTCCGCGAGGGCGAGGAGGGCGCGGGCCTCGCGCTGCGGATCGAGGGGGGTCGCGCGGCCGGCGTCCTGCGCCGCTTCGGCGACGAGCCGGGCGAACGACTCCTGCAGGGCCGCATAGTTCGCCTTCAGCGTCCCGGCGAGGGGTTCGCTGACCGCCGCCTGCGCGACGAAGGCCAGCCAGACCCTGGCCTCGGCCCGGTGCTCCTCCCGCAGCAGGGAGACCTCGGCGGCCGCATGGCCGAGGGCGGTGGCCGCCGACTGGGCCGGGCTCCCGGCGATCCGGGCCCGTACGCGCTCACCGATGCGCTCGCCCACGTACCCGACGGCGAAGACGAGCATCTCGTCCTTGGTGCGGAAGCACCGCTGCACGGCGCCCATCGACACCTGCGCCCGGGCGGCCACGTCGCGCAGGGTGACTCCTTCGAGCCCGCTTTCGTCGGCCAGGCGGCAGACCGCCTCCGCGATGAGGCGTCGCCGGCCCTCGTGATCCACCTGCCTGGGCATGCCCGGCCTCCTCCCACCACTGCGCGGCCCGGAGCACTGCCTCCCCGGCCGGGCGACTGTCGTGCGGCCGACTCTATTCGATGCGAGCGCATCGGTTGGCGTAGTACTGTTCCGATGCAAGCGCATCGGAACAGTGAAGGGAGGGGCGGCGCCATGCCGGATCCCTTGTGGAAGATGTCGGCCGCCGCACAGGCGGAGGCCGTGCGCCGTGCGGACGTGTCGGCGGTGGAGCTGGTCGACAGCCACCTGGAGCGCATAGCCGAGGTCAACCCGCGGGTGAACGCGGTCACGCAGCTCCTCGCGGAGCGCGCACGGGCCGCCGCGGCGCAGACCGACCGCCGGCGGGCCGAAGGCGCGGCGCTCGGGCCGCTCGCCGGTGTCCCGTTCACGGTGAAGGAGACCACCGCCGTCGAAGGCGTGCCGACCACCTTCGGTACGGGGCGCTTCCGCGATCTGGTGGCCCCGGCCGACGCGCTCCCGGTGGCCCGGCTGCGCGCGGCGGGAGCCATCCCGATCGGACACGCCAACGTACCCACGCTGATCCTGGCCGGGATGCACACGCGCAGCGAGCTGTTCGGCGACACGGTCAACCCGTGGGACCGCGGCCGCACCCCGGGCGGCAGCAGCGGGGGCGATGCGGTGGCCGTGGCCACGGGCATGGCGGCGCTCGGCCTGGGCAACGACTCGGGCGGATCGGTGCGCATCCCGGCCCAGTTCTGCGGTGTGGCGGGGCTGAAGCCGTCCACGGGCCGGTTCCCGGCGGACCACCGCGTCCTCGGCCCGGACGATCCCGGCCCCGCGTCCCAGATGCTCGTCACCGACGGGCCGCTGGCACGGTCGGTGGGCGACCTGCGCCTCGCGTACGAGGTACTGGCCGGGACCGATCCGCGTGACCCGCGGGCCGTACCGGTGCCGCTGCGCGGCGAACCGCTGCCCGGGCCGGTGAAGGTCGCCGTCGTGGCGGACCCCGGCGGGCAGGGCGTCCACCCCGCGGTGCGCGGAGCCGTGGAGGCCGCCGCCGGGGCGCTGCGGGATGCGGGGTACGACGTGCGCGAGGTGGCGGACGTACCCCGCATGGCCGAGGCCCTCGACGCGTACGGCCGGATCGCCGTGACCGAGTTCGCCCCGAGCTGGCCGGTGGTGCGCACGCTGCTCGGCCCGGGCGGGGACCGGTACATCGCGATGATGATGGAGCGGACCCCGCCCGCGGGCGCGGAAGAGCTCGTGGGGCTGATGGGCCGTTGGCTGGGCATCCGCCGCTCCTGGGCGGAGTTCCTGGACGAGTACCCGCTGTTGCTCGGCCCCACGTTCACCGAGCCGCCGGTCGAGCCGGGGCTGGAGTCGCGCGACCGGGCGGGCCACGACCGGGTCGGGTCGGGCATGCGCCTGTGCACGGTGACCAGCTTCGTGGGCGTGCCGGCGGTGGCCGTGCCGACGGGGGTGGCCGACGGGCTCCCGTGCGGGGTCCAGATCGTGGGGCGCGCCTTCCGGGAGGACCTGTGCCTGGACGCCGCCCAGGCGGTCGAGGACCGGCTGGGGGTGCTCACGCCCGTGGACCCGCGCGGGTGAGCGCGGGCGCGGGTCCGGGGGCGTCCCGGCCCCGCGGAAGGCGGCGGGGCCGAGGGGGGTGGGGG
>NZ_JOCX01000016.1 GCF_000717915.1 Streptomyces sp. NRRL S-244
ACCCTGGACCAGGACCTCATCCTGTACCTGTTCGGCACCCCCGGACAGGACCGCTTCTGGTTCATGTGGGACGACCTCGTCCGCGGCGCCATCGGTGCCGTCGTCCTCGTCGACACGCGGCGCCTGGCGGACTGCTTCCCGGCCGTGGACTACTTCGAGAACAGCGGTCTGCCGTTCGTCATCGCCCTCAACGGCTTCGACGGCCACCAGCCGTACACGCCGGAGGAAGTCCGCGAGGCCCTGCAGATCGGCCCGGACGCCCCGATCATCACCACCGACGCCCGCCACCGCGCGGACGCCAAGAGCGCGCTCATCACGCTCGTCGAGCACGCCCTCATGGCCCGCCTGCGGTAGGCACCGCGGCCCACGCGAAAGGCCCCCCGCACTCCGAGGAGTGCGGGGGGCCTTTTCGGTCTGTCCCGGAAGAGCCGTGGGGCTAGCCCTGCCAGCTGTGCGGGGCGCGGAAGCCGGGGGTGCGCTCCAGGCGGCGCCAGCGGGCCTGGGAGCCGATGCGGTGCACCGGACGGCCCTCGGGGGCGGACGCGGCGCGGGCCAGCAGGATCGCGGTGATCGCGGCCAGCTCCTCGGGGGCGGCGTTGCCCTTTTCGACGCGCAGCAGGGTGTCGGCGGACTTGGTGGTCATGGGTGGCAGGTCTCCTTCGCTTTACTGCGGCGGGTTGCCGTGCTTGCGGGACGGCAGGTCGGCGTGCTTGCTGCGGAGCATCGCCAGGGCGCTGATCAGGGTTTCGCGGGTCTCCGCCGGGTCGATGACGTCGTCGACGAGACCGCGCTCGGCCGCGTAGTACGGGTGCATCAGCTCGGCCTTGTACTCCTTGACCATGCGCGCGCGCATCGCCTCGGGGTCCTCGGCCTCCGCGATCTGCTTGCGGAAGATGACGTTGGCGGCGCCCTCGGCGCCCATGACCGCGATCTCGTTCGTCGGCCAGGCGTACGTGATGTCCGCGCCGATGGACTGCGAGTCCATGACGATGTACGCGCCGCCGTAGGCCTTGCGCAGGATCAGCGAGATCCGCGGGACGGTGGCGTTGCAGTACGCGTACAGCAGCTTGGCGCCGTGGCGGATGATGCCGCCGTGCTCCTGGTCGACGCCCGGCAGGAAGCCGGGGACGTCCAGCAGGGTGATGATCGGGATGTTGAAGGCGTCGCACATCTGGACGAAGCGCGCGGACTTCTCGGAGGCCTCGATGTCGAGGACGCCGGCGAGGTGGGCGGGCTGGTTGGCGACGATGCCGACGACCTGGCCGTCGAGCCGGGCCAGGGCGCAGATGATGTTGCGGGCCCAGCGCTCGTGGATCTCCAGGAAGTCGCCTTCGTCGACGAGCTCCTCGATCACCTTGTGCATGTCGTACGGGCGGTTGCCGTCCGCGGGGACCAGGTCCAGCAGGACGTCCGAGCGCCGGTCGGCGGGGTCGGAGGTCTCGTGGACCGGCGGGTTCTCCCGGTTGTTGGAGGGCAGCATCGAGATGAGGTAGCGCACCTCGGAGATGCAGGTCTCCTCGTCGTCGTACGCGAAGTGCGCGACGCCGGAGGTCTCGGCGTGCACGTCGGCGCCGCCGAGGCCGTTCTGGGAGATCTCCTCGCCGGTGACGGCGCGGACGACGTCGGGACCGGTGATGAACATCTGCGAGGTCTCGCGGACCATGAACACGAAGTCCGTCAGGGCCGGGGAGTACGCGGCGCCACCGGCGCACGGGCCGAGCATGACCGAGATCTGCGGGATGACTCCCGAGGCCTTGGTGTTGCGCTGGAAGATGCCGCCGTAGCCGGCGAGCGCGGAGACGCCCTCCTGGATACGGGCGCCGGCGCCGTCGTTCAGGGAGACCAGCGGGGCACCGGCCGCGATGGCCATGTCCATGATCTTGTGGATCTTCGTGGCGTGGGCCTCGCCCAGGGCGCCGCCGAAGATGCGGAAGTCGTGCGCGTAGACGAAGACCGTGCGGCCCTCGACCGTGCCCCAGCCGGTGATGACACCGTCGGTGTACGGCTTCTTGCTTTCGAGGCCGAAGCCGCTCGCACGGTGGCGGCGCAGCTGTTCGACCTCCTTGAAGGAACCCTCGTCGAGCAGCAGCGCGATGCGCTCGCGCGCGGTCAGCTTGCCCTTGGCGTGCTGCGCCTCGGTCGCCCGGTCACTGGGTCCACGCCGCGCCTGCTCGCGCAGGGAGTGCAGCTCGGCCACGCGCCCGCGGGCGTCCGTCGGCTCGCTCGGAGTCTGGTCCACAACGGTCATGTATCGACCTTACGAAGCGGTCGAAGAAAAACCTCCGTTGATTCCACACAGTCTCGGAAGTGTTCCGCTGTCCGGCCCGGACAGAACCGCCATGTGATGCGCGGACACCACCAGGCGGGGCCCCTCTCCTTTGTGGAGGGTCGACAAAACGTCGACACGCCGACCCTAGATGTTGAAATTTGAACGGAATAGGTCTAGCGTCGTTCTCGTTGAAAGTTCAACCAACATCGGGCACGACCGCACCAAGGAGCACATCATGGGTCTCTTCAACCGCCGCAGCCAGACCGCGAACGTCCAGGAGGGCACCGCCGCCGTCGCCACGCTCGACGTGGACCCGGCCCTCGCCGCCCTCACCGGCGACTACGTCATCGACGCCGCCCACAGCAGCATCGGCTTCACCGTCCGCCACGCGATGGTGACCAATGTCCGCGGCAGCTTCACCGACTACTCCGGCACCCTGCGGCTCGACGGCGGCGACCCGGCCCGCTCCGCCGCCTCCATCGAGGTGAAGATCGCCTCCGTGGACACCGGCATCGCCGACCGCGACGGCCACCTGCGCAGCGGCGACTTCTTCGACGCCGAGGCCTTCCCGGAGATGACCTTCCGCTCCACCCAGGCGGCCCAGCTCGGCGGCGACGCGTACCGCATCACCGGCGAGCTGACGATCAAGGACGTCACCCGCCCGCTCTCCATCGACCTGGAGTTCAACGGCTCGGCCACCGACGTCTACGGCAACGAGCGCGTCGGCTTCGAGGGCTCCGCCGAGATCCTGCGCTCCGACTGGGGCCTGACCTGGAACGCCGCGCTGGAGGCCGGCGGCGTCATGGTCAGCGACAAGGTGAAGCTGACCTTCGACATCTCGGCCATCAAGCAGGCCTGAACCGCCTGACGCCGCCGGGGCCCGGGGGCGGTGGCTAGAAGCCGCCCCCACCGTCGAACCCGCCGCCGCCGTCGAATCCACCGCCGCCGCCGAAGTCCCCTCCCCCGAAGTCGGAGGAGTTGAAGTCGGCGCCGGAGTAGTCCCCGCCGTCGTAGCCGCCCATGTCGGAGGCGTAGGCGGGGCTCGACATCATCGAACCGAGCACCGTGCCCACGAGCAGACCGGGCAGGATGCCGCCGCCGAAGTATCCGCCCGCCCAGGGCCCGTACGCCGGGCCCGCGTCGTAGTACGGGCGCGGCCCGTACTCGGTGTCGACCGTACGGACCATCGGGTCCTTGCCCTCGCCCAGCCGGACGGCGTCCGCCGCGCACACGGGGACGGTGCGCGCCGCCCCGCCGGCCGGCGACCACTGGGCGTCCTGCGTGCTCGGCCCGTGCCGCGGGTCGAAGAAGCAGGGGGACCGGCGCTCGGGCAGCGGCCTGCCCTGACGGCGGGCATCGAGGCTGGCCAGCGCGAACCTGCCGTCCTCCAGGGCCTGGGTGACTCCCTTGACCTCGTCGGGGTGCTGGACCGAGGCCATGATGTCCTTGGCCTTCTCGTACGAGTCGAGGCCCTGTTCGTAATCCGCCCGCATGGCGTCGTCCGCTCCGGGCTCACCGGGGTGGAAGTCCAGCCGGTCGAGCTCCTCGCCGAAGGCCGTGATGTCCTCGTCCACGACCACGCGCAGCTTCTCGATGGCCTCGCGCTCCGCCTCTTCCTTCTTCTTGCGGTTGCGACGCACCAGCGCGTACGCACCGCCGCCGCCGATCACGGCCACCGCGCCGAGCGCGACCAGACCGCCGACCGGGGTCCCGCCGTCGGCCCCCGTGTCACCCCAGGAGGCGGGAGCCTTGCCCCTGACCTGCGTCAGGGCCTGGTCGACGAAGTTGTTGATCTCGGTGCCCGCGTCCACGGCCCCGCCGGCCTTCACCGCGTCCGTCAGGTTGCGGACGGCATTGGGGGGCATGACCGCCCGGTCGGCGCCCGCGTTGAAGCCGTCGCCGAGCCGGATCGCATAGAGCCCGGTGATGCCGGTCTCGGCCCGGACCGTACGCAGCACGCTGTCGGCGGGGAACTCGGAGCCGGCCGGCAGCACGGCGACGAACACCGGCTTCCCGGCGTCCTTGATCTTCTTCGCGAGCGCGTCCGCCCGGGCCTTCGGCAGCTGTGCCTCGGCGCGGGGGTCCACGTAGACCGGGCCCTGCTTGAGGGCCTCCGCCACGGCAGCGGGCCCGGTGGCCGCCGATGCCTGCGGGGCGACCACGAGGGCGCTCGCGAACAGGGCCAGCAGCACAGCGGCCAGCAGCCGGCCGGGATACACGGACATCAGCCTGGTCCTCATACCCCCGAAACTACCCGAACGGGCCAGTTTCTGTGTGAGTGGGACATAAGCCCGCCCGGGCCCCAAGCGGGATCCGCACCCGTACGCCGGACGAACCGCGCCTCGAGCCCGGCAGGGAGTACGGCCTGAGCTTCCACGCCCCGGGCTACGCCGACGATCGGGGGAGCGTCGACTTCACGGCCGAGGACCTCGCCGGGCCGGAGCCCGGCGAGGTGTGGGGCGACGACAAGGCCATGAACCCGCGGAAGTTCCGCAAGCTCGTCGCGGACAAGTGCCGAACCGCGCCGGGACTACTCGGCGGGCTCGACGCCCGCGTGCAGGAGGCCGTACGTGATGGCGTCCTCCAGGGCCTGCCAGGACGCGGCGATCACGTTCGGGGCGACGCCCACCGTGGACCACTCGCGGATGCCGTCCGTCGTGGCGATCAGGACGCGGGTCGTGGACTCCGTGCCGTGCTTGCCCTCCAGGATGCGGACCTTGTAGTCGACCAGCTCGAACTTGGCCAGCTGGGGGTAGAACCGCTCCAGGGCCACCCGCAGCGCCCGGTCGAGGGCGTTGACCGGGCCGTTGCCCTCCGCCGTGGCGACGATCCGCTCGCCCTTGGCCCACAGCTTGACCGTGGCCTCGTTGGCGTGGGTGCCGTCGGGGCGGTCCTCGACGATGGCCCGCCAGGACTCCGTACGGAAGTACTTGCGGGCGCGGCCCTCGACCTCGGCGCGCAGCAGCAGCTCGAAGGAGGCGTCGGCGGCCTCGTACGTGTAGCCCGAGAGCTCCCGCTCCTTGACCCGCTCGACGACCCGGGAGACCAGGGCGCGGTCCCCGCCGAGGTCGACGCCGAGCTCCTTGCCCTTGAGCTCGATGGAGGCGCGGCCGGCCATGTCGGAGACCAGCATCCGCATGGTGTTGCCGACCCGCTCGGGGTCGATGTGCTGGTAGAGGTCCGGGTCGACCTTGATGGCCGAGGCGTGCAGGCCCGCCTTGTGCGCGAAGGCCGAGACGCCGACGTACGGCTGGTGGGTGGAGGGCGTCAGGTTGACGACCTCGGCGATGGCGTGCGAGATGCGGGTCATCTCGGCGAGCGCGCCCTCCGGGAGGACGCGCCGCCCGTACTTGATCTCCAGCGCGGCGACGACCGGGAAGAGGTTGGCGTTGCCGACGCGCTCGCCGTAGCCGTTCGCGGTGCACTGGACGTGCGTGGCGCCCGCGTCGACGGCGGCCAGGGTGTTGGCGACGGCGCAGCCGGTGTCGTCCTGGGCGTGGATGCCCAGGCGGGCCCCGGTGTCGGCGAGCACGGTCGCGACGACCGCGGTCACCTGGGCCGGCAGCATGCCGCCGTTGGTGTCGCAGAGGATGACCACGTCGGCGCCGGCCTCGTGGGCGGCGCGCACGACCGACTTCGCGTACTCGGCGTTGGCCCGGTACCCGTCGAAGAAGTGCTCGCAGTCGACGAAGACGCGACGGCCCTGGGCGACCAGGTGGGAGACGGTGTCGCGGACCATCTCCAGGTTCTCTTCGAGCGTGGTGCGCAGGGCGAGCTCGACGTGCCGGTCGTGGGACTTGGCGACCAGGGTGACCACCGGGGCGCCCGACTCCAGCAGGGCCCGTACCTGCGGGTCCTCGGCGGCCGATCCGCCCGCCCGGCGGGTCGCGCCGAAGGCGACCAGCTTCGCGTGCTTGAAGTCGATCTCGGCGCGGGCGCGGGCGAAGAACTCGGTGTCGCGGGGGTTGGCACCCGGCCAGCCGCCCTCGATGAAGCCCACTCCGAAGTCGTCCAGGTGCCGGGCGATCGCCAGCTTGTCGGCGACGGTGAGGTTGATCCCCTCACGCTGGGCGCCGTCGCGCAGGGTGGTGTCGAAGACGTGGAAGCTGTCCGTGTCGTCGGCGGGGTGGTGCGCCGCCGGCCCTGTCGCCTCTGTCGTCGTCATGCTGATCTGACTCCTGTCGGATGAGTGGTTCCGGACGCCCGCCCCGGGGCGGGCCGCCTCCACTGCCCCCATCATCGCGCGCGGCCCGCTCCCGGCAGGAATGGAGCCGGGAAACGAAAAGACCCCTCGCGGGTGCGAGAGGTCTGCGCGCGGGTCTGGGGCACTGTGGCCGCTTCCGCGAAGTTCTTCCACGGTTCAGCGGCCACTGCGGACCGGCGCGCTGCTGTCCATAATCATGAGCTGAGCAGGCACGTCCGCAGTGTGTCACACCGTCTCACCGCAAGAGCAGCGCGTCTCACGATACGAGAGCCTCGTCAAGGAATTCCGAGACGTGGGCCAGGATGTCCGCCCGCCCTATGCCGGGCAGGCCGACGGCGACCTGGATGCTGAACCCGTCGAGCAGGGCCCGCAGCCGGGCGCCGAAGCGGTCCGGGTCCACGGGCCGGAACTCCCCGCGCGAGATGCCCTCGGCGAGCAGGGCCACCAGGTCGCGGTGCCAGGCGCCCTCGATGGCGGCCTGGCGTTCGCGCTCCTGCGGGCCGGCGTTCTGCGAGCGGTTCCAGACCTCCAGCCACAGCGTCCAGTGCGGATCCCGGGCCTCCTCGGGCACGTACAGGTCCACGTACGCCTGGAGCCGCTCGCGCGCCGGGCCGCGGCGGGCCAGCAGGGCCCGGCGCTTGGCGCCCAGCGCCGCCTCGCTCCACTCCAGGGTCTGCAGCAGGAGCTCGTCCTTGCTGCCGAAGTAGTAGAGGAGGTGGCCGCTGCTCATGCCGACCTGGCGGCCCAGCCCGGCCATGGTCAGGCCCTCCAGGCCGCGCTCGGCGATCGTGGCCATGGCGGCGACGAGTACGTCCTCGCGCGGCGGCGCGTTCTTCCGTACCGCACGCACTCCACCCGCCGCCATGGGTCACTCCTTCGTCGATCCGCCGCAGGTCAGACCTGCGGCTGCTGCTGGGTGACGCAGTGGATACCGCCACCCCCGGCGAAAATCGTACGTGCGTCAACCAGCGTCACGGTCCGCTCGGGGAACAGGCCGCGGAAGATCTCGGCGGCCTCCTCGTCGCGCGGGTCGTCGAACGAGCACAGCACCACGCCGCCGTTGCACAGGTAGTGGTTGATGTAGGAGTAGTCCACCCACTCCCCGTCCTCCTCCAGCACGGTCGGCGCCGGGATCTCCACGACCTCCAGCCGCCGGCCCCGCGCGTCCGTGGAGGAGCGCAGGATGGCGGCGATGGTCTTGCAGCGCTCGTGGTCCGGGTGGGCCGGGTCGGGCTGGGTGTGGACCATCACCACGCCGGGGCGGGCGAAGGCGGCCACGATGTCCACGTGGCCCTGGGTGCCGTAGGTGCCGTAGTCGCCGGCCAGGCCGTACGGCAGCCAGATCGCCTTGGTGGTGCCGAGGTGGGCGTGGATCTCCTCCTCGACCTGCTGGCGGGTCCACTCGGGGTTGCGCCCGGCGCCCAGCTGCACGGTGTCGGTGAGGAGCACGGTGCCCTCGCCGTCGACGTGGATCGCACCGCCCTCGTTGACCAGACGGGTGCTGTACGTACGGGTGCCGGCGAGGTCCGAGACGTGCCGGGCGATCTTGGAGTCGTGCTCCCAGCGGGCCCACTCCTGGGCGCCCCAGCCGTTGAAGGTCCAGTCCACGGCGGCCAGCTCGCCGGCCTCGTTGGTGACGAAGGTCGGGCCGATGTCGCGCATCCAGGCGTCGTCGAGCTCCCGCTCCACCAGCTGTACGTCCTCGCCGACGAGTGCGCGGGCGCTCTCGGCGTCACCGGGCGAGACGACCAGGGTCACGGGCTCGTACGTGCGCACCGCGCGGGCGACGGCGCCCCAGGCCTCGCGGGCCTCGGCGAGCTCCTGCTCGTTGGTGAAGGTGGGATTGGGGCTCGGCCAGGCCATCCAGGTGCGCTCGTGGGGCGTCCACTCGGCGGGCATCCGGAAGCCGTGGTCCGTGGGCTTTGCAGTCATGGCAGGGGTCCTTTTTACAAGAAGTACAGGCGGTTGAGGGAGACCGAGTCGGCCGCTTCGGAACGCAGCGGGTCGCCGTCGAGGGTGACGAGACCGCTGCGCGCGTCCACATCGACCGCGCCCACCCGGGAGTTGAGGAGGAGGTTCCCGGGGCCGATGCCGCGGGTGCCGCGGACGGCGACGCGGCGGCGGCGGGTCGGCATCTCGTCGCTGCCGAGGGCGGCCGCGGCGGCCGAGACGAAGGCGACGGAGATGTCGGCGGCGGTGGCGCCGTACGAGCCGAACTGCGGGCCGAGGACCAGCGGTTCGCAGGTGTCGGTGGCCGCGTTGGGGTCGCCGGTGACCCCGTACGCGGGGAAGCCGGATTTGAGGACCAGCTGGGGCTTGGCGCCGAAGAACTGGGGGCGCCACAGCACGATGTCGGCGAGCTTGCCGACCTCGATGGACCCGATCTCGTGGGCCAGGCCGTGGGCGATGGCCGGGTTGATGGTCAGCTTGGCCATGTAGCGCAGGACGCGGGCGTTGTCGTCGCCCTCGCCGTCGCCTTCGAGCGGGCCGAGCTCGCCCTTCATCTTGGCGGCCATGGCGAAGGTGCGGCGGATGGTCTCGCCGGCGCGGCCCATGCCCTGGGCGTCGGAGGAGGTGATGCCGATCGCGCCCAGGTCGTGCAGCACGTCCTCGGCGCCCATGGTGCCCGCGCGGATGCGGTCGCGGGCCATGGCGGCGTCGCCGGGGAGGTCCGGCTTGAGGTCGTGGACGGAGACGATCATGCCGTAGTGCTCGGCGACCGCGTCCCGGCCGAAGGGCAGGGTGGGGTTGGTGGAGGAGCCGATGACGTTCGGCACTCCCGCCATCTTGAGCACGTTGGGGACGTGTCCGCCGCCGCAGCCCTCGATGTGGAAGGCGTGGATGGTGCGCCCGTCCAGCACGCGCAGGGTGTCCTCGACGGAGAGGCACTCGTTGAGGCCGTCGCTGTGCAGGGCGACCTGGACGTCGTGCTCCTCGGCGACGCGCAGCGCGGTGTCCAGGGCGCGGGTGTGCGCGCCCATGTCCTCGTGGACCTTGAAGCCGGAGGCGCCGCCCTCGGCCAGGGCCTCGACGAGCGGGGCGGCGTCCGAGGAGGAGCCGCGGGCGAGGAAGCCGATGTTGACGGGCCAGGCGTCGAAGGCGTTGAACGCGTGCTTCAGCGCCCAGGGGGAGTTGACGCCGACGCCCCAGACCGGGCCGAACTCCTGGCCGATGATCGTGGTGACGCCCGCGGCGAGCGAGGCCTCCATGACCCGCGGGGACAGCAGGTGCACGTGGGTGTCGACGGCGCCGGCGGTGGCGATCAGGCCCTCGCCGGAGACGATCGACGTGCCGGTGCCGACCACGACGTCCACCCCGTCGAGGGTGTCCGGGTTGCCGGCCCGGCCGATCGCGTGGATCCGGCCCTCGCGGATGCCGATGGACACCTTGCGGATGCCGAGGACCGCGTCGATGACCAGGACGTTGCTGATCACGACGTCGCAGGTCTCGCGGACGGCGGCGGCCTTCAGGTGCAGTCCGTCGCGGGCGGTCTTGCCGAAGCCGGCCAGGAACTCGTCGCCGGGCTTCTGGGCGTCGTACTCGACCCGGACGGTGAGCCCGGAGTCGCCGAGCCGGACCCGGTCGCCGGCGCGGGGGCCGAAGACGGAGGCGTACTCGTGGGGGTCGATGTGCCGGCTGCCCGGCGCACAGTGGTCGCTGTGCGGAGTCTTCTTGCTCATGCGGAGGTTCCTCCCGCGCGCGGGCCGTCGGTGTCGGGGGCGTCGGTCCCGGCCGTATGCCCCTCCTCGGTGTCCTGGTGCGCCTCGGCGCCCAGGTAGCCGCAGGCCGCGGCGCGACGCAGGGCCTCGTCCTTGGCTCCCGGGGCGTCCAGGGGGCCGTCGACCAGCCCGGCGAAGCCGATCGCGATGCGGGCGCCGCCGATGGGGACGAGGCCGACCTCGGCCTCGCCGTGCGGGTCGAACCGTACGGACGAGCCCGCGGGCACGCACAGCCGCATGCCGTAGGCCGCGGCGCGGTCGAAGTCGAGGCGGGGGTTGGC
Organism: Streptomyces sp. NRRL S-244; assembly: GCF_000717915.1. Taxonomy (GTDB): domain Bacteria; phylum Actinomycetota; class Actinomycetes; order Streptomycetales; family Streptomycetaceae; genus Streptomyces. The sequence continues at coordinate 10,474 of NZ_JOCX01000016.1, forward strand.
CTCGAAGAAATGGAAGTGGGAGGTGACGCTCACCGGCACGGAGGCCGTGTTGCGCACGTGCAGGTGCAGCGCCGGCTCCGGCTGGGGGGCGCCCGGGCCGGGTACGACCGCTCCCGGGGCGTCCTCGCCGAGCGGCACCGCGCCCCGGATCGGGGCCGAGACCACCGCGAGGCGGGAGCCGTCGTCGAAGACGGCCTCCACGTGCACCTCGGTGACCACGTCGGCGACGCCGGGCAGCACATCGGCCGGGCCCAGCACGCTGCGGGCCTCCTCGACGGCCTCCGCGAGCCGCTTGCCGTCGCGCGCGGCCTCGCAGACCGTGTCCGCGATGAGCGCGGTGGCCTCCGGGACGTTGAGCTTGAGTCCGCGGCCCCTGCGGGCCCTGGCCAGTTCCGCGGCGCTGCGCAGCAGCAGCCGGTCGCGCTCCGTAGGGGTCAGCCGCACGCCGATCCACCACCTTTTGAGTCGATGGGTTAGAGCATCACTCTAACTCTTCATTTCTCCGCAATGAAGCATTGACCTGGGACCAGGGGTTAGGTCACATTGAGTGTCGCTCAAACACATGCGAACCACCCCCCGCCCTGCCAAGGGAGTCCCCCCATGCCCATCGAACAGCGCGGAGTCGACACCATCCCCGAGGAGGAGCGGACGAGCGGTCCCCGTGACCTGATCTCGATCCTGCTCGGCTCCAATCTCTGCCTCGGCGTGATCGTGTTCGGCTGGCTGCCCCCGTCCTTCGGACTGGGTCTGTGGCCCTCGGTCACCGCCATCGTGACCGGCACGCTCGTCGGCATCGCCTTCACCGCGCCGCTGGCGCTGGTGTCCCTGCGCACGGCGACCAACCTCTCCACCTCCAGCGGCGCCCAGTTCGGCGTCCGCGGCCGGCTCGTCGGCTCGGTCGTCGGCCTGCTGCTCTCGCTCGGCTACACCGCCCTCACCCTGTGGATCGGCGGCGACGTGATGGTCGGCGTCCTCTCCCGGCTCACCGGGCTGCCGGACACCGGCGTCTCGCGGGCCGTCATGTACGGGGTACTGGCCGCCTGTACCGTCGTCGGGGCCGTCTTCGGCTACCGGCTTCTGCTGCGCATGAGCAAGGTGCTCTCCATCGGCATGGTGATCCTGCTCGCCGTCGGCCTCTTCGCCTACGCCCCCGACTTCACCACCGCCGCCCCGCCGCAGACCTCGTACCTGCTCGGCTCCTTCTGGCCGACCTGGCTGCTCGCCGCCGTCGCCGCCGGGCTCAGCGGGCCCGTCGCCTTCATCACCCTGCTCGGCGACTACACCCGCTACATCTCCCCCCGCAAGCACGGCTCCCGCAAGGTGTTCTGGTCCACGGCCCTCGGCCTGCTGATCGGCCTGCTGATCCCGCAGCTGTTCGGCACCTACACCGCGCTCGCCGCCAAGGCCGGGACCGACTACGCCGGGCCCCTCGTCGAGGCCGCGCCGTTCTGGTACCTGCTGCCGCTGCTCGCCGCCGCCGCGGCCGGCTCGGTGGGCAACGCCGGGCTGATGCTCTACTCCATGGGCCTCGACCTCGACGCCATCGTGCCCAGGGCCACGCGCGCCAAGGCCACGCTGGTCGCCGCCGCCGTGGCCACCGCGTTCGTCTTCATCGGCTCCTTCGAGTGGGACGTGCAGTCCGCGATGACCTCGTTCGTCCTGCTGCTGACCGCGATCGGCACCCCCTGGGCCGTGATCACCCTGATCGGCTACGTCCGCTGCCGCGGGCAGTACGACGCCGACGCGCTCCAGGTCTTCAACCGCCGTTCGGTGGGCGGGATCTACTGGTACCGCGCCGGCTGGAACGTGGCCGCCACCGTCTCCTGGGCCGTGGGCGCCGCAGTCGGCCTGCTCGCCGTGACCACCCCGTTCTACGAGGGCCCGCTGCTCGCCCTGACCGGCGGGGTGGACTGCTCCTTCGTCCTGTCCGGCCTGGCCGGCGGCCTGGTCTACACGGCCTTGACACTGCGGACCGCGAGCACGGCCGCACCCGCCGGCGCGAGCGAGGCCGCGGGCAAGGTGGCGGTCGCCGTCGACTGACGGCGGACGCCGGGAGCGGTGCACGGCGCGGGCCCCGGGGGGACGTCCCCCCGGGGCCCGCGTGGCGTCGCCGCCGCCCGCTAACGGCAGTTGTTGGCGGTCGTCGCCTGGGTGGCCGCGGTGTCCAGCGCCTGGATCTGCGGCTGGAGCTGGGTGACCGCGTCCTTGCCGGTGGTGTCGCCCGGCAGGGCCTCGTAGGCCTTCTTCAGGTTCTCCGCGGCCGACGTCACGGCGTCCTTCTCGGCCGACTTCAGTGCCGAGGAGTTCTCCTTGACGTTCTTCCAGTCGGTCTGGACCGCGTCGTACGCCGATTTCAGCTGGTCCTTGGTGGCCGTGGCCGGGTTCAGCGCCTTGAGCGCGGCGTTGTCCGACTTCAGCTGGACCAGGTTGGTGCACAGCGCGGCGCTGGCCGACGAGGCTGCCTCCTCCGGCGTCGCGTTGTCGTCGCTGGAGCATGCCGAGGCGCCGAGTACCGCGGCCGCGCAGAGCAGGCCGGAGGCAACGAACCGCTTCATGGGGATCCGCCTTCCCGCCGGCTTCGACGGCCGGCGCACGTGAGATTCACCCCGGTGGGGGCGCGCCGTGCCGCTCGGAGCCGGTGTCCGGCGCCGCATCGGCAGGCGCGATCAACGTCGCATGCCGGTACGCCCACCGCATCTCCGTACGGACCGGACCCGCGCGCCGGCACCGGGCGGCGCGCGGGGCCGCGAGGCATGCGGGCCCCGCCTCGGGAGGGCCGCCGCGCCGGTGGCGGGCGACGGCGCGGAACACTTCCCGGCGTACCCCCGTACGGGTGGCACGAACGGGTGCGCCGGCCCGCCCCCACGGCCCGGCGGACCGGGTCCCGGACACACGAAGAGGCCCCGGCCTCCCGGCCGGGACCTCGTCGTGACGTGCGGCGCCGCGGACTAGCCGAGCGGGTGCATCCAGCCGTGGGTGTCGGCGGTGCGGCCGGTCTGGAGCTCCAGCAGCGCCTTGCGGAGCTTCATGGTGACCTCGCCGGGCTCGCCGGTGCCCTGGGTCCAGTCGGCGCGCTCGGACTTGACCGAGCCGACCGGGGTGATGACGGCGGCGGTGCCGCAGGCGAACACCTCGGTCAGGGTGCCGTTCTCGTTGTCGCGCTTCCAGTCCTCGGTGGAGATACGTCCCTCCTCGGCGGTGTAGCCGAGGTCGCGGGCGATGGTGAGGAGGGAGTCGCGGGTGATGCCCGGCAGGAGCGAGCCGGTCAGCTCGGGGGTGACGATCCGGTCGCCGTACACGAAGTACAGGTTCATGCCCCCCATCTCCTCGATCCAGCGGTGCTCGACGGCGTCGAGCCAGACCACCTGGTCGCAGCCGTGCTCGGCGGCCTGGGCCTGGGCGACGAGGGAGGCCGCGTAGTTGCCGCCGGTCTTGGCCGCGCCCGTACCGCCCTTGACGGCGCGGACGTACTCCTCGGAGAGCCAGACGGAGACGGGCTTGACGCCGCCGGGGAAGTACGCGCCGGCGGGCGAGGCGATGACCATGAAGAGGAACTCGTTGGCCGGGCGGACGCCGAGGCCGACCTCGGAGGCGAACATGAACGGCCGCAGGTACAGGGAGGCCTCGCCGGAGGAGGGCACCCAGGCGCTGTCCTGCTTGATGAGCGCGTCGCAGGCCTCGATGAAGAGGTCGGCCGGCAGCTCCGGCATCGCCATGCGGCGGGCGGAGGCCTGGAAACGCTCGGCGTTGGCCAGCGGGCGGAACGTGGCGACGGTGCCGTCGGGCTGGCGGTAGGCCTTGAGGCCCTCGAAGATCGTCTGCGCGTAGTGCAGGGTCATGTTCGCCGGGTCGATCGACAGCGGCGCGTACGGGACCAGCTCGGCATCGTGCCAGCCGCGGCCTTCGGTCCACTTGATCGTCACCATGTGGTCGGTGAAGTGGCGGCCGAAGCCGGGGCTGGCCAGGATCGCCTCGCGCTCCGCATCGGACAGCGGGTTCGAGGAGGGCTTGAGCTCGATCGTGGGCGTCGTCATGAGTGCTTGTCCTTCACCGGTTTCGTAGGGCGGACCGCGCTCACGGCGTACCAGGACGTCCGAGCTTCCCCGCATTCCGCGGTCTCGCGTTCGATTATCGCGCGCGAGGTGCCTTCGGAGAAGCGGGGTGAAGCGGAGTGAATGCGGCCCAGGGGAGATGGTGGCACCCGGGGCCGCACAGGAAAAGCCGCCGGGTGCGTGCGTACGCGCGACCCGGCGGCTTCCTGAGGTGGAGCTGCCGGGTCAGCCGGCTACTCGGGCGGCGAGCGCGTCGCCGATCTGCTCGGTGCTGCGGAAGGTCCCGTCGCGCTCCGCGAGGTCGGCGCAGACGGCGTCCTCGATGCGGGCGGCCTGGGCTTCGTGGCCGAGGTGGCGCAGCAGGAGGGCGACCGAGAGGATCGTCGCGGTCGGGTCGGCCTTGCCGGTGCCGGCGATGTCCGGGGCCGAGCCGTGGACCGGCTCGAACATGGACGGGAAGGTGCCGGTCGGGTTGATGTTCCCGGAGGCGGCGAGGCCGATTCCGCCGGTCACGGCGGCGGCCAGGTCGGTGAGGATGTCACCGAAGAGGTTGTCCGTGACGATGACGTCGAAGCGCTCGGGCTGCGTGACGAAGAAGATCGTCGCGGCGTCGACGTGCAGGTAGTCGGTGGTGACCTCGGGGTACTCCTGGCCGACCTTGTCGAAGATGTTCTTCCACATGTGGCCCGCGTACACGAGGACGTTGTTCTTGTGGACCAGCGTCAGCTTCTTGCGGGGACGGGCGTTGGCCCGCTCGTACGCGTCACGCACGACGCGCTCCACGCCGTACGCGGTGTTGATGCTGACCTCGGTGGCCACCTCGGCGGGCGTACCGGTGCGCAGGCTGCCGCCGTTGCCGGTGTACGGGCCCTCGGTGCCCTCGCGGACCACGACGAAGTCGATCTCCGGACGGCCGGCGAGCGGGGTGGCCGTGTTGGGGAAGAGCTTCGACGGGCGCAGGTTGATGAAGTGGTCGAAGGCGAAGCGGAGCTTCAGCAGCAGGCCGCGCTCCAGCACACCGGACGGCACCGACGGGTCGCCGATGGCGCCCAGCAGGATCGCGTCGTGGTGCTTGAGAGCCTCCAGTTCCGCGTCCGGGAGGGTCTCACCGGTGCGGTGCCAGCGCTGGGCGCCGAGGTCGTACTCCTTGGTCTCCAGCTTCACATCCTGGGGCAGGACCGCGGTAAGGACCTTGAGGCCCTGAGCCACGACTTCCTGGCCGATGCCATCACCGGGGATCACTGCGAGATTGATGCTGGTCGACATGTCGGAACCGTACTCCCTGTCCCAGCCCTCAGACATCTTGCGTCCACCATGTGGACCAAGGGTTCGGGCGCAAGAGGTCCGGGGCGCCGGGAATCGCTCAGTGGCCGGTCGAGCCGCCGTTGTCCCGGCGGTCGAGGGCGCGCTGGAGGGCGGCCGCTGCGTTCTTGCGGTCGGCGTCGGCCGTGGAGGAGTGGCGGACGCGGCGGGCTGCGGTGGATGCGGTCATGGTGATCGACTCCTTGAGATCACGGCGTGGCGGGGCCACGGATGAGGGGTTCCTTCAAGGCGCCGGAAGAGGCGGGGAGCGATGCGCGGCAGGGGTTGCCTGCCCAAGGGCGCGCGCTCTCGACCGCCATTCGCCGGATCGGCGAGACGTTCGGCTTCTACAAAGCTAGGGCAGCTCCCGTTGTATGTCTCCGCAATTAGTCGGGCTTCCTACTATCTGAGACGGACAGCCCCTCGGAAGGCCGCTTCCCCGGCCTCCGATTCACGCCTTCTCGGAGCGAAGTTCCCTGATCAGAGCCCGTACGGCGAGAGTGGCGGCGGATTCCGTCGTGGTGACGTATCCCACGCGTCTCACCGGCCCCGAAGGGCCCAGTCCGGTGATGTCCACGGCGTTCGTGGCCTCGCGGAGCGACAGCTCGGGCAGGATCGCCATGCCGAGCCCGCGCCCGACCATGGTCAGCACCATCCCGTCGTCCTCCGCTTTGACGGTGGCGCGCGGGATCCAGTCCTGGGCCCGCCACCAGTCGCGGGTGTACGAGCCGCAGTTCTCGTCCCAGTCCAGCAGGGGCAGGGCCTTCGGGTCCGGGTGTCCGGCCGGGTGGACCAGGGCGTACGCCTCCTCCCGGAGCACCCCGGTCAGCAGGCCGGCCCCTCCCCCGTCCCGCGCCTCGGGCCCGGTCGCGTTCAGCGTCGCGATGCCGAGGTCCGCGCGGCCCGCGGCCACCTCCCCGGCCGTGCCGGCGCCGAGCTCGCGCACCACCCGGACCTCGGGGCGGATGCCGGGGTGGCGGGCCGTGAGCCGCTCCAGGGCCGGGGGCAGCAGGTGCAGGGCCGCGCTGCGGAACGCCGCGATGCGCAGTACGCCCTCCACCGTGTCCCGATCCGGCGCGGTCCGGCCGGCGGCGCCGGCGCCGCGCGCCTCCGCGCCGAGGACCTCGTACAGCCGCAGGATCCGGCGCGCGAGGCCGACCGCCCGCTCCCCCGCCGGGGTGGGCGAGGCTCCACTGCGCCCGCGCTCGAAGAGGACCGCGCCGACCTTGGCCTCGCTGCCGCGCACCGAGTGCGACACGGCCGACTGGGTGAGGCCGAGCCGGGCGGCCGCGGCGGAGAAGCCTCCCGTCTCGGCGACGGCGACCAGGACCCGGAGTTCGTGCGGAGCGAGCTCGGCCACAGTGGCTCTCACCTCGTTCTATGAGCGGTGTTCATGGATGTGCGGCTTCCATGAGCGAAACCCCCTGCCCGGGCCGGTGATTCCTTCCTAGCGTCTTCGCCATGACCACGAACCCCACCGCTCACGCCGTCCACCTGACCGCCCGCCCCCACGGCTTCCCCGTCGCGACCGACTTCGCGTACGTGGCGAGCCCGGTCCCCTCCCCCGCCGCGGGCACCGCCCTGGTGCAGAACCTCCTGCTCTCGGTGGACCCGTACCACCGCGGGCTGATGGACGGCGGCGAGGGCGGCTTCGAGCTGAACACCCCGCTGGAGGGCCGCGCGGTGGGCCGGGTGCTCGCCTCCCGCGACCCGGGGCTGCGCGAGGGCGACCTGGTCTTCCACCGCGAGGGCTGGCGTACGCACGCCCTCGTCACGCTCGGCGCGAACGGCACCCGGAAGCTGCGCGGCCACGAGGGCGTCCCGCTGGAGGCGTACCTGAGCATCCTCGGCGGCACCGGCCTGACCGCGTACGCCGCCCTCACCCGGACCGCGGCGCTGCGCGAGGGCGAGGACCTCTTCGTCTCGGCCGCCGCGGGCGGGGTCGGCACCGCCACCGGGCACATCGCGCGGCTGCTGGGCGCCCGCCGGATCATCGGCAGCGCGGGCTCGGCGGCGAAGGTCCGCCACCTCACCGGCACGCTCGGCTTCGACGCGGCGTTCGACTACCACGACGGGCCGGTCGGCGAGCAGCTCGCGCAGGCCGCGCCCGACGGCATCGACGTGTACGTGGACAACGTGGGCGGGGAGCACCTGGCCGGCGCGATCGACGTACTGCGCGAGTACGGGCGGATCGCCTGGGTCGGCGGGATCTCGATGTACAACGGGGACCGCTCGCCGGCCGCCCCGCGCAACCTCTTCGAGGTCGTACACAAGTCGTTGCGCCTGGAAGGGGTATTGGTTCGCAATCACACCAATTTGCAGGACGAGATGGAGGACTTCCTGGTCCCGCATCTGCAGAGCGGCCGGATCGGCACGGACACCACCGTTGTCCAGGGAATTGATCACACGGTGGATGCCTTCCTGGGCATGCTGCGAGGCGACAACCTGGGCAAAATGCTGGTCCGCCTCGGGGACTGAATCCAGCCAACCGGATGTTCACCGACTTCTTACCGCACGGATGTAGACCTTTGGCCCGGCGCCCGCCACTCTTTCCGTCAATGTGCCAGCGGGGCACTTGAGTTGGAGGCGAGTAGCCAGTGACACCGATCAGCCGCAGAGGTTTCGTGGGAATCGGCGCCGGGCTGATGGCCGGGGCCGCCCTGCCGGCGATCGGGCCGGCGTCTGCGGCCGCTGCCGCCGCGACCGGCACGATCACCGACGTGAAGCACGTGGTGATCCTGATGCAGGAGAACCGCAGCTTCGACCACTACTTCGGCAGGCTGAAGGGTGTCCGCGGCTTCGGCGACCGCGCCGCAGGCAACATCCCGGGCGGCTGGGGCATGTTCAACCAGCCCAACTGGGGCGGCCGCCAGTACCCGTGGAAGCTCAGCTCCACCCCCGCGGCCGGCGGCGTCGACGGCGAGACCCTCGCCCAGTGCAACGGCGACCTCCCTCACAGCTGGACCTCGCAGCACGCCGCCTGGAACAAGGGCCGGATGGACAACTGGGTCACCGGCGTCGGCAACACCCGCACGCTCGGCTACCTCGACCGCGGGGACATACCCTTCCATTACGGGCTCGCCGACAACTACACGATCTGCGACGCCTACTTCTGCTCCACGCTGAGCGCGACCGGCCCGAACCGCACCTTCCTGTGGAGCGGCAAGGTCGACGCGGGCAGCAAGGACGGCGGCGACGAGTCCGGGCTGACCTGGGAGACGTACGCGGAGGCCCTCCAGCGGGCCGGCATGAGCTGGAAGGTCTACCAGAACGCCCAGGACAACTACGGGGACAACGGGCTCGCCTACTTCAAGAAGTTCACGGACGCGGCGCCCGGCAACCCGCTGTGGGACCGCGGCATGGGCTCCGTCCCCAAGGTCACCGGCTCCACCCCCGACGACATCGCGGCCGCCATCCGCGCGGACGTCGTCGCGGGCACCCTGCCGCAGGTCTCCTGGGTCGTCGCGAGCGAGGCCTTCTCGGAGCACCCGTACGCCCCGCCCGGCGACGGCGCGCACTTCGTGGACCTGGTCTACCGGGCGCTGGCCGCGAACCCCGAGGTCTTCGACTCCACCGTCCTCTTCCTCAACTACGACGAGAACGACGGCTTCTTCGACCACGTCCCGCCGCCCGTCGCCCCGCCCGGCACCCCGGGCGAGTACATCGACGGCACCCCGATCGGCCTCGGCTTCCGCGTGCCGATGATCGTCATGTCCCCGTGGACGCGCGGCGGCTGGGTGAGCTCGGAGGTCTTCGACCACACCTCGGTGCTCCGGTTCATGGAGAAGTGGACGGCGGCCCTCGGCACCCCGGCGAACTGTCCGAACATCAGCGACTGGCGCCGCAAGGTGACCGGCGACCTGACCGGCGTCTTCGACTTCGCGCGCCCGGTGTACGGGGTGCCGGCCGGGCTGCCCTCGACCGCGAAGGTCATCGGCCAGTCGACCTGCGGCCCGCTCCCCAACCCTGCGCCGCAGGACAACGCGCTCCCGGCGCAGGAGGCCGGGACCCGCCCCGCGCGAGCCCTTCCGTACCAGGTGAACGGCAACCTGGACCGCTTCGAGTTCGGCGCGGCCGGCAAGATCCTGGCCTGGTTCTCGATGACCAACCAGGGCGCGCAGGCGAAGCAGGCGGCACACTTCTCGATCCACCCGCACCAGTACCGGGACACGGCGGCCTGGCAGTACACGGTGGACCCGGGCGCGACGGCGACGGACTACTTCAACATCGGGCTCGGCAGCGGCTCCGGGAAGTACGACATCTCGATGTACGGACCCAACCGCTTCCTGCGCCGGTTCATCGGCGACGCGTCGAAGGCGGGCAAGGCGATCGAGGCGGCGGCCCGCTTCGCGGTGGAGCCGGGTACGGGCAAGACGGCGCTCTACTTCAAGATGACGAACACGTCGGCCGCGCCGGTCACCTTCACGATCCGCTCGAACGCCTACCGCTCGGACGGCCCGTGGACGTACACCGTCGCGGCGAACTCCTCGCGCGAGGACTACTTCAACGCGGTCGCGTACAACGACGGCTGGTACGACTTCACGATCCTCGCGGACAACGACGGCACCTGGTCGCGCCGCTACACGGGCCACATCGAGACGGGCACGCCCAGCATCAGCGGCAGCTAGAGCACGTCCCCGTCACGCCGGTCGAAGTCGAGCCGCCCGGCGGGATCCTCCAACGCCCCGCCGGGCGGGCACCTTCGTCCTGGTCAAGGGCAATGCCTCAGGTCATGGTCGAGGTCCAGGGGCGCGCCGGCTGTCTACTGTGGGATCTCCCGAAGATCGAAAACAGGAGGTTCCATGCTGCGTGTCCGCTACGAGGTACCCGGCGGACCCGAGGTGCTGTTCACCGAGGAGGTGCCCGTGCCGGTGCCCGGGCCCGGTGAGCTGCTCGTACGGTGCGAGGCCGTCGGGGTGACCCTGCCCGTCGTCCGCAAGGTGCGGGAGGCGGCCGAGCCCATAGCCCTGGGCGGTGAGGTCGCCGGGACCGTGGCCGTGCTCGGCGAGGGCGTGGCCGGGTACGCCGTCGGCGACCGGGTCACCGGCCTGGTCTTCGGGCACGGCTACGCCGAGTACGCCCTGGTCCACACCGCGATGGCCTCCCCCGTGCCCGCTGCGGCCGGAGCCGTCGACGCCGTCGCGCTGGTGCGCAGCGGGCTCGTCGCCCGTGGCGCCGTCGAGGCCGGGCGGATCCGGCCGGGTGAGTCCGTGCTGGTCACGGCGGCCGCGAGCGGGGTCGGGAGCCTCGCCCTCCAGCTCGCGAGGGCGGCCGGGGCAGGTCGCGTCGTGGCCGCCGTCTCACGCCGGGACAAGGCCGCCTTCGTGCGCGGGCTCGGCGCCGACGAGGTCGTGCTGTACGACGAACCCGCCGCCTGGGGCGACCCGTACGACGTGGTCCTCGACGGGGTCGGCGGCGAGCTGCTCGGCCCCGCCGTGCGGGCGCTGGCCACGGGCGGCCGGCTGGTGGCGTACAGCTCGGGCGGCGGCTCGGTGGAGGCGTACGAACTGCTGGTGCGCGGCGCCTCGATGATCGGCTTCCAGATCCGGGCGGTCGCCCAGGGCCGGCCCGAGGAGTACGAGGCCTGGCGGCAGGAGCTGTGGGAGGCGTACGCCCGCGGGGCGCTGCGCCCGGCCGTCCACGGGGTGGTCCCGCTGGCCGAGGCGGGCCGCGCCCACGCGCTGATCGAGGAGCGGCGCAACCTGGGGAAGGTGGTCCTCACGGTGTGAGGCTGGGAACTGGAACCGCCCCCGATCCGGACTTGGGGGTACCGGAACGGGGGCGGGGTTCAGCAGGGGGCCGGATCAGCCCATGTGCGGGTACGCGTAGTCCGTCGGCGCGACCAGCGTCTCCTTGATGGAGCGCGTCGAGGTCCAGCGCATCAGGTTCGACGCGGCGCCCGCCTTGTCGTTCGTACCCGAGGCACGGCCGCCGCCGAACGGCTGCTGGCCGACCACGGCACCGGTCGACTTGTCGTTGATGTAGAAGTTGCCCGCCGCGAAGCGGAGCTTCTCCATCGCGTCCGCCGCCGCGTAGCGGTCACCGGCGATGATCGAGCCGGTCAGCGCGTACGCCGACACCGACTCCATCTGGGCCAGCATCGCGTCGAACTCGGCGTCCTCGTAGACGTGGATCGCCAGGATCGGGCCGAAGTACTCGGTCGTGAAGACCTCGTTCTCCGGGTCGGTGCACGCGATGACGGTCGGGCGGACGAAGTAGCCCTCCGAGTCGTCGTACGTGCCACCGGCGATGATCTCGCAGGTCGGGTCGGCGATCGCACGGTCGATCGCGGCCTTGTTCTTGGCGAACGACCGCTCGTCGATGACGGCGCCGATGAAGTTGGTCAGGTCGCGGACGTCACCCATGGTGATGCCGTCGACCTCGGCCGCGAAGGCCTCCTTGAAGCCGTCGTTCCAGATCGAGGCCGGGACGTAGGCGCGCGAGGACGCCGAGCACTTCTGGCCCTGGAACTCGAAGGAACCGCGGGTCAGGGCGGTCTTCAGGACGGCGCGGTCCGCGGAGGGGTGCGCCACGACGAAGTCCTTGCCGCCGGTCTCGCCGACCAGGCGCGGGTAGGACTTGTACTTCTCGATGTTGTTGCCGACCGTCTTCCACAGGTACTGGAAGGTCTTGGTCGAACCGGTGAAGTGGATGCCGGCCAGCTCGGGGTGGTTCAGGGCCACCTCGGAGACGGCGATGCCGTCGCCCGTCACCAGGTTGATGACGCCCTTCGGCAGGCCGGCCTCCTCCAGCAGCTCCATCAGGAGGACCGCGGAGTGCGTCTGCGTCGGGGACGGCTTCCACACGACCACGTTGCCCATCAGGGCGGGAGCGGTCGGCAGGTTGCCGGCGATGGCCGTGAAGTTGAACGGCGTGATCGCGTAGACGAAGCCCTCGAGCGGGCGGTGGTCGCTGCGGTTCCACACGCCGGCGGAGTTCGCGACCGGCTGCTCGGCCAGGATCTGGCGGGCGAAGTGGACGTTGAAGCGCCAGAAGTCGACGAGCTCGCACGGGGTGTCGATCTCGGCCTGCTGCGCGGTCTTCGACTGGCCCAGCATGGTGGAGGCGGCCAGCTTCTCGCGCCACGGGCCGGAGAGCAGCTCGGCGGCGCGCAGGATGATCGCGGCGCGGTCGTCGAAGGACATCGAGCGCCAGGCCGGGGCCGCGGCCAGGGCGGCGTCGACGGCCTCCTGGGCGTCGGCCTCGGTGGCGTTCGCGTACGTGCCGATGACCGACTTGTGGTCGTGCGGCTGCACGACGTCGAAGCGCTCGCCGCCGCCCATCCGCTTGACGCCGTTGATCGTCATCGGCAGGTCGATCGGGTTCTCGGACAGCTGCTTCAGCTGCGTTTCGAGGCGCGCGCGCTCCGGGGTTCCGGGGGCGTACGAGTGGACCGGCTCGTTGACCGGCACGGGGACCTGGGTCACAGCATCCATGGGGCTGGTAACTCCTTGACCTGGTTCTTGGCTAGTTCTTGGTGATCATCGAGCGGAGGAAGAACAGGAGGTTGGCCGGCTTCTCGGCGAGGCGCCGCATGAAGTAGCCGTACCAGTCCGTCCCGTACGCGGTGTAGACGCGCATGCGGTGGCCCTCGGCGGCGAGCCGCAGGTGCTCCTCGCTGCGGATGCCGTACAGCATCTGGAACTCGTACTCGTCCAGCTTGCGCCCGGCCTTGCGGGCGAGCTCCTGCGCGATGGCGATCAGGCGCGGGTCGTGCGACCCGATCATCGGGTAGCCCTCGCCCTCCATCAGCGTCTTGAGGATGCGGACGTACGCCTTGTCGATCTCGGCCTTGTCCTGGTACGCGACCTCGGCGGGCTCCTTGTAGGCGCCCTTCACGATCCGGACGCGGCTGCCGGCGGCGGCCAGGCGGCGGGCGTCGGCCTCGGTGCGGAAGAGGTACGCCTGGATCACGCAGCCGGTCTGCGGGAAGTCCCGGCGCAGCTCCTCGTGGATGGCGAACATCGAGTCGAGGGTGGTGTGGTCCTCGGCGTCCAGCGTGACGGTGGTGCCGATGGCCGCGGCGGCCTCGACGACCGGGCGGACGTTGGCGAGCGCGAGCTCGTGGCCGCCCTCCAGCGCCTGGCCGAACATCGACAGCTTGACCGACATCTCGGCCTTCTCGCCGAGGCCGAGGTCCGCCAGGTGCGCGATGAGGTCGAGGTAGGCGTCACGGGCGGCGTAGGACTGCTCCACGGTGGTGATGTCCTCGCCCACCACGTCGAGCGTGAGCTCCAGGCCCTTCTCCGTGAGGTCCACGACGATCGGGATGACCTGGTCGACCGTCTCGCCGGGGATGAACCGGTTCACCACGGGCTTGGTCACCGGGGCGGCAGAGACGATTCGGCGCATCTTGTCGCTGCGCGAAGCGGCGAGGATCGCGGGACCCAGCACGGGGCACCTCCAACAGGTGGCAGAAGCAGGCATACGGTCCGCGCGGGGGGTGGGCGGGGCCGTAAAGAAAACGCAAGTAAAACCACCGTGAAACCTAAGGATCGCTTTGATCCTCTGCCATCGACAGCTGTCACGCATCCGTGTCCCCGATCTCATACATCTGTCTGAAGACCGGCTTTCCGGTGGGAGAATGTCCGGGTGAAGGGCGATTACCAGGACCTGGTGGATGAGATCTCGGCGCTCCTCGGCGCCCCGGCGACGCTGGAGAACCGGGATTTCCGCCTCATCGCCTTCGGCGCGCACGACAGCGACGACGATCTCGCGATGGATCCCGTACGCACCCGCTCGATCCTGACCCGCCAGTCGACGGCGGCCGTACGGGCCTGGTTCGAGGCCTTCGGCATCGCGCGGGCGACGGGGCCGGTGCGGATCCCGGCCGCACCGGACGCGGGGGTCTTCCGGGGACGGATCTGCCTGCCGGTGCGGTACCGCGGCATCGTGCAGGGGTACGTGTGGCTCCTCGACCAGGAGCCCGGCCCCGGGCCGGACACCCTGGCGGCGGCCATGGAGGTGGCCGAGCGCATCGGGGTCCTGCTCGCCGAGGAGGCGAAGGCGGGGGCCGACCTGTCCCGGGAGTTCCGGGAGGTGCTCACGGCCGGACGGGGCTGGCAGCAGGACATGGCGGTGGCCGCGCTCCGGCTGGCCCTGGGCCCGGGGGCGGACGGGCTGCACGCCGTGGTGTGCGTGGAGCCGTGGTCCGGTGAGGCCCCGGCGTCGGTGCCGGGCACGGCGGCGGTGTGCACGGTCCCCCGGCCGGGGCGCGGGGAGGACGGCGGTGAGGCCCGCGGGGCCGGGGCGGGGACGGGTGGCCCCGGAGCCGAAACCTCCGGACCATCGGCCGTCCGGGCGGGGCGGAAGGCCGGCCAGGCACTCGCCGTCCTGGTCAGGCTCCGCTCGGCGGAGGTGCTCGCCCCCGCCCTCGGCGTCGCGACCCGGCTGCTGGCGGGCGGCTCGGCGGCCGCCGGGATCGCGGAGCCCCGCCGGGGACTGGCGGCGCTGGCCGACGCCTGGTCGGAGGCTTCGGCGGCGGCGCAGGCGGCCGCGGCCCAGCCCCGGTTCGGCCCGGTGGCCCAGTGGTCGGCGATCGGCCCGTACCGGATGCTGGCGGCCCTGGCGGCCGCCGACCCGGCGGGCGATCCGGCGACCCGGGTCCTGCTCGGGCCGGCGCACCGGGAACTCGCCCGTACCGCCGAGCTGTTCCTGGACTGTGCGGGCCAGGCGGGCCGTGCGGCGGCGGCCCTGGGCATCCACCGCCAGACCCTGTACTACCGGCTCGCCCGGGTGGAGCAGCTGACCGGCCTGGACCTGGACGAGGGCGAGGACCGGCTGTTGCTCCACATGGCCCTCAAGGCGGCCCGCCTGTACGGCTGAACGCGGGCGCGGGCGCGCCTCGTACGCGGCACGCCGGTGCACCGCGTACGCGCGGCGCCGGCACCCCTCGTACGCGCGGCGCCGGCACCCCTCGTACGCGCGGCGCCCGCGCTCAGGCGGGGTCGGCGGAGTCCTCGGCCTTCGCCGCCATCGCCGCGGCGCGCCGCATGCCTTCCGTCAACTCCTCGGCGGTGACGGCCCCTTCCGGGTCGAACATCCACAGCGCCATCACCCCGGTGACGAGCGCCTGGTACAGCGCGCCGACCGTTCGCAGGTCCCGCTCGTCGAGGTCCTCCTCGGGGATGCCGGTGAACGCGGCGATCAGCCCCTTGCGGCCGTCCCCCGCCGAGGCCGCGAGCAGTTCGCGCAGCTCCGGCATCCCGCCGCGGCTGAGCGCCACCTCCATGCCGGCCGCCCACATCGGCGCCGACTCCTCCCGGCGGCCGATCACGCCCTCCCAGACCGAGCGGAAGCGTTCCAGCGAGCCGCCCTCCCCGGCGAGGTCGGGCACGGACGAATCGCCCCGCTCCTGCGCGAGGGCGATGTACGCCTTCGACATCAGGGCGTCCTTGGAGCCGTAGTGGTAGCCGATCGACGCCAGGTTCGCGCCCGAGGCGTTGACGATGTCGCGCGCGGTCGTCCGCACGAATCCCTTCTCGACCAGGCACTTCTTGGCGCCTTCGAGCAGATCTTCACGGTGTCCCATGCGCTCACGGTATCAAGACAACCGTCCTATACGAATGTCCCATACGACCGTACTAGACATGCGTCTACCGCCTCCGCATGCTGCCCGGGATCGGCGGAGCGGCGGCGGAACACGCAGAAGGGCCCGGGGTCTCCCCCGGGCCCTTCTGCGTGTCGTGCGGGTCAGCCGAGGCTGACCGTGCGCGCCGAGACCGCGCCGATCTCGGCGGAGATCTCCGCGAGGACGTTCACCGGCACCTCCGCGTCGACCGTGAGGACGCCGAGCGCCTCGCCGCCCTCCTCGGCGCGGGCGACCTGCATGCCCGCGATGTTCAGGCCGGCCTCGCCGAGGATGCGGCCGACGGTGCCGACCACACCCGGACGGTCGGTGTAGCGCAGCACGAGCATCTGGTCGGCGAGCGCCAGGTCCACGTCGTACTCGCCGATGCCGACGATCTTCTGCAGGTGCTTCGGACCGGCGAGGGTGCCGGAGACCGACACTTCCTGACCGTCCGACAGGGTGCCGCGCACGGTCACCACGTTGCGGTGGTCCGGGGACTCCGAGCTGGTGGTCAGGCGTACCTCGACACCGCGCTCCTGCGCGAACAGGGGGGCGTTGACGTAGGAGACCGTCTCGTCGACGACGTCCTCGAAGACACCCTTGAGGGCGGAGAGTTCCAGCACCTTGACGTCGTGCTGGGTGATCTCGCCGCAGACCTCGACGTCCAGGCGGACCGCGACCTCGCCCGCGAGGGCGGTGAAGATGCGGCCGAGCTTCTCGGCGAGCGGCAGACCGGGACGGACGTCCTCGGCGATGACACCGCCCTGGACGTTGACCGCGTCCGGTACGAGCTCGCCCGCGAGCGCCAGGCGCACCGACTTGGCGACCGAGATGCCGGCCTTCTCCTGGGCCTCGTCCGTGGACGCGCCGAGGTGCGGGGTGCAGACGACCTGGTCGAGCTCGAAGAGCGGGGAGTCCGTGCAGGGCTCCTTCGCGTACACGTCGAGGCCGGCGCCGGCGACGCGGCCCTCCTTGATGGCCGAGTACAGCGCGGCCTCGTCCACGATCCCGCCGCGCGCGGCGTTGACGATGCGGACGGACGGCTTGACCTTGTGCAGGGCCTCGTCCCCGATGAGACCGAGGGTCTCGGGGGTCTTGGGCAGGTGCACGGTGATGAAGTCGGCGACTTCGAGGAGCTCGTCCAGCGTCAGCATCTTGACGCCCATCTGGGCGGCGCGCGCGGGCTGTACGTAGGGGTCGTACGCGACGATCTTCATGCCGAAGGCCGACATGCGCTGGGCGACCAGGACGCCGATGCGGCCGAGGCCGACGACACCGAGGGTCTTCTCGCTGAGCTCGACGCCCGTGTACTTGTTCCGCTTCCACTCGCCGTTCTTCAGGGCGGTGTTGGCCTGCGGGATGTTGCGGGCCGAGGCGACGAGCAGGCCGCAGGCGAGCTCGGCGGCGGTGACGATGTTGGAGGTCGGGGCGTTCACGACCATCACGCCGGCCTTGGTGGCGGCGGAGACGTCGACGTTGTCGAGACCGACACCGGCGCGCGCGACGACCTTCAGCTTCTTGGCGGCGGCGATGGCCTCCGCGTCGACCTTGGTCGCGGAGCGCACCAGGATGGCGTCGACGTCCACGATCGCGGGGAGCAGCTCCGCGCGGTCGGCTCCGTTGACGTGCCGGATCTCGAAGTCCGGACCGAGCGCGTCGACGGTGGCGGGCGACAGCTCTTCGGCGATGAGTACGACAGGTTTCGAGCTCACGTGGGTCATCCTCACAAGTCCAGTGCGGACGGCCGTCCCGACGGCCGCAGGCGGTGGAGGGGGTAGCCGCGTGGAAGACGCACGACACTGTGGGCCTGACGCGTTGTGTTGAGCAGTGTAGTGGCGGATTCCGCTCTGGATTCCGCCTGTCCGGAAGGATCACCCGTCCGGGGTTGGCCAGGGTGGACAAGCCCCGCGTGCAGAGTGGTCCGATCCGGCCCGTCATGCGCGGCGGGGCCGGGACTCATCGCCCCGGCCCCCTCGCGTACGGATCAGCTCTCGTCGCTGTCGACCCAGCTCATGAGCTTGCGCAGCTTCTTGCCGGTGGTCTCCAGCAGGTGCGCCTCGTCGGCCTTCTTGTACTCGTTGTACTTCGGCAGACCGGCCTTGTACTCGGCCATCCAGGTGTTGGCGAACTCGCCGCTCTGGATCTCCGCGAGGACCTGCTTCATCTCGGCCTTGGTGGCGTCGGTGATGATGCGGGGACCGGTGATGTAGTCGCCCCACTCGGCGGTCTCGGAGACCGACCAGCGCATCTTCTCCAGGCCGCCCTCGTACATGAGGTCCACGATGAGCTTCAGCTCGTGCAGGCACTCGAAGTACGCGATCTCCGGCTGGTAGCCGGCCTCGGTCAGGGTCTCGAAACCGGCCTTGACCAGGGCGGAGGCGCCACCGCAGAGGACGGCCTGCTCACCGAACAGGTCGGTCTCGGTCTCCTCGGTGAAGGTGGTCTTGATGACGCCGGCGCGGGTGCCGCCGATGCCGGCCGCGTACGAGAGCGCGAGGGCGAAGGCGGTGCCGGAGAAGTCCTGCTCGACGGCGGCGATGCAGGGCACGCCGCGGCCTTCCTCGTACTGGCGGCGGACCAGGTGGCCCGGGCCCTTCGGGGCGACCAGGGCGACGTCCACGTTGGTGGGGGGCTTGATGAAGCCGTAGCGGACGTTGAAGCCGTGGCCGAAGAAGAGCGCGTCGCCCTCCTCGAGGTGCTCCTTGATGGACTCCTCGTAGATCTCGGCCTGGAGCGGGTCCGGGGTCAGGATCATGATGACGTTGGCCCAGGCGGCGGCCTCGGCGACCGGGACGACCTTCAGGCCCTGCTCCTCGGCCTTGGCCTTGGACTTCGAGCCCTCCTTCAGGCCGACGACGACGTCGACGCCGGAGTCACGGAGCGACAGCGCGTGGGCGTGGCCCTGGCTGCCGTAACCGATGACCGCGACCTTGCGGCCCTGGATGATGGACAGGTCGGCGTCGTTCTCGTAGAACAGCTCGGCCACTGGGATATCTCCTTGGTGCGCTGGTGTTGCTCCCACCGTACGGCGGGGAACGTGAAGGAAGTTTCTTGGTCTCGCGATGCGAGAGGCAACGCGACGCGGGGGTGTTGCTCAGGCGCCGTGTCGGTCAGGCACTGTGTTGCTCAGGCGCTGCGGTCGAGCGCGCGCAGGCTGCGGTCCGTGATGGACCGGCCGCCGCGCCCTATGGCGATCGTGCCGGACTGCACGAGCTCCTTGATGCCGAAGGGCTCCAGCATCTTGAGCATCGCGCCGAGCTTGTCGGCGCCGCCCGTCGCCTCGATGGTGACGGCCTCCGGGGAGACGTCGACCGTCTTGGCGCGGAACAGCTGGACGATCTCGACGATCTGGGAGCGGGTCTCGTTGTCGGCGCGGACCTTCACCAGAACGAGTTCGCGTTCGATGGCGTTGTGCGGCTCCAGCTCGACGATCTTGAGCACGTTGACCAGCTTGTTCAGCTGCTTGGTCACCTGCTCCAGCGGGAGGTCCTCGACGTTCACGACGATCGTGATGCGCGAGATGTCGGGGTGCTCCGTGACACCGACCGCGAGGGAGTCGATGTTGAACCCGCGGCGGGAGAACAGCGCGGCGATCCGGGCGAGGATGCCGGGCGTGTTCTGGACCAGGACGGAGAGCGTGTGCTTGGACATGTGAGGCGTTCTCTCTCTCAGGCTCTCTCGGCTCAGTCGTCTTCGTTGTCGCCGAAGTCGGGACGGACGCCCCGGGCTGCCATGACCTCGTCGTTGGAGGTGCCGGCGGCGACCATCGGCCACACCATGGCGTCCTCGTGGACGATGAAGTCGATCACGACGGTACGGTCGTTGATCGCGTTGGCCTCGGCGATGACCTTGTCCAGGTCGGCCGGGTCCTCACAGCGCAGCGCCACGCAGCCCATGGCCTCGGACAGCTTGACGAAGTCCGGGACGCGGGTGCCCTTGCGGGGGGCGGTGGACTCCCCGAGCTGGGAGCCGACGGTGCCGTGGCCCGTCTCGTCGGCGTGCAGCACGGTGTTGGAGTACCGCTGGTTGTAGAACAGGGTCTGCCACTGGCGGACCATGCCCAGCGCACCGTTGTTGATGATCGCGACCTTGATCGGGATGTTGTTCAGCGCGCAGGTGACCAGTTCCTGATTGGTCATCTGGAAGCAGCCGTCGCCGTCGATCGCCCAGACCGTGCGGTCCGGCATGCCGACCTTGGCGCCCATCGCGGCGGGGACCGCGTAGCCCATGGTTCCGGCGCCGCCGGAGTTCAGCCAGGTGCGGGGCTCCTCGTAGTTGACGAAGTGCGAGGCCCACATCTGGTGCTGGCCGACGCCGGCCGCGTAGATGGTGTGCTCGGGGGCGAGCTCGCCGATGCGCTGGATGACCTGCTGCGGCGAGAGCATGCCGTCGTCGGGCAGGTCGTAGCCCAGCGGGTACGTGTCGCGCCAGCGGCTGAGGTCCTTCCACCAGGCGGTGTAGTCACCGGTGTTGCCCTCGGTGTGCTCGGCCTGGACCGCCTGGATCAGGTCGGCGATGACCTCGCGGGCGTCACCGACGATCGGGACGTCGACCTCGCGGTTCTTGCCGATCTCCGCCGGGTCGATGTCCGCGTGGATGACCTTGGCGAACGGGGCGAAGCTGTCCAGCTTGCCGGTGACGCGGTCGTCGAAGCGGGTGCCGAGCGCGATCAGCAGGTCCGACTTCTGCAGGGCGGTGACGGCGGTGACCGCGCCGTGCATGCCCGGCATGCCCACGTGCAGCGGGTGGCTGTCGGGGAACGAGCCCAGCGCCATCAGCGTGGTGGTGACCGGGACCCCGGTCAGCTCGGCCAGGACCTTGAGTTCGGCGGTCGCGCCGGACTTCATGACGCCGCCGCCGACGTACAGGACCGGGCGCTTGGCCTGGCAGATGAGCTTGGCGGCCTCGCGGATCTGCTTGGCGTGCGGCTTGGTGACCGGCCGGTAGCCCGGGAGGTCCTGCGACGGCGGCCACGAGAAGGTGGTCCTCGACTGCAGGGCGTCCTTGGCGATGTCGACCAGGACCGGGCCGGGGCGGCCGGTGGAGGCGATGTGGAAGGCCTCGGCGATCGTCTTCGGGATGTCCTCGGCCCTGGTCACCAGGAAGTTGTGCTTGGTGATCGGCATCGTGATGCCGACGATGTCCGCCTCCTGGAAGGCGTCGGTGCCGATCGCCTTGGAGGAGACCTGGCCGGTGATCGCGACCAGCGGCACCGAGTCCATGTGCGCGTCGGCGATGGGGGTCACCAGGTTGGTGGCGCCCGGGCCGGAGGTGGCCATGCAGACGCCCACCTTGCCGGTGGCCTGCGCGTAGCCGGTCGCGGCGTGGCCGGCGCCCTGCTCGTGGCGGACCAGGATGTGGCGGACCTTGGTGCTGTCCATCATCGGGTCGTACGCCGGGAGGATGGCCCCGCCCGGGATACCGAAGACGGTGTCGCACCCCACCTCTTCGAGAGAGCGGATGAGGGACTGCGCACCCGTGACGTGCTCAACTGCGGCGGGCTGGTGTCCGCCGGAACGGGGCCGCGGCTGCGGATGGTGGGCCCCGGTGGCCTGCTCGGTCATCGGCATTCTCTTCTCGAAGCTGAGGGTTTTACGAGGATTCGAAGGTGTGCCAGTGCAACAAAAAACCCCTCGTGCCAGGAGGCAAGCGAGGGGAGCGCGTCGGGTGTGCGGAGCGGGGACATGCAGGTCCCAGCTTCAGCCGACGCGCTTTCCAAGTACGAGAATTCGGGTGCGCATGGCACTGACCCTCCCTCCGGCGGGAGGGGGATGTCAAGCGGGTGGGACGGGCGTCTCATTATGTGAGCCTCTACGGATGGCCATCGAGCCCCCGGACGAACCACCGGCCAAGGCGGGCTGGGCCGCTCCGCCCGGTACTGGGAACGTACCGCGCACCAGCGCGCGGCGCAGCCTGTACTCGTCGAGTGGGCCGGAAAAAGCCACTCCCTGGCCGTGTGTGCACCCCATCGCGCGCAGTGCCATGACCTGCTCGGGCAGGTCCACCCCGTCGGCCACCGACTGCATGCCCAAATCATTTGCAATGCGCAACAAACCAGCGGTGATCTTGTGGAGGCGGGCGGATTCGACCACGCCCTCGACGAGTCCCCGGTCCAGCTTCAGGATGTCCACGGGGAGTCTGCGCAGGGCGCTGATGGCCGCGTAGCCGCTGCCGAAGCCGTCCAGGGAGATCAGGACCCCGAGCCGGCGCAGGGCCGCCAGGCGCCGCTCCAGCTCGTCGAAGGGGACCCTGGGGTCGGACACGGTCAGTTCGATCACGAGGGCCCCGGACGGCAGCCCGTGCCGGGTCAGCAGGGCCTCCACGGAGCCGAGCGGCACCGCCCGGTCCAGCAGCCGCTGGGCGCTCATCCGTACGGCCACCGGTACGTCGTGCCCGATCCGCTGCCGCTCGGCGGCCTGCGCCACGGCCTCCTCCAGCAGCCAGTGCCCCAGCTCGGCGGCCCGGGTGGGCGTGCCCGCGGGGAGGCCAGAGCGGCCGTCGGGCCCGGCCGCCGCGCCCTCGCTGTACTCGGCCACCCGGAGGAATTCCGCGGGGGTGAACAGGATCCCCTGGGCCGAGCGCCAGCGGGCCTGCGCCGCCACGGCCGTGACCTCGCCGGTCGCCAGCGAGACCACCGGCTGGTGCAGCAGGGCGAACTCCCCGTCGTGGAGCGCGCTGCGCAGCCGCCCGGCGAGCTCCGCCTTGCGTACGACCTCGGCCTGCATCTGGGGCGCGTACAGCTCGACCCGGTCCTTGCCGCCCGCCTTGGCGCGGTACATCGCGAGGTCCGCGTTGCGCATGAGGTCCGAAGGGGTGATGCCGGGGTCGGCGAAGGCCACGCCGATGCTGGCGGCGACCCGGACCTCGCTGCCGCCGATCCGGTACGGCTGGGACAGGGTGGTGCGCAGCCGGTCCGCGATCTCGTGCACCTGGTACTCGCGGGCGCTGCGGTCGCGGCTGCCGTCGCCCAGGATCAGCGCCGCGAACTCGTCGCCGCCGAGCCGGGCCGCGGTGTCCCCGGCGCGCACCGAGTCCTGGAGCCGGCGCGCGGCCTCGATCAGCAGCTCGTCGCCGGCCTGGTGGCCGATGGTGTCGTTGACCGCCTTGAACCCGTCGAGGTCGATGAAGAGCACGGCGGTGCTGTGGTCCCCCGCGCGGCGGCCGGTCAGGGCCTGGCGGACCCGGCCGGTGAACAGGGCCCGGTTGGGCAGGTCGGTCAGCGGATCGTGCTCGGCGCTGTGCTGGAGCTGCGCCTGGAGGCGGACCCGCTCGGTGACGTCGCGGCTGTTGAGGATGAGGCCGCCCTGGTGGCGGTTGACGGTGGACTCCACGTTGAGCCATTCGCCGTTGCCGGACTTGAAGCGGCATTCGATGCGGGTGGTCGGCTCCTCGCCGGGCTGCGCGGCGAGGAAGCGGCGTACCTCGTGGACCACCCGGCCCAGGTCGTGCGGGTGGATCAGGGTGGCGAGCTCGGTACCGACGAGCTCCTCGGCCTCACGCCCGTAGACCCCGGCGGCCGCGGGGCTGACGTAGCGCAGGGTCCCGGTGGGGGCGGCGATCATGATGACGTCGCTGGAGCCCTGGACCAGGGAACGGAAGTGGTTCTCCTTCTGGGCGAGCTCCTGCGTCAGCGCGATGTTGTCGATGAGCATGATGCCCTGCCGGATGACGAGGGCGAGCACGACCGTGCAGCCGGTGAAGACGACCACGCGGTCGACCTTCCGGCCGTCCACCACGTTGTACAGGATGCCCAGGGTGCAGACGGCTGCCGCGAGGTACGGGGTGAGGGCGGGCAGCGAGCCGGTGATGGGGCGGCTGACCGGGCGGTCGGGGCGCGGCAGCCCCGGTGCTCCCGGCTCCGGATGGGCGCGCCGGGCCCCCCAGGGCGCGTAGGCGAGCAGCAGCGAGCCGGCGAACCAGCCGGCGTCGAGCAGCTGACCTGACTGGTATTCGGCGCTGAGCAGCGGCGAGGTGAACAGGGCGTCGCTGAGCACGGTCAGGGCCAGGGCCGCGATGGCGGTGTTCACGGCCGAACGGTTGGCCTCGGAGCGCCGGAAGTGCAGGACGAGCACCATGGAGACGAGCGCGATGTCCAGCAGCGGGTAGGCGAGCGAGAGCGCGGCGCGCGGGACGCTGCCGGGGGCCCCGGACTGGGCGGTCCGCGCCGCGTGCGCGAGGGCCAGGCTCCAGGACAGGGTGAGCAGGGAGCCGCCGATGAGCCAGGAGTCGAGACCGAGGCAGACCCAGCCGGCGCGGGTGACCGGGCGTTTGGCGAGGACGAGCAGGCCCACGATGGCGGGCGGAGCGAAGCAGAGGAACGCGAAGTCGGCGACCGAGGGCTTCGGCACTGCCTCGCCGAGGACCACCTCGTACCAGCCCCAGACGCCGTTGCCGCAGGCTCCCATGAGGGAGGAGAACGCGAAGAGCAGCCAGGCCGGGCGCTCGCGGCTGTCGATCGTCCGCGCGTACGTGTAGCAGGAGACGGCGGCGAGTAACGCGGCCGCGCTGAGTCCGAAGTCGCCCATGATCTCGGCGAGTTCCTCGGAGCCCCAGCCGAGGGCGGCGCCGACGGCGTACCCGCCGCTGATCACGGCGAGGAGCAGCTGCATCGCCAGGCTCCTGCCGCCGCCCGGGACGGGCGGCCTGGTCAGCAGCGCCGCCCCCGGGGCATTCACCGGTCCCCCTCGCTGGCTGGTTCCGGCGCAGCCCAGTCCCGGCAGCGCCGCCTCCGGCGGCCGTGCCGCATCGGATCCTTCGTCCATTGGCCGTACATCGCCCGTCGCCCCCCAAAGTGTCCGATCACTCCCCAGCGCCAGACGAACGCGCTGCAGCCCCTTGTTCCGGACGATACACCACTTTCGTCACTCAGGGACATAGATGGTCTACTCTCCGTTACCACGCGGGGAGTTGTTGCCACTGTGCGCGTCCGGACGGATGCGGAGCGTGCGCACTGCGCGTCAGTCGGTGATCAGGACCGTGTTCTCGACCGGCTCCCCCGCGGCGAACCGGTGGAGCTGGCGGGCCACCAGGCGCCTGGCCCGCGGCGCGAACGCCGTGCTGCTGCCGCCCACGTGAGGCGTGATCAGGACATTCGGAGCATGCCAGAGCGGATGGCCGGCGGGCAGCGGTTCCGGGTCGGTGACGTCGAGCGCCGCGCGCAGCCGGCCCGACTCCAGCTCCGCCAGCAGGGCGCCGGTGTCGGCGACGGGGCCGCGCGCCACGTTCACCAGCAGGGCGCCGTCCTTCATCCGGGCGAGGAACGCGGCGTCGGCCAGGCCCCGCGTCGCGTCGGTCAGCGGGGTGGAGAGGATCACCACGTCGGCCTCGGGGAGCAGCCGGGGCAGTTCGGCCTGGGCGTGCACGGGCCCGCGCGTGGTGGTGCGCGCCGAGCGTGCGACGCGTACGACCCGCGCGCACTCGAAGGGTGCGAGCCGGTCCTCGATGGCCGCGCCGATCGATCCGTAGCCGATGATCAGTACGGACTTGTCGGCGAGGGCGTCGTAGAAGCCGGAGCGCCACTCCTCGCGGTCCTGGCCGCGCACCATCCCCGGGATGCCGCGCAGCGAGGCGAGGGTGAGGGTGAGCGCCAGTTCGGCGGTGCTCGCCTCGTGGACGCCGCGCGCGTTGCACAGCCGTACGCCCGGACGCAGCAGGTCGAGGCCGCCCAGGACGTGGTCCATGCCCGCGGTCAGCGTCTGCACGACTTCGAGGTTCGGCATGCCGGCCAGCGGGCGCAGGGTGACCTCGGCGGACTTCATGTACGGGGCTACGTAGAAAACGCAGGCGGCCGGATCGGCCGGGAAGGCGTCCTCGCCGTCCCACCGGCGGTAGGTGAAGGCGTCGGGGAGGCCCTCGATCTCGTCGGCGGGGAACGGCAGCCAGACGTCCGCAGTCTTTGCATCCATGGCCAGGAGGCTATGCCAAGGCCAATGGATCCTGATCAAGCCGTTAGTTTGTTTTCCGGACCGGGAGGGGGACGCACGGGTGGAGCGCAGGTCGATCGGGGCGGGGGCGCTGACGGTGGGCGCCATCGGGCTCGGGTGCATGCCGATGAGCTGGGCGTACGCGCCCTCGCGGCGCCGCGGGGCGGAGTCGCTGGCCACGGTGCACACGGCGCTGGACCTCGGGGCGAACCTGCTGGACACCGCCGACATGTACGGGCCGTTCACCAACGAGCTGCTGCTGGGGCGCGTGCTGCGGGAGCGGCGGGCGGACGCGTTCGTGTCCGCCAAGGTGGGGCTGCGGGCGGGCGAGCAGCACGTGGTGGCGGACGGGCGGCCCGGATACATGCGGCGGGCCTGCGACGCCTCGCTGCGGCGGCTGCGGACGGACGTCATCGACCTCTACCAGCTGCACCGGGTGGATCCGGAGGTCCCGGTCGAGGAGACCTGGGGGGCGATGGCGGAGCTGGTGGGTGCCGGGAAGGTGCGGGCGCTCGGGTTCTGCGCGCTGGGGGCGGGCGCGGGGCCGGGGGCGGGGCGGCGCGGGGACCGGGCGTACGAGGTGACCTTGCGGCACCTGGAGCGGGTCCAGCAGGTGTTCCCGGTGAGCGCGGTGCAGGCCGAGCTGTCGGTGTGGTCCCCGGAGGCGGTGCGGCGGCTGCTGCCGTGGTGCGCGGCGCGCGGGGTGGGGTTCCTGGCGGCGATGCCGCTGGGCAGCGGGTTCCTGACCGGGACGCTCCGGCCGGGCGAGGGCTTCGAGTGGGAGGACGTGCGGGCCCGGCATCCGCGGTTCACGGCGGAGTCGATGGCGGCGAACCAGGTGCTGGTGGCGGGGCTGCGGCGGGTGGCGCGGCGGCTCGGGCCACAGGTGACGGCGGCGCAGGTGGCGCTGGCGTGGGTGCTGGCGCAGGGGCCGCACGTGGTGCCGGTGCCGGGGGCCGACCGGGCGCACTGGGCGGCGGAGAACGCGGGGGCGGCCCGGCTGCGTCTGACGGCCGGGGACTTGGCCGAGATCGCGGCGCTGCCGGCGGCGGTGGGAGCCTGGGACTGAGCGTCGGCGCGGGCCGGGGAGCAGGCCCGGAACACCACTCGATCGGGTGTACGAGCGTTGGAACTTCGGGAAGTGCCGCGGCTGTTGAAACAGGTGAAGGGCACGATCGCCGACCGGAGGGGAGCAGGACGATGCGATACGGACAGGTGCACAAGGGGTACGAGGGGTACGAGGGCCCGCGCATGCGGACCCGTGGGGTGCTGGCGGCGTTCGCCCTGGCGGGATGCGGGGCTCTGCTCGCAGCGGGGTGCGCACCGGCGGGCTCCCCCGCCGCCAAGCCGGGCACGTCACCACCCGGCGCGTCACCCGCCGCATCGGGGTCCGGTCCCGCCGGCTCCCCCTCCGGTTCCGCGGAGGCCGCGCCGCCGGCGAAGGGCTCCGTGACGGTGGCGGGCGAGGTGGCCAAGGGTCTGGAGTCCCCGTGGGGCGTGGCCCCGCTGCCCGACGGGGACCTGCTGGTCGCCTCGCGGGACAAGGGGACCATCAGCAGGGTCGCGGCGGCCACCGGCACGGTGACGCAGATCGGCAAGGTGCCCGGGGTGGCCCCGGGCGGCGAGGGCGGGCTGCTGGGGCTCGCGCTGTCGCCCTCGTACGCCTCGGACCGGATGGTGTACGCGTACTTCACGACGGAGTCCGACAACCGCATCGCCCGGATGAGGTATGACGAGCAGCGGGATCCCGGCCAGCAACTGGGCGCACCGGACACGGTGTTCCGGGGCATTCCCAAGGGGCTGATCCACAACGGCGGCCGGATCGCCTTCGGCCCGGACAAGATGCTCTACGCGGGGACGGGCGAGACCGGCGACACCGGGCTGGCGCAGGACAAGAAGTCGCTGGGCGGCAAGATCCTGCGGATGACCCCGGACGGGCAGCCGGTGCACGGGAATCCCGAGGCCGATTCGGTCGTCTACTCCTACGGGCACCGCAATGTGCAGGGCCTGGCCTGGGACAAGGACAAACGGCTGTGGGCGGCCGAGTTCGGCCAGAACACCTGGGACGAGCTGAACCTGATCGAGCCCGGCGCGAATTACGGCTGGCCGGAGGCCGAGGGCAAGGCCGGCAAGCCGGGCCTGCGCGATCCGGTGGCCGTGTGGAAGACCGACGAGGCTTCGCCGAGCGGGATCGCCTGGGCGCAGGGCTCGGTGTGGATGGCCGGGCTGAAGGGTGAGCGGCTGTGGCGGATCCCGCTGGCCGGGGCGAATCCGGTCGCCGGGCCGGAAGCTTTCCTGACGGGGAAGTACGGCCGGCTGCGCACGGTGATCGCCCTCGGCGGGGACAGATTGCTGCTGGTCACGAGCGAGACCGACGGGCGCGGCTCACCAGAGGCGGGCGACGACAGGATCCTGACACTGACGGTGCGGTAACCGACGGAGCCCTGGTGGGGGGCAGAAGGCACGGTGGACGCGGTGTTCAACATGATCGAGGAGCTCTTCAACCCGGGACGCAAGCATACGGACGAGGAGAAGAAGCGGCTGGAGCTGTCCCGGACCGACGTGAACGACGGCGATCCGGGACGCGGTCCGATAGACCTGGACTCCGGCAAGGTGCTCATACGCCCGGCGAAGCCGTCCCCGCGGGAGTGACCGGCCCGAACAGCCGCAGACGGTGGGCCAGGGCGGCCGCCTCGCCGCGGCCGGCGACGCCCAGCTTGGCCAGGATGTTCGAGACGTGCACGCTGGCCGTCTTCGGGGAGATGAACAGCTCCTCGGCGATCTGGCGGTTGCTGTTGCCCGCCGCGACCAGGCGCAGGACGTCGCGTTCGCGGCTGGTCAGGCCCAGGGCCTCGACGGGGTCGGGGGCCGGTGCGGGCAGGGCCGGGGGTGCGTCGGCCCCGGTGAGCGGGAGCCGGGCGCGCTGGGCGAGCAGGGCCAGGTCCTCGCGGAGACTGCGGGAGCCGAGCCGGTCCGCGGTGGCGTAGGCCTCGCGGAGCAGCACGGCGGCGGGTTCGCGGTCGCCGCCGGCGGCCAGCAGGGCCTCGGCGAGCCGGTGGCGGGCGCGGGCCAGCAGGTACGGACGCTCCAGCGGGCGGATGGCCCGTTCGAGGCCGGCCCAGTCGGCGGTGGTGTCCCGGTCCTCGGCCCGCAGCAGTTCCACCCGGAAGAACTCGGCGTGGGCGGCCCACACGGGCACGGGGGTGGCCAGGGCGCGGGCGGCGGCGCGGAGCACGTCCAGGGCGGCTTCGCGGCTGGCGTCGGCGACCGGCAGTCCGCGGGCGTCCGCCTCGGCGGAGGCGGCGGCGAGCAGCAGCGGCCAGGCGTAGCGGTGGTGGCCCAGCGGGAAGCCGTAGGCGACCGCGTCGGTGATCTCCGCACGGACGTCGGCGATCCGGCCCTCGCCCGCGGCGATGCCGACGGCGAGGCGGTAGAGCGGTATGCGGTGCTGGGGCTGGCTGTCGTGGGTGCCGAAGTGGGCGTGGGCGGCGGCGAGTCGGCCGGTGGCCTCGGTCAGTTCGCCGCGCCCCAGGGCCAGGTAGGACAGCCGTGCGGAGGCGGAGCCGCGCGGGGCGGCGCTCTGGCCGACGCTCAGGCCGCGCTGGGCGGCTTCGGCGGCCTCGTCCCAGCGCCCGAGGCTGTACAGGCTCTCCGCCATGTTCCCGCTGAGCCAGGCCTCGGTGTCCAGCAGCCGTGACCTCTTGACGAGTTCGACCCCCTGTTGGGCCAGTTCCACGGCTTCGCGGGACCGGCCCATGCTTTCCAGCTGAGAGGTGAGGTTGATATGTGCACGTCCCGCCAACATGACGAACCCGAGTGCGGTGGCCCGCTCGCGGACCGCGAACATCTCGGAGAGGCCGCGTTCGGCGTCGCCGGAGTCGGTGAGCAGGCAGCCCACCGTGATCCGGGCGTTGAGCTCTATCTCCTCCGCCCCGACCATGCGGGCGTAGGCGACGGCGCGTTCCGCGGCTTCGATGTTGCCGGGGCCGGGGTTGTGGAGCATGCCCCAGCCCGCGGCCCGGACCAGGACCTCGGCGTGCACCTGGGACGGGGGCAGCCCCTTGACGAGCTCCTGGGCCTTGGCGAGTTCCTCCCAGCCGTCGCCGCGGGCCAGGCTGGAGACGAGCCGGGAGCGCTCGGTCCAGAACCAGGCGGCGCGCAGCGGGTCCTGGTCGTCCTCCAGCAGCCGCAGCGCCGTTTTGGTGAGCTTGAGGGCGCGTTCGCGCTCGCCGCCGAAGCGGGCGGCAACGGTCGCCTCGGCCAGCAGGTCGAGCCGCTTGAGCGGGGTGGTGGCCGGGTCGCAGCCGCACGGAGGGTACACATCGGTGTAGTCCACCGGGCGCAGCGCCTCGCGGATCTCCTCCGGCGCGCTCTCCCACAGGTCCAACGCCCGTTCCAGCAGGCTCAGCTGCTCGGAGTAGGCGTGCCGGCGGCGAGCGGCGACCGAGGCGGCCAGGACGGCGGGCAGCGCCTTGGCCGCGTCGTTGGCGTAGTACCAGTAGCTGGCCAGCCGGATGACCCGCTCCTCGGCGCGGATCAGCGTGTCGTCGGCTTCCATCGCCTCCGCGTAGCGGCGGTTGACGCGGGCGCGCTCGCCGGGCAGCAGGTCGTCGCTGACGGCCTCGCGGACCAGCGAATGGCGGAAGCGGTAGCCGTCCCCGTCGGGGGTGGCGAGGAGGATGTTGGCGCCGACGGCGGCCCGCAGGGCCTCGATCAGCTCGTCCTCCGTGAGCCCGGCGACGGCGCGCAGGAGCGGGTACTCCACGGTGGAGCCGCCCTCGGCGACGAAGCGCACCACGCGCTGGGCGGCGTCCGGCAACACCTCGACGCGGACGAGCAGCAGGTCGCGCAGGGATTCGGTGAGTCCCGCCTGGCAGCCGCTCCGCTTGCAGGCGGCGAGTTCCTCGACGAAGAAGGCGTTGCCGTCGGAGCGGTCGAACACCGAGTCCACGAAGGCCTCGTCGGGCCGCGAGGCGAGGATGCCGGCGAGCTGGCGGCGCACCTCGGCCCGGTTGAAGCGGGGCAGTTCGATGCGCTGGACGGTGCGGAGCCGGTCGAGTTCGGCGAGCAGCGGGCGCAGTGGGTGGCGGCGGTGGACGTCGTCGGCCCGGTAGGTGGCGACGACGACGAGCCGGCCGCTCGCGAGGGTGCGGAAGAGATAGGAGAGCAGGTGCCGGGTGGAGGTGTCCGCCCAGTGCAGGTCCTCCAGGACGAGGACGACGGTGCGGTCGGCGGCGAGCCTCTCCAGCATCCGGGCCGTCAGTTCGAAGAGCCGGGCGGTGCTCTCCTCGTCGTGCGGTCCGCGGGGGGTGTCGCCGAGTTCGGGAAGGATCCGGGCGAGTTCGTCCTCCTGGCCCGCGGCCGCGGCCGCCAACTCCCCCGGGAGCTGGCGGTGCAGGGTGCGCAGGGCCGTCGAGAAGGGGGCGAAGGGAAGGCCCTCCGCCCCGATCTCCACACAGCCTCCGACGGCCACCACCGCGCCGCGGCGGGCCGCCTCGCAGAGGAACTCCTCGGTGAGGCGGGTCTTCCCGACCCCGGCCTCGCCCCCGATGAGCATCGCCTGGGGCTCGCGGCCCTCGGCTCGGGCCAATGCGTCGGTGAGTACGGCCAGTTCGTCGGCTCGGCCGACGAACACCGGGCTGACAGATCTGGTCTCCACGTCGCCGAGCATCGCACAGGAGTCCTGGCCTGCGGCACTCGTCGGAGGTGCGCTTCTCATCACGTGTCAGTCCACGCGGTCCGCGGCGCGGGTCACGCGGCGCGCGTGAAGCGGCTCCGCTGTCCTCTCACCTGCCGTTCGGGTTCCTGGCTGCGCGAGGAGGCGCGGTGCGCCTTCTTGGCCTCCTGGACCAGGCGGTACCGGTCGGCCTGGCGGATGAGGTCGGCGCGGCGGGCGGTGGCGATCTCGTACTCGAACATCTCGTACTCCTCGGTTCGCGTTTCTCGGCACCTCGTTCGGTGTGATCCAAGATTCGCGTCCCAGGGGGTGCCGGCACATCGGGCGCATGCCGCATCTGTACGGGACAGGGGTCCTTAGGCCGCAGCCGAAGGACCCCGGGTCGGGCCGGGAGTGCCTAGGAGGGGGTCCTAGGCGGGGGAACGAGGGTCCTAGGCGGCCTTCGGGAGGGGAGCCAGGATGTCGAAGTACATGAGGCCGAAGAGCAGTACGCCCAGGGCGCCGAGGGCCACGGCGGCCCAGGAGACGGCGCGGACCCAGGTGGGGAGGGTGCGGCCGGGGGCGCCGAAGGCGGGGCGGGCCAGCACGAAGACGGCGAGCAGCAGGGCCAGGGTGGACAGGACGCCGTTGACGAGGGCGGTCATGTGCCAGGCGTCGCCGTACAGGGCCTCGATCTTCGCCTCGGTGGTGGCGGCGTTGACCGACTCGATCTGGCCCACGAGGGTCTGGCGCTCGGCTATGACGCGCGAGACCCAGCTTCCGCTGAGGGCGACGAGCCCGAGCCCGGCCGCGACCACGGCGGAGGCCGCGGCGCCGACGCCCTCGGACCGCTGCTCCGGCTCGTCGAGCTCGTCGTGGAGCTCGTCCTCGAGGTCCTCGTCGGAGAGGTCGGCCTCGGTGGCCTCGGCGGTCTCGGTGGTCTCCGCGGCGGGGGCGTCCTTGAGGTCGGCCTTGGCCTCGGCGGCTTCGGCGGCCTCGGTGGCCTGGGGCTCGGCGGTGTCCGCCTCGGGAGCGGTCGGGTCGGCGGTCTTCGTGGTGTCCATGCGGGGCACCGTAGGCGGCTTGTCTGAGAGGTTTCTGAGAAGGCCCCGGCGCCTTCGGGCGGGGCCGGCCGCAGGCCCCGGACCGGGGCCGCGGCGGGTGGTGTCAGGCGGTGGGGGCCGGCGGCCACTCGCGGGCGAGGACCGCCCAGATCTCGGTGTCCTGGCGGACGCCGCGGTGGGGGTAGCTCTCGCGCAGGACGCCCTCGCGGGTCATGCCGAGGCGCTCCGCGACGGCGAGGCTCCTGCCGTTGGCGGCGGACGCGTGCCACTCGGCGCGGTGCATGCCGCGCTCCCGGAAGGCCCAGTCGATCAGGATGCGGCAGGCCTTGGTCACCAGGCCCCGGCCGGCCGCTTCGGGCTCCAGCCAGCAGCCGACCTCGCAGTTGCCCAAATCGGCCTCGAAGACCCGGAAGAGGACGCCGCCGACGAGGGTGCCGCCGACCCGGATGCCGTAGATCCGTCCGCCGTCGGCGGCCGTCTTCTGCGCGTACGAGGAGAGGAACCGGCGCGCCGAGTCGAGGTCGGTGACGATGTCGGCCAGGACGATGTGCTCGCCGATGAACTCGCGGCCGCGGTCCATGTGCGCCAGGAACTCCTCGGCGTGCCACACCTCCAGCGGAAACAGCTGGGCGTCGTCGGCGAGGTCTATCGAGAACATGCGGGTTCTTCCTTGGGTCTCATACGGCCGGTTGCCGCATCACCGGGATGCTGGGGCGGGCTCGGCGCCGTCCTCGCTCGTGGCGGGATCCGCGGCGGGCCGCTGCGCGGGCAGTGTCGCACGCGAACCACGCTCCGGGGGCTCGATGCTGATCTTGGGCAGCCGGCGGTCCAGCCAGGCGGGCAGCCACCAGTTGGCGCCGCCGAGCATGTGCATCAGCGCCGGGACGAGGAGGGTGCGCAGCACGAAGGCGTCGAGTGCGACGGCCGCGGCGAGCGCGATGCCGAACATCGCGATGATCCGGTCGCCGCTGAGCACGAAGGCCAGGAAGACGGCGATCATGATGACCGCCGCCGAGTTGATCACCCGGCTGGTCTCGGCGAGGCCGACCCTCACGGCCCGCCGGTTGTCGCCGGTCTCCAGCCACTCCTCGTACATCCGGCTGACCAGGAACACCTGGTAGTCCATGGACAGCCCGAAGAGGACCGACACCATGATCACCGGCAGGAAGGGCTCTATCGGGCCGGCGCTCCCCAGGCCCAGCGGCTCACTGCCCCAGCCCCACTGGAAGACCGCGACGACGACGCCGAAGGAGGAGGCGACGGCGGCGACGTTCATGGCGGCCGCCTTGAGCGGGATGCCGAGGGACCGGAAGGCCATCAGCAGCAGGACGCAGCCGAGGGCGATCACCACCCCGACGAACAGCGGCAGTTTCCCGACGATCACGTCGGCGAAGTCGTCGTAGCCCGCGGTCACGCCGCCGACGTGGACGGTCATGGAGTTGCCCTGTCCGGCGGCCGGGATGACGCTCTCGCGCAGCGTCGTGACGAGCTCGCTCGTGGCCCGGGACTGCGGGGCGGAGTCCGGGATGACGGTCAGGACGGCGGTGTCACCGCTCCGGTTGAAGACGGCCGGGCCGGTGGCGGCGACGCCGTCGGTCCTGCGGAGCGCCTCGGCCAGCTGGTCGACGGCGAGCCGGTCCCCGGCGCCGTCGAGGCGGGAGACCACCGTGAGCGGGCCGTTCACGCCGGGCCCGAACCCGTCGGCGAGCAGGTCGTAGGCCTGCCGGGTGGTGGAGCCCGCCGGGTTGTTGCCCTGGTCGGAGGTGCCCAGGTGGAGCGAGAGCGCGGGCAGCGCCAGGACCACCATGACCAGCGTGGCGAGGGTGCCGAGCAGCTTGGGGTGCCGTTCCACGAAGGCCGACCAGCGGGCGGCGAACCCGGTGGGCGTCTCGGGCCGCGGGCCCTCGGCGGCGAGCCTGCGGCGCTCGCGGCGGGAGAGGGCGCGCATGCCGATGTACGAGAGGAGGGCGGGGAGCAGGGTGACCGAGGCGGCGACGGTCAGCACCACCGTGAGGGAGGCGGCGATCGCGACGCCGTTCAGGAAGTTCAGCCGCAGCACCAGCATGCCGAGCAGCGCGATGCAGACGGTGGCCCCGGCGAAGACGACGGCCCGTCCGGTGGTGGCGACGGCCCGCTCGGCGGCCTCCTCGACCGGCAGGCCGCGCATCAGGCCCTTGCGGTGCCGGGTCACGATGAACAGCGCGTAGTCGATTCCCACGCCGAGCCCGACGAGGGTGCCGAGCATCGGGGCGAAGTCGGCGACGGGCATGGCGTGCCCGAGCAGGGTGATGCCGAAATACGCGGTGCCCACGCTGACGAGGGCGGTCGCGATGGGCAGCAGGCTCGCGGCGAGCGAGCCGAAGGCGAGGAAGAGCACCAGGGCCGCGACGGCCACGCCGATGACCTCGGCGAGGTGGGCGGTGGGCGCCTCGGTCAGGGCGACGGCCCGGCCGCCGAGCTCGACCTGGAGTCCGTCCGCCTCGGTGGTGGGGTTCTTCGCGGCGTCGACGACGGCCTTGGCCTGCGCCTTGGGTACGGAGTCGGCGTGCCGGTCGAACGTCACCACGGCATAGGCGGTCCGCCCGTCGGGGCTGATCTGCGCAGCGCTCTCGGGGCCGGCGCCGTACGGGCCGGCGACCGAACCGACGCCGGGGAGGGCGGCGATGGTGTCGAGGGCCTTGGCCATGCGCTGTTCGACGGCGGGAGTACGGACGCTCTGATGCTCCGGGGCCCGCCACACGACGGTGTCGGTG
Organism: Streptomyces sp. NRRL S-244; assembly: GCF_000717915.1. Classification (GTDB taxonomy): domain Bacteria; phylum Actinomycetota; class Actinomycetes; order Streptomycetales; family Streptomycetaceae; genus Streptomyces. The sequence goes on from NZ_JOCX01000016.1 coordinate 45,794, forward strand.
TCGCCGCCCTGGCCGTGGAAGCCCGCGCGCAGCAGGGCGTTGGCGCGGCTGGACTCGGTGCCGGGGACCTCGTAGTCGTTGGAGAACGCCGATCCGGCGGTCCCCGCGGCCACGGCCGTGGCGCCGAGGGCGAGCAGCCAGAGGAGGACGGCCACCAGGCGGTGGCGCAGGCACCAGCGTGCGATCGCTGCCAACGGACGTGCTCCCTGGTGGTTCGGATCTTTACCGGGGCTGCCCGACGCAAAGAACGCTAGAACTCGTGAAGGCCCGGCCGACGGCCCGGGGGATCGCCCAGGGATCGGTCAGGGATCAGCCAAGATGGTCTACACCGACACGATCCCAGCGTTTCGTGATCGTTGGCCCCTTTCGTGTGCATCGTCACAGGCGCGCGGGGCGGTACGGGACCAAGGTCATCCGCCCGAGGGGCCGTTCGACGGGCCGCCCGAGGGGCCGTCCGGCTCGTCGGCCCGGTAGCCCGGGACGGAGGGCCACCTGACGGTGAGCACCACCGCGTCCTCCTCGGCGTACCAGGAGTGGTCGACTCCGCGGCCCCAGACGACGTAGTCGCCCTGTTCGGCGAGGACGACGGTCCGGCCGGGGAACTCCAGCCGGAAGCGGCCGCTGATCAGCACCTGGAGCGCGGTGCGCTCCTCGCCCCGCACCCACTGGGCCCGCTCGTCGCCCTTCGGGTGGACTCCCCACTTGATCTCCACGTCCTTGCTGTGGCGCGGATCGGCCGGGTCTTTGAAGTGGCCGAGCAGCCAGCCGCGGTCGGTGGCGGCGTCCGGGGTGGCCTTGCCGGTGTAGACGGAGCCGGTGGGGGTGGCGGAGGTGGGGTCGGTGGAAGTGGGGTCGTCGTTCACGGGGGTGAGGCTAATGCAGTTGTGCGGCGGCGCGGACGGCTGGTGAGCTGGGCCGATGACGATGGATGCAGAGGAACTGACGAACGTACGGGCCGCGTACGACCGGGAGGTGCGCCGCGACGCGCTGCCGGACACCGCGGACGCCCGGGTGGAGCGGGCGGGGGCGGTCGTACGGCAGACCGCGGCCGGTCCCGGGTGGAACGGGGTGCTCTGGTCGGACCTCGACGAAGAGACGGCGGACGCGGAGATCGCCGCGCAGCTGGCGTTCTTCGCGGCGCAGGGGGCCGGCGAGTTCGAGTGGAAGCTGTACGGCCACGACCGGCCGGCGGATCTCGGGGACCGGCTGCGCGCTGCGGGCTTCGTACCCGAGCCGGCCGAGACCCTGATGGTGGGACGGGTGGACGAGCTCGCCGCACTGCCGGTGGAACCGCCGGAGGGGATCACCCTGCGGGCGGTGACGGACGAGGCGGGCGTCGACCTGATGATGGACGTCCACGCGCAGGCCTTCGGAACGGAGCGCCCCGCGATCCGGCACCTGATGCTCACCCTGCTGAAGAACGAGCCGGAGACCCTCGCGGCGGTCGTGGCGATGGCCGGGGACACCCCGGTGAGCGCGGCCCGCATGGAGATGCGACCGGGCTCCCCGTTCGCCGGCCTCTGGGGCGGCGGCACCCTGCCGCAGTGGCGGGGCCGCGGCATCTACCGCCTCCTGGTCGCCCACCGCGCCCGCATCGCGGCGGCCCGCGGCATCCGGTACCTCCAGGTGGACGCCTCCCCCGACAGCCGCCCGATCCTCCACCGCCTGGGCTTCTCGACCCTGGGCACGACGGTCCCGTACATCTGGACCGCAAAGCCGTAGCGGGCGCGGGAGGCTCCGGGAGAAGATCGCGGGATGGAACGTATCGGGCCGCCCCTGACCGGCGACGAGCGCCAGACGCTGCGCGCATTCCTCGACTACCACCGGGCCACGCTCGCCTGGAAGTGCGAGGGGCTCACCGACGAGGAGCTGCGGCGGCCCTCGATGCCGCCGTCCACCCTGTCCCTGCTGGGCCTGGTCCGGCACATGGGCGAGGTCGAACGGCACTGGTTCCGCCGCACCCTGAACGGCGAGGAGCTCCCCCACCTCTGGTCCGACACCCACGACTTCCAGGCCGCCTACGAGGCCTCCGGCTCCACGCGCGAGGAGGCGTTCACCGCCTGGGAGGCGGAGGTCGCGCACGCGCGCCGCATCGAGGCGGCCGCCGAGTCCCTCGACGTGACGGCGTACGTGGCCAGTTGGAAGGAGGAGGCCTCGCTGCGCCTCGTCATGCTCCACCTGATCCACGAGTACGCGCGGCACAACGGCCACGCCGACTTCCTCCGCCAGGCCATCGACGGCGCCACCGGAGCCTGACGGGCCCGCGGAGCCCGCGGGAGCCACGGGGCCGGGGCCGCCCGATCCGTCCGGCGGCCCGACCGGCAGTCCGTTCGGAGGTCCGTCCGGAGATCCGACCGGCGGCCCGTCCGGGGACCCGTCAGGCCGCCCGCCAGTAGCCCAGGCCGTTCACCCGCTGCTTCGGCAGGGCCAGGTCCTTGCGCAGGTACGCCGTCAGCGTGCGCGTCGTCGCCGTGTCGCAGGCCAGCCAGACGTACGCCGCCTCCGGGTCCGCGACGAGCTCCGGGAGCTCCGCCTTGACCTGCTCCACCAGCGCCGAGCCCGCGCGCCCGACCCGCCGGATCTCGTGCCGGTCCGGGTCCAGCCGTACCGGGAGGCCGGCGTCCGAGGCGTGCTGCGTCTCCAGCCAGATCGTCGCCAGGGTCCGGGGGTACGCGTCCAGCAGGGAGTTGATCGCCGGGACGGAGGCCGGGTCGCCGATCACCAGCAGCCGCTCCGGCTCCGGCGCCGGGGCGGTGAAGCCGGTCCCCTGGACGGTGGCCTCGATGGTGTCGCCGGCCTTCGCGGCCCGGGCCCAGGCGCTCGCGGGGCCGTCGTGGAGGGCGAACTCCAGGGCAAACGTTCCTGCCTGCGGATCCGGGTCGACGAGCGTGTACGCCCGCGTGTGCGGCTTGCCCGCGTTGTCGAACCACAGCCGCACCCACATCGTCGGGTGGAGCGATTCGCCCGCCGCGGCGAGCAGTCCGCCGTCCTCGACGTACACGCGGCGGTAGTGCTCCGTGACCTCCTCCGCGCCCGTGACCGTGAACGTGAAGTCCTTGCCGCGCAGAAGCCGCAGGACCACGCCTTCCCATCCCTTGCCGACGCCTGCCATGTGCGACCACCCCTCCCCATCGAACCCCTATAGTTAGGGCAGCCTAACCTAATGCCCTGGGGGATGAGTGTGAGCCTTCTGAACAACGCCGGCGCCGACGCGTTCGAGCTCTACCGCGACGACTGGGGCGTCCCCCATCTCCGCGCCCCCGACGCCGACCGCCTCGCCTACGCCCAGGGCTACGCCACCGCCCTCGACCGCGCCTGGCAGCTGGAGGTCGAGCGCCACCGCGCCCAGGGCTCCAGCGCCGCCTTCCTCGGCCCGGACTCCGTCGCCTGGGACCGCTTCGCCCGCCGGTCCCGGCTCGCCGACACCGCCCGCCGCTGCCACGAGGCCCTCGACCCCGGCACCGCGGCCTGGGTCGGATCCTACGTGGACGGCGTCAACGACGGGCTCGCCCAAGGCGCCGCCCGCGACGAGCGGTTCGCGCGCACCGGCCACGCCCCGACCCCGTGGGAGCCGTGGGTCCCGCTCGGCATCTGGATCGCCACCCACATCCTCTTCGCCGGGTTCGCCACCAAGCTGTGGCGCGAGCGCGTGGCCCGTGCCCTCGGCGACGAGGCCGTCACCCTCTTCGCCACCGACGGCCCCGGCACCGCCGGCAGCAACGGCTGGCTGGTCCCGGGCGAGCGGACCGCCGCCGGCTCGGCGCTCATCGCCGGCGACCCGCACCGGTTCATCGAAGACCCGGGCGTGTACCAGCAGATACGGCTCTCCTGCCCCGAGTACGACGTCCTCGGCCTGGCCGTCCCCGGCATCCCCGGCCTCGGCCACTTCGGGCACACCGGCAGCGCCGCCTGGGCGATCACCAACGCCATGGCCGACTACCAGGACCTGTACGTCGAGAAGCTGCGCCCCGGCGCCGACGGCGAGGGCATCGAGGCCCTCGGCCCCGACGGCGCCTGGGAGCCCGTCCACCGGCACACCGAGACGATCGCCGTCGCCGGAGCCGACCCGGTCGAGGTCGAGGTCCTGGAGACCGCCCGCGGCCCCGTGATCACCGGCGGCGGAACGACGGACCGGGAGGAGGGCGAGGAGGGCGAGGAGGGCGAGGAGCAGACCCTCTCGCTCCGCTACCCGCCCCGCGTCCGCCGCGACCTCGGCTTCGCCGTTCTCCCCGCCCTGCTGCGCGCCCGTACGGTCGCCGACGTCGACCGCGCCCTCGACGGCTGGGCCGAGCCCGTCAACGTCGTCCACGCCGCCGACACCGAGGGCGGCCTGCTGCACCGCGTCGCCGGCGCCGTCCCGCTGCGCGACCCGGCCAACCGCCTGCGCCCGGTGCCCGCCTGGGATCCGCGGTACGCCTGGCAGGGCTGGGCCGAGACCCCCGCCGAGCCCGTGCAGGGCTTCGCCGTCATGGCCAACGCACGCGGCATCGCCTCGCCGCTCGGCGTGGAGTTCGCGCCCCCGCACCGCGCCAACCGCATCCGCGAGCTGCTCTCCGGCTCGGCGGACTGGTCCCCCAAGGCGATGGCCGACGTACACCGGGACACCCACCTGGCCTCGGCCGCGCCGCTGCTGGCCCTGCTGCCCGGGCTCGACGGCCTGTCCCCCGCCGCGGGGGCGCTGCGCTCCCGGCTGCTCGCCTGGGACCGGCACATGGCCGCCGAGAGCACCGACGCCACCGTCTTCTCGGCGCTGCGGACCGCGACCGTACGCCGCTTCGCCGCCGATCCCGCCCTCGCCGCTCTGGCGGGGGCGCCGACCGGCCCCGAGGTGTTCCACCCCTGGCTGTACCTGGTCCCCCGCGTCGGCTACGCCCTGGAGGGGCTGCTGACCACCGCCCTCCTGCCGGCCCTCGACCGGGCGGCCCACGTACGCGCCGCCCTGGAGGAGACCGCCGCGGCGGGCGCCCCCGACACCCCGTGGTCGCAGGTGCACCGGCTCGCGCCCTGGTCGGCGCTCCCCGACCCGGACGCGCAGTGGCCCGGCCTCGGCGGCGACCACGACTGCGTGAACGCCACCTCCACCGTCCCCGGCTTCACCGATCTCACCGCCCGCGCCTCGGCGGCCCGCTACGTGTGGGACCTGGGCCGCCGCGAGGACAGCCTCTGGGCGGTCCCGCTCGGCGCGGACGGCGTCACCGGATCACCCCACCACCGCGACCAGCTCCCGTACTGGGCTCAGTGCGAACTCGTCCCCGTCGTCACCGACTGGACCCGTCTCACCAAGGAATCCGTATGACCAGCAGCAGCGCGTCCGCGTCCGCCTCGACCCCCGGCACCACCGCCGCCCCCACCACCCCCGGAACCCGGCAGCCCGTGTACTCCCAGCGCGTCGAGGGCGTCGGCACGGTCACCCTCACCCCCGTCGACCCGGCCGCCGATGCCGCGCTGATCCACTCCTGGGTCAGCGAGGAGCGGGCCCGCTTCTGGGGCATGCGCGAGGCCAGCCAGGAGCTCGTCCAGGAGATCTACGAGGACGTCGACCGCCGCACGACCCACCACGCGTTCCTGGCGCGCCGCGACGGCGAGCCCGTCGGGCTGTTCCAGACGTACGACTGCGCCGAGGACCGGATCAGCGAGTGCTACGAGGTCCTGCCCGGTGACACCGGCGTGCACCTGATGATCGGCCCGGCGCGGGGCGGGTCCGAACGCGGCTTCAGCGCGGGCCTGATCGGGGCCTTCCTCTCCTACGTCCTCTCGGACGGAACCACCCGCCGGATCGTCGCGGAGCCCGACGCCCGCAACGAGAAGGCCATCGCCCGCCTGGTGCGGTCCGGCTTCGAGCTCGGCCCGGAGGTCGAGCTTCCGGAGATCGACCTGCCCGAGGTGTACCTGCCGGCGAAGCAGGCCCGCCTCGTCTTCTTCCACCCCGAGGCAAACTGACCGTTCCGATTGACCGTGTGATTCCGGCCACGCCAGACTGATGCCCACTCAAAGCATCGGCGCTGGGGGGAAATTGACCAGCCAGGATTTGCACATCGGGCCGGATGCGGCAGCAGACCGGTACCGGCTGCTCCGGTCGATCGGGCGCGGCGGGGAGGCCGTGCTCTATCTCGCGGAGATCGAGCTCGCGGGCGGCAGCGAACCGGTGGTCGTCAAGGTGCTCGACTCCAAGACGACCATCACGCCCGACGAGTTCGACCGGATCAGCCGCAAGTGGAACGAGCAGGCCGAGCTCCTGCGCTTCGTGCACCGCCCGGGCGTGGTCGGCGTCCGGGAGCACTTCGAGGGGCCGCCGATCCACCGGTCGGGGGAGTCCGGGACGCTGACCGGGCGGGCCCTCGTCCTCGTGATGAACCACGTCGACGGGCTCGACCTGCGCGACTGGCGCGCCGAACGGAACCTCGCCACCGCCGCCGAGCGGCGCGAGGTGATGCGGACGCTGGAGCAGCTCGCCGACGTACTGGACTGGCTGCACTCGGGGAAGGCCACGCCGTCCGGGCGCCAGGTGATCCATGGTGACCTGTCACCCGGCAATGTGATGGTCGACGGTCACGGGCAGGCCACGCTGGTGGACTTCGGGCTCAGCAAGCTGACCGCCGACCACCAGACGGCGGAGGTGTGGTTCACCCCGGGGTACGCGGCTCCCGAGGTCTTCGACGGCAAGCGCACCCCGGCGGCGGACCGCTACGCCTTCGGGGCGATCGCGTACTTCCTGCTGAGCGGCGAGTCCCCGCCCAACTCCCCGGATCAGCTGGCCCGGGCGATGGGGGCGCTGCCGCAGATCGCGGTACTGGACGCCGAGCGGCGCGCCCGGATCGCCGCCGTCTACGCGGGCGATCCGGCAGAGCGGCCCGTCAGCCTGGCCGGCTGGATGAAGGACGTACGGCACGCGGTCGTGTCCACGACCTCCTCGACCTCGCAGCGGGCGGTGCAGGACGCCGTCCCGGCCCCGGCCCCGGCGCCGGTCCCGTCGAAGCCCGCGGTGCCTCCGCAGCCCGCGAGCCCGCCGCCGGTCCAGACTCCCGTCCGCACCCCCGCCTACTCCCCCGTCCACTCCCCGCCCCCGCCCCCGACCTCGCCGGCGCAGGACGCTCAGCCGCAGCAGGAGCACGTACCCGCCGGGTACGGGCCGACGTACCCGCTGCACGAGTCCCCGCCCCCGGGGCCCGCCGCGGCGAGGAAGCGGCGGGCCGGGCTCGTCCTGGGCTCGGTGGCCGCCGTCCTGGTCGTCGCGGCGCTCGCCGTGCTCGGCGTACGGCTGCTGGACAAGGACAAGGGCGGCGACCAGGCATCGGGCGGCAAGGGCGGCAGCTCCGCCTCCGACTCGGCCGTGGCGCAGGAGGAGTCCCCGACGCCCAGTCCCTCACCGAGCGAGAGCGAGAGCGGGAGTTCGGACGACGGGGCGACGCCCGGCCCCAGCGCCAGCGGCACCCAGCCGGGCGGCGTGGCGGCGGACATCAAGGCCGCCGACCTGACCCTGTTGACGCCCATCTCGGGGCTGGGCAACTTCACCGTCGGGGCCGCGAAGATCAACACCAAGCAGTACGGGGCGGCATTCATCGCTCAGCCCGACTGCAACGACGAGGCGATCACGGAGTTCGACCTCAACCGCGAGTGGAAGCACCTGGAGTTCACCGCCGGGATCGACGACGGCTCCACGCACGAGAAGGGGCGGGTCAGCATCTCGCTCGACGGGAAGCCCGCGGCCTTCTCCGAGCTGGTCGAGCTCGGCAAGCCGGCCACGCAGTCGGTGGACGTGACCGGCGCGCTGCGGCTGCGCGTCAAGGTGGACATGGGCTGCGACAACGGCACCGTCGTCATCGCCGCACCGCAACTGACCCGCTGAGCCGGGAGCGGCCCGGGCGGGAGCCGCCCGGGCGCGCGACGGCCCCGCACCGGATACCGGTGCGGGGCCGTCGCGGCCGTGCAGGGAACTACTACGGGGAACTGCCGCAGGCACCTACTCGGAGACGCCCAGGCGCTCCAGGATGAGCTCCTTGACGCGGGCCGCGTCGGCCTGGCCGCGGGTGGTCTTCATGACCGCGCCGACCAGGGCGCCGACGGCCGCGACCTTGCCGCCGCGGATCTTGTCCGCGATGGCCGCGTTGCCCGCGATGGCCTCGTCCACGGCCGCGCCGAGCGCGCCCTCGTCCGAGACGACCTTCAGGCCGCGCTTCTCGACGACCTCGTCCGGGGTGCCCTCGCCGGCGAGCACGCCCTCCAGGACCTGGCGGGCCAGCTTGTCGTTCAGCTCGCCCGCCGCGACCAGGGCCGCGACGCGCGCGACCTGCGCCGGGGTGATCGGCAGCTCGTCGACGACGACGCCCTGCTCGTTGGCGTTGCGGGCCAGCTCGCCCATCCACCACTTGCGCGCGGCGGTCGAGTCGGCACCCGCCTCGATCGTGGCGACGATGGAGTCCACCGCGCCCGCGTTGAGGATCGACTGCATGTCGTGCTCGTTCACGCCCCACTCCTCGCGGAGGCGGTTGCGGCGCACGCGCGGCATCTCGGGCAGGCCGCCGCGCAGCTCCTCGACCCAGTCGCGGGCCGGGGCGACGGGGACCAGGTCGGGCTCCGGGAAGTACCGGTAGTCCTCGGCGTTGTCCTTGATGCGGCCGGCGGTGGTGGAGCCGTCCTCCTCGTGGAAGTGCCGGGTCTCCTGCACGATCGTGCCGCCGGACGACAGCACGGCCGCGTGGCGCTGGATCTCGAAGCGGGCGGCGCGCTCGACGGAGCGCAGCGAGTTGACGTTCTTCGTCTCGCTGCGGGTGCCGAACTCGGACTCGGGGGTCGGGCGCAGCGACAGGTTCACGTCGCAGCGCATCTGGCCCTTGTCCATGCGGGCCTCGGAGACGCCGAGGGCCTTGATGACCTCGCGCAGCTCGGCGACGTACGCCTTGGCGACCTCGGGGGCCCGCTCGCCGGCGCCCTCGATGGGCTTGGTGACGATCTCGATGAGCGGGATGCCGGCGCGGTTGTAGTCCAGCAGGGAGTGGGACGCGCCGTGGATACGGCCGGTGGCGCCGCCGACGTGCAGCGACTTGCCGGTGTCCTCCTCCATGTGGGCGCGCTCGATCTCCACGCGGAAGATCTCGCCGTCCTCCAGCTGTACGTCGAGGTAGCCGTTGAAGGCGATCGGCTCGTCGTACTGGGAGGTCTGGAAGTTCTTCGGCATGTCCGGATAGAAGTAGTTCTTCCGGGCGAAGCGGCACCACTCGGCGATCTCGCAGTTCAGCGCGAGGCCGATCTTGATGGCCGACTCGACGCCGATCGCGTTGACGACGGGCAGCGAGCCGGGCAGACCGAGGCAGGTGGGGCAGGTCTGCGAGTTGGGCTCGGCGCCCAGCTCGGTCGAGCAGCCGCAGAACATCTTGGTCTTGGTGCCGAGCTCGACATGGACCTCAAGGCCCATGACGGGGTCGAACGAGGCGAGAGCGTCCTCGTACGACATCAGTTCGGTGAAGGTGGTCACGGTGAAACTTTCCCTCTCAGCCCAGCAGGACGTCGTCGTCGCCCAGGCGCTTCAGCTCGCGGTACAGGATCGCGAGGCCGGTGACGATGGCGGCGGCGGACACGACGGCGTCGACGAGCTTCAGCGTGTCGTGCTCGGTGCGGGCCTTCTTGACCTGCTTGATCACGCCGAGGGCGCCGAAGGCGGTGGTGCCCATCGACAGGTACGTACCGGTCTTGGACTTCTTGAAGCCCTTGGCCTTGGACAGTGCACTGGTGCTCACAGGGACGGTGCCTCCTCAAGCAGCGGGTGACCCCAGCGTGCGACGAAGGCGGCCTCTACGGCGGCGCCGACCTTGTACAGCCGGTCGTCCTTCATCGCGGGGGCAATGATCTGGAGCCCGACCGGCAGGCCGTCCTCCGGTGCCAGGCCGCAGGGCAGCGACATGGCGGAGTTGCCTGCCAGGTTGGTCGGGATGGTGCACAGGTCCGCGAGGTACATGGCGAGGGGGTCGTCGGTGCGCTCGCCGATGGCGAAGGCGGTGGTCGGGGTCGTCGGGGAGACGATCACGTCGACCTGCTCGAAGGACTTCTCGAAGTCCTTGGTGATGAGCGTGCGGACCTTCTGGGCGGAGCCGTAGTACGCGTCGTAGTAGCCGGAGCTCAGCGCGTACGTACCGAGGATGATGCGGCGCTTGACCTCGTCGCCGAAGCCGGCTTCGCGGGTGAGCGCGGTGACGTCCTCGGCGGACTTGGTGCCGTCGTCGCCGACGCGCAGGCCGTAGCGCATGGCGTCGAAGCGGGCCAGGTTCGAGGAGCACTCGGACGGCGCGATCAGGTAGTACGCGGCCATCGCGAGGTCGAAGGAGGGGCAGTCCAGCTCGACGATCTCGGCGCCCAGCTCCTTGAGGAGCTCGACGGACTCGTTGAAGCGCTGGACGACGCCGGCCTGGTAGCCCTCGCCGGCGAACTGCTTGACGACGCCGACGCGCATGCCGGCGACGGAGCCGTTGCGGGCCGCCTCGACGACCGGCGGGACCGGGGCGTCGATGGAGGTGGAGTCCATCGGGTCGTGGCCGGCGATGACCTCGTGGAGGAGCGCCGCGTCCAGGACCGTACGGGCGCAGGGCCCGCCCTGGTCGAGGGAGGAGGAGAAGGCGACCATGCCGTAGCGGGAGACACCGCCGTACGTGGGCTTCACGCCGACCGTGCCCGTGACGGAGGCGGGCTGGCGGATGGAGCCGCCGGTGTCCGTGCCGATGGCGAGCGGGGCCTGGAAGGCGGCCAGCGCGGCCGCGGAGCCGCCGCCGGAGCCGCCGGGGATGCGGGTGAGGTCCCAGGGGTTGCCGGTGGGCCCGTACGCGCTGTTCTCGGTGGAGGACCCCATGGCGAACTCGTCCATGTTGGTCTTGCCGAGGATGACGACGTCGGCTTCCTTGAGCTTGCGCGTCAGGGTGGCGTCGTACGGCGGGATCCAGCCTTCGAGGATCTTCGAACCGACGGTGGTCGGGACCCCGACGGTGGTGAAGATGTCCTTGAGGGCGAGCGGGACTCCGGCCAGCGGGCCGAGCTTCTCGCCGCGCTCGCGCTTGGCGTCGACGGCGCGCGCCTGGGCGAGGGCGCCCTCGCGGTCGACGTGCAGGAAGGCGTGGACCTTCTCGTCGGTCGCGTCGATGCGGGCCAGGTGGGCCTCGGTGACCTCGACGGCCGTGAGCTCGCCGGAGGCGATCTTCTCGGCGGTCTGGGCGGCCGTGAGCTTGATGATCTGGTCAGTCATGGTTGTTAGTCCTCCCCCAGGATCTGCGGCACCTTGAAACGCTGCTGCTCCTGGGCGGGAGCGCCGGAAAGCGCCTGCTCGGGGGTGAGCGACGGTCGGACCTCGTCCGCGCGCATGACGTTCGTCAGCGGCAGCGGGTGGGAGGTCGGCGGGACGTCTTGGTCGGCGACCTCGGAAACGCGGGCGACCGCGCCGATGATGTCGTCGAGCTGTCCGGCGAAGTGGTCCAGCTCTTCGCTCTTGAGCTCCAGACGTGCCAGCCGAGCGAGGTGGGCAACCTCCTCGCGCGTGATGCCAGGCATGCAGCGATCCTCTGGGGGTGGTGAGTGTGTAGTTTCGTGCCCAATCCTATGGGGCGGGGCCCCGGACCCACGAAACCGTTTCCCACCAGGGGCGCCCCGGGCCCGGCGGGGGCCACGGGGCGGGGTGCTCCCGGGTGCTCGTACGAGTGCTCGTACGGGCGCTGGTACGGGTGCTCGTACGGCTGCTCCCGCGGCCGCCGGACCGGCTGCCGGCCCGGCTTACTGTGCCGGGGTTTCCGCCGGGGCCGGGGAGGCCGCCAGCTCCGCCGTGATGTCCGCCGGACGGCGCCAGCCGCGTTCGCCGCGGGCCAGGAGCCAGGCCGTGGCCTCCTGCGGGGGCATGGCGGCCGCGACCAGCCAGCCCTGGACGGCGTCGCAGCCCAGGTCGCGCAGGCGCTCCCAGGTCTCGTCGTCCTCGACGCCCTCGGCGACGACGAGCAGCCCGAGCGAGTGCGCCAGGTCGACGGTGCAGCGGACGATCTCCGCGTCCTGCGCGTCCACCGCGAGCCGCGCCACGAACGAGCGGTCGATCTTCAGTTCGCTGACCGGCAGCCGCCGCAGGTGCACGAGGGAGGAGTAGCCCGTGCCGAAGTCGTCGAGCGACATCTTCACGCCGTGCCCGGTCAGGCCCGCCATGGTGTCGGCGGCCCGCTGCGGGTCCTCCAGCAGCACGTGTTCCGTTATCTCCAGCTGGAGCCCGCTGGCCGGAACCCCGTGCCGGGCCAGCCGGGCCGCGACCGCGCCCGCGAAGCCGGGGGTGTGGACGTCGCGCGGCGAGACGTTGACGGCGACCGGGACCTTCAGGCCCTGTGCGCGCCAGCGCGCCACCTGGGCGAGGGCGGTCTCCAGCACGTACTCGGTGAGGTGGGGCATCAGCCCCGAGGTCTCGGCGATCGCGATGAACTCGTCCGGCGACACCCGGCCGCGCTCCGGATGCACCCAGCGCACCAGGGCTTCGAGCCCGGCCACCTGGCCGTCGAAGCGGACCTTGGGCTGGTAGTGGAGTTCCACTTCGCCGGCGTCGAGGGCGCGGCGCAGATCGCCGAGGAGGCCGAGCCGGTCGGGTGTGTTGCTGTCGCGCTTGGACTCGTACACCTCCACGCCGGTGCGGTCCCGCTTCGCCTGGTACATCGCGACGTCGGCGCGGCGCAGCAGCCCCTCCGCGTCCAGCGCGTGGTCGGGGTAGACGGCGAGGCCGGCGCTGGCCTCCAGGACGAGGGTCAGTCCGTCCAGGTCGAGGGGGGAGCTGAGCTCGGCGACGAGGTGGCGGGCGACCCGCTGGGCGCTGGTGGTGGAGTCGGCGACGGGCAGGAGCACGGCGAACTCGTCGCCGCCGAGGCGCGCGGCCTCGGCGTCCTCGGGCAGGGCCTGGCGGAGCCGGTCGGCGATCTGGAGCAGCAGCCGGTCACCGGCGAGGTGGCCCAGCGTGTCGTTGACCGCGCGGAACCGGTCCAGGTCGATCAGCACAAGAGCTGACCGGGTGCCCAGACGTTCAGCCTCGTCCAGAGCGGACCAGGCCCGCTCCAGCAGCCACTGCCGGTTCGGCAGCCCCGTCAGCGGATCGCGCAGCTGCTCCTCGGCGCGCGCCCGGGCGATCCACAGCGTGGAGTCCAGGGCGATCAGGGGTACGGCGAACAGCGGCAGCAGCACCGGCTGCGTCACGGCGACCACGCAGATCAGCGGGGCGATGCCGAGCAGGGCGACCGCCACTAAGGCCTGGCGGAGCAGGGCCGTGCGGGCGACGGTGGGCAGGGCGCCGCCGCGCGGGGTCTGCGCGAGCCACAGCAGCACCTTGGTGACCAGCAGGTAGGCGAGGGCCACCAGGACGATCTCGGGGACCGCCTCCAGCCCCCAGGCGGTGGGCCGCCAGGGGGTCTCGACGGTCGGCGCCTCGCCGAACGCGGCGAGTACGAGGGCTCCCGCGCCGATGCCGAGGATGTCGGTGGCGCCGTGCAGCAGCCCCTGCCGCCAGCGGTGCCGGCGCGCGGCCCCGACCAGGGAGACCACTGCGAGCGAGACCAGTCCCGCGGGCACCCAGCCGTAGAGGACGAGCACGCCGAGGGTCAGCGCCGCACCCGAACCGGTGCCGCCCCACCAGCGGTCGCGGCCCAGCGCGACGAGGTGGCCGACGATGATGCCGGTCAGCAGCGCGAGCGCCCAGCCGACCGGGCCGCCGGGGAACAGGGCGTGACGCTCGCTCAGCGCGGAGGCGATGCCGATCGCGAGGACGACGGCGGACAGGCCCACGACGATGAACGGCAGCACGGTGCGCTGCTCCGCTCTGCCCGATCCCGTGCCGCCGTCGAGCGGGCGGGTGTCCGGCGTCCTGGCACCCAGGACACCGAGCCGGCCCGTCCGCATGGACGGGATCTCGCCGCCGACATCAGGTGACGGGTCGGCGCTTTCGGTGGGTTTCATGCCCGTCCCTCTCACAGCCGGCAATGCCGATGCCACGCGATGGCCCCGATGTCATGCCATCACGGCTGGAAGCGCATCACGCAGCCGTGCATGACGGGCGCCCCCCTCAACAGTAGGACGCGAGAGGCCCCCAGGGGCAGCGGTCGGCGGCGGTTGCCCGAATGCGACCCAGCCATCCTCATCAGTACGGTATCCGCCGAACGGGTGAGTTTGGACCAGGACTCCCGGGTCACCCATCCGATGATCCGACAGGTCACCGCCCTGCGAACAGCCCTGTACCGGCCTTTTACCACCGGGAGTTGCGCCTGGCGTGCGCCCGCCCGTACGGCCGCACGCCACGCATCCGTTCGCCTTCGCTACTCCCCCGGTACGAGACCTGCGTGTCGGCCGGGGGGTGTTACTCCGCTTCGGCTCCGCCGTCCACCGGGAGCGCCGCCTCGCGCGCCGCGTCCGGGCCCTGTTCGAGCAGCACCGCGAAGCCCGCGTCGTCGAGGACGGCCAGTTTCAGCTGCATCGCCTTGTCGTACTTGGAGCCCGGGTTCTCGCCGACCACGACGAAGGAGGTCTTCTTCGAGACGGATCCGGTCACCTTGGCGCCGCGGCTCTGCAGGGCCTCCTTCGCGCCGTCGCGCGTGTGGCTCTGCAAAGTGCCGGTGACGACGACGGTCAGGCCCTCCAGCGGGCGCGGCCCCTCCTCCTCACCGGAACCCTCCTCCTCCATCCGTACCCCGGCCTCCCGCCACTTGCGCAGGATCTCCTGGTGCCAGTCGACGGCGAACCACTCCTTCACCGCCGCCGCGATGATCGGTCCGACGCCCTCGGTGGCGGCGAGCTCCTCCTCGGAGGCCTGCTCGATCCGCTCGATCGACCGGAACTCGCGGGCCAGGGTCTCCGCCGCGACGGGCCCCACGTGCCGGATGGAGAGGCCGTTGATGAACCGGGCCAGCGGGCGGTCCTTGGCGGCCGCGATGTTCTCCAGCATGGAAAGGGCGTTCTTCTTCGGCTCGCCCTTCTGGTTGGCGAAGACCGTGACGATCTTCTCCTCGCCGGTCTTCGGATCGCGCTTGGGCAGCCCGCTGTCGGCGTCCAGGACGTACGCCTTGATGGGCAGGAGCTGCTCGATCGTGAGGCCGAACAGGTCGCCCTCGTCGAGCATCGGCGGCTCGGCCGGCTCCAGCGGGTTGGTGAGCGCGGCCGCGGCCACCGCGCCGAAGTTCTCGATGTCCAGGCACTGGCGGCCGGCCAGGTAGAACAGCCGCTCGCGCAACTGGGCGGGGCACGTCTGCCCGTTGGGGCAGCGGAGGTCGATGTCCCCCTCCTTCATCGGCCTCAGCGCCGTCCCGCACTCGGGGCACTCGGCCGGCATGACGAACTCGCGCTCGCTGCCGTCGCGCAGGTCCACCACCGGGCCGAGGATCTCGGGGATGACGTCGCCGGCCTTGCGCAGCACCACGGTGTCCCCGATGAGGACGCCCTTGGCCTTGACGACCTCCTGGTTGTGCAGGGTCGCGAACTCGACCTCCGAGCCGGCCACCGTCACCGGCTCCACCTGCGCGTACGGGGTCACCCGGCCGGTGCGGCCGACGCCGACCTTGATGTCGACCAGCTTGGTGTTGACCTCTTCGGGGGCGTACTTCCACGCGATCGCCCAGCGCGGGGCGCGGGCCGTGGAGCCGAGGCGGCCCTGGAGCGGGATCTCGTCGAGCTTGACGACGACGCCGTCGATCTCGTGCTCCACGGAGTGCCGGTTCTCGCCGAAGTAGGCGATGAACTCGCGGACCTCCGCGAGCGAGGACACCGCCTTGTTGTGCCGGGCGGTGGGCAGGCCCCATTCGCCGAGCAGCTCGTACGCGTGGCTCAGCTTGTCGATCTCGAAGCCGGCGCGCGCGCCGATGCCGTGCACCACCATGTGCAGCGGGCGGGTCGCGGTGACCTTCGGGTCCTTCTGGCGCAGTGAACCGGCCGCCGCGTTGCGCGGGTTGGCGAAGGGCTTGTCGCCGGCCTCGACGAGCCGCGCGTTGAGCTCTTCGAACTTCTCCATCGGGAAGAAGACCTCGCCGCGGATCTCGACCAGCTCGGGGATCCGGTCGCCCTTGAGGCGGTCCGGGATCTCCGCGATGGTGCGGACGTTGGGCGTGATGTCCTCGCCGGTGCGGCCGTCGCCGCGGGTGGCGGCCCGGGTCAGGCGGCCCTTCTCGTACGTGAGGTTGACGGCGAGGCCGTCCACCTTGAGCTCGCACAGGTAGTGGAAATCGGGGGTGTTGACGTCCCGGGCCACCCGCTCGGCCCAGGCCGTCAACTCCTCGTCGTCGAAGGCGTTGTCGAGGGAGAGCATGCGCTCCCGGTGCTCGACGGACGCGAAGTCCGTCTGGTACGCCCCGGCCACCTTCTGGGTGGGCGAATCGGGCGTGCGCAGCTCCGGGTACTGCTCCTCCAGCGCCTCCAGCGAGCGCAGCAGCTTGTCGAACTCGGCGTCGCTGACGACCGGCTGGTCGTTCACGTAGTACCGGAAGCGGTGCTCCTCGACCTGCTCGGCCAGCAGCGCGTGCTGCTCACGCACCGCCGCCGGTGCGGCCGTGCCGCCGCCGGCCTGCTTCTGTTCGGCTGCCATGCCGTGTCCTCCCGTGGCCCGTCCGTTTACGTCACTCAGGGTTGTCGGCGAGCGACCTCGCCGCCCTGACGCAGTGCGCCTGCGCGGCGCGGGCGTAGGCGGGCGAAGCGCCCGCCAGACCGCACGCGGGGGTGACCACGACGGACTCCGCCAGAGTCCCCGGGGCCAGCCCCAGCCTGCGCCAGAGCTTCCTGACACCCATGACGCTACCGGCAGGGTCCGACAACGGGGCGTCGGTGCCCGGCACCACTCCGGCGAAGAGTTTCGTGCCGCCTTCGACGGCCTCGCCGATGGCGTCGTCCTCGCGCTCGGTGAGCAAGGAGAAATCGAACGACACACCCGTGGCACCGGCCCGCCGGAGCAGCCCGAAGGGCACCTCGGGCGCGCAGGAGTGGACGACGACCTCCCCGTCGTGGACGGCGAACAGCTCGCGCAGGGTGCCCTCGACGACCTGCCGGTCGACGGCCCGGTAGGTCCGGTACTTGCTCGCGGACCGTACGCGCCCCAGCAGCACCGCGGTCAGGGACGGCTCGTCGAGCTGGAGCACGATCTCGGCGCCGGGGATGCGCCTGCGCACGTCGGCCAGGTGGTCGCGCAGGCCCTCCGCGAGCGATCCGGCGAGGTCGCGGCAGGCGCCGGCGTCCTGGAGCACGGCCTCGCCGCCGTGCAGCTCCAGGGCGGTGGCCAGGGTCCACGGGCCGACGGCCTGGACCTTGAGCTTGCCGGTGTACCCCTGGGTGAACTCCTCCAGGGCGTCGAGGTCCTCGCCGAGCCAGGAACGGGCGCGCCGGGTGTCGCGTCCCGGGCGGTCGCTGATCCGCCAGCCGCTGGGCTCGACGTGGGCGTACATCTCGACGAGCAGCCCGAGGGAGCGGCCGATCATGTCCGCGCCGGGCCCGCGGGCGGGCAGCTCGGGGAGGTACGGGAAGTCCTCGAAGGACCCGGTGGCGGTCTTGGCGGCCTCGCGGGCGTCGCCGCCGGGGAGGGAGCCGACGCCGGTGGCGCTCGCGGTCATCGGCCGGGCCGCACGCTCAGGTCGTTGACCTCGGCGTCGCGCGGCAGGTCGACGGCCATCACGATGGTGGTCGCCACGGACTCGGGGTCGATCCACTGGCCGGGGTCGTACTCCTTGCCCTCCTGCGAGTGCACCTTGGCCTGCATGGCGGTCGCGGTGCGCCCGGGGTAGACGGAGGTGACGCGGATGCCGTTCGGCTTCTCCTCGGCGCGCAGCGAGTCGGCCAGGGCCTTGAGCCCGTGCTTGGAGGCGGCGTACGCGCTCCAGTCGGCGTGGGCGGTCAGGCCGGCGCCGGAGTTCACGAAGACCACGGTGGCGCGGGAGGCGCGCAGGGTGGGCAGCAGCAGCCGGGTGACCTCGGCGGGGGCGATCAGGTTCACGTTGAGCTGCTGCTGCCAGGTCTTGGGGCGCAGCTCGCCGACGGGGCCGAGGTCGACGATCCCGGCGATGTGCAGGAGCGAGTCGATCCGCTCGGGGATGGGCTGCTTGGAGAAGGCCCACGAGAGCCGCTCGGGGTCGGAGAGGTCGCCGACGAGGGCGCGGGCGCCGGGGTAGCGCTCGACGAGCTGCTTGCCGCGGGCGGCGTCGCGGGCGAGCAGGACGAGGTCGTCGCCGCGGGCGTGCAGCCGCGCGGCGACGGCGGCGCCGATGCCCGCACCGGCACCGGTGATCAGGTGAGTAGCCATACCGCCCATGCTCGCAGGTCGCCGCCGCCGGACAGGGCCTGGCCCGGACGCCGCCCGCCGGTGCGGTGGCCCCGTCCGGTCAGTGGCCCCCGGCCGCGCGGTGGGCCGCCGCGATCGCGGCGCGGGCGGCGGCCGCCCGTTCGGCGGTGACGGCGGGTGCGAAGCCGTGGCCGGCGGTGATCTGCGGATGCGCCGCGACGAGCCGCGCCCGCGCGTCGGCCCGCGGCCCGGACCACCGCTCCGGGGTGGCGGGCCGGTTGCCCGTCAGCGGCTGGATTCGGCGCGCAGGCGGGCCGCCGTCTTCTTCGCGTCGTAGCCGGGTGGGACGCCGTCCGCCAGGATGACCTCGCCCGGGATGTGGCGGGTGCGCAGCGGGATCAGGGCCTGGTAGGCCGGGGAGGCGTACCAGGCGCGGGCCCGCTCGATGTCCGGGAAGCCCAGGACCACCACGGTCCCGGGGAAGGGGCCCTCCATGACCTCGGGCTGCGCTCCGTGGACCAGGAAGCGGCCCTCGAAGGGGTCCATCGTCGACTGGATCTCCTCGATGTAGCGGAGGATGTCCTCGTTCATGGTCTCGGGCCGTATGTGGGCGATGGCGTACGCGGTCATGGGCCTGGCCTCCGAGGTCTCAAGTGGTGCGCCGGATCGGACTGTTGATCCGATCGTGCCAAGACGGGGAGTCGAAGGCCATGACCTCCGGGGTCATGCCCCCACGGCCACCGGGCTGCCGGGGCGGTAGGTCCGGCGGTAGGCGATCGGGGAGATGCCGAGGGAGGCCCGCATGTGCTGGCGCAGCGAGTTGGCGGAGCCGAAGCCCGACCGGTGCGCGACCAGGTCGACCGGCAGGTCGCTGGACTCCAGCAGCTGGCGGGCGACTTCGAGGCGCTGGACGGTGAGCCACTGCACCGGGGTCATGCCCACCTCGTCGCGGAACCGCCGGGTGAAGGTGCGCAGGCTCATCCGGGCGTGGGCGGCCAGCTCGGCCAGCGTGACCGGCTCGGCGAGCCGCTCCAGGGCCCAGGCGCGGGTGGCGGTCGTGGTGGCGACGGTGGGTTCGGGGACGGGCCGGTCGATGTACTGGGCCTGCCCGCCGTCCCGCCACGGCGGTACGACGCACAGCCGCGCGGCGCGGTTGGCGGCGGCGGTGCCGTGGTCGGCGCGGATCAGGTAGAGGCAGAGGTCGATGCCGGCGGCGACGCCCGCCGAGGTGAGGATGGAGCCGTCGTCGACGAAGAGCACGTCCTCGTCGAGGAGGACGCGCGGGAAGGCCCGCTGGAACTCCGGCGCGTGCGCCCAGTGCGTGGTGGCGCGCCGCCCGTCGAGCAGCCCGGCGGCGGCGAGCACCTCGGAGCCGGTGCAGATGGACACGATCCGGGCGCCGGGCCGGATGGCGGCGAGGGCGTCGACGAGGGGCTGCGGCAGGGGCTCGCCCCGCAGCAGCCCGGGCATGGCGTGGGTGGGCGGAACGATCACGGTGTCGGCCGCGGCGAGGGCCTCGGCGCCCGCCGTGACGCCGATGGTGAAGCCCGCGTCGCTGGTCACGGGCTGCCCGTCGGCGGTGCAGACGGTGACCTCGTACAGGGCGCCACCGTCCTCCGCGTGGGCGTTGCCGAACACCCGGGAGGGCATTCCGAGCTCGAACGGGGCGACCCCTTCGAGGGCGAGTACGGCGATTCTCTGCAAAACGGGCATGGCCAGATTCTGTCACATGGTGGCCGTACGGCCAACACCACACGGGGCCCGATGCGGCCAAGCTGGAGCCATCGGCCGGGAAAACCGGCACGGAGTACCCCAAGCACTACCAAGGAGACAGACATGCGCGCGGTCGTCGTGAGCCAGTGGGGCGGACCCGAGGTTCTCACCGAGGTCGAGACGGAGCGGCCCGAGCCGGGTCTGAACGAGATCCTCGTACGGGTCCACGCGGCCGGCGTGAACCCCGTGGACTGGAAGACCCGGGCCAGCGGCGGCCTCATCGGCTGGGGCGAGGTCCCGATGGTCGGCTGGGACGTCTCGGGCACGGTCGAGGCGGTCGGCCCGGGCGTGACGCTGTACCGCGAGGGCGACGAGGTGTACGGCATGCCGAACTTCCCGCGCCAGGCGGGCGGCTACGCCGAGTACGTGGTCGCCCCGACCCGGCACTTCGCCCGCAAGCCGGCCTCCCTGGACCACGTGCAGGCGGCGGCCCTGCCGCTGGCGGCGCTGACCGCCTGGCAGGCCCTGGTGGACACGGCCGGGGTCACGGCCGGGCAGCGGGTGCTGATCCACGCGGCGGCCGGCGGGGTCGGCCACCTGGCGGTGCAGATCGCCAAGGCCCGCGGCGCGTACGTGATCGGCACGGCCAGCGCGGCCAAGCACGGGCTGCTGCGCGAGCTGGGCGCCGACGAGGTGCTCGACTACCGCACCACGGACTTCGAGGACGCCGTCTCCGACGTGGACGTCGTGATCGACGCGGTGGGCGGGGACTACGGGCAGCGTTCGCTGAAGGTGCTGAAGCCCGGCGGGCACCTGGTGACCCTGCCCGGCCCCGACGGGATCCCGGCCGACACGCAGGGCGTGCACGCCTCCTGGGTCCTGGTGGAGCCCGACCTGAAGGGGCTGGAGGAGATCGCGGCGCTCGCCGACCGCGGCCTGCTGAAGCCGCTGGTCGACACGGTCCTGCCGCTGGAGCAGGCGGCGAAGGCCCATGAGATCGGCGAGCTCGGCCGCACCACCGGCAAGATCGTCCTGACGGTCGCCTAGACGGCCCCGGCACGCGCCGACGGCCGCCTGGACGGCCGGGGCGCGCCGCCGCGCCCCGGCTGCCGGGTGCCGGCTGCCGGGTGCCGGCTGCCGGGTGCCGGCTGCCGGGTGCCGGCTGCCGGGTGCCGGCTGCCGGGTGCCGGGTGCCGGCTGCCGGGTGCCGGCTGCCGGGTGCCGGCTGCCGGGTGCCGGGTCAGACCGCGGCGGCCGCGGCCCGGGTGGTCGTCGCGATGGTGGCGGAGCCGACCACGCGCGTGCCGTCGTAGAGGACGATCGCCTGGCCGGGGGCCACGCCGCGGACCGGCTCGGTGAAGGAGACGCGCAGCTCGCCGTCCACGAGCTCGGCGAAGACCTCGGTCTCGCCGCCGTGGGCGCGCAGCTGCGCGGTGTAGGTGCCCGGGGCGGCGGCCGTGGAGCCGCACCAGCGCGGGCGGATCGCGGTCAGGGCGCTGACGTCGAGGGCCTCGACGGGGCCGACGGTGACGGTGTTGTTCACCGGGGAGATGTCGAGGACGTAGCGCGGCTTGCCGTCGGGGGCGGGGTGGCCGATCCGCAGGCCCTTGCGCTGGCCGATGGTGAAGCCGAAGGCGCCGTCGTGGGTGCCGACCTTCTCGCCGGTCGCCCCGTCGACGATGTCGCCCTCGGCCTTGCCCAGGCGGCTCGCGAGGAAGCCCTGGGTGTCGCCGTCGGCGATGAAGCAGATGTCGTGGCTGTCGGGCTTCTTCGCCACGGCCAGGCCGCGCTCCTCGGCCTCGGCGCGGATCTCTTCCTTGGTGGTGAGGGTGTCGCCGAGCGGGAACAGCGCGTGGGCCAGCTGCTTCTCGTCGAGCACGCCGAGGACGTACGACTGGTCCTTCGCCATGTCGGAGGCGCGGTGCAGCTCGCGCGAGCCGTCCTCGTTCAGTACGACGGTGGCGTAGTGGCCGGTGCAGACGGCGTCGAAGCCGAGGGCGAGGGCCTTGTCGAGCAGCGCCGCGAATTTGATCTTCTCGTTGCAGCGCAGGCAGGGGTTCGGGGTGCGCCCGGCCTCGTACTCGGAGATGAAGTCCTCCACGACGTCCTCGCGGAAGCGCTCGGCGAGGTCCCACACGTAGAACGGGATGCCGATGACGTCGGCGGCGCGGCGGGCGTCGCGGGAGTCCTCGATGGTGCAGCAGCCGCGGGCGCCGGTCCGGAAGGACTGCGGGTTCGCGGAGAGCGCGAGGTGGACGCCGGTCACGTCGTGTCCGGCTTCGACGGCGCGGGCGGCGGCGACGGCGGAGTCCACGCCGCCGGACATGGCGGCCAGGACGCGAAGGGGGCGATCGGTGCGCGGCAGGTTCTCAGTCATAGCACCGTCCAGAGTACGGGGGAACCGGCCGGGGTCACAGCGCGTTATCACGTGCGGGGGGTGGATCACATGGGGAGCAAGGCCGGGACCGCGCCGAAGGGGGCGCCGCGCAGGACCCGCCGGGCGGTGCTGTTCGGCGGGCTGGGGGTCTTCACGGTGGCGGCGATCGCCGGGCAGGACGAGCTGCGGCGCGCCTGGTGGCTGCTGCCGGGCGTGGGCAAGCCCCGCGAGGAGGGCGAGGTGGACCACGCGGGCGTGGGCTGGACGTCGGCCTCGCCGGCGAACTGGCGGATGGCGGACCGGCCCGGGGACTACCGGGTGGACCGGATTGTCGTGCATGTCACGCAGGGCAGCTTCGCGTCCTCGGTGGACGCCTTCAAGAACCCCTTCCACCAGGCGTCGGCGCACTACATAGTCGGCCAGGACGGGCGCATCGAGCAGATGGTGCGCGAGATGGACGTCGCCTTCCACTCGGGCAACCGCTCGATGAACGAGCGCAGCGTGGGCATCGAGCACGAGGGCTTCGTGGACCGGCCGCAGGACTTCACGGAGGTGATGTACGCGGCCTCGGCCCGGCTCGCCGCCGACGTCTGCCGCAGGTACGGCATACCCGTGGACCGTACGCACATAGTGGCCCACTCCGAGGTCCGGGGCACGGACCACACGGACCCGGGCCCCCACTGGGACTGGGACCGGTACCTGGGCCTGGTCCGCTCGGAGCTCGCGGCGGCGCCTGCCGCTGAGGACACCCCTAGCTGAGGCCTGCCGTACGGGCCCGTTCGACCGCCGGCCCGATGGCGGCGGCCACGGCCGCGACGTCCTCCTTGGTGGAGGTGTGGCCGAGGGAGAAGCGCAGGGTGCCGCGGGCCAGCTGCGGGTCGGTGCCGGTGGCCAGCAGGACGTGGCTGGGCTGGGCCACGCCGGCGGTGCAGGCGGAGCCGGTGGAGCACTCGATGCCCTGGGCGTCCAGGAGGAGCAGCAGCGAGTCGCCCTCGCAGCCGGGGAAGCTGAAGTGCGCGTTGGCCGGGAGCCGGTCGTCCGGGTCCCCGCCGAGGACGGCGTCGGGCACTTCGCGGAGCACGGCGGCGACCAGTTCGTCGCGCAGCGCGCCGATCTCGGCGGCGAACCGCTCGCGCCGTTCGGCGGCGATCACGGCGGCCACCGCGAAGGCGGCGATGGCGGGCACGTCGAGGGTGCCGGAGCGCACGTGCCGCTCCTGGCCGCCGCCGTGCAGGACGGGTACGGGGCTCTGGTCGCGGCCGAGCAGCAGCGCGCCGATGCCGTACGGGCCGCCGATCTTGTGGCCGCTGACGGTCATCGCGGCGAGGCCGCTGTCGCCGAAGCGGACGTCGAGCTGCCCGAGGGCCTGGACGGCGTCGGAGTGCAGGGGGATCGCGAACTCGCGGGCGACGGCGGCCAGTTCACGTACCGGCATGACGGTGCCGATCTCGTTGTTGGCCCACATGACGGTGGCCAGGGCCACGTCGTCGGGGTTGCGCGCGATGGCCTCGCGGAGGTCCTCGGGGTGCACGCGGCCGTAGCGGTCGACGGGGAGGTACTCGACGCGGGCGCCCTCGTGCTCGCCCAGCCAGTGGACGGCGTCGAGGACGGCGTGGTGCTCGACGGGGCTGGCGAGCACCCGGGTCCGGGCGGGGTCCTGGTCGCGGCGGGCCCAGTAGAGGCCCTTGACGGCGAGGTTGTCGGCCTCCGTGCCGCCCGCGGTGAAGACCACCTCGCTCGGGCGGGCGCCGAGTGCCTCGGCGAGGGCCTCGCGGGCCTCCTCGACGGTACGGCGGGCACGGCGGCCGGCGGCGTGGAGGGAGGAAGCGTTGCCCGTGGCGGCGAACTGCGCGGTCATCGCCGCAGCGGCCTCCGGGAGCATCGGGGTGGTGGCGGCGTGGTCGAGGTAGGCCATGATCCCCTGATTCTACGAGTCCCCTCCCGGGCACCGGACCCCCCGGGGCGGCGGGGGCCCGGGAGGGGCCGGATCCGGGGGTCAGCGCGGGGCGCGGGCCAGTTGGCGGGACTGGGCCACCAGGTGGTCCGTGGAGTCCCAGACCTCGGCGTCCTCCTCCAGGAAGCCGCCGGCCAGGTTCCGCGTCGTGATGGAGATCCGCAGCGGGCCCGGGGCCGGGCGCCGGCGCACGTGCGCGGTGAGCTCGATGGTCGGGCTCCAGCCCATCAGGCCCAGGTCGAAGCAGGTCGGCGGCAGTGCGTCCACCGCGAGCAGCATCGACAGCGGATCGGCGTCGCGGCCGTCGGCCAGCTCGAACCAGGCCCGCATCTCGCCCTTCCCGGACGGCGCGCCGACCGCCCAGCCCGCCGTGGCCGGATCCAGCCGCAGCCGGAGCCGGTCCACGATCGCGTTGCTGCCGGGGATCGGGGCCGGGCCGGCCTCCGGGCCCAGGCAGTCCTCGTACGCCGGGAACGCCGGCGGGACCGCGGTGGTGCGGACGTCGTCCGGGAGGGAGGCGAGGTCGCCGTACGAGGCGACGACCCGGATCCGCTCGATCTCGGCGCCGCTCTCGTCGTACTGGAACAGGGAGGCCTGGCCGGTGGAGAGGGTGCGCCCGACCCGGACGACCTCGGTGCGGATCACGGCGGGGCCGGGCACCGACGAGGTCAGGTAGTGGGCGGAGACGGTGAAGGGGTCCGGGTGCGGCAGGGCCGCCGACAGGGCCCGGCCGACCAGGGCCAGCAGGTAGCCGCCGTTCACGGCGGTGATGATCGTCCACCCGGCGGAGAGCTCCGCGTCGTACACGCCGGACTCGTCCGCGCGCGGGGTGACGGCGGTGTCCCGGTCGAATTCGCTGTCGCCGATGGAGGCCTGGGTCGCTGCGTATGCCATGGATTCGAGCCTACCGCCGGTTACTACTAAGCGGTAGCTTTCCTTTGCTACATGCTTGTTACGGCTCTTCGGCCACCGAGGAGCGGCGGTTCCAGGCCAGCGGGGCCCGCCAGTGGTAGCGCATGGCGAGGAGCCGGAGCACGAACGTGGTGATGATCGCCGCGGCGGTGGTCACGGCGTTGAGCATCTCGAACGCGATGGACACGGCCACCATCGAGGCACCGACGATGGCGGGGACGGCGTACATCTCGCGGTCGCGCAGCAGCGACGGCACCTCGTTGGCCAGGACGTCGCGCAGCACGCCCCCGCCGACGGCGGTGACCAGGCCCAGCGCGGCGGACGCTGTGAGTCCGAGGCCGAACTCGTATGCCTTGGTCGTGCCGGTCACGCAGAACAGGGCGAGGCCCGCGGCGTCGAAGACGTTGATGGCCCGGTTGATGCGCTGCACCTCGGGATGCAGGAAGAAGACGCACGCCGCGGCGATCAGCGGGGTGACGAAGAAGCTGAGCTCGCCGAAGGCGGCCGGCGGAACGGCGCCGATGACGAGGTCGCGGAAGAGACCGCCGCCGAGGGCGGTGGCCAGCGCGAGGACGCAGATGCCGAAGACGTCGAAGTTCTTGCGTACGGCGAGCAGCGCGCCCGCGGTGGCGAAGACGAAGATGCCGGCGAGGTCCAGGGCATGCTGGATCCCGGGCGGGAAGAGATCGTGGAGCACGGCCCCATTGTGCCGTTCGCCCGGCCGGTGGTTCGACGGGTACGGCCCGCCGTCCCGGAGACGGGCACGGCCGCCGTCCCGGAGACGGGCACGGCCGCCGTCCCGGACGCGGACATGCCGCCGCCCCGGGGCGCCGGGCCCCGGGGCGGCGGGTGCTTACTCCGAGACCGTGGCCAGGGCCTCCGCGGCGCCCGGCAGCGCCGGGTCTCCCGGGGCCTGGTCGGCGGCGTTCTCCGGGTGGTGGCAGGCCACCTGGTGGCCCGTGGCCAGCGCCAGCATCGGCGGCTCCTGCGTCGTGCAGATCTGCGTGGCCTTCCAGCACCGCGTGTGGAACCGGCAGCCGGAGGGCGGCGAGATCGGCGAGGGGACGTCGCCCTTCAGCAGGATGCGGCCGCTCTTCGTGCCCCGGCGGCGGGGGTCCGGCACCGGCACGGCCGACAGCAGGGCCTTGGTGTACGGGTGCATCGGGTTCTCGTACAGCGACTTGCGGTCGGTCAGCTCCACGATCTTGCCGAGGTACATCACCGCGATGCGGTCCGAGACGTGCCGGATGACCGACAGGTCGTGCGCGATGATCACGTACGTGAGGCCCAGCTCCTCCTGGAGGTCGTCCAGCAGGTTCACCACCTGGGCCTGGATCGACACGTCCAGCGCCGAGACCGGCTCGTCGGCGACGACCAGCTTCGGCTTCAGGGCCAGCGCGCGGGCGATGCCGATGCGCTGGCGCTGACCGCCCGAGAACTCGTGCGGGTACCGGTTGTAGTGCTCCGGGTTGAGGCCCACCAGGGACAGCAGGCGCTGCACCTCGCCCTTCAGCCCGCCCTCCGGCTGGACGCCCTGGAGCTTGAAGGGGGCGCCGACGATCGTGCCGACCGTGTGCCGCGGGTTCAGCGAGCCGTACGGGTCCTGGAAGATCATCTGCACGTCGCGGCGCAGCGGACGCATCCCGGAGACCCCGAGGTGCGTGATGTCGCGCCCCTCGAACTCGACCGTGCCGCCCGTGGGCTCCAGCAGGCGCGTGATGAGCCGGCCCATCGTCGACTTGCCGCAGCCGGACTCGCCGACCACGCCCAGCGTCTCACCGCGCCGGACGTCGAAGTCGATGCCGTCCACGGCCTTGACGGCCCCGACCTGCCTGCGCAGCAGCCCCTTGTTGATGGGGAAGTGCTTGACCAGGCCGGTCACCTTCAGCAGCGGTTCCTCGGACGTGTCCGTCTTCTTCATGTCGGTCACAGCTTCGGCGCAATCTCTTCGGTCCAGATCCGGGTCCGCTCCTCCTGCGACATGTGGCAGGCGGACCAGTGCCGGCTGTCGTCCTCGGTGAGCTCGGGCCGCTGGGTGCGGGTGATGCCGCCCTTGGGGACGTCGGCGTACGGGCAGCGGGGGTTGAAGGCGCAGCCGCTCGGGATGTTGATGAGGCTGGGCGGCGAGCCCTTGACCGGGATCAGGCGCTCGGTCTGCTCGCGGTCGATGCGCGGCATGGACCCGAGCAGGCCCCAGGTGTAGGGGTGGCGGGGTTCGTAGAAGACCTTCTCGGCGGTGCCGCGCTCGACGCACCGGCCGCCGTACATCACGAGGATGTCGTCGGCCATCTCGGCGACCACGCCGAGGTCGTGCGTGATCATGATGACCGCGGAGCCGAACTCCTTCTGGAGGTCGCGGATCAGGTCGAGGATCTGCGCCTGGACGGTGACGTCGAGGGCGGTGGTCGGCTCGTCCGCGATGAGCAGTTCGGGGTTGTTGACCAGTGCCATCGCGATCATGGCGCGCTGGCGCATACCGCCGGAGAACTCGTGCGGGTACGCGTCCACGCGCCGGTGGGGCTCCGGGATGCCGACGCGGTCGAGCATCTCGACCGCCCGGGTGCGGGCGGTCTTCTTGTCGACGCCCTGGTGGGTCCGGTAGGCCTCGATGATCTGCTTGCCGACCGAGTAGTACGGGTGCATCGCGGACAGCGGGTCCTGGAAGACCATCGCCATCTTGCGGCCGCGCAGCTTGCGCACGTGGTCGGCGTCGGCCCGTACGAGGTCCTCGCCGTCGAGCACGACCTCGCCCGAGATGTGCGGGCGGCTGCGGGCGCTGCCGGTGCGGTGCAGGCCCATGATGGCCAGCGAGGTCACCGACTTGCCGGAGCCGGACTCGCCGACGATCCCGAGCGTCTTGCCGCGCTCCAGGTCGAAGGAGAGCCCGTCGACGGACTTGACCAGGCCGTCGTCGGTCGGGAAGTGCACCTTGAGGTCGCGCACGGAGAGGAAGGCCGTGCCGGTGGACGGCCCGTCCGTGGGCCCGGCCTGCTCGGGCACGAACGCGGGCCCGCTGCCGGTGGTGGGGTTCTCGGTCACGTCAGCCTCACGCGCGGGTCGATGACGGCGTACAGCAGGTCCACGATCAGGTTGGCCATCACCACGAACAGCGCGGCGAGCAGGGTGACGCCCATGATCACGGGCAGGTCGCCCTGGCCGATGGCGGCCACGGCCGCCGTCCCCAGACCCTGGAAGTTGAAGGTCGTCTCGGTGAGCACCGCGCCGCCGAGGAGTCCGCCGAGGTCCAGGCCGAACATCGTGACGATCGGGGTGAGGGTGGAGCGCAGGGCGTGCTTGCGGATGACCACGCCCTCCTTGAGTCCCTTGGCGCGGGCGGTGCGGATGTAGTCCTCGCCGAGCACGTCCAGCATCGTGGCGCGGGTGATGCGGGCGTAGGTGGCGGCGAAGAGGAAGGCCAGGGTCACCCAGGGCAGGAGCATGGAGTTGAGCCAGGCCACCGGATCCTCGGTGAGCGGTCTGTAGTTGGACACGTCCAGCCAGCCGAGCCCGTAGACGAAGATCGCGGGGGCCACCATGCCGGTGAAGAAGATCGGCAGGGAGACGCCGGCGAGCGCGCCGACCATCACCGTGCGGTCGATGGCGGTCCGGCGTTTGAGCGCCGAGACCACACCGGTGGCCACACCGGCGATCACCCAGATGACCGCCGCGCCGAGGGCGAGCGAGAGGGTGACCGGCATGCGGTCGACCATGGTCTCCCAGACGGGCGCCTCGGTCTTGAAGGAGTATCCGAAGCACGGGGCGGCGCAGTGGGTGACATCCGTGCCGCCGTCGTAGTCACGGCCGACGAAGATGCCCTTGACGAAGGTCAGGTACTGCTCGGAGATGGGCTTGTCGAAGCCCATCTTCACGCGGATGCCCGCCAGGGCGGTCTCGTTGGTCTCGCGGCCGGCGTACATCAGGGCCGGATCGCTGCCTGTGATCTTGGGGACCGCGAAGAAGATGCCGAAGGTGACCACGGAGACCACCAGCAGCGTGGCGACGACGTTGAACAGCCGCCGTATGAGGTAGACGAGCACTGCAGTCGGCCGCCCGGGGCGGGCGGCTGCCGCCCCTCGTGGGGACGGCAGCCGCCGCGCCTGCGGCCTTCACCTGCCCTTCGGACTAGCGCATGTGCGGTGAAGGCACTTGCCTGTTGTTACGTGACGACTCGACGGCTCGGGCCGGTCGGTTTACTTGGCGGCGATACCGACCGTGGCGAGGTCGATCTTGCCCATGGAGTCGTTGAAGTAGACGTTCGTCAGACGCGGGTTGTGGTAGACGAAGGCCTTGTCGAAGTTGATGGGAAGGTAGAGCGCCTTCTCCATGATCTTCTTGTTGATGTCCGTGTAGAACGGGGCGGCGGCTTCCGGAGTCGCGGCGGCGGCGGCCGTCTTGAAGAGCTGGTTGATCTCCGGGTCGTTGATCATCGTGTAGTTGTTGTTGCCGTTGGGCTGGATGAACGATCCGTCGACGAGCGGCTGGAGGAAGCCCGAGCCGGAGTTGTAGTCGGCGCCCCAGCCCATCACGATGATGCCGTAGTTCTTCTTCTTCACGTTCTCGGGCGAACCGATCACGGAGGAGGAGAGCTTGCCGTCGTACTGGTCGATGGTGACCTTGATGCCGACCTTGGCGAGGGAGGCCTGCAGGGACTCGGCCGTCTTCACCTCGGGGGCGCGGTTGTTGCGCACCGCGATGGTGGTCTCGAACCCGTCCGGCTTGCCACAGGCCTTGAGGGCCTCCTTGGCCTTGGCCTCCTGCGGCTCGCCCTTGGTCAGGCCGAAGGGGTCGTAGCCCTTGTCGGCACCGGGGATGCCGGGCGGCAGCATGTTCGCGCCGAGGTCACCGCTGGTCGGGCCGCCGCGGGCGGTCTGCAGGGACTTCGGGTCGGCCGCGTAGATGACGGCCTTGCGGCACTCGATGTTGTCGAACGGCGCGACCGTGGTCGGGAAGGCGAAGTAGCGGATGTAACCCGTGAACGGGTTGTCCGCGTTCTGCTTCAGCTTCTCGTCCTTGAGGACCTTGTTCTTGCCGGCCTGCTGCATGCCCGTGCCGTCGATGGCGAGGTCGATGTCGCCCGACAGCAGACGCGCGTCCATGTCGTCCGGGTTGGTGGTCACCGTGAAGGAGACCTTGTCCGGCAGACCCTTGCGGATCGTGTCGGTCTTCGGGTCCCAGTTCTCGTTGCGGACGAAGGTCGCGCCCTTGCTCGCGGTGAAGCTCTCGACCTTGTACGGGCCGGTGGAGACCGGCTTGTTGGTGTACGTGGCGCCCGTGTCCTTGGCCGCCGGGACCGGCGAGGAGGACGGCATGGCCAGCAGGTAGCTGAAGTCGGAGTTGGCGCTCGCCAGGTTGAAGACGATCGTCTTGTCGTCCGGCGTCTCGACGGACTTCAGACCCATCTTGCCCGGGTCGGTGTCCTTGTACGGGCCGGGGTACTTCTGGCCCTGGTCGAGGATGTCGATCAGGTAGGTGGGGCCGCCGGACAGCACGTCCTGCGCGAAGACGCGCTCGATGCCGTACTTGAAGTCCTTCGAGGTGATCGGCGTACCGTCCTCGAACTTCACGCCGTCCTTGATCTTGAGGGTGTACGTCTTGCCCTCGTTGCTCAGGACCGGCAGGCCCTCGGCGAGGTCCGGGACGAGCTTGCTGCCGTCCTTGCCCGGCTTGCTGTCGTACGCGAGCAGCTGGCGCACGTAGAGGCGCTGGATGTCCCACACGAAGCCGTAGTAGGCACGCGCCGGGTCGAGGTAGTCGACGTCCTGCGGCGACCAGAGCTTGAGCTCCCCGCCCTTGGCGTCCGAGGGGTTCACCATGCCGGTGGTGGCGGCGTTGAAGGCGGCGCCGCCCTTGCCCTCGGTCTTCTTGCCGCTGTCACTGCCACCGCACGCGGCGGTCAGGGACAGGGCGGCGATCACGGCGGTGATCGCGAATGCCTGCTTTCTGCGGATCACGTTGGTCCAACCTCCATTGGTGGGTGAATCGTTGAAGCGGTTCAGCTGCCCTTGGGGTCGAGTGCGTCGCGCAGCCCGTCCCCGAAGAGGTTGAACGCCAGGACGGTGATGAAGATCGTGATACCGGGGACCACCATGTACGCGGGGTCGTCCTGGTAGATGGGGATGGCGTCGGACAGCATCTTTCCCCAGGAGGCGGTGGGCGGCTTGACGCCGGCGCCGAGGAAGCTGAGGGCCGCCTCCGTCAGGATGTTGGTCGGGATGAGCAGCGTCGAGTAGACGAGGATCGGCGCGACCAGGTTGGGCAGCAGTTCCTTGATGAGGATGTAGCCGCGCCCGGCGCCGAGGCTGCGTGCGGCCTCGACGTACTCGCGCTCCCGCAGGGAGATCGTCTGGCCGCGCACGATACGGCCGATGTAGGGCCAGCCGAAGAAGCCGATCACGACGATCAGTACGCCCATCCGGACGCCCGAACCCGAGAACCCCCAGAGGGAGTTGGGGACGACGGAGACCAGGGCGATGGTGAACAGCAGCTGCGGGAAGGCCAGCAGCAGGTCCATCAGGCGGCTGATGATGCCGTCGACCCAGCCGCCGATGAACCCGGCGAGCGCGCCGAGCAGGCTGCCTATCGTGACCGAGACGAAGGCCGACAGGAACGCGACGACCAGCGAGATGCGGGCGCCGTAGACGATCCGGCTGAACACGTCGCGGCCGTTGGTGGGTTCGACGCCGAGCAGGAAGTCGGAGCTCATGCCGCCGAAGGAGCCGAGCGGTGTGCCGAGGTCCGGGTCGATCAGGTCCTCGTGGAACTCGTTGGGCGGGTGGCCCAGCAGGCTCACGATCTGCGGTGCGAAGACCGCCACCAGGATCAGGAAGATCACGACCACGCCGCCGGTGAGCGCGACCTTGTCGCGCTTGAGCCGCATCCAGGCGATGCGGCCGGGCGAGCGGCCTTCGATGGCCTTGGCTGGGACGTCGGCTACGGACACGGGTGCGGGTGATTCCGCGCTCGTGTCATGCAGTGGTGCCGTCATCGTGGTGGGGACCCCTCTCGGCCGACGGGTTGCCGGCCCATGCCCGCCGCTGTGGCGGCGTTGGTGCGGAGTGGCGCTCGGAGTGCGTGGTGACACGCAGGACGCGTGTGAGGTGCAGGAATTGCGGGAAGTGCCGTGCAAAGCGACATGCAAAAAATCATTTGCCGAACCGGGCCTTGGAGGACTGACCGGCTCTTGGGTGGGGAGTCTTCATCGGCGCTGCGATCAGCCGCCAGACCCGCAGATGAATGGATGCGCAACCGTGATGTGAGGGTCGGGTTCCCGTTATCCGGACTTCGCTCTCGCCTGAGCGGATCAAGACCGTCCGTTCGGTACGCAATCGGACATGGCGCCCAACTCGCGGTAGGAGCATGCCTTTTGGGCCCACAAGGGTGGTGAAATCCGGACAAGCCGAAGGCCGCGGGGAACGATCGTTCCCCGCGGCCTCGGTTGGCTGGATACGGCCTCCCGGTCAGTAGACCGGAGCCTGGCCCTCCCGGTCGTAGAAGGGGCGCGTCTGGGCGCGCAGCCACATCGCGACGGGATCGTGCTCGTCCGCCAGCGCCACCGTGCACACCGGCACGCCCTCGGGCACCGCGCCGACCGACTGGCGCATCATCTCCCGTACGGATTCCAGCGCGGGTGCGGAGGCGTCGTACAGGTCGAGCCCCACCGCGAGGTACGGCGAGCCCAGCGAGGGCTGGACCCAGGCGCGGCGCAGCGAGCGCACGGCGGGGGTGCGGTGCGCGTGCTGGGTCAGCAGCCCGTAGAACTGCGGGAGCTCCAGGGCGGGCTCGGACAGCCGCAGCGGGCCGGCCGGCATCCGGTCGAGCCCGGTGGCGATGCGGCGCAGGTCGGCCCAGGGGATGCCGAGGCCGCCGCCCTGGACGTGCGGGTTGAGCCACAGGCCCCAGCGGTCCGGGTAGAGGGCGCGGGAGACGTCCCGGCCGGTGACCACCTCGTAGCCCCGGTTCCAGCCGCTGGCGGCCAGCTCCTGGGGGGAGGTCACGCAGGGCGCGTACCCGAGGCCCTCGACCTCCATGCCGCCGTACTGGGCGTCCGGGGAGCCCGGCTGCCCCTGCCAGAGCAGCATCCACAGGCGGCCCTCGGCGAGGGCGTGCAGAAGCGACTCGTAGCTCTCGAAGCGCCCGGGCGTCACCTGGCGCATCATGTGCTCGACCTGCCCGGCCGCGGCCGTGCCTGACGCACTCACCCGGTACCCCTCTTCGTCCGCCCGTCCACCCGTATCGGCACCCAGCTTAAGCGGCGCTACGCGAGGTAGAAGGGCCGTACGCGCTCGGCGATGAAGTCGACCACCGGGTCCTGTACGGCGTCGAGGAGGATCAGCTGCACGGGCCAGGGCGGCGCCACGCGGGCCAGGGCCCGGCCGAGGGCGTCCATCGGGGCGTTCCGCATGGCGGGCTCCCATCCCAGCAGCCGGACACCGATGTAGAGCTCCGGGGCCCCGCCCTCGACGCTGGCCAGGCAGCGGTGGGCGGCGGCGACCACGCCGGTGGCGCGGAACTCCTCGGCGGCGGCGGCCAGGAAGTCCACCGGGTCCTCCTGCCAGTCGGGCTCGTAGAGCCGGACGCGGCCGCCGGTGGCGGGGCCGTCGAGGGGGCTCCGGCCGGTGCGGCAGAGCTCCGCGACGGCGGGCGGGGGCAGCGGGACGCCGACGGCGCCCTCGGGGTTGACGGCGATGCCGAGCTGCGGGGGCAGGCCGCGGGCGAACTCGACGGCGGGGGCCACGGCGAAGTCCATGGTGGGGCCGGCGCAGGCGCGGAACTGGGCCTCGGAGCTGTACACGGGGACGTACGGCGCCCCGTTGATCTCCATCGTGGGCAGCGTGAGGCCGCCGGCCGCGTCCGGGCCGCCACCGCCGGGCAGCGGCACCCAGAGCCGGCTGCGGCCGAGCACCTCGACGATCCGGGCGCCGGCGTCCGCCTGCCCGAGCGCCGCCCCGAGCACCTGCTCCAGCTCGTTGTCCGGCCAGCCGCCGCCCTGCATGTACGCCTCCGCTGTCTCGCCCCACGCTGTCGGCCCGAGGTTAACGGCTCGGACCGACACCGCTGCCGGGGGCCCCGGCCGGCCGCCGGCGCTCCGGGCCCCTGCGGATCCGGGCCCCTGCGGACACCCCCTACGGCCGCCGGAACGCTATGCGGCTCACGCGGGCCGCCGAGCCGCGGTCCAGCAGCACCGCCGAGGTGCAGCCCGCCGGGAGGCGGCCCGATTCCGCGTCGCGCAGCAGCCGGGCCACCGCTCCCCGGTGGCGGGCGAAGGCGTAGGCCGACACCCCGCGCCCCCGCGCCGCCTGCCCGGCCAGCGCCTCCTGCGGGCTGGTGTCCAGCAGCAGCAGGTGCAGCGCCCGGCCCCGGCGCCGCGCGGTCGCGGCCAGCAGGCTGCGGACCCACGTCTGCGTTCCGCAGTCGTGGACCACCGCCGAGGCTCCGGAGCGCAGGGTGCGCCAGAGCCCCCAGTAGTGGTCGAAGCGGACCAGCGGCCGGTACACCGCGTACGGCAGCGCCCTCGGCATCCGGCGCTCCCAGCGCTCGCGCACGTCCTGGGAGTCGATGCCCCCGTCCTGCGCGGCCCGCTTGATCAGCGTGCTCTTGCCGCCGCCGGGCAGGCCGGACACCACGACGATGTCGCCCTCCGTGAAGCCGAGCCACTGCGGTCCGTGCGCGCCCCGGCCGCGCAGGTCGCGGACGGCAGCGCCCTCTGCGGACGTCCGCGCCGTCGCCGCCGCGTCCACGGATCCCGTCCCGGTCAACGCCAGCACTCCGAATCTCCGCACAGTGATCGCCTCCCCCAATCGGGCCCCGCGGGGGCCCATGCCCACTGAGTGTAAAGAGACGGTAATCCGGCACCCCCGGTTCCGGTCGGCGCATCCCGGCCGCATCCCGGATGCGTCACCGGTCCGTCATCACCGGTCCGCACTTCTTCCGTACCTTCCTCCGTACGTCCCTGCGCACCTTCCTCCGCACGTTCTTTCGGGCCCGCACCCCCGATCCCCCGGACGGCGTGCAATGATGTGCGCCATCTGGACCAACTGCATACCGGCCGCTTGAATCCGCGCGGGAGAGTCCCGGCACGCCGTGAGGCGGTGCCCGGGCGCCGAAGGAGCAAGTACCTCCCTTGAATCTCTCAGGCCCCGTACCGCGTGGATGAGGCAGATCTGAAAAGCGAGCCGCGCCGCCGTCCCCCGCGACGGCATCCGCGTGCGCTCCACCCAAGGTGCAAGTCGACGTTCCCCGGGTCCGACCGGGAACTCTCGGCGAACCTCTCAGGTTCCGATGACAGATGGGGAGGATCGTCCTCGTCATGTCATGCCCTGGGACCCGGGAGCCACACCCATGAGCACTGCCCCCCGCCTGACCGCCCTCGACGCGCTGCACCGTTCGCTCGGTGCGACCATGACCGATTTCGCGGGCTGGGACATGCCCCTGCGGTACGGCAGTGAGCGCGACGAGCACAACGCCGTCCGGACCAAGGCCGGCCTGTTCGACCTCTCCCACATGGGCGAGATCACGCTGACCGGCCCGGAGGCCGTCAAGGCCCTGGACTACGCGCTGGTCGGCAACATCTCCACCGTCGGCGTCGGCCGCGCCCGCTACACGCACATCTGCCAGGAGGACGGCGGGATCGTCGACGACCTGATCGTCTACCGCCTGGGCGAGACCGAGTACATGGTCGTCGCGAACGCCTCCAACGCCCAGGTCGTCCTGGACGCCCTCACCGAGCGCGCCGCCGGCTTCGACACCGAGGTCCGCGACGACCGTGACGCGTACGCGCTGATCGCCGTACAGGGCCCGGAGTCCCCCGGCATCCTCGCCTCCCTCACCGACGCCGACCTGGACGGGCTGAAGTACTACGCCGGCCTGCCGGGCACGGTCGCGGGCGTGCCCGCGCTGATCGCGCGTACGGGCTACACGGGCGAGGACGGCTTCGAGCTGTTCGTCGCCCCCCAGCACGCCGTCGAGCTGTGGCAGGCGCTGACCAAGGCCGGCGAGGGCGTCGGCCTGGTCCCGGCCGGCCTGTCCTGCCGCGACACGCTGCGCCTGGAGGCGGGCATGCCGCTGTACGGGCACGAGCTGACCACCTCCCTGACCCCGTTCGACGCGGGGCTGGGCCGGGTCGTGAAGTTCGAGAAGGAGGGCGAGTTCGTGGGCCGCGCCGCCCTGGAGGCCGCCGCCGAGCGCGCCGCGACCAACCCGCCCCGCAAGCTGGTCGGCCTGATCGCCGAGGGCCGCCGCGTCCCGCGCGCCGGGTTCCCCGTCGTGGCCGACGGCCAGGTCATCGGCGAGGTCACCTCGGGCGCCCCGTCCCCGACGCTGGGCAAGCCGATCGCGATGGCTTACGTGGACGCGGCCCACGCCGCGCCCGGCACCTCCGGCGTCGGCGTGGACATTCGCGGTACGCATGAGCCGTACGAGGTCGTGGCCCTGCCGTTCTACAAGCGGCAGAAGTAACTCCCGTACGCCGTACCGGTGCCGCGGCGGTCCCGTACGGGCGCCGTCCCCGGGTCCGTACCGGCCGTCTCAGTACGCAAGACCACTGTTCGTTCGCACTCCCCCGCATCCAGGAGAATCAGGTCATGAGCAACCCCCAGCAGCTGCGTTACAGCAAGGAGCACGAGTGGCTGTCGGACGCCGAGAGCGGCGTCGCGACGGTCGGCATCACGGAGTTCGCGGCCAACGCGCTCGGTGACGTCGTCTACGCCCAGCTCCCCGCCGTCGGCGACACGGTGACCGCGGGCGAGACCTGCGGTGAGCTGGAGTCGACCAAGTCCGTCAGCGACCTGTACTCGCCCGTCACCGGTGAGGTCGTCGAGGCCAACCAGGACGTCGTGGACGACCCGGCGCTCGTGAACACCGCCCCGTTCGAGGGCGGCTGGCTGTTCAAGGTGCGCATCGCGGAGGAGCCGGCCGACCTGCTCTCCGCCGAGGAGTACGCCGCGCTCACCCACTCCGACAACTGACACCCCAGGGGTTCCTGATGTCCGTTCTCAACACCCCCCTGCACGAGCTCGACCCCGACGTCGCCGCCGCCGTCGACGCCGAGCTCGTCCGCCAGCAGTCCACCCTGGAAATGATCGCGTCGGAGAACTTCGCTCCGGTCGCCGTCATGGAGGCCCAGGGCTCGGTCCTGACCAACAAGTACGCCGAGGGCTACCCGGGCCGCCGCTACTACGGCGGCTGCGAGCACGTCGACGTGGTCGAGCAGATCGCGATCGACCGCATCAAGGAGCTGTTCGGCGCCGAGGCCGCGAACGTCCAGCCGCACTCCGGTGCGCAGGCGAACGCCGCCGCGATGTTCGCGCTGCTGAAGCCGGGCGACACGATCATGGGCCTGAACCTGGCCCACGGCGGTCACCTGACCCACGGCATGAAGATCAACTTCTCCGGCAAGCTCTACAACGTGGTCCCGTACCACGTC
The DNA here is from genome assembly GCF_000717915.1 of Streptomyces sp. NRRL S-244. GTDB lineage: Bacteria > Actinomycetota > Actinomycetes > Streptomycetales > Streptomycetaceae > Streptomyces. Next base: position 83,409 of record NZ_JOCX01000016.1, read on the forward strand.
GACGAGACCGGCCGGGTCGACATGGCCGAGGTCGAGCGCCTCGCCAAGGAGTCCAAGCCGCAGCTGATCGTCGCCGGCTGGTCCGCCTACCCGCGCCAGCTGGACTTCGCCGCCTTCCGCCGCATCGCGGACGAGGTCGGCGCGTTCCTGATGGTCGACATGGCGCACTTCGCCGGCCTGGTGGCCGCGGGCCTGCACCCGAACCCGGTGCCGCACGCCCACGTCGTGACCACCACCACGCACAAGACCCTCGGCGGTCCGCGCGGCGGTGTCATCCTGTCGACGCAGGAGCTGGCCAAGAAGATCAACTCCGCGGTCTTCCCCGGTCAGCAGGGCGGCCCGCTGGAGCACGTGATCGCGGCCAAGGCGGTCTCCTTCAAGGTGGCGGCCTCGCCCGAGTTCAAGGAGCGCCAGGAGCGCACCCTGGAGGGCGCGAAGATCCTCGCCGCCCGCCTGGTCCAGGACGACGTCAAGGCCGTGGGCGTGGACGTCCTCACCGGCGGCACCGACGTGCACCTGGTCCTGGTCGACCTGCGCAACTCCGAGCTGGACGGCCAGCAGGCCGAGGACCGCCTCCACGAGGTCGGCATCACGGTCAACCGGAACGCGATTCCGAACGACCCGCGGCCCCCGATGGTCACCTCGGGTCTGCGGATCGGCACGCCGGCGCTGGCCACCCGCGGTTTCGACGCCGAGGCCTTCACCGAGGTCGCCGAGATCATCGCGCAGGCGCTGAAGCCCGCCTACGACGCCGAGGACCTCAAGGCGCGCGTCTCCGCGCTCGCCGCGAAGTTCCCGCTGTACCCGACGCTCTAGGCGCCGGCCTGGAAGGGCCCGGCCCTGTTTTCCACAGGGCCGGGCCTTTCTCATGACCGGAATCGTTCGCGGACACCGTCCTGGAGCGGGAACGTGACCTGACCCACGCCCAACCGCAACCTCGCGCACCCGGTCCGGCAGACAAGCCGTTCACTTCGCCACGTTAAGCTCAGCTGTCGGACAAAATCCGAACAATCACCCCTCGCGAAGCTCCCGAACCACCCGCACCACCTCTCCTGCCCCCTCCCACCCCACGAGCAGACAAGGGAGTCCGCCACCGTGGCCATCTCCGTCTTCGATCTCTTCTCCATCGGCATCGGCCCCTCCTCCTCCCACACGGTCGGCCCGATGCGGGCCGCCCGCATGTTCGTGACCCGGCTGAAGAAGGACGGCGTACTCGCCCAGACCGCTGCGGTCCGGGCCGAGCTGTACGGCTCCCTCGGCGCGACCGGCCACGGCCACGGCACGCCCAAGGCGGTGCTGCTGGGCCTGGAGGGCCACTCCCCCCGCTCGGTGAACGTGGAGAGCGCCGACGACGAGGTGGAGCGCATCCGCAAGACCGGCCGCCTGCGGCTGCTCGGCACCGAGATAGGGAGCGCGCACGAGATCGCCTTCGACGAGCCGAGCCAGCTGATCCTGCACCGCCGCCGGTCCCTGCCGTACCACGCGAACGGCATGACGCTCTTCGCGTACGACGCCGCGGGCGCCCCGCTGCTGGAGAAGACGTACTACTCGGTAGGCGGCGGCTTCGTGGTGGACGAGGACGCGGTCGGCGAGGACCGGATCAAGCTCGACGACACGGTGCTGAAGTACCCGTTCCGCAGCGGTGACGAGATGCTGCGCATGGCCCGGGAGAGCGGCCTGTCGATCTCCGCGATGATGCTGGAGAACGAGAAGGCCTGGCGCACCGAGGAGGAGATCCGCGAGGGCCTGCTGGAGATCTGGCGGGTCATGCAGGCGTGCGTCGCGCGCGGCATGTCGCGTGAGGGCATCCTGCCGGGCGGCCTGAAGGTCCGGCGCCGGGCCGCGAACACCGCCCGCAAGCTCCGCTCCGAGGGCGACCCGCAGGCGCTCTCGATGGAGTGGATCACCCTCTACGCGATGGCCGTGAACGAGGAGAACGCGGCCGGCGGCCGGGTGGTCACCGCCCCGACGAACGGCGCCGCGGGCATCATCCCGGCGGTCCTGCACTACTACGTGAACTTCGTGCCCGGCGCCGACGAGGAAGGCGTGGTCGACTTCCTGCTGGCAGCGGGTGCGATCGGCCTGCTCTTCAAGGAGAACGCCTCGATCTCCGGCGCCGAGGTCGGCTGCCAGGGCGAGGTCGGCTCGGCCTGCTCGATGGCGGCGGGCGCCCTCGCCGAGGTCCTGGGCGGCACCCCGGAGCAGGTGGAGAACGCGGCCGAGATCGGCATGGAGCACAACCTGGGCCTGACCTGCGACCCGGTCGGCGGCCTGGTCCAGATCCCGTGCATCGAGCGCAACGGCATGGCGGCGGTCAAGGCCGTCACCGCGGCCAAGATGGCCATGCGCGGCGACGGCACCCACAAGGTCTCCCTCGACAAGGTCATCAAGACCATGAAGGAGACCGGCGCCGACATGAAGATCAAGTACAAGGAAACCGCCCGCGGCGGCCTGGCGGTCAACGTCATCGAATGCTGATCCTCTGATCCGGCACGCATGACGAAGGAGGGGCCCAGCGCACTGCGCCGGGCCCCTCCGGCGTTCCACAACACGGTGAATTCGCAGGCCAATTGAGGTTTGCCGGGAGTTGATCACGCTTGAGGGCGAACCCTCCGCCCCGGGCTGGTCTCTCGATGATCACGTGCGCCATGGTGATCACGTGACGTCGCGGCCACACCCCCGGCGGTCGGCCAACCGCCTTGGACCGCAGCCTTTTTGTGTACTGGAGGACTTCATCATGGCAAGCAACCGCAGCATCCGTGTCCTGGCGGCTGTCGCAGCGCTCCCCTTCGCCGTCGCGCTCTTCGCGGGCACGGCCCAGGCCGACAACGGAGCCGGTGCGGGCGTCTCGTCCAACGCCGCCGTCGGCGAGATCCTCGGCAGCGGGGTCGCCGGCAGCAACACCGGCAACTCCTCCACCACCCAGCAGATCGCCACGGGCTCCGGGGCGTCCAACCAGAACAACGGCGCCCAGGCCAACGGCGCCGGCTTCACCGCCATCGGGCAGTCCAACGACTCGTTGGTGTTCCACCCCGTCCCGTAACGGCCCGGTGACGCGGCGGCCCGCCCTCCCCCCGGAGGGCGGGCCGCTTCGCGTTCCCGCCCGCGTTCCTGTGAGAAGACGGGCCCAGCGGCCCCCGGGGTCGGGACCTTCGGCCCGCGGGGGCGGCCGCGGGGTGGGCTAGCTTGCCCGAGGGGGCCCGAGAGAGCCCGAGAGGGCCGCAAGCCCCCCGGCCGGGACACGACAGAGAGGCGCAGCGCATGGACGGCATCGAGTACCGCGTCCTCCCGCTCCGGCTGGAGGCCTCGCCCGAGCCCGTGCCGGTGTGCGGGGCCTTCACGTACCGCCGCGACCGGCCCTACGAGCTGGCGCTCGACTTCCGGGGCGCCGGGATGCACCTGGCGCGCTGGGTGTTCTCCCGGGACCTGCTGCTCGACGGGGAGACCTGCGCGACGGGCGAGGGGGACATCCAGGTGTGGCCGCGCTGGCAGGGCGGGGAGCCGCGGGTCTTCCTCGCCTTCAGGAACGGCGAGCAGAGCTGTGTGGTGTCCGCCCGGGCGAAGGACGTACGGACGCTGTGCCGGCGGCTGGTCGCTCTGGTGCCGCGGGGCGAGGAGCGGCGGCACTACGACCTCGACGCCGAGCTCAGCACCCTCCTGCCCCGGTAGGGGAGGATTGGGGGAAGTTTCCTCCGATTGGTCCGGTTTGGGTGCAACCAATGCGCCTGCCGGGAGTGTCCTCAGCAGTGACACCGGTCCCCGCCTCCGAAGAACCAGGGGGACGTCATGAACCACCTCCGCCGCCGGCAGCTCGTGGCCCTCGCCACAGGTGCGCTGCTCACCGCCGGGATCACCCTCGCCGCTCCTGCCTCGGCCGCCGTCCGGCCCACGCCGCTCGTCGTGAACGCCCGCTGGGGCGGGCACTGCACGTACGACCGCATCGTCATCGACCTGCGGGGATACGTTCCCCGGGCCACCGTCACCCGCGTCCCCCGGCTGGTCCACGACGGGTCCGGCGCACCCGTCCCGCTGGCCGGGAAGTACTTCCTGGAGATCCGGCTGCATCCCGCCGCGGCGCACAACCGCGCGGGCGACAGCACGTACCGCGGGCCGAAGCTGGTCAAGATCCACCTGCCGCAGCTGAAGGGCCTGGCCCTGACCGGCGACTTCGAGGGGTACGTGACCTTCGGCGCCGCCTTCGGCGCCAAGCCCTCCGTCAGCTCCTTCAAGCTGCACGCGCCCGAACGGTTCGTGCTGGACGTCGCACACCGCAACGTGTGCCGATAGAGGCAGGAGCGAGGGGTGGGCGGGCGCCGCCGGGTGCCCGCCCGCCCCGCTCCGCGGGGTCAGCCCGCCGGGCGGATCCGCATGTGGCTCGGGTCCCCGTTGCCGAACCAGTCCTGCGTGCACGCGTACCGGCCCGGCGCGGCCGCGCCCACCAGCCCGAGGCAGGCGGCCAGCGCCCGCTGCCCGTGGGCGTTCGGGTGCATGGACTCCTCCAGCGTGCCTTGCGTGTTCACGTAGTCCAGGAAGCGGAACCACTCGTCCTGGCGCGCGTCCGGGCCCCTCTGGCCCACCTGCTCCGTGCCGAGCGAGCACACCTCGTGCCCGGCCAGCGCGTCGCGCAGGTCCATGTAGTCGGTGCCGCGGGCCCCGGCCACCGCCTTGACCATGTCGCTGATCTGCGGGACGAGCGTGTAGGCCGCCCAGGTCGCGTCGCGGTCGTTGAAGGGGCAGCCGTCCTTGAACATGCGGTCGGAGTCGTTCTGCGACAGCCGGAAGGACTCCCCGCCCGGGATGGGCGACGGGTAGGACTGCAGGACCAGCCGGTAGTCCCCGTCCGCGTAGCCGGCCGCCCGCATGGTGGCCCGTATGTCGTCGACCACCGCCGTGACCTTGGCCCGCACGCCCGGCAGCTTCTGCTCGACGACCGGGGCCTGCGTCTTCCAGCACAGCCGCTTGAAGTACCAGTCGTACGCGCAGTCGCCGATGATCGTGCCGAAGCCGAGGTCGTTCCCGCCGATGGACAGGGCGATCACCTTGACCCGCTTGGCGCGGGCGAGGGCGGCGAGCCGGTCGGTCTGCGGGGCCTCGCCCTGGTACGGCCGCCCGCCCGCGGCGGCGCTCAGGACGTTGACGGTCTCGGCTCCGGAACAGGCGAGGTTGACGCGCTCGTCGATGCCGGGCAGCGGGGCGGTGGCGATCTCCGAGACGTCGGAGCGGTGGCAGCCGCCGACCGCGCCGGTGCTTGCGTAGACCTTGCCCGGGTCGTACTTCGAACCACCGGTCCAGGCGCGGTCGGTGCCGCTGCGGCTGCCGTCGTAGCGGTCGGTGTTGCCGAGCCAGCGGCCGCCCTCGCCGGAGATGAAGCTGTCGCCCATCGCGACGGCGACGGTGGGGCCGACGGGGGCCGCCTCGGCGGGAGGCGCGGTCAGGCCGGCCAGGCCGAGGAGCGCGACGGTCAGCAGCGCGGCGCCCCGGGAGGCGGTGCGCGTGCGGGTACGCATGGGGGATGTCCTCTCGAATCGGTGGGGAGGCGGCCGAAGACGCGGAAGCGGAAGGGGAGCGACCCCTGCTCCGACCGGGTGGCCAGACGTTACGATCGGCGCCCACCGACGGCCCATCCGCGGCCCATCCGTCCGCCCTCGGAGTGCCCATGGCCCTCGCTTTCACGCTGCTCGGGCCGGTCGAAGCGAGCATGGACGGCCGCCCGTTGGCGATCGGCGGACCGCGCAACCGCAGGGTGCTGGCAGCGCTGCTGCTGGAGGCGGGGCGCGTGGTCCCGTCGTCCGGACTGGCGGCGGCGGTGTGGGACGACCCGCCGGCCACGGCGCGGGAACAGCTGCAGAACGTGGCGGCGGCGCTGCGGCGCCTCGGCCTCCCGGTGGCCCGGACGGACGCGGGATTCCTGCTGGAGCCGGGACAAGCACTGCTGGACGTACGGGAGTTCGCGCGGCTGCGGCGAGCGGCCGACTCGGCGCAGGGGCCGGCGCGAAGGCGCGCCCTCCTGAGCGAGGCGCTGGACCTGTGGCGGGGCCCCCTTGCGCTGGGCGGGCTTCGGGGGCGCGTCTTCGAGTCGGCGACGGCCCGGTTGGCGCAGGCCCGGCTGAACTGCGTCGAACAGGCGCTGGCCGCCGACCTGGAGCTCGGCCGGCATGCGGAGGTGTGCGGTGAACTGGCCGCGCTCAGCGCCGAACACCCCTTGCGGGAGCGGCTGGTGGAGCTGCACCTGCTGGCCCTGTACCGCGCGGGCCGCCGCGGCGAGGCCCTCGACGCGTACGCCCGGGCCCGCATCCGGCTCGCCGACGAGACGGGCCTGGACCCCGGCCCGGAACTGCGCGCCCTGCACGCGGCGCTCCTCGCCGACGCGGATGCACTGCGCGGGCCGGCTGCGCTGCCGGCCGCGGCTCCGGCGCCGGCCCCGGCACCGGCGCTTCGCCCGGCGGAGGGCGGGGGCCTCGGCGGAGGCGGCCCCCGCCCTGCCCAGTTGCCCGATGGCGGCGGGGCGTTCGTCGGGCGCGAGCGGGAGGTCGAGCTGCTGTGTCAGGTGGTTCGGCGGGGCGGGGTGGGGGTGGTCGGCGGGCCGGCCGGGGTCGGGAAGACCGCGCTCGCGCTGCGCGTGGCGCACGGCCTGAGCGCCGGGTTCCCCGACGGGCAGCTGTACGTCGACCTGCGCGGCGCCGATCCGGCCGCCGCCGCCGATCCCGCCGAGGTCCTCGCGGGGTTCCTGCGCGGGCTCGGCGTCGACGGGGCCGCCGTGCCCGCCGATCCGGGTGAGCGCGGGGCGCTCTACCGCAGCCTGGTCGCGGACCGGCGGGTCCTCGTGGTCCTGGACAACGCGGCGACCGAGGCCCAGGTCCGGGCCCTGCTGCCGGGGCCGGCGGCGCAAGGCTGCGCCGTGCTCGTCACCAGCCGCCGCCGGCTCCCCGCACCCGACCGGACGACGACCGCCCTCACGCTCCCGCTGCTCGACGAGGCCGGCGCCCTCGCCCTGCTCGGCCGGATCGCCGGGCCCGAGCGGGTCGCCGCCGAGGCCGCCGCCGCCCGGGAACTGGTGCGGCTGTGCGGGCGGCTGCCGCTCGCACTGCGGATCGTCGGCGCCGAGCTGGCCGCGCTCCCCCACCGGGAACTCGCCCCGCTCGCCGCGCGTTTGGAAGACGAGCGGGCCCGGCTCGACGTGCTCGACGGGGTACGGGCCGGCCTGCGGCTCAGCTACCGCGCGCTGCCCGGCGACGCCCGCACCCTCCTGCGCGGGCTGGCGCTGCTCGACGCCCCCGACTGCGCGGCCTGGACGGCGGCGGCCGTCCTCGACCGCCCGCCGGCCACCGCCGAGCAGGCCCTCGACGCCCTCACCGCAGCCCACCTGCTGGAGGTGGCCGGCCGGGACGAGGCGGGCGGGCTGCGCTACCGCATGCACGACCTCGTCCGCGCCTTCGGCCGGGAGCTCGCCGGTCCCGCCGCCACCCGCGCGGAGCCGGTGCTGCGCCGGGTGCTGGCCTGCTGGGTGGCCCTCGTACGGGAGGGCCGCCGCGCCCACCAGGGCCTGGACTACCCCGGGCTCGGCGCGGCACGGCCGGCGGACCGCGCCCCCGACCACCGCCCCGACCCGGCCCTGCTCGCCGGGGTGCGGGCCGATCCGGTGCGCTGGCTGGGGGCCGAGCGGGACGCGCTGGTGGCGACCGTACGGCAGGCCGCGCGGGTGGATCCGTACGCCTGCCGGGAGCTCGCGGCGGCCGGGGAGTACGTGTTCGACCTGCGCAGCGACCTGGCCGGGTGGCAGGCGGTCCAGGAGGCGGGGCTCGCCGCGGCGCGGGCCGCGGGCGACCGGACCGGCGAGGCGGTGCTGCTGGTCGGGCTCGGCCGGCTGCGCGCCTGCCGTGAGGAATGGGGGCCGGCCCGGGACATCCTGACGGCCGGCGAGGCCCTGTTCCGGCAGCTCGGGGACGCGCACGGGGCGGCGTACGCGGGCTGGGTGCTCTCGTACCTGGACCGGATCCAGGGCCGGCACGAGGAGGCGCTGCGCCGCTGCCGCAACGGGGCGGCCGTCTTCGAGGCGGCCGGCGACCGCTACGGCCAGGCGCATTCGCTGCGCGGCATCGGCCAGGTGCTCCTCGCGCGCGGCGAGAGCGCGCGCGCCCTGGAACTGCTGCGGGAGGCCCTGGCCGTGGCGGAGCTGGGCGGCGCGGCCTGGCCCCGGATGTGCATGCTGCGCTGGGTCGCGGACGCGCAGCGGATGCGGGGGCACCTGGACGAGGCGGCGGCCGGCTTCCGCGAGGTCCTCGCCCACACGGAGGGCTCGGGGGACCTCGCCGGGCAGAGCGCGGCCCGGATCGGGCTGGGCCGGATCGCCCTGGCCCGCGGGGACACGGCGCAGGCGCTGCGCCAGCTGCGTTCGGCGGACGGACTGGGCCGCCGCTCGGGCCAGAGCCTCGTACGCGCACTGGCGGCGGCGCCGCTGGCCCGGGCGCTGCTGGCGTCCGGGGACGCGCCGGCGGCCCGCGCCCTGCTGGAGGAGGCACTGGCCGGCTGCCGCCGCATGAACGCCCAACCCCTGCTGGCGCTATTGGAGTCGGCGCTGGCCGACGTACCGGCGTAGGCGGGCCGCGCGCTGCGCGGTGGCGGCCGGGGCCGGGGCCGGGGCCGGGCCGCCGGCCGAACGCACCCGTTCGGGCCGGGTTGGTGCCGGTCCGTCCGTCCGACTAGGGTCATCGGGCCTTGGTGTTCGGGAAACCGGTGGAGAACCGGTGCGGCCCTCGCCACTGTGAACGGGAAGTCCGGCTCCATCCTGCGGGAGGCCACTGGGCGGCGCGGGAGGTTCCGCACCGCCCGGGAAGGCGGAGCCAGGGCATCAGCACCCGTGAGCCAGGAGACCGGCCGGGGCGCGTTGTCCATCCACGAGGTGCTGGAGAGGTCTCCCCACTCATGCATATAGCCGAGGGGTTCCTGCCCCCTTTGCACGCGGTCGCCTGGGGCGCCGCGTCCGCTCCGTTCGTCGTCCACGGTGTCCGCGCCCTCACCCGCGAGGTGAAGGCGAACCCGGAGAGCACGCTGCTGCTCGGGGCGTCCGGAGCGTTCACTTTCGTCCTGTCCGCCTTGAAGATCCCGTCGGTGACGGGCAGTTGCTCGCACCCCACCGGGACCGGGCTCGGGGCGATCCTGTTCCGGCCGCCGATCATGGCGGTGCTCGGCACGATCACCCTGCTCTTCCAGGCGCTGCTGCTGGCGCACGGCGGGCTGACCACCCTCGGCGCGAACGTCTTCTCGATGGCGATCGCCGGGCCCTGGGCGGGGTACGGGGTCTACCTGCTGCTGAAGCGCTTCGGCGTCCCGCTGATGGTGACCGTCTTCTTCGGCGCCTTCTTCGCCGACCTGGTCACCTACTGCGTGACCTCCGTGCAGCTGGCGCTGGCCTTCCCGGACCCGGGTACCGGGATCCCGGGCGCCCTCGCGAAGTTCGGGGGCATCTTCGCGGTGACCCAGATCCCGCTCGCGGTGAGCGAGGGGCTGCTGACGGTGCTCGTGATGCGGCTGCTGATGCAGTCGAGCAAGTCGGACCTGGTCCGGCTGGGCGTGGCGAAGCTCAGCGGGCGCGGTGGGCGCAGTGGGAGCAGCGGACAGGAGGCGACGGTCTGATGAGCCGGAACGCGAAGATCAACGGCCTGCTGCTGCTCCTGGTGGCGGCGCTGGCCGTACTGCCGATCGCGCTGGGGATGGGCGAGGGCAAGGAGGAGCCGTTCACGGGCGCCGACGCGCAGGCGGAGACGGCGATCAGCGAGCTGAAGCCGGACTACGAACCGTGGTTCTCGCCGCTGTACGAACCGCCCTCCGGGGAGGTGGAGTCGGCGCTGTTCGCCCTCCAGGCGGCACTGGGCGCGGGCGTGCTCGCGTACTACTTCGGCGTCCGCAAGGGCCGCCGCCAGGCCGCGGCCGCCGCGAGTGCCGCTGCCGCGAGTACCGCGGGCGCCGCCTCGGACCCCGCCGCCGCGGAGTCGTAGGCGGTGCTGCCGATCGACGTGGCGGCGCACGGCAGTCGGTGGCGCCGCCGCCATCCCCTGGAGAAGGCCCTGCTGGGGCTCGGGCTGACGGTCACCGCCGTCTGCCTGCCGCCCTGGCCCGGCGGGCCGCTGGTCGCCGCCGCCACGCTGGCCGTGCTCCTCGGCCCGGCGGGCGTGGCCGGGCGTCAGCTGTGGCGGGCCTTCCGGATCCCGCTGGGCTTCTGCTTCACCGGCGCGCTGCCGCTGCTCGTCGCCGTCGGCGGCCCGGCCGGGTTCGTCTCGCTGGCGCCCGACGGCCCCCGGCACGCCGCCGAGCTGCTGCTGCGGACCTCGGCGGCCTCCCTCGGGGTGCTGCTGTTCGCGTTCACCACGCCCGTCTCGGACGTCCTGCCCCGGCTGGTCCGGGCCGGGGTACCGGCCCCGGTGGTGGACGTGGCCCTGGTCATGTACCGCATCGGCTTCCTGCTGCTGGACTCGATGGCCCAGGTCCGGCGCGCCCAGGCGGCCCGGCTCGGCCAGTCCGGGCGGGCGGCGGTGTGGCGTTCGCTGGCCGGGCTCGCCGCCACCTCCTTCGTACGGGCCTTCGATCGCGCGGCACGGCTCCAGGAGGGCCTGGCCGGGCGCGGCTACGACGGCGCGCTGCGGGTCCTCGTACCGCAGGCGGCCCTGTCGTGGCGTTTCCTGGCGGCGTCGGGGGCCCTGCTGGCGGCCCTGATCACCCTGACCCTCACCCTGAAGGGGCTGTACTTGTGAACCCGTTGGACCGGTTGAACCCGCTGGTGGAACTGGCCGGCGCCGGCTACGCGTACGAGGACGGCCCGACGGTCCTCGCCGACGTGGACTTCGCCATCGCCGAGGGCCGGGCGCTGGTCCTGCTGGGCCGCAACGGCAGCGGGAAGACCACGCTGATGCGGCTGCTGAGCGGGGGCCTGCGGCCCGGCTCGGGGTCGCTGCTCCTCGACGGCACGGCGGTCTCGTACGACCGGGCGGGGCTGACCCGTCTGCGCACGGCGGTGCAGCTGGTGGTCCAGGACCCGGACGACCAGCTGTTCGCGGCCTCGGTGGAGCAGGACGTGTCGTTCGGCCCGATGAACCTGGGGCTGCCGGCGGACGAGGTCCGCGCCCGGGTGGACTCGGCGCTCGCCGCGCTGGACATCACGGCGCTGCGGGACCGCCCGACGCACCTGCTCTCGTACGGCCAGCGCAAGCGCGCGGCGATCGCGGGGGCGGTGGCGATGGCTCCGCGGGTGCTGATCCTGGACGAGCCGACGGCCGGCCTGGACCCGGACGGACAGGAGCGCCTGCTGGACGTCCTGGCGAGGCTGCGCGCGGCCGGCACCACGGTGGTGATGGCCACGCACGACGTCGACCTGGCGGTCCGCTGGGCCGACGACGCGGCGGTCCTGACCCCGTCGGGCATCCGCACGGGCCCGGCGCAGACCCTCCTGTCGGACCCGGAGCTCCTGGCCGCGGCGGGACTGCGCCAGGCCTGGTCCCCGGCGGTGGCGTCCTTCCTCCGCGCCCACGCCCTGCTGGCACCCCAGGACCCGGGCCCGAAAACCCCGGAAGCCCTGTCCGCCTGGCGCTGAGGAGCGGCATCCCTAGGATGGCGGCATGTCGCTGCCGCACGCCATCCTCACCGCCCTGATGGAGAAGCCCTCGTCGGGGCTGGAGCTGACGCGGCGGTTCGACAAGTCGATCGGGTACTTCTGGTCCGCGACGCATCAGCAGATCTACCGCGAGCTCGGCCGGCTGGAGGAGGCCGGGCTGATCCGGGCGCTGCCCAGCGAGGTGCCCGTACGGGGGCAGAAGAAGCAGTACGAGGTCCTGGACGCCGGCAGCGCGGAGCTGGCCCGGTGGGTCGGCGAGAGCCAGGACCCGAAGGCCATCCGGGATCCGCTGCTGCTGCGGATCCGGGCGGCCGCCGTGGTGGGGCCGCACGGGCTGGCCGCGGAGCTGCGGCGCCATCTGGAGCTGCACCGGCGGCAGCTGGCGGTCTACGAGGCCATCGAGGAGAGGGACTTCCCGCCGGGGCGGGACTCCGACGAGGACCGGCTGCGGCGGCTCGTCCTGCACGGCGGCACCGGTCTGGAGACGTTCTGGCTGCGCTGGCTGGAGGAGGCCCTGGCCGAGGTCGAGGACATGGCCTGACCAAGGCAGAGCCCCCGCCCGCCCGGCAGGCGGGCGGTGCGGGGGCTCTCGCAAGGGCTGGCTTACTTGTTCAGGGCGGCCCAGAACTCGTCGAAGCTCATGCGGCCGTCGCCGTTCGCGTCCTTGGCGGCGATCACGGCATCCGCGACGGCGCCGGTGACGAACGCGTCGCCCATCGCCTTCATGGCCGCGCTGTACTCGTCCGCCGTGACGAAGCCGTCACCGTCCGCGTCGAACTTGCCGAACGTCGCCCGCGCGCTCTCGATGTCAGCCACTGGGATCCACCCCTTCTCGGTGCTTGTTGACCGGCCAAGGGTAGCGGCAGTCACCCCCCGCCCCGTCCGGGGGCCTTGCCTAGCGGAAGATCCCCGTGTGGCCGAGGGAGTAGCGGCCCGGCTGCGGGTAGACGGCCAGGCCGTGCGGGCCGCCGCCCACCCGGATCTTGGCGAGCTGCTGACCGGTCGCCGTGTCGATCGCGTAGACCTCGGAGTTGTAGCGCCCCGACAGCCACAGCACCTTGCCGTCCGCGGAGACGCCGCCCATGTCCGGGCTGCCGCCCTCCGGCAGCTCCCACTTCTTCGTGAGCTTGTTCTGCCTGAAGTCGAAGACGGAGATGCTTCCCTCGCCCCGGTTGGAGATGTACATCTCCCTGGAGTCGCGGCTCACGTACAGGCCGTGCGTGCCCTTCCCGGTGGGCAGCAGCTTGGGGATGTCGAACTTGTCCCCGCTGAGCACCCACATGCCGTCCGCCATCATGTCCGCGACGTAGAAGGTCTTCCCGTCCGGGGAGACCTTCACGTCCTGCGGCATCGCGCCCTCGTACGGCAGCTTCTGCTGGCCGACGACCTCCATCTTCTCGGTGTCGACCTTGAGGAGCTCGCCGGAGAACTCGCAGCTCACGATGAAGTACCGGCCGTCGGCGGAGAAGTCCGCGTGGTTGACCCCGAAGCAGGTCACCGGGACCGTCTTGACCCGGTTCATCGTGTGCGGATCGCGGAAGACCAGCTCGCGGTCCATGGACGCCATCACGACCGCGTACTTGCCGTTCGGCGTGAAGTACAGGTTGTACGGGTCGTGCACCTCGACCGGCTCGCCCGCCTCGCCCGTGGCCGGGTTGATCGGGGTGAGCGTGTGGCCGCGGTTGTTGTTGACCCACAGGGTCTTCATGTCCCAGGAGGGGACGACGTGCTGGGGCTGGATCCCGACCGGGATGGTGTCGATGACCTTGTACGTCTTCGGGTCGATGACGGACACCGTGTTGGAGGTGGTGTTCGGCACGTAGACGCGCGACGGGAAGTCCTTCACCAGCGGCGAGAGGTTGTTCGGCCGGTCGGCCGCGTACACGTCCTTCGGGTCGAGGAGCGGCGGCATGCCGGCCAGGCCGGGCGGTACGGCCGGGACGGCCTTGACGGGCTGCCTGGCCGGGGCCGCGGAGCCGAGCGCCTCGGCGGGCTCCTTGTCGGCCGCTCCGCAGCCGGCCAGGGCGGCGAGGACCAGACCGGCCAGCAGCACGGTGGCCTTCCGGGGAAGGCGGGTGGTCGTCATGAGGTCAGCAGCTCCGTGGTGGTCACCGCGCGCAGCTTCCGGCGCGCGAGTTCTTCGAGGAGGGGCGGCATCGCGTCGACCGTGTCCGCGTAGCCGAAGTGCAGGCTCACCACCGATCCGCCGTGGATCGTCCCGGTGACGGTGCGGATGACGGCCGCGGCACCGGGCGAGGTGAAGTCGAGGGAGTCCACGTCGTACGAGAGGACGTGCGGGTAGCCCGCCCGCCGGGCCAGCTCCTTGACGAGCGGGGTGGCGTACTGGGTCTGGGAGGGCCGGAACCAGGTGCCGATGGAGCCGGTGAGCCGCTTCAGCCGCTGGGCGCAGCCGGTGATCTCGGCGTAGGCCTCCGCCTCGGGCATGTCGTTGATCGCGAGGTGGCGCTGGGTGTGGTTGCCGAGCTCGTGGCCGCCGTCGAGGACCCGGCGGGCCATGTCGGGGTGGGCGTCGAGCCAGCTGCCGATCGCCAGTACGGTGACCCGCGCGCCCGCCTTCTCGGCCTCGGCCAGTACGGCCCGGGCGATGGCGGGGTCCCCGTTGCCGTGGAAGGTGAGGGCGACCAGGGGGCGGTCGCGCGGACCGTGCGCGATCTCGTCGGGCTGGCCGGGGAACCGGCGCGGGGCGGCGGCGGCCCGGACGGGGGCGGGTTTCGCCGAGGGCGCCTGGGCGGGCGGGCCGGCGGGCGTACGGGCGCCGGTGCCGCAGGCGGCGGTGAGGGCGCCGACGGCGGCCGCGGCTCCGGCGCGGAGGGCGGTTCGGCGGTCCGGGTAGCAGAGCACCTGCCCATTTAAGGGGTGGATGCCATGGAAGATAACGATTGACCCATTTCGGGACCTTCATCGGAGTGCACCCGGATGAGGGGGTGTCCGGTATTCGATCAATGAATCACACGGAGCGATGGATAGTCATTCAATGATTGTGAGGCGAGTGGCCCACCTCACCTAGGATTTATCCCGAAACTCTTACTATTTGCACACTTATGTCCAGGTTGGGACTTTTGGTGTTTGGTCGCCCGTCTGCCATAGTCGGAATCACGGCTTCCCCATTGACCCGAGCGAAGTCGCCACGCCGAGGATCACACCCCCTTCGATCCTCGGCGCATCCATGAAGCCCCCACGACGCCCCATCACGGCGACCGGGGGCTTCAGGCATTCCAGGGGGCCTGCGCCCGCGCGGGGCGGTCGGCGCTCAGCGGTCGGCCACCCTCATCTCGAACCAGGTGATCTTGCCGCGCGGCAGCAGGTCGGCGCCCCAGCGGTCGGAGAGCTTGTCGACGAGGAAGAGCCCCCGCCCGGTGGTGTCCAGCTCGTGCACCGGCATCAGGCAGGGCAGCCCGCGCGAGGGGTCGCGCACCTCGACCCGGATCCAGCCGCGCCGCCGGTGCATCCGTAAGCCGAAGGACCGGGCGCCCGTGTGCCGGACCGCGTTGCCGACGAGCTCGGAGACCAGCAGGACGGTGTGCTCGGACACCTGCGGGGAGAAACCCCAGAAACGGATCACCACGTACTGGGTGAGCCGGCGGGCCCTGCTCGCCGACTCCGGCATGGACGGCAGGATCACTTCCGCCTCAGCCGGATTCCCGTACAACTCCAGTGCCTTGAGACCCTGTTCGTCCTCAAGAGCCGCCGTCAGCCGTACGGCGGCGGCGCTGTTGCGCTGCCGCGGCTGTTCCACACCCTCCAGGCCCGCCATGAACCCATCATGGACGGCCGATGCGCCCGCCCGGGCCGTTCCGCAGGAAAACACCCCCCGGAATCATTGATTCCAAGGGGGCGTTCCGTCATATGCGCGGGGCAACCGGAGAGCCGTGGGACCACCCTGATCTGCGGTGACCCACCGCTCCCGGAAGATCACCCGCAGTCGATCTCCACCACTCCTTAAGGCTCCCTTAAGGCCTGGCTAATCCACCCCTAGGGAGGACCAACGGCTTTCCGGCTAGACGAACTTCGCCTTGCCCGGGCCCTCTTCGACGAAGCTGCGCATGCCGCGCTCGCGGTCCTCGGTGGCGAACAGGCCCGCGAACCAGTTGCGTTCGATGGTCAGGCCGGTGTCGATGTCCGCCTCCAGGCCCGCGTCCACGCACTCCTTGGCGGCGCGCAGCGCGATCGCCGGGCCCTGGGCCAGCTTGGCGGCCCAGGCGTGCGCTTGCTCGTACACCTCGGCGGCGGGCACGACCCGGTCCACGAGACCGAGGGCGAGCGCCTCATCGGCCTTGACCATGCGGCCGGTGAAGATCAGGTCCTTGGCCTTGGACGGGCCGATCAGCCGGGACAGCCGCTGGGTGCCGCCGGCCCCCGGGATCAGGCCCAGCAGGATCTCGGGCTGGCCGAGCTTCGCGTTGTCGGCGGCGATCCGGTAGTCGGCGCACAGCGCGAGCTCGCAACCGCCGCCGAGGGCGTAGCCGGTGACGGCGGCCACGACCGGCTTGGGGATCCGGGCCACGGCGGTGAACGCGTCCTGGAGCGCGCGGGACCTGGCGATCATCGCCGCGTGGTCCATCGTCTGCATCTCCTTGATGTCCGCGCCGGCCGCGAACACCTTCTCGCCGCCGTAGATGATCACCGCGCGTACGTCGGCCCGGTCGGTGGCCTCCACCGCGAGCTCGCGCAGCCGGTCCTGGGTGGCGATGTCCAGGGCGTTCATGGGCGGCCGGTCCAGGCGGAGGGTGCCGACGCCTTCGGAGACTTCGAGAGAGAGGGTCATACGCGAAGGTTAGCGGCGGTTAACGGGGAATGGCCCGGTGCTGTGGGTCACAGCACCGGGCCACTCGACTACGTACGGGGGAGGACTACTTGATCCACTCCGCCCAGTCCATGTTCCAGCCGTTGAGGCCGTTGTCCGGGGCGATCTGCTTGTCCTTGGAGTTCTTCACGATGACGACGTCGCCGATCAGCGACTCGTTGAAGAACCAGGCGGCGGGCTGATTGCCGTCACCCGCGCCGCGGACGTCCTTGAGGCCCACGCAGCCGTGGCTGACGTTCTCGGAGCCGAACGTGCCCGAGGAGGCCCAGTAGTTGCCGTGGACGAAGGTGCCCGACTGCGACAGGCGCATCGCGTGCGGGACGTCCGAGATGTCGTACTCGCCGCCGAAGCCGACGGTCGCGCCGTTCATCCGGGTCACCTTGTACTTCTCGCTGATGACCATCTGCCCGTTGTACGTGGTCGTCGACGGGGCGCCCGCGGTGATCGGGAGGTCCTTGAGCACCTGGCCGTCACGGACGACCTGCATCGTGTGCTCGCTCGCGTCGACCGTGGAGACCTGCGAGCGGCCGATGGTGAAGGTGACCGTACGGGTCTGCTTGCCGTAGACGCCGGGACGGCCTTCGACACCGTCGAGGGCGATCTTCACGGTGACCTTGGTGCCCGCCGCCCAGTACTTCTCGGGGCGGAAGTCGAGGCGGTCGTTGCCGAACCAGTGGCCCTCGACCGGGACCGACGGCTCTGCCGTCACCGTGATGGCCTTCTCGACGGCCTCGGTGTTGGTGATGCCGCGGGTGAAGTTGAACGACACCGGCATGCCCACGCCGACGGTCTCGCCGTCCTCGGGCGTGTAGTGGCCGACGAAGGTGTTGGTCGGGGTGAGAGTGGTGAACGTGGTGTCCTTGGCGGACTCGCGGCCGGCCTCGTCCTTGGCGACGGCGTGCACCTTGTACTCGGTGGCGGCGGCCAGGTTGCGGGCGGGCTCCCAGCTCGCGCCGTCCTCGGCGAGCTTGCCGTCGACGGCGTTGCCCTTGGTGTCGGCGACGGTCACCGTGGTGAGCTTGCCGCCGGTGGTGGTTATCTTCAGGATGCCGCTCGTGGCGACCTCCTTGGCCCCATCGTCCGGCTTGACGTTGACCACGGCCTTGGACGCCTCGGTGCCGTTCTTGCCGCCTCCGCCGGCGCCGTTGTCGCCGCCTCCCCCACCCGTGTTGCCGCCGCCGCTGCACGCACTGGTGAGCAGCAGTGCCGCTCCGAGCAGGAGGGCCGGCAGGCCGGTGCGGCGGGCGCGGCCGCGTATCGGCTGCAGGTTCACTCTTATTCTCCCCATGTCCCCCGCGCGCGGACAGTCGCGCGCATGTCGACAGGAAATCACACGGGGGGATCACGAAGAGAAACGGTCTTGTCACCGTTCCGTCCCAAGAGGAGGGAACACCCGGCGGACCGGGGCGGGCTCAGTCCTCGGTACCGGGTTTGGTGCCCCAGACGTAGACGGCGTCGCCCTCGTCCAGCAGGTTCCACAGGCGTTCGGCGTCCGGTACGGAGAGGTTGACGCAGCCGGCCGAGCCGCCGTGCGCGTAGAGGTCCCCGGGACGGCCGTGCAGGGCCTGGCCCCCGTCGAAGAACTGGGCGTACGGCATGGGGGCGTTGTCGTACAGCGTGGACTCGTGGTCCTTGCTGCGCCAGTAGATCTCGTGCCAGCCGGGGCGGGTCTCCTGGTCGTCGCGGCCGGTGCGGACGGGTACGGGCGGGAAGACGACGCCGCTGCCGCGCTGGACCCACAGCAGTTGCCGGTCGAGGTCCACGCAGGTCACCCGGCCGGTGCGGACGGGGCAGGCGCCGTCGGCGTTGGGGCGGGCACGGGCGGCCACGGCGGCCATCGTGCGGTAGGTGGCGAGGCCGGGGTAACCGTCGGCGGGGGTGATGCCGTTGGCGCTCTGGAAGGCGCGGACGGCCGCGCAGTCGGCCGGGGACTGCGTCCCGTCGACGGGACGCCCGAGGTGGGCCTCCAGCTTGCGCTGGTAGGGCCCGGTGCCGGCGGTACAGGCGGGCTCGGGGGCGGCCGCCAGGGCCGCGTGCGCCGGGGCCGGCGCCGTCAGGGCGAGTACGGCGGCGGCCAGGACGGCCGCGGCCGCGCCTCGTACCGCGGGTACGGGCACGGGTGCTCCTGCGGTCATACGGGCCTCCTCGGGCCCTTGCCCCCGTCGTCCTTGCCCTTGCCCTTGCCGTGGTCGTCGCGCCGGTTGTCCACCGTCACCACCAGCGTGTGGCCGGGGGTCTGCTCGTCGAGGCGCAGCGGCCCGGTCACCCCGTCGTCCGGCAGCACGTAGCCCTCGGGTACGTCCGTCTCCCGCAGGTAGTACGCGCCCGACTCCAGGTACTCGAAGGTGCAGACGCCCCCGCCGTCGGTCGCGCAGCCCGCCTTGACCAGGACGTCGGCGTTGATGCCCGCGGCCTGCAGGCCCTCGGTCCCGTTGCTCTCCTTCCAGACCTCGAACACCGCGCCGCGCAGCGGCCGCTTGGTCTTGGCGTCCTTCTTCAGGACCTCCAGCACCCCGCGGTACTCCTTGCCGTTGACGACGGTGGCCGTGATACCGGTGGTGACGTCCGCCCCGGTGAGGACCACCGTGGTCACCGGCTGCGCGGGCAGTTCGTAGCCCGCGGGGGCGACGGTCTCGCGCCAGTGGTAGGTACCGGGCTCCACCAACCGCCCGCACCGGCCGTCGGCTCCGGTGACGCACGTGTTCTCGACGAGCGTGTCCGGGGAGCCTCCTGCGCCGTCCGTCTGGAGGCCGGTCTGTCCGTTGGTCTCGCGCCACAGCTCGAAGTGCGCCTCGGCCAGCGGATTGCCGCTCTCGTCCCGCTTGAGGACGGAGACCGATCCGGTGACGGGTACGGGCGGGGTCACGGCGCAGTCGGGCAGATCGCCGTTGAAGGGGTACGCGTGGAGCTCCTGGCCGCCGCCGAGGCCGTGGACGCTGGTGTGGGTGAGCGTGCCGGTGGTGAAGAAGCGGCCGTTCATGCCGGGCAGGGTGACCGTGGTCTGTGAGGCCTGCTCGCCGATGAGCACGGCGCCCTGGAACTGGCCGCTGCCCTGGAGGTGAACGGTCGTGGCGTCCGGGAAGTTCCACAGCAGCCGGGTCCGCAGCGCGTTCCAGGGGCTGTGGGTATCGCTGATGGTGCCGCTGTAGGTGCTGATGGTGCGGCTGGTGCCGAGGACGTTGACGAGGACGGTGGCGTCCGCCGGGATCCGGTCGAAGCGGACGCCGATCGCGCCGCCCGCGCCGCCGCCTCTTCCCCCGGACACCAGGTTGAAGTCGACGTTGAAGACCTGGAGTTTCGAGACGCCGTCCCCGGTGAAGACCGTGGTCCCGGAGGCGTTGACGGCCGTGCCGGTGGCCGTACGGGGCTGCCCGTCGACCCGCGCGTAGCACTTGCTGGCGGCGGTGAGCCGGTCGCGCAGGCCGGCGTACTTGGTCACGGCGACCGTGTCGTTGACCAGCGTGCCGGTGACCCGGCCGGGGCCGGGTGCGGTGCCGGCGTACCGGACCACGCCGCCGTCGGAGATCAGCCGCTCACCGGTGGCGATGTGGACGTCCTGGCCGGCGGCGAGGAAGTCGGAGCCGGGCGGGGGCTGCACCAGGGAGCCGGCGCCGACGATGCCGATGTTGTAGGCCTGGCCGGCCTGCGGGTCCTTGTCCTGGTCGAAGCTGCCGAGGACGACGACCTTGCCCTCGGCCTCGGCCGCGCGTTCGCGGACCCGGAAGTCCCCGCCGACGAAGACGTTGACGGCGTCGTCGTAGCCCCTGGCCACGGTGCCGACGTCGACCGGCGGGAACGGATCGGGGCACCGGCCCGGGACGCAGGGGCCGAGGCCGTCCGGCAGCGGGGCGCGCAGGGCGGCCCGCGCCGGTGCCCGTCCCTGCGCAGACCGGTCCGCACCGGGACCCGCGCCGGGACCCGCCGCGAGGGCCGTGGAGGCACCGACGGCCAGAACGGCTCCGACCGCGAGCCCGAGGGTCCAGTTCCTTGCTGACATGGCGCTCCGTCCGTCTCCTGGCGCTGCTGCGCTGCTGCGCTGCGGCGCCGCTCGGCTGGAGCAAGCTGAGCGCAGGACCAGGCGTGTCGGACGCAGGACACACTCGGACTACGGCATTCCGGTATGACGATCACTCGACTGGTGCGTCCGGCGGACGTCAGGTGATGGCGGAGCCCGCGACCCAGTCCGCCCAGGACATGTTCCATCCGCCCAGCCCGTTGTTCGGGGCGACCGTCTTGTCCTGGGAGTTCACGACCTCCACCACGTCCCCGACCAGGGTCCGGTCGAAGAACCAGCCGGCCGGGGTGTCCGAACCGCCGCCCTTGTCGTCACGCAGCCCCACGCAGCCGTGGCTGGTGTTGGTGGAGCCGAAGGTGTCGGGGCTGGCCCAGTAGTTCCCGTGCAGGAAGGTCCCGGAGGTGGTGAGCCGCATGGCGTGCGGGACGTCGGGGATGTCGTACTCGCCGCCGAACCCGACGGTCTGGCCGTTCATCCGGGTCACGTCGAACATCTCCAGCACCACCATCTTGCCGTTGTAGGTGGTGTTCTTGGGCGCTCCGGCGCTGATCGGGAGGGTCTGGACCAGCTTCCCCTCGCGTCGGACCTCCATCGTGTGCGCCTCCGCGTCCACGAGGGAGATCTGGGAGCGGCCGACCGTGAAGGTGACGGACTTGTCCTGGATGCCGTACGAGCCGGGCGCGCCCTGCACGTCCCGCAGGTTCATGGTGATGGTGACCTCGGTGCCGGGCTTCCAGTACTGCCTGGGCCGGAAGTCGAGGCGCTCCTTGCCGAACCAGTGGCCGACGACCTGCACCGGGGGCTTGGAGGTGATGGTGATGGCCCGCTCGACGTCGGCGCGGTTCGCGATCGACCGGTTGAAGTTGAAGGAGACGATCATGCCGGTGCCGACGGTGGAGCGGTTCTCGGGCTTGAAGTAGCCGATGAACCGCTCCTCGGGGACGTAGGTGGTGAAGGTGGTGTGCCGGGCCTGGCGGCGGTTGTGGCCGTCGAGGGCGACCGCGTCCACCGTGTACTTGGCGGCGAGCGCGAGCCGGCCGCCCTCGGTGTCGGGGCTCCAGCTGAGGCCGTCGGGGGCGATGGAGCCGGGCACGCGCTCCTCCTGGGCGTCCTCGACCTTGGTCACCACGACCCGTTCGAGGCGGCCCTCGGGCACTCTGACGGTCAGCGGGCCCTCGGCCGGGACCCCCTTGGCGTTGTCCTCGGGGGTGATCCGGATGGCCTCGTCGGGCGACCGGGGCTTGCCGGGAAGCTGGATCTCGACGGGGGAACCGCCGCTCGCGGTGCATCCGGCCAGGCCGCCCAGCAGGCCCGCCCATGCCGCCACGGCGGCCAAGCCCGCCCCTGCCCGCCTCGTCAGAAGTGTCACGATCCCTCCAACGACCGGGCCCTCCGGGGGAAACGTGAGCGCGGGCCACGTTCCGGGCAGATCTCTCCGGGCAGAACAGTGGGAAGGACCAGACGGGGGCGGGCCCTGGCAGGGACGCCGGGGTCGCACTGCCTTCCCCCGCCGGTACCCAGGAGCCGTGGAGGCGGGCAGTGTCGAGCGCAGCCGAGCAAGAGGCGGTGGATACCGCCGCCATGGAGTCAGTGACCTCAGTGACCTCAGTGGAGTCGCCCGCCCCGCATGTCAACGGTCAGCGGAGCGGGCCGCTGGTACAGGGTCGCGAGTCGGCCTTACGGGCCGTCGCGCGCTCGGGGCCCCCGGTGTGGCCGGGGTCCTCGCACCCGCTGGGGGCGCGGTTCCGTACCGGCCCGGACGGGACGGCGGGCACCAACTTCGCGCTGTGGGCGCAGGGCGCGGAGGCGGTGGAGGTGTGCCTCTTCGATGCGGAGGGCGCCGAGACCCGGTGTGCGCTGACCGAGCTGACGCACGAGATCTGGCACGGCTTCCTGCCCGGGGTGCGCCCCGGGCAGCGGTACGGGTTCCGGGTGCACGGCCGCTGGGACCCCTGGACGGGGGCCCGGTTCAATCCGGCCAAGCTGCTGCTGGACCCGTACGCCCGGGCCGTCGACGGGGACTTCGCGCTGCCGCCGGAGGTGTACGGGCACGTCCGCGACTGGCCGCAGCAGTACATCGCGGACACCGTGCGCGACGACCGCGACTCGGCGCCGTACGTGCCCAAGGGGGTCGTCGTCCACGATGACGACGACTGGGCGGACGACGTCCGGCCGAAGACCCCGTGGGCCGATTCGGTGATCTACGAGCTGCACGTGCGCGGGTTCACGATGCGCCATCCGGGTGTTCCCGAGGAGCTGCGCGGCACGTACGCGGGCCTGGCCCATCCCGCGGCGGTGGAGCACCTGGTGAAGCTGGGCGTGACGGCGGTCGAACTGCTGCCGGTGCACCAGTTCGCGCACGAGGACCACCTGCTGCGCCGGGGCCTGCGCAACCACTGGGGCTACAACTCGATCGGCTACTTCGCCCCGCACGCCGGCTACTCCTCGTCCGGTACGGCCGGCCAGCAGGTCGGCGAGTTCAAGCGGATGGTGCGGGCCCTGCACGCGGCCGGGATCGAGGTCATCCTCGACGTGGTCTACAACCACACGGCGGAGGCGGGCGAGCTCGGCCCGACGCTGTCGCTGCGCGGGATCGACAACCGGGGCTACTACCGGCTCCAGTCCGACCAGCGCCGGTACGCCGACTACACGGGCTGCGGAAACACCCTGCACGCGGGGCGCCCGCACGTGCTGCGACTCATCACGGATTCGCTGCGCTACTGGGTGACGGAGATGGGGGTGGACGGGTTCCGCTTCGACCTGGCGGCGGCACTGGCCCGCTCGATGCACGACGTGGACATGCTGTCGCCGTTCCTCGCGGTGATCGCCCAGGACCCGGTGCTGCGGCGGGTCAAGCTGATCGCCGAGCCCTGGGACGTGGGCTCGGGCGGCTACCAGGTGGGGGCGTTCCCGCCGCTGTGGACGGAGTGGAACGACCGGTACCGCGATGCCGTACGGGACTTCTGGCGGGGCGCGCTGCCCGACGTACGGGACCTCGGGTACCGATTGTCGGGCTCCAGCGACCTGTACGCGTGGGGCGGGCGGCGACCGTACGCCTCGGTGAACTTCGTGACGGCGCACGACGGCTTCACCCTGCGCGACCTGGTGTCGTACGAGCGCAAGCACAACGAGGCCAACGGGGAGGCGGGCCGCGACGGGACCAACGACAACCGCTCGTGGAACTGCGGGGTGGAGGGTGAGACGGACGATGCCCGGATCGGGGTGCTGCGGCGGCGGCAGCTGCGCAATCTGCTGACCACGCTGCTGCTGTCGACCGGGGTGCCGATGCTGGTGGCCGGGGACGAGTTCGGGCGGACGCAGGGCGGCAACAACAACGCGTACTGCCAGGACAACGAGACGGGCTGGGTGGACTGGTCGCTGCTGGAGGATCCGGCCTGGCGGGAGCTGTTCGCGCTGGCCGCGCGGCTGGTGGCGCTGCGCCAGGAGCATCCGGTGCTGCGCCGGCGGGCCTTCTTCTCGGGGCGGCCGCAGGGCGCGGACGGGCTGCGGGACCTGGCCTGGTTCACCCCGGCGGGCACGGAGATGACCGAGCGGGACTGGTACGCCCCGGCCGCCGCGCTCGGCATGTACCTGTCGGGGCGGGACATTCCGGGCCGCGACGAGCGGGGGCGGCAGGTCGCCGACGACAGCTTCCTGGCCCTGCTGCACGCCGGGGACCGGCCGGTGGCGTGGGTGCTGCCGGGCGCTCCGTGGGCGGCGGTCTACGAGCTGGTGCTGGACACCGCGCGGGAGGACCAGGCCGCGCCGCCCGGCACCCGGCACCGGGGCGGGGAGACGCTGACGGTGCCGGCCCGGTCGGTGCTGCTGCTGCGGGTGGTCGGCTGAGGCGGGTGGCGCACCGGTGGCCGGCTGGGGCGGGTGGTCGGCCGAACCGGAGCGGGAGAGCTCACTCGTCCTGCGATGATGTGGCCTCGTACACACGTGCACCCGTACACGTGTGCCACACCGGCAGGGATCAGGGGTACGCATGGCGAGAGTGGGGACCGCGCTGCGGGAGCTGCGCGGGGCGCAGAAGTCGGCGAAGGGGGTGTCGCTCTATTCGCGGTTCGTCAACCGGCCCGCGGGGCGGTATCTGGCCGCCGTGTCGTATGCGCTCGGGCTGACCCCGAACCAGGTGACGCTGGTCAGCGCCGCCTTCAGCTTCGCCGCCGTGGCCGCCGTGGCGCTCGCCGCGCCCTCGTGGGGGCTGGGCGTCGCCGTGTGGGCCGCGCTCGCCGTCGGCTTCGCCTTCGACTCGGCCGACGGGCAGCTGGCCCGGCTGCGCGGGGGCGGCAGCGCTGCGGGCGAGTGGCTGGACCACGTCGTGGACTGCGCCAAGCTGACCGCCCTGCACAGCTGCGTGCTGATCGCGTTCTACCGCTTCCCCGAGGCGTACGGGACGGGCGGGCCGGGCGGGGACGGCTGGCTGCTGGTGCCGCTGGGCTTCCAGTTCGCCTCGGTCGTCACCTTCTTCGGCGGGCTGCTGACCGAGAAGCTCAAGCCGAAGCCGGCGCCGGGGAGCCCCGCCGCCGCGCCCTCGACCGTGCGTGCGGTGGCGCTGCTGCCGGTGGACTACGGCGTGTTCTGCCTGGTGTTCCTCGTGCTCGGGGGCGGAGGGCTGTTCCGCTGGGCGTACGCGGGGCTCGGCGCGGTCGCCGTGCTGTTCCTGGCGGCGTTCCTCGCGAAGTGGTTCCGGGAGCTCAGCGCCGTTCCGCGCTGAGCGGCTCGGACAGCGCGTCCAGGGCCCGGCGCAGCTGGGTGCTGGAGGTGTGCACCGTGTAGGGGAAGTAGACGACGTCGACGCCGACGGCGGCGAAGTCCTTCTCCAGCTTGTCGCCCTTGGGAGTGCCCCGCCAGTCGTCGCCCTTGAAGATCACGTCGAAGCGGACCTGCCTCCAGGTCTCCACCTTGTCCGGGACCGTTTCGACGAACGCCGCGTCCACGTATCGGACGCTACGGACGATTTCCAGCCGCTCCACGAGCGGGATCATCGGGCGACGCCCCTTGGCCAGTTCCGCCATCTCGTCGGAGACCACCCCGGCGACCAGGTAGTCGCACTGACTCCGGGCGTGCCGAAGGATATTGAGATGTCCGATATGGAACAGATCGTACGCACCTGGGGCGTACCCCACTCGGTACGGTCTGTGCGCAGGTGCGCCAAGGTCGGACATGTCGCGCTCCGTCATGAGTTACCCCCCAGCGACCACACCCCCCGGTGTGGCGGTTCAGCAGACAATAGCGTGCACGTTCCACGCTCTGTCGGTGAACGAATAGGGTGACGTGCGCATCATCCTGGGGAGAAGGGGACGTTCAGTGTCGAGATCCGGTCACCGGCGCCTACTGCTGGTTTCCACCAACTACGCTCCCGAGCACGCGGGGATTGGGCCCTACGCCACCCAGATCGCGGAGCACTGGGCGGATCTCGGCCACGACACCCATGTGCTCGCCGGCATGCCGCACTACCCGTCGTGGTCGTTGGAGCCGGAGTACAAGGGGGCGCTCCGGCGCACGGAACGGCGCGCGGGGGTCACAGTGCACCGGCGCGCGCACACCGTGCCGCCCCGCCAGACCGCCGTCAAGCGGGCCCTTTTTGAAGGATCGATTCTGCTGCACGGTTCCGTGGCCCCGCCCCGGATGCCGCGGCCGGACGCGGTCATGGCCCAGATGCCCAGCCTGGCCGGCGGGGTCATCGCGGCCCGGCTCGCCGCCCGCTGGAAGGTCCCGTTCATCCCGGTCGTCCAGGACCTGATGGGCGCGGCCGCCGCGCAGAGCGGAATCAGCGGCGGCGACAAGGCGGCCGCGGTCGCCGGTCGCGCGGAGGCGTACGCCCTGAAGCGGGCCACCCTGGTCGGCGTCATCCACGAGACCTTCGTGGACCGGGTCGTCGGCATGGGCGTGGACCCGGAGAAGATCCGCCTCGTGCCCAACTGGTCCCACGTCCCGCAGCCCACCCGGCCGCGCGGCCAGACCCGGCGCCACCTCGGCTGGGCCCCCGGCGAGCCGGTCGTCCTGCACTCCGGGAACATGGGCCTCAAGCAGGGCCTCGAAGTCCTCGTGGGCGCCGCCCGCCTGGATCCGGGTGTCCGTTTCGTCCTCATGGGCGACGGCAGCCAGCGCTCGGCCCTGGCCGACCTCGCGGCGGACGTGCCGAATCTGGACATCATCCCCCCTGCCGCCGACGGAGAGTTCCCGGATATCCTCGCGGCGGCGGACGTACTCGCCGTGACGCAGCACGCGGCCGTGCTCGACATGAGCGTGCCGTCCAAACTGACCTCCTACTTCCAGGCCGGCCGTCCCGTCATCGCGTCCGTGGCGGCGGAGGGCGGCACGGCCCAGGAAGTGGAACGTTCGGGCGCAGGGGTGCTCGTACCACCGGAGGACCCCCACGCCCTGCTGAAGGCCGTACGGGCCCTCGCCGAGGACCCCGAGGGCGCGGACGCCCTCGGGGCGGCCGGGCCCCGGCACGTGGCGGCCCACCTGAGCCGTGACGCGGGCCTGGCCCGCATCGACGCACTGATAGACGAAGCACTTGGGGGTCCGCAGCCGTGATCGAGACGAACCGCCCTGCGTCGGTCCCGGCGGAGGACGAACCGGACCTCCTCAGGGACCAGTTCAAACAGCTCCTGCGCTACCGCCGCCTCCTCGGCGCGGGTGTCGGCATCGGCCTGCTGGGCGGCGTCTACCTCGGCATCTCCACGTCCGACACCTATGTCGCCACCGCGGACGTCGTGCTGCGCGCACCCACGGACGACCCGTTCAACCCGAGCCTCGCGCCCGACAAGGCGATCAACATCGGCTCGGAGCGGCAGGTCGCACTCAGCTCCTCCATAGCCAACGAGGCCGCGAAGAAGCTCGGCGTGACCTCGAAGGACTTCGCCGGCCTGCGCAGCGGCCTCCAGGTGACCAACCCGCCGCAGACGATGGTGCTGCGCTTCACCTACACCGCGTCCTCCGCCAAGGAGGCCGCCACCCGCGCGAACGCGATGACCGAGGCGTACCTGCTCAAGCGGCAGGAGTCCCTCGACGTCACGCGCGACAAGATGGTCAAGGGCTACCAGGACCAGCGCGATCCGGTCGCCAAGAACCTGGACGATCTCGTCAAGCAGATCAACGCCATGCCGGCCGGCACGGGCCGCGACGCCGCGTACGCCTCGAAGACCGACCTGCAGAGCAAGGTCAACACCCTCAACAGCAACATCGCCAAGCTCCAGGCCCTGGACATGAGCCCGGGCCGGGTCACCAGCCCCGCGACCCCGCCGTCCGACACCGACGGCCCGGGCCTCCTGATGTCGCTGGCGCTCGGCGCGGCCGTGGGCCTCGCGCTCGGCCTGCTCGCCGCGTGGGTCCGGCTCGTTTTCGACCCCGCGCCGCGCTCCGAGGGCGATGTCGCGCGGGCCCTGCGCGCGCCCGTACTGGGCTACCTGCCGCGGGCCAAGACCGGCGGCGGGCCGCTGCTCGCGGCCGGCGAGGAGGACCCGCGGCTCGCCGAGGAGTTCCGCTCGGTGGCCTTCCGGCTCGCCTACGACTCCCGCTTCGCCGACCGGCGCCGACTGCTGGTCGTCGCCCCGCGCGGCAGCAGCGAGACCGCCGCCGCGGCGGCGGTGAACCTGGCCGCCTCCTTCGCGGAGACCGGCAAGGACGTCCTGCTCATCGAGGCGGACCTGCGCACGCCGGTCCTGGCCAGCCAGCTGCCGACCGGCGCCGGCCGGCCGCGCTGGAGCCAGGCGCAGGGCGGCGGCCCGGCGGCCCACGGCGACGCCGAGTGGCCCGACGGGCGCCAGCTCGTCGTCGACGCCGGGGAGTCGGGCGCCTTCGACCTGATCCCGGGCGAGCCGGTGCGCAACGTGGCCCGCGCGCTGACCTCCCCGCGCGCCACCCGCCTCATCTCCGAGGCCGACTCCCCCAACTCCACAGTCGTCGTGCTCGCGCCGCCCGTGCTCTCGTACGCCGACGCCCTCGCGCTCGTCGACCGCGTCGACGGCGTCCTCGTCGTCTGCGACCCGCGGGCCGTCCACCGCAGCGACCTGTCCCGGATCCGCGAGCTGATCAGCGGCGCCGGCGGTACGGTGCTCGGCGCGGTGCTGCACGCTCCGCTGCCGGGCGAGAAGCGCGGCCGGGGCGGTCGCGGAGGCAAGGCGAATGCCGCGTCCGCCGCCCCGGCGCAGGCTTCCCGGCCCTCCGCGCCGCAGGCGCAGCCGCTCACGCGGCAGCCGAACCAGGGGCAGCAGGGGCAGGGGCAGCAGGCGCACCGGCAGGCCGAACCGGAGCAGCACATCCCGGGCGACGGCACGGACACGGTGGCCCTGCGCACGGTGCGCATGGGCCGCAGATGAGCCGGCGCGGCCTCGCCGCCGTCTCCTCGGTCCTGGACCAGGCCGCCTCCAGCGCCACCAACATCCTGGTGCTGGTGCTGGCCGCCCGGCTGTCCTCGGCGTCCGGCTTCGCCGACTTCTCGATGGTGTACGTGACGTTCAGCGTGCTCCTCGGGCTGAACATGGCGTACGTGGGCCAGACGGTGGTGCTGGAGAAGGACGAGGACCGCCTCGGCGCGGTCTGCCGCTCGGGCCTCGCGTTCACCGGGGCCGCCTCGGCGGCGGCGGGCGCGGCGCTGGCCGTCGTCGGCCTCGCCGTGCCCGGGGCCGGCGGCTGGGCCTTCCTCGCGCTGGGCCTCGTACTGCCGTTGGTGCTCGTCCAGGACGGGCTGCGGTACTGCTTCTCCGCGCTGCGCACCCCCGAACGGGCGCTGGCCGCGGACGCGCTGCGGCTGGTGTGCGTCGTCGCGGCGCTGCTGCTCCAGCCCGAAGGGGCTTCGGCGGGGCGGCTGGTGCTGGTGTGGGGGGTCTCGGCGCTTCCGGCGCTCGCGCTGGGGCTGTGGCTGCTGCGTCCGTACGTCCGGGGCTCGGCGGCCGACCTGCGGCCGTACCTGCGGCGGGGGCACCTGGGACAGCGGTTCGTCGTCGAGTTCGCGGTGGGCAACGGCTCCAGCCAGCTGGCGGTGCTGGGGCTCGGCCTGTTCGCGACCCCGCTGGCCGTGGGTGCGCTGCGGGGTGCGACGACCTTGTTCGGGCCGCTGAACGTGCTGTTCAACTCGGCGAACGCGTTCGGCCCGCCCGTGGTGGGCCGAGCGTCGGGCAAGCGGGGCGTGGTCCGGCTGACGGCGGCGATGGGCGGTGTGCTGGCGGCGCTGGGCGCCGGCTGGGGCGCGGCCTTGTACGCGCTGCCCGAAGGCCTGGGCCGGGAGCTGCTGGGCGACACGTGGGCGGCGGCGTCCGCGCTGCTCCCCGCCACGGGAGCCCAGTACGCGGTGATGGGGCTGGGCACGTGCGCCCTGCTGACCCTGCGGGTGCTGAACCCGAAGGCGACGCTGTCCTTGCAGGTGGTGTTCTCCCTGCTGTCGGTGGCACTGCTCCTGGGCGGCTACGCGCTGGCCGGCGTGACCGGCGCCGCCTGGGGCCTGGCGGCGGGCTCGGCCCTGAAGGCCACGGCGGCCTGGCTGCGCGTCTCGCGCGTCCCGGCCCGCGCGGCCGAGCCGCCGGTGACGACGGCGGCCTGACCCGCCTTTCGCCGGGGCCGGTACGCGCCAGACACCCCTAGCGCAGGACGGTGGTCTTGTCCTGGCGGTACGTCGCGACCAGCGCCAGGCAGAGGGCGGCGATCGCCACCCGGCCGGAGGCCTGGAGCAGGGGACCCCGCAGGAGGATGAACGAGTAGCCCGCGACCAGCGGGACCACCACCGAGATCAGGCTGCCCGGAGGCGAGCGCCGCGTGGCGCGCTTCGCGTAGCGGCGGTCCACCCGGGCCGCCGCGTACCCCATGCCCAGGAGCCCGGCGCCCATGCCCAGCGGGCCGAAGTCCAGCCACAGCTCGGCCCAGACCGGGGACGAGAGGTTGGTGTTGACCGTCCCCATCCACTCACCGACCATCACGCCCGTGTCCTTCGGCTTGCCCGGCCAGACCGAGCGCGGCACCGCGAAGAAGACCGATCCCGCGAGCTGGCGCCCGTACAGGTGCCCGGGCCCGGAGTTCGAGTACGTGATGGTGTTCGCGAACATGCCGATCTGGTCGTAGTCCTTCAGCGCCATCGGCTCCAGGAACGACGTCGTCTCGACCGGCTTGTAGTTCTTCTCGTCGTACCGGAAGCGGTCCGCGAACGGGAACACGAGCAGGGCGATCACCACGGCCATCGACAGCGCCACCCGGTACATCGCGGCGCTCACCGGGAAGACGGTGAACAGCAGCGCGAACATGACCGTGAGGAACCAGTACCGCGGGTTCGAGATCGGGTTGTTGACCACCAGGTTGAGCAGCGCCAGCGCCCCCCAGGTGACGATGATCGACACCTTGCGGCGGGCGTACGTCGACGTGATCAGCCAGCGCGTGTACAGCAGCAGGGCGAGCAGCGCCGGGACCGTGCCGAAGCCGCGCAGCAGGGCCTGTCCGGCCTGGCCGTCGCCGTTGGAGACGCCCGCCTCCTCGATGCCCGCGATGATCTCCTGGCGGCTGGAGAAGAACACCGCCGGGCCGCCGAGCTTCATGATGAACGCGGCGCTGCACAGGAAGGCGATCCCGGTCAGCAGTTGGAGGCGTCGCCGGTGGGCCATGACCGGCCGCGGCTCCTTCTGGGAGCCGCCGGCCCGCCCGGCCGGCCGGTGGCGGGCGAGCAGGACGCCGACGTCGAACGCCGTGCAGCCGAGCAGGACCAGGCCGATCGCGACGGTGAGGTCGGAGCGGGGGCCGACCACGGGGGTCGGGACCCGGCCGAGGACGGCCTGCGCGAGCGGGGCCACGCCCATCGCCATGTAGACGAAGAGCCAGAAGGAGCCCTGGAGCAGCTTGCGGCGGCTGGTCAGGACCATCGCGGAGAGCCGGGCTCCCGCGTACATCGTGAGGAGGAGCTGGAGCCAGAAGGCGGCGTCGCGCTGGCCGTCGCCGGACTGGACGGCGACGATCAGCGGCAGGAAGACGGTGAAGCCGAGGATGAGCGGGACGGACAGGGCGCGGGAGAGCAGGGTGCGCGGGGTGGTGACCCGGCCCCACCTGTGCACGTCCTCCGGCTCGGAGACGGGCGCGGCCGGCGGGGTCACCGAGGGCTTGCGTATGTCCGTTGCCACTGCTGCCCCCACCCCATGTGCCTGGTCCGCGCGCAGTCTAGTCTGAGCGGGCGGCGCCCGGGGAGGCACGCCTGCGGAGCGCGACGAGCCCGCAGCGCACGATGAGGGGCGACAGTTGCGTGATCTTCCTGCCTTCACGCTGGCCGGGTACGACAAGGGGCGCGGGCTGCTGACGCAGGCGCTCTGGTTCGCGGTGATGAACACGGTGTTCATGGCGTGGTTCTGCCCGGCCCGGCTGCGGGTGGCGCTGCTGCGCGCGTTCGGCGCGCGGATCGGCGAGGGCGTGCTGATCCGGCACAGGGTACGGGTGCTGTGGCCGTGGAAGCTCACCGTCGGCGATCACACGTGGATCGGCGAGGGCGCCTGGCTGCTGAACCTGGAGCCGGTGACCATCGGGGCGAACGTCTGCGTCTCGCAGGAGGCCATGCTCTGCACCGGCTCGCACGACCACAGGGCCGCCGACTTCCGCTACCGCAACGCGCCGATCGTGGTCGAGGACGGTGCGTGGGTGGCCGTACGGGCGACCGTGCTGGCCGGGGTCACGGTGGGCCGCTGCGCGGTGGCGGGCGCCGGATCGGTGGTCCACAGAAACCTTCCTGCACTGACCCTGCAGACGATGGACGGGCAGCGCCGCCCGGTCGAGGAGCCCAAGTGAGAGTCCTGCACGCCGTCACGCTCCACTCCCCCTCGCACGCGTTCGGCGGGCCGGTCCGGGTCGCGCTCAACCTGGCCAAGGGGCTGCGGGGCCGCGGCCACGAGGCGCGGCTGCTGGCGCTGGGCGAGGGCTTCCCGGACCCCTGGCCGACCTCGGTGGAAGGCGTCCCGGCGAAGCTGTTCCCGGCCCGGCGCCTCCTCCCCCTGGGCTTCAGCGGGATGACCTCACCGGCCCTGCTGGCCTCGGCGGGCCGGCTGGTCCGGGACGCGGACGTGGTCCACGTCCACCTGGCGCGGGACCTGGTGACCCTGCCGGTGGCCCTCGCGGCACTGCGGGCCGGCAAGCCGCTGGTGCTGCAGACCCACGGGATGGTGGACCCGAGCGAGAAGGTACTGGCCAAGGTGCTGGACGCGGTGGCCGTACGGAGGCTGCTGCGCGGGGCGGACGCGGTGCTGTACCTGACCCCGCACGAACGGGAGGGCCTCGACGCGGTGGTGGGCGGCGCGCTCGCGGGGGCCGTCCGGCTGGTGAACGGCACGCCCGCGCAGGAGGAGCGGCCGGCCCCGGCCGGTCCCCCGCGCATCCTGTACTCGGCGCGCCTGCAGGGCCGTAAGCGCCCGGTGGACTTCGTGGACGCGGCCCCGGCGGTCCTGGCGGCCCACCCGGACGCGGAGTTCGTGGTGGCCGGCCCGGACGAGGGCGAGCTGGCGGCGGTCCGGGCGCGGATCGCGGAGCTGGGGCTGACGTCCCGCTTCACGGTCCCGGGGGCACTGTCCACCGCCGAGGTCCTGGCGGAGCTGCGCCGGGCCCACGTCTACGTACTGCCCTCGGTGGACGAGCCGTTCCCGATGTCGGTCCTGGAGGCCCTGTCGGTGGGCGTCCCGTCGGTGGTCACGCACTCCAACGGCCTGGCTCGCGACATCGCCTCCGCGGGCGCCGGCCGAGCGGTCACCCCGGGCCCCTCGGGCGTGGCGGAGGCCGTCCTCACCCTCCTGGACCCCTCCGAGAACGCCAAGGCCGGGGAGTCGGCCCGCAAACTGGCCGCGAACTCCTTCTCCATGGACGCCGTCCTCGACACCCTGCTCCCGGTCTACGAGGCCGCTCTGCGCTGACGCGCCAGGCCCTCTCTTCCGGGTCTTGCCTGACCCGGAAGAGGCCGCCTAGAGCTCGCGATGGGTCTCGTCCACCACCGGGAGGGCCGCCGCGCGGCGGCGCTTGAAGACGCTCGCGTAGACGGCGAGGCCGATGGCGCCCGCCGCCATCATGATCAGCCCGACGATGTCGAGGTTGACGCTCTCCATCTTCCAGTCCGTCGCGAAGGTGAGGATGGCCCCCACCACGATCAGCGCGATGCAGCCGCCGATTCCTCCCATGATTCGCCTCCGCAGTCGTGGTCGTCTGACCGCGCGGCTACCCGGGAAGCGCACGCGAAAACGCCGCCCCCGGCCCGGAGTTCGGGCTGGGGGCGGCGTCCTCGTATGCAGGGGAGAGGCTACGCCGGGATCCAGGCGTAGCAGCCCGTCGAGGTGAAGGTCGCCGTGCCCGGGGGGATCGTGGCGGTGATCTTGTCGCCCGCCTTCGGGGGGGCTTCCGGGCCCGAGGCCAGGACCGCGCCGTCCTTGCCCTTCGCCTCCCACGTGCACGTCGTGGCCTGGGTCAGCGCCCGGTACGTGCCCGCCGCGGGCGACTGGCGGGTGCCGTCGGCGAAGCCCTTGGACGCCGCGTCCAGGATCGGCTTCTGCTCCGGGCACAGGTACGTGATCGCGTCCT
This sequence comes from Streptomyces sp. NRRL S-244, assembly GCF_000717915.1. Classification (GTDB taxonomy): domain Bacteria; phylum Actinomycetota; class Actinomycetes; order Streptomycetales; family Streptomycetaceae; genus Streptomyces. The sequence continues at coordinate 117,390 of NZ_JOCX01000016.1, forward strand.
TGGCCCCCGGGATCTCCCCGGCCACGATGGCCCCGGTCGCCGCGTCCTTGTCGCGCTTCGCGGTGCGCTCCACCCGCTGGCAGGACTCCTGGCCGGTCTGGAGGACCGCCGCCGGGTCCATCTTCTCCGGGACCCGACCGCTCAGGTACTGCTTCTCGTTGGGCTTGAAGCTGCCCGTCTTCGGGGTGAGCTTCCCGTCCGGCAGCACCGGGCCGGTCGGCTTCGCGTCGGGAGAGACCGGCGCCGCCGAGGCGTCCGCCGGGTCCGGGACCGCCGACGCGGCCGGCGGCTTCGGCTTCGCGGCCTCGGCGTCGGCCTTGCCGTCGCCGCCCGAGCTGCAGGCGGTCAGGGTCAGAGCCGCGGCCAGCAGAACAGCAGCCGCAGCGGAGCGTCGGTACATCTTTGGGGCTCCTGTTGTTACGTGGGATAGGGGTGCGGGGCCCGGCTGCGTTTCACGCCGGGCCCCGCATCCGTCTACGCGGTTACTTCGGGCCGAAGGTGAGGACGAGCTGCGGAGCGGCGTCCGCTGCCGTCGACTCCATGGACCAGATCCACAGCGGGTCGGTGCCCGTGCTCGTCAGGGCCAGGCTGTAGCCGGTGCCCAGCACCGGGGTGAGCGCGGCGGTGTCCAGCGCGGTGCTCTGGATCGCCGAGCCGTCCGGCACGCTCGCGAACGAGCCGAGCTCGGTGGTGCCGAGGGCGGGCTTGGTGTTGAACGTCGTGCTCGCACCGCTCCAGGTGCCGGTGACCGGGACCACGGAGATCTTGTCGGCCGTGCCGGCGTTCGCCTGCGTCGACGTCTTGATCTGGAGCGAGGCGGACTTCAGCACCTGACCGGCCGGCGCGGCCGGCAGGTTGAAGCGCAGGTACGTCTCGTACGCCGACGTGCCGCGGACGGCCAGCGAGGTGGTCGCGCCGTTGGCGGCGCTCGGGGCGCCCTGGTTCACGTAGGTGTCCTCGGTCGCGGAGACCTTGGAGACCGAGTCGGACGGCGCCTTGGCCAGGTCGTAGTGGTTCTTGGCCTGGGCCGCGGTGAGCGCCTTCGGGTAGACGGCCGTCTCGTCGATCTGGCCGGCGAAGAAGTTGCTCGTCGGCTTGGTCGGCCAGCCGCCGAGGTTGTCGCCGCCGACGTGCCAGAAGCCCTCGTACGAGACCGAGCTGGTGACGTTGTTCAGCGTGCCCTTGCTCTGGCCGTCGACGATCAGCTCCATGCCGCCGGCGCCGAGGGTGCCGACGACGTGGTGCCACTTGTTGTCGTTGTACGTGTCGAACAGGCCGGTGGTGATGGTGCGGGCCGAGCCGTTGCTGACGCCGAAGACCAGACGACCGGTGTTGGTCATGTAGATCTGCTTGTCGTACGAGCCGCTGGTGCGGTCGGTGTTGTTGCCGAAGCCGATCAGCTTGCCGCCGCGCGTGGTGCCGGTCTTGAACCAGGTCTCGACCGAGAAAGCGCTGCCCACCGTCTGACGGTGGTCGCTGTACACCTGCTGGCTGGTGCCGTTGAAGCCCATCGCCGTGCTGGCGCCGCTGATGGCGCCGGGCGTCTGGCGCAGGGCCGGGGCGTTGAGCTGCACGCCGCTGGTGTTGCCGGCGACCGAGGAGTCGGCGACGTACGGGCTGACGGTGTCGTCGTAGCGCCAGTACAGGCCGGCGCCGTCGGCGCGGACCTGGTTCGGGTACGACTGGACCGAGCTGGGGACCGTGACCGCGGCGTTGGCCGACAGGGCGCTGGTGTTGCCCGCGGCGTCGGTGGCCGTCACGCGGTAGGTGTACGACTGGCCGGCCTTGACCGTGGTGTCGGTCCAGGAGGCCTGCGGACGCTGCCACTCCAGGGACTCGGCGGCGACGGTGGCGATGGGGCTGGACGAGCCGTTGCGGTAGATCCGGTACGTCAGCTTGCTGTCGTCGGCGTCGTAGCTGGTGCGCCAGCGGACCTGGGCCTCACCGGGCTTGACGCTGCCGGCGCTCGCGACCGGGGTGGTCGGGGCGCCGACGTCGCCGGTGGAGGCGAAGCGGGTGAGCGCCTGCTGCGGCTTGCCGTTGATGGCGGTGAACTCACCGCCGGCCCACATGTACTTGACGTCGTTCTTCTCGGCGATGGTCATGGCGCGCGGGCCGATGCCCTCGCCGATGCCGTCGTTGGCGGTGGGGTGCCAGCCGAGCTTGCGCGGGCTGCGCACGAAGCCGTCCACGGGCGCGGGGGCGGCGCCTTCGTAGTTGGTCAGCTGCGCGTTGAAGAAGTTCCGCTTGCCGTCGGGGAACTGGCCCTCCAGCGAGCAGTCGTGCGCGTGCGAGGAGCTGTAGAGCACTCCGTCGTACGGCAGGACGGCCTGGGTCGCGCCGAGGCAGCGGTCGCGCCACTTCTCGCTGAAGTCGCTGAGGTTCAGGCCGATGCGGCCGTCGAAGACGCCGCCGCCGGAGCCCTCGTTGCCGGTGTAGAAGCCGGTCGAGTCGGTGGCGATGTCCTTGACCACGGAGTTCGACGGGATGTTGCTGTACGTCTTGGTGACCGCGCCGGTGGTGGCGTTCACGACGGCCAGGGCGTGCGTGCTCTTGCCGTTGATGTCGAAGAAGTCACCGCCCAGCAGGACGTTCTTGCCGTCCGGGGTGACCTCGACCGCGCGGCCGGGTTCGTCGGCGTTGGCGGTGAAGGGCTTGAGGGCGCCGGAGCCGGCGTCCACGGCGGCGAACCGCTCGCGGGTCTGGCCCTCGACGGTGCCGAAGTCGCCGGCCGCGTAGACGGTGTCGTCGGAGACGGCGAGTCCGCGCACGGTGGCGGGGAAGCCCGGGTGGAAGGCGGCCTTGGGGGTGCAGGTCGCGATGTCGATCGCGGCCAGGCTGGAGACCGGGGTGCCGTTGACGGCGCCGAAGTAGCCGCCCGCGTACAGGGTCTTCTTGTCCTTGGAGACCTCGAGGGCGCGCACGGTGGCGCTGCCGTCACCGATGGTGAAGGCGAGCTTGCACGAGGTCGGGTTGCCCGTCGCGGCGTCGAGCGCCACGAAGTTGACCGCTTCCTGCTCGGCACCGCTGGCGCCGTCGGGCGGGCGGACGGCGGAGAAGGTGCCGCCGGCGAAGACGGTGCCGTTCGCCTCGGCCATCGCAAAGACGACGCCGTTGGGCTGCCAGGTGGGCAGTTCGTCGGCGGTGAATGCCACGGGAGGCGTGATGGCGGACGCCTCGGGCATCAGCACCAGACCTATGCCGGTGCCGGCGCCGGCCAGTGACAGGACGAGGGCAGCAGTCAGCCCTCTGGATCTACGCATGAGCCCCCCAGGGCAATCGCCCGGTTTGATGGCTGGAACTATCCGAACAGCCATATGTACTGGCGCAGACTAGGGCTCCTGCGGGGACCCGGTCATCTCCCTTGACCCATTGCATACCAACTTGGAATGAACGGCTCAGGTTGGAGGGCGCACAACGGACATACGACGGGTTTGCCCCGGCCACACCCACCGATACCAGTGGAGATGACCGGGACACGGCAAATCGTAGGGGAAATATAAGGCCTTCAGCGGTCGATGCGGACCGTCGCGCCCGCCAGCTGGTCCTCGACCTGCCTGATGTCGGCATCGACCATGATCTGCGCCAGCTCGGCCACGAGGACCGTCGGCTTCCAGCCAAGCAGTTCGTTGGCCTTGGAGGCGTCGCCGATGAGGGCGTCGACCTCGCTCGGGCGCTCGTACTTCGGGTCGTAGCGCACGTGCTCGGCCCAGTCGAGGCCCGCGTGGGCGAAGGAGGACTCGACGAACTCGCGGACCGTGGCGGCCACGCCCGTGGCGACGACGTAGTCGGTCGGCTCGTCCTGCTGGAGCATCCGCCACATGGCGTCCACGTACTCGGGGGCGTAGCCCCAGTCGCGGACCGCGTCGAGGTTGCCCAGGTAGAGGTGCTCCTGGAGGCCGGCCTTGATCCGGGCCACCGCGCGGGTGATCTTGCGGGTCACGAAGGTCTCGCCGCGGCGCGGGGACTCGTGGTTGAAGAGGATCCCGTTGACGGCGAACATGTCGTACGCCTCGCGGTAGTTCACCGTGGTCCAGTACGCGAACACCTTCGCCGCGCCGTACGGGCTGCGCGGGTGGAACGGGGTCTTCTCGTTCTGCGGGGGCGGGGTGGCCCCGAACATCTCCGAGGACGAGGCCTGGTAGATGCGGGTGTCCACACCGCTGGCCCGGATCGCCTCCAGGAGGCGCAGGGCGCCGAGGCCGGTCACGTCCCCGGTGTAGAGGGGGGCGTCGAAGGAGACCCGCACGTGCGACTGGGCGCCGAGGTTGTAGACCTCGTCGGGCCGGATCTCGCGGAGCAGGTTCACGAGCGCGACGCCGTCGGAGAGGTCGGCGTGGTGCAGGACGAAGGACCGGTTCGCGGTCTGCGGGTCCTGGTAGATGTGGTCGATCCGCTCGGTGTTGAAGCTGGAGGACCGCCGCACCAGGCCGTGCACCGTGTAGCCCTTGGAGAGCAGCAGCTCGGAGAGGTACGAGCCGTCCTGCCCGGTGACGCCGGTTATGAGTGCGGTCTTGCCCATCTGGGGTCCCCCTGGGGATCGTGTCGGTCTGTTCTGGTGAGCGGGGCCCCGCCCCAGCCGCCCCACCCGTACGAGGCTGGATGCGTACCGTACACGGCCCGCACCCGCCCCCTTCGCCCGGATTCCGCTCGCGGCGGCCGGGCGGCCCCGTCCGGCGGCCGGACCTCGTCCGCACCCCGCGGCGGCGGACTGGCATCATCGGCGGTATGACAAGTTCGCTGCCGCTCCTGCCCCCGAACGCCCGCGTCTTCGTCGCGGGCCACCGCGGCCTCGTGGGCTCCGCGGTCGCCCGCCGGCTCACCGCCGACGGCCACGAGGTGCTCACCCGGGGCCGCGCCGACCTCGACCTGCGCGACGCCGCCGCCACGGAGGCGTACCTGAAGGACGTCCGCCCCGACGCCGTCGTGCTGGCGGCGGCCAAGGTCGGCGGGATCATGGCCAACAGCACCTACCCGGTGCAGTTCCTGGAGGACAACCTCAAGATCCAGCTCAGCGTCATCGGCGGCGCGCACGCCGCCGGGGTCGGCCGCCTGCTGTTCCTGGGCTCCTCCTGCATCTACCCGAAGCTGGCCCCGCAGCCCATCAGCGAGGACGCCCTGCTGACGGGCCCGCTGGAGCCGACGAACGAGGCGTACGCCCTGGCGAAGATCGCCGGGATCGTCCAGGTCCAGTCGTACCGCAAGCAGTACGGGGCCTCGTACATCTCGGCGATGCCGACGAACCTCTACGGCCCGGGCGACAACTTCGACCTGGAGACCTCGCACGTGCTGCCCGCCCTGATCCGGCGCTTCCACGAGGCCGCAGCCGAGGGCCGCGAGGAGGTCACGCTGTGGGGCAGCGGCACCCCGCGCCGCGAGTTCCTGCACGTGGACGACCTGGCGGCCGCCTGCGCGGTGCTGCTGGGCAGCTACGACGGGGACGAGCCGGTCAACATCGGCTGCGGCGAGGACCTCACCATCAAGGCCCTCGCCGAGACCGTCGCCGAGGTGACCGGCTTCCGCGGCCGGCTCGCCTGGGACACGTCCAAGCCGGACGGCACGCCGCGCAAGCTCCTCGACGTCACCCGCCTGACCTCGCTGGGCTGGAAGCCGGAGATCGGGCTGCGGGACGGCATCGCCGCCACCTACCGGTGGTGGCGCGAGCAGGGCTGAGCGCACGCGCCGGGCACCTCCTCGTACTAGTACGCTCCGCGGCCGTCGACGACGGCGCGGAGGGTACGGCCCATGACGTCGACGTCGCTGGTGAACGACCAGTTGTCGACGTACTGCAGGTCGAGCTGGATCGTCTCGTCCCAGGAGAGGTCCGAGCGTCCGCTGATCTGCCACAGCCCGGTCATGCCCGGCCGCACGGTGAGCCGGCGCAGTTCGACGTCGTCGTACTGGGCCACCTCCTCCGGCAGCGGCGGGCGCGGGCCGACCAGTGACATGTGCCCGCTGAGCACGTTGAACAGCTGGGGCAGTTCGTCCATGGAGGTGCGGCGCAGCAGCCGGCCCACCCGGGTCACCCGGGGGTCGCGGCGGATCTTGAACATCAGGCCGTCGTTCTCGTTGGCCCCGGACAGCTCGTTCTTCAGCCGGTCCGCGTCCACGACCATGGTGCGGAACTTCCACATGACGAACGGGACCCCGTCGCGCCCGATGCGCCGCTGGCGGTAGAACGCCGGGCCGCGCGAGCCGAGCCGTATGGCCAGGACGATGCCGAGGAAGACCGGCGAGAGCAGCAGCAGCCCGACGGCCGCCCCGGTCCGGTCGAGGACCGACTTGAGCAGGGTCTGCATGCCCCGGCCCACCGGCGGCGCCACCCGCAGGACGGCGAGGCCGCCCGCGGACAGGGTCTCCAGCCGCTTGACGGAGACCTCCACGAGCCCCGGGAAGACGGCGAGTTCCAGCCCCGCGTCGTGCAGCGCCCAGGCGACCTTGCGCAGCCGCTCCCCCGCGATCCGCGCGCCCGGGGCGACCAGGACGAGGTCGGCGTGGTGGCTGCGGACGGCGCCGAGCACGGCGGCGGAGTCCGCGTTCGGGGCCTCGGGCACGCTCTCTTCGAGCCGGGCCGCGACGGGCACCCCGCCTTCGAGCGGGCCGGCTCCGACCGGCACCACGCCGACGACCACGTAGGGGTGGTCGGTGCGCGCGGCCAGGTGTTCGATGACGGCCCCGGCCGCGCCGGGTTCGCCGACCACCAGGACCCGGCTGACGGCGTGCGCCTCGCGGCGGGCCGCCGAGAGGTGGCGGTAGGTCAGCTTGTGGCAGGCGACGGTGACGAGGAGGGCGGGCAGCAGGGCGCCGAGCGCGGACAGCCGCGGGGTGCTCTCGCCGGTCACCACGCGGGCCACGGCCAGGACGCCGATCAGAATCAGCCAGTCATGGAGGACGGGCAGCACTCCGCGGGATTCTCCCAGCGCGCGGGAGGCGTAGCGACGCCGTACCGCCTGCACCCCGGTCCAGGCGAGCGCGGCGCCGAGGGCGCAGTACACCGGCCGGACCTGCTGCGCCGCCTCGAAGACCAGCGCTACGGGTACCGCGGCGCCGAGGAAGTCGGCCGTGAGGGCAGCGGGCAGGTACCAGCGGGCCTTGTCGCCGATCCGCCTCGCCGGGGCGGCCGCGAGCCCCGCGGATGCAGCCGCCGCTCCGGCCAGTCTTTGCGCAGGAAAATGGACATGCCTCATGGGCCCCCCTGGCACGTGGTCTATGACAGTGGCGCGTGCCCGTGGCTTCCCCTGGCTCCGGACAACTGGCGCACCGGGAAACAGTACGACAAACGCCCGTACGACAAATGCCGATTGACCGAACGAGACCTCTTGTTGCGCAAGTGTTAGCAACCGGTACCAACCGTTCCAGATATCGGAGCCCCCTTTCGCACGCGAAGGTGAATGGTTCGGATACCGGATACGTCTCATCGGTCAACGAACCGTTTCCAGCCAACCTTTTGACGCGGCCCTGACATCGACGCCGGCAGCTGGCACTCTTCGATCCGTTCTTCGCACCAGCCTGCTCTGCCCGGAGGCCCACCCAGCCGTCCGGAACCCCCCTTGCAGAAGGAGTCTGCGTTGAGTCACACCCCCCACAGGCGTGCCACCGCGGCCGGCGCTCTCGTCGCCGCCGCCGCACTGCTTGCCGTCGGCATCCAGGCCGGCACCGCCAGCGCCGACGCCACCGCGTCGCAGGCACGCAACGCCGCTCAGCCCAACCCGGGCGCGGCCGCCGTCAATCTCAGCCCGTCCGAGCGTGCGACGCTCATAGCCGACGCCAACTCGACCACCGTCCAGGCTGCCAAGGCCCTCGGCCTCGGCGAGCAGGAGAAGCTGGTCGTACGCGACGTCGTCAAGGACGCCGACGGCACCACGCACACCACGTACGAGCGCACCTACGGCGGACTCCCCGTACTCGGCGGCGACCTGACGGTCCACGCCAAGGGCGGCGTCACCAAGAGCATCACCAAGGCGACCAACCACGAGATCAAGGTCGCGGACACCACCGCGACCGTGACCCCGGCCGGCGCCGAGGGCCAGGCCGTCTCCGCGGCGAACGCGGCGGGCTCCAAGGACGCCAAGGCGTCCAAGGGCGCCCGCAAGGTGATCTGGGCCGCCGAGGGCGCCCCGGTCCTCGCCTACGAGACCGTCGTCGGCGGCCTCCAGGACGACGGCACCCCGAGCGAGCTGCACGTGGTCACCGACGCCAAGACGGGCGCGAAGATCACCGAGTGGCAGGCCATCGAGACCGGCACCGGCAACACCATGTACAGCGGCCAGGTCACGATGGGCACCTCGCAGTCGGGCAGCAACTACACGCTGACCGACGCAGGGCGCGGCAACCACAAGACGTACGACCTCAACGGCGGCAGCTCCGGCACCGGCAGCCTCTTCACCAACACGACCGACGTGTGGGGCAACGGCGCCGCGTCCAACCGCGCGACCGCCGGCGCCGACGCGCACTACGGCGCACAGCTGACGTGGGACTACTACAAGAACGTGCACGGCCGCAACGGCCTGCGCAACGACGGCGTGGCCCCGTACAGCCGGGTCCACTACGGCAACGCGTACGTGAACGCGTTCTGGGACGACTCCTGCTTCTGCATGACGTACGGCGACGGTACGAGCAACACGCACCCGCTGACGTCCATCGACGTGGCCGCCCACGAGATGACCCACGGCCTCACCTCGGTCACCGGCAACATGACCTACAGCGGTGAGCCCGGCGGCCTGAACGAGGCGACCTCCGACATCATGGCGGCGGCCGTCGAGTTCTACGCCAACAACCCGCAGGACGTCGGCGACTACCTGGTCGGCGAGAAGATCGACATCAACGGCGACGGCACCCCGCTGCGCTACATGGACAAGCCGAGCAAGGACGGCGGCTCCAAGGACGCGTGGTACTCGGGCATCGGCGGCATCGACGTCCACTACTCCTCGGGTCCGGCCAACCACGTCTTCTACCTGATGTCCGAGGGCTCCGGCGCCAAGGTCATCAACGGCGTCAGCTACAACTCGCCGACCTCGGACAACCTCCCGGTCACCGCGATCGGCCGCGACGCCGCCGCGAAGATCTGGTTCCGCGCCCTGACGGTGGGCTACTTCAAGTCGAACACCAACTACGCCGCCGCCCGCACGGCGACCCTCCAGGCCGCCGCCGACCTGTACGGCGCGAACTCGGTCACGTACAACAACGTGGCCAACGCCTGGGCCGGCATCAACGTCGGAGCCCGGCCGCCGCAGTCCGGCGTCTCGGTCACCCCGATCGCGAACCAGACCACCCAGATCAACACCGCCGTGAGCCTCCAGGTCCAGGCGACCAGCACCAACCCGGGTGCGCTCAGCTACGCGGCGACCGGTCTCCCGGCCGGCCTGTCGATCAACGCCTCGACCGGTCTGATCTCGGGCACGGCCACCACCGCGGGCACGTCCAACGTGACCGTGACGGTGACCGACTCGGCGAGCAAGACGGGCACGACGTCCTTCACCTGGACCGTCGGCACGTCCCAGCAGAACGTGTTCGAGAACACGAACGACTACGCGATCGCCGACAACGCGACGGTCGAGTCGCCGATCACGGTGACCCGCACCGGCAACGCGCCGAGCACGCTCAAGGTGGACGTCAACATCCTCCACACCTACGTCGGTGACCTGAAGGTCGACCTGGTCGCCCCCGACGGCACCGTCTACAACCTGCGCAACCGCACCGGCGGCAGCGCGGACAACATCATCCAGAGCTTCACGGTGAACGCCTCGTCCGAGGTCGCCCAGGGCACCTGGAAGCTCCGCGTCGCGGACCTCGCCAGCCTGGACACCGGCAAGATCGACAGCTGGAAGCTCACCTTCTGACCCCACCGGGGCAGGTGAAGCCACACGGCTGACCCCATGAAAGCGCGGGGCCGTCCGGGAGAAACCCTCCCGGGCGGCCCTGTTCCATGTGCCCGTACGGTACGGGACCTGCGCCCCGGCTCCCGTACGGGGCCCGCGCGGTCTGGTCCACCGGTGTGCCGCCGAGCCGGAGGCGGCGGACGTGGTGCGGTGGCCGGCGGCGGGGGTCCGGCCCTGAGGGAGGAACCCGCGAGGGCCCGGCACCCCGTGGGTGCCGGGCCCTCGCGCTCATCGGGTCGGGAGGTCAGAGCACGTTGGGGAAGATGGAGTCGAAGAGGTCGTGCCCGCCCTCGTGGTGCCCCTCGTGCCGGCCCTCGTCCTGGCCGTGCTCCTGCTCCTGGCCCGGCTCCTGCTGCTGACCGGGCTCCTGCCCCTGCTCCTGGCCCGGCTCCTGCTGCTGGCCGGGCTCGTGCTGCTGACCCGGCTCCTGAGCCTGCTCCTGGCCCGGCTCCTGCTGCTGGCCCGGCTCCTGAGCCTGGCCCTGGCCCGGCTCCTGCTGCTGACCGGGCTCCTGAGCCTGGCCCTGGCCCGGCTCCTGCTGCTGGCCCGGCTCCTGAGCCTGGTCCTGGCCCGGCTCCTGCTGCTGACCGGGCTCCTGAGCCTGGTCCTGGCCCGGCTCCTGCTGCTGACCGGGCTCCTGAGCCTGGTCCTGGCCCGGCTCCTGCTGCTGGACCGTGGTCCTGCTGCCGGCCCGGCTCGGGGTCGTCCATCGGGGTCCGGTGCGAGCGGAAGTCGTCTTCGTCATCGCGCCAGTCGTCACGACGGTTGTCGCCCCAGTCGTCGCGGCGGTTGCGGACCGGCACGAAACTCACCGAGAGGACCTCGACGTTGTACACCGTGTCGCCCGGCTGCAGCTCGCGCTCCACCCGGCCGCCGCACGCGCGGTTCGGGTAGAGCAGCGCGCGCGACTCCGTGCCGTTGTGCACCGCCGTCGCGGGGCGGTTGCGCGAGGTGTCCGTCAGCTCGTAGCAGGTGTCGTTGTCCGCCGGGCGGATCTGCGCGCGCTCGTCATTGTCGATGATGTACTGCAGCCGGCCGAGGTCGTCGTTGCCGCCGGCGAACGACGGGCCGGCGGTCGGCAGGACGAGTGTGAGGGCGCCGAGGAGCGCCACGGCGGTCGGGCGAAGACGCATGGGGAAGCAGTCCGTTCTGTGGGCACTGAATGCCGGTCCGGTGGCATCCAGCGGGCAGCGTAGGAGCGGCGCCCCTTGCCGGAACGTTTCGGCATGCGCAGCGCGTTCGAAGGTTCACCCTCCCGGATCGGTGGCCTGCGCCCGTACGGTCCCGCCCGCACCCGCTACGCGGACGCGCGTTCGGACGCCGGAGCGCCGGCGGCGGCCGGCCCCGGGAGCGGCGCCGATGCCCGGGCCGGGGCCTGAGCCGAGCCCTGCGCCGGGCCCTGAGCCGACGCCTGCGCCGGAGTCTTCGTACGGACCAGCACCAGCACCACCAGTGCACCCGCCAGCCCCATCAGCCCCGACGTCAGGAAGGTCCCCCGCAGCCCGCTCGCGAAGGCCTCCTCGACCCAGACCCTGGCCGCCGGGCCCGCCGCCAGCAGCTGCCCGGCCCGGCCGGAGGCCAACGCCTCGGCCGTGCCGTGCCCTTGGCCGGAGCCGCTGAGCCCGTCGCGCAACCCGGCCTGGAAGACCGCACCGAGCACCGCGACGCCGAGCGCCATGCCCAGCTGCCGCGCGGTGTTCAGGGCCCCGCCCGCCATGCCCGCCCGGGCCGGGGCCACGGCCCCCATCGCGGCGGCCGCCAGCGCCGGGGTCGCCATGCCCACGCCGAGCCCGGTCACCACCAGCCCCGGGACCAGGGCGGGCCAGCCGTCGCCCGCGTCCGTCATCCAGGCCTGGAGCAGCGCGCCCGCGCCGATCAGCAGCAGCCCGCCGCCGATGGTCAGCCGCGCCGGAGCCCCGTGCAGCAGCCGCCCGGCCACCGCGGAGACGGCGAACGCGGAGATGCTCAGCGGCACCAGCACCAGCCCTGCGGAGACCGGGCCCATCCCCTCCGCGGACTGGAGCCACAGGGAGACGTACATCAGGTACGAGAACGCCGCGCCGGACAGCAGCAGCGCCCCGGCCATGACGCCGACGAAGGAGCGGCTGCGGAACAGCGAGAGGTCCAGCATCGGGCGGGGGCTGCGCAGTTCGACCAGGACGAAGGCGGCGAAGGCGGCCGTGCCCAGGCCGAACAGGCCGAGGGTGGCGGCGCCGGTCCAGCCGTTCTCGCCGACCCGGATCAGCGCGTACGTGACGGCCGCCGCGCCGGTGGTGAACGCGGCCATGCCGGGCAGGTCGAGGCCCTTGGCCCGCGGGTCGCGGGACTCGGCGACCGACCGGTTCGTCACGTACACGGCCAGGGCGCAGACGGGGAGGTTGATGAAGAAGATCCAGCGCCAGCCGAAGTGCTCGGTGAGCAGCCCGCCGATGATCGGGCCGGCCGCGGCGGCGGCGCCGTTGACCGCGCCCCAGACGCCGAAGGCGACCCCGCGGTCGCGGCCCTGGTACGCGCTGCTGAGCAGGGCCATGGTGGTGGCGAACATCGCGGCGCCGCCGATGCCCTGGACCGCGCGGAAGGCGATCAGCGCGGCCGGGCCCCCGGCCAGTCCGCAGGCGAGCGAGGCGGCGGCGAAGATGCCGAGCCCGCCGAGGTAGACGCGGCGGCGGCCGATCCGGTCGGCGAGGGAGCCGGCGCCGAGCAGCAGGGCGGCGAGGGCCAGGGCGTAGACGTCCATGACCCACTGGAGTCCGGCGAAACCGGTGTGCATGTCGGCGGCCATGTCGGGCAGGGCGACCATCACGATCGTGACGTCGACCAGGAGCATGAACGCCCCGAGGCACACCGCGGTGAGCGGGAGCCATTTGCGCATGGGAGAACTCCTCGGGACCCGGCCGGAGGCCCGGCAGGGGGTGGGGTGGGGTTTGGCGGTGGCTCAAAACTCCCATCCGGGCGGCAGATCCCCCACCCAGCCCCCCACGACTGCCGGATTTCACCCATCGGGACCCCTGCCATGATGGAAACCATGACCATGACCATGTCCACGCCCGTACAGCTGGACGACCTCGACCGCGCCCTGATGCAGGCCCTGATGATCGACGGCCGGGCCGCCTTCAGCAGGATCGCCGAGGTGCTGGAGGTCTCCGACCAGACGGTGGTGCGCCGCTACCGCCGGCTGCGGACCTCGGGCCTGCTCCGCGTGATCGGGCTGCCGCTGGGCAACCGGGTCGGGCTCTTCGAATCCTGGCTGCGGGTGCAGTGCGCGCCGGACGCCGCGCTCGCGGTGGCCGAGGCGCTGGCCCGGCGGCCGGACATCTCCTGGGTGAAGCTCGGCTCCGGCGGCACCGAGATCAACTGCCTGACCAAGGCCCGGACCCGGCAGGACCGCGACGGCCTGCTGCTGGACAAGCTCCCGCGCACCCGCCGGGTGACCGGGGTCAGCGCCCACACCATCCTGCGGGTGTACATCGGCGGCCCGACGGGGTGGTGCGGCCTGGACGTACTGCGGCCCGAGCAGATCGCGGCGCTGGGGCGGGCCCCGGCCAGGCCGCCCGTGGTGCACGGGCAGGAGCGGGAGCGGTACGCCCTGGACGAGGCCGAGCACGCGCTGCTCGCGGTGCTGGCCCACGACGGCCGGGCCGGCTATCCGGAGCTGGCCCGGGCCTCCGGCCTGTCGGAGTCCACCGCGCGCCGGCGGCTGGACCGGCTGCGGGAGCTGCGGGCGCTCTACTTCGACCTGGAGCTCGTCCCCTCGACCCTGGGCTTCGACGCGGAGGCGACGCTGTTGCTGACCGCGGCGCCGGCGCGGCTGGCGGAGGCGGGCGCCGCGCTGGCCGGCCATCCGGAGGTGCCGTTCGCGGCCGCGGTGACGGGCACGGCCAACCTGATGGCCGCGGTGGTGTGCCGGGACACCGACGAGCTGTACACCTACATGACCGAGCGGATCGGCGCGGTGCCCGGCATCCAGCACGTGGAGGTGATCCCGACCCTGCGCAACATCAAGCGGGCCGGGATGCTGGTGGAGGGCGGGCGGCTGGTCGATCCGCCGCCCGCCCCCTGACCTAGCGCAGGAGTACGCCGCCCCCCGCGCCCGCGTCACCGGCCGATTCGGTGTCCACCGGGGCCGCGACCAGCCCCAGTTCGGCCGGTGTCGCCAGCATCGGGTGCGCCGGCAGGATCCGTACGGTGTACCCGTAGGGCCCCGTACGGTCGAGGGCCAGCGGGCCCTCGTACATCCAGCGCCCCTCCAGGTCGGGCCCGGCGGTCGGCTTGAGCGGGAAGGGCCGCCCGTCGCGGATCACGTCCTGCGGATCCACCCGCCCGGCGACGGCCTGCACCTCCACGTCCTCGGGCGTGAGCGCGTCCAGCGCCACCCGCACGCGCAGGGTCAGGGTGGCCCCGAGCTCGGCGGTGCCGTTCACCGGAGCCGCGGCCAGCGCCTCCACGTGCTCGACGACGACCCGCGGCCAGGCCGCCCGGACCCGGCCCTTCCACCAGGCCAGGTCCCGTGCCGCGTCCACGTTCAGGGCCCGGTGGGCGCGCGCGGCCGGCGCGTACAGGCGCTCCACGTACTCCCGCACCATGCGGCCCGCGAGCACCTTGGGCCCCAGCGAGACGAGGGTGCGCCGGACCATCTCGATCCACCGCACCGGCAGTCCGCTGCGGCCGGCCCGGTCGTAGAACCGCGGCGCGACCCGGTCCTCGATCAACTCGTAGAGGGCGCCCGCCTCCAGGTCGTCGCGCCGGTCCTCGTCCGTCCCGAGCCCGTCGGCCGTCGGGATGGCCCAGCCGAAGTCCGGTTCGAACCATTCGTCCCACCAGCCGTCCAGTACGGACAGGTTGAGGCAGCCGTTGAGCGCCGCCTTCATCCCGCTGGTGCCGCAGGCCTCCAGCGGCCGCAGCGGGTTGTTCAGCCAGACGTCGCAGCCCGGGTAGAGCTTCTGCGCCATGGCCATGCCGTAGTCGGGCAGGAAGACGATCCGGTGCCGCACCCGCGGATCGTCGGAGAACCGCACCAGCTCCTGAACGAGCCGCTTGCCCCCGTCGTCGGCCGGGTGCGCCTTGCCCGCCACGACGATCTGCACGGGCCGGTCCGGGTCGAGCAGCAGCGCGCGCAGCCGCTCGGGGTCGCGCAGCATCAGCGTGAGCCGCTTGTACGAGGGCACGCGCCGGGCGAACCCGATGGTGAGCACGTCCGGGTCGAGTACGGAGTCCACCCAGCCGAGTTCGGCCTCCGCGGCCCCGCGCTGGAGCCACGAGGCCCGCAGCCGGTCGCGCACCTCCTGCACCAGCTGCTCGCGCAGTACGCGCCGCAGGTCCCAGATGTCCTGGTCGGCGATGTCGGCGACCGCGTCCCAGCGCTGGGAGCCGCCCACCGACAGGGCGTCCTCGGTCCGCCCGGCACCGATCTGGCGGACGCCGAGGCGGACCACCTCGGGGGCCACCCAGGTCGGGGCGTGCACACCGTTGGTCACGGAGGTGATCGGCACGTCGGCCGGGTCGAAGCCCGGCCACAGCCCGGCGAACATGCCGCGGCTGACCGCCCCGTGCAGGGTGGAGACCCCGTTGGCCCGCTGGGCCAGGCGCAGCCCCATCACCGCCATGTTGAAGACCCCGGGGTCGCCGCCGGGATAGGACTCGGCGCCCAGTTCCAGGATCCGGTCGACCGGCAGGGCGGCCAGCTCCGCGCCGGGCCCGAAGTGCCGGGCGACCAGGGCCCGCTCGAAGCGGTCGATGCCGGCGGGCACCGGCGTGTGCGTGGTGAACACGGTCCCGGCGCGCACCGCCTCGACGGCGGCCTCGAAGCCGAGCCCCTGCTCCCCTTCCAGTTCCCTTATGCGTTCGAGCCCGAGGAAGCCGGCGTGTCCCTCGTTCGTGTGGAACACCTCGGGGTCGGGATGCCCGGTGATCCCGCAGTACGTGCGCACCGCGCGCACGCCTCCGATGCCGAGCAGCATCTCCTGGAGGAGGCGGTGGTCGCTGCCGCCGCCGTAGAGCCGGTCGGTCACCTCGCGGGCGCCGGAGTCGTTGTCCTCGACGTCGGAGTCGAGGAGCAGCAGCGGTACGCGGCCGACGCGGGCCTGCCAGATGTGAGCGTGCAGGGCCCGGCCGCCGGGCAGGCTCAGGGTCACCCGGGCCGGGGCCCCCTCGCCGTCGCGCAGCAGGGAGACGGGGAGCTCGTTGGGGTCGAGGACGGGGTAGTGCTCCTGCTGCCAGCCGTCGCGGGAGAGGGACTGGCGGAAGTAGCCGTGGCGGTACAGCAGTCCCACTCCGATGAGGGGGACGCCGAGGTCGCTGGCGGCCTTGAGGTGGTCCCCGGCGAGGATCCCGAGCCCGCCGGAGTACTGCGGCAGGGCGGCGGTGATCCCGAACTCGGGGGAGAAGTAGGCGATCCCGGCGGGCAGCTCGGCATGGTCCTCGTGGCTCTGGTACCACCTCCCGCCGTGGACGTAGTCGTCGAGGTCGGCGGCGACGACGGCGAGCCGCCGCAGGAACCGCCGGTCGCCGGCCAGTTCCGCGAGCCGGGGTGCGGAGACCGCGCCGAGCAGCCGGACGGGATCGCCGCCGGCGGCCTGCCAGCCCTCGGGGTCGACGGATTGGAAGAGTTCACGGGTCTCGGCATGCCAGGACCAGCGCAGATTACGCGCGAGATCGGCAAGCGGAAGCAATGGTTCCGGGAGGACGGGGCGCACGGTGAATCGACGGATAGCCTTCACACGTTCTACCTTCGCAGGCGATTGCGGATCGAAGCGGCCGCACCACGCTGTGCGTCCGCGCATCACCCCGGGAAGGCTAGCTTCACCTCGCCCCGCCCTGCCACGGTGCCTCGGCCGCCGAACGCCGCCGCCCCGGCCGCCGCGTGCGGTGCACGGGTGGCCGGGGCGGCGGGTGTTGCGGGTGTTGCGGGTGCTGCGGGTCGGTCGGTACGGGTCAGGGCTGCGTGAAGTAGCCGAGCAGGTCGGTGATCACGTGGGTGCTGCCGCCGTGGCTGTTGGAGATGCTGACGCGGCCGTCGGCCACCGGGGTGGTGACGTGGTTGGGGACGGTGTCACCGGGACGGGTGTTGAGGCTGCTGGCCTCCGGCCGGGCGGTGCCGTATCCGTACACGGTCAGGAACCCGGGGCCGGTGGAGTCGGTCGCGGTGACGTTGAGCGCGGCGCCTATGGCGCCGGCGGGCAGGCCGGCCACGGTGGTGGTGGCGCCGGGGGCGAGCTTGCCGGTGGCGCGGGTGTCGGCGAGGCGGCGCGGCACGGTCGGCGTGAACAGGGCCTTGCCGTCCTTGCCGTACCAGCCCACCGCGTCGAGGACCAGGTGCGTGGAGCCGGTGTTGGTGTAGAGGGTGATCGTGCCGCCGGGGCCGACCGGGACGATGGCCTGGTTCGACTTGTCCTTGCCGGGTTCCAGGTTGAGGTTCGAGGTCGCGGGCCGCTTCGCCGGGTCGGGGTAGGCGATGACGTGGGCGTTCTCGGTGCTGGCGGTTCCGGTCAGGTTGAGCGCGACGGCGGTGGCGTCGGCGGGGATCGCGCCCACTCCGGCCACCTTGACGGTCCGGGTCTGGCCGGCGCCGAGCGCTCCGCCGGCGGCGCGGGTGTCGGCGAGGCGGGTCGGGGCGATCGGGCTGAACCGCTGGCCGATCCCGGGCTGGTAGTAGCCGACGAAGTCGACGACGAGCGCGGCGCTGCCGGAGTTGAGCTGGGCCGAGACCTTGCCGTCGGCGCCGACCGGCACGGTGACCGTGTTGGAGGAGGTACCGCCCTTGCGGACGTTGACGTTCGAGGTCTCCGGGCGCGGCTGGCCGGAGGGCCACACGCTCAGGTGGGTGTCCTCGGAGGCCCCGGTGACGGTCACGTTGAGGACGGCGGCGGCCATGCTGCCGGACAGGACGTGATCCGGAACGGACAGCCCGACCGGCAGGGTCACCGCGGTGGGGCTTCCGCCCCGGAGGACGGTGCCGTTGCTCCGCGTGTCCAGCAGCCGGAACGGGGCCGTGGCGACATAGCCGGACGGCGCGTAGTCGACCTTCACGCTCCGGGTGGCCGTGGACGTGGCCCCCTTCGCGTCGCGGAGGGTGAGCGTCACCTTGTACTCACCGGGCCGGGCGTAGGTGTGACCCGTGCCGGACAGACCGGTCTGGTGCTCGGTGGCGCCGTCACCGAAGTCGAAGTCCACGCTCTCCACCGGCCACGGCGCAGCGGAGGCCGAGAGGTCGACGCCCACGCTCAGCGGACG
The DNA here is from genome assembly GCF_000717915.1 of Streptomyces sp. NRRL S-244. Classification (GTDB taxonomy): domain Bacteria; phylum Actinomycetota; class Actinomycetes; order Streptomycetales; family Streptomycetaceae; genus Streptomyces. The sequence goes on from NZ_JOCX01000016.1 coordinate 135,497, forward strand.
GGTGTGGCCGATCGGGTTGTCCGAGGTCGGCAGAACGGGATCCACGGTGAGGGCAGCGGTGAGCGGACCGGCTGCGGTCACGTTCGTCGACTTCGAGTCGGACACCGTCTCCCCGGCGTCGGAGACGGCCGTCACCGTGACCGCGCACCACGCACAGGGCGCGTTGTAGACGTGTTCCGCCGTGGTCGCCCTGGTCACGGTGGGGGCCGTGCCGTCACCGAAGTCGTAGCGGAAGGTCAGCGCGCCCGGCCAGCGGTTGTCCGCGACGGCCGTCGCCTTCACCGTGGTGCCCACCGGCGCCCAGTACTGGTCGAGGTCCAGCCGGACACCCTTCAGCCGGTCCTGGGTCTCGCGGGCGCCGCGGTCCAGATAGCCGCCGTCCTTGCCGGTGTTCGGGACGCGGGGGTCGTCGGCGGCGGGCTTGCCGTAGATGTCGGTGGGCAGGACGCCCGGAGCGGTCGCGTCGGCCGAGTCGATGGTGGGTGAGCCGTCGATCGCGCCGACCTTGTAGCCGTCGGGGGCCAGGAGGTCGTGCGCGCCCTGGCCGGTGGCGGCCTGGAAGGCCGCCGGGCCCGGGTAGGCCTTGCCGGCCCAGGTGTATGGGTTCACCGCCGGCGTTCCGTGACCGCTGAACACGTTGTAGTCGACTCGCGTGCCCTCGGCCGCGCTCTGCGACACGTCGAGGCCGCCCCGCGGACCCGCCGAGCGGCAACTGCTGTGGGTGGACTCGCTGAAGATCACATTGTTGAACAGTGCGGAGCCGGTCGAGGCGCCGCTGAACGACACGGTCGCCCCGCAGAGGGCGGAGAAGTCGTTGTTGGTGATGACCGTGCCGGGCGCGTCCACCACCGCGACGTTGCTCGACCCCAGGGTTCCGTTGAGCTCGTTGCGGCTGAGGACGGTGCCCCGCGCGCCGCCCTCGATCCGGACCCCCCACACCGAGCTGCGGGTGAAGCGCACGTCCGCGCTTGCTTCCCCGACGACGAGGCCGTCGAGCTCACCCCCGCCGCTGTGGATCCGGTCCAACTCGACGTCGGTGGACCGGGAGACGCGGATGCCGTCGCCGATGTACATCCCGCGCACCACCACGTGGCCCGCACCGCTGACGGTCAGGCCCTTGCCCAGGTCCACCCGGCTGTAGCCGTCGGCCGCGCCGGACACGAAGGCGATCGGCCTGCCCGGCTCGCCGGAGCGGTCGACGGTGACGGACTCGTCGTACGGCTCGCCCGGTGCGATCCGCACGGTCTGGCCCGGCTTCACGATCCTGGCGGCCGCCGAGATCGTACAGAACGGGGCCGCCTGTGCGCCGGAGCCGGCGTCGGAGCAGTGGGCGTCGGCGTTGTCGACGTAGAGCGAGGCCGGCGTATCGGCCGCGGCGGCGCCGGGGACACCGAAAAGAGTGACGAGGCCCGCGGCGAGCAGGACCACCGTACGAGTGGGACGCAACAGGAACGTTCCTTCGAAAAAGGTGAAGTGAATTCAGGACATTCCGTCGGTCGGAAACGCACGCGGAACTCACCGAGACGGGCCCCATGATCCCTCCTCCGGAGAGCGCTGTCACTCCGGATATTCCGCCCTCACCGCCCCAAATAACCGGTCGCAGATGGTGCCTGCGGTGCCCGTGGGGCGGGGGTTTCACGACGTACATCCGTTAGTCCCAACCGACTTGACTGAGCCTCGGCAGATGTCGGCCAAGACCTTGGTCTGGGCCGCGCGACTACGTACGAGTAGTTAACCGAGCGCACGGATTGAGCGGGGTGAGAGTGGGCAGGGCTCCCCGCGTACACGCACGGCACCCCGCCCCACCACCTCTCCCGCCACCCGAGTGAACGCGGACAGGAGCGGCCATGCCCGCAGCCCAGCCGTCTTCCGAGCGGCTAGAAACAGAGCGAACAGAGCGTGCACGACCAGCCGGTGCTCCGGCTGGGCTGTTGTCACCGAGCCCTGCGAACTGCCCCCAGGTGATCCCATCATGATCGGTCGCATTCCCGTGCTGGACGTCCGCCCCGCCGTCGACTGCGGGGCCAGACCCGCCAAGGCGGTCGTGGAAGAGGTCTTCGAGATCTCCGCCACCGTGTTCCGCGAGGGCCACGACGCCGTCGCCGCCCATGTCGTGCTCCGCGACCCCGCCGGGCGGCTGCGGCCCCCCGTGCCGATGCGCGAGCTCGCGCCCGGCACCGACCGGTGGGGCGCGCGGGTCTCCGCCGAGGTCGAGGGGAGGTGGACGTACACCGTCGAGGCGTGGAGCGACCCGGTCGGCACCTGGCAGGCCCACGCCGCCATCAAGATCCCCGCGGGCATCGACCCCGGGCTCACGCTGCTCGAAGGCGCCGAGCTCTACGAACGGGCCGGCTCCCGGATCCCGAAGAAGGACGGCCGCGAGCACGTCCTGGCCGCCGCCGAGGCGATGCGCGACGAGGACCGCCCGGTCTCGCTGCGGTACGCCGCCGCCCTCGCGCCCCCGGTCCAGGCCGCCCTCGCCCGGCGCCCGTACCGGGAGCTGGTCACCGCCTCCAAGGCCCTGCCGCTGGTCGTGGAGCGCAAGCGGGCCCTCTTCGGCTCCTGGTACGAGATGTTCCCGCGCTCCGAGGGCGCCGTCGTCGAGCCCGGCGAGGAGCCCGTGAGCGGAACGCTGCGCACCGCCGCCGAGCGGCTGCCGGCCGTCGCCGCGATGGGATTCGACGTGGTGTACCTGCCACCGATCCACCCCATTGGGAGTACGTACCGCAAGGGCCCGAACAACACTCTTTCGGCTGGAAGTTGGGACCCCGGGGTGCCGTGGGCCATCGGCTCCACCGAAGGCGGCCACGACGCCGTCCACCCCGACCTCGGCACGATCGAGGACTTCGACGCCTTCGTCGCCCGCGCCCGCGAGCTGCGCATGGAGATCGCGCTCGACTTCGCGCTCCAGTGCTCCCCGGACCACCCCTGGGTGGAGAAGCACCCCGAGTGGTTCCGCCACCGGGCCGACGGGACGATCGCGTACGCCGAGAACCCGCCGAAGAAGTACCAGGACATCTACCCGATCCACTTCGACACCGACATGGCCGGGCTCGTCGAGGAGACCGTCCGCATCCTGCGGTACTGGATGGAGCACGGGGTCCGCATCTTCCGGGTGGACAATCCGCACACCAAGCCGGTCGTCTTCTGGCAGAAGGTGATCGCGGACATCAACAAGTCCGACCCCGACGTGATCTTCCTGGCCGAGGCCTTCACCCGGCCCGCCATGATGCGCACGCTCGCCGCCATCGGCTTCCAGCAGTCGTACACGTACTTCACCTGGCGCAACACGAAGGCCGAGCTGACCGAGTACCTGACCGAGCTCGCGGACACCCGCTCCGCCTCCGTCATGCGGCCGAATTTCTTCGTCAATACGCCCGACATCCTCCACGAGTACCTCCAGCAGGGCGGCCGCCCCGCCTTCGAGGTGCGCGCCGTCCTCGCCGCCACCCTCTCCCCCACCTGGGGCGTCTACGCCGGGTACGAGCTCTGCGAGAACACCCCGGTCCGGGAGGGCAGCGAGGAGTACCTGAACTCCGAGAAGTACGAGTTCCGGCCACGCGACTGGGCGGCCGCGGACCGCGAGGGCCGCACGATCGCCCCGCTGATCACCGCCCTGAACCGGATGCGCCGCCGCAACCCGGCGCTCCAGCAGCTGCGCGACATCCATTTCCACACGACCGACAACGACCAGGTGATCGCCTATTCGAAGCACGCGGGCGCCAATTCCGTACTGGTGGTCGTCAACCTCGATCCGCACCACACCCAGGAGGCGACGGTCTCGTTGGACATGCCGGTACTCGGCCTCGACTGGCACGGGTCCCTCGCGGTGCGCGACGAGCTCACCGGCGAGACCTACCACTGGGGCAGGGCCAACTACGTACGCCTGGAGCCGGGCCGAACGCCCGCACACGTACTCGCGGCTCTGCGACCGTCCCCGCCCACCGGAGGGTCACCCACCACATGATGATCAACGATCCCGTCCACGACACGTTCGAGGACACCCCCGCGAAGGACCGCGATCCCGACTGGTTCAAGCGGGCGGTCTTCTACGAGGTGCTCGTACGGTCCTTCCACGACAGCAACGGCGACGGCGTAGGAGACCTGAAGGGGCTCACCGCCAAGCTCGACTACCTGCAGTGGCTGGGCGTCGACTGCCTCTGGCTGCCGCCGTTCTTCGCCTCGCCGCTCCGTGACGGGGGCTATGACGTCGCCGACTACACGTCCGTGCTGCCCGAGTTCGGCGACCTCGCCGACTTCGTGGAGTTCGTGGACGCCGCGCACCACCGCGGCATGCGGGTGATCATCGACTTCGTCATGAACCACACGAGCGACCAGCACGAGTGGTTCCAGCAGTCCCGCAAGGACCCGGACGGTCCGTACGGCGACTACTACATGTGGGCCGACAACGACAAGCAGTACCAGGACGCCCGCATCATCTTCATCGACACCGAGACCTCGAACTGGACGTACGACCCGGTCCGCAAGCAGTACTACTGGCACCGCTTCTTCTCGCACCAGCCGGACCTCAACTACGAGAACCCGGCCGTCGTGGAGGAGATCGTCTCGGCACTGCGCTTCTGGCTCGACCTCGGCATCGACGGCTTCCGGCTCGACGCCGTGCCCTACCTGTACGCCGAGGAGGGCACCAACTGCGAGAACCTGCCGCGCACCCACCGGCTCCTCAAGCGGGTCCGCGCCGAGATCGACGCGCACTACCCCGACACCGTGCTGCTCGCCGAGGCCAACCAGTGGCCCGAGGACGTCGTCGACTACTTCGGCGACTTCGCGAGCGGCGGGGACGAATGCCACATGGCGTTCCATTTCCCCGTCATGCCGCGCATCTTCATGGCCGTACGAAGAGAGTCGCGCTATCCCGTCTCCGAAATCCTGGCCAAGACCCCGGCGATCCCGGACCGCTGCCAGTGGGGCATCTTCCTGCGCAACCACGACGAGCTCACCCTCGAGATGGTCACCGACGAAGAGCGCGACTACATGTACGCCGAGTACGCCAAGGACCCGCGGATGCGGGCCAACATCGGCATCCGGCGCCGGCTCGCCCCGCTCCTCGACAACGACCGCAACCAGATGGAGCTGTTCACCGCCCTGCTGCTGTCGCTGCCCGGCTCGCCGGTGCTCTACTACGGCGACGAGATCGGCATGGGCGACAACATCTGGCTCGGCGACCGCGACGGGGTGCGCACCCCGATGCAGTGGACCCCGGACCGCAACGCCGGTTTCTCCTCCTGCGATCCGGGCAGGCTGAACCTGCCGGTCATCATGGACCCGGTCTACGGGTACCAGGTCACCAATGTCGAGGCCGCGATGGCATCGCCCTCCTCACTGCTGCACTGGACCCGCAGGCTCATCGAGGTCCGCAAGGCGAACCCGGCCTTCGGCCTCGGCTCGTACACCGAACTGCCCTCGTCCAACCCGGCGGTACTGGCCTTCCTGCGCGAGTACGGGGACGACCTGGTGCTGTGCGTGCACAACTTCTCCCGCTTCGCGCAGCCCACCGAACTGGACCTGCGGTCGTTCAACGGGCGGGTCCCGGTGGAGCTCACGGGTGACGTGCGCTTCCCGCCGATCGGCGAGTGGCCGTACCTCCTCACGCTCGCGGGGCACGGCTTCTACTGGTTCCGCCTGCGCACCGAGTAGCCGCCGAGTACGGGGTGGGCGCGCGAATGGGTCAATCGCCCGCCCCTGTACGGATCATCCTGACCCGACACTCGTACACCACCGGAGAAGCAACTGACGCGATCCGGGACACTCTCCGCATTCTGTGACGGCCCGGGGAAAGGACGCGACGCCATGTCGGAGGCTGCATCCGCCGGGACGACGAGCACGACCGGACTCAGTCCGCTGGAGCCGATGCTCCGGGACTGGCTGCCGCTCCAGCGCTGGTTCGCCGGCAAGGGCCGGCGCATCGGCCGGCTCCGGATGATCTCGGCGGCGGACCTGCTCCCGCCGGGCTCCTCCCCCCGGCTCGTCCATCTGCTCCTGGACGTCGACGGCGACTGCTACCAGCTGCTGCTCGGCGTCCGCCCCGCGCTGCCGCCCGCCCTGGCGCCCGCGCTGATCGGGCGCGCCGAGCAGGGCCCGTACGCCGGCCAGTGCGTGTACGAGGGACTGGGCGATCCGCGGCTGGCGGCGCTGTTGCTGGAGCGGTTGCGCTCCCCCGGCACCGTCGGCCCGCTGCGCTTCGACCGCGACCCGATGGCGCTGATCCCGGCGGCGCTCGCCCCCCGGCCGCTGTCCGGGGAGCAGACCAACTCCTCGCTGATCTACGGGGATTCGTACATCCTGAAGGTGTTCCGCCGGGTCGGCCCCGGGGTCAATCCCGACCTGGAGCTGCCGAGAGCGCTGGCCGCCGCCGGGTGCGCGCGGGTCCCCGCGCCGGTCGCCTGGTACGAGGCCGCGCTGCCCGGTGGAGAACCGTTGACCCTGGGCGTGCTCCAGCCCTATCTGCGCGGCTCCGACGACGGCTGGCAGCTCGCGCTGGGCCGGCTCCGCGCCGGGGCCGACTTCACCTCCGAGGCGCACGCGCTGGGCCGGGCCACCGCCGAGGTCCACAGCGCGCTCGCCGCCGCACTGCCCACCCTCGCGCTGGGCCCCGAGCAGACCGCCCGGCTCGCCTCCGGGATGACGGCCCGGCTGGCGGCCACCGCCCGCGAGGTGCCCGCGCTGCGCCCGTACGAGGCGGGGCTGCGCGGGGCGTTCGACGCGCTGGCCGTGTCCCGCGGGGCCGGGGTGCCCGCCCAGCGGATCCACGGGGACCTGCACCTGGGCCAGACCCTGCGCACCGCCGACGGCAGCTGGGCGCTGATCGACTTCGAGGGCGAGCCGGCCCGGCCGCTGGCCGACCGCCGCCGCCCCGAACCGGCCGTCCGCGACATCGCCGGGATACTGCGCTCGTTCGACTACGCGGCCCGCTCCCACCGCCCGTTCGCCCCCGCCTGGGCGGACGCCTGCCGGGCCGCCTTCTGCGAGGGCTACGCCCGCACCACCGGCCGCGACCCCCGCGAGGACCTCGTCCTGCTGCGCGCGTACGAGACCGACAAGGCGGTGTACGAGGCGCGCTACGAGTCCCGGCACCGCCCCGACTGGCTGCACGTGCCGATGGCCGCGATCCGGCGGCTGGCCGCCGGCGCGGACCGGGGATTCGGCCGGACGCAGCCGGGCGCCGGGCCCGCCACCGCCGAAGGCTTCCCCTCCCTCTCCCCCCACCCCCGCCCGCAGCCGCCTAGGAGGCCGCACACGTGAGCCCCGCCCGTCAGTCACCCTCCACCACCCCGCCGCCCCCGCCCCCGGCTCCGGCCGCGGCGGCTCCGCGCAGAGCCCAGGCACCGCGCGCCCGGCGGGCTCCCGCGCACGGGGTACGGCCGGCGCCCGCGCTCGGGGCCGCGGAACGGGCCCGGCTGCTGGAGGGCCGCCACCACGACCCCCACGGGGTGCTGGGCGCCCGGACCCGGCGGGACGGGGTGGTCTTCCGCGTGCTGCGCCCGTACGCCAAGGCGGTCACGATCATCGCGAAGGGGCTGCGGGCCGAGCTCCACGACGACGGCCACGGGCTGTTCTCGGGGCTGCTGCCGCTGACCGGCGTGCCGGACTACCGGCTGCTGGTCGCGTACGACGAGGACGAGATCGAGGTGCACGACCCCTACCGGTTCCTGCCCGCGCTCGGCGAGCTGGACCTGCACCTGATCGGCGAGGGCCGGCACGAGGAGCTGTGGACGGCGCTCGGCGCCCGGCCGATGGAGCACCAGGGCGTGGCCGGCACCCGGTTCACGGTGTGGGCGCCGAACGCCCAGGGGGTGCGGGTCACGGGGGACTTCTCGTACTGGGACTCGGTCGCGTACCCGATGCGCTCGCTGGGCGCGAGCGGCGTGTGGGAGCTGTTCCTGCCGGGGGTGGGCGAGGGCGCGCTCTACAAGTACGACATCACGCGGCCGGACGGCAGCCACACCCTGCGCGCCGACCCGATGGCCCGCGCCGCGGAGGTCCCGCCGGCCACTGCCTCGGTGGTCACCGCGTCCCACTACGCGTGGCAGGACGCGGAGTGGATGGCGCGGCGCGGGGCCCGCCCGGCGCACCAGGCCCCGTTCTCGGTGTACGAGCTGCACCTGGCCTCCTGGCGGCCGGGGCTCTCGTACCGGCAGCTGGCCGAGCAGCTCCCCCCGTACGTCAAGGAGCTGGGCTTCACGCACGTGGAGCTGATGCCGGTCGCCGAGCACCCCTTCGGCGGCTCGTGGGGCTACCAGGTCACCGGGTTCTACGCGCCGACCTCGCGGATGGGCGGCCCGGACGACTTCCGCTTCCTCGTGGACGCGCTGCACCGGGCCGGGATCGGGGTGATCGTCGACTGGGTGCCCGCGCACTTCCCGCGCGACGAGTGGGCGCTCGCCGAGTTCGACGGACGGCCGCTGTACGAGCACCACGACCCGCGGCGGGCCGCGCACCCGGACTGGGGGACGCTGGAGTTCGACTACGGCCGCAAGGAGGTCCGCAACTTCCTCGTCGCGAACGCCGTGTACTGGTGCCAGGAGTTCCACGTGGACGGGCTGCGGGTGGACGCCGTCGCCTCGATGCTCTACCTGGACTACTCGCGCGGCGAGGGCGAGTGGACGCCGAACGAGCACGGCGGGCGGGAGAACCTGGACGCGGTGGCGCTGCTCCAGGAGATGAACGCGACGGTGTACCGGCGCTGTCCGGGCGTGGTGACGATCGCGGAGGAGTCCACGGCGTGGGAGGGCGTGACCCGGCCGACGGACGGGGGCGGGCTCGGCTTCGGGCTGAAGTGGAACATGGGCTGGATGCACGACACCCTGCGCTACGCGTCGAAGGATTCGGTGCACCGCAAGTACCACCACCACGACATGACGTTCGGGATGATCTACGCGTACAGCGAGAACTACGTGCTGCCGATCTCGCACGACGAGGTGGTGCACGGCAAGGGCTCGCTGGTGTCGAAGATGCCCGGTGACTGGTGGCAGCAGCGGGCCATACACCGTGCGTACCTGGGCTTCATGTGGGCCCACCCCGGCAAGCAACTGCTGTTCATGGGGCAGGAGTTCGCCCAGGGTTCGGAGTGGTCGGAGACGTACGGGCCGGACTGGTGGCTGCTGGACTCCTCGTACGCCGCGGCCGCCGACCACCGGGGCGTGCGCGACCTCGTGCGCGACCTGAACCGCACGTACACGGCGGCGCCCGCGCTGTGGGAGCGGGACAGCGTGCCGGAGGGCTTCGCGTGGGTGGACGCGGACGCGGCGGAGGACAACGTCTTCGCGTTCCTGCGCTACGCGCAGGACGGCTCGCAGCTGCTGTGCGTCTCGAACTTCTCGCCGGTGGTGCGGCACGGCTACCGGATCGGCGTCCCGGAGGAGGTGCCGTGGTGGCGGGAGGTCCTGAACACGGACCTGGAGCAGTACGGCGGCAGCGGCGTGCGCCACCTGCAGCCGCTGCGGCCCGAGCCCGTGCCCGCGCAGGGCCGCCCGGCGAGCCTGCGCATGACCCTCCCGCCGCTGGCGACGGTCTGGCTCAGGCCGTGACGGCGGTGGCGCGGGTGACGGCGGTGGCGCGGGTGACGGCGGTTGCGCCGGTGACGCCGGTGACGTCCTCCAGCTCCTGAAGAAGCTTGCGCTTGGCGCGGGCCCCGACCATCTGCTTCACGGGCTCGCCGTCGCGGAAGACGAGCAGGGTCGGCATGGACAGCACCCCGTACCGGACGACGGTGGCGGGGTTGCTGTCCGCGTCGATCTGCACGACCTTGAGGCGGTCGGCCTCCTCGGCGGCGACGGCGGACAGCACGGGCGCGAGCTGCCGGCACGGCCCGCACCAGTCGGCGGTGAACTCCACGAGGACGGGCCGCCCCCGCTCGGCGAGCACCTCCGCCTCGAAGTCCTGGTCGGTCACCTCGGCGACACCTTCGGCGTGGATCATCTCGTTCCCCTCACTTCTCGTGGTCCGGTCTTACGGTCCGGTCATTTCACAGCGCGGCGAAGCCGCCTCCCCGGCGGCTTCCTCGGCGGCGGCGAGCTGCCGCGCGACCTGCTCCCGTACGTCGGCCAGCTGGCCGATCAGCCCGTCGAGCTCGGCGAGCTTGCGCCGGTACACGGCCAGCGACGCGGGACAGGAGTCCCCGGCGGGGTGGCCGGCGCGCAGGCAGTCGACGAACGGGCGGGTCTCCTCCAGCTCGAAGCCGAAGTCCTGGAGCATGCGGATCTGGCGCAGCAGCCGCAGGTCGTCCTCGTCGTACGTGCGGTAGCCGTTGCCGGTGCGGCGTGCGGGCAGCAGTCCGCGCGACTCGTAGTACCGCAGGGTCCGCGTGCTGGTCCCGGCCCGCTCCGCCAGTTCGCCGATTCGCATGCCCCGACCGTAAGCCTTGACGCCGACGTCAAGGCAAGGACCGGATCGGGGTGAGGGGTGGGGCCCTCGCCACCCCCGTATGCGAGGGCCCCGACATGGATCACGCACGGGGTGGGAGGCCGGTTCAGGAGGGGGTGAGGAAGATCGGTGAACATCGTGCGGAGGGGTTTCGCGCGGTCGGCCGGAACCGTACGCTGGGAAATGGATCTAGTACTGGTCCGATTACCGGACAGTCGCCGGGAAACTCGCCCCCGACGTTGAACTCCCTAGGACGTTCCTACGAGTTCTGGGCTTGTTTGAACGGTCTGTAGTCGCCACCCCTTGGGCACTCCTACGGTGTGCCCTGTGCACTCCAGCCCTCCCTTCAATGCCCCCGCCGCGCGTCGCCTCCGCGCAGCCCTGGGCATGGCTCCCGGTCATGTCGCCTATGGCCTGCGTGCCCAGTACGGACTGATCGTCGAGCCCGAGACCGTGATGGCCTGGGAGCGCGGTGAGATATCGCCGAGTTCCGCCGAGCTCACGGCGCTGGCCGGCGTCCTGTGGTGCGCCCCCGGCGAACTGCTCGCCGAGCCCGTGACCCTGCGGGAGCACCGGATGGCCCGCGGCATGGCCGCGGACGAGCTGGCCCGGCGGATCGGGATGGAGACGGCCGCGTACCAGAAGATGGAGGACACCGGGCGCTGGAAGGGCAACGAACGGCAGTCCGTGGCCCTGGCGCAGGTGCTCGGGCTGTCGCTGGCCCAGTTCGTGGCGGCGACGGGCAAGCAGGACGAACTGGCCGAGCTCCTGCGCAACGCGGTGACCACCCGCTGGCAGGCGTACGTGAAGCCGCTGGCCAAGCTGCTGCCGGTTCCGAAGCAGCACCTGGAGCCGGTCCTGGAGCGGCTGCACGGGGACTACCAGTCGAAGATGGTGGCCACCCTGAGCTGGGGCGGCGCCTCGGGCGAGGCCGGCGCGGGCGACGCGGGCCGCCAGTTCCTGGCCGACATAGTGACCCACTTCTGGTCGTACGCCTCCGGCCCCCGCTAACCGCCGCGCGCCGGACCCGCCGGGCCCCCGTACGCGCCGTCACTTCAGCGGCGCGTACACCACGGTCGCGGCGCTGCCGGCGTCGGCGAGGTCCTGCTTCAGGCGGTCGGCCGCCTTCCGGTCGCCCACCAGGACGGTCGGCGGGGTCGGGCAGGACGCGATCGCGCCCTTCAGGTGGCCCAGCGAGGCCCGGTACTCCTTCTCGTCGACCGCTGCCGGGCCGCCGATCTTGACGTTGAAGACCTCGTAGAGCCCGACCATCGTGCCCGCCTGATGGGTGAGGACCTGCGCGAGGAACGTCGCCCTCAGGTTCAGGTACGTGTCGTCGCCGTAGAGCGCGATCACGGGCGAGCCGACGCCCTTCAGGTCGCGCCCGGCCAGCGTTTTGGCCGCCGGGCCGATGTCGTTCTCGTGCTCGCCCCGGGCCCACTTGATCATCTGGCTGTCGTACCAGGCGGAGGGATGCCCCCAGCCGGACGGCACTCCCCACTGGACGTTGCCGAACAGGGCGAGCGCGGCGGCCGTCGCGAGACCGGAGCGCAGCAGCAGGCCGGCCCGGTGGCGCAGCGGGGAGCTCGTCGTGCGTGCGGCGGGCTGGAGCATCAGCCCGACCAGGCCCAGCGAGATCAAGGCGATCACGAGGCCGGCGGCGGTCAGCTTCTCGAAGTAGTACGAGTAGTAGCCGATGGTGTGCTTCTGCCAGGCGCCGAAGACTCCGATCACCGTGGTGGCGCCCAGGACGAGGGCCAGGACCATCTGCCCCGTGCCCGTCCTGCGGTTCACCGGCAGGGAGGCGGCCACCAGGGCGAGCAGCCCGCAGCCGATGAACACCGGGCGGTCGGGGATGACCATCGGTCCGGCGAGGTTGGACGTCTTCGCGACGTCCAGCTTGGTCAGGACGGAGAAGGCGCTGGGCAGTGCGGCGATCAGGGCGCCGCCGGCCAGGGCGCCGACGACGAGGCGGCGGTGCGGGGCGAAGCGCCGCCGGTGGACGACCAGGACCGCGGCCAGGGCGATGCCGACGAGCGCGCCGTAGAGGTTGTAGACGTAGGTCACCGAGACCAGGGCGGCGCTCCCGACGAGGACGAACTCGGCCCGGCCCATCGCCGGCCGTACGAGGAGCGCCAGCGCGACGGCCAGGAACAGCAGTCCGAAGGTCTCCGAGTCGAAGCCCCACGCGACCAGCTGCGCCATCGAGCCGGACATCATCACCGCCGCCACGGTCGCGCAGACCGCCGCCGCGCGCCAGCCGCGCAGGCGCGGGCCGCCGATCCAGCGGGCGGCCCAGACGAGTGCGCCGCAGAACAGTGCGTAGGCCGCGAGCACGTACAGGAGGTAGCGGTACGTCATGTCGAGGCCGGAGCCGCCGTCGGTCGACGACTTCACCAGTACGTCGGTCCAGGCCATCAGGAAGTGCGTGCCCTGCGGGTAGACCGCCTCGGCCGGGGTCATCATGTACGCCTTGGCCGCCTCCTGGTGGAGGAAGGCGTAGCCGCCCACGTGGTGGATGCCGTCGAAGTACGAGAAGTGTCCGAGCCGGTCCTCGGAGGTGGCGAAGTAGGCCAGCCGGTCGGCCGTCGACTTGCCGGCCAGCGGGTGGTGGAAGTAGCGCCAGACCACGGCCACGGTCGCGAGTACCAGGGCGTCCGAACCACGCAGGCGCAGCGGTATGCGGGGCCTGCGGCCGGCGAGCCAGCCGGTGACGGACAGAACGGTCAGCAGGAGGCCGGTCCCGGGGACGGGGGCCAGGCCCCACGGCCAGACGGAGAAGAGCAGGCCGAAGGCCATCACCGCGCCGCAGAGGAGGAAGGACGCGACCACCAGGCGGTCGAGGAGCCCTCCGCCCACGCGGATCAGGGAGGCGACCGCCAGTACCAGGACGGGGATGAGCACCACGTCCAGGGCGAGCGCGTGGAGCAGGAGCGGCAGGGCCCAGGACAGGGCCACGGCTGCGCCGAGGACGGGCCACCGCCTCCCGCTGCCGGCCCGGCCTCCGGCCGTGTGCGGCGGCCGGATGTCGACGGGCTTGCTTGTCGGAACGGCAGAGCGGGTGGCCACGGGAGACGGGCACCTTCCATCGGGCAGGGGGAGCGGATGACGGGGCCGGACACGACGGCTGGATCCGTCCACGCGACGCGGCCACCCACCCCAACCCCCAAGCCGGGAATCATAGCCGTCGGGCATGAGCGCGGGACGAAGCCCCGGAGAACGGATCTCCGGGGCTGAATGCCGCAGCGGCGGCAGGGGCTTCGGGCCCGCGCGATGGGGGCCGGAGGTCCCGCCGGGCGGGGCGGAGGGCCTGCGGACCGGCGGGGCGGAGGGCCTGGGGG